>NZ_JBHULR010000015.1:0-131135 GCF_042684625.1 Sphingobacterium suaedae | reverse complement strand
CGGTGTTTGCCATCGTCGTGTTCGCCTTCGTGGTCTATATGGTCCCCGGTATGTGGGGGGCGCCCCTGAAATCCATATCGGCCTTCCTGCCGCCGTCGGCCACGCAGGACTTCGACCTTTCCACGGTCGGTTTTGCTGCAGCCCCCGCTCCTAGCGGTACGAAGGACAGGAAATATTATGAGATCTTCCACGAACGCGGCACACCGAAAGGGTTCGAGCCGTATTATGACTATGAAGAGGGGCTTGCCGCAGCTAAGCAAGTCGGCAAGCCGGTACTCATCGATTTTACGGGGTGGAACTGTGTGAACTGCCGCAAGATGGAAGCCAACGTGTGGACCGACCCCAAAGTGGTCGCCCTGCTCAGGAACGAATTCGTGATGGTGGAGCTATTTGTCGATGACCGCACAGAACTGGCGCCCGCCGAACAGTATACCTCCACCTATTCGGGCAAGAAGATCAATACGATCGGCAAGAAGAACAGTGATTTCCAGGCGGCGACATTTAACAGCAATTCACAGCCGCTATATGTCATCGTGGATGAGAATGGCAAGGTCTTGCTCCCTCCGAGCGGAGCCAACTATGATGTAAACAGCTATGCAGCTTACCTGCAACAGGGTATCGATTTGTATAAAAAAAGATAAGACATAATCAATCTATAACATGAAAACGATAAAAAACATTGCGGTTCTAACATCCGGTGGTGATGCTCCAGGAATGAACGCAGCTATCCGTGCTGTTGTTCGTGCAGGCATCTACAATGGGCTTAACGTGTTTGGTGTACGCAGAGGCTACGACGGTCTTGTTCATGGGGATATCATCCCCATGGATGCCAAATCGGTTGCTAATATCATTCAACGTGGTGGAACCGTACTAAAAACAGCAAGAAGCGACGAATTTAGAACTCTTGAAGGGCGTAAACAAGCCTTCGAAAATGTACAAAAACTAGGTATTGACGCCCTGGTAGCTATTGGAGGAGATGGGACTTTTACCGGAGCTTCGAAATTTATTGAAGAATTTGACATTCCAGTCATCGGCATTCCAGGAACAATCGATAATGACTTAGCTGGAACCGACTTTACAATCGGATACGATACGGCCATCAATACGGTGGTTGACGCGGTGGATAAAATCCGTGATACAGCGGAATCACACGACAGACTATTTGTCGTGGAAGTAATGGGACGGGATTCTGGTTTGATCGCCCTCCGCTCCGGTATCAGCACGGGAGCTGAAGCCGTCCTCATTCCCGAATTGGAAGTCGACTATGATGCCATCATGAAACGGCTTGATAAGACGCGGAAAAATAAATCCTCACGCATAATTATCGTGGCGGAGGGTGACAAAGAAGGCGGGCTCGTGGTAGCTGAGAAGATCCAGGAGAACTTTCCTCATTACGATGTTCGTGTATCTATCCTAGGGCATATTCAACGTGGCGGCAAACCGACCTGTATGGATCGGGTATTAGCAAGCCGTCTAGGTGTCGCGTCCGTAGAAGCACTGCTCGAAGGCCGTCGGGGCGAAATGGCCGGATTAATTTGCGGACAGGTCCAGTTTACTCCATTTGGAAAAGCAATTAAACATATTGATAAGATCAATGAGAACCTCACACGGATTGTTGAGATACTTTCTCTTTAACTCCGCTAAAATAGGTAAAAACAAAGCCGGACGGATATCCGGCTTTGATTGTCTATAATGTTACCTTCCCGGCCCTTTATTCTTTTCCTGTTCTCTGACCGACACTAAAGATGGCTCATTTCACAGCCGAGCAGGTTTATAATTTTTACTCCACTATACCTTTTAAATCAATTTCGGCGAGATGTGCGTACTGTCCCGCTTCCCCGTTACGAGGCCACGCATCTTTAAACACGAACTTGACCATTTTGATTGGTTTAGTCGGTTCAATGGAAAAATTTTTATTTTGTCCTCGTTCTGTAACCTGTATCAGATCGGATGCTACTTTTTCGTACTCATCCTCAAATTTTTCCCGAACATACACATCAAAGGTTTTCACGCCATCACTAGATCCCCCGGTTCGGTTATACAGGGTAAAACCGTCAAGGGCCATCATTTCTGCCAACGTTATCTCTACCTCATGAGGAAAAACAGTCTCCGGTTTTGCAGGATCTGGATACCAATCGGTATGCCAATGATTGTCGGAATCCGTTATCCCATCAATAAGCTTATCTGCTCCCAAAGCAGCACTGTGCTGATTGGAAGCAGTTATAATCCAGTTTTCTTTATCCTGCGCCGTGACATATTTATGGTCTATCAATTGAAACACTGTATCTTTTTCCGCCGATCGCCCTGCCGCGTCGGAAAATTTAACTTGAAAATTGATCTGACCTGCCGTTAGACCTATAGTTTGCAAGGTATCTCTTAACTTGGTTGAGCCGTCCACCCGCAACATATATTCTTTACCATTATATACATAAGACACATCGGCGTTAATCAGCGAGTGGGCATCATTATCCCAAACTACCTGTAGCTTATTATAGGTCTTCGAGAGTTCGAAATGATCAATCAGATAATCGACCAGATAAATTTTGTTGGTCGCCGTCCGTTGCACAACCTTTGATAAGGTTCCGTCTTTACCGACGTATTGCAAAGAGAATAAATATTGATCAATCTTTTCCCCTTGTATAAAATGATCCTTGGAAAAATCGGTGACTTCTATACGCTTGTCTTCACCCCCTTCATTATAAGTGATAATTGCTTTTTCCACACGATCACTCACGCCTCGCCACTCAATTTTAAATTTCAGATCATAGGTGCCCGACAAAACCACGTTTGAAGGGCCCGCGATAACAATATCCTGTTCTTCTACTTGCTCTTGTATCTGCGGAGGAAAGACAAGCAGATTTTTCTCGCACCCGGTAAGCATTCCACTAGCAAGTGCAAGAATAAGCACGCCTTTATAAAACTTCATCATCATTGCTTTATTTTAAAAACTCCAGTTCGAAATTCTTCAGAAAACTCTGTCCTTCTAATCCCCAGTTGTCGCGAATAGTGATATTGAGCCAATAGAGCGCCTGAGGCATAATATCCTGACTTTTCAACAAGATGGATTTCTCTGGATCCACATAAGGTAGGTTATTTCCGAAGACGTTATAATTCGCTTTTCCCCAGACCGGAATATCAGGCATTCCGATCACCTTGTTTTTGAAAACGGCACCCCCATCGTCCAATGTCCAATATCCCACTAGATTAGCCCTTCTGGGATGATCTTCTGCTACGCCGATACGTCTGGAATTTTCCAGCACCTCTTGATCACTTAAAGCAACGTTCCAAATATGTACATCCGCCATATAAAAATCCAGATAGGCCGATGAGAATACCTCTTGTTGAAAACCAAAAGTCAACGGACTCGTTGAACTCACAGCACCGATATTAAGAGTGGGCTCTGTTCCCGTAGCCACCAACGTCCCGTTAACGTAAAACTTTGCCGTCGGAACCCCATTTACTCTTGCAAAAACTCCGGTAAAATGCGACCATATTTCATCCACACCCAATGGACCTCCACCGATTTCAATTTTTACGTTACCATCTGCTACGAAGAAATTTACATTATTGCCGGATCGGAAAAATGACCATCCCGCTGTCGTCCCGCTACGCGCTGCCACCTTACTCAGAAATGGAGGCCAGCTATAGGAGTAATTCCCCGAAGCATTTTTGTTTACCTTTATCTTTGCTTCAACCGTTAATTCGCCAGTACGAGCAATATTATAATTCGTTTCTTCCGACGGCACCGACGTGTTTCTTCCTCGCATCACATTCTCCGCACTAGCATTATTTACATCGTAACCATAGAAGCGAGGTGCGACAAAGATGTCCGCGATCAGCTCCTGTTTAGAAAAGGAGGGGTAATGGTACAGTGTGAAAGTATTGCGCTCTTGAAAACTTGCTCCCCCATATCCGTTCTCTAACCCTCCGTGGTTAGATGTTACAATAAGCAACCATTCTTCTTTTGCATATGTGGGCCTCTCCTTCAGTGCACCTAAAACCTCACTGATATACCCGTCCACATCCGATATAGCAGCTTTATAAGTTGGGTTTTCTATTGAAAAACCACCACTTTTTCCCGCCTCTAAAACAGATGTAAACTGCAACAACATAAGATCTGGATCTGTACTCTTTAACCGAGCTACAGCACTCCCCTTCGCGGTCTCGTCACTTTCCGCTATAATCGATTCACTGGCGTCCATCAGCAGTACATTTGCTAAGCCAACATTCTGGGTAATCGCTATTGTGTTTAGCCGAGGATTTTGCTCGGTTACTCGATAGAAAACCGACGGAAAAAATTCTTCCGTACCATGGGGGTCATTTGGATCGGGATCGGGGATATAGGACTCCGATGTGATATGGTGTCTATTTGAACTTACACCCGTCATCATACTCGCCCAACTAGCTGGATCTGAAGTATTTTCATCAGCTATCGATTCAAAAGAAAATTTACTATTTTCCAATAACGACGCGATCGTCGGAGGAACCTCTTTCTTCAGTTCAGCGCCAACTAAACCGTCTATGGAGATAATTAATACTTTACGGTCAACGAGCGTTGTATCCTCGGGCTGTTCATATTCTTCGAACGTAGGAGCAGGATCCGCATACTTCGTGCAGGAAGTTGCCGTCAGCACGACACCGAAAAGCAAGCAGCCTATTACCTTATTTAATATATTCATATTCATAATTTTAGTCTACTAATCCACATCATAAAATGCTCCAAATTCCGATATAGCATGATTAGAATTTCCGCTATGGTTTGTATTTCTGAAATAGATTTTGATATAACGAATCTCTATGCTGTTTTTCAATCTAAACTCCTTCCGATCAGCATTATTCACCATCTGAAACGTATAGCCCTCTTCTAGATCTGCATCCGTGAGCGTTTGGTAGCTCATATTATCTTTGCTAATCTGGACTTCGACATCCCTTGGCCGCTGACCAGAGCTATTGGTCCGGGGAACTAAATAAAATCCTTTAACAACCTCATTTGCCTTGAGATCAAACGTTAAACTATGCGGCAAGGAAGCGGTTTTTGCTGCCCATTCACTATGCCAGAAAGTTCCTGTATTACCGTCGATTATTCGAATGGCTTGTCCATTATTGGCGCCCTCACCTGTCGGTTCCTCAGTACTCTTTGCAATAACAGCCCATTCAGTATTAAACAAGTCTATTTTAGGAGACAACGCATTTACCCCACCTTCGTCGGTCAAAGGGTTATAGGTCCATATTTCTCTTTCCATCGAAGGATATTTGATAGCCATTTCTTTTCTGGCAAACGAACTTATCCCAATGCCCCAGGCTCTAAAGAATCGTTGATAGTCACGCCCTGAGAACTCACAAAGCGTCCGATAAAAGAAATCGCGCTTTGCTTCGTCAACTGCAAAGTTAAACTCCACGTTCCGCGCCTTATTATACAAATAGGGCATAAAGGCCCAACCGTCTTCTCCATTCTTTCCAACAACACGATTATAGATCTGCAAAAATGGCACTAACTTGAAGAACGGAGCATCATCACCATTTGCATCGGTATCCGTGATTATATTTTTAGAACCAGATTTCTGCGCATATGTTAGCGCCTTAGGAAAAGCAGTAGGTAATGCCGGGTGCGCTCCCCCTACCTTGTGAATACCATTTCGGTGCAAGCCATGAAATACAAACAAATTATTTGTAGTTTCGCCTAGACCTGACCAGCTCCAGGTGCCACCCTGTTGGTAATTATGTCCAATTTCATGATATGTTCCCCAATTCTGCCCGGAACGCATCGTGCTCAAATCCACCCATTCATTTAACCAGCCCCGATCATTTGTAGCTACCCAAGGATTACCAGAATGTCCATAGCCTACAGATGGCTGTATATCCAGCACGCCGCGTTCAGGTAGGTCAGGATATTTATTTTTAAGCAAAATAGCATTTGGCGTCAATCCCATCCAATCATAATAATCCTTTTCATAAATGATATTCCATTCCTTCAACACGTCGTTGATATCAAGCAATTTACCTTCCTGAATGAGCGCGACTATTGCATTGCGCGGTACGCTAAAGGTCACGCGCTTAGATCGGAGTTCTAACCAAGGCACCTCATTTTTTAAAACATCTGCACGCCATTTCGCCGCATCCGTTACGTCATGTATAAAATCTGACGAACGAACAGCTCCTGCAATCTTTAAATCTACAGGTGTATCTCTGGAAATATTAGGCCTGATCCAGACGGTACCTCCATATAGATTTCGTATGTAGTTGACTCCCGGAAATAATTCCTTTACGGAGTAGATAATTGGATCTCGTCTTAACGGTACTTTTCCAGAAAGGTTATCCATATGGACACCGATTTGTATGGTTAAACCAATAACTCCTTGGGGCACGACCACCCGGATCAATTCACCGGCTGGAGCATATAGCCCCGTACTAAAAATAGGTGGCGGAACAACGCTGACCATACGCTCTTGGGCACTTGCATACTCGAAGTTTAGATCCATGCGAATAGTCGTATCCTTAATCCGCATCACATTGTCGCCAACTAAGCCGGGGAAGATCCGAGCTTTCGGATACAAACTCTTGTCAGCTACAAACATCGTAGTATCTGTCTCTATCGGAGATGCCGTCGAGTCTCCAGTCTGATAGCCATCAACGAAATCATATCCATACTTGCCGCAAGCGTTCATTGTCAGAATCGCAAGCAATGCGAACAAACCGTTTATATATTTTCTTTTCATGTGTATTGCTTAGCTATTATTCACGGATATCAATAAATGTAGGTGTCCAACTTCGACCATCCAATTGCCAGTTTGCCGGTGAATTAATTCCCATCCACTTATAGATCATAAATGGGAGGTCTACTGAATTCGGAACGGATCGATAATACGCATAAGAGATCGGTGGCCTGAAGAAGCTGACTACCTCCGAGAAGCTTATCCAACTGTATGGACCAGTTAATCGCATATTTTCTGCCTTACCTGTCGCTTCTGTCAATCGCCCCGTCCCAACGTCATCATAGCCTGGCCAATAACCTAATAAAGACGCATATTTGGCGTGTGCACTTGTTATTTGAGTGATTCCCGCAAACTCTTTTACTTCTTGGTCACTAAATGCCGTACCATATATTTGCAAATTGGCGATCATCCAGTCGGCCTGATCGTTGTTATTTCCATTCCAACGCCCAATGGCCAAAGGAGATGTGTTGTTCAGGTTATTTCCGTTTGCTGTTGTTCCTTGATTAAGCACCCCATCTGTAAACGCCTTAATGGAGTCAGCAGATCCCGTTCGCTTGACAACAATTGTCAGAGCGTGCCAATTCCCATCATTAATGGCGGTTCCAAACACCTGACCACCAATACTGGAGTTGAATCCCCACGCAGTGTTCCCTCCTCGGTTTTCTCCAAAAAAGTTCCATCCGGCGCCTGAAAAACCAGCAACCCGTTTCGACAAAAAAATCGGATAATTCCAAGCCCCACCAGCATTCGTTGTTTTTAGAAACAAGTTAATAGTAAAATCCTTGTCCGTTCCAAAATTAAAATTATCGGCCTGGTCTAAAATGGCATTTACGGCAGGAGAGCCCGATGTGTAACGAACAGCATTTCCAATAAATGGAATCTGCGAAGAATTAGGACGGGCCAGTACACGTTCAGCAAATTTAGCGGAATACATCAGGGTAAATGTATTGCGTGTATTATCGCCATACACCGTGTTGTCTACTTCTTCACTTTCGATGTATCCTCCTTTGTTGGATGTCACGATTACTAGCCAGTTTTCTGATTGATAGTGTTCGCGATCTTCTAAAGCATCCACTAATTGGCCAACTTTGGTGTCAGCCGCCCTGACAGCATCAGCATATTCTACATCCTCACTCGAATAAGAATTTTCGACACCAGCTTTTTCTACGTCAGCGAACTGTACGAATATCAAATCTGAATCTCCTCCTTTTATCTCAGCTAGCGCACTTGTGAGTGTTTTAGAATCATCCCCTGATGAAGTGACACGTACGGACGCGTCTTTAGCAAGTTGGTCCAAAAGAATAGCTGAGGACGTAAATGCAGCTGACTTGAATGGTGCTGAAGCATTTTTCAACCTGGTAAACAAACTGGGGAAACGTCCGAAATCAGCGTTATCAAACGAAGAAGAGACCACTCTGTGTTTTCCTGGCTCAACACCCGTTAGTAGGTTTGCCCAGCCAGATTCGTTCGTCATACGCACGACAGCCGTGTCTGCCAGTCCACCGAATGTATAGAGCGACTTGCGCTTCAATTTACGAAAATTGCTAGGTTCTAAATCTTGTACAGCTTTACCTCGCAATCCGTCAATCGTAACGAAAAGAACTTTTGACTTGCCAATATCTCTTGGTATATCTGTGGAGTATTCTTTTAGTAAGTTTGGCATATCATCATTACACGAAACAAGTGAAGAAAGACAAACCAAAAGCAGTGAAAAACCTCTCACCTGAAATCCAAACAATTTTAATATATTACATTTTATCATAGCAGGTTAATCTTTGATTTCTAACTTAACAATATTCCCCACATTAACACCTTCCGCCCGAAAGATCGATCCGCCCAATAATATCGCAGGATTCCCTAATGAGGACGTAGTCTCCAATACTTTCTCCACCCGACCAACAAATAATCCCATATTGTTATATTTCTGTTCGGCTCGACCATCGGGCTCTAGAATCAAGAGATTAGATCGTCGTACTCCATCATACAAGTTCCAACTATGGGATACCAAAATCTTTCCGCTGTTCAACATATGAGCAAACCAAATGTTCCCTTCCCCCACTTCACGTAACTTAAAGGTCGGATCAATATTACCGTTTCGGTCCATAACGACAATACCATTTGCTGGTATACCGTTAAAACTGGTAAACATGCCTGTAACCACAATTTTTCCTAGGTGCTGATTATACTGGATTGAAGAGATATCCCCATTGGGACCGGTTCCTACAGCGAAACTTTCATCACGACTTCCGTCGGCGTTTAGACGCACTATCCTGTTTGCAGCTTTTCCATTAAAGGAAGTAAAAACACCTGCCAAGATCAGCTTTTCGTCCTCTTGTATCACCGCATCCATGATACTACCGTTTGCCCCTGCATTATTGATCATGTAATTAGAATCCAAACCGCCGTCCTCCTTAAGCCGCATCACATTTCGTACTGGTGTGCGGATCTCCCGCCTAGACTCACGGGTAGAAAAACGATAATCAATACGCTTATGAAAAAAGAATGTTCCGACTGCAATCAAACGATTTCCCGAAACTGGAAAAATTCGATTGACAGTACCGGATTGAAATGTTCCTCCTCCAATACCCCCCAATGTTCCGCCATTGAAAGAAGCAACCGTGTCGATCCCGTTTTCGGGACGTTCAGGACTAGCATTCAACACATCCACTGTCGTAGAATCAAGCATTCCATTTGCATTCAGCTTGACAATATTAGAAACCTCTCGTCGATTATATTCATTAATGGATCCAGCAATGTAGTATTTATCGCCTTGTTTTGCGATACTATTTGCGATTCCCGTAATCCCACGTTGAAAATTGAACGTATTGTCGGATTTTCCTAAACTGTTGACGAAATGGATACCATTCCGATACACTGTTCCGCTCGCCTCATTTTCAAAATCGGTAAACGGTCCGATGACCACGTTCCCTCCCGATTGCGAAAGCATATCAAACACGGGTCCGTTGAACCCATTAACGATGTCAAAGTTTTCATCGACCGACACATTTCCCTCCACATAGATCGTGGGACCGGCAAAAAACTGATTCTCCATTTTAATTACAGCTCCGCCAGAACTTATTTGTTCCGGAAGCAGAACCTCGATCGTCGAATCAGTCGTTGCGATAATCTCGACCGGAGTTTCGCTAATAGAAAACTCGAACTTTCCTTCATACGCCTTCAATCCTTTAACATAGAAAGTAACAGAACTACCAGGTTCTGCGCGCTCCGGATAAGCGTAATTTTTTGTAAATGCGATTCCAAAAGGCTCACGGCCTCCGCCGTATGGATCGTCACCTAGTAGAACCTCCTTATTACAAGAAGCAAACGGTAGAGACAGAATCAGTAACCCAATACAAAAAGTGGATATAGAATATAAAGCTCTTTTCATAATTTAGTTTTTAGGAGGTTTGATGCCGCGGTTGTACGCTCTGAGGATAAAATCTTCGGAATTAAAACCAAAATTGTGCTTACTGTACTGCAATACATGCACAACACCATTCGTTGGTTGTATATCAGATGTTGCTACTGGGCCTACGGTCAATCCGCTAATTGAAAAACCGCCAAAATCACTGAAATACAATTGTCGATATCCAGCATACTTTACGATCTGCTCCACGCCATCCGCATTTTTCGTCTTAATATCATTAAAAATCACGCCGATGTGCATAGGCTCGTTGTCATACGTGTAGTAGCCTTGTCCTGGAAAAGCCTGCATATTCGTTGTGTCTAGCTGCGGAAAGTCTTTCAACACCGACTTGCCTTTCAAGATGTATTTGCTTACGAAAAAGCGCCAAACAACGGGATCTATCTGATCCAGTTCCTTGACCGTGTCCTGTCCTGAAAGATATAGAAATCGGTTTAATCCCCTTAACGTTTTTCCGATCGCTGGGTCTGGAGCTGCAAAAAAAGTTATTTCTTCGTTTCGAAGTACATTTTCAAAACCGGCAAGTTTCACAATCTGTGTCAATGTGTCAAACAGATCTTTTCTGGATTCTAAGAAATCCATCGCCGTCCCGTCAAAATTCGGGTTGTGGGTTCCGCCATCTTGATAATACTCCTTTTTACATGAGGCTAGAAGCATGAGAAAAAATGCTAATGCAGCGATATAATTGAGATAATTTTTCATAAAATCAAGGTTAATTCCAATAGTTATTCAACGTCATGTACGGATTATTGGTCAATGCGTCCCGATGAATCGGCCAGGTCCAACCACGCGAATTGAAAGCGACAACGTTCATTGGTCTGGATGTATAATCGGAGTTAACGACCTTTTTTGTACGCACAAGATCATAGAAAAAATGCCCCTCTCCCATCAGTTCCCGAACACGTTCCCACCAAATGAAGTCTTTTAGTTCGTCTCCTCCCTCTGTTACAGCAGGCAAAGCACCGGCTCTATTTCTAACAACGTTGACCACCGCCCGAGCTTCAGCATCACGCCCCAATTCGGCTAAAGCCTCCGCGCGTAACAAGATCGGATCGACATAACGAAACACAATCTGATTGTCGTCAGGATTGAAATCCTCGCCTTCTTCCATAAAGACGTTGACAAATTTCAGCATTTGCATCATGCCGTCTGTATTGTATATATATTCGTCAAACCACACGGTCTTTCGTTTATCTTGTTCCCCACGGGGATATAAAGTTTCCATAAATTTGGTATCATAATATAGATAAGACCTCGTAGTCACCTTGTTCGGATAACGCAATACATAATCCGAAAATGGCGCGGAAAGATGAAATGTTTCTCCAAAATTCAGATTCTGAACGATTTCGAATAACCCCTCTTTCGTACGTCCCTTGAAGATTTCTTTCGTACGTTCTAAGGGTAATAGCTCATACGCATTGTTGTTCTCTTCCATGATTTCTTTACCAAGCAGCGCGACTTTTTCATAATAGGGTTGCTTGTCTTCGGTGGTGAAACCAGCCAACCACATGTTCATATGCATTAAGAGTGTAATTGCCGATCCGCGCATGGCACGCACAGCAATAACAGATGGATCATCATATGTCCAAGGAAGGTTTTTATAGTGCTCTTCCAAATCAGTCACGCCATTTTTAAGAACGGTAATCATGTCCGTCCTAGGCAAGGGACTACTATGGTATGCTTCGGTATAGTAAGGTATGTCGCCATATAGTCGTACCATAAAGAAATAAGCTAGATTCCTTAGAAAAACTGCCTCAGCGATATAGGCTTTTTTCTTTTCTTCGGAAATTATTCCAGCTTCCATTCGTTCCACTTCAAAACAAAGAATATTTGCGGTCTGTACCATTTTAAAAAAGCGGTCCCATTTCGTTAGTTGTACAAATCCGAAATAAGAAAAATCACCATTGATCGCTGCGTTGAGATTATTGTTTTGTACAAAAGATATGTAATCCCGACCAGCCCCACTAGTTGCCGAGGTACGGTTTATAGGTGCGCAACGCATATCGCCCGTGGCTGGAAAAAATATTTGCCGCATGGTGGCTTCGCGGAATGTGTTGTATATGCTTGTCAGATTTTGTTCTACGTCCGCTTCCCGCTTCCAGTAGTTGTTCCCCGATAAGTCCTCAATAGGTTTCAGGTTCAGAAAATCTTTGCCGCAAGATGCACAACAGAAAACAAGCGCAAGCAAACAGCTATTGATCACCTTTCTTACAATGTAACTTTTCATACTTTCCATTTCTCCTTTCATTAAAATTGAACATTTAAACCCACCGTATAGCTCCGTCTGTTGGGATACCCATTTGATGAATCTCTACCCATACTGGTAACCAGTTCGGGATCAGGCCCTGAATAACGGGAAAATGTGATGATATTATTGGCTGTAAGATATACCCGTAACGAAGAAATACCTAACCGTTTGATAAATCGATCCCGATCAAAATTATAAGCGAGCGTGGCCGTTTGGAATTTAACATATGTTCCGTCTTCCATAAACAGCGTTTGGTCATACCGGTATGGATTGAAAGCACCACGAATTCGTGTAAAATCAAAGGGATTCGGGTAATATGCGTCGTCCCCTACCATACGCCAGACATCATATTCATCCAAAGGGACCAATGCTCCAGGGTTTTTTCCGTCTGCATTTCCTTTAGCATTGTCCGGATCAGCATAGTTTCTAAAACGATCGGCCAGTGCGTTGTTCATTATATCTCGTTTAATATTTAAGACGAATTGTGTATTCAATGACCATTCTTTATAGCGGATAAAAGAGTTAACACCCCCAGTAAAAATGGGAAGCGAATTCCCGACAAAAACAAAATCGTTCTCATCTAAAATATAATCTCCGTTGATATCCGTCCAGATTGGATCTCCGGCACGGAAAAAAGCTTCGTCAGTGATAGCCTTACCAGACCTATAGCGTAGCCCTGTCACCGGATTGACCGGTACATCGTCGTCTGTCTTGTACACGCCTCGGTAATGTAAGAGTACATTGGTACGAGAATTAAGTCCTAGACGAAATAACGTAGCCAAATTGGTAACATTTGGATCTTCCTCTATAAACTGGCGGACTCCATCCGGAAGGGCAGTCACGTAGTCTTTATTAATGGCTCCATTCGCACTAAAGCTGAAGTCCCAATCTTTGTTTTGGAATTTCGGCCGGTAATTTAGGATCATCTCATGTCCCATATTAACCATAGCCGTTTCATTAGTCATTACCTCACCGAAAGCATTGTGATTTGCTATTTTTTTCGTTCGTAGCTGCTGATCAGTTTGCTTATAATAGTTCTCATAAATCATGGTGAGTTGACTGTCAAAGAAACCTAATTCAATCGCTCCACTCCATTGTGTGGTCTTGACTGGCAAAAGGCTAATATTAGGAACCGTTTTTAGGTCAAGTTCTGTTCCCGGCCTGTTGTTATAACTCCCACCACTTGTATAACGACCGTACACATCGTAAATCCCCGCTCCGGGTGATATATTTTTACCCCAGCTTCCTCTCAACCAGCCATAGGTCAACCAGTCAATATCTTGCATAAAAGACTCTTCTTTAAAATTCCAACGTAAGCCAACTGAAGGATTATAGGACCAGGGATTGATGTTTCCAGTCGCGGACGACCCGTCAATACGGTAGGTAAATTCGCCGATATACCGTGAGTCAAAGTTATAGTTGAACGCTCCGGAATAGCTCAATAAGCGACTTTGAGCTATGTTATCAAGCGTACCGCCACGCGTATCTCGTGTGTTGTAGCCGAGGCCCGCCGTAATCTGATCGTTAGGCGTTCCTCTCAATCGCATAGATTCTGCTCGGAAATTATTGAATTCTACTTCCGTGAATCCATAAGCCAAGATCGTATGCTTTTCGGCAAACGTTTTGGTAAACGAGAGCATTGTCCGGTTGTAGAGCTTGTTCCGTCGATCATTGTAGGAGAATATTTCCGAACTGTTCGCGTTCAACGCGCCAGGTAGAAAACGATCTTTTGTCGCGAAATTGTACGTGTAATTTAACGTCGTGGTAGCTGTTAGGCCAGTTATAGGTTGATATTGCAACTCCACCTGATTAACCAAGTTCGCCGTTTTATTGTCATCGTCAACAGTCAAAGCGGCTAGAGCAGCATTGCTAGCCGAAGAAAAGGAAGGGGCTGGTAAAAGTGATGAAGTATTCGCCGCTTGACCAACGCCCGATTGGTTGAATGCATTTCCACTACCTGTACTATTTTTTCCTAAACTTGAATTGATATAGGCCGATAGCATAAATTTCTGGCTGGGCCTATACTGCATATTCATTTGTAATGTGTATCGATTGAACCCTGTATTCTGTATAATTCCTTTCTCTTGATAAAAACCGCCATTCAATTTATAATTGAAACTTTGATTACCGCCTGACACGTTGATATTCTGAGAATGATTTACTGTATTTCTATAGAATAGTCCTTGCCAATCCGTTGAATTATTGTAATAGGCGTTCAAACTATCGGACAGAAATGGGGTATCATTTATACGTTTCATAGCTGCCACGTAGGTAGAGTCGTACTGTAAAATTTGCATGATACGCAAACGTCGCTCTGATACGCCTCCTACCACATCCCTTAATCGCGGCACGGTATTATAGAACATCTGCGAAGTGTACTGCACAATAGGCACAGTAGAGTTGCCCCTTTTGGTAGTGACCAAAATCACACCATAAGCTCCTCGTGATCCATATAAAGCTGTCGCCTGCGCATCTTTAAGTACGACTATATCCTGAATGTCTTCGGGCGGTATTAAAGAAATAGGACTAATTCCTGGTGCCGAAGATTGGAAACCATATTCGTATCCGGTATTCTCGTCAATGGGCACCCCATCGATGACGAAGAGCGGTGAGGTCGGGGTCAAAAATGCATTATCTCCAGAGCCGGTGACGTTCACATTTGATACACCACGGATGGCCATAGAGCCTCGCATACCGGGGGTTCCATTATTCAATTGAATGTTAAGACCAGCTACTTTACCTTGTAAAAGATCTGTAAAACTTGCGGCAGGCACATCTTGTATGTCCTTTCCGCTAATAACTACTGCAGAACCGGTCAAACTCTCTTTCTTCCGGGCCTGATAACCTACTACAACAGCTTCTTCCAGCATTTGATCTGATTCAGTTAGACGTATATTGTATGTCTGTTTGCCCGTCTGAATGGTCAATCGATAATCATCGTATCCAATTCCTTTAAAAAGCAAAACAGATTTTGGGGGAACCGATACCTGAAAGGCTCCATTAGCATCCGTGGCAGTAATAGGCTTATTAGACGAAGCCAAGAATACCGTGACGCTCGGTACCGGTCCATTTTTGTCCCGCACCACTCCCGAAATATTTTCTTGCGCAAAAAGGACATGCACAACAACCGAAAACAGGATCGTAAAAGCGATATATAATCTATTCATAATTTTCTATCTTTAATTGGTTTCTACTTTTCGTCTGCGAATTTTGGTGTCTCTCCCCGAAAACGTACCTGTATCTCCCAGTGACCTTCTTCGTAGATCGCAAATTGTAACCCGATCTCGGATAATTGCCGGATCCCATTGAAGCCTATCCGCGTATAACGAAAAGCAACCCTCGCCAGTTGTCCATCTTGAGTGGTGTAACGAGTCGTCTTACGAATCAGCGGCATAGGATATGCCACCTGATAAACCATTTTATTATCTACCAGCTTACGTTCGAAACCATGAATTAGGTTATCCCAGTCCGTGTTATTAAACAACATTGGATCTATCGGGTTATTCAAAGAATCGACAAAACTGAAAGCAAGCGTATTTCCTGCACTCTTATTATCTTCATCTTTTCGAAAAAATATATGAATGGATCCGCCGGAAATAGGTTCGCGTTCACCGTACAGGTTCAGTGTATGAGATGGCCATACATATGAATTTAACGCAACGCCTGTCACTGGATCGTAAATAGACGGAACGTATGCCATTTCTTTGTAGGGCTTCAACCTTAAATTGCGCACATATTTGCGTCCGCCTGCATTTTCCACCTGCACATCAAACATGTAACCTGAGTCAGGAATCGTTTTTACGAAACTGGAATTTCCGCTTTCCCAAAAAAGTAAGTTTCCAGATTTCTGACCAATTTCCAACATAGAATGATATTCGATCTTGCGCTTACTTTCAATTTCCGCTAATGATTTTTCCAATCCGGAATACTCCTTCGTCCACACTTTCACAGGGAATTTATCCGTCAATGCTGTAGCAGGCTCCCCTTTAAACGTGCGTACATTAACTAGTGAGAATTCTAGCGGTTGTGATGTGTTACTACCGACGCTCGTTATATTTTCATAGATCGTCTTCCTTCCCAAAATAGGGTTTAACTCCTTCAAGGAATAATTAACTTCATCTCCTAAGGAATCCCTATTCTCCGGAATAAATTTCTTACAACCGAGTAGACACAAGCCCAAGCCGATCATTAATAAACTTTTGACTCGGTATCTTAAAACTGTTTTTTTCATACTATTGGGAGAATTTGGTAGTTAGTTTATTAAAACCGAAATCATGACCAGAACTCAGAACATGGATCACGCCATTCTTCGTTTTCAGGTTGACAGCAGCAGTATTAATTGTCTTCCAATAGCGTTGGAAAATTGAATTATTGACATCGCTCAACAAGATCTGCTGCTGCCCTCCTTCAATTAAGCCAGAAGCGTCGGTAATTTTATAGAGCAGATTCATGTCATAGTTGAACCGCGCACTTTTCACGGTACGCCCTTCACGAAAAGGCTGTAGTTCTTCGGTGTCAAATTTCTCTGTAAAAACGTAGCGTGACACCAACGAATCAAGCTCTAGTTTATCGATGTCTTCCAAATAGAGTGGCGATTTTTGTGAAAGCCCTCTTGCCACGTTCATCGCTTTGACCGCAATTTCAAAACTACGATTGGTTACGGCAAACAATGTCAGTTCTCCGGATTCAGTTCCAAGAGTTTTTCTTAACTCTGGCAAGCGATCTAAAACCAATACTAAAGAATCAAAGGTGCCTGGTCGGGATTCTATATATTGTAATATAGTGCCGTCGTACGTCTGCGTTTCGTTTGTGTATTCATAATAGTGTTGATCTCCCCTCTCGCAGGATATAATCAAGCACAAGCTGATGAATATGCTTACTATGTTTACAAGCTTTTTCATAATCGTTTTGTTCCAGTTAACTTGGTAGTTATTTCCAATATGCATTTTGTTCCAATAGCGAATTATTATTGAGTACCTCTCTCGCGATGGGCCAGTAAATTCCATGTTTGTCAATTAGCTCGGTCACTGCATTATCTACTCGTTTTAATCTGTTCAAGCGAATCTGATCGTACCATCTCCATCCTTCGCCCATTAACTCTCGTCTACGTTCCTGAAAAATTGCGGTCAGGAGGTCTTCGTTGGATGTGCTCGTATGGGCTTTCGTTCCACGAAGCGTTTTGACGACATTTAATAAACGAGTTGCTTCTGCCTCCTGTCGCAAGACAGTTAAGATCTCCGCCCGCAGCAATGTCATTTCTTCCAAACGGGTAAATAATAATGAAGAGCCAAAAACCGCATATGACGCTTCTGATGTTCCACCGTCTCGTAGAACTTTGATCTTGCTGAAAATAGGCGTCTCGCCACTATAATTACTGAAATAATTCGTTCTAGTCAATCCGGATAAAGTATCAATTCCGAATCGTGTATCGTTGGGTTCTGGGAAAAGGGAGGTTATGGTATCTTTAGAAACGTACATCGCCGGATTTTTTTTATATACCAACGGTTCGGCTAAAGTAAGCTCTTCAATATGGCCCGTGGCAGTGGCTTCACTAAAAGCATACGGAGCAACGATACATAATAGTTGTCCCCCCGTAAATTGATTGGAAAAGATTCCGGCCTGTCCCGTCAATGTACTAATGGAAGAATAAGAGAGACCAATTCGCGCATAGTTATCTAACACAAATTTGGAATATACGTCTGCTTGAACGTAGCGTTCACCCCATGCTGCTACATGGGCTAACAGAGCATAGGCCGTGACTTTATTAAATAAGACTCCGCGCCATACGCTAAAACCTTCATTATAGTACGAAGATGAACTTAAACTATAGGTGTAAGGCAAATCCTCCGCCGCCTTTAACAACTCAGACTCTACATATTCCAGAACAGTTTCTTTGCTATTACGCGGGCGCTCCAGAAACTCTCCATCATCAAACGAACTTTTCAATAGCGGGACGTCTCCCCAAATGCGGACCATGTAGAAATATGTAAAAGCACGCACAGTCCGAGCTTGAGCGATGTCCCATTTCAAATTCACATCGGTATATCGGCTGTCTTTTTGCAACACTTCTGGGGCCCTCTCAATAAACAAAGAGGCCGCATTGATGACCGCATAGAAACGACGCCAATTAGTCAATGTTTTTATAAGTGGGTAGGAAGCATTGAGGTCATGATCATGAACAGCATCTAGATCAGCGCGCGTATAAGATATGAAATCGCCTGAGCGCAATTCTCCATATACCCAGTGCCCATTTCCTTCCAATAAAGCTGCACGTAGCAGCCCGTACATGCCGATGAGTCCCGCCTTCGTGTCTGAGATATCCGTCCATTGCAATTCTTCCGACGCTACATCTGCAGCTTTTACATCCAAATGCTTCTCACAGCCGTATTGAATCAAAGTGCAAATAGTCAAAATCAATAGGCTTGCATATTTTATATAAGTTTTCATATTCAGTCGGTTAGAAAATTAGAGGTCTAGTTTTATTCCCAAAGTGTATGTTGGTGCCAAAGGTAATCCGTATCCTGTATAGTAACCATTAAATTCGGTCAACTCTGGATCTACACCTGAAAATTTCGTCCATGTATGCAGATTGTTGCCCGATACATAAATATAGGCTCGTCTAGCTGTTTTCATAGCTTTTCTTATTCCATCAATACCACACAAGTCGTATCCCAGCGTTAAGGTGCGTAATTTGACAAAGGAGGCATCTTCCAAAAACAAATCTTGTTCAACACGGTAAGGCACCACTGCACTCCATGGATTATATGTCGGATACTTATCAATATCAATATCTTGTTGCCAATGAAAGATCTCTCGTACGGATTGTATTGTGTTGTTACTTTCGTTATTAATAAAATCGTACCGTGTGGCAGCCCTATTATTCAGTAACTTATGTCCTGCAGCGAAGTAAAACTGAAACGTCATATCAAAATTTTTATAGCGTATCTGATTATTCCATCCGCCGAAGATTTTTGGTGTTGCTTGTCCAATCAGCACTTTATCATCTTGGTCGATTTGTGCATCTTGGTTAATATCCTTCCACTTCGGATCGCCAGCATTTAGATAAACACCTTCAAAAGCCAACCGGCGGCCGTCTTCGACCGGAATCTCCGCAACATCCTGATATATTCCCTGATTCTCATATAGCCAGAATTGATCTATCGAATGTCCTATTTTGAGTTTCCGATCTCCTATAATCAACTCGTCCAGACCATTAGGTAGGGCGGTTAGGGAGTTTCTATTTGCAGTAATGTTTAGGGCGGTTTTCCATTGAAAGTTGCGATTATCGCTAAAAATACTTCCTCCCAAACCGAGCTCCACCCCCCTATTCCGCACACTTAATCCATTCTTATGTTGGCCAGTATAACCGTATTCGCTAGGAACCGGGATAACGGTGATCTGATTCTTGTCCTCTTTGTTGTACAGCGTAAGGTTCGCAAACAAACGATCATTCAGCCACGAAGATTCGACACCTAAATTGAGTTGGTCGGAATATGGCCACTCAATCCCGTACCCCATCCAACCACTATTATAGGGTCGAGACAATCCGGCAAAACCATTGTAGGAGACAAGTCCTGCCTCCGTACTCCAGCCCATATTAGATGAGTATTGTGGTCCAGTTGCATAGCGAGCGCCGGAAACAGGACGTGCTATACGAGCCGCGCCCAAACGAATTTTTAAAACGGATAAAATTTCAGAATCATCAAATAAATGGTCTTTCATGTTCCATCTTACAGTTGCCGCCGGACTAAAGAACCAACGACTGTCCCTTTGAATCGTGGAAGCGCCATCGATACGAGCTAACACATCGGCTTCCAACATATTGGATAACGTATAACTTGCCCGCCCATAAAATGACTGCATCCTGAATTGATCTTTATTATTCCATCGGTAAACGACAAGACCACCTCTAGGCAAGAGATAATCTCCATCGCTGGAATTACCATTAACCACATTGATCTTTACAAAATCATTTGGTCCATCATATGCTTTCGCATAATTAAATCGATATAAATCCATGACATAATCGCTACCTAAATGAAATCGTAGCGTTTGATCCTTAGCTAGCGCTAATTGATAGTTTAACTGGTTATTAAAGATCAATCGTTGCGTATATCCAAAATAATTGGAAACAAAATTGCTTCCCTCCATCAAGCCCGATGGCCAAAAAACGTCACGCAAGCCCTCGGTATAGTCTATAGAAAGCTTGGTCTCGTAAGTGAGCTTGGACAAAATTTTGAACCTAAAGTTTACATGCCCGTGAATGTTGTTGGTCACATTATCATTGAGTGAGCCATTATACTGATCTAAATAATATGCATAGACGTCTTTATTAGGAGCAAGTGGTGTCGAAAGGTCTGGCAAATACGCTGTTTCGGCAAACTGGTCCCTTAAACTTCGGTTTCGTTTACGTTCTGATCGGTTTGCGTTAATGAAGGAAGACACAGTGAACCACTCAAAAGGCACCATATTTACGCTGAATAGCGCATTATAAGTTTTTAAACGCGTATCGTCGGCCACCCCTTCGTTATTTTTGTGGCCGCCATAAAAGCTGAAATTCGCCCGTTCCGAGCCTCCGGTCAAACTGATATCCAAGGAATATAAAGCACTGTTTTTGTAGTAAAGATCTGACCAGTTCGATGATCCGTAGTAATTCATATTGGTAGAATCGGCCAAATATCCCGGATATTTTAGCTTTGACTCCGCATCTCCATATAATGCGTAAAACGGTTGCCTGAACATATTTTCGTACTCTGCATTAATAGGAATAATGGAAGGCTTCTGAGCAAATCCGTAATAACTATTGATCGACAACTCGCGATTTCCAGATTTACCACTATGTGTTAAAATCCAAATTGCTCCATTTGCCGCTAAAGGACCTAGTTCCGCTAATTGTAGAGGATCGGTTATAACTTCAATCGATTTAATCGCGCTTAGATCAACCCGCGTTAGCAGATCCGTCTCCGTGCCAATCTTTCGGAAATTATATCGCTGTATATTGAAGGCAAAATTACTTTCCTGCCCTAAAGGTATCCCATTCACAAAGACGGTGGGTTGCACTGCATTCATGTCTTTATTGGACAGTAATGGGGATGATAGCCCCCGCCAGATGATATTTTTAAGGCTTCCTGGTTCACCAGACCCTTCCTGTACGTATAATCCAGAAACATAGCCCTTAGTATATTGAGCCGCACTAAGAAACGGGTTTAGATTCATGACTTGTACGTCAACGGAGTCTGCTACTTGTTTGCGTTCAACCAACGTATTGATCCTACGTCTTAAGCCTTCTGAAATTTCAACATCTTGTTCGTTTCCGGTTGTATCTTGGATGGCTAAAATAGCACTTGAAAGCACATTCAAACTATTTCCATATAGGGAGGAAAAAGGAAGACAAAACACTGAAAAACAAATAAGAGAATACAGTTTTCTTATCATAATTAGTAAATAATCGCTAAGGTTAGTAAGCGTTGTTATTGATCAGTTCAGAACAGCCTTTCTGCTGTCTCTGGAATCAATATTAAAGAAAACCGAGACAAAAAAGAATCAAACGAGCAACGAAAACGTTTGCGCAATTTTACGCAAACGTTTGTTCCTTGAACGATTAGCAAGACATGTGCATCACGTTTAGCATTAAGCATAACGACTTAACATACTGCGACAAGCGGACGAGCAGAAATAATTGAGAGGATTTTGCTAAAATGAAACGTGAGTCGTCAACTGTAACATAACCTTGAACAGTCACTAAAAAAGTCCTAAAAGATAATGGGCTTCTATCAAAAAGTGTCGATCGGCTCCCGCACTGCCGAAATCATCACGCGTCTCAGAAAATATGCTGATCGCAACAGAACGATCGACCTTTTTTAAACAAAACGAAGAAAAAAAAATCCCCGTATGTGAATATCACATACAGGGCTAGAGTGTATTTTTGCAGGACAAGATTTTGTCTAGATTAACACGTAGCAATCCGTTTGTGATGTCCTGTCTTATCGATTTAAAAAAAAATTACTTCAAAACTTCTTGCAGCTTCTGTTCCAAAGCCTCGCCTCTGAGGTTCGATGCAACAATTTTTCCCTGCGGATCAATGAGGTAGTTTTGTGGAATGCCACGGATAGAATACAACTCGACCACAGGCGAATTCCAAAACTGCAAGTCCGATACGTGCGGCCACTGACCAAGTTGATCATCTTCGATCGCCTTCAACCAGTCCTCTTTTTTTCCAGGGCGATCCAGAGAAACTCCCAATACGGTAAAATTCTTGTCTTTGAATTTGTTAAAAGCAGCCACAACATTCGGATTCTCATGCCGACAAGGCCCGCACCAGCTAGCCCAAAAATCGATCAACACATATTTTCCACGTAATGAAGACAAGGACAGATTATTTCCTGCCGTGTCCGGCAACGTAAAATCGGGCGCTAATGCTCCAGTAGCCAACTTCTCCATACCAGCGATCTTTGTCGCGAGCTCTTTTCCGAGCGGTGTAGACTTTAGATTCGCTGCCAGCCCATCAAAGGCAGATTTAGCAAATGATGTTACATTCTCAGGAGAAGCAAGTTCATTCAAGACCGTTAAAGCCACGTAACTGTTGGGATTCTCTTTCACAAACGACTCATTCAGGGCACTTTGCTTTTCATAAATCGCCTCAGCTTTGGTTTGCAAGCTGCCAATAAATGCTTCGTCTTGCTTCTTATCATCTGGTGCAGCTTGGTACTCCGCGTCCAGTGCAGCGAACCCATCGTTCACCTCTTTTAAAGATGCTTTATATTTAGCAAAATCGTCGTTCACCGCATTACCACGGCCTGAAGCTGATTCAAAATCAGCACCTTCAAAATGGATAACGCCTTTGGCTAAATACACAGAATTCATCGGCGGACGTTCGCCGCTATCCCGCAGTTGAGACATATTTTTACCGTCGGCCGACAGAAATAACATCGCTTGTGTCGGTTGGGCAACTGATCCTTGATATTTAAACACTCCGTTATCCACCGTGACAGAATCTATAGCACTTTGGCCATTGTCTCTATATTGGATGAAGATTTTTGCTCCCGCTTGGGTTTGTCCGATCTTACCATTGAGCGTAAAATCTTCCTGCGCAAACAACATGGCTGGCACTACGCCTAAACCCATTAAAATCGCTTTTTTCATATATTTTTTGTTCGTTCTACTATGTTAGACTGTAAAATATGCGTATGGTTAAAACGGCTGGCCATTTACCAGCGTCCACTAGCGCCACCACCTCCAAAATCTCCACCGCCGAAGCCGCCAAAACCACCACCACTACCTCCGCCGAAGCCGCCGCCGCCGCCAAAGCCGCCACCTCCGCCTTTGCCCAGACTGTTCAATAATGTCCACCAAAATAGGTCAGACGTACCTCTTCCTGTCATTACCCGTCCTCCACGGTTTCCTCCGCCACCATTGCGCGAAATAAGTACAATCACAATGATGACAACGATAATGATAAGCATCACAGGTACTCCGCCACGCTCTCCATCGCGCCGTTCTTTCCGCGGATCGGCTTTATATTCTCCCTTGCTATATGCAATAATCGCATCAGTAGCCTTGTCCAAGCCGCCGAAATAATCTTGCTGACGGAAATACGGTTTTATCTCGTTTTGAATAATTCGATACGCTATAATATCGGGAAGTACACCTTCCATCCCGTATCCGGTTTGTATAGTGACCGCCCGGTCATCGATCGCCGCCAAAACAATAACACCATTATTGTATTTTTTCCCACCAACACCCCATTTTTTTCCCAAGCGGACAGCGTAATCCGAAACATCATATCCATCTGTCGAACGGATTAAAACCACGGCTACTTGCGTAGACGTGCTATCCTCAAACGCCAGAAGCTTCCGTTCGAGCGACTGTAACTCCCCTTGGCTTAATGTTCCAGTAAAATCAGAAACAAGTTGGTTCGGTGCCTCCGGAATATCTTGAGCGTTTAGCGCGAGCCCTGACAACAACAGCATCAAAAAAATACAGAAGCGGTTGTAAACGGAACGGATAGGATATGTATATTGCATATTAGTGTTTGCCAAAATAAATATCGTCTGGAAGTTCATTAATATCATCATCACGACGGGGAAAAAAGGTGTTCAGTTGCTCGCCGATGTGTTGGATACCGACTATCAGCCCTTGGGCCATTTCTCCTTTTTTAAAATAAGCAATCATCTGCTCCTTCGTATCATCCCAAAAATCGTCTCCCACTTTCGTATGAATACCCCGATCGCCAATAATAGCCAATTGATGGTCATCGGTAGACAAATAGATAAGCACTCCGTTTTTGAGAACTGTTTTATGCATCTCAAGCTTCTGAAAGTAGGCGATAGCAGCATCGATCGCCGAAGGCCATGCCAACTTCTTATCAATTACCAACCGAATTTCGCCGGAGGTTTTACTCTCGGCCACACTGATCGCCTGCACAATGCGGTCCTGATCGTCTGTTGTAAATATTTCCATGATGATGAATAAGACACATGCCCGCTAATCGTAGCCATTCTCGTTGATCATACCTACGGGACAGACATAAAAAAGATGAATGGGAAAGCATAAAAGGCTATCCAATTCACCTATCGTTGTTTTAACACTTCTTAAAAAGATACCGTCGGTGCTTTATCCGCCCCTTCTGCGGCTTTAAATGTTCCCTTAGCTTTAAAGCCGAACATTCCAGCCATGATGTTATTCGGGAAACTGCGAACGGTTGTATTATAATCTTGCACAGCATCATTATATGCCTTACGCTCTACGGAAATCCTATTTTCGGTTCCTTCCAGTTGCACTTGCAATTCCTGAAAATTTGCATTCGCTTTCAAATCGGGATAAGCTTCGACGCTGACTAATAATCGGCCTATCGATTGTGACAATGCGTCTTGTGTCTGCTGAAAATTGGCAATGGCTTCCTCTGACAAGTTTGACGGGTCCACCGATACAGATGTTGCTTTTGCACGTGCTTCGACAACAGCAGTCAATGTACCCTCTTCATGTTGAGCTGCCCCTTTAACAGTCGCGACTAGATTTGGAATAAGGTCAGCACGACGCTGGTAGGCATTTTCTACCTGTGCCCATTTCGCTTTCACATTTTCGTCTTTGGACACCATTGTATTGTATCCGCAAGAACTGAACGAAAGGGCAGTAAATAACCCTACAATAGCAATTAATAATCTTTTCATGTGCAAAATTTTAATCTATTTTCTATAAAAATACTAAAAATGTTTTATAACAGAAAAGGCATAACAAATGATATACCAAGCCTGTCAATCTATACAAATTGGCAGACAATGTGTACCTTTGCATCTGTTTTGGGATAAAAACCCAGCCTAGCATATGCAAAAAGAAATAGAAATCGCGCTGATCCCCGAGTTTGTTGATGATGAAAAACGCATACTAACAGAGGGAGCAAAGCTCCTGAACATTAGCCGTGAGCGTATCCGTGGATATCGCATACGAAAACGCTCTATTGACGCCCGCAGCCGGCAGGTATTGTTCCGTATGCGCGTAGTTTTTTACATCGACGAGTCTTATACACCCGCTGTCTATTCTACCGAAATGAAACTCGTACACAATGCGCCCCCCGTAATCATCATCGGTGCTGGCCCTGCGGGTCTGTTTGCGGCTCATCGATGCTTGGAAAGGGGATTGAAGCCAATCGTACTGGAGCGAGGCAAACCGGTAAAAGAGCGGCGCAGAGATCTTGCAAAAATAAATCGGGACGGCATTGTTAATCCAGAATCTAATTATTGTTTTGGCGAAGGGGGGGCGGGGACGTATTCAGACGGGAAATTGTATACCCGCTCGGATAAACGTGGAGATGTACAAAAGGTTTTGCAAATTTTTGTACAACATGGTGCGACCGAAGATATCTTGGTGGATGCTCGTCCACATATAGGCACCAATAAACTTCCCCATATCATTGAAGATATGAGGAATACAATTCTTGAATGGGGCGGAGAGGTTCGATTTGATTGCAAAGTAACCGATATCCTCCATAACTTTGGACGGGTTACTGGGGTCAAAACCGACGCTGATGACATTATCGAGGCGCATCACGTTGTGGTAGCCACTGGCCATTCCGCTCGAGACATATTTGAGTTGTTCCGAAGGAACGGCTGGAGGACGGAAGCGAAGCCATTCGCCTTGGGCGTACGTATAGAACATCCCCAATCGATCATAGATCAAGCACAGTACCATTGCCCCGTCCGACACGAGAACTTACCACCAGCCTATTACAGCCTGGTAGAACAAGTCAACAACCGCGGCGTTTTTTCATTTTGCATGTGTCCCGGAGGTATCATCGCTCCCTGCGCAACCGACCATGAAGAGATTGTCGTAAATGGATGGTCCCCTTCGAAGCGTAATAATCCGCACGCCAACTCCGGAACTGTTATTCAGATCAGCTTAGAGGACGTGCCCGGAGCCGCTCAAAATGCCTTTGCCCTTTTGGATTTTCAACGAAGAATAGAACAGACTGCCTTTCAGATTGGCGGAGGTAATCTGGTAGCCCCTGCACAGCGCATGGTCGACTTCGTAGAACGTAAAGTTTCTAATACCCTTCCCGAGAACTCGTACAAACCTGGCACGCGCAGTGTCGACCTGACTGAGGTCCTCCCTTCCTTCGTTCATGAAGCCTTACGGGGAGCACTCCCAATTTTCGGAAAGAAAATGAAGGGATATTATACGAATGAAGCCATTTTGGTCGGCGTTGAATCCAGAACATCGTCGCCGATCCGTATACCGCGGGATCGCGATACCTTACAACACCCAGACGTGATAGGATTATATCCTTGCGGCGAGGGTGCCGGTTATGCTGGAGGCATCGTGTCCGCAGCTATCGACGGAATAAATTGTATAAACGCTATTAAACCTTAACGAATATTTTCTGCAAAAAGATTTACAAACGTCTACAGAATCAAGGGGTACCCGCTTCGAATTAATCCCTCACACCCCTTAGGCGTTCTGGTTCAAAAAACGGTTCGGTTATCGAACGCACCTTATATTTTTGAAAGTGCTCTCAACCGGTCCCGTTCCTGAATAATTAACTGGTTCGTAGGCGATTTCGTCTCCTCCCGAGAAGGTTGCCAAATAACTATAAACTTCCATACCACGCCCCACGTCATGCGCAAACGTAGACCACACATGTGCACTTCGCCCATATGAACTACCCAGATCTATTGCAACATCACCGTCCACCACACCAGTCGCAGTACCAAAACCATTCATATTAAATCGTAGCTTTGCACTTGGATAAGGAGTTCCGGTACCTTGGGTATCGTCATATTCATAATAACCCAACCCATTCTCGGTCTTATAGGTTTCAATAGGAAACACAGGCGTTATCATCATAAGGTCATTAAAACGCACGGTCCTCCATAAACCTTCGGGGTATACCAGGGCACAAGGGTCTCCATTCGTCAAGCTAATACCGTACTGTCCCGGTAACATACCACGAAACGAGAAATAAGTATTCCGTGCATTCGTATGTGCATTTGTCGGAAGAAATCGGTAAGGGTTATGCCCTCCATGGTAATAGAGATTAGTTCTAGCCCATCTTACCGAATTCACAATCAAAGGCGACTCTACAAAGTTTATAGTCGCTGCATAGCTTGTTCCTATTTGAGGTGTCAAACTAAATTCGAACTCAGCAGGGGAAGCCATTAAATCGCTGAATATTCGGTTTGTCCCATTACTTAACTTGATATCCAAGGCATGGACTGACACGTTGAGATCAATCGGTTCCTCACGCGCTGTATAAATATATGTTACTTTTCGGTCTGCATAGCCAAACTCTAGATTGCTAAAATCCTCGAAATCGAAATTGACCGGTTCTGAGGAGATATTGGATAGCGAGGCGTCTTTCAAATTGAATGAAGCGGTCGTGCCTGTAACACCTGACACCTCCAGGCCTACCTGGTTCATGTCGCCAAACATGCCCATCGAATTAAGCTCTAAAACTATTCGCGCATATCGGTGGGAAAATAGAACATTTAACGGCGGTACTTCACCGCTTCCCTGGGCAGGTATTTCGATTGAACCTGAAGCGTACAGCAAATCCGTATTATGAGGTACAACCAATTCAGGAGCAGCAGGATCGGGAGCCGGCATGGGATCCGAATTATGATAAGATACAGCATACCAGTCATATGATTCACCCCTGTTTAACGTGATTTCTCCGGGGATACCTGAGACCATTTGCGTGGAGTGAACAAAGCTTCCATCACTTTTATAAAATAATATACGATAGGTAATTCCCTCCTCCATCGACGGGGCTTCAGATTCCGTTGATTGCATGTTATTACTTTCACTTCGCATATTTGATTTTTTCTTCACCTTAGAGCTCCATTTTTCAAGGGAAATTTGTGCATCAAACGATTCGAAAGAAATCAGATCTTTGGAATTGATTACATCTGGAGTTGCATTACTCGAACCCCGGTTAGTCTTAAGTTTATTATTCGAGACCGCCGGGACCTCTTCTACCCCAACGACATCCACAGTCAGCTTAACGCTCTTCGTCTCAATATTTTCAGAATCGGCCGTCTTAGCACATCCAGCGAACAAGGATACCATACTCAATACAAGAACAGGCAAAGCGGACATGCGCGGATATAATTTGGTCAACATATTCAAATGGCTTGGTAGATTAATTCAAAAATTTATTCACTCTTTCAATAGATAGAATGCTAAAATATTCATTTCCAATCAAAAAAACAAAAAAAGCATCCAATATAAGTCCTGTCAGTTGGACGTATATTAAACAACGACTAAAAAGCTCGTTATTCTAATCGCGGAGTATCCTATTATCGCGCACATTAACTTTTGAGTAAATATTAGGTTTTATTTGCATCACGGCGTATCCTATATTAAGTTCGATTGAAGTTTGGGTTATTAAAAAAAACAGTTGACAAATATATCCTGAATTGCTACCTTTGTAGCACAATCAGCGAAAGTAGCTCAGTTGGTAGAGCACAACCTTGCCAAGGTTGGGGTCGCGAGTTCGAATCTCGTCTTTCGCTCAAAAAGGCTTCTGTAATGGAAGCCTTTTTTTTTTATTTAGAATTTTCCGCACCGCAATTTCAAATCAACATAATAGGACCCGCTATATCTATTCCTACGATTTCATATTAAAAAAAAGCGTTTAGTAGTTACTAAACGCCTTTAACATATAGAATGGAAAACAATTTACGATTTTTCTAAACCTTTCGCGACCAATTCTTCCACATATCCACGTACGATTTCATTCGAAAACCGACTGGTGACATCGAAAGCGAACGCATGCACAAGTAATACACGGGCCGACTCCTCGCCAATACCCCGCGCACGCAGATAAAACAGTGCTTCGTCATCAAATTGCCCCATGGTACATCCGTGTGAACATTTGACATCATCAGCAAAAATTTCTAACTGCGGTTTCGTGTATACCGTAGACTTATCACCGATTAACATGTTATTATTTTGTTGAAATGCATTGGTTTTCTGTGCATCTTCGCGTACAAAGATCTTTCCATTGAAAACTGCCGTAGACTCGTCCTGAGGAATGTTTTTATACCATTCATACGATTCACAATGCGGTTTCAAATGATCAACAATCGTATGATTATCTACAAACTGACGACCAGACGTCAGATTGATCCCGTATAGGTGAGATTCCACTTCTTCGGCATCCAAACGAACGTTAATATTGTTTCTGACAAACGATGCTCCAGGCAAATTACAATTGTAATTATTATACAGGCTGTGCTTCTCTTGATAGATCTCCGTGTGTTGTATATAGTTACTTGACGATTCAGCAACCTGAAGATAGTAGTGCTGTACTTTCCCGTTTTCCTGAACTACGATTTCGCTTACCTTATTATGCAAATTTTTAGGTGTACCATCGAGTGTGATAAAAGATTCAATAATCTCTACTTCAGCGTTTGGTTCAACAACTATAAGATTACGCGTTTGTGCAAAAAACTCTTGTGTTCCAGCCGCCACGTGTACTATGTGTATTGGTTTGGAAACAACCTTGTTTTTAGCCACCGATAGGTACACACCGGCCGTTTGCAATGCGGTGTTTAACTGAACCAATATATTATCCGATTTATCGGCATGCTGTGCATAATGCAATCTGAAATTCTCTTCCGTATGCGCTTCTTCTATTGGTTTAACGGTTAAGCCGATTTCGTCTTCTAGCGAGGAAAAGGCCAACACATACTGGCCGTTAATCAACACGATACGATGTGCATCTAGGTCTTTGATATCTGCTTTGCGCGTATCCACCTGATCAACATTTACATCCGTATTTAACACATAATCGGTATTGACCAATGCATGAAGATTCGTATATTTCCACTCCTCGTTTTTAACGGTAGGAAAGCCTTCTTGCTGAAAACGATCAAATGCTTCTCGCCGTAAAGTTGTCAAATTTGCAGGCTCCTGAACCTTTTCCAAATCATGGAACGCGGAAACCAACTGTTGATATAATGAATCTGCTACTAATGTACTCATGTTATTTTTTGTCAATCCGCTACTCAAATTACCCATTGATAATCCTTATTATGCGGTTTGCGTGTCATATTCTTTTAACCAATCGTAACCTTTTTCTTCCAGTTCCAACGCAAGCTCTTTCGGTCCTGTTTTCACGATACGGCCATTGTAAAGTACATGGACGAAATCTGGCACGATATAATCCAATAGGCGTTGATAATGCGTAATAACCACAAACGCATTATCTTGGGAACGTAACTGATTCACACCATTGGCAACAATGCGCAGCGCGTCAATATCCAACCCAGAGTCTGTCTCATCCAAGATCGCAAGTTTTGGGTTTAACATAGCCAACTGAAATATTTCGTTCCTTTTCTTTTCTCCTCCAGAGAAACCTTCATTGAGAGAGCGGTTAGCCAGATTAGCAGAGAATTCCACCAGCTTTTGCTTCTCTTTTACTGCTTGCAAAAACTCCTTCGCTTCCATGGGCGGCAAACCTTTATATTCGCGGATATCGTTGACCGCGGTTTTTAGAAAGTTGATGTTGGAAACGCCTGGAATCTCCACTGGATATTGGAAAGCTAAGAACAGTCCTTCCCGTGCACGATCCTCAGGAGCAAGGTCCAATAGATCTACACCATCTAACAAGGCCGAGCCCTCTGTCACCTCATATGAGTCGCGTCCGGCCAGCACATTTCCTAACGTGCTCTTTCCAGCGCCATTTGGTCCCATGATGGCATGGACTTCGCCAGCTTTAACTTCTAGGTTTAATCCCTTTAATATCTGTTTGTCTTCTACAGACGCGTGCAAATTCTTGATTGATAACATTATATTCTTATTGCTTATTCTAGTGGAAATCTCGCGAGAAACTCCATTTATTCACTTCGTTCAAATTATCCTACAGATCCTTCTAAAGAGATCGCCAACAACTTTTGTGCTTCGACGGCAAATTCCATCGGCAATTGATTTAACACTTCCTTCGCGTAGCCATTCACGATCAAGCCAACGGCTTTCTCCGAGTCTATTCCGCGCTGGTTTAAATAAAACACTTGATCCTCACCTATTTTTGAGGTTGTCGCCTCATGCTCCAGTTTCGCAGTGCGGTTCTTATTTTCAATATATGGAAAGGTATGTGCACCACAGCGATCACCAATTAATAAGGAGTCACATTGTGTAAAGTTTCTCGCCTTATCCGCATTTGGACCTATTTTTACAAGCCCGCGGTAACTATTATGGCTCAAACCAGCTGAAATTCCTTTAGAAACTATTTTCGAACGCGTATTTTTACCCAAGTGTATCATTTTGGTTCCCGTGTCAGCCACCTGACGGTTACGAGTCATAGCGACAGAATAAAATTCGCCAACGGAGTTGTCACCCTTTAAGATCACACCCGGGTATTTCCATGTAATAGCAGATCCTGTTTCTACTTGAGTCCAAGAAATCTTCGAATTATCCCCTTTACAGATCCCGCGCTTTGTTACAAAATTGTAGATACCGCCCTTTCCGTCTTTGTCTCCCGGATACCAATTTTGTACGGTTGAATATTTTATTTCGGCGTCACGCTCTGCAATGAGTTCAACTACGGCGGCGTGCAATTGGTTTTCGTCACGCATAGGTGCCGTACACCCCTCCAAGTAGGACACATATGCACCTTCATCAGCAACGATCAACGTGCGCTCAAATTGCCCGGTATTTTCTGCATTGATACGAAAATAAGTAGACAATTCCATTGGACAACGAACACCTTTGGGTATATATACAAAGGATCCGTCGGAAAATACAGCAGAATTTAGAGCCGCATAGATATTATCGGTCTGCGGAACAACCGTGCCTAAATATTTTTTAATTAATTCAGGGTATTCCTGTACTGCCTCACCAAATGAACAAAAGATAACCCCCTGTTCTTTCAATTTCTCGCGAAAAGTAGTTTTAACAGATACCGAGTCGAACACAGCATCCACAGCCACCACGCCAGCAAGAATTTTTTGCTCATCGAGCGGAATACCCAATTTTTCAAAGGTAGCCAATAATTCCGGATCAACTTCATCCATACTTTCCAGCTGCTTTTTCGCTTTCGGCGCAGCGTAATAAGAAATATCCTGAAAATCGACCTCTGGATTTTCAAAATTTTGCCAAGTCGGCATCTTCATTGTTAAGAAATGTCGAAAGGCCTTCAATCGCCATTCCAACAACCATTCCGGTTCATTTTTCTTCGCGGAAATCAACCGAATAGTATCTTCATTTAGCCCCTTTGGAGCTATCTCCATTTCAATATCGGTTGTGAAACCGTACTTATATTCTTCGAGCTCTAGCTCTTTTAGTAATTCGTCGTCTTTGGTACTCATTTCTCTTCCCCTTTTATTAATCGGCGATCCCTACCTGCTTTTCGGACAACAAAGATACGATTAAATAACCAATAAACCCCACTTTTACGCGCGTGTCCAATCAGTTTTTGATAAAAAAAATGACAAATGTCATTTCCTTGTCTCCACGCCCATTTTCATCGAAAATTTATGACATTCACATGATTGCCAATAGATAGCGGTAATTTTATAAAGAAGTTAACATAAATTTTATCTATAGATAATAGTTGGTACACACACTTGATGTACGAAATATTATTCCGTATATTTACTTTTTGGAAAATATAATATTCACGCAACGCTGATTATAAAAATGCCATACCAACCAGACAAAACAGATCTAAAGATCCTGAAATTGTTACAGGAAAACGGGCGAATCACCAATTTACAATTGGCTTCTAACATTGGCTTGTCTCCTGCACCGACACTAGAGCGGGTACGTAAGCTGGAAAATTCAGGCTTCATAAAAAGTTATCATGCTTTTGTGGACGAGGAAAAACTTGGGCTCGGCATCAAATCGTTTATTCAGATATCGCTGGATTTTCATACACACAACGCTATTCCAGAATTTGTGGAGGCAGTAAAGTCTATCCCAGAAGTTACAGAATGTCATCACGTAACAGGAAATTGTGACTTTATACTCAAGGTTTACGTAAAAGATATTAAGGCCTATGAAGGGGTCATTATGGAAAAAATTTCCAAAATTCCTTTTGTAAAGACTTTCCAAACCATGATGATCATGTCGACAAGCAAAAAGGAGCCCATCGTCCCATTGGAGTATTAAACCAGATATGTATGCAAACGAATCATGTAAACCATAATGACCTTGCACTCATTCTTACTTGGCCGGATGCAACCATTCGTGGGGATGAAAAGTGGATGATGTTTTTTAAAAAAATTGGCATCGTAAAAAATTTGAATTTTAAAGTTGGACACACGGGCATCGTGCTGATCAAACGCGAAACTGGAGAAATGTTATTTTACGATTTCGGCCGATATATTACACCTCGGGGATTTGGTCGAGCACGGTCCAAATTTTCTGATCCCCGGCTAGAAATCAGACTTAAGGCAAAATTTGACGGACAAAGCCTCGTTAATCTAGAACGCATTATTTCGCAATTTGAGGTGCAAAAATCGGCCATGTACGGTGAAGGGGAATTGTATTTCTCCATTGCCACTGACATTAACTTCGAATTGGCCAAAGCATATGGTGACGATTGTGTTCATCAGGGGACTTTTCCATACGGCGCCGTAGCGCGGAACAATAACAATTGCTCCCGTTTTATCGCACGTATGCTTATGAAATCGTCCAAGAAATACAATTGGAGGCACAGCATCAATTTCCCTGAAACAATCAAGGCAAGCCCGATCAGTAACGTGGTTAACGCGGTTTCCGATCGTATGATCTATTCATTCACACCAGAAAAGGGGTTGCGCCGTTTCAAGATGAACCGTTGGCAGTCTTTTGGATTCCTACTGCGGAAATTAGGCGACAATGTTGCTATTCATAAAGCAAGTTTACTTCCAGACGATTTGATTATAGGGTGCATGCAATTTTCATCCAAACCGATTTCAGTACCAAAGGATGCACAATACCTTGGTGGCGTAGGCGATGGGGCTTGGTTCTCGGTACAGGCCGCACCTGCTGGTCGGGTTATCGTTAAACGTTTTACATCCAAGGGCGAACTCGAATATGTCATTCTAGGCGAAGCCATGGAAGAGCTCGACTTTACCGTGCCATTCGACATCGTGTATGACAGCCATCTTTTGTTTACACATGTGCGCCAAAATGGACGGAAAATCAGGATTAACCACATCCAGCGGCTAGCCACGGAAGACTATCACTTCAAAGATCTCAAAGAGCTGTACGCCTAATCTTAGAGTTGCCAATCGATGGGTTGCTTGGCATGTGCTTCGAGATAAGTATTTGCTTGGGAGAAATGTCTACAGCCAAAAAAACCTCGATAGACCGAAAGGGGCGATGGATGTACTGCTTTCAGAACAAGGTGCTTTTTTGTATCAATGAGGACTGTTTTCTTCTGCGCGTAGCTTCCCCATAGAATAAAGACCACATGGTCCAATTTTTGAGAAATCAAATGAATTATTTGGTCGGTAAATTCTTCCCATCCCTGCTTTTGATGAGACGCCGCCTGGTGGGCCCGAACGGTTAATGTCGCGTTCAACAATAACACGCCTTGCTTAGCCCAAGAAGAAAGATTTCCAGATGCGGGTGCACGGAATCCTGCTATATCTGTAGTCAATTCCGCATAAATATTCCGGAGCGAGGGAGGCAAGCCTATTCCGTCCGGAACAGAAAAAGAAAGTCCATGTGCCTGCCCGTCATTATGGTATGGATCTTGTCCCAAGATGACAACTTTTATCGCTTCAAACGGTGTCAATTTAAATGCATTAAAGACAAGTTCTTCGGGAGGAAATACAAGACTATGCTTTCGCTCTAGTTGAACAAAACCAGATAGCCGGCGCATAAACTCCTGCTTGAACAGGGGCTGCAGGATCGGATCCCAACTGGAGTGATAACGTTCTGCCATACACAAAAGTACAATTTTACAATTTTATCACCCAAACAAGTTGTATAAGCTCTAAAATAACCGGATATTTGTACTCGGTTTATTTAACTTGGAAATTTAGCATATGTCAAATATAGTTCGCATTATTCTGAGCAGCCTTTTATTAATTGGAACTGTGGTTCTATTTTGGTTCGGGCATTGGGGCTGGGGTATATTAGGAATACTCGTGACCATACTCGCATGGGTAACGGTCTTCTTCAACGAGAACATGTTGATCGCGCAGTGGTTTTTGCGGAAGGAAAACATGTCGAAAGCAGAGCATTGGTTAAAAAACATCAAGAACTACGAAAAGCAACTCATAGCAGCACAACATGGCTATTACCACATGCTGATAGGCATCATCGAATCGCAACGTGCCCCTCTACAGTCGGAAAAATACTTTAAAAAAGCGCTGACTTTAGGGCTTCATATGGACCACAATGTTGCCCTCGCCAAACTCAGCCTAGCAGGAGTAGCCATGGCCAAACGGAATAAACGCGAAGCTGAAAAGCTCTTATCGGAAGCAAAAAAAGCAGATAAAAATAAATTATTGGCCGATCAGATTAAGATGATGAAAGACCAAATGGCATTAATGGATAAGCAACAGTTTAGATATTCGCGCTAAAGCAAAAAGGTCGGTAAAAAACAATTACCGACCTTTTTTATTGAGGCTCTGCATAGACCAAAGGTCAATCTCCCACTTGTTGACAAACGTCTCGTTGTTTTATCGAAAAACAAACATTTTCTAAAACTTTTCGGTTATTATATTAAAACGAGTCTTCATGGATCTACATTCCGGCCTTCCGTATTGGATTGTTAAGAACGCACTTTACGATCATTACCAGCCATTGCGAAAAAACATACGAACAAGAGTTGCTATTATCGGATCGGGTATTACCGGTAGTCTGGTTGTACACGAACTGTGCAAACGAGGAATCGAATGTGTTGTTGTAGATAAACGTAGTCTTGGATTTGGATCTACAGCAGCGAGCACAGCACAGTTGCAATACGAAATCGACGTTCCTCTAAGTAAGCTCATCTCTTTGGTCGGCGAAAAAAATGCAGAAACTGCCTACAGAAATTGCCTACAGTCTATTGATGATTTACAACAGGTTTTGCAAGAAACAAATACGTCCGAGAGTTTCCAGCGGGTACCGACCTATCTTTTGGCAAGCGACAAGACCGGGCATCGGATGCTAGAACGCGAATATACTGTTCGGCAGAAGGCCGGCCTTCCTGTCGATTTCCTCTCCGCCAATCGAATTGCTGAAGATCTGGGAACCTTCCACTCCGCCGCCTTATATAACGACTCCTCTGCGCAGATGGACTGTTACGCTGCGAGCATCGGTATTTTAGACTACTATGGAAGACACGGCAAAACCGCCCTATATTCAAACACGTTAATTACAAAGTACCAGAAGTCAGCTAAAGGATATAGATTAAGCACAGCCGACGAATGTACTATTGAATGTGATTACGTCGTGATTGCTGCCGGATTTGAAGCGGGAGAGTTTCTTCCAAAACGCGTCATGGATTTGCTTTCGACCTACGTTATCCTATCCGAGCCCATAGAAGAGAAATACCTCTGGAATAAACGTGCTCTACTTTGGGAAACGAAAGCGCCCTACCTCTACATGCGAACGACAGCGGATAACCGGATTATTGTCGGAGGCGAAGATGTTCCTTTCTCTTCTCCGGATAAACGGGATGACTTGCTTCGTGAGAAATCTAAGCGCCTTGAACGCAAATTCAGAAAATGGTTTCCGGACATCCCTTTTGTTACGGAAATGAGCTGGTGCGGCACATTCAGTTCCACATCCGATGGCTTGCCATTCATAGGAGCTTGGCCAAGGAATCCGCGCATGTTGTTCACGTTGGGATACGGCGGCAACGGTGTTACATTCAGCATGATCGGCGCCCAAGTGATCGCACAAGTTATTGAAGGAAAAAAAGATGCCCGACTGAAATTATACGGTTTCGACCGGCCTCACATTAGCGGTTAATTTAGCTGGACTTCCTGTGTGATGAACTTGCCTTCCTCCGCACTATCTTCGTATACCAGATAGAGCATTCGAGCTTTTTTTCCTTTCCAATTTGCAACGTTGATTGTCAACGGCACCGGTGTATTTTCTTCCAATAAATAGTGTAGATAATTCTGCCGGTCTGCCAGCTGAACCAAAACGCGTCCCATTTTGATGCTTGCAAACAAATACTTCGTTCCATCTTCATCGATAACTTGCGTAGCATATGTATTCAACTTAAACTCTCGTTGATTCATCTTATACGAAATTAGAAAAAGATCCACATGCAATGTATCCCCTTTTGCATTGGTTCGGGCCGATTTTACATCTACTTGTACATCATCGATCACGTTAACAGACGGATCTTCCTGGCCGGACACGCTCGTGGCACAAAAAAAACAACATCCGAAGAAAATAAATAACAATCTATTCATGAGCGCAAGCGATCTGCCGACTTTATCAGTTTTTCATCTTTCCGAATGCCGCCAATAGCCATAGCTAAAAATATAACCGCTACGGGCAGGAGGAAGAATCCCACACCGACATTTCCCGCCTGAATCTTCTGAGAAATCGCATCGAGAATCGTGTTGGCCGAACTGTACATCCAAAAACCTAAAAGTGCAATCAGCAACATCTCCACAAAAACAAGAACGATCTGGCGTTTTCTATTTCTAAACTGGAATACGATCAATAGTGGCGCAACCACCACAATACCTGCAAATATGGCGAGCGGAATAGTACTATTCTCGCGCACCGACTCGTTATTAACTGAGGAGTATGTACCTGTTACGAAAATTTGCTTCCCGAGTCCTACCAGATCGATAAAACTTACATACGGGAAAACGAATAAGCCCAGCAATACTACTGCTGCAGCAAGTAACCAAACCGTTTGAATGCGTTGAATCATAACTTTGTTTTAACAGCGTGACAAACTTAGATAAATTTACGCTGGCTTGCAACACCGTTCCTCCTGTCAGCTTGAAAATGTCTATATCTGCTCGCGAAATTCACCGTTTATGCAACGGCTCACGAAAAAGTAGGGAACGGCGTATTCTCTAGCGTTATAGTACATAACAATCAAAAGGACAAAAGGATTGTTATTTTTATAATTACGCCAGCAAATCACATGATTTTATACCATCTGGTCGAGTACGAACGCACGACCAACCTCTGGACTATTTAATCTAACAATTTGTGCTTGGTCGCGAGCATGATCAAACTAGCAATGTTCGACACTTTAAACTTATGGAGCATGTTCTTTCGATGCGTTTCGACCGTCAACGGACTTAGAAAAATTTTTTCTGCAATTTGCTGGGAGGTCATACCTCCAGCAATTAAACTTAATATTTCAAGCTCTCGTTTTGTCAGGGAAGGAATACTCTCCAGTTCTGTCTTGTCTGGAGACGCGATGATCCGCTGTACTTCTTTGCAAAAAACAGTATTACCTTTGATAGCTTCATCGATTGCATTATGCAATTCCTTCTTATTGACATTCTTCAATAGATAGCCGTTCGCTCCGGCATTCAACATCTTCAGGATCATACTGCGTTCCGCATGGTTGCTTAGCCCCAATACAATGGTTTCAGGACGCATTGATTTAATTCGCTGGCACAATTCGATACCGTTTGTATCGGGTAGCATCATATCTAAAAAAACAATAGGGTATGGGATTTTCTGAAAAGCTTGCAGAAAGGTCGTACCGGATAGAAATCCTTCGATTTTATCGATGACATCATTGTTACGCATTAAGGTTTTTAGTCCCTCGATAATCATTCCATGATCATCGACAATAGCCAGTGTGAAGTTAGCGGTCGACATGTAATTCAATATTTACGGTGGTTCCTTCATTTTCCCCGGAAACCACATCCATTTTTCCCTGTAAGTAACGCACGCGCGTATCGATGTTTTTGATTCCGATCCCTTTATTTTTACGTTGGAAAAGAGCATCGCTATCAAAGCCAATGCCATCGTCCTCTACGGTAATGAAAATGATATCCTCGTTTTTGCTGCATTGCACAATGATCTGTTTGGGAAAGGCGTGTTTCAACGCGTTCGTCAACAATTCTTGAATGATACGATAAATCTGCACCTGCAGATCCCTGTCTAAGTCATGCGGAATATGAAATAGCTGCAACTCTATTTTTGTGACACCGGTTTTCAGTTCGTCGACCAAATCCTTAAGCGCGATCTCTAATCCGAAATGATTTAGAACAGCAGGCATTAGATTATGCGAGATGCGTCGCATCTCTTTGATAGAACGATCGATTCCGTCGATTAGAATGGGAAGCTCTGGATGCTGAATACTATCATGAACCTCCAGCAATTTGTATTTCAACGACGCAAGGATACTGCCTAACCCATCGTGCAGATCTCTGGACAAACGTTGGCGTTCTTTGTCTTCGCCCTCAATCATGGCGCGCAAGGCCAATAAATTCTCACGACTTTCTTGCTCCCGAACCTGTTGTTCGTGCTCCATTTCGCGTTGCAGTAACAGTGCTTGATTCTTCTTGTGGTTGAAATAGGCAAAAACACCTAAGAGAACTAGCCCTAAAATCATGAGAGCCACAGCCAGACGCATGTTCTGCTGATTCAGTTTAGTTTTCTCCTGTTCCAATTGTAAAACTTGAATCTTCTTTTCTTTCTCCAACGTCTGGTAACGCTCATCCGATTCCGCTAATGATGTACGCACCTGGCGGAACGCGGCCGTATCGATCATTCGTGCGTAATCTTTTGCCCATTGCAAGGCCATTTTGTAGTCTCCTAAGTGTTCATAAATAGTTATGTACCTTCCCGCATGCGTAATGCTGTCTTGGAGCGAATGGTAAGGATGCAAATTGCCGACACTGTCATTTTTAAGCATCCAGCCCAGCGCCAGCCTATAATCTTCCTGTGCCATACTGTTCAATGCAAGTTGAAAGTAGTGGCCAGCTTTACTCATTTGTGCCTCTGGATGTTCTCCTTTCGTACTTTGGATGGCTTTCCATAAAAAGGTGTTGCTTTTCGCGTAGTCTTTTGTTATCCGATAATATGCGCCGAGCGAGTAGTAATAAAAAGATTGTATCTCCAGATTGCTTCGGTTTTTTTCCGCAAAAACCCTATACTTTGGGATTAAGGATTCAGCTTTTGCAAAATGTCTACTAAAGGCGTAGCTGCGTAGTAACGTGGCATAGCAATCACTGATCGATATCTGCTCTTGTCCATGTTCCGAAAGGTATAGCAACGCTTCCTCCAAATATTTTTCGGATGCAGCATACTGCACATGGTTATGATAGAATAGGCCTTTCTTGTAAAGTAACTGCCCCATCCTCTCCAAGTCTTGCGCTTTCTTGGCATACGCCAATCCCTGATCGATAAACGACATTCCTTCACTATCCATATCTTTCCGTTGGTATAGAGAGGCTAAACTGGAATAACCTCGGGCGACCAAACTGTATGCTTCTGGCCACTTATACGCCTGCATATCGTTGATAAATAATTGCAAAAGGCGCTCACTGCGGGTAGGATCGTAATCCATTACAAAAAGTCCTTCATAATATTTACCGACAGTCTTCAGGTATGGGCTCCCTTTGGAATGGTGCGTCCCCTTTTCAAGATGTACCTTACTCGAGGCAGAATCAGTTGCCCCGCGGTAATATGAAAGCTGATAGTGTAAACGAGCTTTCGATGAGTCATCGACAGCTTGAAGTAGTTTCTGATCAAGCTTCTCAATTTCTATCGTATACGGATTTTCTTGTCCGCGTGTCTCATACAGAGAAAAAACAAGAAAAAATAGGACGATCCTTAAAAAACTATGTAGTAAAGCCATCAGACGTGCTAGTAAATCGAGATAAAAATAACCATAGTATGGTAGATTAAAAATACCGGAAAACAAGTAGAACACAATTTGCGGGTTTTCAGTAATCAAATTGTTAGAATATTTTTTACATAAACAGCATAATATACTTTTAGCTACCTTTGTTTGGTGGAACAGACAAAGCAACGTTTTTTTTTGGAAATCGCATACGACGGCACCGCATATCACGGCTGGCAGGTTCAAGACAATGCTGTCTCTGTACAGCAACGTCTCCATGAAGCATTACAAAAAATACTTCGTATTCCGATCGAAACCATTGGAGCGGGCCGAACGGACACTGGTGTACACGCGAGGCAACTTTTCGTACATTTTGACGCTGATGAGCAGTCCATCCTCGATACCGACCGTTTTTTGCATTCATTAAATGCGCTACTGCCCTATGATATTGCTGCAAAACGCGTATTGCCTGTAGCACACGACGCACACGCCCGTTTTGATGCAACGGAACGTTCTTACGAATACCATATACATTGGGGGAAGAATCCCTTTCTACGACATCGGTCTTGGCAATTAAGAGATCTTCCAAACAGCACTTTGATGAACCTTGCGGCTGAGCTTTTACTGGGAAAACAGGACTTCGGCTGCTTTTCAAAAAGCCATACTCAAGTATTTACGAACATATGTACGATCAAACATGCAGCCTGGGAAACAACGGCACACGGTCTGATTTTCCATATAACCGCCGATCGATTTCTACGCAATATGGTCCGCGCCATTGTAGGTACACTGCTGGAAATAGGACTGGATAAAAAACCGGTTACTTGGATGACTGACGTTATTCGGAGCAAAGATCGAGCGCAAGCCGGCACATCGGTACCAGCACATGGTTTATATTTAACACGAGTTATTTACCCTTATATAAGCGAATTATCTTGAGCGAACAGAAGATAACAGGCAAGACCTACGACAGTAAACTCCTCCGGAGGATGGCAAAATATATGAAGCCATATCAGGGCATATTTTGGGCGTCTGTCATTCTTACTATTCTTTTAGCGGCTGTAGCACCGGCACTTCCGATGTTAGTAGAATATACACTTGACAGGTACATTTTGAAAGCTGATGCATCCGGGCTAACTTGGATGCTCATTGCCATGATTGTCCTTCTTCTCGGACAAACAGTGATCCGTTATTACCATACATTAGCAACAAATGTATTAGGACAGAATGTGATCCGTGATATCCGTATTCAGGTATTCGATCATATTACGAAACTACGGCTGAAATATTTCGACAATACACCACTTGGAAAACTGATTACCCGAACAATATCTGATTTGGAAACCATATCCAACATCTTCTCCCAGGGACTAATACAGATTATTGGTGACCTGCTACAATTAGTCGTTATTTTGGGAGTGATGTTTTACACCGACTGGAAATTGACATTGATCGTTCTTATTCCAATGCCAATGATGATCTGGGCAACATACATTTTCAAAGAGGCCATGAAATCAGCATTTGTTGACGTACGGACGTGGGTATCCAATCTTAACACCTTTTTGCAAGAGCATATCAGCGGTATGGCTATCATCCAATATTTTTCGAGAGAAGAACAGGAGATGCGCAAATTTGACAAAATAAACATCAATCACCGGGATGCGCATATTAGGGCCAACTGGTATTTTTCGATCTTTTTTCCGGTGCTGGAAATTATCTTAGCTATTTCTACAGGATTATTGGTTTGGTACGGATCCAAACAAATTTTAGCGAATGTGATTTCTCCAGGTGTCGTAGTTGCGTTTTTAATGTATATCAATATGATTTTCCGGCCCATCCGCGAACTGATCGACAAATTCAACACACTGCAAATGGGGATGGTCTCTGCCGAACGTATTTTTGACGTGCTCGATACCGAAGAATTTACACCGGATCAAGGCACTTACGCGCCCGCGGATGTGAGGGGAGACATTACCTTTGATCATGTTTGGTTTGCTTATAACGATGAAAAGTGGGTATTGAAGGATGTCAGCTTTCACGTGCAACCAGGGGAAACATTGGCCTTAGTAGGAGCAACAGGTGCAGGAAAATCATCTACTATCAACATCCTCAGTCGGTTTTATGAAATACAAAAAGGTAGTATTCTTTTAGATGGTCGAGACATACGCGACTACAAGTTGGATTTTCTGCGTGGACATATCTCAACCGTTTTACAGGACGTTTTCTTGTTTGCGGATTCTATTTTCAATAATATAACACTTCACAATTCTTCTATCTCGCTGAACGATGTGATCGAGGCTTCAAAAAAAGTTGGAGCTTACGATTTTATCATGCAGCTTCCTGGAGGGTTCGACTATCAGGTGCAGGAACGGGGAGCAACTCTATCATCTGGACAAGCTCAGTTAATTTCTTTTATTCGAGCGCTGGTACATAATCCAACAATCTTGATTTTAGATGAAGCGACTTCCTCCATCGATACGGAAACCGAACTATTAATTCAAGCTGCGATTGATAATATGATGGTAGGCCGAACAGCAATTGTTATTGCTCATCGCTTATCCACCATACAGAAAGCGGACAAGATTATTGTATTTGATAAAGGAGAAATTAAGGAAGTTGGGACCCACAGTGAATTATTAAATATAGACGGTTACTATAAAAAATTGTACGATCTTCAGTTTAATTCGCTTGGCATTTAAATTCGTCTAACCTAAAGTGTAATTTGTGCCTAGCAAACCTATCTCCCGATTGGGATCGCAAAGATAAGCTGCTAGGACTTTATATCTTCAATTGGGGTGGATCATCTCATGGATCTGCCGCATATAATAGCCTTCGTTCATCGATTTTGTAAAATCAATCCATTCTTCGTGTTTAAATGTGAACACGATTTCTCGTACCGGAGTGTTCAATACGATTCGTGCGATACCATCGGGAAATCGAAAATACTCCTCTCCCCCCATTTTTGCTTTTATTGTTTCCCAAAAGCATCTATACTGCTCTGGGTCGAACGTGAGAAGAAATGCCTGGTGCCAGATGTAGCAATTTTTACATTGTTGGCAATAGCTTACCGTTGTGGTTCCGTTTGTGCTCAGTACTATGGATTGACACATTTTTATATTTTATTTAGATCAAATATAAATAAGATAATGGATTTGCCCAAACTATTTCACAAAACTTTCCATAATTTCAAAAAGATATCCAAAACTATATTCATTTACAGACAGGTGTGCTTTACCAACACCTTTGTTGGAAAATAGCATGATTGGCGGCCACATCCAAACTTCCGAATATGAACACATAAACACACGGTTTGACCCAAATAAAAAAGGTTACACAGACCGTGTAACCTTTTTTATCGAATGAAATTTGGACTTAGTTCAAGCCTCGTTTTTTCATTAAATAGGCCGGATTAGGATCTGTACCCCGGAAGGCTCGGTACATCTCTGCAGGATTACCTGTTCCGCCACGCTCCAAAATATTTTTCCGAAAAGAAATTGCCGTAGCCTCGTCATATAAAGACTTTTCCTTAAACGCAGCAAAAGCGTCAGAATCTAATACTTCTGACCAGATATAGCTGTAGTAGCCCGCAGAATAACCCCCAGAAAAAATATGCTGGAAATAGGTGCTTCTATAGCGCGGGATGATGGCATCTATTAGGCCTATCTTCTTCATCGAAGCGGCCTCAAATACGTTCGCACTGTCTTTAATCGGTGTTGTACGCGTGTGATAATCCAAGTCGAGCAAAGAGGCCGCCAGATATTCTACAGTTGCAAAACCCTGGTCGAACGTCCCCGCTTTTTCCATCTTGTTGATCAAAGAATCGGGTATCGCTTCTTTCGTTTTATGATGTTTGGCATACGTTTTCAGAACTTCGGGATCTGCCGCCCAATTCTCCATGATTTGAGAAGGAAGCTCGACGAAATCACGCGGAACAGAAGTTCCTGCAAGGCTTCTATATTTGACATTCGAGAGTAGCCCATGCAAGGCATGCCCAAATTCATGAAATAACGTCGTAGCCTCGTCAAATGTCAACAATGCCGGATTGTCTCCAACTGGTTTTGTAAAGTTGCAAACGATGGAGATTACCGGTGCAACGCGCTTGCCTCCTGCGGTAAATTGGCTCCGATAGGCTGTCATCCACGCTCCACTACGCTTCGATTCGCGTGGAAAAAAGTCAGCGTACAATAATCCCAAATGAGAACCGTCCCGATCTTTTACTTCGTAGACTTCCACTTCGGGATGATAAGTAGGCACGTTATTCAATGCTATAAATGTAAGTCCATACAATTTGTTTGCCGTTGCAAAAGCTCCCTCGCGAACGGCTGTTAGACTAAAGTAGGGCTTGATTTGCTCCTCGTCCAGTGCATAACGCGCTTTACGGATCTTCTCCTGATAATAACGCCAATCGTAAGGCGCTACCTGAAACGTATCCTTCGCCAATTGAATCTCCTTCTGGATATCTGCAGCTTCACTCTTCGCCTTTGCTAAGGCTGGTGTCCATATTCTGTTTAATAGTGCATAAACATTACTTGGGTTCTCAGCCATAGACTCTTCCAGTACATATGCCGCATGAGAAGCATAGCCCAGCAACTTAGCCTTGTTCAGACGAAGGTTTGCTATGTCAACAAGGATCTTTTTGTTATCCTGCGCATTACCGTTGTTCCCCATATGTTGGTACGCATTCCAAATCGCTTTACGCAGATTTCGGTTGTCTGCATACTGCAGGAAAGGCATAACAGACGGATTTTTGAGGGTAAATACCCATTTTCCTTCTTTGCCTCTTGATTTCGCCTCGTCCGCGGCTGCCGAAATGAGTGCTGCTGGCAGACCTGCTAGATCTTCCTTTTTTTCAATAACTAATTCATAGGCATTTGTCTCAGCTAACGCATTTTGCCCAAACTGTGTTGTCAAAACAGACAGCTCTGCATTTATTTTCTTCAACTTCTCTTTGTCTGCTTGAGAAAGATTGGCTCCGGATCGTACAAATCCTTTGTAAGTCTCCTCCAATAACTTCACGTCTTCCGCATCGAGGGTAAGCGCCTCGCGTTTATCGTACACCACTTTCACCCGGGCGAATAACTTTTCATTTAAGTATATTCCATCTCGGTGGGCAGACAAAATTGGAGCCAGGTCTTTTGCAATGGCCTGAATTGAGTCGTTCGTATTGGCCGAATTGATATTAAAGAAGACCGTCGAAACATTGCTGAGCAGAGACCCCGCATTTTCCAGCGCGACGATCGTGTTTCGAAATGTCGGTTCATCAGTGTTACCGATGATGGAATCTACCTCTAAATTGTGGATTTTTAAAGCCTCGTCAAATGCCGGCCGATAATGCTCTATCCTAATTTTGTCAAAAGGAGGAACCTGAAAGGGGGTCTCGTAGTTTAAAAGTAATGGATTATCTGTGGTTTGTGTTTTATTTTGATCTTGACAGCCTACAACGACAGCTGCCACGATCAAACAAAAGGGTAAGAAATTATTTTTACTCATTACTGCCAATTAAAATTCGAAGCAAAGATAAGGATATATTGCCTATAAATAAAGCGAACCAATCGTAACCCGTATTATCCCAGAATTTAGTCTCGGTCTAAAAACACCGAGCAGGTTATTCACGGTAAGCCCATGCGTGGTTATATCCTAAAATAGAATAAAAGATATACAAACAAAACCAGTCCATTGGCGGTACCACCAGCTTGGCGCTATTTTTGAATAACTCATGGTGTGAATCTATTACGGACAGTTGATAACATATGAAGGACAAATCCAATGATTGGAATCGTAGGCGGTGTTGGTCCGCTCGCCTGGCTAGATATTGCAACTAAAGTTATTGAGGAGGCGATAGCAACAACGGATCAGGAGCATCTTCCGCTGTTGTTATCGACACAACTCCATCGCGTCGCCGACAGGACAGCATACTTGCTCGGCAAGTTTGCGGAAAATCCCGGATTCGCTATTGCCCGCATTATTTAAAAATTCCCTATCATACAGCGCACGCGCTACGCATCTTTGATGCAAAAATTGAAATATCCTTAAACCTTTATTCAAAATATTATTCTATAATATCAAAATGTAGCAAAATTATATTGTCATTCGTTTTAATACAAAAGAACAAAAAATATGAAAAAAATTACTTTCAAAGGCTTCGGCTTGGTTTTAACCTTGATTACTTTTACTTCTGTTGCTGTCGCACAATCTACGGTTACTAGAGAAGATTTATCTATATTTCCAAAACCTGAAGCTGGATACAAAAAAATGGTTATCGACGTTCCACATTCTCAAAACGATGCGCACAAAAAAATCGAATTTACAATTGGAAAAATAATGGAGGTTGATGGATGCAACCACTTTGGACTACAGGGGACCTTGGAGAAAAAAGATCTCGTCGGCTGGGGATACAATTATTACGTTTTCAAAACAAACGGACAAGTGGTCAGTACACAGATGGCCTGTCCCGGTCAACCGAAACGACAGTTATTCGTATCTGCAGCACCAGAGATAGCTAACTATAATGGACGCCTACCGATTGTAATCTACGTCCCGCAAGATTATGATGTCCAATTCAAAATATATAAAGCGGAGGATGATGTCTTCCACGCCAGCGAAGTACGTCAAGATAATAAGTAACAAAAGGAAGCGACCTGCGGGTCGCTTCCTTTTGTTAGAATATCTTCTTCCACCAACTTTTAGCTATACCTACATACCATTTGCCGTCCTCTTTTTTAACAGGATACACCTCGATATAATCGCCCTGCCCCGGGTCTCCGCGCCCTGTCTGTAGATCAAAACGGTGTCGATGAAAAGGACATACCAATTTCTTTTCCTCACACCAGCCTTGCCCGAGATCTGCTCCCGCGTGCGGGCAGCGACTAGAGCTCGCATATAGCTGTCCATCAATCAGCACCAAACAGAGCTTCTTACGCCCTATTAATCGTTTTTCAATTTGGTTTTCCGCCTTTGGTGCCGGAACCAAAAACCATTCGTGCTTGTCCATACTTATAAAGATAGCAAGATTATAATCGTATGCCACCGTGTTCAACGGTGTAAATTCTACTAAAAATAAAAGCCTCCGATTATGTCGAAGGCTTTTATTTTATCCAGTGTTAATCTTATTGGAATTTTTTTCCGTTGATCTTACGCTCATTCTCTGTCAAGTAGATTTTACGCAAACGCATGGATTGAGGCGTTACCTCAATATATTCATCTGCCTGTATATATTCCATACATTCTTCCAGAGAAAACTTAATAGCTGGGGCGATACGTGTATTGTCGTCAGATCCTGAAGCACGCATGTTTGTCAACTGTTTTCCTTTGGTCACATTAATCGTCAAATCGTTATCGCGAATGTGCTCACCTAGAATCTGTCCTTCATAGATCTCCACGCCGGGATCAACGAAGAACCGTCCACGGTCCTGCAATTTATCAATCGAATAAGCCGTAGTAGAACCCGTATCCAAAGAAATTAAAACCCCTGCCAAACGTCCAGGAATTGTTCCTTTCCATGGTTCGTAACCTTTCAAACGGTGAGCCATCACAGCTTCTCCAGCAGTCGCAGTCAAAACATTATTCCGAAGACCGATAATACCGCGGGAAGGAATAGAAAATTCCAAGTGCTGCATATCACCTTTGCTTTCCATAACTAAAAGCTCGCCTTTTCTTTGCGTCACCAACTCAATAACCTTTCCTGAAACTTCGCCTGGTACATCCACAACAAGCTCTTCAATAGGCTCGCATTTAACGCCGTCAATTTCTTTAACAATTACCTGAGGTTGACCAACTTGCAACTCATATCCTTCGCGACGCATCGTTTCGATCAATACCGACAAATGAAGGATACCACGCCCATACACCAACCAAGCATCGGGAGATTCTGTCGGAACAACACGTAGGGCAAGGTTCTTTTCCAATTCCTTTTGCAAACGGTCATAGATGTGACGCGATGTAACAAACTTTCCTTCTTTACCAAAGAATGGCGAATTGTTGATCGTAAACAACATGTTCATTGTTGGCTCGTCGATATGCATCACCTCCAATTGCTCTGGATTCTCGAAGTCAGCTATCGTATCACCAATATCAAAACCTTCAATACCTACAACGGCACAGATATCACCTGCATGTACTTCCGGAACCTTAATCCGGCCTAATCCTTCAAACACTTGAAGCTCTTTGACCCGTGACTTTACAACTTTCCCATCACGTTTCACTAAGGATACCGGCTGATTTTCTTTGATTGTTCCACGAGCAACACGACCGATCGCGATACGCCCTACAAACGTCGAGTAGTCCAATGAGGTCACTTGCATTTGCAGCGTGCCTTCCGAAACTTTAGGCGCTGGGATATGGGTTAAAATGGCTTCCAGAAGATCCGTAAAATCAGTTGTCGGTTTTTTCCAGTCCGTAGACATCCATCCTTGCTTTGACGATCCGTAAAGAACCGGGAAGTCCAATTGATCTTCTGTTGCGCCTAAATTGAAGAATAAATCAAAGACATTCTCGTAAACTTCGTCGGGACGACAGTTTTCCTTGTCAACTTTATTTACCACCACGATTGGTTTAATACCAAGCGCCAATGCTTTTCCTGTTACGAAACGAGTCTGAGGCATCGGGCCTTCAAATGCATCGACAAGAAGGACAACACCATCCGCCATCTTCAATACTCGCTCTACTTCTCCACCGAAATCGGCGTGACCAGGCGTATCGATAATATTGATTTTTGTGTCTTTATATTTCACCGATACGTTCTTCGACACGATGGTAATACCTCGCTCTCGCTCTAGATCATTATTATCGAGTATGAGTTCACCGGCATTCTCGTTTTCACGGAACTGGTTGGTGAAATATAAAATCTTATCAACGAGGGTAGTCTTACCGTGGTCAACGTGTGCGATAATCGCAATATTTCTGATGTTTTGCATTGAGCGATAATGTATTATAAAAAATTCGAGGTGCAAAGATAATTATTTTGCACCTCAATTTTTTATTTTTTATATTATTATTTTATTACGCCTAGCGCTTTTCCCACTTTCGTAAATGCCGCAATGGCTTTATCCAAGTGCGCCATCTCATGTCCAGCCGAGATTTGCACACGAATCCGCGCTTTTCCTTGAGGTACAACCGGATAGTAAAATCCGATGACATATATCCCCTCGTCCAACATACGAGCTGCAAATTCCTGAGCGAGCTTAGCATCATACAGCATCACGGGAACAATTGGGTGGAACCCCGGTTTTATATCAAAACCAGCTTCGGTCATCTTCTCGCGGAAGTAAATTGTATTGCTTTCGAGCTTGTCGCGCAAAGCAGTAGTCTCGCTCAGCATATCCAACACCGCAACCGAAGCGCCGGCTATCGCAGGAGCCAGGGTATTGGAAAACAGGTATGGACGGGACCGTTGACGAAGCATATCAATGATTTCCTTTCGGCCAGACGTAAAACCACCTGATGCCCCACCCAACGCTTTACCCAGCGTGCCGGTAATAATATCTACGCGATCTATAACGTTAAATAGCTCGTGCGTGCCTCGTCCGGTCTTACCAACAAACCCTGAACAATGCGACTCATCAATCATTACTAGTGCTTCATACTTGTCGGCTAAATCACAGATCTTGTCCAACGGGGCCACAGAGCCGTCCATAGAAAAGGCACCGTCGGTTACGATGATACGATGGCGCGCACCCGAAGCCGCCTGCAACTGCGCTTCCAGGTCTTCCATGTCGCAATTTTTATAACGGAAACGTTGTGCCTTACACAGACGCACGCCGTCGATAATAGAGGCATGGTTCAGTTCATCTGAAATAATAGCATCTTCCGCCCCCAATAAAGGCTCGAATACCCCTCCGTTTGCGTCAAATGCCGCCGCATAGAGAATGGTATCTTCCGTCCCTAAAAATTTTGAAATCTTGGCTTCCAGCTCTTTATGAACATCCTGTGTTCCGCAGATAAACCGTACCGAAGACATACCGTACCCATGCGAATCAATGGCCCGCTTTGCCGCTTCTACTACCTTCGGATGCGAGGAGAGCCCTAAATAGTTGTTTGCGCAGAAATTGATCACCTCTTGCCCAGTGCTCACTTTAATATCGGCTCCCTGTGGGGTGACGATAACGCGCTCCTCTTTATACAAACCCGCCTCTTTAATAGCCGCAAGTTCTTTTTCTAATACAGGTTTTAGTGTTTTGTACATGTGAATACGTTGAAAAGTTAAAGTAAAAACAGATTGCGACCTCCATCGGTTCGGCAAAGCATCTTTTTAAGGCTGCTGCAACACGGGGTCGTGCGAACTGTTCTACGAAGATAAGGGTATATTTTAAAATGAGGGTAGGAAATCGATTGCTCAATTTTCATTCATACCGTAATGCATCCACTGGATCAAGCTTAGACGCCTTCGACGCCGGATAATACCCCGAGAGCATTCCTACTCCCACACAAACGGATAGTCCCAGCAACATCCACTTCCAGGGCACGATAAAATCGGCGCCAAGTGCTAGTGCCAACAAATTCCCGATAGCAATCCCCAACAGAATACCGGCAACACCGCCTAACAGACAAATAACAATCGCCTCCATCAGAAACTGCTTACGGATAACAGTTGGTGTGGCACCGATCGCTTTCCGAACGCCAATCTCCCGCGTTCTCTCCGTAACGGAAACCAACATGATATTCATCAATCCGATGGATGCTCCAACCAACGTGATAAAGGCGATAACGATCGCACCGATGGTTACATACGCTAAGTTTTGCATCAAAATCTGCGCCACAGCATCCGATTTGACGATCTCAAAATCGTTAGTCTGTTTCGCATTCAGTCCCCGTATTTTACGGAAGGTAGCAACAGCTTCTCCTTCGGCCGCTTCCATCCGGAAAGGGTCGGTCGTCATCACGGTGATGGTGTAGGATGGATTAGCCTGTCCCATCATGGCCCGCCCTTTTGAAAGCGGCACAAAACAAGCCTTGTCTGCACCAAATCCCGCGCTTGACCCCTTCTTCTCCAAGACCCCAACAACGGTGAACCGGTCGCCTCCTAGCGTAATATATTCACCCAGCGGATTCTTGTTGTTCTTGAATAATTTTGTTTTGATTTCCTCGCCAATAATCACGACACCGGCAGCATTTTCTACATCTTGCGACGTTAAATTCCGTCCGTCGGCCAATTTATAGCCTGAGGTCTGCAAATAATTTTCATCCGCACCAACGACACCGATATTGGGATTCGTCTTCTCCGCCCTGTACTTCGCCGTCGCCCCCCAAGTGACATTGGCGCTTAGTGAAACGATCGCATGGAAATCAAGGTTCCGTTTGAAATCCAACGCATCTTGATAGGTGATCGCCGGGAACACTTTTGCTTGACTCCCCGACTCGCCAATACGCACATTTATACCACGGTTCCGGATATTGAAGGAATTTGATCCCATCGATGAGAATGAGTTTGTCAACGAACTCTGTATAGCATCAATAGACGTTAAAACACCAATCAACGCTGTGATGCCTATGGCGATGATCAGCGCCGTCAGGAATGTCCGCAACTTATTGCTTACAATAGACTGTAAGGCAAGTTTAACATTCTCACGGTAAGACATATTAACGGACATGGCGAGTTCTTTTCACCAAAATACGGTAAAAAGTGACAAGTAAGAAGCAAAAAATGAAAAACCGGTTGGTGTTCAGTTAGTCGATCCGCTTCCATGTTTCGGTACGCCCCAGCAGCGATACCCCCATATAGCCTCGTATATCCAATTTATCCCTTCCTTTCATCGTCATTTTGCAACTGTAGGTTTTTCCAGATTTGGGGTCATAAATTTGACCTCCCGTGTAGGTCTGTCCATCTTTTACGAAGTTTGTTAAAATCTCGAGCCCCTGGATTTTTCGACCACGCAAAGTTGCTTCGGGGTTTTTCTCATCCTTCTTGTTCGCGTCTTTAATCCAATACAGTTTACCAAAATACTTGTCTCCTTTCTTATAAATCTCAATTTTCCCCTCTCCGCTTGGGTTTTGCCATTTCCCAATAACAGGGTCAGTGCTCTGCGCAAAGGTGAAGACAGAAACCAGCAGTGCGCAACAGGTGATCATTAAATTTTTCATATATCATTGTTTATAATTGTGATCTAAATATACAAAATTTCTATGCAAGCATAACAATCTATGGTATTTATTATTTCATAACAGGTAAAAAAACAAGAGGTTTGGCATTTTTTTTGACTCACACACGGTGTAACACGCTAGCTAAAAGAATATGAGATTTATTATCAGTTTATTGATCACAGGTGTTGTCATCGCCGTTGCGTCCTATATTGTCCCGGGAGCTCATGTCGCAGGTTTTGGGTGGGCTATTATTACCGGTTTAGTTATCGGCTTGGTAAACGCCATTGTAGGGGGTATCCTTCGGATATTCACATTCCCGTTGAATTGGCTTACGTTTGGTTTGGTCTCCTTCATCATCACCGTGTTGATGATTATGCTTGCAGATAACCTGATGGGCAATAAATTCGACGTCAGTGGTTTTTGGACGGCCGCATTATTTGCTATAGTTGTCGCTGTAATTGAGATGATCATGGGTAAGATCATTGGCGAGGATAAATAGACGGAGTCCCGGCTCTAATAACAGGCTATGCCTAGGCGAGTCACATTTATTGAAGGTCTAAACTATACTTAAAAGGCCTTGTTTTTATCTACGATCGGCCAATAGCGGTGCGAGTGTAAGCACAACGAAAAACGTTTATCCGACTAGTTTAAGATAACATCTGTCGGATAAACGGAACAATACTTTGTGCCTACTTCTCTTTTCGTGATTTCTTCATTTTATTCAGCCAAATTAGTACGCCAGTGACCGGTAATGACGTCGCCACCAGACAACTAATAAAATAAAGAAGTTTGGTAAATGGTCCGTACACATCTCCGATATGCAGAGCCTTAATAGAAGAGCCTATCCGATTTCTTATCGATTTTTCTCGAAATAGATCTTTTTCCAATACATCACCCGAGTACTGGTCTAATACCAATTTATCACTGGCCGATGGCGCAAAGAAGCCAACACGGTTTTTAGTGATGGAAAGCGTTCCAACACTATCCTTCGGAAAATTGATCGTGATATCGCCATCGTAAGGTAAAATAACATTTACCGCCGCTATGGTCTCTTGGATATCCATGGGTGAAGACCCCGTGGTGTAACGCGACAAAGGTTCAGACTTTTGACCTTTTTCAATCTGTTGACTTTGATGGGTTCCCCAAGCTTTTTGCCAACCCTCTCGATACCATTCAAATGACCAAAACGGTCCGGTAACGGCCATCAGGAACAAGAATATCCAGGTGTAAAGACCAAGGGTGTTGTGAAGATCATGGTTAACCCGTTTCCAGCTTGCAGACCATTTCACTTTCAGGCCATTTTTCCAAGAGCGAATTTTATTCGGAAACCAAATGACGAGGCCTGTTAATACACCAAGAAGAAACAACAAGGTCGCTGTGCCTGTTATCCATGATCCCAATTTCCTGTTCTCTATCCCTTCAATAATCGGCCCTTCGATTTCATTAAGCAGCAACCATCGATGTAGCCCGAACATCGTCTGCATAAAGTCCGCCGTTTTGGTTTTCTCCTCTGCGGGATCACCTAATGCTTCTCCTGTATATGGATTGACCATCATCTGATTGGAACGGCGTCTACCTCCGCCTTGTGGCGCCTTATGCTCTCCTCCAGTCGATGCACTACCTTCTTGGTGGTGCGCTTCTCCATCCTTACCTTTTCCTCTACTTCCTGCCTTGGCGGGCGTACTCGAAGTTTTCGGCACCACTTCACCAGCAACACGCTCGCGATCACGACTCCCTATTCCGGAAGGTCCATCTTCTCCCCCTGCTTTTTTCTTGGTATACAATACACCATAAGAGGCAGTCTCGTCAAATGGAATCCGTATTCCGGTAACCTTTCCGGAGATCATGGGTCGAACCATGCTCAGCAGCGAGTCGACCGGTAATTTCTTACCTTCCTTTTCCACTTTATAATAGGAAGAAAGGGCCGCCTCCCGCAATTCCGTGTTATACACGTAGATTGTTCCGGTCAAACAAACAACAAACACAATGATGCCAGATATCAAACCTCCCCAGAGGTGTATGTCATTAAAAAGCTTACGGGTTTTTACCCAACCAGACTTTGCTTTTTTAGCCTTGTTCATCTCTTCTCTTTTTTGTCGGTATTGTCATGTACAGAAATCAGGTGACGCTCCTCCGGCGCTCACCTGATTCGATGCGATAATAATATGGCAACAAACCTTTACGGGCTCATGCCGTCTAATGTTACTAGTAAGCTCCCAGATAAAAGCTACCGGATTGGTTCTTCAACTTCGCGCCTTTTGTAATTTGCTTAGTTTTCCAATTAATTACATATAGATTTCCGTCTACACCATTCGGCGTCATCGGCACATACACGTTATCTCCTACCACACCGATATGTTGAAACTGTCCAAATGAACCTGTAATCGCAGGTATACCATCGCTACCCGAACGTCCCGAATAACCGATGTCCCCTTGGTGCTCTGTTGATAATTTGCTGGCAGATTTTGCATTCAAGTCAACCAACGCAAGATAACCTCCATTTATTCCATTTTCAGTATACAACACCAAGCCAATACCATCTTTAATATAACGCCAAGCGCGAATAGAAACCTTGTTTGTAGTGCCAAGCGCTGTCTTTAAATCAAAGTTATAAGCATTATCATATTCATTAGTAGCCCCATTGATGCGCAAAATCTGAGAACCTGACGTTGCAGTCGCCTGATAAATATGTCCATCCGTTCCAACATATTGGGTCATGGTACGGTAGGAATGATTGTTGTCTTTACTAACAGCAGGATCCATATAAATAAGTCTAGGATTTGTCAATGATGGATAATCAACGACCAACGTAGCTGTACCTAATTCACGAATTCCTTGCGTCCATGTTTGATTTCCGTTATTCCCAACACCTGATTTTTTAGTGACATCCGTCCTCGTTAAATTACATCCGATAAAAATCTTAGTTTTTGAAGCATTCAGTACAGGCACATCAATACGGCCGATCTGATAACCTGCTTTTGTTTGTTCTGAAGTAAAAGGGATTGTAAATTCAGTTTGTCTGGTAATTTCCGGATTATTTAAATCTAGCACTGCAATCTTAGCTTCACTTTGTACGTCGATAAAGTCTTGATCTTTCCCTTCTCCTGTAGCCGTGATCGTCGCTGATGCGTATACACCGACTCCAATACCGTCCGCAGCTACAACCCAACGAGGTGCACTGCCAAGAATTGGCTCAGTATTTACCTCTTCGCGCGTGTCTACAAAGTTCTTCTCTCCTTCCACTTTATACTTATTGAAGATCCCCCCATCGTTTCCGGTATACTGTATATTATATAAAAAATTACCGTTTGAAGATCCCTGAACCCGCGCAGTACGCTGTGATCGTAACGGATAACCATTCGTAAAAACATTGACTTCAAAATTGGGATTAACCGCTTGATCTAGAGTAACTGCGTAAGCCAATGTACCCCCATTTCCGGCCGTGCCTTCACCGTCTGGAAACGCAGCTGTCAACGTTATATATTTTCTATCCCAAATATCCGCACCGGATGCCCTTTGATCATCCCCAGGGCCATCACTGCTCTTTTCACACCCCATCAGCGTACCAAACATGATCGCAGATCCAAAAAAGACACTCTTGAATAAATTTGTTTTCATATGATTACTTATTAAAGTTATTTATCGTGTAATTTAGCTTGACATAAAACGCTCTCCCCGGTTTCTGAACGCCGAAGTTGTCGTACACTTCTGCATTAAATGCATTCTTACAATCCAAACTGACAACCAGCTTACCGCTTGGAACACGATAGCTGGTTCCAAAATCGTGCGTAAACTGAGTTGGCGTAGTAAACCATTCAGACTCCAACCAAATAGTGCTGAATGGGGCCACGTATCCTGCATTGTAATAGAGATTTAGCACAGACCGCTTCTGAAATATATGATTGAGGCGATATTGCAGATTACCATTCACCGTAAAAAACGGCTCATTAGGTACTTGTTTATTATAGAGACTGTGCGCGTTTCCACGTTCATCTTTTTCTACCTTGAATAACGAATTGAACTTAGAAAAATTAACTATCGCGTTTAGCTTGTTGTCATAAACATAATTTACTTCAGCCTCAAAACCCACTGATTGTGTCCGGGATAGATTGACAAATTGGGTTACTTGAATATCTTCGACTTGAGTCTCCCGGCCTTCTAGCACCTCTTCTTCACGTGTTTGTAAGATAATCTTATCATAGCCGTTTCGCCAGAATGCGTTTGCATAAACATTCAATCGATGTTGCTTTCCTTGCAGAACATTGTATCGCGTTCCGATGTTATAATTGATGGCCATTTCCGGCAAAATACTGGGATTTGGTAGTAAGTTATTCTCAGGTTCACCATAGATGTGACGCTCCGTCGGCACAATAAAAGACTTTTCCGCAGACAGTATCAGAAACCCATCTTTTAAAGCTTGATAGGATATTGTACCTCCAAACCCTTTGTTATTCCGCTTATTTACGGCTGACTCGTACAGAATCGCCCCGTCGACTTCACCAATTGGTATGCGCTGGTCACTTCGGTAAATGGCATATTTGCCGAAAATATTCGTTTTCAGCCGACCAGCCAACATCTCCGACTCGTAGTTCATGGACCATATATTTGTGGTAATATTATTTCTCGTAATCCACCGACTACGATCGGGACGGAGCAGATCGTGATCGTTTCTATTCGATTTTTCGAACTTATGATTTAAAGAAAGCCGGTGTCCAGAAATTATAGTATAAGCTAAATTAGAACGAATATTCGAAATAGTTCGATCAATGTCGCTCATGACAGCATCTCCTTGTTGCCCTTTTCCTGGCTGATGTGGATAGGGCTTATGTTCCCCACTCGCATTCGGCGGAGCCAACAAAAGCTCCAAGTCGTCCCTTCCGGAACCTTCTCTGCTCCAGTTGTACATCTGACTCACGGTATCCTGCAGATATGTGTTACGCATACTATGCACCGCGTTGATATTTAGTGATAATCCTTCAATGAATAGATTTTTCTTACTGTAGTTCAAGCTAAAAACATTTGCTTGATATTCATTGAACCGCCCGAGATATGGCCTTGTCATTGTCAAGCCGTGTGGAATATCTTTATAAGAGTCCGATACGTTATAGCCTAAAAAGAACTGATCTGCCCATTTCACATCTGTAAAACCGAATTCGAAACGTCCACCCAGGCTTTCGAATTTGTCGTTCGGTCTTTTGGTCCTGTTGTACCGGATGACACGACCACCTGGTAACGTATACTTAGAGAATTTACCCCACATTTCGTAGTTATTATCCGAATGGCTATAAAAGCCGGATACGCGAGCTGTAAATCCGTTTCTCTGGTTACGATATAGTCCCCCTATGTCGGCTCGATAGGTGTTGAAGGAGCCAAACGAAACCGCCGCTGTAATGTTATTCGCTGATGCGTCCTTTTTCATGATTACATTGATCGCACCGCCTACATAATTTCCGCTTAGATGAGAAGGTAAAACGCCTTTATACACTTCAATGCGTTCGATCATAGCAGGAGGGATGTTATTTAGGTTAAAGGACGAACCATAGGTCGAGATTTCGATACCATCCAAGAACAGACCAATTGTACTACCCGACATCCCATTAAGATTATACTCAATTGGCGCCCCTTCTCCCCCATTTTGTCGAACCCTCACCCCCACAGCCCTATCCAATAGGTCATTTGTTGTTACGTTTCGTAGGGAAGCTTCCTTGGTTTCAATAACCGCAACAGCGAAACCTCCAATCTCCATATCCCTTTTCTCTGTATTACGGTTTACTGTTACTTCATCGATCCCAACAACTCCCTTTTTTCCGACAGTCAAATGAAACTCTTGACTAACCTGTTGCACATCTACCGTGAAACGCTGCTTATCAATTTCGACAGAACTGACTTCCACAACCTTCATACCTGTCGGAACATTATGTAATGTGTATTCCCCTTTCTCATTAGATACCGTGATCAATGTAGTTCCAGCTACTTTGATAGTAGCTCCGTTTACACGCTCTCCATTCTTTGTCGTAATAATTCCTCGAAGAGACGACACCTGTGCCCATGTACAAAGAAATAAGCTCACAAATAAGGCTGTCAGAATGAGATGTTTCATTATTCAAGATTAATATACTATATTTGACACTCTTTAGATCAAGTCTAAATTAATGACGTCGCAAAAATAGAATTAATCTAAATAGCAAAATGACGATATTGGAAAATAAATATTCAGATTCCGAAAATAATTGTTTCAAAAAGAATTTACTTTCGTTCAACAAATTGCAAACGTCTATGCAATATATTCTGTTGAACGAATTAGACGGTTTATGTGCCGCATTTCCGTCTAGTGGATACATCAACATCCTGTGCTACGACCGGATCTTACCCTTTTCTTATTCTATTAATGATGAGCTATTCTTCATTGAGCAAAATGAAAACAGCTTTCATCAGGTACAGGAGAAACAAACTTTGCGGGTGACGGGGCGTGTAGGAATCGGAAAATCTATTGTTATTTTCCTTCCGGAGTTCTCGTTGCCAGACACGATGACAACCCTCCCAAAGCAGCAAACGACCGTACTGGACAACAGTAGATTAAAGCTGCTAAAACAACGTGTTGCCGAGTTACATCAAACGGATCACCTCTCAAAACACATCCGTATCCAGAGCTTACTGTTGGACGCTTTAGCAATTCAGATAGAAAGCATGAATGTTGCGCCAGAGGTGACCATACAATCCGATTTATTGGAGAAGATTCTACAGGCTCAAAAGTTGATCGATCAGGACCTAACGAAAAATTACACCATCAATGAGCTGTCAAAAGCCGTGGGGACAAACGAACAATACTTGAAAAAATACTTCAAGCAGTATGTCGGCAAAACCATTATGCATTATGTATTGGAGACTAAAATGCTATATGCCAAAAAACTGATTACCACTGGAGACGTCCGGATCGCCGATGTCGCGCGCATGACGGGATATAAACATGCCACCCATTTCAGCATGAACTTTAAGAAGTTTTTCGGAATTCTTCCAACCTCACTGCGGTACTCACTATTCCTTCTACAAAGTAGCACCGTTGAGCTCGCCGAACTGGAATCTTTACGTTTCTTTTTGTAAATAACGTTTCTTACTGAACGAACCTCTAAATACGTAAAACTAAAAAAGAGGTATCTCCAATCGTTGCTGCCAACCGATGTAGATACCTCCTTTTGTTGTATCGCTTATACAACGCGGCTATTCGTTAGTCAAACTTCCAGCGCACAAAGGCTTCAATGGCTTCGTAATCCGCCAATCCGAGTTTATGATAAAGCTCGGCTGTCTCACTAGTACGATCCTCTGCCCGAACCCAAAATTCACGAGGATCATCCCCCGGAAATACAGGAACATCTTTTTGCGATTGATGTTTGAAAATGGCCAAACGTTTCCTCTTTACCTCTTGCGGTGACAACGGCACTGCCATCTCGATCTCATGGATCGGATACTCATGCCAAGCTCCTCGATATAACCACAACCAGCAATCCTTGGTCCATTCATCGGTTTTCGACAAGCGCTTCAACGCTTCAAACAAAATATCAAAACAAACTTTGTGAGTACCGTGCGGGTCTGCAAAATCGCCGGCAGCAAATACCTGATGGGGTTTAACCTGACGAAGCAATTCCATCGTTTGCTGAATATCGTCCTCATACGACACCTCTTTGGAGAACTTGCCGCGGTCGTAAAACGGAAGATCTTGGAAATGAATATTCCCATCTGGGAGCCCGACAAACCGCGCTCCAGCGATCGCTTCTCCTTTACGGATCAACGCCTTGATTGTCCGAATAATTTCCGGGTCTACCTGATTCGGCTGCTTCGCCTTAAAAAATTCGCGGGCTTCGTTATAAATCTTAGTGGTAACACCATTATCATCGTCGATGGCTTTCGCAAAATCTTGAACAAACTCCAGATAACGGAGAACGTCGTCGTCCCATACCGCCGTATTACCGGATGTTTGGTATGCAACATGGACATTGTGTCCTTGATCCGCCAACCGAATAAACGTCCCTCCCATAGAGATAACATCATCGTCCGGATGCGGAGAAAACAAGATCACGTTCTTACGCGCAGGCTCAGCCCGTTCGGGACGGCTAGAATCGTCTACACCAGGCTTCCCTCCCGGCCACCCGGTAATGGTACGCTGCAATTCATTAAAAATCTTAATATTGATATTGTAGGCTGGCCCTTTTTCGGTTACCAGCTGCGCCATACCGTTATTGTTGTAATCGTCATCTGTCAATTTCAGGATGGCTTTATCCAACTTTAACGACAGCCAAACTACCGCTTTTTTAATCAACGTGTCTGTCCAGATCACATCGTGTGCCAACCATGGTAAATTGAAGCGGGTGAGGTGAGATGCCGCATCCTGATCCAAAACAAATTCAACGTGGTCAGATAACTGCAAGTACGTTGCTGGGATATCAGAAGATATTTCCCCTTCTACAGCTTTTTTTACGATTTCCGCCTTTTTCTCGTTCCAGGCCATAAGGATAATTTCCTTGGCCTTAAAGATGGTACCTACCCCCATCGTTATGGCCTTCGTCGGTACATTTTCCTTTCCTCCGAAATCACGAGAAGCATCCCGTCGGGTAAGATCGTCCAGAATGACCAATCGTGTCCCGGAATTCGGTGCTGAACCCGGCTCGTTAAAACCGATATGTCCCGTACGCCCAATGCCTAGAATCTGTATGTCCAGACCGCCGAGGCTCGAAATCTTTTGTTCATAAGCTTCACAGAATGATTGAACCGCATCCTCTGCCAATGTCCCATCCGGAATATGGATGTTTTCTTTTGGAATGTCTATGTGATCGAATAGATTTTTGTTCATAAACGTCACATAACTTTGATCCGCATCAGGTTTCATTGGATAGTATTCATCCAAATTGAACGTGGTTACATTCTTGAAACTAAGCCCTTCTTCTTGGTGAAGGCGGACTAATTCTTTGTAGACTTTTACGGGCGTAGCTCCAGTTGCTAAACCCAGTACTGCCGTTTCGCCTTTCGCTTGTTTCTCTTTAATGATCGACGCGATGCGATGAGCAACATCCACAGAGGCCTCGTTTTGGTTGGGGTACACCTTTACAGGTACGCGTTCAAAACGTGTCTCCTCTAATAAATTTAATCTTGCCATTAATAAGGAATATTATATTGTTAACAACCTGAATAACAAATTTAAAAATAAAACCCTACCAAACCGAAAAAAACAGGCGAAATCAGGCAAAAAAATGCATAAAAGGGATTGCAATCGGTTGTGTTTATACATTCGCGAGCGCCGATATAGCTTGCTGAAGGGTGTCTTCACTTTTTGCAAAACACAAACGTAACAGCCTTTGCTCTAAAGGAATACTATAAAAAGAGGATACCGGAATCGTCGCTACGCCGTGTTCAATAGTCAGTTTTTTGGCAAATTCCAGTTCCGACAGCGCACTGACCCCACTATAATCTATCAGCAAGAAATAGGTTCCCGCACTCGGAAGCACACGAAAGCGAGACATCGCCAAACCCGACGCTAGATAATCGCGTTTCTGCTGAAAAAATGCAGGCAGAGAACGATACGTATCGGTGTCGGTCAAAAATTCAGCAATGGCATGCTGCATGGGCGTATTAACGCTAAACACATTAAATTGATGTACCTTCCGGAATTCTTGCGACAACCGGGGAGGTGCGATGACATAGCCGAGTTTCCACCCCGTCGTATGCAATAGTTTCCCAAAGGATGCCACCACAAAACTCCGTTCGCGCAAGTGAGAAAACTCCAAGACCGAATGATGCCGCTCCCCATCAAAGACCAAATGTTCATAGACTTCATCGCTCAATAGGAAGATAGCCGTCCCTGCCAGTAAACGCTCTAATTCGAGCAAATCCGCTCGGGAGAAAATCATGGCGGAAGGATTGTTGGGATTATTTATAATAATGAGCTTGGTGCGTGTGCTGATCGCCTCCCGCACCTGGTCCCAATCGATTTTGAAAGCTGGCCCACGAAGACGGATAGGGACAACTTTACCCCCAAAAACTTCAACACTGGGTGAATATGAATCATACGCGGGTTCGAAAAGGATAACCTCATCTCCGGGCTGGATAATGCTCGCAATCGCGGTGAACAAGGCTTGTGTCCCGCCCGCAGTAATCGTAACTTCATCCAATGGATCGACGTTTAGTTGATATAATGCCTGCACTTTCGCGGCCAGTACCTCCCGTAATGCCACCACACCAGCCATGGGAGCATATTGATTATAGCCACCGCGCAGATACTTCTCTACCAGAGCGACGAGGCGATCGGATGCTGGATAATTCGGAAAACCTTGCGATAGATTAATCGCCTGATATTGTTCAGCCAATGCAGACATCTGTGAAAAAATACTCCATGTGATATTCGGCAATTTCGAATCGTGATACGGAAATGTTGTAGACATTTTACAAAACTATTATCCTACTAAAGTAATAGATTATTTATATTTGACCTATCATATATTGAAGAAAGATGAAGAAAAAAATACTATGGATAATTTTGTTTGTCCTTCCAATGGTTTCATTTGCTCAAACAAAAGAAGAGCTTATCGCTCAAGTTAAAGCGAATCCAAAAAGCATAGAGAGCCTTAAAACTATACAGCGTGTAGGTGGCTACTATCCGGATTACAAAGAATTGGGCGCGCTTTTCAAAGGTTTAGACAAATCCGTCCGTAAATCGAAAGATGGCAAAGCATTTGCCTATTATCTAAAACGCCTGGAGGAATCTTCGGTCGGGAAAAAGGCGCCCGCTATCACCCAACTGACACCAGAAGGAGAGCCTTTTTCGTTATCAGATCTCAGGGGAAAATACGTGCTTATTGACTTTTGGGCCGCTTGGTGCCCAGACTGCCGCAAGGAAAACCCTAATCTGGTAAAAACTTACGCGGAGTTCAAGGACAAGAATTTTGAAATCTTAGGGGTATCGTTCGACCGGAAAATGGAGGACTGGGTCAAAGCCATCGAAACGGATAAATTGACATGGAAACATATTTCGGACTTGCAGTCCTGGCAGAATGCAGCGGGAACGCTCTATGGCGTACGTTCGATTCCTCAAAACATCTTGGTTGATCCAGAAGGTATCATCGTGGCTCGAAACTTACATGGCGAAGATTTGAATAAAAAATTACGAGAGTTGCTGAAGTAAACGAACACACAAACCCGTTTTTTTTTGCTCAAAACAAAGCTAGTGGAATCCTAACAATGAGATTGTTTGGCATCCTTTTGACTAACTGGAACGAACGTCGCTCGCGAACGAGGCATCCACCAATGCTCTTAGCTAAGATGTTTAAGCGCAAGAGTTTATAAACCCCCGGCATATTTCTTCCGACACAGAGGGAAATGGAGTTTTTAACATACCTAAATCTAGAGGAGGCAAAAGGATATCAAAAACGTTTTCCCTAGAAATATGCTTCAGAACTTTCTCAAAGAAATTGTTATAACAACGTTGTAATTTTTCTTGTATAGAAATCGGAATTCTTCCGATTTCTATACATATTTTACAAAATGAGTTTTTGATACGGTGATCGAAGAGTATACCGAAGAACCGTTGACAAGACAGCTTATCCTTTCTCCTCTATCAGGCTATAAAATCACCCAAATAATGCCCGAAACAAGTCTTCTAAAGTAGCTAACGGTCGAATGGCTATATCAAATTTTTTGGCATCCAAACCTTTGGTATTATACTTGGAAATGAAGATCCCTTCAAATCCTAGCTTTTCCGCCTCTGCAATGCGCTGTTCGATTCGGTTGACGGCGCGGATCTCGCCCGAAAGCCCCACCTCTCCGGCAAAGGTGAGTTGAGCAGACAGCGGAATATCCTGTTGCGAGGAAATCAATGCGGCAATCACGGCTAAGTCAATTGCCGGATCCTCGACACGTAGTCCACCGGCAATATTTAAAAAGACATCTTGCGCACTTAATCGAAATCCAAAACGTTTTTCCAAGACAGCCAACAACATGCTGAGCCGTTTGGTATCGAAGCCTGTTGAGGTTCGTTGAGGCGTACCAAACGCGGAATTACTGACCAACGCCTGCACCTCGATCATCATGGGGCGCACCCCTTCTAGCATCGCCGCTATTGCCACGCCACTGACTGGCTCGTCCCGCTGCGAGAGCATAATCTCCGACGGATTGGACACCTCGCGCAATCCAGATCCCTGCATTTCATAGATCCCGAGCTCAGAAGACGAACCAAATCTATTCTTAACGGAACGTAGTATTCGGTACACGTGATGCCGATCGCCTTCAAATTGCAATACCGTATCTACCATATGTTCCAGCACTTTAGGCCCCGCAATGGATCCATCTTTGGTGATATGACCAACGATAAACACGGGCGTACTTGTTTCTTTCGCAAAACGAAGCAGCTCCGCTGTACATTCTCGGACTTGTGACACGGATCCGGGTGCCGATTCAATTTGCGACGAATGCAATGTCTGTATCGAATCGATAACGACGATATCCGGCTGTACAACTTCGATTTGCTTAAATATATTCTGTGTCGCGGTTTCTGTCAATATATAACAATTGGCTTTGGAATTCTGAACCAGCCGCTCAGCCCGCATTTTTATCTGCTGCTCGCTTTCCTCGCCCGAGATATATAAGGTCTTGACCTGGGGTATCCCTAGCGCCAATTGCAGCATTAAAGTAGACTTGCCAATACCGGGTTCTCCGCCAATAAGCACCAACGACCCCGGTACAATTCCTCCCCCCAAAACACGGTTGAACTCTTTGTCAGGCGTAGCCAGCCGCTGCTCATCCTGATATACGATTTCGTTTATCACAGCGGCCTTATTGGATCGCTTCGACGATCCGGCTGATGCGCTCCGCCACTCGGGTACTTTTGAATTTACTTTTTCAACTGTCTCCTCGACAAATGAATTCCATTGCTTGCAAGATGGACATTGCCCGAGCCATTTCGCCGATTCGTATCCACAATGCTGACAGAAATATGCTGATTTTGTTTTAGCCATTTTACGAAATTAAAGAAAAGCCACGGAATATTTTTCAAATTTCTGACGATCAGGTGTAACATCTTCTCCTTACCTTCGACTTATTAAATTCCATGAATAAACATTTAGAAGCCGACTTTATCATGCTGCTGGAGGAACACCAAAATATCCTCCACAAAATCTGCAAATTATATGCGGATGATACAGAAGCACACAAGGATCTGTTTCAGGAAATGGTTATTCAGCTGTGGCACTCGTATCCCAAGTTCAAGGGAGATGCAAAATTTTCGACATGGGCGTACCGCGTGTCGCTAAATACGGCCATCTCACTTTTCCGCAATAAGAAACGCAAGATTGTTACTGTAGAGTGGGATCAGGCGTTTCAAAATATACGGTACGAAGAATACAACGACCAGCAAGAAGAGCAATTGCGTTTCTTATATGCTGCTGTTCGACAGCTCAATGATATCGAAAAGGCTTTGGTATATATGTATCTGGAGGACAAAGATTATGTCGAAATCGCGGAAACACTCGGAATCAGCGAGGTAAATGCACGGGTTAAAATGAATCGGATCAAAACGAAATTAAAAAATAGGTTAAATCAGCAAGGAGGTATATAATGGATGGATTGGATTTACTGAAACAGCATTGGCATAAAGATAACAATTTTCCTCAGGTGGATAAGGAGGCACTTAGAGGCATGCTGCATAAAAGTTCTTCTTCAATTGTGAAATGGATTTTCCTGATCAGTATCCTAGAACTAGCTCTTGGCATCATCCTAAGCTTCTCCTTCGGCATCGACAAAGAGCAACATAGCCTATTCTATGATGTGGTTTACACCGTGTTTGATCTAGTTTTTTATACGGTTATATGCTATTTCATTTACAGCTTTTTTAACAGCTACAGGCAGATCAAGAGTACTAACAACACAAAAGTTTTATTGGGCACAATATTAAAAACCAGACAACATGTCGACCGTTATATCCGATTTAATTTGTACTGCATTATCTTTTCGTTTGTGTTCATCTCCATCGATGAGGTCATTATTCAATACCAAGAAAGAACAACGGGAGAGTTTATATCTTTTCTGTTGTTTATGGTCATTTTGTCTTCCTTGTTTTGTTGGGTCTTCCTGTTAATTGTTAAACTCTACTACCGTGTATTGTATAGAAGGCTTGTAAAGAAATTGACCAAAAACTACGAAGAACTATTGGAAATAGACCGCCAGGAGCAGGGTTAGTTTTCATTTTCCTTCAAGATGCGCAGGAAGTTTCGCCCCATAATCTGAGCGACATCATCCTTGGAATACCCTCGTTCCAATAAGGCCTTCGTCAGAACCGGAAAGGTAGATACGTCTCCCAGTCCCTGCGGGGACGACTCTATCCCGTCGAAATCTGATCCGATGGCCACGTGTCGCACACCCACCTTTTTTACTAGATAATCGATATGATCTAATAGAAGGGATAATGGAGCATCGGCCTGACGCTGCATTTTTTTTGGTAACTTTTCATATTGCCGAGTAGTAGATAGCGTATAATTGCCCCGGTCACCCATATGTTTTCGGTACAACTTTCGTACCCGTTTGGTAAATTCAGGATCCAGAAAACCAGAGTAAAAGTTGACGCCCACCACACCACCATTCTTTTTTAAAGCTTCCAGTTGTTCATCCTTTAAGTTGCGATAGTGCGGCATCAACGTATAGGCGTTGCTATGCGAGACGAGGACAGGCTTGGTTGTTATCGACAGCACGTCATAAAACGTTTGCTCGCCTACGTGAGAAAGATCAACCATCATACCCAACTCGTTCATGCGATTAATGATCCTCCGCCCCAAAGCAGTCAAGCCTTTGCCAGCAGACCCTTCCGTTTTTACTTCTATCGCGGCAGCGCTCGCCCAAGGAAGGTTATAATTCCACGTGAGCGTTAAATAACGCGCCCCCCGGTTATAAAGCGCTTCAAGATTTTCTACCGAGTTCTCAATCATATTACCCCCCTCTACGCCGATGACAGCGGCGATCTTTCCCTCTCGAACGATTGCGTCTATCGCGGCACTATTTGTCCCGATAGCGATCTCTCCCGCATGACTATGTACCATCTTTTCTAAGAGATCGATTTGAAGATTGGCATGTTTGAACGCTTTACCCTTTCCGTATTGTTTATCGTCAGACCAAACGGCGAATACCTGAACATCTACTCCTCCCTCCTTGAGCCTCGGTATATCAGTATGTCCAACCGAAAGTCTCTTACTTATATCCCGACCTTTGAGCAACGATTCATAAATTACATCATTATGTCCATCAACAATCACCAGATCTTGATGAAATTGTCCTTCTTCCTGTGCTTTTAGTGATCCCGACATCACCAAGCTGAGAACGATCAACATCTTTTTAAGCTGCTCCATTATTTAGTCGCATTGATGGTTTCATAAATAACATCCTGAATACGGCTACGGATATTCAGATCATACAATTTCGTGGTCACCTGCGGATGAACTCGATTCGACAGAAAGATATAAATCAACTGATTTTTGGGATCGATCCAAATGCACGTTCCGGTATATCCGGTGTGCCCGTATACGGATTCGTTAGCTAACTTCGACGGATATTCTTTTTTAGGATCGGGATCTGCACGATCAAACCCCAACCCACGTCTACTGGTTTTGGACTGCTTTGAGGTAAACATATCGATGGTTTCGGGCTTAAAATAGCGGACACCTCCATAGTCTCCCCGGTTCAACAACAACTGCCCATAAATTGCTAAGTCATTTGCCGTAGCAAAAAGACCCGCGTGCCCAGCGACCCCTCCCGCCATGGCCGCGCCCTGATCATGTACGTAACCTTGCAGCAGCACTTTGCGAAACGACGTGTCGTACTCCGTGGGAACAATCTGGTCTTTTGCAAAACGAGTTCGCGGATTGTAGCCGGCTGTTTTCATACCAATAGGTCGATACAACAGATGTTGCACATAGTTATCCATAGGCTCAGCTGTCTCGTGTTCGGCGACTTCTTTCATGACATACATACTGATGTCGCTATACACATAGCTCCCAACAGGTTTAACCGCCGACTGCAGCATCTCCGGCCACATCACATCCCGGTAATAATTATTTTTTAAGTAGGCGCTATCAGCCACTTTCACTTGATGGCCGGCGTCTGGAGAACGCCGTATGTCGCCTGCATTCAAATGTCGGTAGAACGGAATATAAGGTGTAAAACCGGCTTCATGCAGCAGTACGCTCCGAAGCGTAATATCTTTTTTGTTGGTCTCCTTCGCTTGCCATAAATAACGTCCCATGGTGCTATCTAGATTGATAATGCCTTTCTCTTGTAAATGCATAACCACTGGGGTCGTACCTGCAATTTTGCTAATCGAAGCAAGATCGAAAATATCGGTAGTACGTGTAGGTACTTTTTGTCCATAGGTGTGGTAGCCATATGCCTTGTCAAAAATAACCTGTCCGTTTTTCACGGCCATAACAACCATCCCCGGTGCCGCGCGTCCGCGGATTGCTTCACCCGCAATCGCATCAATTTTTGCAGTCATAGCCGCAATATTAAGTCCTGACGCTTTTGCCTCCGTATATTGCAATCGGGTTTGTTCCGTCTTATGTGTTCCCTGGGTGATGGCCAGTCCACCAAAAATGGACATGGCTGCATGTGCTTGTGCCTCTTCACCCCCGGCAGGCGCCACTAACTCCGATATACCATTCCCTAAAAAACCGCGGTTCCAGGGTTGCGAATTTGTTCCATCGTCAAACCGCACCAAAATCACACGCTTTTTGTTCACAATCGACTGCCTGACCATCAGCAGCAGGTCATTACGCAGATCCGCCGTCGACCCAGCCACAATGATCAAATTCGCATATTTGGTATGTTCATCATACTGATTAAAGTCAAAGCTTTCGATATCGGCGTATCGCTTTGCCGTATGAATAAACGTGGCGTACCTGGAAGGAACGGTCGTTACCAATGCAATTTTGTATTCGTCCAGACGTTTCAAAGGAAGCAGACCATTTGCATTTTGCAACAACACGGATTCATTAACTGCGGTTTGCTTATACTGAGCCCATCCAGAAAGATGCGTAAAAAGCATGCTCAGACAAAGTAAGGAACATAATACAAAAGATCTCATATGGAAATAGGAAGGTAAAGCGATGGTTATCATGTTGCTGTTTTTATAAGTAAATATAAACATAAAACGCAAAAATATGCAAACACAAACAACCAATTTCGCCTAAATGTTCCATCAGGCGGCCATGAAGGCGCGTATTCTACGTCGAAACATGTTCCCTCTTTTATTCCCGCGCAAATTTCGTTAAGTTTGACCTATGCCCGAAGTCTCCGAAAATAGAACCATTTTTTCTCTTTTAGAGGTATCCCGTAGCATACAGAAAACGATTGCCGATCGCTACAAAAGCCTGTATTGGATCAAAGCAGAAATGAATAAGCTCAACCACTACACGCATTCTGGTCATTGCTACCCGGAGCTCGTAGAAAAAACGGATGGGAAGATTGTAGCAGAAATGCGATCCATTTTATGGAAAGCAGACTACCAACGGGTTAATAAACAATTCCTACGTATCTTGGGAGAGCCGCTCCGCGAGGGCATTACTATATTGTTTCAAGCCGCCATTTCGTACGATCCACTGTATGGGTTCAGCTTGAAGATCGTCGATATTGATCCCACGTTCGTCCTGGGAGAACTTGAGCGCGAAAAACGGGAAAGCATACAGCGTCTCCAAGAAGAAGGTCTATTCGGTAGAAATAAGACGCGCCCTTTTCCACTTGTACCCAAGCGGCTGGCCATTATCTCCGTGGAGACTAGCAAAGGTTTATCCGATTTTTTTAAGATTATACAGCACAACCCGTGGCGTTATCTTTTTGAATACACGCTGTTCCCCGCGCTCCTGCAAGGAGATAAATCCATCCCTTCTATTATCAAACAGCTGGCGATTATTGCCGAACGGATCGAATCGTTTGACGCAGTAGCCATCATCCGAGGCGGTGGAGGCGAGGTCGGGCTATCTTCCTACAATAATTATCAACTTGCAAAAGCCATTGCAATATTTCCAATACCGGTAATAACCGGTATCGGGCATTCCACTAACGAGACGGTAAGCGAAATGGTCGCGTATAAAAATGCCATAACGCCAAGCGAACTTGCAGATTTCCTGCTCCAGCGCTTTCATCAATTTGCACTTCCTGTCGATGAGGCACAGCAGCGCATCATACGCGCAAGCCAGCATATATTTCAACAGGAGCAAAGACAAGTGGACCAACTCTCACAATCGATCTCTTGGAACAGCAAGTCGGTTCTGGCTGGGCATGAAAACCTTTTAACAACACTGCAGAGTCGCCTGCAATTCTTTAGCCAACAATTGCTGAAGGATAGAACCAACGACCTTGCACATATGACACGCTTACTACAGTTGGCCGATCCGAAACAATTGTTGAAAAGAGGCTTCAGCATTACCCGTATCAATGGAAAAGCCATCACCCACTCGAATGAAACACAGCAAGGCGATGAGGTTGAAACGTTGCTCTACGATGGCATCGTTCGAAGTCGAGTTACAGGTAAAAAACTTTAAAAAATGGAATCAATCACATACACCTATCAAGAAGCGTTTCAGGAACTCCAGCACATCGTTGCGGACATAGAAAATGGACAAACTAACGTCGATGAGCTTACCGCCAAAATTCGACGGGCATCCGAATTGATCGCTATTTGCAGGGCCAAGCTCACAGCTTCCGAAAGCGAGGTAGAGAAACTGTTGGCTAAACTTAGACAAGAAGAACACGATACACCGGAAGAAGAATAACCCATAAAAAGAGATGGGTACTAACCCCTGAAACGAAAGGATGACATTACCTTTACCGTCCAAAATCTTATAAATTGCTTACCTTTGTAAGTTATGTCAAAGAAATCCGAACAAAGCGCAAAATCTTTTATCCAGATCAAGGGTGCCCGCGTAAACAATCTAAAAAATATTGATGTCCAGATCCCCAAAAACAAGTTAGTCGTGATTACAGGCATGTCTGGCTCGGGAAAGTCTTCCTTGGCATTTGACACCTTGTATGCCGAGGGGCAACGGCGCTATGTGGAGAGCTTGTCGTCGTACGCCAGACAGTTCATGGGCAGAATGCATAAACCGGAAGTTGACTACATCAAAGGAATCGCCCCTGCCATCGCTATTGAGCAAAAAGTCATCACATCCAATCCCCGATCGACAGTGGGAACCTCGACCGAGATCTATGATTACTTAAAATTATTATACGCACGGATCGGAAAAACCATCTCGCCCATCTCGGGAAATGAGGTAACGAAAGATACGGTTTCCTCAATCATTGATGAGCTAATGACTTATTCCGAGGATACGACGGTAACGATTTTTGCCCAGCTTATCCCGATGAATAAGCGAAAACTGAAAGAAGAGCTTTCGCTGCTTTTACAAAAAGGATTCGTTCGCATCTTTTTCGACGACAAGATCCAAAAAATCGAAAGCGTGATCGACGATACGACCATTAAGAATAGAGATTTCAAGGCGGGCGAAGTACAAATCGTTGTTGACCGTATCCGTTTAGATAAACAGGACGATACCTATAGCCGTATTGCCGATTCGCTGCAAACGGCATTCTTTGAAGGGAAGGGCGAATGTGACGTGGACATCGACGGAGACAAGCGACACTACTCGGATAAATTCGAGTTGGATGGAATGACATTTGAAGAGCCCACACCTAATTTCTTCAGCTTCAACAACCCATACGGCGCCTGTAAACGGTGTGAAGGATACGGCAAAGTAATCGGAATCGACCCTGACTTAGTTGTACCGGACAAAAGCAAATCTGTATACGACGGTGCTATCGCTCCATGGCGAGGCGAAAAAATGGGGGAATGGCTAAATAAACTAGTGAAAAATGCGCTTAAATTTGATTTCCCCATCCACCGTGCCTATGCCGACTTAACCAAAGCGCAACAGGAACTTCTTTGGACGGGTAACAAATATTTCGCCGGGCTTCACCAGTTTTTTGAAGAGCTGGAGCAGCAAACCTATAAAATACAGTACCGGGTGATGCTCTCGCGCTACCGCGGGAAAACGGACTGTCCTGAATGTAAAGGCTCCCGGCTTCGTAAAGATGCTTCATATGTCAAGGTTGATGGGCGTTCCATCACCGATATTGTTCTTCTCCCGCTCGATGAAGCCTTACGCTTTTTTTCAAACCTGAACTTGAATGATCACGAACAAATTATTGCCAAACGCCTATTGGCCGAGATTGTTAACCGCATGCAGTTTCTTTGCGATGTCGGCTTAAGCTACCTGACACTGAATCGCCTGAGTAACACACTTTCCGGCGGGGAATCGCAACGTATCAATCTAGCTACTTCGCTGGGTAGTTCATTGGTCGGATCAATTTACGTCCTGGACGAACCCAGCATTGGTTTACATCCTCGAGATACACAACGCCTGATCGGCGTGCTCAAATCACTACGCGATGTAGGCAACACGGTCATCGTGGTAGAACACGAACAAGAAATGATGGAAGCTGCCGATTACATCATTGACATCGGTCCAGAAGCCGGCGTTAATGGTGGAAAATTAGTTTTTGCGGGCACGTACGACGAAATACGCTCCGATCAGAGCAGTCTCACAGGGAAATACCTGAACGGAACCCTAACCATCCCTACTCCTACGGTTCGCCGAAAATGGACGGATTCAGTCATCGTAAAGGGTGCGCGGGAAAACAATCTACAGGGTGTAAATGTGGCTTTTCCGCTGAATGTCTTTACGGTCGTGACTGGAGTCTCTGGCTCGGGGAAGACCTCGCTGGTAAAACGTGTACTATACCCTGCTCTGCAGAAAGCGATAGGCAATTATTCCGGTGAACAAACCGGAATCTTCGATTCGTTGGAAGGTGATGTGGAACGGGTGGAACAGATTGAAATGATTGACCAAAACCCCATAGGAAGGTCGTCCCGGTCTAATCCCGTGACTTACGTAAAGGGTTGGGACGAAATACGTGCGGTATATGCCAATCTCCCTGCCGCTAAAGCAGGTGGGCTGAAACCTGCCGCTTTTTCATTTAATGTGGAAGGCGGGCGCTGCGATGTTTGCCAAGGCGATGGCGAAGTGAAAATAGAGATGCAATTTATGGCGGACATCGTCCTACCGTGTGAGGCGTGCGGTGGCAAGCGGTTCAAACAACACGTCCTTGATGTTGAATACAAGGGTAAATCGGTGGCCGATATTTTAGAATTAAGCGTAGATGAAGCCATTTCCTTTTTCGAAGACCAACCCAAAATTCTGGCAAAAATCAAGCCTTTACAAGATGTGGGCTTAGGGTACGTCAAACTAGGACAGCCGTCCAGCACCCTGTCTGGGGGGGAGGCGCAGCGTATCAAATTAGCCTCGTTCCTGATCAAAGGAAACAACAGCAAGAAAACGCTGTTCATTTTTGACGAGCCGACAACGGGTCTTCATTTCCACGACATCCAAAAACTGATCAAAGCTTTTGATGCCCTAATTGCCTTAGGAAATAGCATTCTTGTAATTGAGCACAATATGGAAATGATCAAAACCGCAGACTGGGTCATTGACATCGGTCCGGAAGGAGGAAACAAGGGAGGAAAAGTCGTGTTCGAGGGAACGCCAGAGGGTCTAGCCGACTGTAACGAATCTTATACAGGGGAATTCCTAAAAAATCACCTACATTTAGCACTTCGTTCTTAAAACTACGTTATTATGTGGAAATCATTCTGTACAGGCGTTCTGAGTTTAGTGCTGGCTTTCCAAGCCTACGCCCAACCTGCACGACCAAAGTTAGTTGTTGGCCTCATGGTAGACCAAATGCGCTGGGACTATCTCTATCGTTTTGCGGATCGTTATGGAAGTGACGGCTTTAACCGCCTCTTAAACGAGGGGTTCTCCTGCGAAAACACGATCATCAACTATATCCCGACCTATACGGCTATCGGGCACAGCTCAGTGTACACCGGATCTGTCCCTTCCATTCACGGTATTGCAGGAAACGACTGGATTGTTCAAGCTACAGGACAGCCGATGTATTGCACACAGGACGACAACGTACAGGGCGTCGGTACTAACGAGAAAGAAGGACAGCAATCTCCGCGGAACTTACTTGCATCGACGATTACTGACCAGCTGAAATTAGCTACAAATTTTAAATCAAAAGTCATCGGTATATCCATCAAAGATCGTGGCGGAATATTGCCGGCCGGACACTTCGCAGATGCCGCATACTGGTTTGAAAGCAAATCTGGAAACTGGATATCCAGCACTTTCTATATGAAGTCTTTACCTACTTGGGTGCAGGCTTTCAACAAGCAAAAACTGGCCGAAAAATATCTGAAACAAGACTGGAATACGCTCTATCCCATCGAGACATACACCAATAACAGCATTGTCGACGACAATTCCTATGAAGGAAAATGGGCTGGCGAAGCGACCCCAACCTTTCCCCGAAGAACATCTGAGCTCATGAAAGATGCTGGGCTAGAACTGATCAAAACAACGCCGCAGGGGAATACACTAACTTTGGACTTTGCAAAAGCGGCCCTGGAAAGTGAACAACTTGGTAAAAACCCGACGAATAACACCGATTTCCTGTGCGTGAGCCTCTCGGCGACAGACTACGTCGGCCATCGTTACTCGCTGTCTGCTGTTGAGATCGAAGATACATACCTACGATTGGATAAAGACATTGCTAACTTTCTAGCTTACTTGGATAGACATGTCGGCAAGGGAAATTATACGATTTTCCTGACTGCAGACCACGCCGCTTCCTACAATCCTATGTATTACACCGACCAAAAAGGGAATGGGGGCTACTTATTTACAAGGCAGATACAGCGCAACCTGAACAACATCCTGAAAAACAAATTTGGAAACGATAAGATCGTGCGGAGTCTGCTGAACTACCAAGTGCATTTAAACGAGGGCCTGATAGACTCCTTGAAGCTGGATAAGAACCAAGTGAAGGAGACGATTATCCAACAACTGCACAAAGAAGAGGGAGTTGCCTATGTTGTTGACATGGAAAGTAACCAGAACATGTTCATCCCAGCTCCAATACGCGAGAAAATCATCAACGGCTATAACCGGAAAAATAGCGGTGCCATACAAATTATAGCGGAACCGCAGTGGTATTCGGGAACACCCCGCTCTACAGGCACTACACATGGCGTGTGGTCGGCCTACGATTCGCATATCCCACTCTTGTTCATGGGTTGGGGTATAGAACATGGCGTGAGCAATAAAGAGGTTCATATCGTGGATATCGCTCCAACCGTAGCATCATTGCTTCACGTTATGGAACCGAACGGTAGCATCGGTAAACCTATAGTAGAGGTCTTGGGGCAATAGTTTCAAGAGCAAACTAATTTCCGTACCTTTGCAAATAGATTTATTCGAAAAAAGGAAAACGTATGCTTTCTAAGAAAACAAAATACGCCATTAAGGCGCTAATGGTTTTAGGACGAAACTATGGAAAAGAGCCCATGCAGATTGTTAAAATCGCAGAAGAGGAGCGTATTCCAAAGAAATTTCTAGAACAAATTCTTTTAGAAATGCGCAACGCCGGGATCCTCTACTCTAAAAAAGGAGCTGGAGGCGGCTACAGTTTAAACAAGGCACCTGAAGATATCTTTCTATCGCAGGTGATGCGCCTAATTGACGGCCCGATTGCATTGCTCCCTTGTGTAAGTCTTAACTTCTACCGCTCCTGCGAAGAATGCGTAGAAGAACACGCCTGTGGTATACGGGATACCTTCGTAGAAGTAAGAAATGCTATGTTGCAGATACTAAATGATACCAGCATTGCTCAGTTAATAAATAAGGAAAAACAACTATCCTTCGATATTGAACCAGAACGATAAAAAGAGAGGAGCTTTTATAAACTCCTCTCTTTTCTTATATCCATTTTTTCGTCGACTTTGCTTACAGAACATCTATCAATAACTCAAAAGCCATCCCTCGCGAGGCCTTGAGCAATACTGTGCTGTCTGTTATAGGTCGGCTCTCTAATCCTGTCCTTGCCGCTTCAGTGGTCTCGTAAAATTCCCCCGCCGGCTGCTTATGTGCCCAGAACGCTTTTCCGACAAAAACCGTTCGATCCACACCTAGACGTAGAGCTTGCTCCACGAGTTTCCGGTGTTCTTCCCAGCTTTCCTCACCCATTTCAAACATATCACCCAATATAATAGCTTTATGTGTCCGCTCAATCACGGCAATATTTTCCAAGGCAGCTGCCATACTACTTGCATTGGCATTATAATAATCTGCAATAACCGTATTCCGCTCCGTTTGGGTTATCTGCGACCGATTATTTGTCGGAATATAACTCTCCACGCCGGCATTAATAGAATCCGCGTCCATCCCCAGAAAATTTCCGATCGCAACAGCCGCCAAAATATTTTCTGTATTATACGATCCAGTCAGGTGTGTAACTACCGTTTGGTAATCGGTTGCTTGGTTTAGCTTCCACCGGACCGTTAATAAGGGATCCGCCTGAGCTAATTGTCCCACCACATCATTTCCGGCCGAAAAACCATACCGAACTACATGCCGGATACCTCTAAAGGATTCCATAGCGACCAAGTGTTCATTATCTCCCTGAAGAAATAGCACGCCATCTTGGTCCTTTAGAAAGTCGTATAGCTCACCTTTTGTTTTCTTGACGCCCTCAAAAGAACCGAACCCTTCCAAATGCGCTTTACCAACATTGGTAATCAGACCGTGTGTCGGACGCGCAATTTCACAAAGGAATGCTATCTCCCCTTGATGATTGGCCCCCATTTCTATAACGGCCACTTCAACCTGGGCATCGATCGCCAATAAAGTCAACGGAACCCCAATATGATTGTTTAAATTTCCCTTCGTAGCGTAGGTTTTATAACGTTGGGATAGTACTGCATAAACGAGTTCTTTCGTGGTCGTTTTACCGTTTGTTCCTGTAATTCCAATAACAGGAATTGTCAACTGCTGCCGATGATATCGAGCAAGGTCCTGCAACGTTTTCAGAACATCGTCTACCAGGATATATCGGTCGTCCACCGCGTAGTCGGCTTGATCAACAACCGCACATCGTGCACCCGCATCCAGCGCTTGATGTGCAAATGCATTGGCATCAAACCGTTCCCCTTTCAACGCAAAAAAGATGCTTCCCGACGTAATCTTCCGGGTGTCTGTCGCGATAACGGGGTTTTCTATATAAAGCGAATATAATTGCTCAATCGTCATCTTCGTCATTTTAAGCAAAGGTACTTATCGTTCGCGTAAACAGTCAAGGCTCGTTAGAAAAACTTTTATAATTTGTAACGAATAAACGCACAAGGAAACATGAAATCCCACACGCCCACATGTAACACATCCTGATACGAATAAAAAAAAGATGCGTTAAAATCACATCTTTCTCCTTATCCCTTACCTTTTGGCCTCAGATAGTTGTCCGCAACGGTGTAGATATGTTTAGTTCAATTTATATGCTTTAACGCTGTTATTGTTAAATGTAGGAATATACACGGTGTTTGTTTGCGGATGGAAACCCAAATCAGCGGTGTTCATTTTTCCCCGCACGTCCATTAATTTTTCGAAGGAACCATCTGCTTTCACATAATATACAAGCCCGCCCCAACACGTGACTAAAAAATCCCCATTTCCTACGGGTTCCAATCCATCGCCGCCGAGCTCAAATCCCTTTGCTACCACGGTTGACTTTTTATTACTGTCAATCTTCCATAACTCCGGTCCCACCAACGCGTATAGAGCTCCATTCACATATTTTAATCCATTCACCGATTTTGTATTTTCCATGTATATCGTCGGTCTATTGTTCCGCATCTGATAGATCTTTCCCGAGCGCGTATCCGACACGTATACGACTCCATTATCGTCAATAGTCACATCATTTAACATGACTGCTCCTGGAAATTCGATTTTATTGATTTCATTTCCCGTGATAATATCAATAACGGAAACCGATGTAAGATCGGCTACATACAACATATCTTTATAAATCGCCAACCCTTTCGGGGAGTCCATTCCAGTAATCCAATCGACAGTTTTTACACTCCCATCCAAGTTTAATATCGCTACACCGCCTTTTCCATCTTTTCCCATAGCATCACCGTCGATCAGCGATACATACAATACATTATTACCTGGAGAGAACAATACGGATTCGGGTGTAGGTAGATTTTTTGTTTCCCACAGCTCGGTCAACTGTCGCTGGCCAAATGCAGTTCCAGCTAAGCCTATCCCCAAGGCCAAAAAGAAGAATCGTTTCATCATAGTCTGCTTATATAATTAATAAATCCACAATATACTCATTTTTAATCAATCGTTTTCGTAAAAAAAAATGTTCGCATCCTCGTATTTTCGTTCTATAATTATAAAATTTATATAAAAACCATAAACCTGTAACAGAATGCATTTCTTAGACGACAATTTTTTACTACAGAACGGTATTGCTGAAGCGCTTTTCCACGACTTCGCCAAGCCACTACCCATCATCGATTATCACAATCATCTACCTCCGGATCAAGTAGCGGATAATCGCTCTTTTGATAACCTTACGCAAGCCTGGCTATACGGCGATCACTATAAATGGCGCGCCATGCGGGCAAATGGTATCTCAGAGCACTTTATCACAGGAACAGCCTCAGATAAGGAAAAGTTTTTTAAATGGGCAGAAACTGTGCCTTATACAGTCCGAAATCCGCTATATCACTGGACACACCTCGAATTGCAACGATATTTTGGGATAAAAGAGCTGTTGGGACCATCTACGGCAGAACGAATTTACGAACAGGCTTCTGACCAACTGGCAATGCCTAGCCACAGGGTACAAGGACTTTTAGCAGGCATGGGCGTGGAGGTCATCTGCACCACAGATGATCCGATCGACTCTTTGGCACACCATCGGCGTTTCGCCGAAGAAGATAGGCCACTACGCATGTATCCGGCATTCCGGCCAGATAAAGCGATGCACTTGGATGATCCGCCCCTGTTCAATGCCTATGTCGATCGCTTGGGGGAGGTGACAAATCGCTCTATTCAGACGTTCAAAGAGTATCTCGAGGCCTTGAAATCCAGGCATGACTTTTTTGCCGATCATGGTTGCTGCATCTCTGACCACGGGCTACCTCATTTATTTGCGGCTGACTACACCGAAAAGGAACTGCAGAATATATTCGCGCGCACGCGGCGCGGAGAGAACCCATCGGAAATCGATATCACTAAATTTAAATCCGCCATGTTGGTTTACTTCGCTGAGTGGGACTATGAAAAAGGATGGGTACAACAATACCATGTTGGCGCATTTCGCAATACCAACGCCCGCAAGTTCAGGGAATTGGGGCCGGACACCGGTTGGGATAGTATAGGGGATTATCGCCAAGGAGAAGCCCTGGTCAAATTTCTAAATCGCTTGGATAACGGGAACAAACTCGCAAAGACCATCATTTATAACCTGAACGCGTCCGACAATGACTTATTTGCAGCGATGACCGGAAATTTCAATGATGGCGCTATTGCCGGAAAAATTCAATTTGGATCGGCTTGGTGGTTTCATGATCAGTTAGATGGGATGACTAAGCAAATGAATTCCTTGTCGAACATTGGATTGATCAGTCGATTCATTGGCATGCTGACCGATTCCCGTAGTTTTTTGTCGTTTCCGAGGCACGAATATTTCAGAAGATTGCTTTGCCGACTATTTGCCGAAGACATGCAACAAGGACTTATTCCGAACGATATACCGTGGATTGGTAGCATCGTCCAAGACATTTGCTATGGCAATGCCAAACGTTACTTTCCGTTTAAATAGACACGAGGCATATTAAACCTCATCTTTTTCTATCCATTTGGGCACTGCCGGTGCTTGGTAGTGTTCCATTTTTTCTAGAAGCTCTTCCACAGAACTGCCCACCAACAACATGTGTTGGTTTTCTGTTTTTAACAATCCTTCGGAGACCATATGGTGAATAAACGCCACCAAATGATCATAATACCCGTCTACATTTAATAAGCCTACGGGCTTGGTATGCAGGCCAAGTTGCGCCCAGGTAATCATTTCGAATAGCTCTTCGAGCGTGCCAAATCCACCTGGCAAAGCAATAACGCCATCAGCGTATTCGTTCATAATGCGCTTTCGATCATGCATGGTATCCACCGTGATCAGCTGTGTGACACCAGTATGTTCTCGTTCCTTCGAATTCAAAAAATGCGGGATAACGCCCACTACTCTCCCTCCGGCGGTCAATGTTGCGTTTGCAACAGCTCCCATAAGCCCTACTTTGCCTCCGCCATAAACCAGTTGAATGTCGCGCTGGGCAAAAACAGTCCCAACATGCTTCGCCACATGCTCGTACCGATCGGAATTTCCTAAACTAGACGCACAGAAAACAACGATACTTTCTAACTTATTCATATACAAGTATACAAAAAAACCGCAGGTACTGCTACCTACGGTCTATACTAATCCGTGAACCAGGAACGGCTACAACGCACGATTCTTTTCATCAGAATCTGTATTGTTGCGGCGATTTTGTTGTTTTAAGTTTCCAAATTTATACGTATACGTCAATCGTACCGTTTGGTTGTCGTTGTACTGCCGGATGTTTGAATTAAATTGTCCAAAATCGGTCGAGATATTGTTCTTCTGCGTGCGGAAGATGTCTGTACCCGCCAGCTTCAACGAACTACGCCCGTCTTTAAAATTATAATTGATACCCAAATCTGTTCCCCATCGCGCATGGATCTTATACACGTTATATAAAAATGGGCTATTGTAGTTCACAGAAAGCTCTGCCGAAAGCCCTTTACCCATTTTGAAGTTATTGGTGCTTCGCCCCTGAAAGAACACCGAACCTAGGTCAGCATATTCTCCAGCAATCGGTCCTTCAAAATGCATGTAAATCGTTGTCAGATTATTATTCATTGACCAAATTTTCCCAATTTGAAACGGAGCATTGATATTTAAATACGCGGTGACGTTCCTGGCTAGGTTTTCCCGCGTCACCCAAGATTCTCCTTTGATATTATCTTGCCCCATGCTTTCCACCATGGCATCATTGGTAATATCAGTTCCCAAAGTAATGTTGTACATTTTATACAAGGTATAGTTCAACGTAAATCCATCTGTGTATTGAGGATTTAGATACGGATTACCCAACATATAGGTAAATTTGTCAATGTAGTACGCAAACGGATTCAAAAATCTATAATTTGGTCGGGATATCTTTTTAGCGTAGCTGAGAGACAACATGTTGTTTTCATTCACCGTGTAGCTCAAGTTGACAGACGGAAACCAATCCAGGTAGTCGCGCTTGACGCGCTTTGCCAGCGTAATGGAATTTCCGTCAGAAATTGTATATTCGGCCCGTATTCCAGCTTTCGCGCTGAACTTTCCAAATTCCTGACTGTAGTCCACATACCCAGCTGCAAGCTGTTCGGTATATACGAAGTGATTTGGACGGCCAACATAATCTTGCCATTCACCATCTATAATCTGCTCAAACTGAAGATCGTTGTCCGATTTAACATGGCTATACTTTAAACCGCTTTCCAACTTTCCCTTTCCTATCCCTTTAGTGAAATCGATCTTTCCCACATAGATATCAATATCTACCGGCATACGGCTACGTTCAAACTCTGGATCGTAAAGAAGGTCACCGGCCGCATCCGTTGTCCGGTATTCATAGTTGATGTCGGAATTGTTTCGAAAGGCGCTCCAATCCAAATCAACGACTACTTTCCCGCCGACTGTGTCCAATTTAAACTCATTGTTGAAATTAACCGAATACCGATTGAAAGGAGTTATGCTTTTTGACGATGAGGTGAGTATAGAGTCTACTATGCCCAATTGTGGGCCAATATCGGTCAAGCTCTTGTTCAATGAGCTTTCTTTGTCGTTATCTCCTGAAAACTGCAAAAGCATCGTATTGCGTTCGGACGTCTTTTGTTCAATACCGAATTTATAGTTATGCGTTTTATTTGTTTCGGTCAGATTGGCCTGTTGATCAAAAACACGATCTCCTACTTCCTCCGATGGGATCGTCCGTTCTAAACCCAAATCGAATTCTCTTTTATTGTGCGTGTAACCATAGGAGCCGAAAACAGTCGTATTGTTTTTCTTATAGTTTAAGCTAAGCGACGAATTACCTCTAAAATGTTCCCCACGAGCAGCGCTAGCAAGAAATGTACCGTTAAATCCTTCTAAACGATTCTTCTTTAATACGATATTAATGGTACCCACAGCTCCTTCTGCATCATCCTTCGCACTCCGCTGCGTACTCACCTCCACACTTTTGATCTGGTCGCCATTCATGGCTTTCAAAAAAGTGGCTAATTGTTCTCCGCTCATGAACGTTTGTCGTCCGTCGATGGTGACGTTCACGCCCTGTTGTCCCATCAATTGTAGATTCTCGTCCTTATCTACACTAACGCCTGGAGCGCGCTGTACCACTTCCAATGCATTATTTCCAGCAGCGAGCGTAGAATTCTCCACATTTAGGATTAATTTTCCGTCACGTTGCTGCACCAATGGCACACGCCCTTCGACGGTCACTGCGCCAATCGTTTGAGTTTGCTCGACTAAATGAATATCATCCATAACGACCGATTTTCCATCGACCAGAACAACAGTAGATTTGAAAACATCGTATCCTACCGAAGATGCCTGCACAATAAATTCACCTTTGGGCGTGTTTTTAATAACATATGCACCCTGTTCATCTGAAACAGCGGTTTTAATAACGGCCTCTGCCTTCGCAGTCAGTAAGTAAACAGAAACGTTGGCTAACGGCTCACTTTTGCTGTTAAAAACTTTCCCCTTAACATCTACCTGTTGGGCAAACAAGGTAAATCCAGTGGACAACACTAAAAAACAGCTTAAAATTAAATGGGTAAATAGTCTCTTCATAGATAGATATAGATATAGATATAGATAAAATGTTCTCCTGTTCGCTTCGACCTTCATCTCGTCTATACAGGAGAACGGTAGCATGTAGTATTATTTATAGTAAGAATCCGTTAGGACCCCCCTTTTTCCTTCTTAGTGTTGATTTTTACGTTGTTGTCTTTGACTTCAATGGTCACATTAGAACCGTCTATACGAATAACGGAGTCTTGCTTGTTTTTAACAGCTTCCTTCACCGCCTTTTCCAGCTCTTCAGTGCGTTCCTCCTCCTTATCTTCTTCTTTGGGTGGTTCGGCTTGTGAACAAACTAGCCCTGTTGCTGTCATCGTCCATTCTGTGAACTTTTGATGATCGGGGTCGGGGTAATTATTTAAGCATTCCCAGCATGATATGTCCCGAATCTTACCTTCTATTTCCCGATGCAGAACCACTTTTGATCCACGAGGCAAATACACCGTTACGCTGACATATTGATCACGGTCCAACGAATTCCTATTTAAGATAAAGTGACTTGGAAACAAAATCGTATTTCCTTCCTGAATACCTTCATATACAATACTCTTAGCACGTTCAGCGGCCAATTGATAGGTTTTCCCTTTTGCCGAGTAATTGTATTGAATATACGGTTGACTTAAGGAGTCCACATTTTCAAAGTAAATTCCAACATTGGAGTGCAAATAGTTACGCAAATCCTGCCCATCGATCTGTATGTTGAATTTTGACTTTAATGAGTCCTTTTCGCTGGCATCTAGGACGCGTACATCCTTTTCTGTAAAGTAATACACCTTTTGCGCGACAATATTCTTCTGCACGTTGATGGTACTCTTTTCCCGGAAGTCCTGTGCGGCATACACACAGTAATAAATGACGCCAACGACAGATACAATCCACACAGCGAACATGGTTAGAGACAAGTAGTTATTCAATTTCTCTGTCTTAAATAGTACGCGCACGAGCCATAAAAACAGGGCCAAGAAAGGAATCGTCGTTGCCATAAAACCCAATGTCAATGCGATCACGGCATCATCTGCCGACAAGATCTGTAGCGGAGGGAAAACAATCGGGTTTTCAAGTCCAAACAAGTTCATCATATTAAAAACGTAAAAGATGAACATCCCCAAAATACTCAATCCGGTATTGATAAGCATAAGCCATGCAATCAGCTTTCCGATTAGCCCTAAGCATCCTCCCATCGCATTTCCCGCCGAACGTGCACCACGGCTAATGTGCTCGCCGGCTCCAGAAAAATTTTCAGAGAACGTCTTCACTTCTTCATCAAAAGATTTTTTGAAATTCTGCAGATTGGGAACTTCACCACGCATGGACATCTTGTCTGCCCTGGTCTCGGCAACCGGCATTACGATCCATAAAATCACATACACTAAAAATCCAGAACCACCGATGAGTACAAAGAGAACCAACAATATCCGTAACCATCTTGGCTCCATGCCGAAATAATGAGCCAAACCACTACACACACCACCCAATACTTTATCATCCGGATCACGCATCAATTTTTTTCCGACCGACTCGCCTGCATTACCTGTATAGCCTGCCGACCGAGGTTGCTCCTGTTGAAACTCGTCAGCACTTCCTTCCGTCTCTTCAAAGTCACTTACGCTTCCCATCTGCCCAATAACCTGTTGTACGTCCTCTAAATTAATGACTTCTTTCCGTCCTGTTTGAATGCGTTCGTTAAACATTTCTGCAATACGGTTCTCGATATCCTCTAGTATTTCCTTACTCTCGGCAGAGTGACCGAAATGTTTTTTGATATCGATCATATACGATCGCAGCGTCTCATACGCGTCTTCCTCAATGTGAAAGACGATGCTGTTTATGTTTATGATGATTGTCTTGTTCATGACCTTGTTTAATATTTTAGATTAGTATTGTTGTTAATTTCTTCCTTGTAATGATGTTTCTACGGCAAACACCAGTTCTTTCCACGTAATGTCCAACCGGGACAGTACTTCCCTTCCTTCGTCTGTAATCTGATAATACTTGCGAGGCGGGCCCGAAGTGGATTCTTGCCAATTATAACTCAGCAAACCATTATTCTTCAACCTCGTTAGCAATGGGTATAAAGTGCCCTCCACTATCAGAAGTTGCGCCTTCTTCAATTCTCCGATAATATCTGAAGCATATATCTCCCCTCGGGAAATTATAGAAAGAATACAGTATTCCAGTATTCCCTTCCGCATTTGGGTTTGTGTATTTTCTGCTATCATAACAATACAAAGATATATGCTTTATACTGTACTATGCAATACATAGTACTATAAAATTACAACTTTATTTATAAAACACCTGATTATCAGACAGAAAAAATTATTCTTCGAACAAGAAGAATACGTGAAAAAGTGTTAATATTTAATTTTTTGAAACGTATTTTTTGAAACGTGCAATATTAACCCGACTTTTATGAACCATGATACGATACGTATACAACTATTTATGGGCGATCATTTGGGCGATTATTATGTTGCTTTTGATGGGCTTGCCATCGGATGACTTACCGAACACGAACTTTTTTGAGGGCTTCGATAAGCTTTCTCATTGTGGATTTTTTTTCGTTTTTACAGTGTTGCTTTTGATGGGCTTTATCGTGCAATCAAAGGGACGGGCGTCGAAAACAAAAACAGTATTGCTCACGCTGCTTATTACCTCCGTCTTCGCGTTCGGTACGGAAGCTATACAGCGATACCTATCCAGTAATCGACAAGCGGATTGGTGGGATATTTTTGCCGACTATGTGGGAATCGGCATGGCTCTTTTTAGTTATATCGTACTGCACCGAAAAAGATTAGGTTATTGATATAAAATCAAAAAATTATTCCTGCTGTATTTTTCGTTATGACCAGCTCGGTCTACTAGAATCCTGTTCGATTTTCCAAAGAGGTTGTGGCTCTCCTACAGCATACGGCGGGAAACAAAAATAGACGATTACGCTGGCGCGAGTACAGCAACGATTTTTTGCAGCCGCACGTATCCTTCGAAGCGTTACATGTAGAGGCAACAATAACTCCCGTAGTCAGCACATCGTCCACTAGCAAAATATGTTGCCGGAAAACACATCAGGATCCATGTAACAAAAACGTTTTCCTCATTGTCGTAGCGTTCTAGTCGCACCTGACGTGTCTAGTTGTCGGTATGAGCAACCTGAACAAAGCCAGAAATCAGAATGGGTGTAAACAGTCAGCTATTCCGTATTCGATGTATTCACTTTGGTTACCTTCCCGTTCTGTTCGTTTTTTCTGATGAGTGGGGACAGGCACCACCATATCAAGTTCCGCAAAAAAGGAGATCTGCATAATTGTGTTCCGAACCTCCTCGCCCAAAGTAGGAGGCTATTTGATGAGCCTGCCTATATTTCAACTTATGGAAAGCACAAGTAGGGTGTTGCCATCTCGACGGGGTCCATGCCGCGTAACCACTGGAGAGTTCCGCTTAAAAAGATAGTGGTCCTTCACAGGAAGGTGGATTGACAGGAATTACATAGAAGTTCCTTTTGGTGCAAGAAAACAATTTCACAAGATACACAGATCGGAAGGAAACAACATCGAGACAAAACGCTACCAATAGTTTCTTATCTGCATAGTTTATAACCGGTATATGCAAATATAAAGCTGTTTTTTAGTTTTCCACGACCTTCTCCTTTTTTTCCTTGATAGCAAGCTGTCCGCAAGCAGCATCAATATCCTTTCCCCTACTTCGGCGAACATTCGTGACCACCCCTTGGCTACGTAGATAGTCTGCGAATTGCTCAATTTTGTCTGCTTCCGCATTCACAAAATCCGCCAAAGCGATGGGATTATATTCAATGATATTCACTTTACACGGTACGTGCTTACAAAACTTAGCCAGCTCTCTGGCATCCTCTAGTTCGTCATTGAAATGATGAAAAACGATATATTCAAACGTTACCGGATTTTTCGTTTTGGCGTAGTAATATTTAAGGGCGTCGGCAAGCGCCTTTAACGAGTTTTGCTCATTAATAGGCATGATTTCATTGCGCTTCTGATCATTTGCGGCATGCAGGGATAAGGCGAGATTAAAACGAACTTCATCGTCGCCGAGCTTCTTGATCATTTTTGCTATTCCTGCTGTAGAAACCGTAATACGCTTAGCGGCCATATTCAACCCGTCTGGGGCCGTTATCCGCTCTACGGATTTCATCATGCCGCTATAGTTTAGAAGCGGTTCTCCCATACCCATATAGACGATATTTGTCAGCGGCTGTTGATATTTTTCTTCCGCCTGCTTCGCGATAAGGACGACTTGATCATAGATTTCATCGGCTTGCAAATTCCGCTTGCGATCCATATATCCAGTCGCACAGAATTTGCAGGTGAGGCTACAACCGACCTGAGAACTGACACAAGCGGTCATCCGCTCTGGCGTGGGAATCAAAACACCTTCAATGACATTGCCATCGTACAACGTAAACGTGCTTTTTATAGTTTTATCCGTACTTACCTGCGACTGACGCACACTAACAGCACGAATTTCGAAATGTTTTTTCAAAGATTCCCGAAGAGCTTTGCTAAGGTTGCTCATCTGATCGAAATCGGTACATGATTTTGCCCACAACCACTCATAGACCTGCTTTGCACGAAATCCTTGCTCACCCATTTCCGTCAACTTATCTTTCAGTTCTGACAGGGATAAACTTCTGATATCTATCAATTTACTCTCCTTTACCACGTTGCAAAGATACACAAATTTCGATAGCCTGCCCCTACCTTCCGTTTGCCTTATGTAATAAAAACATCTATAATCAGCCTTTTGGAGTATCCGTCCTGCTTGTCTTGGCTTTTCGAATTCGTGCTTTTAAAAATCGTCTCCACAAAAAGATCGATGTTCCAATTACGATCCACAAAGGCCACACATAAATCACGCCCAATATAAAGTTTTTCATCAGTTCCCATCCCGAATGTACTGCTTGGGAGAGTTGACTCCAGAATGTCTGTGTTCCCATTGGTAAGTTGGCCTCCTGCTCAAACAGTTCAATGCGTAAGGTGCTGAATGCAATTTGATCTTTCAGACGACGCATAACGACCTCTTGACTATCTATTTCTTCCTGTAGCTGCCGTATTTGCTCTTGGATTTCCAATAATTCCTTCACATTCTTCGCTTGGCCGACCATCTGCTGGTACTTTACTAAGTACACCCGTTTGCTTTTCAGACGCGATTGTGTATCAAAATAGGTCAATGATACATCCTCGCCTTGTATTGATAAACTTGTTAATTGATCTTTTCCGTTTTCGACCGCTTTTAGGAACGCATCAAAATGCTGTGCAGGAATTCGAGCCACCAACGTATAGCTGAGATAGGCTCCCGAATTGGTAGAAGCCTCTTGTTCGTAGTAGCCTCCAAATTTTGCTAACTGTTTGTCCAGATCAGACTTACTACTCCGGATGTTTTTAGACTCCAAGGCGACCTGCCCGCTGCGGATTATTTTCTTTTCCGCCGGCACAATCGCAGATACGTTTGGTCCTTCGGCTGAAGGGGGATTTGATGTCGCGACGAAAGCCTGATCGGTTTGCTTGGCGGCATCCAAAGCAACCTCCTGCACTGATGCATTTTGCTCGGTAACCTTTTCCGGACGATTGCAGCTTAACAATAATGCCACAATGGTAAATAGAGAAAAACGTGCTCTTTTCATAACCTTATTTTAGTTAGTAGGATGCAACATTTTCCTCTATTCCATAATCTATGTCTTACTCTCCTTTTTTCAGGGCTTCTTTCACTTTAGGGATGATCTGCCCTCCATATAATTCAATGGCTTTCATCATATCGCTATGATCGGGACTTCCCACATCCATGTGGGCAGAGAAGCGGGTAAGTCCGAACATGTCAATAATATGAAGTATTTTCTCTACCGACTGATTGACATCACCTACCACGAGATGTCCGTGGATTGATCGTCCAAAATCGTATTGAGATCGCTGATAGGACGGCCATCCCCGAGAGGCTCCGATTCTATTCATTTGTCCAGCATAGACTGGATAATATTTGTCTGCTACAGCTTGACTATTTTCACCAAAGAAGGCATGCATATGAACGCCCACTTGAAAATCTTTCATATCGTGTCCATTATCAATCCAGGCTTGCTGATACACTTCAAACAACGGTTTGAAATTCTCGGGAGCACCGCCTATGATGGCGAACATCACCGGCAACCCCATCCTACCCGCCCGGATAACCGACGAAGTTGTTCCTCCAACCGCAACCCAAATCGGCAAAGAGCCATGTACGGGTCTAGGAAATATTTGCTGATTGATCAATGGTTTTCGGAATTTACCGGACCAGGTAATGGCATCCTGCTTATTCAGCCGGGTCAATAACTCCAGTTTTTCATCGAAAAGCTCGGAATAGTCCTTCAGATCATATCCAAATAAAGGAAACGATTCAATGAATGATCCTCGCCCAGCCATGATCTCTGCCCGTCCATTGGATAAGATGTCTACCGTCGCGAAGTCTTGAAAGAGCTTCACCGGATCCGCAGAGCTAAGTACTGACACCGCACTGCCCAATTTAATATTCTTTGTTACCGTTGCAGCAGCGGCCAAAATGATTTCTGGAGATGCCACGGCGTAATCTTCTCTATGGTGCTCACCCATTCCGAAGAAATCGACTCCCACTTCGTCCATGAGTTTGATCTCTTCGACGATCTCTTTCATACGTTCAGCTGCCGGCTGGATCTGTCCTGTAACAGCATTTATTTGCACGTCACCAAACATGCCTATACCTAATTCGATCATGTTGTTTTCCTTTCTTATTGTATAATACAAAGTTAAAGTAGCGCCGCATCTTGGGCATTGATCTACATCAAGAAACGATTAGCCATGGATATATTCTTTTGTGCCATAGCTTTGGATAAGCTTGCCTTCAAAGTCTAGCCACTCCTGCCATCTACGCTCGACATCCACATCGGTTGTATATTTTTTAGCAAAGTTTAGAAATGTAGTATAATGATTCGCTTCAGAAACCATAAGGTCGTAGTAAAATTTAGCCAGTTCCTCATCTTTGATGTTTTTGGAAAGCACCCGAAAACGCTCACAGCTCCTAGCTTCGATCATCGCCGCAAACAATAGTCGATCAATAAAAGATTGATTTCTCGAACCGTCTTTCTTGGAAAATTTCATCAATTGGCCAACATAATCATCCTTCCTCTCTCGGCCCAGTGCATAGCCCCGTTGCTTAATAATGTCAATAACCATCTGGAAGTGTTGCATCTCTTCAATGGCAATAGCGGTCAGCTCGTGCACGAGATCTTCCAATTCGGGGTTCTGCGTAATCAATGTAATTGCATTCGAGGCTGCCTTCTGCTCACACCAAGCGTGGTCTGTTAGAATTTCTTCCAGATTAGATTCCGCAATATTTGCCCAGCGCGGATCTGTTAATAATTTTAAACCTAGCATAGCTTTTCCTATCGTTTTCACAAAGGTACAAAATTATCCATGCCTCGCTGATCAACAGGTGGACGACAGGACACAATACCGCGACAGCCTTAAAATAAAAATAGGGAGACCGATTCGTACGATCTCCCTAAGTCTGTTAACAAAATATAAAGAAGGATCACCCAAAAAACTTCTCCGGGTCAAATCCGTGCTCTTTCAGTACATCTGCAGGGACGCCATTCCAGACCCCCGGTCTATTTCCCACGTAGCCGATATCTTTAACGCCCATTTCACTTGTAAAGAACCCAGAAGAAGTGAGGTTACGCATCAACGAGAAAAACGCCACACCCTGCTGCATTTCCGGCTTGGCTTGATCGGGATATGCGATTTCGTCGATTAATTCCATCTGCTGTTCCGATTTACATTTGATAAACACGCTTCCATACCGCTTCTGACACTGCACATCCATCCATTTAAGTCCCCCTCGCATGGGGATCTTATTGCTAGGTAGATCTTTTACCATGAATTCAATGAAATCGGGGACACCCGCATCTGACGCACTACCAGAAACATCGTCTTTAGGAATGATGATATCGGCTAAGACCGTGATAGTAGCCATCTCGTGTTCCGTAAAGAATTGCTCCGCTCGCAATTGTTTGTTCCGTGCGTGTTCAAATTCCTGAACACCGGGAAGTTTATCCGCATCGGTCACCGCGGCCTGTTCTTTTGCTTTATCTTGCTTACATGCTCCGGCCAATACGCCTGTACCCGCGGCTATCAGTCCGAGTGCTTTAAGAGAGTCTCTTCTGTTCATTACCTTGCAATTAACCGTTCAATTTCTTTTTCTGCTCTAAAATATATTCTGCGGTGCGCATAGACAGCGCTAGAATAGTCCAGGTCAAGTTTTTATCCCCCTGTTGTACAAAAGGCCCCGCATCGACCACATACAAATTCTTACAGTCGTGAGCCTGTCCCCATTTGTTCAGCACAGATGTTTTAGGATCATTCCCCATACGGGTTGTTCCTCCTTCGTGGATAATCTTTCCCGGAGCCTCTAAGCCATATAACGTATCCGCACCCGGAATGGTAGACGTAATGACCGCACCCATTTCGTGCATGATGGATTGAAATGTCTCCTGCATATGTTTTGCTTGGGCGATCTCCTCATTGGCCCAGGTATAATTAAATCGCAAAACCGGAATACCAAATTTATCAACTCTAGTCGGATCAATTTCACAGTAATTTTCCTTCCGGGCTAACGCAGTGCCGCGCCCCGCCATACCGACATTAGCACCATAAAACCGGCGATAATCCTGTTTTAAGCTTGTTCCGTATCCCCCAGCGTTTTGTTTTTCCCCATTCTTACCCGGAACATTTCCATTCACGTTAGGTACCCAGTTTAAGAATCCATACGATGGCATATGAAGTCCGCCTCCGTATTCGATATGGTACCCTCGCGGGAACGTCAATTTTTTATTATCATCCCACCAAGGAGAATAAATATGCACGCTACCAACGCCGTCTTCGTTGTACCGTTTCCGATCAAGCAATTGTGGTAAAAACCCGGACAAGCTAGCTCCGGTCGAGTCGTGCAAGTATCGTCCCACTAATCCACTACTATTTCCAACACCTCCAGGATGCGCAGCCGATTTCGAGTTCAACATCAAACGCGCGCTTTCACAAGCGCTAGCTCCTAGTATCACGGTTTTTCCCTTAACAGAGTATTCTTGCAAGTCTTTTGTATCCACATAAGAAACGCCGATAGCTATACCCTCGTCATTGGTCAAAACCTCACGTACCATTGCGTTATCAATCACTTTCAAATTCCCAGTCTTCATCGCAGGCATAACAAGACAAGAAGAAGAAGAAAAGTCGCCGTAAACCTTACACGAACGCCCGCATTGTCCACAATAGAAACATGTGCCACGGCCTTTTATTTCCGGAGAAGCTTCTGTGAGCACAGACCCGCGTCCCGGGATAACTGGAACGCCAGCTTTTTTTGCCCCTTTCGCTATATACAGTTCATTGAGTCGGGGTTTTGGCGGCTTCATGAAAATACCATCCGGTTCATTGCGGATGCCCTCGACCGTCCCGTAGATGCCAATCATACGATCCACGCGATCATAAAAAGGTTTCACCTCTTCATAAGTGATTGGCCATTCGTCCGTCACTCCATCGGTTGGTTTAAAATCGTCCGGTCCCATACGCAGCGAAATCCGCCCCCAATGGTTTGTGCGCCCACCCAACATACGCGCACGGAACCATTCAAATTCCGTTCCTGCCACTGTCGTATAGGGTTCACCATCCAACTGCCATCCTCCAAAGGCAGCATCAAAGTCGCCAAAGGGTCGTGTGGTTGAAGCGCCACGGCGCGGCGATTCCCAAGGCCAGCGCAATTGCAAGGCATCTTTTGCAGGGTCAAAAAATGGTCCAGCCTCCAACATTAACACCTTGAGCCCAGCATGGGCCAAGATATATCCCGCCATACCGCCGCCCGCACCCGAGCCCACGACAATGGCATCAAAAACTTCCGGATTTTCTTTTATTTGATAATCGGCCATAATCTCTCTCAATGATTATATGAAACGGTTTAAATGATGTATTACTCTAACTAATACCATTTAGCTCGGTTAAATATAGAAAAACTTTTCACGACATAAGAATTTCTGTGCGTATCTTTTTCGATACCTCCCATATATCGCTAGGACGCGTATACTTCGTACAACTAAAGTTCACTACCGATATTTATTTTTTTCCTCAATCCACCGAGACATATACATGCTACTGTTCAATTGCTGTGTTTGTAAAATCTGCCCAATAAAATGATCCTGCCGGTGCGTCACGAGTGACCGCTGCAGGTTGTTCAAATGCTGCAGGAAGGCTTCCTGATAAAGATCCTTGCTGTATCGTAGATTTAACAAACGCCTCCCCTCCTGCTGCGCACCTTCCCAAACGTCTTTCGTACGGTAGAGATGTGCGGCGCGCTCCACAAAAGCATCGATACGATCTTCCACGACGCCGCCCCATGTGCCGTCCTCCATCATGGATTCGGCACCAGTTGTCGTCGTAACGCTGGGCGTTCCGCTCTGCATGGCATCGACAAACTTGCCCTTTGCTCCCGCACCAAACTGAATCGGTGCGAGGAGCAGTCGATAGTGTGCCATCGTCTGCTTTGCATCCCCCGCCCTTCCTTTGATATAAAAGCGATCTTTTGCTTGTTGCAACTGATAGACCTTTTCCGTTGCGTAAGATCCATAAATGTGCAATTCTGCGTCGGGCAGACGTTCCTTTAACAAAGGCCAGATACGCATCTTCAGATATTGAACGGTATGCCAATTCGGCTCGTGCATAAAGTTACCAATGAACAGCAGATGCTTTCGATTTTCAAATATGTTCCAAGCTCGCGCGGTCGCATCTGTAATCGGCTCTTCCAGAAAGGGGAGATAATACAATAGACCTGTCGGAATATGGAAAAGCTCAGACAATAGGCGCAGTTCCTGCTGGGCAATGATCAGGGAAAGATCACAACGCAAAATGGCCGCTATCTCTCGCTTTGCTAGATCACTGTGATACACGATTGGTCTGTTTTTTTTCACCGCCTCCTGTCGAGCCGCGCGCAAAAAATGCAAATCTTCCGTATCCAGCATAGTCAGCGCCGAAGGGCAAGAACAACGGACCCTCCATCCATATTGTTCTTCCACCATAAACCGGTCGAACACCACGATATCCGGATTAAGTTCCTGTACAAATGCATCAAAACTGCTGTCATTAAGCTGGATGTCCACCTCCTGCACGTGTAGCAACATCAGCGGATAACTATGCGGGGATCTTGCTGCAGCACAGGCGAATGTCACCCGATCGCCGGCCTCCCGAAAGAGATTCAGTAACTGCAATATCCGTGTCCCAGCAGCTGATGAGGTAGGCTCCGGCCAAACCAAGCCGATAAAAAGTATGCTTCGCATAGGACTAAAATACGAATATCTAGGGAACGTTTATGATTCTTTCCGCATTCGTCCGGTGCGGAAAATTTCGGAATAAAAAAGGTGCGCTACATGCGCACCTACTCATTATTTAACCTGTTTATAAATTATCTTCTTTTGAATGTTATAGTTGTCGTTATACCATTCGACGAGTTTTTTAACGTAAATTTGGTGACAGTCTGTATGATATTTTCTTGTATATCATATTCTTTTCCGTCAAAATTCATCTTCTTGCTCGTTGGCATATCGTATGGATAAGACTCCGTACCTCCGCCTGATAGATATACATAAGCAAAACCATTCGATTTAAATTCCATGTTTTCGCCTTCACCCACCAGCACTTCGGTCACATCGGCTTGCCCCGCTATGCTTGTTGTTTTCACCACGTCGAACCATTTATTTGCACGTATAATATTCTGCGCCGTATCCCGCTCAATATTATCCACCGTTTCTTCACTACACGATGCCAACCCCAACGTAAGCACCCCAACAAGTAAGAACATCCAATTCTTAAAAGTCAATATCAATCCTCTCATCTCTTTAAGTTTTAAAATTTATGATAAGGCTCAACCAAGTATTGTGCCAAACGAAAAAAAATTAAACTCGATTTGTCATCTACGATATTTTCGTATATCTTTGATTTGTTCATAAATTGATCTATCATGAAAAAAACAGTATTTTTTACCACACTCCACCTTCTTTTCGTACTAATTTCTTCAGCGCAAGAACAAGCAATCGCTATAGTGCACTATCAATTCAAGCACATCAACGATACAATGCAAATGGGGCAATATCTACGCGACGAAGTGGCCACCTACCTTGGCAAGCACAGCAGCTACTATGCGAGCTATTCTGGTATTAGGGCGAATGAGGAAATGGAACAACAGATGAGCGATCCAAACTTCGATGGAAATCTGGTCCTCACGAAAAATAGTACGCCCATTACACGGTATTATTTTTTTGACAATCAACATTCCAAAGCAAAAGAGATTGTCCATATCGCCGGAGATCTATTTTCAACAGATAGCGATTATCCCGAACAAAAATGGGTTCTTACTAGCTCACAGAAGGTCATCGGTGGTTATACTTGTCAAAAAGCCACGACACACTTTAAAGGACGAGATTATGTTGTATGGTTTACAACCGAACTTCCGTTTGCGGCCGGACCGTGGAAACTACGCGGATTACCTGGATTAATCCTGGATGCTCGTGACACAAAGGAAGAAGTCATTTTCGAATATGCAGGTTTCGATAAATTAGAAAATAGTACATTTCTTATTGGAGTACCCGACAAGGCCTATTCGTCGACACCGACGGAGGTGAAAAAACTGCTGGACGCGTTCCGAGCGAACCCTCAGGCCTATCTGGAAGCAAAAAGTCGTACAGCTCGCTCTACTCCCGGTTCGGCCCAGCCGAACAGAGTCGATATTCATGCAAGTAAGGAAGTGGATAATACGAACAAAATGGATCCCAGCCGAATAAAATCGATGAACGTTAAAACCGACGAAAGCTATAAACCTTCAAAAACAACGAATAATCCAATTGAACGTACGCCATAGTTTAAAATCGATCTTTATTGTAGGCATTTTTTTAGTCCTAGTTCTCCACCTGCGTGCGCAAGATCGCATTACCGGATTCGTCCTGGATAAGAAAACCGCAAAACCGATTCCGTCGGCGAGCATCAACATTAAATCCGCTGATGGAAAAATCCGCTCATTTAGGGTTACAGATAAAAATGGAGCGTTCTCCGTCGAATTAAACGCATCATATGCCAATTGCTTGCTGGAAATTAATCATTTAGGTTATGAACGATACCAGCAGGCCTTTTCCAATCAACTGGAGCATTTGCGAATCGAATTGACCCCGCAAACAATTTTGTTAGAGGGTGTAACCGTTAAAAGCAAACCCAAAGCTTACCGTCTTGGCGACACGCTAACATATGATGTTGGAAGTTTCGCAACACAAGAGGATCGGAGCATCGGCGACGTCATCAAACGATTGCCTGGCATGGAAGTGTCTGACAATGGACAAATTAAATACCAAGGAAAAAGTATCACCAACTTTTATATTGATGGTGACGATCTACTCGATGACCGATATGCGATCGGTTCAAGAACAATTCCGCATAAATTAGTACAAGATATCCAGGTGCTGAACAATCATGAGCATATCAAGGTGCTAAAAGATAAGCGCTTCACGGATCAGGTAGCCATCAATCTGGTAGTCAAACCAGACGCTAGGCTGACCTTAACCGGAGAAGTAAAATTAGGGATTGGATCGCCAAAAATCTACGACAGCGAACTGAACACTATTTTATTTAACAAAAAATACAAAACGTTAAATGTACTCAATGGGAACAATCGCGGTACAGATCTGAGCAACGACTTCATCGGATACAACGAAAATAACGTGCTTGCACGAATAGCAGCAATGCCGATCAATAATCTTTTGTCTTTGGGAACAGTCGCCCCACCTCCATTGGATAAACAACAGTATCTCATGAACAATACAGTAGCGTTAAACACGAACCATTTCGTTCATTTAAAACGTCACTGGCAGATGAAATCTAACGCGCAGGTATTATACGACCGACAAACCGCCAAATTTAACGGTTCGACCACTTTTACCACACCCACTGATAGGTTCACATACTCAGAACAACAACAGAGCGAATCTTCAAAGCTTTTAACAGCATTGCGCTTAACCCTAACTAAGAATGCCGAAAAAGAATACGTCAACAGTGTTCTTGCGTTCGAATACGAAAACGACGATGGCATAGCCACAATACGAACAGGAGATCAATCCCTTGATGTAGGAAAAAAACACCGCATCCATGGGTTTTCTCATGACTTTGACTATGTTCCGGCGCTTAAGAACGGCCACATTATACAAACGAAATGGCAAGTACAGTTTGGAAAAACACCACAAACGATGACCATCACACCTGGTATCTTTCCGACCTTGCTAAACGATAGCGCGAACTATGCATCCACAGCGCAATACATCAAAGTCCCCACTTTTTTTTCTTTATTATCTGCAGGATACCACATTCCAAATGGAAAAATTAAGCAATATTACAGCGGAGCGCTGGCCTATGAGAATAAGCAATTTGTTTCACAGATAGAGACAACGGCCGACAGGCTCCCTCACCCAGTAGACTCCATCACAAACGATCTTCTATGGCGTCGTGTGCAATATACGCTTAATGCGACTTATAGCTGGAAGTCCAGGCGATGGGCCATGCAATGGAGCCTTCCTTTAACATCACGATACACTGCGGGTACTGACGCCTCCTATGGCCTCCACTCAAACCAACGTCATTGGATTTTCCTTCCCTCGTTGGACCTCAAGTACCGCGTATGGCAAGAGGATGAACTGAATCTAAGCTATACCCGCACCGCTAATTTTGAAGACATACAGGACCTTTATAGAGGTATCGTCATCCGCAATTACCGTTCCCTCGCCCAAAATTCCACAACAATAAATAAGAGTTCGACGCATTCTGCAACCTTGCAATACCGGATGGGCAGAACAACAAAGCTTCTATTCGCAAATTTTGGACTTCAATTCAGGCAAACGCATAGAGAAGCCATGCTATCCCAGCGCTTTTCCAACGATATTTCCCAAACAATTCTTCTTCCTTTGCCCAACAAGACCCGTTCCATCAGCCTGCATGCAGGAATCGACAAATACGTCTTCTTTTTATCGAGCACCGTTAAATGGAAGGGTGGATGGAGCTCTTCCGTCTTCGATCAACTTTTTAATGACCAACTTCTTCCATTTCAGAGCAGTACATTTTTTATGCAGCCACGTCTTGAACTTAAGATCGCAGAACAACTACACCTCACATATCAAGGTCATTTTAGCTGGTCTAGTTCAAAACAGAAACATTATCCAAACCTGAGTAACCGGGTATTTTCTGCAACTCAAATAGCGGGCATACCGTATACACCTTTTCCAGGATTATTATTGCGCATAAACGGCAAACATTCTTATACATCCCAATCTACCTTACAGCCATTCCACACCTTCTTCATAGACGCTTTTACACGATGTCGCATAAAGAAATGGAAAACCGACCTGGAACTCAGCCTGAACAACCTCGCCGACATAAAGACATTTGAAACCTATTCCATTACTGCAAACGAGCAAACGCAGAATAGTTACGACATACGAGGTCGCACCATTATGTTACGTATGATATTCGCATTATAAATACGTAGCTCAGCTACACATACAAGGCACCACGAAATCCCCGGGCTCCGTAGTAGGAGTCCGCGCCATTATGATATGTAAAAACCTGTCCGTACCGACGGTCACAAAAGATGGCCCCTCCCAGTTTTCGTACCGCATCTGGCGTCTTCACCCACGTGGAGGTTTTCAAATCAAATTCCCCCAGCTGCTGCAAGTTTCGATACTGCTCTTCGGTAAGGATTTCGATACCCATTTCTTTTGCCATATCCATCGCAGATGTCGTCGGTTTGTGCGCTTTTCTAGCGTCCAATGCCGCCCGGTCATAACAAACACTACGACGCCCTTTCGGACTCTCGGCAGCACAGTCGAAAAAAACATACTGATCTCGTTCCTTATCATAACTGACGACATCTGGCTCTCCACCTGTTTGTTCCATTTGCTCCAAACTCCAAAGTTTTCCCGGGTCGGCAAGCAATCGTTCCTCCACTGCAGACCACTTCAGCCCAACATGACGGGTTTCATTTTTCTCAAACCGCTGTTGCAGGATCGTCAACAGCAATCGTTGCTCCGATTCACTCCATTTTTTTGTATTTCCCATATACGTTATGTTTTATGTAAAGACTACACGATCCTTTTGCCGCAACGTCCGGCTCGCTGGCCTAAAATACCAAGAAAGAGCAGTCAGAACAAGTAATAATAAAGACGGCAATATACTACTAAACGCCTCCCTCATGGCCAAATGCGATAGGATCGCCCCGGTCATCGCAAAGAAAAATCCCGCATAAGCCCACTCTTTGACCAATGGGCACCTAGGCATGAGTACCGCTATGGTGCCTAAAATTTTCCAACCGCCAAGGATAGTCAGTAAATAAACAGGATAGCCTAATTTCGCAAGACTCTCGACCTCCTCTGGCATTTTCAGCAATTGCACCACACCTGTCGAGGTCATACCCAAGGCCAACCATACTGTTGCAATCCAATAGATGATTTTATTTCTCTTTTTCATGTTGTAATCGTTAATTTTTTGAATGTACTATACTATCCAGTCGTTGCTGAATAACTTGTTTCTCGGTCGTGGTCTTTGCCAGCGCCTGTCCCTTCAACAAGTTGGCTCTGGCTTTTTCATTATTGAAACCCGCGTAGAGTTCCCCAAGCAAAACATAGTAAAAGTGATTACCACTCAGTTGCAGCTTTTCCGCTTCATGCAGGGCGACCTCCCTGCCGTCTGATTTATATAACGCATAGGTTCGATTGAGGGCCACTGCTGGCGAGTAGTTCACCAGTAACAATTGGTTATATAATCGAAGTACTTCTTCCCACTTCTCTTTATTATCCGCTTTGCTGCAATGGCAATAGGCAATACGAGCTTCCAAATGATACGAACTCATTTCATCTCCCGCGGCTGAACATCCTAGGAAATACATTCCTTGCTGAATAAGATCTTGGTTCCAGTCCCGCTCATCTTGATCTGCATATACCACGAAAGATTCCGCGCTCGTTTGCCTCGCATGGAAACGGGATGCGTGAAAACACATCAAGGCCACCAACGCATTGGTTTTCGGTAGGTTGGTAAGCGTATTTTCTGTCAGCATAATGCCCAGTCGCAACGCTTCCCGACACAGGTCCAAGCGCAAAATTTGGTTCTGTGTGCGCGAGTAATACCCTTCTGTAAAGAGTAGATAAATAATATGTAGCGTATTGTCCAGTCGTGCCCGGATAGCGTCCGATGAGGGGATTTCCATCTCAATACGTTCCATGCGCAATCTTTCTTTCGCGCGGAACAGCCGCTTGTTAATAGTTTCTTTGTTTGTCAGAAATGCCTCGGCAATTTCCTCAATGCTAAAGCCACATAAAATACGCAAGGCTAAACCAATCTGGGCCTCACTGCCAATAGCCGGATGACAGATCGCAAAAAGCATCTGCAAAAGGCTGTCTTTGATATTCTGCTGTGAAAAGTGCGCATCATCCATATCAATAGTCTGCGCTTGGTTCGCAGCCACATGCGGTATCACCTTGTTGGTCAAGATTTTGTCGCGCCGAAAATAAGCGAGTGTCTTTTGGCGCGCCACATGATAGAGCCAGGCGGTGGGTTGTGCCGGAGTCCCCATCCGCTCCCACCGCGCAGCCGCCGTCAGAAAGGTATCGCTTACAATATCTTCCGCCATTTCCATATACTGCAAACCATATCGTTTACTGATCACAGCGACCATCTTCGCGAACTCCGCTCGAAACAGATTGTCCAAAAGATCTTTTTGTTCGCTCATTTGTAGCCCTATTGATAGAATATTACCTACGAAAACGTGAAAACCGGCCTGATTTCTACGGTACCGCCCTGGTCGATCGCCGGACATCCATGTGCCAACGTCGTTGCTTCTTCCAGGCTATCTGCCTGAATCCGTAAAAATCCGCCCAACATTTCCCGTACTTCCACAAAGGGTCCATCCGTGACTACACCTCCTTTTTTCAGCACCTTGCCGTTCGGTTCAAGTCTCGGTCCTGCGCTCACGACGTGTCCCTGTGCAGCAATACCGCCAACCCAATCTTCCCATTTTTTCCCCAAGGCTTTCATCTCTTCTGCGTCTACGATTGTTTCCTCCGCATGTTGCGGCAAACGAAATAGTAACATAAATTCTTTCATAGTTCTCGTTTTTTAATGTTATATACTACAAGAATGCTCGAGCATCACGAAATTGGACAAACGAACTCATTTTTTTTTCGTTGAAGCGGAACCGGTGGTTCATACGGTAAAATTTCAGCCTATACCAGTAAGAAATAGTGTTTCTGCGATTTTTCATGTAGCTATTTGGTGAGGCTCCCGAATTCGAACATAGAATAATGAACAGCCTTACGCAGGTCGACGACTTGAAACCATCGGCTGGCATAAAGTGACTTAACTTCCTATCCGCCCCATATTGAACCGAATTTTTAGAGATTCCCTATTCGTTTCATCTCGCAAAAACTTGGTAACATCATCCTGGCAACGCTTAGTTTTCCATATCCGACCAATCAAAGGTTGGGTTTTCGGAAGGCTGCTTTACCTTTTTGATCTGTGCAGACAATTCCTTAACACGGGCAGGATTTTCTTTCGAGACATCTTTGCGCTCTCCAATATCGGTTTGTAGATTATACAATTCCAGGCGCTCTGGTCTCCCTTTCTCTTTGAATCGAATCAGCTTCCAGGTCCCTGCCGAAATCGCCTCCTTCAGCACACCTTGTTCATTGAATTGCCAGTATAGGTACGTATGTTTTTTCGATTGTTTATGCCCCGCCAAGGTCGGCACAAAAGAAATACCGTCGATTGCTGAGGGGTGCTCTACACCCGCGAGTTCAGCCCATGTGGGCAGCAAATCCCAAAATGCCCACGGTTCCTCCACATGGGAGCCCGGTTGTGTCATCCCTGGGACTTTGGCAATAAAGGGAACCCGGATACCTCCTTCATACAGGTCTCGTTTTATCCCGCGGAGTGGACCCGAACTGTGAAAAAAAAGAGGATCAGCACCTCCCTCGGCATGGGGCCCGTTATCGCTGCTAAAGAAAATATAGGTATCATCTTCCAAGCCTAACGCTTTCACCAACGCGACGATCCTGCCCACATCGCTATCCAATTTCTTAATCATGGCAGCAAATGCGGCATGTGGCTGCGCCTGATCCCCGTAATTTCCTTTCCTTTTGTAAGGAGTCTCCGGCTCAAACACACTGCTACCATCCGCTTGTCGAAAGTCCCGTAACAGACTGTCCGGGACAACCAACTCGGCATGCGGAAGTGTAAACGGCAGGTATAAGAAAAAGGGCTGATCTTTGTTCTCCCGAATGAAATCGACCGCTTTGTTGGCGATTAAATCCTGGGTATAGTCGGTATTCCTGACAGGCACAACCCGCGTCTTACCGTCACGTATTTCACACAAGCTATCCGTATAATAATGATGGGCATGTGCTTGATCTAAATAGCCGAAAAAATTATCGAAGCCTTTTAAATGCGGAGCACCTTGTGATTCGGCATCCCCTAATCCCCATTTACCAAACATACCGGTTCTGTATCCCGCGTCCTGTAAGATCTCCGCCACTGTAATATCCTGCGAACGAAGCGCTCCTTTGCCATCCTTGCCTTTGGCGTTTCCCCGCACGTAGGCTGTTCCCATATGCTTTCCGGTCATCAATGCACAACGTGATGGTGCACACACCGTATTACCCGCATAGAATCTGGAGAAAGTCGCGCCTTCCGCACCGAGTTGATCAATATGCGGCGTCTCCACCCGCGAATGCGCATTGAATGCGCGAACATCACCATAGCCCAAGTCGTCCGCCAAAATAAAAATGATGTTGGGTTTCCTCGTTTTTTGGGGTTGTGCATACAGCCCATCAATCCATAAAAATCCGCAGATAAGTAGCCCTATGGCATACAAAAGTCTTTTCATATCGTTTCAATCGTTCATAAGTGGTGCTTTCGCCATACCGTCCCTTCTGTGTTCTTCCGTTCGAAATCGGTAAGCGCCATTCAAATATAACAGGAAACTTCAGAAAGTCCATTTGTTCAATAGATTATTTTACAGAACGTTTCCGCCTATGTCATTAAGAAAAAAATAACAACTTCTTAACAGTGGCTTATTTCTGTATTCCTAACATTGGAAGTTAAATAGACACGACAAAACGAAAAAAGTAAGACATCACCTAAACAGTATTAATTCAACCTATACGATGAGAAAACAATTTGTATGGCTAGCCTTCTATGGTCTAGCGTTATCTATTTCCCCCACCCTTTCCCTCTCAGCATCCAAACAGACATCAAAATTCATGCAATCACAGCAAAATGTGTCTGGTCGGGTGGTCGCCGCAAACGGAAGGCCCATCTCAGGCGCCACAGTATCACTGAATGGTACACAAACGAGCACCACAACGGATGGCGACGGACATTTTTCGATTCAAGCGAAACAAGGACAGCAACTTAGAATTACCCATGTCAGTTACCAGTCTACGGAGATCACCGTTCAACAGACGAGTTTTATCGTTACCCTTCAAGATATACAAGGTGCGTTGGACGAGGTCGTCGTGGTCGGCTATGGAAAACAGTCCAAGGCTGATGTCACTGGCGCACTTACCCAGTTAAAAGCAGATGATATCCGCCAAGGTATGCCTATTTCTGTAGATAACATGTTGCAAGGAAAGGTGTCTGGAGTTCGCATTGCGCAATCCAGTGGTGAACCCGGCGCGGGCTTAGATGTATTTATACGCGGCGTCGGGTCCATCCGGAGCGGGAGCACCCCGTTGTTTGTTGTGGACGGTATCCCGTTGAGTAATGAAAATGTGAGCGCAGCATCTCCAGACTTTGGGCTGGGAAGCACACAGGCAAAAAATCCACTTAATTTTCTGAACACGAGCGACATCGATGCTATTACGGTTCTAAAAGATGCGTCTGCCACGGCGATATACGGTGCACGTGGAAGTAATGGGGTCGTACTAATCACGACAAAATCTGGAAAAAATATGGAGCCTTCCCTTACCTATGATGGCTCCGTGGGCAGCTCTTCGGTCATCAAAAAACTCGACCTACTGACTGCCAGTGAGTACAGAAATGCGCTGCTGGATGAGGCTTACGATCATGGAGGCAATACCGATTGGCAGGATGTTATTTTCCGAAAAGGGGTTAACCAGAACCACAACCTATCGTTTGCCAAATCCACGGGTTCTGGAAATTACCTAGGTTCACTTTCCCGAATGACACAAGAAGGCATTGTACAGAACAGTGACTTTAAGCGTACTACCGGTCGATTGAATGCCGAAGAATCCTTCTTCGATAACAAACGTTTACGGATAAAAATGAACCTAACCGCGAGCGACATTAACGAAACGGGAATTCCCAACGGAAGCTCAGCGGGTTCCGATGGCCAGGTCATCATCCACGCTCTTATGGCTAACCCGACCCGTACAGTCCGGGACGAAAATGGAGATTTTACTAATTTCAATATGAATGCTCATTATAATCCCGCCTACCTACTGGATATCTACGAGGACAAGACCAACACGTTCCGTGTACTCGGGAATATCGAGGCCTCTTTCCGTATCATCGAAGGTTTGGACTACCGCATCAATTATGGATTGGATAAGTCGACATCTGAACGCAGCACCACCATATACCCCAACATGACCGATAGACGTCCCAAGGGTGCTTATATGCAGAACAACCTGAATGCACTGACGACACTCCTCGATCAATTTTTGACCTATAACTTTGCCACTGGTAAGCATACGTTTGAGACACTTGCTGGGTTCTCCTACCAACAATTTTCCTTCGCAGGAACAGCGTTCGGTATGGAAGGCATAGCAGAAAAGGGGGAGGGTGTCGCCCCAGAGCACAACCCCGGCTACCTCGGGACGCCACTAAGTCCGAGCGGCTACGCACAGAAAAACGAACTTCAATCCTATTTTGGCCGAGCCAATTATAACTATGACAACCGCTATCTACTCACAGCATCCCTCCGTGCAGACGGTTCAACGCGTTTTGGCACGGATCAAAAATATGGATATTTCCCTTCTTTTGCCATAGGATGGAATATGGCCAATGAGCCATTTATGGAACCGTTGTCTGCTATTCGCGAATTAAAGATCCGCGGAAGTTGGGGGCAAACGGGAAACCAAGAGGTGCCGAACAAAATTACACAAGCCAGCTATTCGCTGGATCCAAGCGCAGGATATTACCTGTACGATGACCTTGGTTTAGTGAACGGTGTGACCGTGAACCGGACCGCAAATCCAGGCCTCAAATGGGAAGTCGTCGAACAGTTTAATGTCGGAGCCGACTTCGACCTGTGGAATGGTCTATTGTACGGGTCGATCGAATACTACAACAAAAAAACCAAAGACCCCATCCTCAATATCCCGGCAGCTCCCCTGAGCCCAACAACGACCGTCTGGAAAAATGTTGAAGCACAATTGATTAATAAAGGGTTCGAATTCATGTTGGGAACACGGCTTTTTTCTACAGACGACTTCCAGTGGAACCTTGACGTCAACGGATCGACATTGTCCAACGTCATTAAAGACCTGCCCGTTTCGGAACTCTATTCCGGAAGTATTTCCGGCCCCGGCTTATCTGGCGTGACCGCCAATATTTACAAAAACGGATATGAAGCTGGATCCTTTTTTATGTTAAAGCATATAGGATATGATCAAGAAGGTAATGACCTCTTTGAAGACATCAATGGCGATGGCACCGTGAATACGGCTGACCGCCAAATTTTCGAAGGGGCTATTCCAAACTTTAACTTCGGCGTAAACAACCAACTTCGATATAAGGGGGTTGATTTCGCTTTCTCACTTATCGGGCAAACCGGAGGCTACCTTGTGAACAACACAGCTTTAGACTTAAACATAAACAGCTTGGCTTCAGACCGCAACGTACTTGCCAAATTTCAGCAAGATGGAGCAAACCCTAACAATGCCGTTCAACTGTCTTCCCTGTATTTGGAAAAATCGGATTTTATCCGGTTGAATAATGTCCAACTGGGATATACCATTCCCAAACAACTGATCAAATTTATGAAGTCCTGTCGCGTTTACGTGAGCGCGCAAAATCTGCTCACCATTTCAGATTATTCCGGCTACGATCCGTTAGTCAATACGATGAAAGCCGTCGGCGGTAATCAATCTTTAGGGATCGACTATACGACCTACCCTGCCGCAAAATCAGTTCTATTCGGTGCTACTTTAAAATTCTAATTATGATAACGATCATCTCAAAAATAAAAAATAGATATATCCTACAAACTGTTTTGGGTGCGCTGCTCGCGGTTGCCACAGCTAGTTGCACTGACCTACAGGAAGAAGTAATTGACGAAGTGCTAGGATCTGCACATGCAAATCCTGAAAATGCATTAGCTGCTGCATATGGACAAATGGCCAGCTCCACCTTCGTAGATCACGGAAATGTCTTCGGCTTACAGGAGTATAGCACCGACGAAGCTTTGCTTCCAACGCGCGGGAGTGATTGGGGAGATGGCGGCAAGTGGCGCGCCATTCATGAATTTACATGGGCGGCGGATAACGCAGTCGTCACAAGTACTTGGAACAACCTAAATAGCGGGATAACCAAGTCGCTCACTGCGATCGCTGCTATTGAGGCACAAGACTTTGCAAACAAGGAACTATTTCTTGCAGAAGCTAAAGGACTATTGGCCTTTTACACTTTTCATACGCTCGATCTCTTTGGACAGGCTCCGTATCGTACACCGAGTGATCCCGACGCGCCGCTAGAAATTCGCAAAGCGGAGTCGTCAATCGACGCACTTATTCAGGAGGTTGAGTCCTTGTTGCCCAAGTTGGCATCAGTCAACGAAAATTCAACGCACAACGGGAGGTTCACCAAAGAGGCCGGGCATGCTCTGCTCGCAGATATGTACCTCAATCGCGCTGTTTTTAAGGATCGGTACGCCTCGACATTTAACTTCAACGAGCCAGCCGTTGGAGGCACAGGCACTGACATGGATAAAGTTATTGAACATACGTCTGTACTTATAAACGACAACCGGTTTCAGCTGGAAGAAAATTACTTTCGGAACTTTGACATCGATAATGACAATGGCTCTGAGCTCATCTTTGTCGTCAAACAAGACATCAACACACAGCGAAGCAGCGACAATGATTTTGCATACATGCCGATGGAGCGGAACCAAAAGCCGTCGCCCGCGAACCGCGGTACCAACGCGACATGCATCACGCCCGAGTTTTACGAAACTTGGGCAAATAATCACGATGACCCTCGTTTTCATCGTCATTATAGATATGCAGACGGTACGTGGTTTATGAACAATGGAACAGACGTCAGCGTACCCGCAAACAGCATTGTGCCGAACAGCAACAACCTTCCCTGGTTCCACTTTAATCGAGGGATACAATCTGGACAGCAATATGGACCCAAATTGCTGTCTAGTGGTGATTTTGAACGAACCTCTGACGGACGTATCAAAATCAGTATGCTCTACTGTGAGAAAAATACATCCCTTCCGATGGATTTTACACCAGCGCTTAACTTTGACAATCCTCGCCAATCAGTTTTCACACAGGCACAAATCAATCGCGGAGCGCGTGTGTTTAAATACGAATTTGACCCGGAAAGAGATAATGGTAGCTCCCACGTCGACATCCCTTTGTACCGTCTGGGTGGCATCTATTGTATGCGGGCCGAGGCGTATTTCAGGAGAGGCAATACGGCCGAAGCACTCGCAGATGTTAACATTTTGCGTACCTCTAGAAAACGAGAATCGCTGTTTAACAACGCGCCCGGAAAGCCTATCTCCGCACTGACAGAAATGACGCTGCTTCGAGAGACCGGCTTTGAATTGTACTGGGAAATGTACCGACGTAAGGCCTTGATTCGATTCGGCAAATTTAATGCCGGGGGGTCCGTGCGCCCCGTTTCGGAGAACACGCGCCGAATCTATCCGATCCCGCAGACCACACTTGATGCCTCTGCTGCGTTTGAACAGAACGAAGGGTATTGATAAACCTTACATATAGCTAAAAGCTGTACATTAACAGGGCAAGTCGATGAACTTGCCCTGTTGTTTGTTTCTGTGTACTGAATACCTTAAGGACAACTGATATTTCTACTATTCCTGCGGGGTAATCCTTAGTTCTCTCTTTCGATCAACAGGCTCATTTAAAAAATATTCAGAAATGACTTTCTAGCGCCGCTCATCAAGAGCCGCGAATGTAGTTGGCGACTCGACCGTTTTTACGAAAAAAAAACGGAGCGATACAGATCACCACCGGGCGGTTAACTAAGGTGATTAAAGGGTGTTATTGTGCAAGTTAATAAGCCATAAAATACTTAGCTGATTGAACACTAGTTTTTTGTGCTTGAACACCTGCTGCAGCGTTGCAAGCGCTTTAGAACGCGCAAAATATACCATGTTCGCCGTCGTTCCGAGTTCCTCACAAATCTCTTGGGTATTCTTCCCTTCCATAAAAGACAATTGGAAAATTTTGGCTTGCTGTGTCGGTAGCTTCTCGATTTCCTGGACGACTAAAGCAATCACCTCTGTATAAATTATTTTGGTCAGGATATCCTGATTCTCATCCTGCAGATCGTCCAGCAAAGCGTCGTCTTGATAGCTTATATGCCTATGCTGCCGAAGATGATCCAAACAGCCATTCTTCACCACGAGGTAGAGAAAAGATTTGATACTTTCCACCGCGTGGAAGTTTTCTCGACGCTCCCAAAGTTTTACAAAAGCATCGGAAACTATTTCCGAAATCGCTTCCCGGTCTTTGACAATTTTAAATGCAAAAAAATGTAACGGTTGGGCATATGCATCCATGAAGAAACTGAGGGCTTTCTCTTTACCGATCTGCAAATCAGCAACCTGTCTGTCGAACGTCTTCATGTAGAGTCAATAGGTCTATGTTTGTGGCTATAACAAACTTAAGAGTAATTCTATAAAAATAAAAATGGTACTGACAGTTTATTTTTAATATGATGAACCAAAAGGACGCTATATCATCAAGAAAGCGCCAAAAAGTATTTGGCGCTTTTTATATCGCAGGACGTGGCGTTACTCCGCCTTGAACACCCAAAACCAAGCGGTTCCCCAGGCGCCAACTCCGGGCTCTGGGTAGGAAAGCACCATCCGCTCATTATTTAATATCAGAATATCGTACTCATATACCGGTTTACCCTCCTCATTGGGCGATTTTCCACAAAGGACAGTAACTCCTTTTGTGGTTAATTTCCCCTTGGCCCACACAGTACCGTCTTCTAGAGTGATCTTTTTAGTCATATCAAAAACAAAAGATCCTGTTTCTGTTTGCCCGTTTGATTTCACCTTGGATAGCTTGGCCCCACGCAAGGAGAAAACCATTTTTGCACCTACGCCTTCTCCAGTAGCCTGACCGTCTATTTCCGGTTCTTTCAATGTCCACCAAGCCGGCGCTGTACTGGCCATATACCCTCCATTCCCCCAAACCGCAGGTTGATCTGTATCCCAAACCCAGTTCTTTTCCCCACCATCCGTCAAGTACCCCCACTCCAAAGGTACCTCAAAATACAATTCGTCGACTTGAACAGGCACAACTTTTGAAATCTCCGTACCATCCGGATTTTTTCCTGTGAAAACAATGTCGTTTTGACCTGTGACAACGAGCAAAACCGTATCTGTTTTCTTTCGGGTTACACCAATACCATAATCCCAAGAAGAAAGTACCGGGCTTTTATTGTCCAAAACCACCTTGTTCGTTTTCTTTCCGTTAATAACAAGCGGTGTTGCCGTAATGTCAAGCTCGTCCGCCGTAATGCCACCGCCAATGTCAAGCCTATCTTCTATAGGCTGACAGCTGACAAATACCATACTACTTATCAGTGCGATGATGTATATACCGATTCGATTCATGTGATTAAAAATTAAAATTACCATCCAGGGAATTCCGCTTCTGGTGTTCCCCACCCTTTATTTTGAACCATTACTCCTTCAGACAACTGAATTTGCGCCTCGGGAAGCGCCCAAAAACCTCCAGTAGCTTCGTACCTCGCCCGATACCCTCCTCCAAAAGCTTTCATTTTCGTATCGATGCCTTTGTTTTTGATATCGACTCCTTCCTGCGCAGCCAGAGCCGCAGCCGCATCGCCCCAGCGCATCAGATCGAAATATCTCAATCCCTCAAAAGCCAACTCCCAACGACGTTCTCTTTTTAGAGCGGCCAAAGAATACCCAACAGCAGGCAATTTCACCCGTGCACGAACTCGATTTAAATTGGTCGCATCCTCTTTTAGCTCCGCATGCATCAGTAACACGTCCGCAAATCGTATTAGGACCAAGTCCTGCATGTGACTGCGTTGCATATCGTCAATGGCCTCATCAGCGAGTACCGCATAAGAATTTAATAATACGCCCTCACTATACGCACGGATGGGTATGTATTTCTTCTGCCAAAGTCCCGTTTCTTCCATTTGGTTATCCGCACCGTAGATGTAATCTTCCACATCGGTATCTCCGTTCAGGATCGAACCCGTACGCCGGATGTCCGTGGGTTCTGCTTGTCGCCAGGCATTCCACAATTGTGTATTAACCGGTCCTGCCCCCCAGCCTGCACCAAAAGGAAAGGTAGAGGCACCACCATTGTTGGACCGCAACCCAAAGTGCAACACATACTGATTGGAATAACCCAGTTGAAAATCCGTACCCCAGTCTACCGAAATACCGAATTTGACAGCGAATACAGTTTCCTTGTTACCATCTCCCTCCCACTTTAAGTTATTATCCTTGACGTAATCGTAATCCGCAGCAGTGTAGGTATTGGTATATGGCCATAGGTTACGGAAATCACTCACCAGGTCGTGTCCACTATTTGCAATACAATCGTCCAACCAGGCAATAACTTGAGCCTTTTCAATCGAACCGCCGCCAACAACAGGAAGAGATGTCTTACTGTAGTACCCTGTATAGAACAAAAACACGCGGGCCATTAACGCTTCGGCCGCCCACTTGGTTGCATGCCCAGAAACGGTGTTCGTATAAGAGGTCGCTGGCATAAGGCGAATCGCCTCCTGTAAGTCAAACGCGATCTGCGCATAGGTCTCTTCAGCCGGAGTTTTTGGCAAATTTTGAGCCTCCACGCCGGTAACAAGGGGCACTTCGCCAAACATTTGCGAGAGCTCGAAATAAAAAAGTGCCCGCAAAAAATAAACTTCTCCTTTAAGCTGGTTTTCCTGTGCCTCACTTTCCCAGCCTTCTATTTGATCAAAGTTAAACAGCGCGGTATTGGCGCGATAGATGCCTTGGTAACGCGCGATCCAATATGGCTCAAACCGGCTCGACTTCGTGTTCATCAAGTGATCTAGCCCCTGCATATCTTTGTCATTTTCACCCCCCCCTCCGAACCGGTCGTCCGAAGCCAGTTCAGCCGCATAGAAATGCGTATGTTGCGGGTTAGAAATTGCAGCACTTAATGTCGAATAAATTCCCGTAACCATTTGGTTCGCGTCTTCTACAGTCCGTGGAAAGTTTCCTGTATTTTTCTTCGTATAATCCTCCGAGTCCAAAAAGCTTTCGCACCCCGTGAGTACAAGAAGCAGACTTAATATATAAAAATGTCGTTTCATGGTTGTTTCGTTAAAATTTGAGATTCAAGCCTACTAGATAAGTTCGCGGACTCGGATAAAATCCAAGGTCGATACCCGAGACCCAAGACTCGTCGTACCCATAACCGATTTCCGGATCCATACCCGAGTACCCTGTAAAGGTGTACAGATTTTGCGCCGTGAAGTAGATACGGGCCTGTCCAAAAGGAATTTTTGGGAAACATGATTTCAGATCGTAACCCAATGTAATGTTCTGGATCTTCACGAAATCCGCATCTTCGATATAGATGTCTGAGATGTACTGGTTGTTGGTATGAGCCCCCATCGTCAAGCGCGGATAGCGATTTGACGTTCCTTCACCGTGCCAACGCTGGAAAACCTCCGTTGTAAAATTCTGCAAAGGCGAATCGGCAAATGATCGGTACGATTTTGCGATCTGATGTCCAAAGGCACCAAACGCAGTCACGCCAAGATCCAATCCTTTATAACCTACCGTCAGATTCAGCCCGCCAGTAAAATCCGGATGTGGATTCCCAATCATGATCTTATCATCGTTGGTTATGGCGCCGTCTCCATTACGGTCTACGAAAATAACATCCCCCGGCTGCGCTGTAGATAACACGCCAAGTCCCTGATTCTTGTAAGCTTCGATCTGTTCTTGGTTCTGAAAAATACCACCCGTCTGATAACCGTAGAAATAACCGATTGGATAACCAACTTGCGCCCGGTACATTTCGGTCGTACCCTGGCTCAACACATTTTCTTGACCATGAATGATTCCTTCACTATTCGCAATCTTTTTTATCTCATTTTTATTGTATGCACCATTTAAACTCACCCCATATCGAAAATCATTGATTTGATCGTTCCACGTCAGCCCGAGCTCGACGCCTTGGTTTTCAACGTCTCCTCCGTTGATAAATGGCGCATTGGTACCATGTATAGCCAAGGTGGGTGCCACGACTAACCAGTCTTTTGTTGTCTTTTTATACCAATCAAATGTCCAAGCCAAACGATTGTTGGCAAAACGGGCATCGAAACCAATATCCAATTGCTCAGAGGTCTCCCATTTGATGTCCGAATTTGGCAAGATGTCGGGATACCCCCCCGTTTGAAGCGATCCTTTGTTGTTTCCAAAGTAATACCCATTCTGCGTGTCGAAGGCTACGGTGGCTAAATACTGCCAGCTGTCAATCGCTTGGTTGCCGTTCTGCCCCCAGCTCGCCCGTAACTTGAAAAAGTCAAGCCAATTTTGCGTGTTTTCCATAAAGGATTCATTGCTCACCACCCAGCCCGCTGCCACGGATGGAAAATAACCCCACCGGTTATCAGGCGCGAAATTGGAAGATCCATCCGCCCGGAAAATAAGCGTGGCCATATAGGTTTCATTGAAATTGTAGTTCAACCGACCAAAAAAGGATGCCAAGGATCCTTCCGGCCAAGGTGCTCCTGACAAAATTGTAAGCCCTTCGGCTACCCCCTTCGTATTGGTGATCCACGCGTTCTTCCAGGATCCGGGAAAAATAGAATTGGAGTTCGTAGCACTTAAATCCGATCCCATGCCCCATTTCTCGATGGACTGCCCAACGACTGCGTCAAAATGATGCCCGCCGCCAACTTGCCAGAGATAAGACAACGTGTTCTGGAAAGTCGTGCTATAGCCGTTTCCATGATTCTGCTGCACATCGTCCTGCGGATTACTGTTCGTAGTTGACAAAGTAAAGATTGGCGTATATTGTCGATACGAAGACGCATTCATTTTGTAGCCGAACGTGCTCTTGAATTTAAGATTTTCGATAGGTTGAATTTCTACCGAGGCATTAGCAAAAAGCGCGTGGCTGTTACTGATATTCTGCCCGCGCCGATAAACCATATCGGCGATTGGATTGGCCGTCGCTCCGTCTAAACTCCAACCATCCGCAATTTTACTGGCCTGATCATAATATCCTCCAGCTTCGTTAAGAACCGGCATCAGCGGATTTCCAATCAGCATATTATGGATGTCATTCCAGTAAATATTTCCAATACCAATACCCGATTCCTTGGTGTAAGAATACGTCAAATTCTCGCCAATGGTAATAACATTGAAATCGTCATTCTTTAGTAAGACGTGCTCGGAATTAAGCCGAAAGTTATGTCTTTTTGAATTCGGTTGTACAGGCTTGCCAAAGATTCCATCTTGTTCAGAAAAGGAATATCCAAGGGTAAACCGGGACTGTTCATTCCCGCCATTTAGGTTAATAGCATGATTTTGCGTTAATGCATTATCGTTCTGTATCTCCTTGAGCCAGTTGGTCCCGTTCCACGTGCCATCCATAATCTGTTGATATTGTTTTGGTATGATCGTCGCCCAGTCGTATGGAGCTTGTCCTTCGTTAAACCGGATCTCATTCTGAATAGTCATGTACTCCTTCGCGTTTAACAACGAAGGCAATCTGTATGGGTTCTGCCATCCGACAAAAGCATCATAGCTAAACGACAGTTTGCCGGCTTTCCCTTGCTTTGTCGTCACCAGTACAACACCGTTTGCCGCCCGCGACCCGTATATTGCCGCAGATGCAGCATCTTTCAATATATCGACGGATTCAATATCCGAAGGATTAAGGGTATTGATATCCCCCCCTGGGATCCCGTCGATCACATAAAGGGGCGATGAATTTCCAATAGTACCCAAACCCCGAATCGTTACCTTGAAATTCTCTCCGGGCATACCTGAAGACTGGGTGATCTGTACGCCGGGGGCTTGGCTTTGCAATGCCCCCATTACACTGGACGTACTCAATTTCTGCAAGTCCTCCCCTTTTACCTGTACGGAGGCCCCCGTAGTGAGTTTTTTCTTCTGTGTACCGTATCCGATCACCACGACTTCGTCAAGATCTCCCGAAGTAGCTTTTAAGACTACAGGCAGTACCTCGCGGTTGCCGACCCGAATTTCTGCCTTAAAATAACCTACGTAACTGACCAGCAAAATATCCTCTGAAGGATTTAAGGTAATACTAAAGTGCCCTTGCGCATCGGTAGTTGTCCCTTTCGTCGTACCGGGAACCAATACCGATGCCCCTTGAATCGGACTCCCCTGTTCATCTGTGACCGTACCATGAATGTTACGTTCTTGTTTGGCCAACAGTGTATTTGCCGACGCTGGTCCATGTGTTATCCTCCGCAGGATAATGGTTCCGTCCGAAATTTCCCAAGATATCGCTTTGTCTTTAAAAAGCACGGTCAGGGCTTTTTCTAATGGGAGTTGTTTAATATCTGCCGTCATACGCGTGGTGGCAATGTCCTTTCCATTCAGAAGAAAAGGCATTCCACTTTGCTTCTGCACGGACCGCATGACGCTGACCAAGGGTAAATTGACCGCTTTTACGGAAATCTGCTGAGCAAATCCGCTGGCGTAGATTTTAAAAACACTCAGGACTGTAAGTAGGATGGTTAGTTTCATGTGTAGTATCCAACGCTTAGTGTGTGCCCCGCTTCTGTCAAGGCCATAGTCATTCTGTTGTATAAAAATCATATTTTTGTACAATTAGGATTTAAAGTGAATGCATGTTTATTATCGGTAATAGCGTGTTTCAAGAAATCCGCCATGGCCGGATTAGGGTGTGCTAGACCCTATCCGGTCTCTTTTTTTTATCCGGCGACTAGGTCGGATAGGTGATGTTCGATGTGTTCATGTTTTTCTCTGTTTAGTATTTATTATTGGATAACGACCAGTTGAGGACCGGTCTTTTGTTGTTTAAGTTGGAACTTTACACCGCTTTTTTCCAAGATACGAAGCACTTCCTCTAAGTTTTTATCTCGACCGATTTCGCCGTAAAAATACGTTGGTGCAGGTGCGCCCCGGTACGTAATATCAATAGCGTACCAACGGCCAATAGCTTTCATTAGTTCGCGCAGTTCCGTCTCATTAAACAAAAACTTATTGTCTTTCCAGGCAACAAAGCTCTCCACATCCACAGTTTTCTTTTCGATCCCGTTAGCTGTGCAAACCGTCTGCTCATTAGGACGCAATTGGATCCGACGACTTCCTGCTTCGACGGTTACCGAGCCTTCGACCAAGGTCGTGATCTCCTGGCTATCGTCGCGGTAAGCGGTGATATTGAACGCCGTTCCAGTCACCTCGACCCGCTGATTTTTACTGTGTACCGTAAAGGGTATGTTCCGATTGTTCACCCGTTGCTTGGCGACCTCAAAATACGCCTCCCCTTCTAACTCTACCTCACGGCTCTCGTTATTGAAGACGCACGGATAGCTTAGCTTGGACGATGAATTTAACCACACGCGACTTCCATCCGACAACGTGACAGTATATTTTCCTCCTTTGGGAACCTGTATGGTGGCGGAGAGTCGGCTAAGGTTCGCTTTATCCTCTTCCAGAAGCGGCGTTCCGTCGGAATATATAAACTGGTCATCCAGTACAATCCCTTCTTTGTCGCTTCGTAGATCTATTTTTTTTCCGTTCGATAAGATGAGCTCAGCTTTATTTGTGCCTGCCTTAATATGGCTAATGTTCAGTTCGCCACTGGACGCAGCCTGATGTCTCCACAACATATAGCCAAACACGGAAATTAGCAGCAACGCCGCCGCCGCAACCGAATACGCTCCAAAAGAAAATCGGTGCAGATTTTTTCGGCGTACCGGTGTTTGCCGGATCTTTTGCCATGTCTGCTCCTTAAACTGGACGGACCATTGGGCGTCACGCTCTTCTTGCAGATTCATCCAAACTAACGCATCTTCAAAAAGCTCTTTTTCGTCGACCACCTTTTTAAACAGCACCTCATTTTCAACACGTTCCATTCGCCAACGATCCAGCAAATAGGTCTCCTGCTCACTAATGTCGCCTGCGATGTATCGCTTGATTAACTGCGCTATTTCTGTTGTATCCATAACGAATTTATACCGGTTAGTAGCTGTATAACGAAATGCTTAGCAAAATCTTAGTAACTTTTTCACTTTTTTTTCTCGGGCAGTACGTAAATCGCTAACATAGCGTGTCTTTATAATAAAGCCGTATAAAAATGATGCTTCAAACCGAACAAGCTTATAAAATTGCAAACTTGCACGAATTGTCTACCGAGGAGATACTGGAAGGTATCAACGAAGCCGATCAATCTGTAGCTCTTTGTATTTCGCAGCGCCTCCACGATATACAGAGCGTTGTTGATGTTATTGTTACGAGTATCCGCGGAGGAGGCCGCGTTTTCTACATTGGTGCCGGCACAAGCGGCAGATTAGGTGTATTAGATTCCTCGGAATGCCCACCCACCTTTGGCGTGGATCCAACGCTCATACAAGGAGTCATTGCAGGTGGCGATGCAGCATTACGTCAGGCTGTTGAATATGCGGAAGATGACACCACTGCAGGGTGGCTCAAATTGCAAGAATCTGGGATAACGAACAAAGACATCGTCATCGGTATTTCAGCATCTGGGCATACGCCTTATGTACTCGCTACACTAAAAAATGCTGTTAAAAATGGTATATTAACCGGGTGTATTGTTTGTAACGATAATTCACCGATCCAACAGATGTCCCAATATCCCATAGTGATCCCCACAGGACCTGAAATCATCGCCGGTTCAACACGGATGAAAGCGGGAACGGCACAAAAAATGGTGTTGAATATGATCAGTACAACTGTCATGATACGACTAGGCCGGGTAAAAGGGAACAAAATGGTCGATATGGAATTAAAGAATAACAAGCTCTATAATCGAGCCGTCCGGATGGTGATGGAAGAGACGGGTTGCACAGAGATAATAGCTCGTCAATTAATCGAAAAATACAAAAGTGTCCGTCAAAGCATCGCCTGCTTTCAAGTAGATTGCGAGAAGTAGACCAATATGCCTATCGACGAAAAAATTATGCAGACATTAATTACACGGCTGACCAACGGGGACGAAGCCGCGTTTAAGCAATTGCATGGCCTGTTGTTCAAGCCGCTATACCACTACGCCCTCATGTTGCTAAAAACGAGAGAGACCGCCGAAGAAGCTACAGCAGATGTCTTTGTCAAGTTATGGTTGACACGAGAGCAGTTGACTCACGTCAACCATCCACAGCTCTATATCTTTAGGTCATTGAAAAATATTTGTCTCAATAAGCTGCGCACCGAGAAAAACAAAAGTGCAACCCTCATCCCACTCGAACATCAAGATATACAGAGTGATTCTGCAGGACCAATTGAATTGGTACATAACAAAGAGCTTGAGGAATTTTTAACCGCAACGGTAGCAGCGCTTCCTGAACAAAGACGCCTTGCATTTACCATGATCAAAGATCAGGGAATGAAAAATAAAGATGTCGCAGAACTATTGGGTATCTCTCCGCGCACCGTGGAGAACCATGTATATAAAGCAATCAAACAATTGGCTGCGCATATCGAGATCTACTTGGAGAAAGATCCGCGAGCCAAGCGAAAGGGTAAACATTTCTTTTCCCTCTTTTTTTAAATCCTATGGCACAAGATATGAGCAAAGACGACTTTTTATTGCTGTTATCGAAGAAGCTGACTGATCGTCTCGATCAACAAGAGCTACTCGATTACCACATATACCTTGCTAATCATCCAGAATATCAAGAGATCGTAACGACCTTAGACGATTTTTTTCGCGCAGAACAGCAACCTATATCCGATCTGGAACAAGAACTTCATTTGGAGAAAATATACGACCGTATCGGTCGTCCGCACCGCAGTAAACGCGGATACAAACGTGTTTTACAACTAACTATCGGAATAGCCGCATGCCTACTTCTTTTCTTTATCTGGAATAATACCCGCAAACAGGAGTTGGACACCATACAGCCCCCGATCACTTTTCAAGAAATAAGCAGTCCGAAAAAAAACTATCTCGTCGCCTTAGAAGACGGGACGACAGTAATCTTGGATCAAGACGCTACCTTGTTCTTCAACACCGCGTTCGGAAGCAAATCCCGATTGGCCCGATTGGAAGGCAACGCTCAGTTCGATGTGGCTACAGATGCAGAAATGCCCATGCGTATTGATCTCAAAAACTGGGACATCGTCGTCAAAGGAACATCGTTCAATATCTTTCAAGATAAAACTTCAGGTCATTACGAACTCCAACTGTTCGAGGGAAAAGTTGAAATTGCGTCTAAAAACAATGCTCGCCCCCTCTTACTGGTCAAACCTAAACACAAGGTCAAATGGACAGCAACAAGTACACAGCCCCATGATTTCCATATGTCCAAAATGACAGATGATGAGCTTTATACCAAACAACAGCAGTACAGGGATAGTCTGATTTTTAAAAACGTGGCGTTTAAGGATCTTGCGGTCAAGATTAAGGATCGTTATAAGAAAACCTTGATTTTTAAAAATCAGAACATCGCTCGTAAGCGATATACCGGTATCATCTCCAATATACGCCTGGAAGAGCTATTGTACGTGTTAAGCATCGGCAACTCCTTTAACTATGAAATAAGAGATAGCATCGTCATTATAAAGTAGATCTGATTATCCTAGCCGTATAGATATGTATAAAATGCTTTTTTTAAATATGATATGCGTATTCATCGCACTATCGATTTATGGGCAGACGCGTACAGTCAAGCTTGAAAAGGGGCGATACGCGATTAAAGAAATACTGGCATCCATCCAAACGCAGCACCAAGTGATTATCTTCTACAGCGACGATGTGGTACTGGACAACATGCACTTTCAGGTCGACCAAGCGAATATGCCGCTAACACGCTTATTTGCAGAGATGCTCCGTCCCTATAACTTAGGAGTCAAAAACCTTAATAATAGCGTATTTGCGGTATTTTCGGAGTCGTCTTCCTTCTCCGAGACCAAGGATACCATTGCAGGACTTGTCTTGGATACACTAGGCGGGGCGGTCGAGTTTGCTAGCATTCGGTTGTTCGACCAAAACAAACGTCTTATTGCTATTTACAATACCGATCAGAATGGAACGTTCTTCATCACCGACCAACTGGAAAATGATAAAAACTATCACGTGCAGATTTCCGCACTCGGCTTTAAAAGAAAAGAAATACACTATAGGCATCCCGACACAGAGGTTTTGCGTAAAATATCTTTAAGCCACGATCAGATTCAGTTACAGGCTGTTGAGGTGAATGCCAAGCGCAGGCCATTCGAACGGATAGCCGACCGATTGATTGTACAGGTGGAAGGCTCGGTTTTGGAAAATGGACTTTCAACGCTGGAAATATTGCAACGCTCCCCGGGAATATGGATAGATCCCAACGGGAATATTCGGCTGCGGGGCAATCAACATGTACAGGTTATGATAAATGACCTCGTGCAGCGCATGTCCTCAGAGCAGCTCGCTGAGTATCTGAGGAATCTGCCTTCAGAAAGTATCAGTAAAATAGAAATCATACCGAATCCGGCAGCAGAGTATGAAGCGTCGGGTACGGCCGGCATCATACGGATTATATTACGAAAAAACAGTTTGGATGGCTTCCGCGCCAACCTCCTCGCTCGATATCTTCAACAGGTCCACGATCCCTACTACAACGTCGGAACCATTATGGATTTTAAGAAAAACCGGTTATTTCTAACAGCGGTGGCTGGCTATCTGAGAAACGATGAATATATCTATGCATCAAACGATATCAGATACGCAGACAGCTCAACGTATAACAGCTTCACCGACCGCTACCGAGAAAGCAAAACGTATAATGGCAGGCTTACGGCTATCTATGATGTAGCCAAGAATCAGAGCTTGGGATTTCAGGCCATATTATCCAAAAACCGAACCGATCAGGATTTCTATACCGACAACACGCATTTCCTAAAACAAGATACGTTGTTCAAACAAACGTACAACAATTGGTTAACCAAGCCATCTCAATTTTCTTCTACCCTGAATTACAGCTGGAAGCGGGATTCCCTAGGCTCGTCACTCAAATTCCTTGCTGATTATGTTCGCAATCAGCATCAAGAAGAAAACCATTATACTCTCCAAAACAAAGAAAGTCTAGTGCGCGAACAATACATCAATTATTCGCCGAGTAAAACACGTATCTATAGTTTGCAAACCGATTGGATGCAGTATTACAAAACCTCCTTCAATTGGTTGGCTGGAGTCAAGTTTATCGGAACACAACGAGACAACGAAGTAATTCGAAAGAATTTTCTGAATACAGAATGGGTAACAGATCCAGGGTTAAGTAACGAATTCAGGTACAGCGAAAACTTGATCATGGGATACGTAGCATTCAACTACAAAAAGAACAAAAGCTCAGCGAAATTGGGTTTACGGGCCGAACAGACTCACGTAAACGCGCGATCCCTTACCTCAACAGAACGGATACAGCAAGACTACCTCAATCTTTTCCCTTCTGTTTTTTTACAGCATGAGGTGGGTAACCAGCATGCGCTCTTTGTAAATTATGCCAAACGGATCAACCGTCCTTCTTTTAAAAACCTTAATCCCTATACGTTGCAGATCGACGACTTTATCCTCCTAAAAGGAAATGCAGACCTTAAACCGGAAATAGCCCATCGAGTGGAAACTGGAATACAATTGAGAAACAACATGTCCATCGACATATTTTTCAGTTACACCGAAGACAAAATCTTCCTATTCACAGAAACGGAGAACAATAAAACACTCGTTTATCAATCTAGAAATTTTCCGTATAGCATGGATTTCGGCACAAATATGTTTATCCCCTGGAAGTTATACACCTGGTGGACGGGTCAGACCAACGCTATGTGGTATAGAAATGTGTTCCAAATGAAAGATACAAAGCTGAATCAACAGACGTCGGAAATTGGTATTGCTCAGTTTTGGAAGGTAAAAAAATGGTTTGATGCGAGTCTATATCTCGGATATACCTCGCCACGAACAGCGGCAAATACCAAATATGCCGATCAATTCTACACCTCGATAACATTGTCGAAACGCATAGCCAAGGACAAGGGAAAGATAACACTGCTCTTCAATGATCTATTCAATACCGCGAGAGAACGGGAATGGACATCACGCAATGGCGCCTTTGTTGATTTCTATCAAAAAAGACCCACGCGTACATTCGGGCTTTCGTTTTCCTACTTAATCACAAAAGGTAAAAAGCTTGACGATAAGAAAGTAGAAGAAAGCACCAAGGAAGTCAAAATCCGGGCAAACTGAGTGATTTTTTAGAATTTCCAATATCGCTCGTCAATTCCTTATACTGTTTTTTACGAAAAGAGATTCAATTTTTTCCGCCAACCACTCTCGCATGATATTTACCCATCACCATTAAGTCAATACTCATTGTCGGCAGATCCTTTAAAATAAAAAAGTCAGTGAGTAAAATACCCTCTTTTACCGTCCATGGGAGTAGTAAACAGAAAACTCAGCGTCAACAGAAATGTAACCACCGAAATAAACCGACTAAAATCCAATCTGTTGATTCTAAAAAAAGTGATCCGCCCAAGTCCAGTCATTATCTCTATAGCTCCTATAAAATTTGCATCCATCAAGATCATATAGAGCAATTAATCAAATGTTCTAACTATCGCTCTTGCCGCTTCTGTAGTAATCAAAACAATTGGTTTTTCCGAAACGAACTTTCTTACTTGGACAAGTTCCCCGCAGGCATCTGTATGCGTGCGATCCGGAATCATCTCCCCGATTAACAGTCGGTTAATATCTTCCGCTCTGGCGGGGTATCCCTAGACGTCATCGATTGACTTTGCGTACACCATGTTGGTAATAAAGAGCATACACGGCATTTATTACTATTTTATCATTTCTTATTGTTTTAGTGGGATAAAGGCTGATTCTAAAAAGCGGTAATAGTGCCTCCTGTGTGTGTCTTGAAGAAAAGACTGAAATGTGCAAGACTGATAAAACCCAGTTGATATCACCAACTTATCGCTGTAGCGTGGATAGCGTTTAGCTTCCAATATAATCCTATTCTGTATAAGGCTGGAAGGATACGGAAACCGGAGTAGGCGAATACATTGGAGAGCGTCTTGAACGACTTACTGAACAAGTTTCTCGCGTTATTTTATACTATAAAAATAGTAACCAAATAGCTTTTTCATTTTTTTTTCATAATCCACGGTTAGCTTTGATTTATAATCAAAAAATATGAAAAGTTTAAGCTTATTAGCTATTGGTTTGCTGCTAGGTACAGCGAGCATAGCGCAAGAAGTAAAGAGCCAAAATCGCTCTACCCAAAAGGCAACGATGACGGCAAACAACAATACCTCGAAAAAGTCCGCCGAAGCCTCAGGAAATACGCAAACAGACATCGAGCTTAAACAGACGGCTGAAGGTGTCCACCCGCGCAATCGAGGGGCTGAAATCAGTGAATTGACCAAAAGCGTGGATGGATCTGCTACCGGAAAAACCGTAAGCGATGTAGCTTCTTCCCTTACGGTTCAGCCAAAAGCCGAACAGGCGGATAACCATGGCGCTGTGGTTAGCACAACCGCAACAGCAGAACTCGGCTCTGATGTAAAGGGAACAGCGGTAAGTGCGGTAGCTTCGTCAGTAGGCCAAGTGCAGTCGGCTGCAAACACAGCAGTCAAGAATGTTGACGTAGCCACCCAAACAGCGGTAAAAGCCGTGCCGGCAGTGAAAGCTCAAGTCAACACCAATACAAAAGTTGATGTTAAACCGGTGAATGTCCGGACGAACACTAAAATTCGCACGGCTGTAAACATCAAATAAACGAACAAAAGATGTAACTTTGGGTCGAGGCCTCGACCCAAAGTTTTGATAATTAAGAGAAAACAATGTTTTGCAAAGTATGGATAACAGGGTTATGTGTATGGGCTGTATCGACCAGTATCGCCGCCACGCCAGCTCGCATAGTAGCATACACCATGCCCCCCATGCTTCAGGATACCACCGGCCGATCAGACACGCGGCAACAGCAGAAATCACCAGAAAAAACCAACGGAGCCGAACCCGTAAAAGAAACAGCAGGGCAAACCGTAGAAAAGGTGATCAAAGTTGTTCCGAAGGCACGAAACCAACAGATTCCACGACCGGTTATTCCGCGGATTAACCACGTAGCTCCCGGTGTAAAGGTAAAGGTGAAAACCAATGTCAAAACGAAAATCAACATCAAACTTTAAGCTAATCTTTCATGAAAGCGCTATACTTTTTGACGCTGGCCTTCGCGTCTGCCCTCGTAGCCGACAGCGTCCCATGCCTTGCACAGACTGCCGACAGCATCACACGAAAAACAACGTTTACGTGGTCGACGCTACTGAGTAATAATGCTAATTATTATGGACAGGCAGCGACAGAACGACTACCCTTCGCTTACACGGATCTTCGCATGCGCACCGCGGTTGGATGGTATGTCTCAGCTGGTGGATACCAGCTATTGAAGGAGGGTGCTTTTCCTTCCGAATGGCATGTCGGAACGGGCCTCGACTTCAGCATCGGTAAACAGATCTCGCTAAATGTCGGTTACACCCGTTCCTTCTATAGCGACGATTCGCCCCTTCTTCAAGCGTCCAATCCGAATAGTATCTCCGCCGAAATCGGATTTAACCACCTGTTTCAGACGGATTTGGAAGGCGACTACAACTTTGGTAAGGAAAACGACTTTTTTACAACCCTTACCAATAGCAAAGTGGTTCCTCTGCATAGCTTTACCGACAAGGATCTACTTTATGTAAAGCCAAGCGTTGCTTTGACAGCGGGCACACAACGCTATTACACCACCTATTTGGAAGAAAAAAAACGCCGATTTGGGTTACCCGATCTCTTAGGTAATAAAATACTCCCTAACGAACAGGAGCCGGAATATGACGAAACAACCGTACAGTCTACCGATTTCAAAATGCTGTCCTACAATTTTCAGGTTCCATTAATCTGGCAATACCGCAGCAGTGCCATATTGCTGTCCTACCAGTTATCCATATTGGGCAAAGATGTCTCCGCGGAACAAAGGCATAATTCGTTTCTTAATGTAGGTTATTTTTATCAATTTTAACGGCAAGCGACTGGCAAATAGATGAAAGTACTGATCATAGAGGACGAGCCCGAATTGGCGAAGGAGATCACGGATTTCCTGACTACGGAGCGGTACGACTGTCAAATTAGCGCAACTTTCCGTAATGCCACGACGCTACTGCGTGATCGTTTTTTTGATACCATTGTGCTGGATCTTGGCCTACCGGATGGGGATGGCCTAGAACTCCTCAAACTAATCAAAACCGACCATCCAGATAGTTCAGTCGTCATCGTATCGGCTCGAGGAGCGCTGGACGATCGTATTCGAGGCTTACGTAGCGGCGCAGACGACTATCTGCCAAAGCCATTTTCCTTAGCAGAATTACACGTCCGTCTACTCGCCATCCATCGCCGACGATTTGGCCATACCGCACAACCGTTACAGGTTGGCGAGTTTCAGATCGACATCGAAAACCGAACGGTTCATCATCGCGAAAACGAAATTCCACTCTTTAAGAAAGAATTTGATCTCTTAAGCTACCTGTTGCTCAATAGGAACCGGCCACTCAGCCGAGCACAATTGTACGAACATGTATGGGGTGATCTGAGTTTCCCGAGCAGCGATTCGAACTATATCGACGTACATATTAAGAACATTCGAAAGAAACTCTCGGCCTATGCTCCTGCACCATGGCTGCAGTCCGTCCGAGGCATCGGCTATAAAATCGTGGCACCGTGAAATTGAACACCAAGCTTACGCTCTATTTTACAGCGTCCAAGTTATTAATCTTTGGATTCTTCCTCGCTATTTTACCCCCCGTTTTTCAGTGGTACTCCCGCTACACCATCGATAAGTTCTTGCATGTCCAGGAGAACAAAGTATTCGACAATATCCGGCAAAATGGGATGGAATACTACCTGCAGGGTGAACAGAGCTATGGAAGTTATACCATGCTAAAAGAAGACTACATTGCCATTCAAGCCACCCTTGGAGACACGTCCAACCCACAACAGGGCAATATCAACAATCAACGGCGCATTGTAGATACCGACACGCTCGATTACCGCATCTTACATCGATATTTTGAAGCAGACGGAAAGACGTATTTATTGGAAATTGGCCGTTCGCAAGACAGTATCTCCCTCTATGCAGACATTCTGCAACAGGTCGCATTAGGTATTTTGATGATCTTGCTGCTTCTTACTGTTTCCATCGATTACTTCTATGGTCGACATCTCTTAGCCCCACTACAACGCATTATCCGAAGGAGGCTTACAGAGCAACGATTCCCTTTTGACCTGAATTTTCAACCCATTCCGACCACAACGAAAGATTTCCGTTTGCTTGATGAACGACTGTGCGAACTTATGAGGAGGGCCACACTTGCCTATACCCGCGAAAAAGATTTCACCGCCAATGCATCGCACGAACTACTCACTCCGATCAGTATCCTGCGCAGCAAAATGGAAAACGTACTCGCACAACCGAATGTTCCCGTTGCTGTTCAAGAACGTCTGTTTGCATCCTTGCAAACACTCGAGCGTCTAAACCGAATTGTAAAAACATTACTTTTTTTAGCACGAGTCGATAGCGGACAATATCAGCGTACACAACGTGTTTTCATTGCCCCGTTGCTGGAAAAGATCGCGCAGGAGCTTGATCCTCTCTTCGAAGAGAAAAAAATCAAGCTTACGTTGCAGGTTCCTCGCGATCTGTGTTTGGACAACCAGCACGAAGAATTGCTCTTCCACTTGTTTTATAACTTAATGAATAACGCCATTGCATACAACCGATCTGGAGGTTGGATAAAGGTTAGCCATACGACAGAAGGAACACCGCAAGGTATCGTCATCGCTGATAACGGTAAGGGCATGACACCGTCCGAGGTCGAACAACTTTTCCACCGCTTTAAAAGTACACAACCTACAGGCAATGGATTAGGGATGTCGATCGTTAAAGGCATTGCTGATTTTCTGAAAATCGATATCTCCGTGCAATCCGCGCCCAATAAGGGGACAAGAATCGTGTTACAATTCGATTCTTTTTCGTAAAATTAAGAAAGAAAAATTGTTTAGACTGACTCGTTTATTGCACAGATAACCACGATGTTGCTAATAAATTTTCTTAAAGAGAAGCGACCCCACGCTTTCGCTAGCTCGCTTCTCCTAAATGTCCGGTATTCATATCCTAACCGAGCCCTAGTAAGCCCCGTTAAGAATCTCCAATGCAGTATAGGATCTTACCCGTTCAAGGACCTGCCACATGGATTCCCCTCCCAAAGTGCGTCGATCTTCCACGTTTACACTTCTATCCTTTGTCCATTTTAAACCACCTTTGATGCTGTTCATATCTACATCAGATAAAACACAACTTTTTTTCTGTAAATCTTTCATAGCGAATACTTAAATATGAGTAACTAATTTGCAGAAAAAGTAAAGTATAATGGCAGAAGATGAATATTCGTATAGAATTGATTTAATATTCGACCGTGATCGTTCAAATATTTGCTTTCGCTTTCCTGTGCGAAACGGATATCTTCAGCTGTCAAAAAAGAATTACCTTCGCAATTTCTTTCCGTTTTCTTCAACGTTTCCAAACATTAGATTCCGATCCGTCCGGATTCGTTCCTCTCTAGCTACCTGCCGGAATGATTGTAATTGGGGCCGTAATAATTTTAATGTTTTGCTAGAATATTTTTGCCATGAAAAGCATCCTGATTACTTACGTGGGGGCTTTTCCAGTATTTATGAAGACAAGTTTGAATACGTTTTCTAAAAAGGCGTATTAAAAAGATCTGCTTACTCCGACAATTCCCTACCTGAAAAACACGTCTTTGATCAGAAACAAGTCCAATTTAATATCTATCATGGACTCCCTCATGGATTGGGCTACCCTACTTCCTATGGGAGAAAATATATACGTAAAGCTTCATGTAGAATTGGATAAAGTGGATTCTATACTACAGATATATGGTCACGGCGACATATTTAATCAAGAAGCACTGCGAATAGCTCTGTTATTGAAAGGCCTGTCTGTGACCTATAAACGAGGGAGAATTGCTTCATAATTCCATGTTTTTATCGTTTGTCTTACGAAATACAGCAGCAGTTCAGTTCCTTTAAAGAGCTGAAAAGACAGTCAATCCTCTGCTCGTTTTTACGGCAGCATTCGAAATACAACGCAATGAAAAATTTACAGGCACATTGTACGCCTATACGTGGAAACATAACCACACTACTACAGTAGTTTCTCTGTCGACTGGTCGATTACTCATGTGTTGCTAAAGCCTAGAAGTTTTACAACTCCGCATGGAAGTTTCATTAGGCAAGCAATATTCCCTTTACTTTTAGATAACGTATCCCTCGACATTTGATCGTAATAGAATTCGGCTTACATACATCGATAACAGCACGCCTCTATCATTTGGAAGTTTTTAGTACCTTGGTATCAACGGACTTATTCCTCTTTAAGGAATACGGCCATTGGCTATTATTCTAAATATAAAACGAATGTAATTCGTCTCTATTATTCTTATCTTGGGGCCTATTCCAATATCTAGAATACAACTTAGGTTTAAATCACTAGCTACATATTATGATCAGAAACATAGTTCTAAGCGCAATATTTTTCTCAATTTATCCTTTGGCACATGCTCAAATAGCGGCTGATGTAAAACTGTTTATTGAAAGGTCCTTCGAATTTATTGATTCCAATACAATTAATACCCAAAATATCGATAGCATAAAGAACTGGCTTTATACAAATTCTGCAAATAGTAATTCAGTAGATGATGTTGCCCCTTTATATACAGAAGTTTTTAAGCGCTTAAATGACCATCATGGCAACTTACAGTATAAAGACAAGACCTACGGCTGGAAGGTCCCCCTGAAAAACGCGAATGCGTATATCAAAAAAAGGCTGACGGAGGAAAAATCGGTTATGAGTATGGTGCTAAAAGGAGAGTATGGCTATCTTCGAATTCCGGGAAATACCGATTATGCATTTAAAAAGGTGGATAGTATTGCTTCCGATATTGTGGATCATATCAATAAGATTAATTCTCCGAATATTAAGGGCTGGATTATTGATCTCAGGTGTAATACTGGTGGAAATATGTATCCTATGATGCTAGGGTTAAAAGATTTTATTGGTGATGAAGTTGTTTTTGGTGGTTTTCAGAACGCAAAAGGGAAGCCCACAGGTAAGTGGGAGATAGTAAGTGGTAACATGTTAATTGACGGGATTTATTTACAGCGCACCTCTCATTTAAATAGATCCATACCTTCTACCGTTCCCTTGGCTATATTGACCAGTTCGTACACGGCAAGTGCTGGCGAGATGACGGCTATTTCTTTAATAGGACGTCCCCATACGATTGTGATAGGAGAGACAACCGCTAACTATATTACCGCTGTGCAGGGTTTTAAAATCAATGTGAATGCTGCTATCAATCTATCCACAGATTATGTAGTCGATAGGAATAAAAAGGTTTATACAAACAGTATCGTTCCAGATAGGGAAGTAGTAGGCGGCGACAACTTTGACGAAATGCTAAAGGATGAAAAAATAAATATGGCTCTTAATATTTTAGAAAAGAAAGAGTTTTATGATAACTGACGCGGGAGTGGTGCCGTCTTTCGTTTTCTAAAACACGATATAGTTCCTCTAAATTACCCGTATGGGAATTTACTCGATACATTTTACATTTGTACCTGATTTTGCAATAAAAAAATTTAAAGTTCCAATAACAGAGAGTTTTCCTCTTGTAAATTGAACTTTTCCAACACCAGCTCCATCCTTTATGATTAAGATAGAATCGCTATCAATTTGATAATTATCAATAAGCGAAATAATTCGATTTGCTCCATACACTGGATAAATTCCATTTTCATTGTGTCGGCTTCCCCCAATTAAGACTGCGTAATTTTACAAAATTCTCATCAAATTACCCTAAACCTAAAAGCCCTAACACGCCTGTTTATCGCCTTCAAAAGCCGAAAGAGCAGCATATTCCGTTGGT
>NZ_JBHULR010000014.1:0-690 GCF_042684625.1 Sphingobacterium suaedae | reverse complement strand
GGAGTGCAATGGCATAAGCTTGCTTGACTGTGAGACCTACAAGTCGACCAGGGTCGAAAGACGGACATAGTGATCCGGTGGTTCTGTATGGAAGGGCCATCGCTCAAAGGATAAAAGGTACTCTGGGGATAACAGGCTGATCTCCCCCAAGAGCTCATATCGACGGGGAGGTTTGGCACCTCGATGTCGGCTCGTCACATCCTGGGGCTGGAGAAGGTCCCAAGGGTTGGGCTGTTCGCCCATTAAAGTGGCACGCGAGCTGGGTTCAGAACGTCGCGAGACAGTTCGGTCCCTATCTGTTGTGGGCGCTGGAAGTTTGAGTGGATCTGACCTTAGTACGAGAGGACCGGGTTGGACAGACCGCTGGTGAACCTGTTATGCCGCCAGGTGTACGGCAGGGTAGCTACGTCTGGAATAGATAAGCGCTGAAAGCATCTAAGTGCGAAACTAGCCACGAGATGAGACTTCCTTATAGGGTCGTTGTAGATGACAACGTTGATAGGCCATAGGTGTAAAGGTTGAGAGACCAAAGCCGAGTGGTACTAATAGCCCGAAGCTTTCCACGCCGGAAGGATGCTGTTGTCTTCCTTATCCCTTCTTTCTTTCAATGCATGTCAATATCGGTCAGGGTTACCGATTGTTACCGATGTTATATCCAGCAGTTTGCGGGGTTGTTATCGGTGGCGGATT
>NZ_JBHULR010000013.1:0-937 GCF_042684625.1 Sphingobacterium suaedae | reverse complement strand
CCCCACATGGAATGCTCCCCTACCAGTGCAATAAATTGCAATCCATAGCTTCGGTAGCAGTCTTGATGCCCGTTTATTATCCACGCCCGGCCGCTCGACTAGTGAGCTGTTACGCACTCTTTAAATGAATGGCTGCTTCCAAGCCAACATCCTAGCTGTCTGGGCAACCGGACCTCGTTAGTTCAACTTAGACTACATTTGGGGACCTTAGCTGATGGTCTGGGTTCTTTCCCTCTCGGCCTTGGACCTTAGCACCCAAAGCCTCACTGCCGTCCATATCTGCATAGCATTCGGAGTTCGTCTGGATTTGGTAGGATTTGACTCCCCCGCACCCAATCGGTAGCTCTACCTCTAGCAGACTCATATGACGACGCTGTTCCTAAAAACATTTCGGGGAGTACGAGCTATTTCCCAGTTTGATTGGCCTTTCACCCCTACCCTCAGGTCATCCGGAAACTTTTCAACGTTTATCGGTTCGGTCCTCCATTACGTGTTACCGCAACTTCAACCTGCCCAAGGGTAGATCACAAGGTTTCGCGTCTACCTCACCTGACTATGCGCCCTGTTCAGACTCGCTTTCGCTTCGGCTGCGTCCCTGAAGGACTTAACCTTGCCAGATAAGAGTAACTCGTAGGCTCATTATGCAAAAGGCACGCTGTCACGGAACATGTCCGCTCCAACCGCTTGTAAGCACACGGTTTCAGGTTCTTTTCACTCCCCTGTTCGGGGTTCTTTTCACCTTTCCCTCACGGTACTGGTCCACTATCGGTCTCTCAGGAGTATTTAGCCTTGCCAGATGGTGCTGGCGGATTCCCACAGGATTTCTCCGGTCCCGCGGTACTCAGGATACCACTATGCCTGTATTCTTTGCCTGTACGGGGCTGTCACCCTTATCGCCCGGTTTCCCACCCGGTTCCAGTTCATAGCACAGTACAAT
>NZ_JBHULR010000012.1:0-1653 GCF_042684625.1 Sphingobacterium suaedae | reverse complement strand
GGTGAGCTTTCTTGGAGCGAGCTGGTACTGCTGGTCGAGGGAATACTGGTGGTAAAGAGCATACAGAAAAAACGTTATTCATTGCATCAAAAACAGCTATTTTGATTGCTGGAAAGTTAGTAAAACCGTATCTTTAGGGTATGGAAACAGCACTGGAAAACCTATCAAAAGAAGACCTTCTCAAGGTTATTTCCAGTCGTGAGCAAGCCCTTGTTGAAAGAGATGAAAAGATAGATTACCTAGAGTCCCAACTCGCCATGTACAAGCGTATGCAGTTCGGACAGAAGCGTGAGCGCTTCGAAGGCGATCCAAATCAGACCATGCTCCCTTTTGAAGCGGAGCCGGCCGAAGTTGTGCAGCAACAGGAAGAAATTAAAGAAAAGATCGAGTATGTACGTAAACGACCTAATCATAAAGGACGGGCTAAATTACCTGCGCACCTCCCTGTAGAAGAGGTAGAGATCCACCCAGAGGGTGATCTCTCTGAAATGGTGTGCATCGGCAAGGAAATTACTGAGGAACTGGAGTGCCAGCCCGCTAAGTTCTATATCAAACGTTACATTCGTTATAAATATGCTGCCAAAGATAAGTCTGCCGTAGCCATTGCCGAGCTTCCTGAGCGTGTAATCGACAAAGGAATCCCTGGGGCTAGCCTGTTAGCGATGATCCTGACCGCTAAATACATAGATCATCTCCCACTATACCGACAGAAACAGATCTTTGCTAGGGAAAACATACAGATACCCTCCTCAACCATCGAAGGATGGACCAAGCAGGCGCTAGAAAAACTGGAACCATTGTACCAAAAACTTGTCTTTGATACTAAAGTACAGGGGTATTTACAGGTTGATGAAACCCCAATAAAAGTACTGGATAGCGATAAAAAAGGCGCTGCACATCAAGGCTACTATTGGGTATACCATGCTCCTTTGGAGAGAACAGTATTATTTGATTATAGTCCTACCCGTGGAGGTGTTGCCGCTGCGCCTATGCTCGGTGACTTTAAAGGTTATCTCCAGACAGACGGCTATGCTGTTTATGAAAAATACGGTAAAAAGAAAGAGGTGACACATCTGGCTTGTTGGGCACACGCCCGTCGTGAGTTTGAGAAAGCATTGGATAATGATAAAGCAAGAGCAGAAAAAGCCCTGTTGATGATACAGCAACTATATGCCGTTGAACGTCAAGCCAAAGAGGGTAAGCTGGATGCTGAGCAGACAAAAGAATGCCGTCTGGCCGAATCCTTACCTATTATTAACGAGCTTGGCAAATGGATATTCGAAGAGATAAAAAGAACACTCCCTAAGAGCCAGATCGGAAAAGCAATGGCCTATGCATACGCCAGATGGGATGCCCTATCAGCATACCTATATGATGGAAATCTGCATATTGATAACAATCTTGTCGAGAATGCAATTCGCCCTGTTGCCCTAGGACGAAAAAACTACCTCTTCGCAGGAAGCCATGAAGCAGCACAGCGTGCTGCGATGATCTACTCGTTCTTTGCTATCTGTAAAAAGCATGAGGTGAACCCATTCCAATGGTTAATGCATACCTTGGAAAACATCATGTCAATAAACCATAAAAACTTAAAGGATCTTTATCCTCAGAACTTCAAAAAATCAGCGAACCTGTAGTTCATAGGCCGCATAC
>NZ_JBHULR010000011.1:0-623 GCF_042684625.1 Sphingobacterium suaedae | reverse complement strand
TACTGTCCATGCGGCATCCGGCGTATAGGCGGCACGAGCATAGCACAGGCTTTTGTTCGGAACAGGAGAACCTGTCGTCACGATGTCAAGGGAAAACTCCAAGCGGGGGACACCGCAAGGGGGAAAGTACCAATGCGTGGCACGGGGGCGGAACGTCCCGTATTAGTGAGGAAGTTGCTGTAATGGCAATGGAGCGAAGGGGACGTATTATCTGGCCGCTTTCGATGAGGGAAACTGCCGACGGGATTATCCCGAGACAGGAGGTACCGAAATGAAAGGGGCGAAACCATTTGTTATTGACCGGATGGAAATGTACGATGCCTACCGTAAAGTACGGTCGAACGGTGGGAGCGGAGGGGTTGACGGCGTGAGCCTGCTGTCGTTCGGCAGGGACTGGAAGAACCATCTCTACCGACTGTGGAACCGCATGAGCTCGGGCAGCTACATGCCACCGGGGGTGAAGCTTGTCGAGATACCGAAGAAAGGGGGCGGCAATCGCCCGCTGGGTATCCCGACGATAGCCGATCGCATCGGGCAGACCGTGGTCAAGGAGCGGCTTGAACGGATTGTTGAGGGTATCTTCCATCCGGACAGCTACGGCTACCGTCCTGGCAAGTCAGCGC
>NZ_JBHULR010000010.1:0-1134 GCF_042684625.1 Sphingobacterium suaedae | reverse complement strand
GATCCTTAAGGAGTTCGAGGCAGGAAAAAGCGTTCAGGAGATCACACGTGAACACGGGGTCAGTCCTGCCTCCTTTTACAAATGGCGACAGCGATACGGAGGCCTTGACGGCAGTGAGCTGAAACGTGTGAAGGAACTGGAAGAAGAGAACCGTAAGCTTAAGCGTATGTACGCAGAGCTTGCCCTGGATTTAGAGGCGGCCAAGGAGGTTATCGCAAAAAAGCTCTGAAGCCCTGCCAAAAGAAACAGATTGCCCAGGGAATTGATGGAGTCAGGGAAAGGCATCAGCAGGGCGTGCCGGGTGTTGGGGTTGAGCAAGACCTGTTATTATTATGTAAACATGCGCGATGATAGTCAGGTGGAATCCGCTCTACGTAAGAAAGCGGAAGATTTTCCACGGGAGGGTTTCTGGAAAGCGTTCAGGAGGTTACGCCGGGAGGGCCATTGCTGGAACCACAAGCGCGTCCACCGGGTATACAGGCTCATTGGACTGAACATCAGGAGGAAAGCAAAGCGGCGGTTGCCGCAAAGGATAAAGCAGCCGCTTGTTAAACCCATATCGCCCAACGACACCTGGTCTATGGACTTTATGAGCGACGCGCTGAGCAATGGCCGCCGATTCCGTTCTTTCAACGTAATGGATGATTTCAATAGGGAAGCGCTGCATATCGAAGTGGACTATTCCCTGCGCAGTTCCCGGGTCGTCTGGGTATTGAACCACCTGATCAAACGCAGGGGTAAGCCCGGGAAAATCAGGATGGACAACGGCCCGGAGTTCATATCCCAGCTTTTAACGGAATGGAGTGTGGTCAACGGCATTGAGTTTATCTACATCCAGCCCGGCAAGCCTACGCAGAACGGTTTTGTGGAAAGATTGAACGGGACCTACCGTGATAATGTGCTGGACTGTTACCTGTTTGACACCTTGGATGAAGTGAGGGAAGTTACCTGGCAATGGATGGATGACTACAACAATCACAGACCGCACGACAGTCTGGGTAACATGTCACCAACGGAATATGCTGCTCTTTCGGCTTTTGAAGGCGATAAACAGGCGTGTTAGGGCTTTTAGGTTTAGGGTAATTTGATGAGAATTTTGTAAAATTACGCAGTCTTAATTGGGGGAAGCCGACA
>NZ_JBHULR010000009.1:7042-40069 GCF_042684625.1 Sphingobacterium suaedae | reverse complement strand
TCGAAAGATGAGGGATTTTTTGCGTTGTGAGGGTTCGAACCGAAGGGCTGGCCGGGGTTCGATCCGCAGGAGGTTTAGGGTTGAGAATGGGACTTGTGGGGCTAAACCAATCCCTCACTCTCCGCAAGTTGTGAAAACGGAAGTTTTCAAAAAGCAACAAAAAATATATAAATCCTGCAAAATCAATTATTTGCAGGTTTTTTTTGTTTATCCAGCAAATCGAACCACTGCTCAATATGATTATTCTCCATCATCAAAAAGGTGGTCAAGATCCTCTCTATGGTAATAATAAGAACCCAGTACTTACTTGCGACGGATTTTACCAGTGATCCTAAGATTATGTAAGATAGAAGCGGGAATATTTAATTTATTACGTATAGCTTTGCTGCGGATCCAGCTAAGTTTTTCTGATTCATGCATCAAACACGTAATTAATTCCCGATAAAAAACGTTAATAGCATCATAAAATAAAGTGAAATCTTAACAAGATCATCTAGAGCAATATCTTGATAATCTGCGATCTTCTATACCAACGGCCCGCCTTTAGTTGATAAGACCAAGTTGTCCTTTAACTCCTGCACTATAAAGCTGATGTATATCCAAGCTATAATAATTGGCTGGTAAAACATTATATTTGACAAATAACTAAAATTTTCCGCCATTATGAAGAAAATAATTTTTTCTAATTTATTCATTTTATCCTTTCCTTTTCTCTTCGCTCAAACTATCAAAGGCACAGTCGAAATCAATATGAAAGATGGACTGTTTAACTGCAATTTTGAATTACATAACATTCCACAAAATAAGAACTACAAAATTCTTCTGAACAAAGGGATGAATATTAAATATTTTAAAGATTCGAATGGAAATTTAGTGGATTTTGAGGGACACTATGATGGCAAAACTAAAGGAGAAGCAATCGAATATACTTTACTGGACAAAGATGGTAAAACGCTTACAATACCAACCTCCTTTCAAGTTGACTATAGAGGAGCATTCCCAATATATTTCGACAATACCGAGGATTACGGACCTTTCGATTACAAGGGAATCATTGCTTTTAATGGTAAAACGTTACGTGCTGCAGACCAGTCAAAATGGTATCCTACTCTTTATGATGTCGAAAATGACAAACTGATTGATAAATATCCGTATGAAGTGACCATTAAAGTTACAAACTCTGAAAATAACAGCATCTTTATCAATGGCAATGTTCCTCAAAAAACGCTTTCGGAACATTTTATATCGACCAAACCATCGTCCTTATTTATTTTTATAGGGAATTATGATTTCATTTCACAACCTGCTGGATATATTATCAATTTAGATACCGATAATAAAAGTGTAGCGCGTATTTTCAAGAATATTGAGGCCGTAAAAGAAAAACTTGCGAATAATCTAAATTTAAAATTCACAGATAAAATTTATATCATAAACCACAAAGCTGTCAATCGGAGAAGACCAGGAAGCAGTTGGGCTTTTAATGACTACCCGGCAATTGCGTTTACTGATTTAAATCCAGCCAAAATGCTAGACGACAAAGGTCAGTTTGAACCTTGGTACAGTAAATTTCTGGGACATGAACTTGCTCATAATTATTTTGGAACACACATGCTCTCTGGAAAGTTATCCTGGTTTTGGCTTGAATCTTTTGCAGAATATCTATCCTTCAACGTGACTGAAGACTTTGGTTTTAATGCATTTTTAAAAGAATCGTTGTTATCGGGAGCAAAAAATGTGGAAAGTCAAAATTTTATACCACTGTCTGAAATTACAGAAATGTCCCAAATTAATGAATCTTACCGCTATATACTGGCTCCCCTCATGTTGAAGTGTTTTGAGGATACTTTCGGAAGAGAAAAAACAAATCGCGTCCTGCAATCATTGCTAGAATATGCCAAAAAGAATACATTAACCCTTGAACTTTTTGACGAAGCAGCTATTGCAAGTGGAATAGAAGCAGTAGATTATCAAAAATTTAAACAGACCTATATTACGAGCAAAGACTTTAAACAAAATATTATTGCTCAAATAAGAAAAGTTTATGGCCAGTCCTAACAAGAACTCTTAAAAGAAATGAAATGGGAAGCCACTAGCGTTTAGCATGAGCATGTGTGCACTATGGATCATGATATATGTTTTTTGGGACAAGGGGCCTCTAAAGGATTTGCAAAAATTACCGATTGAACACCGATGATTTAGATAAGTATATACAGCACTATTTTAGGATAAAAAAAGTAATTCTCAATTTTTTATGCAAGAATTACTTTTTCTGAAATATGCTTACTATTTCCAAAGTATTTGGACCGTACTTCGATAATCTGGATGATAAGAGGGCGTATATTTTATATAACCTAGCTCTTGAAGCTGTTTAAAGTATTTATGATAGCTGGTTATCGGCTTGATATAGAAAACACACAATACAGATAAATAGATACTTTACCATTCGATAATGAATAGTTCGTAACTAATATGTTATACGCAAAAGAAAAAAACTGCTGTCCCTGTGACTTAGAACAGGCCCCGAAAAATCGCCGTACGCCGACCGAAAAGCAGAGCGACACCGGCATCTTTCGATTTTCAACAGCGAGTAGCTCATCTGCTGCTTTTTTATTTCTCGAGATATAACATCATCTCTTCGTTACTGGGAAACAAAAATGTACGGATCGATCACTATCGAATGAGCCTTTTATTGCTATTGCCATCACCCGGTGAAGCATTTTCCCATTTCATTTCACGGCTAGTGAGCTTCTTGATCCGATATTGCTCCGTATAGACTTTATCCGTCCCATACATCGTCACCAAGGTTCGATCGTGACTCAGCACGTACGTCCATTTCAACGTCGTGTCTTGATTCGATAATGCATTGTAAATATGTTTGCTGCAGGTATTATCCGAATTAAATATGTAGGTAACCGAGCCATCCATCGCCACTCGATCATCCGCACGTTCACTCCATTTTCCCTGGAAATGGGAAGTATCCAATTTATCCTCTTTTTTACACGAGAGAAAGACGACAGCAGTCGCTACCATCCATACATACAGGCTATATCTTTTCATAAACAATTGATTGATCTAGTTTAAACGAACGTCGAAAGCCAAATGCGACAACAACATGCCCATCCATTAACCCGCTTCCTTGTGCCCCACATAGCACAGTCAGCTTTCTATCGCTCGCCGTGCGTAGCCCCCGTCATTGATCGTTCGACCGTGCCGGGTTCCGTAATTATAGGGTCACCTTCCCACCGAAACTCGGAAGGCGACTTTTTTTCACATCTTTTGAAGAATGCGGCAAATTGAGTAGATGACGAGAACCCCAGCAACATGGCTATTTCCTGTATAGACTGTCGGCTATACTTCAGTAATGTTTTGGCAGATTCCAAGAGATGCTCATCAATTAATTGCTTCGGACGCTTGCCAAGCACCTTTTGCGTTACAGCGTTCAGCGTTTGATCACTGACAAACAGTAAATTCGAATAGAACGACAATTTTTTTTGAGACATCGCATGCCACGAGACCAGTTCGAGAAACTCGTCGACTTTCTTTCTATCGTTGACCGATACCGTTGGCGCGTAGAAGTTTCGTGGTTCCGAGGCAGGATCCGCCGTGATGTCTTTAAATCGTTTAAAAATATCCGACAAAATAGTAGCTATGCATAGTTCACCAAGCAGATGATCCTCCCGATGTTGAACCTCCCGAATGCGCATGCTCGCCCGTCTCAGGTAAACCTGTTCTTCCGTTTTAATCAAAATAGAATAGGCATCGGCACGTCGTTGCTCAAAAAGTTGCTCGGCTTTGGCATCCCGCATGATAGACCGATTAAAAAATAAATACTCTTTCATCGGACTAACAGGCAATCGCTTCAGATTTGGACCTTCATAAATAACGGAGCGCAGAAGATATTTATTCCCCTCCATTGGCGTCAGAAGCGATTCCGTCATCAAATCGAATTCCGATAACCACGTGGCATTTTGCCCCTTTTGTTCCAAAAGTTCCAAACCGCTAAAAAGCGCATAATTACGTTTTGAGTCCATAGCCATATCATGTGCGTATTCTGCGAACCACAAAGATACGAAGGGGCACGACATACATACTAAATTCTTTCTTAATTACACGGTGGCATCGCGCTAAATCTATGCCGCTCACGTTGCGACCATTGATACCACGCTGTTCAGGAAGCTCTCCAAGACATCAATCGGCCCATTTCCGCCCCCCTTACCCGAGCAGATCAAGACGGTCCGGAACGAGCCCTATTTTATCCGCTAATTCCATAAAAAAGACCATCCGCAGCTCTTACCCCCCGTTCATAGCTCCTATATGCCGTTGGTCGTATTTCCAACGTTTGTATATGTTTCCGTACGATCTTTGGAAAAAATAAAAAACTATGAAAATAATCAGATTACTCACCATGGTGCTGCTAAGCAGTTTATCGACCATTTTAACGAGCGCATGCCAAGCTACAGGAAGCAACAAAAACAACCAAATTACCTTTGTCGACAAGAAGTGGAAACTGCATACATTCACGGTCAATCCAAGTGTCGACTGGGACCTGAATGGCACGCAAGACACCGACATTTTTGCACTTTTAGATCCCTGCGATCGCGACGACTTCCTGATGTTCCGTCGCGATGGTGTGATCATCCGTTTTGTTGGAACGGAAAAATGCGATGAAGAAGATGAGGATCAACTAGAAGACGGCACCTGGACGACAGAGCAAAACAATACAATCGTATTCCGCCGGGAAGATCACGAAGACAAAGCAGAGATCCTGGAGTCGACAGCGGACAAGCTGGTTTTAGTACATCGGTTCAAAAGCACCGACGGAATTAGCCACAAGCTAACTGCCGAATATCGACTTAAATAATCAAGTCTTTAATCGTCGGCAGATAACTTCTACCCACTGTCAGTTCAACACCCGTATTCATCACAACGAACGTCTTGCCAATATCCCTATAAAGCTCAGCAATATGCTGTACATGGATAGCCGCGGATCGATGGATTCGAAGAAATCGGACTGGATTGAGTTTAGCAACGAGTGCACTGATTCCCGTCGAACTTAAATACATCCCTGATGCAGTATGAATCTCCGTATAATCACCAAAAGCTCTGAGAAAGACAATCGTATCAACGTCGATATTCCGAAATCGTTTCTTGCACTCGACCAAGATCCGGTCGGGATAGGACGTTTTCTCCCGATAACGATCTGCCATCGTAAAAGCCGACTGCGGGGATTGGGACGCAAGCTTACACATGGCCTTATCAAAGCGGTCCTTCGTGTACGGCTTCAGCAGGTAATCCGTGGCATGGGTCTCAAAAGCCTGGATCGCATAGTGGTCAAAGGCCGTTGTAAAGATTACCTGCGGCACATGTTGCACGCGCTGCAGCACGTCAAAGCCGGTCGCGCCCGGCATCTGGATGTCCAGAAAAATCAGGTCCGGTTCCAACCTATCAATTTGCGCAATCGCCTCTAAGCCATTGGCGCACGTTCCCGCAACAAAATAATCGCTATAAGGCTGTAAATAGTGCTCTACCAGTATACGCCCATGCTCTTCGTCGTCAATAATTAAAACAGACTTTTTCGCCATCGCATCTTTTTACCGCAATATAAGGAGAAAAGCCATACACGGTAGGCTTTCTGACGAATAACCTCTAGACACGACCAACCGCACAAACAAGCCGATAAATGGATGTCGTATCCATCAGAAAAAACACATATATTATGTATCTATTACCGTATACCTCGACATGATACCGCAAAAAAAAATCAGAAATACGCCCCGCGAAATTTCTATATTTCTCGTCTGCTTACTGCTTATGAGCCTATTGTACGCCACACCACGACTATTCTCTCCGCGCATCTCGACAAGCTTTGTCCTCGAGCTTCTTGTCGACTGCGTGATTATGAGTTTAGCCGGCCTTCCAGTCTGGTGGCTCCACTTCCGCAAGTGGACAGGTCTGCCTATGAAAAAACGCTTCCTACGGCATTTTTTTACCAGTTTGCTGTACTACGTCATCTGGACAGCCCTCTACCAAGTTTATAACCGACTAACCGGCTTGCCCGTTATGACGGGGCAACAGATGTTGCAACATATCGGCCCAAATCTTCTTTTTTATATTCAAGTGTTCAGTTCGCTGCATATCGATCTCTTTTTCCGCGAACGGGAACAACAGCAACGGAACGAACGGGAGCTGCGTGAACTAGCGCATAGAGCAGAAATCGAAAGTCTGAAAGCACAGATCCAACCCCATTTCCTTTTCAATACATTAAATAGCATCAGCGCTTCGGTTTCTGCTGAAAACGAGCGGACACGGGTGTTGATAGCGCAGCTTGCTGATACGTTCCGCTACGCCCTGCAATCCACACAGGCGGAGCTCGTCCTGCTCACGCAGGAACTCGAATTTATACGGACTTACCTATCCTTGGAGCAGAGTCGGTTTGGTCGTCGTCTTCACTTCGAAATCGATGTTTATGGCTGCGGCCAAGCGCTGATTCCGCCCATGCTGTTGCAGCCGCTCGTCGAAAACGCTGTAAAACACGGCATCGAGCCCGCCATTGATGGCGGCACGATCCACATCACCTGCCGATCGACAGGCTCTTTTACCCACCTCACTATTCGCAACACCGGGAAGCCCTACGAAGGAACGGTCGAAAACATGTTTGCCGGAGACGGTATCGGACTGAACAATACCGCCAAGCGCCTGCGGAATCAATTTGGTGAAAACCTGCACATCGAGGTCGATCACAGCGGAGCCGTAACGCTGCGCTTTGCTATTCCCACGTAACATCAACATACATCCATGCGTCGTGACTCGGCGCTTCCCTCTTTCACTCATCCGCCCGAATCGACCATTCATCGAAAAACAAACCGGCCGAAGGCAAAGGTGTCTACCTTTACGGTATGAACATCCAAAATTACCTACGACTGATTGCCGCCCTGTTCCTGATCCACTTCCTGACAGGATGCGAACAAGATTCTGTTTCTAAAGAACCTGATCTCCCTTTTGATCACATTGGTAGCGTTCAATCGGTACCTGGCTTCGGCAAACAAGAGGGACCACCAAAAGGTATACCGTTTGAACTTCCAAACGGGTTAAAGCTCGTGTCGCGAAACAGTTTTCCGTTTGACCCTTCTGTGGAGAAGTTATTTGGCAATATGAATACCTTCTACGTCGATATCAATATCGTCCCCGACGAGACCTGGGGAGGCGGCTTTGTCGAATTCCCACCGGGATTGGTCATGCTTCCTACTACGCCAGGCGGTATCCAAAATGGCATGCTCATGGACCGGGTACGCATACCTGTCCCCAAAAAAACGCATAAGAGCAGCGGAGATACGACCACGTTTTATCTTGGGGTAGCTTGTATGAATGCGTCCAAAGGCTTCCCTTGGGAAGACAATTTTACAGAAGACACCAAGAATTACGTCATCGGCAAAGGGATGTATAAACCCACTGTCATTACGACCGAACCGGAAGTACTGAAATTTATATCCCTGTTAGCGGATCGCCCTGGCCTGAAACTCACACGCCACCACAACCCCTGGGATGCCTTCGACGAAAACTACGTTGAGCCCGATTGGATGAAACCCTACACCGCTGTTCAGCTGGCCTTTTGGAAAATGACGGATGGACATGGACTCCTTGCGGCCGATCTGCAAGAGCTCCTCGATGTGCTCAACCAGAACTGACTCAACAAAACCGCGCGACATGACAAAAGGTGCTTTTTTTAGCTGGACCATGCTGTCCATCATCGTACTTTTGCTCTGCTGTCATAATGCACAGCAAGAGATGGATCCATCTGGTGACACCGAACAGCCATCCGGAAGACACGTCGAACCTAGCGAACACCGCATCGGTACACCACCCCTGATGGTAGCTCACCATGTAGCCGATGAGGTGAGGAAAATGGGCGAAGATACGGTTTATCGGCATCCGCAAAGGCTTAGGAAACGGAAAAATTCGCCAGCGATCTCGACATTGAGTAAAGTTACTCCTGGGCTTACGCACAGGAGTGAATGCGTCGAATAACCCGCTGTTGCTGCAGTAGCTCAAAACACATTATCACCAAAACGATACAATAACACAAAAAAAATAATCACCATTCCAAAAAGGCCTTTCTACATTCGCAACAGATACACTATATTTGCAGGGTCTTGGTTCACATCAGCACATATAAAAAGTTTGGCACCTATCTGTTGCTGGCCGTATTGCTTTTGCAATCGTTCAACAGGTTATTCATTGTGGGAGATTACTATCTTCATACCGCTAGCTATGCGGAGCGATGTGAAAACAAACTCCGTGTCGAACTGCATTGTAATGGACAATGTATCATCGCCAAGAAATTAAAAGAAGCGGATAAACGCGAAAAAAACAGTGCCGACAAAAAGATAGAGCGATACCATGACGTCTACCTCGCTCTGCCTACCACCTTGTCACTACCGCCTGCGACGTACGAAGATAGACAGCTAACAGATTTTCCTGAGCTGCCTGTGGCCGTAACGAGTGACTATTCCCCATCCGTTTTCAGACCCCCCATCGGTTAGTTCCCGCTCTTAAACAGGATATCTGCTTGCCCAACCTGGCACGCAAAGCCCTTGTATTCATTTCATTCAAAAAACAGTAAAACATAACCCCTGTGTTATGTATACCCTCACTGAAGGCACTCTTGAAGCACCTTCACAACAAACTTATCATGAAATACCTCCTGATAGCATTTTTTGCTATGGCGATCATTCGGTGTGCAGATGCACAGACCCGTGTTATTAAAGGACATATATACGACCTGCAAGGAAATCAACCCCTTATGGGGGCCACAGTAGCTTCTGCAAACAGCCAAACCATCACCAAAACCAATACCGATGGGTACTTCGAACTACCACTCGGTCCATCCGAAGAAGACGTTCACATTTCTATGCTGGGCTATAAAAAACAAATTGTTTCCTGTGCCCAACATAAAATCAATCTCCATATACAGCTCGAGCCGGATCCCGTTTCCCTAAACGAAGTCCGGATATCTGCTTACGGGATCCATAAGACGACTAAAGAAACGGCGGGATCCATAGCCATCCTCCATACGGCTCAAATTCAGCAGGGCAACGGTACGTCCCTGCAATCCGCCCTGAACAGCGTACCTGGCGTCAACATGGACCAAAGTACGCTTTCGGAATCCCGTATCTCCATCCGCGGCAATGGCACACGGGCGCAATGGGGCATACGAAACATCAAGATCTACATGAATGATATCCCCGTCACCGAGGCCGATGGCACTTCCCGCATTGAGGCGCTAGACGTCAACGATATCGGGCAGGTAGAAATCATCAAAGGTCCGGCTTCCAGCATCTACGGTGCCGGGACAGGCGGTGTCATCAACTTCCGTATGCAGCGGTCGCCTTATGCCGAACAAAGCATGGAGTTATCCAGCTTGGTTGGTTCCTACGGCCTGACCCGCCTAGCCGCTACTTATCGAAATGGAGGAGACAAAATCAATAGCTACCTGTCTTACGGCTGGCAGCAATTCGACGGATACCGAGCGCATAACAACGACATGCGACGCTTCATCGCCGGCAATTTCCAGTTTTTCCCGTCCAAAAACCGAACCGTCACCCTCTTGGTTAATAGGACAACCCAGCACACGCAGATCCCCGGCGCCTTATCGCGCGAACAAATGGAAGCCGATCCTCGACAGGCCAGTGCCAGTAACGTAGAGAAACAAGCCGGGCGGTATCAGAATTGGACCCGCATCGGCGCCGGACAGCAATATCAGTTTAACGACCAGCTCACGAATAGCAGTAGCATATTTACCTATTTCTATGATCTTGACCATCCGTTAGCGTATGCCTATATCCGGAATTACTACCAAAGTTACGGCGGACGAACTCGTTTTACCTACAATCCCCATTTTTCCGTTCTACCCACCGTATTCACCGTGGGCGGCGAATTCAATCAAGCGAATACCAAAGGATCCCAATACGTGAATGAAAAAGGAAAAGAAGGTGCTTTAAACGGAAATACCGATTACAAAAACACGTTATATTCCATTTTTTACCAGTCAGAAACCAATATAACGGCCCGAACAACCTTAGCCTTGGGAGTTAGCTTGAATGGACTCACATACGACGTACACGATTACCTGCTCCCCGAACGCAGCGGCGTGAAGAAGTTTCGTACACAAGCCTCTCCGCGTGTCGCCCTCAGCCACCATTTCAGCGAATGGCTTTCCTTGCATGCCAGTGTCAGTTCGGGCTTCTCGCCTCCGACAGGATCAGAGATCAAAAATGTAGACGGTTCGATCAATCCTACACTACAGGCCGAAAAAGGCATTAATTATGAACTCAATGCCAAAGGCAATATCCTAAAATCCCGTTTATCTTACGATCTGGCCCTCTTCAAAATGGATGTAAAAGGCGAGCTCATTGCACAATCAGTACAACAAGGCATTACCGTTTATAATAATGCGGGGCGCACCAGCCACAATGGCGCCGAATTGTCGCTATCCTATGTTGCCCTTCAAGAAAGCGATGGCAACTGGGTTTCCTTGTTGCGGCCGTACGCAGCACTGACCTATTCGCACTTCCGTTATGACGACTACAAAACACGCGATAGCGATGGGCAGGTCAGTGCCATCTACGATGGCAACAATTTGGTGGGTATTTCGCCCTGGGTTGTCAATACTGGGGTCAATGTAGAGACACGCGAAGGAATTTTCCTGAATGGAAGCTACTTTTTTCGTGATCGTCTTCCGCTCGACGACGCGAACACCGCCTATAATGCGTCGTATCAGGTCGTAAATGCCAAGGTAGGCTACAAAAAAACCATAGCCGAACACCTTGGCTTAAGCATCTACGCCGGTCTGGATAACATCACCAACGAACGGTACAGTTCGCTAACCGCGTTGAATGCCGTGGCGTACGGAGGAGGATCGCCAGCCTACTTTCAGCCGGCTCTTCCGCGAAATGGATATGGTGGCCTCCAGATCAAGTATATATTTTAACCCATCGATTGTCAACCATGAAGAGATCATTGATAAAAGTAATGCTGTTTATTCTTCCCGTCCTACTTGGCGGACTGCAATCATGCACAACAGAGAAAACAAGCAAAGAAGCCGATATGCCCGTCAGCATCTCGGACAGCACGAACAAAGCCTCCTGCGTATTTCTAACCGACGACGAAAATAACCATCCAGTAATCAGCTGGATCGAGCTGGATAGCGCCGGAAACAAATCATTCTACCTCTCCTATTGGGACGAGGCGGCACAAGCTTTCTCCCCAAGCACGTTGATTCCGATCGAGTCTCACGCCAGCCTGCACGAAGAAGGTATGCCCAAAATCGCTGTGAAAGCCAACGGAACAGTGATCGCAACCTACGAGACCTCCGTCCCGTCTAAAACAAGCAAGTACGGATTAAGCGATATCCGCTACGTCATGTCCGTGGACCGCGGCAAGACGTGGAGTAAACCTCAGTCCGTCCAGCCGGATTATCCCAATAGAGGCTCACGTTCGTTCAGCAATACAATACGGTTAGACAATGGTGAGGTGGGTATCGTATGGCTGGATACCGATACCATCTCGCCCGGAAACGGCCGGCCGGTGCGCTTCGCCAAAACAGCCGGAACCTCGTTCGGTGCAAGCGTTTTAATAGATTCTGCGGCCTGTGAGTGCTGTCGTACAGCGTTGAGCAGTGATCGAAAAGGCCGTGTACAAATCGTGTTCCGGGATCTACTTGCAGGCTCAGTACGGGATATTGCCATTAGCCAATCCCAGGACAATGGGCAAACCTTCGGCCCTGCCGTTGCTTTCAGTGGAGACCACTGGGCTATCGCCGGTTGTCCCCATAATGGACCATCAATTGTCGGCAAAAACGGACGGACCTACGTCACCTGGTTCACCGGCGCAGAACAACAAGGAGTATTCTACGGCGAGATAGACAGCGATGCTACCCTCCTGCAAAAACATCGTCTAGATGCTAACGCACGTTTTGCCCAATTATGCCTGACACCTGATGGAGCTCCCGTCATGGCCTATAACGTCAATTACACGACAAACGGCCAGACACGCAGCAAAATAAAAGTAGCCCGGATGCAAGACAAGCAGTTTGTTGAGAAAGAAATCAATTCACCGCATGCCAAGGCATCGTACCCTGTTTTGCGGGCGCTTGGAAAATCACATGTCCTTATCGCCTGGACGGACAGTGGCCAAGTATACTATGTCCGACAGGCGATCGCAGCCATCGATACGCCGGCAGGCCATACGTACACAGCACATCGGCAGCATCAGGATGCCGCAAAAGGCATGTCAGAGCAGGACACCTCGTGTCCCATGCATCCCCATTAACCCTATGCTCCGCAGCCCTTACTAAAAACGGGCATCCTCATTTCGGATGCCCGTTTCTACTCCTCCTAAAGCCGCCGCATACCATCCTGTCGAACAGCGACACGCAGCGGTCTGCATGCTATAGACCGCCCATCCGTTCGCGGTTATTTACCGAATCTTAAGCACAAAAAATCAATTCAAATTACGAAATTCCAATGGAGTCTTCCCTGTTTTCTGTTTAAACAAACGCGTGAAGTGTTGTTGGTACCTAAATCCCAATTCCGCTGCAATTGCATTGATCGTTTTAGATGGGTCGAAGATTTTCTCCTTGGCCTCGTCTATCAGTTTGGATTGAATATAATCCAATGCCGTATTCCCCGTTTCTTTTTTGATTAAACCTTTCTCATAAAAAATTTGCACATTCCAACTTCATATCGTAATATTGCGATATAATAATATCAAATGGGCATCACAAAGACCGACATTTATACGGATCAACAGAACAAACTTGCGGCACTGTTTAAGGTACTTGGGCATCCGGCGCGGATTGCCATCCTGCAACATATTATCGACCAAAAGGCCTGCATCTGCAACGACCTCGTCGAAGAGCTCGGGTTGGCGCAAGCCACCATATCACAACATCTTAAAGAATTAAAGCATATCGGTATCATTCAAGGCAGTATCGACGGAAAGTCGGTATGCTATTGTATTGAAACGACGGTGTGGAAAGACATGCAGCAGCTCTTCAATACCTTCTTTAATCAGGAGGTGCAGGTCAACGAATGCTGTTAAGACAGTTTTTTAAAATCTTTTACATCGTTATATTGCAATATAACTATTACCCTTCATCATATACATACACATATGAAACTATCTGAAATCAAAGAAATCCTTTCCACATTAGATCATGTGGAATTTCAATTAGAGAACGGCACCCCTGTCCCGGCACATTTTCACGTAACGGAGGTGGGGCAAATTGAAAAACGCTTCATCGATTGCGGTGGAGTTGTTCGCCATGAAAAAACCGTCACTTTCCAGCTATGGAATGCCCATGACTACGAACACCGGCTCACACCGGCAAAACTACACCATATCATTAATCTTTCCGAGGACAAACTTCACATTCAGGACGGGGAGATTGAAGTCGAATACCAAAACAATACGATCGGAAAATATGGTCTCGATTTCAATGGAAAGACTTTTGTTTTGACCAACAAGACCACCGCCTGTCTGGCGGAAGATGCTTGCGGTGTCCCGGCAGAAAAACAAAAGATCAATTTAGCGCAATTGCCCCTTGCTCCCCCATCTAGCTGTACACCTGGCTCAGGCTGTTGTTAACCGAATTAAGCGAAACATGTATCCGAAGATCACACAAACCATCCAGGCGTTGCTTCAAGAGCCGCTAAACCATCTCGTGCGTGACGAGATCGTACAACCTTTGATCGACTTCGTCCAAAAAAAAGTACATGCACAACAACCGGTGAACCTCCATTTTATCTGTACCCACAATTCCCGAAGAAGCCATCTTTCCCAAGCTTGGGCACAAGCCGCCGCCGCCTACTTTGAGGTTCCTCGGGTTTATTGCTATTCAGGCGGGACAGAAGAAACCGCCTTATTTCCTTTGGTGGCAGAAACGCTCTCGGATCAAGGGTTTCACTTATCCGAGATCGGAAAAGGTGTCAACCCCCTATATGCCCTAAAATACGATGAGAACGCCCCGCCCGTCGTTGGCTTCTCGAAGACATTCGATCATCCATTCAACCCCGTATCGGCATTCGCTGCCGTCATGACCTGTACCCAGGCGGATCAGGGATGTCCATTCATCCCGGGGGCCGAGCAGCGCATCCCGATCCCCTATGAAGATCCGAAGATAGCCGACGGCACACCCGGACAAAAGCAGGTATACGCCGAACGTAGCCTGGAAATTGCCCGAGAAATGATGTATGTTTTTTCAAAAATTGACCTCTGACTATGCAGCCCCGATTGAAATTTTTAGATCGCTATCTCACGCTATGGATTTTCCTGGCTATGGCATTAGGCATCGGAATAGGTCACTACTTTCCCAGCATCGGAAACCTCACCGATTCATTATCCATCGGGATCACCCATATTCCGCTTGCCGTCGGGCTCATCCTGATGATGTACCCACCCTTGGCCAAAGTAGATTATTCGCTTTTGCCCACAGCCCTACGCGATAAAAAGGCAATCTCCCTTTCCCTGCTCCTTAATTGGGTTATCGGCCCCATCCTCATGTTTGTGCTCGCGGTTGTTTTTCTCAAAAATGCCCCCGACTATATGATTGGGTTAATTTTGATCGGCTTGGCGAGGTGTATTGCTATGGTCATCGTTTGGAATGACCTCGCGAAAGGCAATAGAGAATATGCGGCCTTGCTCGTCGCACTGAACAGTGTATTTCAGGTATTTACCTACAGCTTTATGGTATGGCTGTTCATCAATGTATTACCTAGCAAACTCGGCCTCGCCCAGTTTGACGTTCGCGTATCCATGCACGATGTCACCGAAAGTGTACTGATTTATCTAGGTATTCCTTTCGTCTCCGGCTTTTTAAGTCGGTTCTTGCTTACGCGATATAAAGGATCAGACTGGTACAATCGAAAATTCGTCCCAAAAATATCGCCTATTACATTGTATGCCCTACTGTTTACTATCATTTTAATGTTTAGTCTGAAAGGGGATAAAATCCTCGAACTGCCGCTAGATGTCGCCAAGATTGCCATCCCCTTGGTGATCTACTTCCTGTCCATGTTTTTCGTGAGTTTCTTCGTGAATAAAGCAGCAAAGATTCCGTATGATAAAAATGCATCCATCGCATTTACAGCGACCGGAAACAACTTCGAATTGGCTATAGCGGTAGCCATTGCTGTTTTTGGGATTCACTCCCCACAGGCATTCGTGGGGGTCATTGGTCCGTTGGTGGAAGTCCCGGTACTGATCGTATTAGTGCGAGCCAGTCTTTGGCTGAAGAAAAGATACTACCCTAAATAACCATAACCCATCGTGTCAAGAGGTGAGTTCCTTCACCGGTTAGCCCTGCTTTACCAACAGGGCCAACCGGTGAAGGAACGGTTTCCATCGACGCGCCGCGATTTTTAGGGAATGATTTTGTCGGCGCGCAGCTGGGCGAACAGGTTAAAGAAAGACATACGCGTATTGGCATAGGCATGAAAGCCCAGCATCCGGCTATTTGTCATATCCGTCATCACTTCGATCGGGCGGCTTAAATCTAAGTCCGTATGCCAAGCAGAGCTCACCTTGTCAAAATCAGCCTCTGCCAAACCATACCGGAGTACCATCTCCTTCCAGACCTGTTCTTTTCCTTCCAAGGTCTTGACCAACGGCTTGATTTCGCCTTCATATCCCACATACTCGATGTCAAACCACTGTGCCACTTCTTTCCACAACCAACGCCAACGGAATACATCACCATTTGCGACATTAAACGCCGTGTTTGCCGCTTCGGGCGTCTCTGCCGCCCATACCAACTGTTGGGCGAGCACCTGCGCATCCGTAACATCCGATAGCCCATTCCATTGCGCTTCAGAGCCCGGAAAAACGAACGGAAGTCCTCTTTCTTTACAAATAGAGGCATATACCGCCAACGTCGTGCCCATATTCATCAAATTCCCCACCGCGTTACCGATTACGGTGTGCGGGCGATGTACGCTCCACGTAAACCCATCCCGATCCGCTGCAGCATACACCTCGTCTTCCTGCGCATAATAAAAATTCGGAGAGCTCAAGCGCGGCTGCTCTTCCCGCAACGGTGTCTCCGGCAGAACGCCACTCGTAACATACGCATCGAAAGGACCTAAATAATGTTTTAATCCAGTCACCAGTCCGACGTGCTTAACCGTTTGTTTCGTAGCCAGTGCATCCAACAAATTTCTTACCATCGCCGCATTGGTTTGTATATTCTCCTGCTCCGTGTTTCTACGCATCCAAGTCGTAAGAAACACATGTGTTGGACGCACATCAGCCAAGGCCTCACGTAAAGCGGACGGGTTCAATAAGTCTGCCTGAATATCGATCAACCCTTTCATCGGGTTTTTGGACGAGCGCGACAATCCATATGTCTTCCATCCCTGTGCGATTAATTCTTTTGCGAGGTTGTTTCCGGTCATGCCACTGGAACCAACTACTAATGCTATTTTTTCCATATGTAATTTTGTTTTATTACAAAAATACAGGAGCAAAAACGGTGGTCAGTTGATGTAAAACAAGAAATATCCTTGATCTAGATCAAGGCCGCTGGGCGCTGATCTTCTTTTTTATGCGACTGATTGTTTCGGCCGAAAGACCTAAATACGAGGCAATAAGATGCTGTGGCAAACGCTGGCTGATAACCGGATAGACTTCAAGAAATAACGCGTATTTCTCCTCGGCCGTATGCGAATTCGCACTGATCAACCGCCTATCCTTGGTCGCCAAACTATTTTGATAGAGTATGCGAAAGTATCGCTCCATCAGCGGGACTTCGGCCAGCATCCGATCATAATTGTCTTTGGAGAGCAATAAAAGCGTGCTGTCTTCCACGGCATCCATATCGAGCTTGGCCGGGCTTCCAAAAATGAAGCTCTCAAAGTCGGAAATCCACCAGCCTTCCCACGCGAATAAGTTGATGTGTTCGTTTCCTTTCTCGTCGAGCATATACGACTTCAATAACCCTTGGGCGACGAATGAGATATGCGTACACACCTCTCCTTGTTGCAGCGCGTATTGTCTTCTCCTTAACTTCTTCGGTTTGAAAAAACGCATAATATGCTGTTGATCTTCCACAGTCAATGATACTTTTTTCTGTATATGCGCAAATAATATATCGAATACATTTTCCATAGGTGTAGCGTCAGGGGGCGTATGCATGCATTCAAAGATACGGAACACCTTGAAACAATAAAAAATGATGTCGGATTAAATGCGGCAAAAGGAGTTCATGTCCTTTTACGTAAACATCACCGAAAAGACCGCTATTTTTTTTATCTTTGTCGTATGGTTAAGACGAATACATCGGATATAGCATAATAAACACGTGACACCTTGGGTGCAACGTGTTTCTCTCCTCACGCTCTTGGATCCTTTCTTCCAAGGGTAAAAAACGATTATTTTATTTTTTTAAATATACGCGGTAAGCCGCGCAACGATGATCCGTTCCGCGCGCGCAACAAGACAGGTAAATTATGTCTCTTAACGATAGTACAAATAACCATCCATCCGATGCAAACCTTCACCGGTACGGATGGAACGACAAACTCGATCAATTAAAACAGGCATCCCCCTATGCTGATCTTCCTCACGGCCGTATTGCCATCGTGCATCGCACATGTTATGAAGTTGTGTCATCCCATGGGGTCTTTCAATGCGAATTAGCAGGACGCATGCTTATCGAAAAATCAGCAGACGAACAACCGTGCACGGGCGACTGGATTACTTTTCAGCCCTTCGACAACGGTAAGGGAATTGTCGTAGACATGCTTCCCAGAGCACGCACCTTGTACCGGAAAAAGAACGGTAGTCGCACCACCAAACAAGCTATCGCTTCTTACGTAGACAAGGCGTTCGTCGTGCAGAGTCTGGACGGCAACTTTAATCCACGTCGGGCAGAACGTTTTATGGTCCAAATCCGTGAAGCCGACATTCAGCCGGTGCTGGTGCTCCATAAAGCCGAACTCGAATTCGATCAAGCACATGTCATGCAGGCCATCGCCCATCTGGAGCGGCAGATGCCGATTTTGAGGACAAGCATACACCAGCCGGACAGCATAACCCATTTGCGGGAATCTATACTGCCCGGCGAAACCGCCGTCTTTGTTGGCTCATCCGGGGTGGGAAAAAGCTCGCTGATTAATGCGTTATGCAAGAGCCAACGGGTACGCACCTCCGAAACAAGCCGCTCGACCGGAAAAGGACGGCATACGTCAACGCGACGGGAACTGGTCGAGATGGATGGAGCAGGCATCCTGATCGACACCCCCGGCGTGCGGGAATTCGGCCTTGCAACGGATGCTCCCGACACCGTCGATGGTGTTTTGGATATAGCGGACTTTGCTCAATCCTGCCGGTTTGCAGACTGCAGCCACCAACACGAGCCCGGTTGCGCGGTGCGCGAGGCGCTAGATCAAGGCCTTCTTTCCGCGCAGGTTTACGAAAGCTACCATAAACTGCAACGAGAGATTCGGCACTATACGGCGTCGGAACACGAAAAACGGAGACAGAAAAAATCGCTCACGAAACTGGTCCACGACGTGAAGAAGCGCAAGGATATGGGGCGTTGACAACGCAAGGATACCGGTGCCTATGGGCACCGGTCTATTTTTTTCAAGCTACGTTTGGTCTGAAAACGCACACGACGCTCATTAACGCGACTCCAATGCTGGAATTTCGTCGACGGCGTAATACACGGGCAAACCGCGTTCTTTCGCCAAGCGTACATCTTCGTCTGCACCTTTAGAATGCCCGGCGATACGCAACACCGCATCACACTTTTCCAACATACGGTGCGCAATAGGGTACTGGATTTCCTCCCACTCCCTATCCCCCACTTTTGTAGATCCTGCCAGCTTTATCAACGGCAGAGCCAACCATTCTCCAATAAAAGGCACATGCCCTTTCCTAAAAATGTCCAAAGCAACGGATTCAAGATTATCGAGATTTTTCCGCATCAGAACCGGGTCGTCATTTGTCCCCCCACGGTAAGGACCTGCAATCATAATCAGCATAGATGTTGTCGTTTATATGTCATGTGCTAAATAACACAACAACACGCCCAAAAAAAATAAACTACTTTAAGGTTTCTATTTTTTTTCGCTTAATCATGCTTAAAAATTCAGCCGTAATACCCAAATAGGAGGCAATTTGTTTTTGTTTTACCCTACTCGCCACATGGGCATACTTTTCCAAAAACATATCGTAGCGTTCCTCTGCCGGTAAGGAAAGATTCTGAATAACACGCAATTGCTCCCGGATATATGCGTTTTGCATCAATATCCTGAAAAAGCGTTCGAATGGCGGAACTTCGTTATACAATCGCTCCAGATCATTTTTGTGCAGTTGTAAGATAATACTGTCTTCTATTGCCTCAATCGTGAGCATTGCCGGCAGGGTATTGACGAAACAGTACATATCCGTTATCCACCATTCTGTTACAGCGAACATAATCGTCGATTCCCTTCCAGCACCATCCAGATAGAACGCCCGAAGCGCGCCCGTATGCACAAAATAGATGGAATGGCACACCTGTCCCTGCTCCAATAGCCGCGTTTTCCGGGGTATTTCTTTTTGCTTTACTAAAGAAAGGAACATGGTCAATTGTATATCCGTCAAAGAGATATGCTTGCGAAGATGTTGCGTAATCGTTTGGTCGTACATACGATGTTTGGATAACAGAAATTTCCGTTTCGATAAATTTACACATTTATCGGGTGAACATCTCGGCCTCCTGCATGAAAATATGATTGTTTTTTATTCTTTGGCCTACCCCGCCCACAACCTTTCCATCGCTAGCCGCGACAGGGCTTAGGGGTGGAAAGGTTGTGTGGGACAACCCCTATAACCATAAAAAACGACATGCATTCCTTCATGTCGTACCAACACACAGTTGTGCAGGTTATTGGTCATCTTCGTACTGAATCACTACAAGTTTTTCTTTAAAAGCTCCTCTATATCTGTCGCTGATCCGCCTACCTCTAAAACCATTCCATCCCTATCAAGCAGAAACATATTGGGTAGGGACTGTACACGGTAGGCTACAGGCGTTTCACCTTGCGTCGCGTTCTGATCCCCTACATTTGTCCAATATATCCCATCCTCTTCACTTGCTTTTTTCCAGGAGTCTTTGTTCGAATCAACATTAAAAGATATAATTTCAAAGCCATCATTCTTATATTTCTTGTACAAGAGCGCGAGCTTTTTATTGCCGTCCCTACAGGGAGCACACCAAGCCGCCCAAAAATCCAGCAAGACAATCTTTCCGCGAAAATCGTCCAATCGTATATCCATATCTTCCAGATTTTTAGCAACAAAAGATGGCGCTTTTACGCCGGGATAGATCACATTCGCCTGTAAAAATTTTTGTAGAAACCTGCCCGTTACACCATTTTGCATAACATACGGAAATCTATCGAAAGCGAGTTGCAAGGAATCTCTACTCAACGATGTACGCAAAAAATAAAGTTCTAGCATAAGCGGAAAAGACGGTTTCCGATTAAATACGCCATGCTTTCTGACATCGCGGATAGATTGGTAATAGTGATCGACGGCGGCAGACAAATTTTTCTTTTTTGTAGAGTCTGTCTCCGCGGCTTCCGCTGCCTTCAATTCGTCGTATCGTTTCCACATGGGGTCCAATTGCTCACTTATCGGTCGCGCATCCTCATGCGTTCCTGAGTTCAACACCGCTATTTTCGAAAAATGAGCACTGTCACCAAGAACCTGTATATGACCGCTTTCCACCCAAATTTGTGCACGCAGATTTGGATTTGCCGTCAGGATGTATAAAGAAGGTTCCACGATCGTCCCTTGGATAGTCGTTTTACCGTCGGTAAGCGTTGCCTCATACGAACGCCCCTCATGTCCGAAGCCTGTCATCGTGATTTTTGAACCGTTACGAAATCCGGCGAGATCGAATTGCACGGTAAAAGGCTTCCCTATCTCCTGTGCCGTACAAAGTAAGGGAAAGAGTAAACAGATAAGCGTTTTTATTTTTGCGACCATATATTATCACGGATTATCCATTCGTGTAAGGTTTACATATGTAAATATAACAAGATTTTTCAATCAGGCAACTTTGAGCGCACAGCTAAGCCAAAACGCCTTTGTTTGTTATAACTACAGAATCCTCAGCCCCGCCGATCGTTCGCATAAAAGCCATGTGGTACTGAACAATGCGATTCACAGCGCCGAAGCCCCCTTAAACATAAAAACGACATGCATTCCTGCATGTCGTCCCAACGCACGCGCTGTGCGGTTTATTGATAATCTTCGTTTTGGATCAAAACGCCCTGGCTCTTATCGATCTCCGTTTGAGGGATCGGCCATTTATAAAACTTATCTTCAAATTTATACGTTAAAATACCGTCTGTAACCTGATTCAAAACCTCCCCGGCGATATGCCAACGCTTGAGGTCAAAATACCGGATCCCTTCGAATGCCATTTCCATGCGGCGTTCCTTTCGGATCAGCTGCCGAAACTGTTCCGTTCCGATGGTCTGCGGTACCTCACCCAATCCCGCGCGCGACCGGATAGCGTCGATCGCATCCCGCGCGGCTACCGTTGGTCCAGAAAGCTCATTCTCGGCTTCCGCAAAAGACAACAGGACTTCCGCAAAGCGGAACATCACCCAGTCTTGCTGGCTTTGGGTAGAATAGCCATAAGGCATCAATTCCGGGGTCAGGAATTTCTTCAGTCCGTATCCCGTCGGCACATTATTAGAAGGGCGGTGAATATTTCCATCGAATTCTACCTGGCCCACAAAGACCGTCTGATCGCGACGTTTATCTCCCGCTTCGAAAGCCTGGAAAAAACTCTGGAGCGGGCTCGCCACCAGCCAGTCGCCATACCACTGATCCATCGATGTCGCGTTGTCCGGCGCAAGAAATTTCACGGAGAACATGATTTCTGGGTTGCCCTCCTGCGTATGGTCGCGAAACACAGATTCAAACGTATCGGCCAGCCGGTAGCCCGCTTGCAGCAGCTGTTCGGCGACGGATTTCGCCTGCGTCAATAGCGATCGGTCTGGTGTGCCGTCATCTCCATAAGCCGCAAACATCAACACCCGAAGTTTCAGCGCCTGTGCCGAAGATTTGACCGCATGCCCTTTTCCAGCGCTATAAAGCACATCCGGTAGCCCAGTGATGGCCGCGTCTACCTCCTGTAGCACGAACGTCAAAATTTCTTCCGCAGCGACCTTCGGCTGTGCTTGGTTTGCCAACGTTAGGGGCTCCCGGATGAGCGGTACGTCGCCATAGCAAGCATACAACAGGTAATAATAGTAGGCACGCATAAAGCGCGCTTCCGCCTCGTAAACGGCCCGCGTGCTTTCGTCGATGGCCGTCCCCTGGTAGTTTGCCACCTGCGCCAGGAAGATATTGATCCGTGCAATGCCCGAATAGCAATTCGTGTACAGCGCGCTGATGTAGCCTCCAGACGAAGCAAAAATATCGCCCCGCACAATCGCCTGGCTGCCGTTCGAGTTGTGCTGTCCGTAGCCGTTATCCGTAATCAAATCCCAATCGGGTGTTCCCACCGAAAACATCGGATTCTGTAAATTCCCATAGATGGCCGTCAGGGCCATATCAAAGTCCTGTTTGGTCTGCCAAAACTGACCGGAAGATAGCCTATCCAGCGGCTCCCGGTTTAAAAAATCACTGGAACAGCCCTGTATAAAAACCGCGAAGCATGTCGCGGCGATGACCACATATCGTTTCATTTCGTAAAATTTAAAATTGAACTTGTAAACCAAATGCATAGATCTTGTTCTGCGGATAGCCCAAAAATGTTCCGCTTCCCGAACGTTCAGGATCCAGCCCCGGGTAATCCGTTTTGGTAAAGATATTGTCGCCCGACACAAAAACACGCACCTTCTCCACGCCAATTCTGCCCGTCACCGGTTTTGGAAGGGTATACCCCACCGTTAGATTCTTCAGACGCAGGTAACTCGCGTCCTGTAAGAAGAACGACGACGGTCTGCTGATTTTGGCTGGTGCATCAAACCCCCAATAAATACGAGGCATGGTTGTCGAGGGGTTCTCTTCCGTCCACCGATCCCTCCAGTTCACCGTTGGAGGCGATCCCTGCACAAAAGGAACCGTGCCCCAATTGTTTACAAACAAGTTTCGTCCCTGCACCCCTTGAAACATAAACGACACGTCTACACCTTTCCAGTTTAAGTTACCCGTCAATGCATATTCGAATGAAGGAAAGGCGCCATCCATATATGTCCGATCTTGATCATTCACCACGCCATCCCCATTTTGATCTTTGAAAATCAAGTCGCCCGGTTTCGTATCATCATTATATTGCTTGGGCGCCGCATCAATCTGCGCCTGATCCTGAAAGATTCCCGTCCATTCCAGCATATAGTACGTATCCCAAGGACGTCCCTCCTCCTTAATTGTCCAGCTACCGATTTCGCGCTGCCCCAGTTTCACGACCGTATTCTTGAACCGATCTATGTTTCCACCCACACTATAGCCTAGGCCTTCCAACGCCCCCGAGCCCACACGGCCCGAGTACCGCAGAGCCAGCTCGATACCCTCATTCCGCATGGTACCACTGTTCACATTCGGCGCGGTCAATCCGACCACCCCGGTGATTTGCGATTGGCGGAGTATGTCCGACGTCGTCTTACGGTACCAGTCGAACGTCACATCCAGCCCCTGAAACAACGTTAGATCTAGACCAATATCCGTCGCCGTGGTCTTCTCCCAGGTCAGCATTTGGTTGGCGAGTGCCGTCTGTGCCGCACCCGTCGTGAGGTTCGCATTGTCAAAAGGATAGTTGCCCGTGTAGTTCAATATTTCCTGGTACGGATACGGATAGTTGCTATTTCCCGACACATTGATGTTGACGTTCTGATTTCCCAGCTTTCCATACGAAGCCCTGATTTTGGCATTGTTCAGCCACGACAGTTCAGCGTCCTTCACAAACCCCTCCTCAGAAATCCGCCAGCCCGCCGACACCGACGGGAATGCCCCCCAGCGCCTATCAGGATGCATGCGTGAGCTACCGTCATACCGTAAGTTTGCCTCTAACAGATACCGCTCTTTGAAGTTGTATGTCAGTCGCCCGAAGAAAGACTGCATTGCCCATTCATAAGCCGATCCGCTCGCATTCTGCACCGACAGACCGCCTGCGTCAAGCTCCTGCAAATTGTTGTTAAAGAAATCCCGTCGGTATCCATACAGGTACTCCTGTCGGTTCAGTTCCTGGCTATATCCTACCTGTGCTTCCACGTTGTGTATCCCTGCAAACGAATGCATGTATTTCAGGTAGGAGAACACATTGGTGTAGCGGTTTTCGCGGCGAGTGGCCCCCAATCCCTTACCCCCTACATCCAAATCCGTCGCGTACTCTCCGGTATGGTAATTATATAAAGGAACCAAAGGCCGCCAATCCGACTCCTTGTCGAAATCTCCCACGATCGCCGCCTTGGAATACCAGTTCAGCCCTTTGGTCAGTTGCACATCGAGCCACCCCTGTAGATTCACCGCATAATCCCGGTTTTGCCAGAAAACACCGTTTTCGACGATAGCGAGCAAATTCTTATTGTTGTACTCAAAATCATATGCCTTAAACGTGTACCGCCCATCCGGTAGCTTTGGGGCATAGGTAGGCGCTTGCGACAACGTCGCGATAAACGCGTCTTCTGCCCCCTGCCGCGGACGCCGCGTATCGCCCTGTTTCGCACTGATGTTTGCGCCGATACGTAACCAATCTGCCACTTTCGAGGTTAAATTCAAGCGCGCATTGTAGCGTTTATAGTCAAACCCTTTCATAACGCCCGGCTGATCCACATACCCCAGTGATAAGTTATATTGTGTTGATTCACTACCACCACTCACCCCAAAATTATGCTGTTGGACAAACGCCGGATTGAACATAATGTCCAGCCAGTCCGTGTTCGGGTATTTCACCCGATCCGTTGCGTTCCGGTAAAGGTCGATCGTCTCCTGCGGGTACAGCCCCGCCGCCGTGCCGTTGTTCGTCTTTGCCTCGTTCCACAACTCCATGTATTCTGCCGAGTTGGTAATCAGGTCAAACAACCGCGTCGGCGTATGTATCGATCCATTCGCCGTATAATCGACGAGCAGCCGTCCCGCTTTTCCTGTCTTTGTCGTCACCAATAGCACCCCATTAGCGGCCCGCGACCCATAGATAGAAGCCGAAGCCGCGTCCTTCAATACCGATATATTTTCAATATCACCCGGATTGATGTCCGTGAGATTACCTTCCACACCGTCAATCAGCACGAGCGGGTTGTTGCCAGCACCGCTAAAGGTTCCCTGTCCGCGGACACGGATCGTTAAGCCCTCGCTCCCCGGCTCGCCCGAGTTCTGCACAATGCGCAGCCCCGGAACCTGCCCTTGCAGCATGGATCCGGCATTCGTGACCGGCCGTCTGGTCAAGTCTTCCCCCTTCACCGAAGCCACCGCCCCCGTAAGGTTTACTTTTTTCTGCGCGCCGAATCCGACGACGACCACCTCCTCAATCCCCTCGGTGGCGACATCCAATCCCACCGACATCTGTCCCTCCTGCGGCGCAGCTACCTCTTTGGTCTGGTATCCCACGGAACGGAAAACCAAAATCGCCCCGGCCGGGGCCGATATCGAGAATGCGCCCTGTGCATCAGTAGCGGTTGCCGTACCTGCAGCCCCTTTCACCGAGACCGATACGCTTTGCAACGGCTCCCCTTTCGCGTTGAGCACCCTGCCTCGGATAGGCTGCTGCGATACCGCAAACCGTTCGGTAGCTTCCACCTGGCCAACCGGAATGGAAGCTCCGGCGGCACGTCCATCCAAGGGCAGCACCTGTGCAACGAGCACGGCTGTTCCGATGGACCATCGTCCCCACCTCCCACGAGGAAGCAGGAACCGCTGTTTTCTATTTTTCATGTATCTATTGGTTAGTGTTTACAATCGGCCCGGCACACCGCCGGTGCCTATATTCCATACCCTGAACGTGGAGGGGTCTTGTTGCCCGCTCCACGTTACGTTAGTTTCAAAACCAGGGCGTTGTCTGCATGCAATGCCGATGCCGGCAGCGTTACGACTAAACCCTCTGCGCGTTGCTCGAAGCGCACGTCAGCAGTCGATCCCAAGACCGAAACCTGTTTCACCACCTGATGCATGCTGCGCGTTGTGCCCAGCGACGCTATGGTCAGTTCCTGCGCACGAGGGCGACCGAGCAGAATAGCATACAATACCGGTCCTTTCTTCGTGAAACGAATATCTTTGTCCGTAAACGGAATTCCCTTTCCCTCGTTATTCCCCGGACCATCAAATTTCGCCTGACCCGCCATCGCAGGCCCTTCGCCGAACACATGCCACGGTGTGGTGCCGACAATGGCTTCCTTATTCACCTGCATCCACGCGCCGATTTCCTCGACCACGCGCTGTGCCTTATCGTCGATCGATCCATCGCCACGCAAAGGCACGCTCAACAACAAGTTCCCATTTTTACTCACGACATCGGCCAACATGTGGATGATCGTTTTCGCCGATTTGTAGCGATCTTCGTCGTAGATGCGGCGATCGTAATGCCAACTGCCGATACAGGTACAGGTTTGCCACGGAAACTCCTCGATCCGGTTGCTCTGCCCACGTTCGATATCCCACACCAGGCATTGGCGCTGCTGTTCATCCAAGATCTTTCCGGTAATGACCACATCCACCTCCCCCTTATTTTTTGCGGCACTGCGGTTATAATAATGAGCAGCAATTTCCAAGCCTACCGGACTGACAGGCCATAGCGGCAGAGCCGTATCGTCGAAGTACACCAAGTCGGGGTCGTAGGTATCGATCAGTTGTAGGGTCCGGTCGCGAAACCTTTTCGCATACGCCACAGACGGCGTGCTAACGCCCGATCCCTCTGCCCAGTCCCACTGCTCGAGCGTCTCTTTTTTGGTCTGCGGCGACCGGCTTACTGGGTGGTTCTGGGCATAGAGCTCCTGTGGATCGAATCCTTCCCACCATGTCCCTTTGCCATCCTTCTTTTGCAAGGTACCGTCGTAAGGCACCCCCGCCCTGGCCCCTTCCTTGTCTGCTTGTTGGGCGGGCTCATACCACGTCCACGCGTGTGCCGCATGAACGCTCACACCAAAGCGCAGTCCCTGTTCATCCGTCGCTGCTTTCCATCCTTTAATCAGATCTTTGCGCGGTCCCAGCCGTGTACTGTTCCAGCGGTGGTGCGTGCTGTCGAACAAATCAAAATTATCGTGGTGATTAGCCATCGCCACGAAGTATTCCGCGCCCGCATGCTTATACAGCTTGACCAACGCATGAGGATCCCAGCGATCGGCTTTCCACGCCCGAATGACATCCTTAAAGCCAAATGTTGAAGGATGACCATACGTTTCCACGTGGTAGCGGTATTGATCCGATCCCTCTTTATACATGCCCTGTCCATACCAATCCCCGCGCTCTGGCTGGCATTGCGGGCCCCAATGCGCCCAAATGCCAAACTTGGCGTCCGTAAACCAGCTGGGCGTTTTATACGCCTCCAGCGATTTCCAATCCGGCCGGAACGGAGCCCGTCCCCAATTTTCCAACGCACGCGTATGTTTGCTGAGATACAGCAGCGGGAGTGTTGCGCCAACAAGTTTAATAGCAGTTCTTCTGTTCATAATGCGTCCTTTTGATGTTCTGTACAACGAACGATCCATGGTCTACGCGCAGGTGATCATTCGGTTTATCTGGTTATTGCGTATTACAAAGATACTTGGGCCGGCTTTCGCACGAGGCCACAATATCGACTAAAGATTATACTTTATCGACATACACTTTACCATACGTTCAGCATTCTTCCGGCAAACAGGCTTGTCGTTGCCGTTGGTTAGTCTTCATACAAGTAAAAAATCCGATCCATCCGTTTCCATTTTTCGGCAGATGTTTTCCCCGCCGTACGCTGGAATTTTTGCATGGCGTGTTCCCATTCCTCTTGCCGCGGCAGCTGCGCCAGCTTCGCGAAAGCCGCGTCCCACTCGAAATCTGCATCGGTTTCGACGATCATAAAAACGTGATTTTGGGCCAGGTAGATCTCCATTTCTAAAATACCGACTTCGCGTATGCCGTCCCTAACCTGCTTCCAATGCTTTTTTTCGCTATGCAGGTCGATGTACTCGGCAATCAATGCGGCATCATCTTTCAGTTCCAGTATCTGGCAATACCGTTTCCGCAGCTTGCTGGGCATCGTATGCCGCACATCCTTGTTGTTTGTTTTCATATGTCACTCGTATGTAAACACCTGATCAGGCTATCCCACGTCCGCGCGCGGATATTTCTTGTTGACGTCCTGATTCTGTGTATTTGGTTTATATATCAAAGGTATCCGAATATCCCTTTGGTTTGTTGACCCGTATCGATATTTATCTGCACATTATCGATTTTTCTGCGCTTTTGTTTTTTGGGTAGTGGAAGAAGTTATTATTTTCGTACGGACGGAGGCCATGGGATACCTTCGGCAACAGATCACAGCTAATCCAGAAGAACTATGAGCAGAAACAGGTTTCAACTCGACTTTATGCTACTCCATGTCGGTTATGCCGAGCACGACGGAGACTGGAATTTCCAGAACATCAATAGTCCGTTTGCCCGCCTGCACATCGTTACGGAAGGATGTGCGCAGATCATCAAGGGAAACGAAAGCGTGCTACTGAAGAAGGGGCATATGTACCTCACCCCGTCGTACACGCACCACGGCTACGCCTGCGATGGTCCATTTTCCTTATTTTATATACATATCTATGAAAATCCCGATAAAAAGAACAGCGTTTTCGACCGAATCAGTTTTCCGACGGAGGTACCTTGTAGCCCGCTGCTGCTGGATCTGGTACACCGACTGTTCGACATCAACCCCGGGCGGGCATTGTCTTACTACGATCCCAAAGCGTACGATACCACCTCCGAGCTGATGAAGAGCATTGCTTTGCACATCAATACACCTTTGGCCCTGGAGATCGAGAGCCAGGGCATCATCAACCAGCTCTTGTCGCGTTTCCTCCCGGAAGCCACAGACCGTATCCCACATGTCGACGAGCGGTTGCTCCGCGTACTGGACTATATCCACGAAAACCTGCATACCCCCATCAGTATCGACGACCTCGCCGCCCTGTCGTACCTGACAAAAGACCACCTGATCCGGCTATTCAAAAAGCAGATGAATTGTACGCCGGGAAAGTACATCAACCGCAAGAAGATCGAGAAAGCACAACTGTTGATGTTGATCGAGAATCCCAGTATACAAGAACTGTCCTTCCGGCTTGGATTTGAGCATGTGTCCTATTTCAACCGGCTGTTTAAGAAAATGACGGGCGAGAACCCCAGTGCCCATAAGAAGCGCATGTTGGGTTCGTCCGCCAAAAACTATTTATCCTAGATGCGCGACCACATCCGGACGGATGAGCCCCTCGTCGGCCATTTTTATCCAAAAGGCAGACGGAATTTCCTTGGTAGCCATCGCGACATTGATCGCTACTTTTTCAGGTTTTGTCGTATTCAGAGCTACCGACTGTACCCCCGGGATCTTGAATCCAAAGTTGAAGCAAGCTTCGGCAGGCTTCAACCCAAACGCATCGCACAGGTTCCAAAATGAATTCCGCCATGCATATAGTTTTTTTCCGGCTTCCGTATCGGGATCGATCTGCTGGTAGTTGTAGTGGTCGCTACCTACCAAAAATCCACCGTTGAATACAGCAGAATTGATAACCGCCACCTGTTTACTGTGCAGTTCGCGGACAAACTGAATCAAGTCGGCCGGGTGGTCGTGTACGGTCAGGCTGTTGGCAATCATCACCCAATCGAGCTCTACATCGCGGGATATACGCTGAATGACCTCCCACTTCTTGGACCCCACACCGATTCCCAGTACCTTTCCTGCATCTTTAAGTTCGCGCAAGGCACGGTAGGCTTCGAGAATATCGTTGTAGCGGGCAGCCTCATCTGCAGCGTCTACCGCCTTGGCGAGGTATTCATCCGGGTCGTGTACCGACACCAGTTGTGCTCCATACTCCCCCAACAGCGTATTGCCCTGCTCGAAGCAATCCAGTATGCCTTCGTAGCTGATGCGCTGCTCGGCATCGTAGTGCAGCCCCTTCCACACGCCCGGCTCAAAGGTAGGCTCTGGGGTCGTCAGCGGAACGCGGTACCACCCCAGCTTGTTACTGATCAATACACGCGAGGCATCCACACCTAAATCAGACAAACAGCGGCCGATGGTCTCCAGCGAGAGCCCCGCTCCATACTTTCCGGCCGTGTCAAATACGACCCCATCAGCAGAAGCCCTTACGCAGGCCTCCACAATTTGCCGTTTTGTTTCGTACGGTGTTTCGACGTAGAGGTTTCCTAATCCGCTCGTTCCAAAAACCACCTGCGGGAGTTGGTCGAGTGCGTTATTGTGTTTTTGAGTAGTTGATGCCGGCATAATGAATAGTGGTATACTGATAAAACGGTTCGATACCCGCAACGAGTATCCAAGCACACGAAAATAGAGGCTTCCTGCGTAGCATTTTTGCCAATTATCGATATTTAATTATACTTTATCGATGTGCTGGAGGTTGGTTTCAGTTTCCCGGTATTCCTTCCTCAACCGTTTCGAACAAACTTTATTCAGATAACGCACCATTTTCACACGTTTTCTTACGCTTCCTGGAACACCCCATCCTAAACAAAATAATGTCGCCTAGGGGCGGAAAAGCAGTGCGAGGGACAAACGTATAAGCAACATGATCACTGCCACAGGCGACAAAAGAAACCTTACCGCTCCAATCCCGTATTTTACTTCCATTACCCGTATTTATATGGCGAACAAATTCAAGGGTACCGTGTCCTTATAACAAAAAAGGAGGTTGACATGAAAAAAGAACACAATACAAGCAACATTGACCTAGGGCCAATCATTGCCATCATCTCGGTTGATCCGCCAAATGCGCGCAGTTTTCAGGATAACCAAAACACCTCACCCATTGATGACGAAGAGGATGTAGAAGAAAACGATGAGCTATTGGAGATCAGTCCAGATCCCGACGATTATCAGGATGACGAAGCCATTGACGACCTCGACGATGAAGGAACCGACGTGGATGAGGACGAAGGCTCCGCCCTTGATATCGACGAAATTATACCCGATGACGACAACATCGATCGTGATCCCGTTGTCCAACCTGGCACCGATCCCATGAAGACCGACAATTCGCAGATCATTTAGCCAGCAGCATACACCATTCGAAGAACAACAGGTTTAAGTTGCAATTCCACAAGCACGGGCATTCGTTATGACGAAACCCGTGCTTATTTATACCAGCCCGCCGATCCGCCACGATCCGATCGGCTCCCCTTCGAGACACCACATCATCTCCCAAACCTTCCTCTAAACTAAAAAAAACAACCGTCGATACCCTACATTGGCGAATGATGATTATATTGTCGATGCAATCGACGGATCTTAAACACGTCATACAACACGCGTACCATCCAGATCACGAGAACAAAACAATAGAAGAACAGGAATAAGAACAAATAGCCATGTATATCCCAAAAATGAATGCACTAGCGGAAATGGACGACATCCTCGCTTTTATCGATCGGTTTAGTTTCGGTATCTTGATCAGCACGAGCAGTGGTCGCGTGATCGGCACACACATCCCCATGCTCGCCAACAACGATGCCGAGCAATTAAAGCTCCATACACATATAGCGCTTGCTAATCCGCAGTGGAAAGACATTGAAGGACAGGAAGTCCTAGTCATCTTCACCGAGCCACATGCCTATATCTCTCCAACCAACTATATAAAAGAAGAAAGCGTACCCACTTGGAATTATATGGCGGTGCACCTGTACGGTCACGTTTCCATCCTACACGAGACCGATCAGATAGCCGACGTCATGCGGCGAACGATGGTTAAATATGAACCGACCTATTATGAGAAATGGTTAGAGCTACCTACCGATTTTAAACAGCGCATGCTCAAAGGAATTGTCACCTTCGAAGTTGCCGTTACAGAGGTTCAAGGCAAGGCCAAGCTCAGTCAAAACAAGAGTCAAGAGGAAATCCATCACATCATCCAAGACCTTCATGCCAGTTCACTTGCCAGCGATTCGCTGCTCGCCGAATATATGGAACGGTACGCCAGAAAAGAGCATTAGCTAAAACTACACCCCATAAACACAAATAAAAAATACAACGATGTCCGTACCCCATTCTATCCTTCTCTTCTTCATCGCACTAAGCCTGCACGCTGGAGCGCAGACAGACGTAAACACGCTAACCAGCAAAATCAAACAACTGGAAGCCCAGATCTCCGAAGCACAGGCACGAACCGCCGTGCTGAAAGAAGCCCTCGATTTAAGAAGCTTGGGAACCGAAGCCGCGGTAGATAGTATGCACATGCGTGTCACCCATCTCTATCGCGACAGTACAGACAACAGCCTGTACATCAAAGGACTCGTCACGTATCTGGGCAATCAGGACCAAGCTCTTCAATTCGCGACAAGCGATCTTATAGCAGCCACGGGCGGGCAATATCAAGCCCATTCTGCTGGTGTTGTCAACGATCTGAATAAAACCTTTCATGTTCCGCATGCCGAAAAGAATATCCCTTATGGCTTTATGCTTAAGTTTAAGGAGGTTAACGAACACATCCCAACCGCGAGCCTCATAACCTTAAGGCTTATAGGAAACGGATTGCGGGGCATCGAATTTACGTATAAAGGGCTAGACGTAGCGTGGTAGCTTACGCTGATTCTTCGAAAAACCGTCGGCACCCGTAGCAGAGACCGTCGACTCCGCTTCGTCCCAGCGACGGCTTTTCATCGACAGCGCTTCGACTCCCGTTCGACTGTCCTTCGACTCCCAGCCGAAGAACACCCGAACATAAGACGAAGTAGAGCCGAACATGTCCCGAAGCAGTCCCGAAGCGGTCCCGAACAACAGTCGAAGAGCTCTCGAACAACTCTCGAAGAGCAGTCGAACAACACACGAACATCACGAAC
>NZ_JBHULR010000009.1:0-6948 GCF_042684625.1 Sphingobacterium suaedae | reverse complement strand
AGCGCGAGCTTGCAGCTCGTGTTCCGGTGCTAGCGCGAGCTTGCAGCTCGTCCTCCGGTAGAAGTACAACCAGATACAGGCACGAGTTAAAAACTCGCGCCAGCAAACATGGAAAAACGGACGCCAGCGCGAGGGCGCAGCTCGTCCTCCGGTGCTAGCGCGAGCTTGCAGCTCGTGCTCCGGTAGAAGTAAAACAAGGTACAGGCACGAGTTAAAACCGCAGCCAGCAACATGGAAAACCGCAGCCAGCGCGAGCTTGCAGCTCGTGCTCGATAGAAACAGAAGCTCAGCGTCCCTTTCTCTTGGTATAGCATCACGCCAGCATGATGACCCTCAGCAAGCACTTTTTTAATGGAGCTATAGCCCAAATTCATAAATAGATAAGCTTATGACCTGATTTTATAAAGATTAAGCGCAATTGATTTTTGATCCTATAATGAACCGTTCGATTATCCCTGTAGCAATTCAATAAATCTTACCGTTTTAATCCAAAAAAACACTAATTATGAGATCAATATTATGTCTAACAATTATTTCAATTCTATTTTTTTCATGCGACAAGAATGGAGAACCTTTAAAGAATGGCAACAAATTAGAAATCCAAAAAGACGGCATTAGGTACGTCGATGAGCAGTCCCTAATCCTGCCACCAGGCGCGTACGATGGGCCACAATTAGTTTACACCCCTCCTACTACCGGGTTATTTGGAGATCATAAAGAAAATGTCACTCTTTCTTCTTCCCTTAAATTGGAAGGTCAAAAAAATTCTAAAAGCTTTACTATTATTGTTTATCTGCCGGTAACTGGTGGTGTCCTGTTAAATAAGAAATATGAAATAGCACCAGAAAACGGAAAAGAAATTTTTCAGAAAGGGATTGATGGGGATCAGTCCAAAATCTGGGATTCCTCATTCATACAATACACCGAAAATCATAACACTTACTATTTTGGTACCGGGCATATCGTTTTCACATATTTTGACAATAGCGGAGGGCTTAGCAATACCAAAGGAGAGGGAACAATAGTTTTTTCTATTCCTAATGAAAGCGGAGGACGGTCTACTTTCAATGGTAGCTTTAGAATCCGATGAACCTGCCCTTCTTGCTGCCGATAGCAATAAGGGACCCTTTAAAAGAATTTCCCCGTGGCTAAAAAAACGTAAATTTCGGTGCTAGCGCGAGGGTGCAGCTCGTTCTCGATAGAAGTAAAAGGTACAGGCACGAGTTAAAAACTCGCGCCAGCGATATGGAAAACCGTAGCCAGCAACATAGAAAAAACGTACGCTAGCGCGAGGGTGCAGCTCGTGTTCCGATAGAAGTAAAACAAAATACAGGCACGAGTTAAAAACTCGCGCCAGCAACATGGAAAAACGTACACCAGTTTCAGGAGCAGCAGATTCAGGAAGCTGAATATAAGAAAGCGATTGCTATCGCATAACACAGACCTTAACATATAGACAGATATTTATGGATCAATTGTTCAACTCAGACAAACCAATTCATTCAAAAGATTACGACAGATTTGATCGTTACAAATTTGCCAATCGAATTGCTGAGACCATCGCGAAACGAAATACACAAGATGGATTGGTTGTTGGATTGTATGGAATCTGGGGGGAAGGAAAATCCTCAGTTCTAAATATGATCGAGAATGATTTAGTAACAAAAAATGATATCCTATTGGTCAAGTTTAACCCTTGGAGATTTAAAGATGAAGATACTTTAATTCTCAATTTCTTTAAAAACCTCTCATCGGTGTTAGATAGAGAGCTTAATAGCCAAAAAGAATTAATAGGTAAGATCTTAAAAGACTATGGGAATATTACTAGTATTTTAGGATTGGATCTAACTAAGGTCGGGGAGACAATGTCAGATGCGAGTTTGGATACCTTAAAAGGACGTGTCAACAAATTTCTTCAAGAGAGTAGTAAAAAAGTTGTAATTATCATTGATGACATCGATAGGCTCGATAAACAAGAACTCTTTGCATTATTTAAACTTATAAAGTTAACAGCAGATTTTACAAAAACTTATTATATACTCTCTTTTGACGATGACATGGTAGCCTCCGCGATCGGGGAGAGATATGCGGAAGGAAACAAAAGCGCAGGTCATAATTTTTTAGAGAAAATCATACAAGTTCCTTTACGCATTCCTCAAGCACTTCCGAATAGCTTATTAAACTATACATTCGAATTATTAAATGACATCTTAAGGATTAACAACATTGATCTAAAAGAAAAAAGTTCAGAGGTTGGTTATCAAATCTCAAAAAATATTATTTTAAGGATCAAAACTCCGAGACTCGCTATTAGGTATGCAAATTCTCTTGCATTTTTGATTCCTCTACTATCGGGCGAAGTTAATATTAGTGACTTGATTCTATTTGAAGGGCTAAAATTGTTCTATCCCCAATTTTATGATTTTATAAAACATAATCCTGAATATTTCATTGAATCTTACGAAAATATATACAAAAGGGGAACAGATGATAAAAAGAAGGAGGGTCGAGTAGGTAAGGGGAATTTCACCCCGAACCTCTCACAGCACCGTGCGTGACAGTCTCCCGTCACACGGCGCTTCCAGCTCAGCTCTTACTTTATTTAGTACGGTCTGGAAAGCGTCCAGTGGATGAATAGATTTGTGTTCTGGTTATAGATTTTCCTCAACCACCGATGTGCTCTCCCTCTTCCCATATTTTTACGTCTCATAACCCATCTTACTAACTTGAGGTTGACCCAATACCAAAGTCCATACACCGTCCATCTTGAATACACACAGTAGTAATTAATCCAACCTCTGGCCATTGCATTCAGGCGTTGGGCGATGTCTTGCAGCTTTCCCATGAAACGCCTGTTTACTACGCTCTTCACTTTCTCTCGAACGGATTTCTTCGCATCCTGACTCATACACGGAAAGTACGTAAGTTTCCAGCCGTTTTTAGTTGGCCTGCCCAATGGTCTAAATGTATGACCAAGGAAGGTGAACGAAACCGGTACTGGATTTGACTCTCTGTGGATCGAGTTTTTGCAGTATACGATTTTTGTTTTCTCGCTGTTGAGCTCAAGTTTGCACTCCTTCATACGCCTAGTTACCGCATTCTTGATAAATACAGCCTGATTCCAGGTAGTACAGTGGATGATGGCGTCATCGCAGTACCTTTCAAAAGGCATATTGTCATGATACTTTTCCATCCATTTGTCAAAAACGAAGTGCAGGAAGATGTTGGCCAGTAGAGGACTTATCACTCCACCCTGAGGTGTCCCCTTTCCGCGTTTGTGCACTTTACCCTCACGTACTACGCCTACTTCAAGCCAGCGTTCGATGTACATGATTATCCATTTCTCATCGGTATATACGCGCACGGCTTTCATGAGCAGTTCGTGATCGATGTTATCGAAGAAGCCACGGATGTCCAAGTCTACAACCCAACTGTAGTATCCACAGTTCCGCACCGTTTTAGCCAGCGCATCATGAGCACTCTTGCCCGGACGATAACCGTAGGAGTCCTGATGGAAGCTCGGCTCTACCTTGGGTTCAAGACAGCTTTTGACAACTTGTTGCGCTATTCGGTCCGACACCGTAGGTATTCCGAGTCCTCGATAACCTCCACTTTTCTTCGGAATTTGAACTTCCCTTACTGCTTTCGGATGATAACTGCCCGAGGTCATACGGTTCCAGATTTTATATAGATTATCCGTTAACCGTTCCTCAAACTGTTCCAGACTCTGTGCATCAATCCCAGCACTCCCCTTATTTACCCGTACTTTTCGGTAAGCATCCAACACCATTTTCTTGGTGATCGGATGTTGCTTTGTTTCATAGTAATCAATCATCCGTTTTAATGTTGTTGTTTATTATAAACTGAACTGGTCACTCCCTTTCCTCCATCTCCATTACAGAAATTTCATCGGTACTACGGAGTGATCCGTCCCTATGGAAGGCTTTGGCAATTTTGACCTTGTACATGTGTTGTACTTGTGTCCTTGCCTTAACATCCTCCCATAAGTTCCCTTGTTCCGTACGATCGCCTGATCCAAGTTCCTGCGGCCTCTGCACCGCCTGCCATCCAGCCGACACCAGTTTACTGCTGCTGGACTCTGATCTCGGCCACGAAACATTTTGTCCGATTTTGGCAGGGTATTAGTCGATAACGATACTTTAATACAGCCATTCACTTTCGTTCAGCTCCTTGGATCTCACTTGATAGTTACATTACTACCTTTTCTCTCGTCGCTCAATACCACCTCCTTTCGGAAAGACAGCACCACGGAGTAGTTTGTTGGGTATGTCTGTCATCCCCAACGGCAGGCCAAACTGCCATCAATCGTACAGCATGCAGCCTAGCCTTAGGCTGCTTCAAGGCACACAATTTCATCAACGTGTAAATAATATAAATCAAGGCCTATCAAAAAATGATCAAGAATCAGTCAACGATCTCCTAAAACATTTATTTCCCATAACGAAGGAGGCATTTGAAAACTATAAGTATTCGTATGGTGACCATGGATGGGAAAAGGAAAAGAGAATCGCTTCGAAAAAGTATTTTAATAGATATTTTCTTTATAGTGTTCCAACTGGTGAAATTTCCGACTTGTATTTTGAAGATTATATAAACAAGCTTAAAAGCTTAGATTCTAAAGAGCTAGACCGAGAAACAATTAAATTGATTTCAGGTGTTAAACCACAAGAGTTTTTATCAAAAATAGCTCTTTATAATAACAATTTGGACTCTCAACAGAGAAAGATTTTAATTGAATTAATTTGCAAATTTCAAAAAAATCTTGTGGATAGGGAAAGTGCACAAGTAACCATTTTTCTTAATGAAAGATCAAATATTGCTATAACATTATCGGATCTATTAGCACATGAAAGTGACTACAACGAACGTTTTAATATTGCTAAGAAGTTGATCGAAGAATGTGACGAATTTGAGTTCTCTTACGAACTTTTGAGATGGTATAGATCAACAAAGAGTCAATTTGGACCATTTATAGATGATGAGGATTTTCCAAAACTCGAAGAAACATTATTACATAGAGCGCTCAAGGAATCGGAACAAATTCAAAGTAATTTATTCCAAAGTCATTCAGACCATATTTATACACTTTTAGAAATATGGCATCGAGTTTCGCCGCAAAAAGTATTTAAATATATAGACAAATGCATGAAGGAATATAATGATTTTCAAGAAATCATTATTGATGAATTAACATCTGAAATAACTAGTATCAGTGGAAATACAGAATCTCTTAAAACCGATTTCAAAAAGGAATCCTATGACGCACTGAAAAAATATTACGACATCCATAAAATCAATAAAGCCTTTTCAAAGAGGAAATACAAAAATATACGAAAAATGGAAGTAAAATTCTTTGAACCTCGAAAAGGTCACACTCTTAAAACAGCAATAAGGCAGTTTATGCACTGGTATGATTTGGATCAGCATTCAAATCAAACAGAACCTGAAAAGGAAACGATGACAGATTGATGTGGTTTATTTGACTTTAATTGAATAAAGTCAATATTAACTCTTACAAAACTAAATTATGCTTATTATGGAAAACATCAATAAATGCAAAGAACTCACTGGGAAGATATATGTATTATATATAAAAAGTAAAGTTGCATTAGCCGAGGCTCATATAACAAGAAGTCCGAAACTCTATTTTGAGAAGTTCAATATCCGGAATGACCCTGAAATTAATATCGAAATAATAGATTATCTGGTAACCAGAGAGTCGCCAGTCTACGCAGAGCTATCAAGAAAAAGCTGGGTACTGTTTGTCCTCGAAATAACAAAAATATTATCCAGATCAAAGGGTGAAAAATTTAGTATTGGAAAGCTTTACAATAAACTTTTAAACAAAGAATTCAAAGAAAATATTTCGCTAGATTGCTTCAATGAGGTTCTAAAGGTGATCGATGATAATGATCAAGATTCTACACTTAACAAGTTAAAATTGCTACGTGATAAATTTTACGCTCACACTGACGACCAGATCAATATATTGACCCAAGATCTGTTTCCTACCTACAATGAAGTGTGGGATTTAATGAATGTCATAGAACGATTTTTAGTAGCAATCTATTCAGAATACGACGCTGGTATAGATTTACGAATTGATAGATTCCTGAATAAGTATGCGAGAGAGTTTGAAAAGACTTACAAATATTTCCAAAATACAATGGATACCGCAGATACCTACCGTTTGGAAAGGCATTTCAGTAAATTGGAAATTGAGGGTTTTAGGAAAAAAACTCAACATACATAGGTTTATATATTTTCCAAATTAATTAACATTTTTTGAGAAAACCACTGACGTTTCCTTTATCCCTAATATCTATAACACCAAATATTTCGAATTCTCTACTCTTTAATTTTTTATACACTTGATTTAAAACAGGTAAGCTGTTAATACAAGGACGACATTTGTCGCTCCAGAAATATAGCAATACATATTTGCCTTTGAGATTAGAAATATTGTTAAGGTTTTGTGTTATAATATCTTTTCCTTTTAAAGGTTTTATAAGCTTGAAAGTATCAATCGTCTCCCCGACGACTTTTAGTGAAACCGGTTGCACAACAAAATGAGTTGGATCAAGGTTCCTAGTTGTATGCAAAAAAATTGTCGCAGCCGTTTTGGACATGGTAAGATTAAAGCTGTCGCCAAGGAGATTGATGTTCGCCCCGTTTTTTTTAAACAGTTTAGACTCAGCCCTCTCAAAATATGGCTTGTCCGGGATAATAACCATGTCGTTGGCAAGGACATCGCGACTGACAATAAAAGGGAACCCTTTGTAGACAAAACGCGCAAACCAAAGTATCCGCCCTACCAAGTACATATTTTCTGAGCGATGTATAATGGGGAGCTTTGCTAAATGAGCAAAGAAGAAAAAAGAATGCAGATGTTTGCCATGATAGCAGACTGGCAACAAAGCGGTATGA
>NZ_JBHULR010000008.1:99140-102850 GCF_042684625.1 Sphingobacterium suaedae | reverse complement strand
CGTTTCAGCTCACTGCCGTCAAGGCCTCCGTATCGCTGTCGCCATTTGTAAAAGGAGGCAGGACTGACCCCGTGTTCACGTGTGATCTCCTGAACGCTTTTTCCTGCCTCGAACTCCTTAAGGATCGTGCTGATCTGCTCCGGTTTGAATCGTTTCCCTTTCATAATACACTGTTAAAGTTATCAATCATTTTTCTATTCTCTAACAGTCTTTTTTTTAGGAAAGCTTACAGTACAATAAAAATCATAGAAGCTTGTAAACAAGCCGGACTTCCCGAACCCGAAATTATTGAACGGGACGGTGGTTTGTTGGTGACACTTTTCAAAAATAGCATGACTCACGAACAATTGGTTAAGCTTGGTCTAAATGAACGGCAGTTAAAAGCAGTTGAATATGTAAAAGAGAGAGGGAAAATTACGAATAAAGAGTATCAAACTATAAATTCAATTAGTGAGCGGACGGCATCAAGGGAATTGTCTGATTTGGTTGAAAAAGAGGTGTTAAAAAGTTCGGAAACAAAAGGTGCAGGTTCATATTTTTATTTGTCCAGCGAATAGCGCCAAAATAACGCCAATAACGCCACGATAAAGCCAGAATGAAGCCAAGTCGTTTTCCCCTCGCTCATTCGTGGCTTGCGAAACCCACCACTCTTAGCCCTTGCTGTTCCCGCTTTTGGCTGTTTACGGAATTGCTTTGGCGAACTAATTCTATGAAAAAAGGATTGTTATTATCGGAGAAGTTTCGTATCGTTATGATAACAACGTACATTGACTGATTGTAAAAGGTTCTGTCAAGAGAACTCAAAAGCCAACAAAATAGGACCTATTAAAGGTGACCTATTCGGTTACCTCTCTTGATAGTTTACTTGCTAACAATAATATAATCAACGAATTAGAGGTGTGGTGGCAGGAAGAGAACCTGCGACCTCTTAAAAGGCTATAGGTTCGACCCGGAGGGAGCTCAAGGCGGCTTTTAGGCCATGCGTGGCTGGGCCAACCCTGCTACCCGCCCGATCGAGCAACTTTGAAAGCCAAGGAAAAAATGGGCTCTTCAGCTACGTATTTTTTCTAAATTAGTTTTTATATTCCGAATGCGTTCAAATATTTAAATAGCATTTTTGTGTGCGTTTGATAAAAAGTGATTACTTCCGGCCTATTTTTTGATGACGCCATCTATATTGGAAGAATTTAGAAACACGGACGAACAATGATATTGAAAGAAAAAATAGTATACAACTACCTGAAGTATTTGCTTTTCGGTATACTTTCGGCTTTGCTGGTTACAGGGTATGCACAGGAGGAGGGCAGGCCGCAGAAAGAAAAGCGACAATCTGGTGAGCAAGGGAATGAGAGGCAAGTCACAGTTATGGATTCCATTGATGTCGTACGTGACTACCGGCCGATGCTGGCCGATGCCGTCAAGGTACGCCGGAGCCCGAATATGAAGTTGATCAACCGAAAAGTAATAGAGATGGAGCTTAGCCAGATCGCTACCGCCACCTATTTTGCTAGAAAGATATTCAAACAAGCGTATTACGATGAATTGTTGAAGCGGCATCCGGACGCTTCACAAGATAATATTGATAATTACCGCATCAGTTATCTGGCCTACCGCGCAGGCGAATACCCAAGAGCATCCTCTATTTTGGAGTCGCTGGAAACTTCGGATGCGTTTTATCAGGGCTCAATTATTACTTTAGGGCATATTGCCCTAGAAACCGGCGACAAGCAACGTGCGCGAAATGCGTTTGTGAAAGCGATGAATCTCGATTTTGATGAGGAATTGAAAGCTATTGCGCTATTTAACTACGCCAAAACCTTATTCGAATTGGACTCCGCTCAGGCCGCTCAAAACGTCCTTCAGAAATATATTGCCCAGGAATATGAGGATCGTGATCCAGCTGCCGAAAAGCAAGAAAGTCCCGAGATTCTATCCGCCGCCGTCCTGTTGGGAACAAGTAACTTCCATGCAGGAGTAAGCCTGTTGGAATCAATTAAGAATAGGGACAGGGAAGTAGATGCGACTTATCAAAAGGCAACTTACTACCGCGGACTGGAGTTTTATAATGAGCGCGCTTTCGAAAATAGTATATCCATGTTTATGCGTTCAGAGAAATTTCCGATCAACGCGGAAATGGCGGCCCTGGCCACCTATTGGAAAGCAGAAGCCATGTATGAGGTGCGCAAATACAGGGAGGCGGTAGAAAACTTTTTCCGGTTTCTTAGCTTGCCTGCCGCAAAAAACAACGAGGTCTATAATTATGCCAATTATGGGCTGGCCTATGCGGCGTTCCGAAATAACAATTTTCGGATGGCGGCCGATTATTTTGAACGCTTTTTAGTAGCTGGGGGAAGTTCGATGGATGAAAATATAAAGTATGACGTCATCGCACGTCTGGGCGATTCATATCTTACGATGCGTAATTACGGGCGGGCCAACCAATACTACGACCAGCTGATCAACGGCAAAGCGCCTAATCAGGACTATGCATTATTCCAACGCGGTATACTCGTTGGCTTACAGGGCGACAATGAAGCCAAGCTCAGTACCCTGCGGTCCGTTGTGGAACAATTTCCGGCTTCGAACTATGCCGACGATGTGGCCTTTGAAATCCCCTACACCTATTTTACGACCGGAGATTATGATCGCGCTATCGAAGGGCTGCAACGGATGATTGAAAAATACCCCCGTAGCAGTTATGTTCCGCGTGCATTGATGACTATTGGGCTTGTGCAGTACAATAACGATGACCTTGAAGCGGCGAAGGCTACTTTCCAAAAAGTGGCGGAAAAATATGCCAAAACCGACGAAGCAGAGCAGGCAATGCGTTTCATTGAAAACATCTACCTCGATCAGGGGGATGCGACGAGCTATATTCGCTATGCGATCGGTAGCAATGTGGGAAATCTGAGCCCAGCGGAATTGGATAATCAGGCTTTCCAAGCAGCCCAGTCCTTATTTGTCAGAGGAGAATACGGCGCGGCTGTGGAGGCGATCAATGCCTATTTTGATAAATTTCCGAAACCCAGGCAAGAAAAATATGCCCGTTACATTCGTGGGGTGAGTTCGTACAAGACAGGTCACCCACAGGAAGCGCTGCACGATCTGAATATCATCCTGAACGATTGGACGAGCAAATATACGGAGAATACCCTACTGACGGTAGCCGCACTATATCTGGAGCTAAAGCAATACAATGAGGCCATTGTGCACCTCAAAAAACTGGAACTGAATAACGAATACAAAAAAAACTATGGCTATGCGGTAAGTAACTTGATGGTCTGTTATTTCGAACTTGGCGATATGGAACAGATGGCCAAATATGTGCAGTTGATAAAGGATTACGATGGAGCGACAGAAGAGGAAATTGCCAAAGCACACTTATACAGTGGCAAAGCCTTTCTACAGGAAAAGAACATCGCCTCTGCCATGAAGGAATTCAATCTGGCGGCCCTAAAGAGCCAAACGGCACTCGGCGCAGAAGCAAGGTACCGTGTGGCACAGCTGCAGTATGATAACAAGGAATACGACAAAGCCCAGGAAACCGCCTTTGATGTCATCAACACTCGGGAGGAACATGAATATTGGGTAGCCAAGAGTTTCATATTGCTTGCTGATACCTATGCGCGCAAAGGCAATACTTTTCAGGCGAAAAGCACATTGAAAAGTGTGATTGAAAATTATGAAAAAAAGGACGATATTGTCCCCGC
>NZ_JBHULR010000008.1:0-99071 GCF_042684625.1 Sphingobacterium suaedae | reverse complement strand
AAATTGACCAATAAGTAGCAGCAATTTTTTTTGTAAAAGGGGCCGTATCAAAATAGCTATTTTGATACGGCCCCTTTTGTTTATTCCTAACAGTATATAAAACAAAAAAATCAGTAAACTACAGCGACAGTATTTCGGAAAAAACATTTACTGACTTTAGGTAGCAAATGTTATAAGAGCGAGCTTCCCACCAAGAGAAGCTAATTTCGTTCTATTTCTTGAATGACTAATGAAGGCTCAGATAAATGTTTTTTTAATTTCCTGATTGGTAGATATGTAAATACAATTGATAGTACGCCTGCAAGAATAGCATCCAGAATAGCCATTGCAGTAGCATTTAATTTATAATGCGTAGACAGACTATATTGTGCCAATAGCAGGCATGCCAACACAAGTAAGCCTGTTACGAAACCATGGACGATACATAGCTTCGTCATAAATCTATTCTTGTCCAGTTCGCTGTTCACGATTAATTCGATGGATTCCTGTTCGATGGCTGCGATCACCCGCTTGATGATATCCATGGTAAGGACGATCGGTAAAAATATGGCCATGGGAAGTGTCAAACGGGCCAAACTTTGAGGTCCAGCAAAAAAATGGGTATATCCAATTTCCTGAAAGCTGGCATAAGCCACCAGGAAATTGAAGAATACATTGGGAAGTATGTAATAAATCGCGCGCTTTCTTAAGAAGCGATTAAGTGTTGTTTTTTTTATTTTCTTGGTTTGAGCAAGTTTTGTCATGTATAATACTATAATGATAAGGCCAAAAAGCCGATAACCTTATCTTTTATTTTAATCGCTTCTTCTTTGGGCAGGAAATCTTCATTGGACATAAACGTAAAATCCATTTGTTGATTAAACGTTGTTGTGACCAAGGTGTTGGAATTCAACCAGGGGAAAGCTACTGTTGGACTGTAGAGGGTTTCCAAGGTGAAATTTTTGTACACATTTGGCATCTGGATTTTACCCATATTGGAAAGTGTGATGTCATGCCCGCCTGGACTAGATTTTAGCATAGTAATCATGCGCTCCACCAGCGGATGCATCTGCTCGCCCATCCAGAGCAGCTCCCAAGCTTTCACCTTTTCCATTTTCTGTGAAAGTTCTGATTTGATGGCATTCGCATTGGCCAAGATATTCTCTTTCCTCTTTTTTAGGGAAAGTTCCACCGTTGGCGCAAATGCGAACATATGATCCTGTTTGATCTCTGGAATAAAATGGCGTATATCAACAGGACTGATTACTTTATTTTTTGCCAACTTACCCCGTACCTCCCTAAAAGCCTGCATAAATGCTGAACATAAGACTGCGTGGACTGAAATACCTAGCATTTTACAGACTTTGGTTAAGGCCACCGTTGTTTCCGTATCCAGTTTCCAATGAATTGCATAGTTCTTCCCTGAATTTCTTTTTCTGCTCTTCCGTTGCAGGAAAAAAAAGAGTCTTGCCAACAGTAAATAGCGTTTAGCTTTACGCGATTTTTTCCGCGGGTCAAAGCCCTGCGGAAGGAAATCATTAACCGATTTAAAAAGTGGGTAGGGCTGGAGTTCCTGATTGGGATTATCCAACAAACTAAGGAGCTCCCGCATCAACGTGACGATACTAGTTCCATCACAGATACAATGCGGCAACATCCAAAGCAGTTCCGATACATCTTCGCCTTTGATCCAGACCAATCGAGCCAGCGGCTTGTTGTCCTTGCTAAATGGATGATACCATTCGCACTCCGATACAATTAGCCAGTCCTGCTCCGTTTTTCGTTCAACGATTTGCAGTGGAATAGATTCCATGCCTTCCTTGACAACAAAATGGGGATGTTTTGTATCCATCATCTCTATAACCGAGCGGAGCAAAGGATGTTTCCCCTGAATTTTTGCCAGGGCATTCCGAATATGTTCTTCAGCAATCTTCCCTTGGATTTTAGCCGTAAATACACAGTTTAAAGGTGTTTCGGGATCAACATACATGATCCTTTCCACCAGCATTAATTTCCGTTCGATCATGATGCTTCCTGATAATCTAATTGCTGTCTGATGCGAGCTATGATCTCATCACGGATCGCCAAGGCTTCTGTTTCAGGTAAATAGCCTTCGCTTCCCACAAAGGAAAAGTCCATTTGCCCCCGATAGGTCGAAGTGACCATCGTCGTCGTATTGCCTAATGGCCCAATAACGGATGGGCTGAAAATGGTCTCCAGGCTGAATTCCTGATATTGATCAGGAATCTGTATGCGCCCCAAGTTTGAAAACATGCAATCGTTGGATGACTTGCCTTGTTTTAACAGCTTAGTGAAGTTCTTCAGTGCATCATGGGCAGACTCCATCACCATCATGGTGATATAGGGATTGAGTTTCGCTGTTTTATATTCAACTTCATCTTGCATCAACCGGAGATTATCCAAAAAGCTTATTTTTTGATTCGATGCCATGACGATCATTAGTCCGAAAGCAAAAATATGATCATCTTTAATTTGTGGCGCAAAACGTCTGATGTCAACAGGACAGGAAACTTTATTGAATGCTGCTGAGCCACGTACTTTTTTAAATGCCTCCAATACTGTTGCACCCAAAAAGGTATTGACGGTTACTCCTGAAGACTTGCAAAGGGAAATCAATTGCTTACTGGTGGTTTCCTCTAGCTTCCAATGGATCAGATAATCATTCTGTCTGTCAATCGCCTTTTTACTGACAGGAATACATTTTATCGCTAAAGCTGCTAGTCTGCCAATGGCTTTTGCCTTAAATCGTTTTTTGCCATTCTGTAGAATATGTGCTGGTACCACATCCTGGATACCGAATATTGGGTTTTCCAGTCCGATGTCCGCAGCAGGATTGTCCAATACCTTTAGAAATTCATACAATAGCGCCATCGCAGAGCCACCATCGCATAGACAGTGATGAAACACAAAGAGCATATCAGAGACTTCTTCACCTTTAATCCAGACAAACCGGATTAAAGGTGTGGCCGTGTAATCAAACGCGGAATGCCACTCCTGTTTAGACTCCTCTTGCCACTGTTCTTCATGCTGTCGCTGTATTATCCTTACCGGAATCGATACGGGGAGTACCGGAATTTGAAACCAAGGCACATTCTGCTCATCATATTGGATGAGCGCCCGTAGCCAGGGATGTTTTTCCTGCAAACGGCTCAAGGCATATTGGATATCTTCTTCGCTGAAAACACCACGTAGACGAAAAGGAATAACCGCGTTGAAGGGCTCAGTTCCATCCCCCAGCAGCATGCGCTCCCCAAACAATAGTTTTCTCTTCATCGCTTAGGTCTGTGCTAAGGTCAAACATTCTTTTTTTACAAAATCTTCCAATAGGGCTACCGCCTTATCGTTGCCACCGGCATTTAGAAAGGTCTTTTGTACCTCTTTGGCAGCATTTCGGTATTTGGGATTTTCCAATAACTCAAACACCGTGTCACGCAGGGCATCGATACGCATCCGTTTGTATCGAATACTCAAACCACCGCCGGCCTGCTCAATGAGTTTAGCCGTATGGAAATGATCATAGGCGATCGGCGTGATCAGCATGGGCAACCCATTTGTAAAGGTATCGTTCACCGTATTGAAACCGCCATGGCAGATGACCATATCCATGTGTGGCATCAGGTCGGATTGTGGGACAAAGCCACTCACAATAAAATTGGATGGCCATTCTTCGAATATCTCTGGCGGAGTTGCAGCAATAATGGTAACGGGTTGATCGGCAAAAGCTTCGATCAGTTTGCCAAAAAATGCTTTTCGGATATCCACGAGCAAGGTGCCTAAAGATACAAATACCTTCGGTGTAGTGCTAGCGGCCAGACGTTCCCAGTCAAAAGGGGTATTATTTGGCCGGCCTTTGACGGGGCCGACAAATTTCATATGTGGCGGTACTGTTTCAAAACCTGCGAATTTTTGTGAGGTGAATATGAGGTTGAGCTGGTGGGAATGTATAAAGATTCCCTCATCATAAATTCCCACGGCCTTTTGGAGATCTTTGATCAGATTTTGCTGCCATTCGAATATTTTAGGTGCATTTTTCGCCGTGTCGCCCATAACATCCGGAGGAACGGGCGTCGTCGTCACACAGGGGATCTGGTGTTTATACGCGAATAACGCTCCCCCAAAAGTAATGCAGTCATTGATGATGACGTCGGGCTGCCATTGGCCACGAACGCGTTCCAATCCGGGCATCATCATTTTCGCGATGGGAACATAGGTTTCTTCCAGTGCGAGTTTCATGACTTCAGGTCCCGAACAGGAAGGACCATCATCCTGTCGTTTTAATAGCTTTTGTAATTCTTCCTGAAATGGTACTAGATCTTCTTCGGGATATATATAACGGCCACCTGTCGGGATATGGTGATCAGCCAGGGGTGTAATGCCAAACCACCGGACTTCATGTCCACGGGCGAGCAGGCTCGCGCCCACACTTAAGGTTGGACTGATATGCCCGAAAAATGGCGGTACTACGATAAGGAACTTCGCCGTGACTTCTGCCCTAGTGTTGATCGGAACTATCACGTTTTCCAATAAGTCCGCGGCAGTTTTTGTCCCGCCGGCATTGATAAAAGAATGGCGGATCGTATGTGCGGCTTCACGATAGGACGGATCATTTAAAATCGAATGGACACTCTCTCTTAAATGATGTGCTTTAAAGCGGTTGAAATTCAAGCGTTCACCGGCTCCGGTCCGGACCACGCGGCCCGCGACATGAGACTGGTCATAGGCGATTGGGATGATCACAAGTGGCAAACCTTGCATTAGCGTTTCGGAAACGGTGTTATGGCCGCCATGGCATACGACCGCATCCAGATGGGGTAACAGATCTAATTGCGGGATTGCTTGATAAACCATGAAGTTTTCAGGCCAGGCATCAAATAATCGCGGGTCCGACACAACCACAACTGTTAAGTCTTCTTCAGCAAAAGCATCAATGACCTTTTGAAAAAATGCTTTCTTATGTTCATGGTCAAAGGTAGTACCGATACTGACCAGAATTTTCTTCCGGTTATTGGCATGAAGTTGATCCCAGTTAAACACAGCCGAAACGCGGCGTTGCGACAGCACTGGACCGGTGAACTGATAGTTTTCCGTAAGGTCCATTTCGCCAAAAAAATAACGGGAGGTTAAGACTAGCGTAAGTAAGTCCGAGCAGTCCAACGGCTTATCGTCCACAACCCCGAGTTCCTGTTGCAGGGCAACAATCTGTTTTTCTTCCCACTCGTGTACTTTCGGAAGCTCGCTGACTATTTTGATCGCAGCAGGAGCAGTAACGGTCGTCGCATACCGGAAACCGAGTTTCTTTGCTGCAATCGCAGCCACAAATAATTGATGGTCACCAATGACCAGATCTGGTGCAAACGCTTCCAATAAGGTTAAAATACCGTTGTAACAATGCCTATTCAAAGGAATCAGTACCTCTTCGTACAGAAATTTGATGCTATCGATACCATAAACGATCTTTTTGGAAATGATATCGAGGTATTGTTCGCTTTCTTTTTTTTCTTCATCCGTCTGGTCATACTGAATAAGCAATAGTCTTCCGCCAGCTGGAAGTTTATCCGTTAAGGTTTTGTCCAGACTGATCCAGGCCACCTCATGTCCTCTTTCCAGTAATTCAGTACCAATGCTCAACGTTGGATTGACATGACCTGTCAATGGGGGGACAACAAACACAAATTTAGCCATGGTTTTGTAATAAAGGTTTAGTTAAAAAATGAACGATAGTTTCAGCTATCTGTACAGGTTCCTGTATCGGAATATTGTGGTCTCCAGGAATCAGTTCAAGCTGAGCGCCTGGGATTTTAGTCTGTAACCATACACCCGTAGGTTTGCAGTTGGAAGTATCACCATACAGCAGTAGGGTTAAGGATAGTAGAACGCTGGTATCCATTTGATGCAGAAAGTATTTTTCCTTGACCATATCCGCTTTGATGCTCGTCTCGTTGAATAAAAATTCGTAGAGACGATGGTTTTTTTCAAACTGCCGCTTACCCATTTTCATTTTCGTTGTATCGGTAAAATTGGCGATGTAATGCTCCAAAAATTCCTTGCTATATTCATCGATAATATTGCGTGCTTTTTCATCCTGTGGGTCTGGAGCCTCGATAACAATTAGCTTTTCCACGCGTTGAGGAACCCGCAATGCTGTCTTGAGTGCGATAAGTCCGCCAAAACTGTATCCCAACAGGTGGACCTTTTGAAGCTGTAGGTGATCCATTAAGGCAATCAGATCGGATGACATATTTTCAAGATCATAACCTTCCAATACGCGCTCACTCATACCATGACTTTTGAGGTCATACATAACGACGTGGAAATGCTGAGCTAGAATAGGTGCAATATTAAAATAGTAAATAGAGAGATTACTGAACATACCGTGGATCAGTACCAGGGTTTGTTCAGCACCTTTGTTCAGTTCTTGTATATGAACTTTCCTATTGTTGACCGTAATTATTGGCATTCGTGGATATAATTGATGATCATGCGGAGGTCAAGATTAATCAACTGGTCCAGATCCATCGAAGATAACCAGCCGGTGAAATCAATCTGCTCACCAAAATGCGCTTTGATTTTCTCTGAAAAAGAAACAATTTCAATACTGTCCATTTCAAGGTCCTTTGTAAAGGAACTTTCGGGGGTGATATCCATCTCCTCTACAAATTCTTCGCCGATAACTTCCGTGATAAAGCCTTTTAGTAAAGCGAATAATTCCTCATGATTTAATTTTAATGTGGTGTTTACAGTGTCCATCCGATAATATAATTTTGGTGTTTGATTGTTTTTATTTCTATTTGATTGATCCAAAGATGATCGCCTTGAATGCGCTCCACTTCGTATTTTTTAGGGTTGCCTTTTAAGCCTGTACCTAAGAATTTGCCATAAGCTTCCTTCGCTACCCAAAAACGGGTTGTCCATTCCGCCTGTTCCCGGCCTCTGAGTAACTCCATTTCTGCATCGGTAAAAACCAGGGGGTAAAAACCGGTACTCCGTTCTGCAATGAGTTCGATATCAATGCCGACCGGCTTGTCCTGCCGGGCAATAGCCACGGCGTCCTTATCTTTATGAGCAAGTGAAACATGGATATCTTTTGTGATATCACCCAAAAGATACGGTTTGCCGACTTCATCGGAGCGGATCTCAAAGGTAATGGGATAAGAGGGGTGGTTTTTCTCACGGCTTAGTAACTGTCGAACTGCATCTTTTACGGCAACACGGCTTACCATCCAACTTTTTCGGCGGTTGGGCAGTAGCTGTTGGTAGTGCTGTTTTTCCGTTTGGTTGAAATAGCGTTTCAGAATAAAGTCCCAGGAAGCAACCCGGCTGTAGGCTTGGTGAAAGAAGAAAACATCCGGTGCGATTTCCGTTGACAGACGGTTGTGCAGTGGCGACATGGACACATTCCATAGTGCTTCGTCGATTTCCAGCCTTCTGTTTTGCCAGCCTCGGATCGCACACCATACTTTCCCATTTCGTTCGAGCATGATGTCGGCGATGGCGAACTCATCGTTGAGCTCAGTCAGCATGCAGGTGCACTCAAACAAACCATCTTGATCATGCATGTTATCGAAAAACTCGATTTCTTTGATTTTAACCGGAAATGCGATGCGATCTTTGGCCAGCGTAAGTTGCAACCATAAACCGAACAACTGTCCAGCATTATCCAATAACGAACCTTTGCCACCATTACCCTTGATCTTGCCTGTGATCCCTTTCTTACCTACAGCCGTCACCGCCACAATGCCCTGATAGGCTGTCCCATGGAACATATGCTTGTCATAGATTTCTTCAGTAGTTCGCGTGATAGATAGTCTCTCACCAATGGAAAGGTCAGCTTGTGGGGGCGCAGGATGTGCTGCAGACAGCGCTACCTCCGCATTTGCAAAATTTTCGATATCCAAATAAGCCAGCTGTGGACCACGCCATTCGCCCTTAACCATTTTTTCAAATGGTTTGGCCACGTTCATCCATTGAAATACACTTACATGCATAATCTTGTGGATCTTGGTTGCGGGTTGTTCTGCCCGTGCGATTTCTGCGAGCAACTCAAAGATCATAGTCATCGGTATGACGGGCTCCATGTCTGCGACTTCCGACCATCCCTTTGGCTGTCGCAACAGACTATGGTCAATCAGGTAGGGGTGACTGTCCAAATTGACCTGCAGCATTTTTTCGAAATGTCTTTCAACCGTTTTTTCTAGAATAGGTGGGGCGGCAACGGCTGTTGTAATACCAGAGACAGTCCGGTTTTGAAAGAGTGTCAATACTTCTTCCTGCATCCGGATCATATCGGCGATATTCTCCTGAAATGCCTGTACCAATGGATGATTGCCCCTTACAGCTGTTCCGGCGGTCAGTTGTGGTTGAACGGTACCAAAAGACTTTCCTAAGCTCTTGACCGCATCAAAATTACGGACGATAGGCGAACCGAGCTGTAGCTTCATGCCTCTGCTTGTCGTCTTTTTTATATGGTTATGTACCGCCAGAAAATCCAGCGCCACTGTTTTTCCTTCTACAAATAAAGCCGCAACGACACGTTGTAGCTGAGCAAGTGCTGAACGTGTTACCACACTGGATGCTAAGGTGCTGAAAGCTTTCCCTTTTAAGGTATCGTCAATAAAACCGATCAGTCCACCAGTACCCACCTGGATGAAGAACCGGACTCCCTCGTCATAAAGTTTTTCCGTTAGTTCGCGGAAACGGACTGGTTGTACAAGGTGTTCGGCACTCAATTGACGGATGGCCCGTTGATCCGAAGGGTAGGGCTTTAATGTCGTTGCCGACCACAAAGGAATCTTGGTTGCCTGAAATTGTACTTTTTCCATGCCCGCCAAAATCAGGTCGAGTTTGTCTGCCACAAAAGGTGAGTGAAAACCCGACTGGAATGGCAGGATCTGATGGAATATCTGTTTCGCTTTCAACTGAGGTACAAGTTCTTCTAAAGCGGTATTGCTACCGCATAGAATGACCTGATGTGGACAGTTGTCATTGGAAACATAAATATTGGGAATTCCAGTAATCAAAGGTGTAATTTCCTGCAGCCCTGTTCCTATGGCAATAAATTTGGAATCCTTGAGTTCAAAAGTCTGCGGGTGAAGTACATCAATCAGATCCTTGACCGAACTTGCTTCCGCCAGTTCCGCAGAATAGCCCGCCAGCCATTCACCTAAGCTATGCCCGGCATTCATGTCCGGATATATTCCCAGTTTTTTTAGGGAATTGTCCAAAATGCTGCAAGAATTGAAAATAGCCAAGGCATCATTCAGCAGTCCTTCACCTTCGGTTTGTATAGGTGCCGTTAGTCCGAAATAACGGCTGACCGAGTCTACTTCACCTTTCGCTAAACCATCTAGGCCCGGAAATACAAAGGCGATCTTACCTCCTTCCTTCAATAATGGGGTCGAGGTATACCAGATGTCCTGTTTGTTGCGCCAAGCTTTATCTTTCGAAACGATTTTGATAGCCTTTTCAATGCGCTCTGGGGTAGGGTCAAATAATGCCAGACGATAATTACCTTCACCTACCGTGTTGTCGTTATTCCGTAAAGCAGAAAGCAATTCCGCATGTGTTGGCCGGGCTAGTAATAGCACTGGATCTTTTTTAGGCATATCATAGCCTGTTAAGACTACATGCGCATTAATACCACCAAAGCCAAAAGCATTTACTGCGGCCACCTTTGGGAGACCTGTCTGTGACCAGCTTTTTGCTTCCTGCACGGGAGCAAATCGCGTTGTCTGCATGTCGGCGGTCGGGTTTTCGCAATAAAGCGTTGGTGGCAATGTATCATGGTATAGGGCCAAACAGGTTTTTATCAGCCCCGCGATTCCTGCAGCCGGCATGGCATGACCAATATTCGATTTGACCGAACCGATTCCAGCCACTGGAGTAGCGTCGTCTTTACCGAAAAATTGCGACAGCGTCTCCAGTTCAGTTTTATCTCCTAATGGTGTACCTGTGCCGTGAGCTTCTAGGTAACCGATCTGTTTTTTATCCAGTTCAGAATTGATCCAGGCTTGTTGTAAAGCTTTTAATTGCCCTTTCACCGATGGACTCATGACGCTGGTGCCATGGCCATCGCTACTCACCCCCACACCTTTGATGACCGCATAGATTTTATCCTGGTCACGTACAGCGTCTTCAAGTCGCTTTAATACAACAAAACCACAGCCTTCACCAATGAGTAAGCCATCGGCATCCATGCTGAAAGGTTTGATTTGCTGTTTGCGCGACAAGGCCCCCAATTGCGCAAAAATGCTCCAAAAAGCAGCATTTTGTCCCGTATGTACTCCGCCTGCAATCATGATGTCACTACGGCCGCGCTGCAGTTCCTGTACTGCATGGTCTACAGCGATCAGGGCGCTGGCACAAGCAGCATCTACAGTAAAGGCCACACCGCCAAGATTGAAGCGGTTGGCCACGAGGGAAGCAACAAGATTGGGAATTAAACCCATAGCCGTATCAGCAGCAAAGCGCCCCTTGCGTTCCTGGAATGCTTGTTTTACCTTTTCGATATCTGCCGCTGGTACCTGTGGTAAAAGCTCGTGTAAAAGGGAGGAAATCTGTTCGCCAGTACGTACGATTTCTATGGCACGGGTAGCCCCCGGGCCAGTATAATTTCCTTTCCCGATCACAATTCCCGCTTTTTCCAAGGACACCTGCTTTTGAAATACGCCAGCATTTTCCAGTGCCTTCTGTACGAGATCAAGCGTTAACAGGTGATCCGGCTCGGTTCCCTCAACGGCGAGCGGTAAAATACCAAAGGCGGTTGGGTCAAACACATAGTCCTTGATAAACCCACCACGTTTGCAATAAAAGCGATCTACAGTCCCCGGACCATCGTTAAAATGGACCGGGTCAATGCGGTCAGCCGGAACGATTTCCGTCGAATCGACCTTATTGATGATATTTTGCCAGAACATATTGGCATCCTGTGCCCCCGGAAAGACACAAGATAAACCAACGATGGCAACATCTGTTTTCTTCATAATCAATGGATATGACGGTTTACCAATTGTTGCCTGACATAATTAACACTTGGCTTTCGGTACCATATCTGATCTCGTTAAGGAAGATTTCTTTCCCCTCTTCCAAAGGAATGAGTGAGATGCCCCGGCGTTCGTATTCTGTCTCCAGTGTCTGCGAAACCATTCCAGCACCTTTCCACGGCCCCCAGTTGATCGAAATAACCTTGCCTTCCAGTCGCTTATTCAATACTTTGGCATAATCATCCAATACGCTGTTTGCTGCCGCATAATCTGTCTGGCCCTTGTTGCCATAAACAGATGCTATACTGGAGAATAAAACGACGAATTGGCAATCCGAACGTAATTGTTCCGCCAATACACGTAAGGGTTTTACTTTGGTGTCAAAGACGCGTCCGAAAGAACTAGTTGTTTTCTGTTTGAATAGTTTATCTTCCAGCAGGCCGGCACCATGGATCACACCATCGAGCTGTCCATACTGTTCATAAATCTGACGGAGCAGGGCCGTTAATGCAGCCTCGTCACAGAGATCCAGAGATTCATAAATGACGGTGTTTCCTAAACGCTCCATATCACGGATCGTCCGTAGGATCTGATTGTTCTTATAGATTCGCAGTGTCTCTTTCTCAATTTGTGCTGGTGCATGGAATAATCCGGATTGAATAAGGTGCGCCCTGATCTGCTCCTTGGAGGTCATTGTTTCCAGTTCTTTCGGGATCGGGGTATCTTTCCTTGGATCTGCCGATCTGCCTACAAGGATGTAGGTACAAGGGTAGGAGGCTGACATATGTTTTACCAGCTCAGCAGTGATCCCCTGCCCTCCGCCAAGTACAAGGACAACAGATTTTTGGTCCAATTGGATTTGTACTTCTTCGCTGCCTGTAGAAAGTGGCGAAGGAATGATATCGACCGTATGCCGCTGATCATTTTTGTAGATAACCTCTACGGTTTTATCGGTTGTCAAGATCTCTTTTAGTGCAATTTCAGCAATTTGATCCGTTTCCTGGGGCGTGCTTAGGCTGATCAATCGACAGTTGGTCTGTTCAAACTCGCGGGCCAGGCTTTTAAACAGGCCTGGGTAACCCTGATAGTGGCGCAAGGCATGTGTATCATTTGTTTTTTCCACATGTGCGGGAATATCTGAAATTAAATAGACCCATTTGGCCCGGTCCAGATCCATCTTTTTGATCAGATCAACCTGGTCGATAATATTATGTTTGATGGTTGCTGAATAGGTATCTGTAATGATCAGCCCATCGAAGACGGCAAGATCCTGTTCTGGATTGACCAGTTCGGCGATGGCACCATGTTTTTCGAGCATGGTTTTGATGGCCAGTGTCTGTTGTCCATGATCTGGAGCAATGGCAAAACGTTTGCCCTGTAGAATTTCTGTATCTTGTGCTGAGGCTGCATCTGCTGGTGACAGGTCAAAACGAAGTCTGGACAAGAGCCTCTGCTCAGGAGCTGTTTCACTAACTTCACTGATCCAGGAAGCAAGACCGTTAAGGGTTTTAATCGCTGCTAAGGTTTCCATTAGATCTTCGGCATGTTCGAGATCCTCCCCAAAACCAATTTTGGTCTTCAGTTCAGCAATGATTTCCATCCGTTTGATCGAGTCTATGCTCAAATCCGCTTCCAGGTCCAAATCCAATCCTAACATTTCTTTGGGATAACCGGTTTTTTCACTGACGATATCCAATATTGCTGTTTGTAATTCCGCAAGGGAGAGCGCAGACTGATTTGATGTTGTGGGGGGTGATACTGCTGTTTGAATGCTGGTTGCTGACTCCGCTGTTGTTCCACTGAACTCGGTTAACCAGGAAACCAGCCCATTTAAGGTTTTTATGGCGGCCAATTGTTCCATGATCGTATCTTCATTGGTATGGTCGAACTTTAGTGTCCCAAGCTCCGTACGTAGGGTGCCGATAATTTCGACCCGCTTGATTGAATCAATGCTGAGATCGGCTTCCAGATCCATTTCCATACCCAACATCTCATGTGGGTAACCGGTCTTGTCGCTTACTACCTGTAACAATAGAGTTTTAATGTCTTTCGTTGCTGTTTGGACAGCTGTTGCGACAGTGGAATTTTCGCTGAGCGGGGGTTGAATCGTAATGGGGCTTGAAAGATCCGCAGTCACATTTGGTGTGGGGCTTGAATAAACAGGCATAGGTGCTACTTGTGGGTTTTGCCCCAAAAAGGAAAGCATGACATCACGTTGCGCCTGGATCAGCATTTTCATGCTGTTTAAATATTCTTGTAGCATACGCTCAGCAGCAGGCTGTGCTTCCGTTGTTGCCACTATAGGGTTGTTAAGGTTACTCATTTTAATGGGGCTTATGATGGGCAATGCACCATTGACAGGTAAAGATCCGGTGGTTGGATGTGCAGCCTGTCCGTTGACACGCCAGATCGTAGGATTTTTCTTATATAAATTTGGTTGATCTAACTGGATAGGTTGAACCTGACGGCCTTCAAAAAGTTTATCAATAGCAAAATTGCGACCAGTTCCCAAATATTGTGCGAGCATACAAAGTAGATGGGTCAATTTGTTGCGGTTGCTGTCCTCTACGTACAGGGTGATCTGATCCTGCTCTAGACAGGATTTGGTTAGGCCCGTCAGTACTTTGCCAGGACCTACTTCGATAAATATCCGTGCGCCATCGGCATACATGGCCTGAAGTTCCTCTACAAATCGGACAGGTTGAACCAAATGTTCCGTCATTCTTGCCTTTATTTCGCTTGCTGAAGTAGGATATAAGCTTGTTGTTGTATTTGACCAAACTGGTAGTCGCATTTCTTGGAATGGAACATCCTTCAACACATTGGCGTAAAGTTGCTTTGACTTAGCGACTAAAGGGCTATGGAAAGCACAGGCCACCTCCAGTTTTTTAGCAGAGACCCGTTCCTGTTTTAATAATTCCATGAGTTTCCCGATAGCTACTGTGCTACCTGCAACAACACATTGCGTCGGAGAATTGTAATTCACTGGATAACAGCCTTCCACACGATTGAGGAGTGCCTTCAGCTGTTCCGCATTTGCGTTAACGGCAACCATGGTGCCGGGATCTCCATTTTCTACCGAATCCAAGAGGGATTGAGCACGCTTGCTGCTCAGTTCGACTAATTGTTCTTCGTCAAATACACCGGCGAAACACAATGCCGGTAATTCGCCATAACTATGGCCAGCCAGCATATCTGGGACGATACCCAGTGATTGGAGGAATTTAGCTAAGGCTAAATCAACAATACCCAAAAGCGGTTGTGCCAGACGAGTATCTTTAATGGTTTCTTTTTGTTGTTTTAAAGAGTCGGCATCAAACGTAGTTGAAGGAAAAAGCACTTTTTCCAATTCTGGATACTGCGAGATAAGCTTTCGCATTTCAGGGAATACCACAAAGAGATCACGCGCCATATTGATGCGTTGACTACCTTGTCCCGGAAATAAAAACGCTGTTTTACCTTCACGTTTATTGACAATAAAAGTGTCTTTGCTTTCAATACCGGATAACACCAGTTCGATTTTCATCATTAGGTCTTCTGCTGTATCAGCAACGATGCTGAGCTGGATCGTTTTTTCAGATGCAACAGCTAAGCTGTAGGCGATATCTTTTAGCGGGAGGCTATCGTTGATATCTAAAAGTGCTTTTACCTGACCCAGTTGCCCCTTTGCTTCGTCATAGCTGTCGCCACGGAAAACGAATAGTTCTGATGGCCAGGATTGCAAAGCAATTGTACTATCTTCCTGCGGATGATTCGCAATAACAGCATGGAAATTTGTTCCGCCAAAACCAAAGGCGCTGATGCCAGCATAACGTCTTTTTTCGCCCCATAAACCAGTTTCAGCATGGAAAGCGAAAGGACTTGTTCGTGCATTATAATAGGCATTCGGCTGTTGGAGGTGAAGTGTTGGTGGTTTTACACCATGAAATACTGCTAGGGAAGCTTTGATCAAGCCTGCCAATCCAGCCGCACATTTGGTGTGGCCGATCTGGGTTTTGACCGAACCTAAATGCGTTTGTGCTGGTAAGGCTCCTGAACGGCTGAATAAATTGGTCAGCGCACTCAGTTCTGTTTTATCACCAACAACTGTTCCTGTACCATGCGCTTCAACCAGACCAACAGATGCTGCACTGATACCCGCTTGATTATAGGCACGTTCCAGTGCGCGTACCTGACCGATTTTTCGGGGAGCGGTGAGGCCTAAGGCTTTACCATCACTGGATCCGCCAACGCCTTTGATAACCGAGTAAATGCGGTCGCCATCACGTACAGCATCTTCATAGCGTTTGAGCACCAATATAGCTACCCCCTCGCCAAGAGCAATCCCATCTGCATCACTGTCAAATGTGGCACATCGTCCTTTACGTGAGAGCGCATGTGTGCTGGAAAACATCAGGTAATCGTTGATTCCATTATGGAGATCCGCTCCACCCGCAAGCACCATATCTGATTTGCCCAAGATGAGTTCCTGACAGGCAAGGTCAATCGCTGCGAGCGATGAGGCACAGGCAGCATCCACCGTGAAATTTCTACCGCCAAGATCCAGTCTGTTTGTGATCCGACCTGCGATAACATTGGCCAGGATACCAGGGAAGGAATCTTCAGTGGTATGTGGTAATGCCTCTTTCACTTCTTCATGCAGTTCACCAAAGACCTGTTTATAGTACCCTCTAAAGCTATAGCTATTGGCAAGATCATTGCCCCCTTCCGCACCGATGATCACGGAAATATTTTCGCGGTTGATTTCTTTTTCGCCATAACCGGCGTTTTCCATCGCACGCTTGGCGACCAGTAACGTCAGCAATTGTGTTGGTTCAATCGCTGCGAGTGACTGGGGTGGGATCCCGAAAGCCAAAGGATCGAAATCAATTTTCGGAATAAAGCCACCCCATTTGGAATGGGAGACATCCGGACCATCTGCGTTGGGTTTGTAGTATAGTTCTTTATTCCAGCGTTCGTCCGGGACTTCGGTTACACTGTCTTTCCCAAGAATAATATTGCGCCAATATTCGTCCAGGTTTTTGGCTCCCGGAAATATACAGTCCATCCCGACAATAGCGACATCCAAAGGCTTTTCGCTTGATAGAGGCTCCTCAGGTAATAGCGCGTTCTGGATATACTGCTGATTATCGATGCCAACATGTTGATGCAGGGAATCTAAAGAGATGACCCGATCATGCATGGTTGCGATTTGACCGATCATATACATGCCGAGATCCAATTGTTTACTTTTCGGGATAGTGACTAATTTGTCACCTTGACGGTCCACGCCTTTGGCTGCGATCCGTAGGCGACCGACGTTTAATTTTTCAAGTTTTTCCCAGACTTCCTTCTTATCGACACCAGCAGCCAATAATTTGGATTTTTCTTGGTTGAAGTGTTGTGCAAAAGCTGTATTCAAGCAACGGGTTTCATGTCCTGGTGCTGTCTCCAGGAGGACCGTATCTTTGGCTTGCATAGCCTGTCTTTGAAACTCTTCTTGAATTGCGCCAGTGCTGACTGCTTCCTGTGTATAGAGATACGCAGTTCCCATCAATACACCGACTTTTACGCCGCGGGCAGCTAAAGGAGCCGCCATAATGGAAACAAATGCTGATGAGAATGCATTGTGGATGCCGCCGGCAAAAAATATGCTGATCTCTTCCGGATGATCTTCTTTTAAGATGCGTTCAATTTGTTTCTCCCAAAGCACAGTGCTGGAAAGAGGACCTACGTGACCACCGCATTCGCGACCTTCGAAAATAAAATTTTTTGCCCCCTCCTTTAGAAACATGTCGAGCAGGGTAGGAGATGGTACGTGTAGAAACGTTGTTATGCCTGCTTTTTCAAATACTTTGGCCTGGGCAGGTCGACCACCGGCAATCAGGACAACGGGTGGTTTAGCTTCCAGAATGTAGGCGGTCTGTTCTTCGCGCAGTTCCTGCGGCGCAAAGCCTAAGATACCCACTCCCCAGTTTTTTTTTCCGGCTAGTTGTTTGGTTTCCATAACCAGGGCTTTGGCCTGTTCACCCCGAAGGAGGGATAGCGCGATAAAAGGAAGCGCGCCCGCTTCCGCTACAGCACTGGCAAAGGCCGGAACATCGCTGACACGGGTCATAGGCCCCTGTGCAATCGGATAATGTAAGCCAAGTTGTTGTGCAAGTACGTTTTTACGGCCTATCGGCTGCAACGCTTTTGCCTGTTTTAAATGACCGTACATGGCTTCCTTGAATCCGAAAACAAGTTTTTTTAGTGTCCTGAAATCTTCGTAGAGATCAATGGCCAAAGAGATATCTTGCCCCATCGGGATATAACTCGTTGCTGGATTCAGATCAGTGAAATAAGATCGGAGTTCAGCTATATCGACCTGATCCGATAAGGCTGGCGAGTTTGGACGTACCAGTACACGGTGGTTGGCGATGATTTTAGTTTCAGTTCCATTTAGTTTTCCACAGAGCTTTTTGAAGTCCTGGGGGACTGAGCTTTCGGGAAAAAGTGCGAGCTGACTATCCAATACAATTCCAGTAGCGCCAAGTGCTTTTGCAGCAGCAGCAGTATGCAGCCCTATGCCGCCCTGTATCCAGACAGGGATGGACTGGATTTCTTTGATAACCCGTTGGAAGAGTACAAAGGTGGATTCGTATCCAACCTGTCCCCCGGCTTCATTCCCTTTTATGATAATTCCTTTTGCGTTAAGCTGTTCCGCTTGTATGGCTTCTTCCAGACTGCTGACCTGATACACTATGGATAGGTGTGGAGCCGTGGGAGCTGGGCTTCCAAAAGGAAGAATGATGACACTTACTTTCTCCGGAATTTCAAGGGATAGAAGTTTATCATTTGGAAAATAAATTCCATAAGTAAATAGAGCAGTCTGATCAAGTTGATTCAGTGCTTCCTGAGCGTTGGCTAAGTTGTGTCCCAAACTTAATACGGGAAATGCACCCGCTTGATGGAGTTTGGGCATCAGATTGGCGTCAGGCTTTTCAAAAGGCGTTAAGCCCATGATGGCATGGTTTTTCATGGTAGTCAGAAGTGAACTAGAAGAAGCATAATTTCATAGTAAATGCTAAACCTTGCGGTATAAAGAACGTTTGTATGTAGTAGCTCGATAAAAATAGTGATTTTGATCATATTTTTAATAATAAAGGTAATTTGATAATGATTTTTTAATAAAAAGTATTTTAAATAAACAAATTAACTTTTTTTTAATCTTGTATCCTGTAAAGAATATACTATTCGTAACTTTTTTTATTCTTGACTTTAAGAGAAATTCCCACTGTAAGGAAACGAGGATACATATGAAATGCCTACATGATTAGGTAATTTCTTTCCTTGGAACGGACGAAGAAAGGTAGCACTGTTTTATCCGTTCGTTCGATTTAACAAACAAAAAAGTTTATGATGAGGGCAATGTTTCTTGATGATTTGTTAAAAGTTAAGTCTACGGCTGTTTTATGACATTGTTTATAGAATATCCGTCGTTCATTTTTTTTAAAACGCCATCGGCAAATACCATATGGATCTGTACTAGTGATCGGGATGGCTTTAGGTTTTCCACGGCAAAGGGATGCGCATAGTACCAAACCAATGGATGTAGATCAAACAATTTTGTCCGAATTAATTGGATAATGTGTTCAGCCGTTGTCTTTCACTGGTGGAGACATAGCGTCTGTCTTGGATACGGCATTTGATGGGTGTACCCCGAATAAGACAACCTAGTTGTTAACCTACTATGGATTCTTCCGCGCGCTCCTTGATGAGTTTGCTGAGCAAAACCACTTGACCCAAGTGATAATAAGCGTGCTCAATCATAGATTCGATATTTCGTCGGTACGTTCCGTAGCGCGCATCGATAAAAATCTCTTGAAGCTGTTGTTCTGTTAAGCTTTCGACCTCATCAGCAAACTGTTCCGAATCGGACAAGAAGTTCTCTTTTAATTGTTGCCACTCCTGATCCGATGCTAAAGGAGACATACCAAAACTCAACGAATCTTTGATGGTTAACTGTCCCGTACGCATCGCCTCCGTCACTCCGGCCATATAGTAATGAAGATGATAGGTCAACAGCGCGATACTATTGAGTGAGCCAATTTTAGTAGTTGCTTGCTCGAACGTCACCGTAGAAAGAGCCAACTTATAATTGGTATTGGCAATCCACGTACCGTTGAGTGTTACTTCCCGAAAACGAAATGCGAGTTGTTGAGCTGATTCCATATGTAGTAATGTATGATCCGTGTGCCATGAAGCTAGAAAAAAAATGATTGGCTCAAAACATTTTTTGCGTTTTTGTTATTTTTATTTACGTACACGCCAACAAAGATATATATGCTCTTAAAAGGGAAAATTTCTATCATCGATTTCGTCAAGACAATAAAAGTGGATCTAATTGCCATTACCCTCTTCAGTATCGTTGTAGGTTTTATTGCCAAAGGCCGATATTTTTCATCGTTATCTATTCCCCTTGGGCTAATTGCCATCGTCGGGACAGCAATATCCCTGCTTCTGGCCTTTCGAACCGGACAGTCCTACGACCGGTGGTGGGAGGCGAGGATTGTTTGGGGAACAATCGTTAATGACTCCAGGACCTTTCTTCGACAGCTTAAATCCTTTCTTCCGCAAGGATGTGAGGACGATCTTCAGCAGTTTGCTGAAAGACAGATCATCTGGAATTATGCATTAAGTGAATCATTAAGGGGATTACCTTTTTCCAAACGTGTAGATCAGTACCGAATCGAACAAAGAATCATAGACTATAATGTGCCTAATGCGATTCTGTCTTTACATGCCTTGGCCTTAAAGCAGTTGGTGTCAGCGGGTAAGCTTACGGAATTTCGCCACGTACAACTGGATGCTACACTGACACGCTTTTGTGATGCCATGGGGAGATGCGAACGTATAAAAAATACCGTGTTTCCGGTTTCCTACGGAACATTGATTCATTTTTTGATTTACTTGTTTACGCTACTATTGCCTTTTAGTCTAGACGACCACTATGCATTTATCAAAGCAGTCCTAACCGCCGGAATACCAACTATTTTTATCATCATCGAGCGAACCGCTATTTTGATGCAGGATCCTTTTGAAAACGGGCCATTGGATACGCCGATGACGACTATTAGTCAAGGCATTGAAGTAGTTTTAAAACAACAATTGGGAGAAGAGGTAGAAAAGCCGGCACCACCGCCGGCCGATGCATATTATATTTTATAAGTAAATATGCCGTCATTATTAACAATTTTTTGGGACATGCCGAGATCAATCAACGGGAAAATGACCTCGAGGTTAGTCGACCATACCCTTTAATCCGAATTTCATGGGGATACAATTCTAAAATCCCGTAGGCATTGGAGGTGGATGTTTCCACTATGCCCTCTAGCGTGACAAACGGAATATGATTTGCTTCTGCGTATCCCCCTTTATGGTTATGTCCCGAAATCACCATTTTTACTGCTGGAGAACTGGTAATAATAGCTAAGATAGCTCTGTTGTTCAATGCTTCATAGCCGTTTTCAGGAAGGAGTGGATGATGCGTCAAAACGACAACTTGTTCTTTACGACGCTCCGAAAGAGCCAGCTCCGCTTTCAACCAGGCCAACTGTTCTTGTCCTATGCCTCCATTCCATGGGAGAACGTGCGTGCGTCCTGTTTTGTTCAGGCTAGCAATCAATTTTTGCCAGGCTATTCTTTTTGGTGAGGAGACTAGCGTGGAATATTCACTAAGTTCGTTGGTGTTCAAAAAGATAAACCGCCAATTTGCCTTCACAAAAGAATAGTATGCTTTTGGCATGCTTAAGCGTCTGTGCAATTGGTCAGGTTCCGAAACATGAACATAATCGTGGTTGCCTAACAAACAATAATAAGGTTTCTTCAACACGTTCAGTCGTTTGAGTAATGCAGGAAGATCTGACGGTCCTTCATCGACCAGATCTCCAAGTATGACGGAGAATGAAACGTCTTGTTGATTCAAGACGCGAACTGCTGAATCCACCTTGCTTAGCGACATACGGTAAAATCGACTTCCATTGCTTTCTTTGTCTGCATATTGCATGTCTGCCAGTAGACCTATACGAAGCGTAGGCAATGGATGCTGTGCATACAGCAGACTATAGTACAAGCTACTTGTGTAAAGCAGAAAGCAACCAATCATTCTAGCCATTCTTCTGATATACGTATTTCCCACTATTTTTTCCTGTTGACGGTGTACTGCCCCACCTCTTCGCCCGCATCATTTAAAAGCTGCACGTTCAGCTGTTGGTTGGTCATTTCGACACGGGTTAAGGTCCGTTGCCCGTCGCGCGGACCGCCACCTATAACAATCGGGTAGTTATTTAATCCAGCGGCTGGTGGATGTATCTTGTATCGGTGCGTATGTCCACTGAGAACAACATCTACTTTTCCCTGGTTGAACAAGGGTTCGAACAATTCGGTACAATGTGTAGCGCCATGTGCGTCACCCGAATAACGAGGAGGTATATGCATTAGCACGACACGGAATGCGGCGCGTCGGAAAGCTTCTCCTTGAATCTCTTCAGCTAACCATTTCGCTTGTTCGCGGCGGTAGCTGTCAAAATCAACGATGCCAGCATAAACGGGGTGATCATCCTCTTTATCTTCTCCACTGTCGATAATAACAAATCGCGCAGGTCCTAGTGTAAAGGCGGAGTTACCGATGTGCTGAAAATAATCAGCGATGTCACGCGCAAACTTTCCCCGTGTTTCGTGATTGCCGCGAACAAACAAGAACGGCTTATGCTTAGCAAACAATTGCGTCACTGGTGTTAGCATATGTTCGATGAGTTGCTGTTCATCCGTTTGATAATCGAAAATGTCTCCATTAAAGAAAACGAAGTCGCGATCCGCCTCCTGGTCAAGACCAAGCAGATGACCAATCGAATTTGGACGGTCATGTATATCATTCAACATCAAGAAAGAAACGGTTTGTTTTGTGGGATCACTTACGGTAAACTGTTCAATATCTGCTCTTTTCTCTGGTCCATATGTTACTTTATAGGGTTGAAACTCGACGAGTTCTTTCGAGACGATTTGGTAGTAGTAGGTTTTGCCAGGCTGAAGGCGCTCTAATGTTATCCGATTGATTCTGCCAGCAGGTTTCAATCCAAGTTCGCTCGTCCCATAAGCTTTTTGATCGAGCTTTGTTTCAGATGTACCGTATTCTACCCAAGATGATGCCTCCCGGTTTGTCACCCATAATATAGTCATGCTGTTGGCAAAGGTAGTTTGCAGATATGGCCCGGCAAGGAATGAGAATTCTTCCTTTGATTCCGGCGCATGTTGCGCACGTGGCTCGTGTTGCGTTATAACGAGTCCACCGAGTAGTAGGGACGATTTGAGGAAGGAGCGTCTATTGGTTCTAGCGTCTTTTTTTTGCATAATTAAATGTTTTCTGGTCGTTACATCGTTCTATATATGTACCTTGCCCACATTCTTAGATCAGTTTATTCGTCGTTTTATCAGCGGGCAATAGGATACGATTATAAGTAGAATAAATTAGACTTTCAAAAAAGAAAAGCACGCAAACGTTTGTGTAAAAAAGTGTTTATGTTTGTGATTAAGTTTTTGGAAAACAAATAGTTGTATATTGAGTTTCGTATTATTGTAGCGGGTTCACGGTATGCTTTTTCACGTTTGTATGCATTCAATAAGAGCGGTCCCCTTATTTTTTAATTGGGAAAAAATAGGACAATAATGAAACACATAGTCAGTAAAATAGCGATAATTTTCATGCTATTCGTTAGTGGATGTACCGTTTCTAAACGATCTGGGACCACTGATTACCTATTCATTCAAAAAGAGGGGCGGCAAGATAGACGCTGGAAACTAGTCTGGCAAGACGATTTCGACGGACCGTCTCTCGATACGACAAAATGGTCTAGGATCCCAGCAGGTACCTCGGACTGGAATAGGCATATGAGTTTGGACGATGCCTGTTTTCAATGGAAAGATGGGACACTGGAACTTTTGGGTATTCCGAATCCGGATACATTGATTGATCCCAGACCATTCATTACTGGCGGTATCTGGAGCAAGCATAAATTCGCTTTTCAGTACGGGCGAGTGGAAATCCGTGCTAAATTAACAAGCGCCCAAGGAGCCTGGCCCGCGATGTGGATGCTTGCCGAACAAAATAAATACGGGCCGTATCCTCGAAACGGGGAGATTGATATCATGGAACATTTGAACTTTGATCGGATCATTTATCAAACAACACACTCACACTATACCTTAAATCTCAAGCAAACTCAAAATCCGCCGCACGGGGGGACGGCAAAGATAGATCCGGAAACATACAACGTTTTTGGTCTCAGTTGGTATCCCGATCGAATCGATTTTCAGTTAAACGGCCACATTACGTTTAGTTATCCTCGGGTTCCGGGAGCGGATCCATCTCAATGGCCATATGACCAACCCTTTTACTTGCTTATTGATCAGCAACTCGGGGGGAGTTGGGTCGGGCCTGTGGACTTGCGTCAACTGCCTGTCAGGATGGTTATTGATTGGGTTCGAGTATATCAATAACGGAGAGTTCTACGTTAAAAACAATAACATGGTACATGTTGAAAGTGAATTTGCCCGGCTCCGAATGGTTGTTTGGCAGAGTGAGAATTTGGATTTGCCCGGAAACTTCGTCTGGACGATTTACGTTTTTTGCAAGCGGAGGCCTTGGACGAAAACATAAAGGCGCAGGCAAAGATCATAAGAGGCATTTCTTGCAGAGCAACACTGTTGGAAATGGAGCAAATGCACTTCAAAGAAACGTTGAAAAAACATCATGTGCGCGTGCTCCGTTCCTCGAAAACTCACCACGGTAGAAAAGACGACAGTGCTTGACAACGGTTATGTCAATTTCTTCGTTAGTGGTCCTTTTTTAGCCATTGACAATATCGTAATCGAGGGATCACTTCGTTTTTTGCACAGGCGAGATAAGATTTTACCCGTTCGGGATATATCACGAAATGAAGTATATCCTTTCAATTGTACCTATATTTTAGCACACAGCCGCTGTGGAGGATGGATTAGTTCGCTAATAGCTGAACGATTTGATCAAACCCTCTATTTTTGGCATGTTGAAGCGGAGACACGCCGTATTTATCCGCAATATCGGGGTTACATCCGGTATCCAGTAAAATTTGCACAATGTCAATATACTTTGCACTTCCATCGCCTAGAATTATGGCTTCCAGTAAAGCGGTCCAGCCCAAGCGGTTGACGTGATCAATAGGGTAGCCTTTTGTATGTGCTAACAACTTGACAACTGCAACATGCCCTCTTTCGCAGGCTGGAATCAATGCGCTGCCGCCGTATCTGTTGTATATGTCAAAACGCGCATGGCTTTTCAGATAGAGCTGAACGAGTTCCACGTACCCCGCCGCACCAGCGTACAAGAAAGGAGAATCTTGTATATGGTCCTGTTGATTGACATCCGCTCCATGCAAAAGGAGTAGGTTGGCCATCCTGATGTTATTGTTTCGGGTAGCGATAAGCAATAACGATTGCCCTTGCGCATTTATTTCATGGACATTGGCGCCATTTTTTAAAGCCTGTTCGACGATTGATAGGCGCCCCTGTTGTACGGCTTCCAAAAGCGAACTGACCGTGTCGGAATTTTTGTCGGCAGAAGAGAAAGCATCGCATGATGGAAAGAACAATATCGAACAAAGAAGAAGTAAATGATGCATAGTGTATCTAAAAATTAAAAGACAAGATGCCCATGGTGTATCAGAGAGCTAACCGACGAAATACGAGAAACAGCTTCCGCAGAACAGCTCGCGTCTACGAATACCAGATCTGCAGCATCGCCCACTTTAGGCCATTGCTGTTTACCGGAATCATCTAGGGGAAGTATGTTATTGGTCGCAAGCTTTAAGCTACGGGACAACTGAAATTCCGTGGAGTATCCATATAATTGAGCCATCAGGTTTGCTTTTTGTAGTACGCTGCCCGAACCCCAAGTATTCCAATGATCTATAATACTGTCGTTACCGGTCTGGATATTTACACCGTACTTATACAATGTCGGAATAGGCATAACCAATCCTCCAAATGGAATCGTCGAAACAATACCAATCTGGGCGTTCGACAATGCTTCGGCAACCTGTTCTAATTTGGGCTGTTCGAGCTTTGCCAATACGAAACAATGACTAAGATAGGTCTTTCCTTTTAACGCTGGGTTTTCATTTACCTTCTTAATGAGGTATTCTACGGTTTGTAAGCCAGAATCTCCGCTTTCGTGTAAATGCATGTCTATGCCTTTCTGATGATCAAGTGCCAGCTGGACCATAAAATCTACGGAGCGCTCAATACTGCCATCTATCGTATAAGGATCTACACCTCCAATAAAATCGATGTCCATTTTTGCAGCTTCTTTCATCCATCGTGTCGAATCTGTATAGAATAATCCGTGCTGCGGAAAAGCAACCAGTTCGGCGCTGAAACCTTCTTTTTTATTTGCTAAAGCTTGTTGCAAATTTTTTAATGAATCCAGTTTCGAGGTGGGTTCAATATTGACATGGCTACGTGCAAAACTAGAACCTTTGGACTGCAACAGTTCAATAAGCTTTTCGGCATGTTGCGTCGAAGTTTTTAATAGCTCTGGCAATAACTTTTGTTCCAGCGCGATCATTCCTTTAATGCCTCCCTTTCTTTTCCTGACAGCCTGCCACTGACCACCATAAAAGGTCTTGTCCAAATGGATATGTTGATCCCGGAAAGCTGGAAGCATCAGCATTTCTCGTGCGTCTATTGCATCTGCGAGTGGAGTATTGGGAAGGATTGCGGCAATTTTTCCGTCGATTATCTGTAGGGTAAACAATTCCGTCTTTGTACCTATCACTTCCTCGTCTTCGTATAAAAAACCTGTTTCCAGTCTGACGTTTTTCAGTAGGTAGCCTGTTGTATTGGAGCTTTCTACTCTGGTCTGTTGATGAGGATTGCCCTGTACATAGGAATGGCTGGCAAACAAGCCTGCCATAGCCAACGAAGTATTTCGGATAAATTCTTTGCGCGATATAACGGATGTTTTCATAATAGTTGTAAGCGTATAAAAATACAAATGTAGCTATAGTTCGGACGGGTTTTGTGGTGAAATCATGCGAATGCTTGTACAATTTATCACAATGGGTGGTTATGAATATGGCGAATGGCTAATGATCCACCGCCCGTTAGCTAAAAAACAGGAATGTCCTACATGCTAGACATTCCTGCGGTCATTGCTGCTCCAAGCATGAAGAACCCCGGCTAAGGTAGTGGTTCTTCGTGCTTAGTCGGGGTATGGATAATGTCGAAGTAAATAGATTTATCCTCCGCAGACGGATAGATACGATACGTAAATTCCTGTTCCGTTAAGGTCGTGATTGCGACCGCCCGTGTGAAAAGCGTTTCGCCTTGATCATTTTTGGCTACAATGGTTCGTGTCTTGCCGTCGGCCGAAACAGACCAATTGCCGTGCATTTTTGGGCTGTCATCCAAATTGTACATCGCAAATGTACCGTCGGATTTGAAATACGCGAAACCGACAAAATTGCTGACATTCGGATCCGACAATGTAACATCCGCTCTTTGATGATTTTTAGCGCCCGTCGTTTCCCAAGCCGTACTGGCAAGTACTTCACTCGGGGTGGGCTTGATCAGATCATCCTTATCGCTACAGCTTTGCGCAACGGTTAATCCGACTAAGGTGAACCATAGGAGAAATACAGAATTTAACTTTTGTCATTTGTGTTTTTTTACAAAAGTAGGTCTAGGCTGTTGGTTAGACTTGGAGCTTTTATGCTTTTTCTTGTATGATTCATGCAAGGGCTGCTGGGTATGCATATTTTTAGACTATTCTTGTCCGATTGCACATCGTTAGGCATTGGCAAGAGACCTCCGTAAGCGCTGGTAAGTCTGAAAATATAGTTGACTGAATGTATCTTTGAGCCTTACAGAAAGCACATCCATATGTTCGCAGGGTGTTTGTATGTGTCCAATCTCTTTCATAAACTATTCATTTTTTGCTCTGCTTTTTATGTGCAGCACGTTGACTTTAAATCCCTTAATCGGAGTTGCTTTAGACGTTGCTCTGAAAAGTCAAAATGAATTCCGACTAAATTGCGTATGAAATTTGAAGCAATGTTTTTTTAATTAACAAACAGATTTATCATGCAGGGATTTTATGAGTCATGTGCATCCAGTTCCAACCTTGTTTTCAAAAAGAGAATTCACGGCCTGTTAAAGATCTCCTATCGAGTAACGAACGGTTTGTGCCGATTATAAAGCGAAAAGTTCACCAGACCAAATTGTCGAGTATTTCATATCTTTATTGGCCAGGGGAACAACAAAATACTATGAATCATAGTGATACAGAAACACCGCGAGCTGTAGAAATCAGAAACCGATATTTCGAGTTACTTGATAAACATTTATCGGACTTGATCGATGAACGTACTGAGCGAATGCTGGAATTGTGCGATATTGCCGACCTTTTGTGTGTGTCCCAAAAGCATCTGATCAAAATTATCCAGAAATTAGAGGGGAATCATCCCTGCCATTTTTATGTGCAAAAGATAGTTAAAAAAACGACGGAACTATTAGCGGACACGGACTGGCCTATTGTAGAAATTGCGCGTCGCTTTACTTATGACCCTTCAAATTTTACTAAATTTTTTAAAAAGCATACCGGTTACACCCCTTCCTTTTATCGGAACAATCTTAAAAAAGCGAAAAGTTCACCATAATCCTATTTGTAATTATCTTGACCTTTATCTTGATATTTTTTTTTAATCAAAAATAGATTTTTATGGCAAGAAATGATTTGAAAGGTAAAGTAGTACTTATTGCCGGTGGAGCAAAGAATCTGGGCGGATTATTGAGTCTGGATTTGGCAGCGAAAGGAGCGAAAGTTGTGATACATTACAATAGTGAGCACACGAAGGAGGCTGCAGAAAACACCCTAGCTGCTATCCATGGCGTTGGAGGGGAAGCTATCCTTTTTCAGGCTGACTTGACAAAAGTAGAGAACATACAGCGATTGTTTGCTGCTGGCGTCGAACATTTTGGAGGAATCGATATCGGGATAAACACGGTCGGTATGGTTTTAAAAAAGCCGTTTTTGAATACGACGGAAGAGGAATACGACAAGATGTTTGCTATTAATTCCAAAGTAGCTTATTTCTTTATCCAGGAAGCAGGAAGAGTGTTGAACGATAGCGGAAAAATATGCACGATCGTGACTTCGTTGTTGGCGGCTTATACCGGTTTATATTCAACATATGCAGGTGCTAAGGCTCCCGTGGAACATTTTACAAGAATGGCATCCAAAGAGTTCGGAGTAAGAGGAATTTCTGTTAGTGCTGTGGCGCCGGGTCCGATGGATACCCCGTTTTTTTATGGTCAGGAAACGGACGATGCAGTAGCCTATCACCGGTCGGCTTCGGCTTTGGGAGGGTTGACCGATATTACAGATATAGCGCCGCTCGTTGAATTCCTTGTGACCGATGGATGGTGGATAACCGGACAGACAATATTCGCAAATGGCGGTTATACCACGCGGTAGTTTTTGTACCTTGGTGGCCTGGCTCGAATAACATTCAAGCCAGGCTATCTACGTATTTTTCGAGCTTCTCAACGTTTTCGCGCTGTCCTTTTTCTGCTTGATGTGTATGTACTATGATGTCCAGGATGGCGGAGGTATCGAAGTTTAATGTCCATTGAATAAATGTTGTCTCATCAGAAAAATCAAAAGATAACCGCTGCTATGAAGTGCGGATTGAAATGTTCAACACCAATCTTTTCTGGGGAATGATCGCCTAAAAATACATCAATTAGCATAGTTTTTTTCCATCTGGGTTGTGTAAGATGAACCTCCACTGAACATTTCCCCGCAAATCCATTGTGTTATGGTAACTGCAAATCCTTGGAGGTGCCATCACTTCAACACCTGTCAATATTCTCCAAACCAGATCAATCGGAGCGGATACCCCGTAGGCTATGTATACTGATTTTTCTTCATTTTCACTTCTGAAAATATGTGTTCATCTACTCTGTCCCAAAACGATCAACCGCAAAGAATTTTAACCTCATGGTGTCTTGATGTGGAATATCCGATTTAATTTATATTTTTATAGCAGATAATTCACTGTATATGGCATCGGGTATTTTTGCAATTTTGGATGATATAGCTGCGTTAATGGATGATGTGGCCGTGACCAGTAAGATAGCTACACAGAAAACCGCAGGGATCCTAGGAGATGATCTAGCGGTTAATGCGGAGAAAGCTACTGGTTTTTTGGCTTCCAGGGAGCTCCCCGTTTTATGGGCAATCACCAAGGGATCTTTCATTAATAAGCTTATTATCGTGCCGATAGCGTTATTGCTGAATGTGTTTTTCCCGGTTGCGATCAAGGTCATCTTGGTGTTAGGAGGTTTTTACTTGGCCTACGAAGGTGTGGAAAAGATTATCGAGTACTTTTTTCATCGCCACAAAAAAGGGCATGAGGTCATCGAGGAAAATAAAGAAAATGATAGCGCAGCGGAAAAAGCAAAAATAAAATCGGCTGTAACGACCGACTTTATCTTGTCCGTGGAGATTGTAATTATAGCATTGGGAACGGTTCTAGATCGTTCGCTGACCATTCAGATTATCACCGTTTCTGTGGTTGCACTACTTGCAACCATCGGTGTCTATGGTATTGTTGCATTAATTGTTCGTATGGATGACGCCGGTTATCGGCTGATAAAACGTTCTGGTGATAAAGGCATAGTTTCAAAATTTGGACATTCCTTGGTCAGGTCGTTACCTGTTATCATTAAGGCTTTGGCGGTTATCGGAACCGTTGCTTTACTGCTTGTATCCGGAGGTATATTTGCGCACAACATCGATTATTTGCATCATATTTTTCCTACGATACCATCTTTTGTCAAAGAGCTGGCTTTTGGTTTGCTTGCGGGGATTGTCGTGGTGGCGGTGGTGACCGCAGTCAAGAAAATATACGGACTTGTTGTTCGTCGATAAGTTTCTTGTATTTGCACATATGGCGGGATAAATCCTGAGAGCGACCTAACAATAATATAAAGTTCCCTTAATCTCGGCTTAGCCTGTATTTTCTATTTTTGAATGGGATGTGTCGTGCATACCTATTTAATACCGATACATGGTTATGAGATGTTGGCCAAATGCAAAGCAATTTTATCACGCGGCTCTTTTTGTCTGCTCGGTTATATTAGTAGCGTGTCAAGAACACCGTTTTGATGCGCAGTACGATCGCTGGATCAGTCAGAATAAAGTGGATAATCAGGCCGAACACGTTTATTTTGATGAAATCAATACCATATCGGGGGATCAACATGGTAAACAAATAAAGATCAGGGGTCGTCTGACCTACGAATACGACGAGGCGGCCGTCTATCCCCTTACGGACTATACAGGCTACAAACCAATTTGGATACACATAGAGGCTTCGGACTTGCAATTGCACCAATTTCTCTTGCAGAAAGATAAGGCGTTGATTACGTTGACGGGGGAATTGGACACGGCGGAGGGATTTGATCGCTTCGAGTATAGTGCGGCAATTAAAAATATCCAGATCGCGGAGATAACCCAAATTCTTAAAACGCAATAAGGATTCAAAAAGTAAATTAAAATTTCCAGTTATTTTTTCCATGATCGTGAAAGAAGTCAAATTCTACGCCTTGGATGCTTTGTAACTGGGATGCTAAAACCTTTTATTTTTTCAAAAAATAATACGTGCCCCTTCGACTTTTTCTTACTGAACAAAATGGAGTTAATTTTCAGCTGTAACTGGTTAAAATGTTGTGCTCTTCATGTGTATCCCACCTGTATCTTTGGGATAACGTGTAAAGGCTGGGTTATCAATACCATCCTTCACTTCGGATAACTACTAACCACCTTTTAGCCGGAGTAATGTAAAAGCCGGTTTTGTTAATAGATTGCGTTAGCGCTATCAAAATGAATGGCGATCAAGGCGTGCTACTTTGTGGTGTGGTTGTTTCTTAATTATTAATCTATTTAACTTGAATATTTACTAACTTGATTAAGAACATTATGAAAATCAAAAGACCACCTAAAACTCTGCTGTCTTTTATTCTTTCTTGTCTGCTAGCGTGCTTTACTTTTGGTACTGTTTTCTCGCAGTCTACAACCGTTACCGGTACTGTTACCAACGAACAAGGTGAGGCTATCGCTGGGGTTACTGTTAAGGAAAAAAGTAGCGGAGTTACGAGTCAGACCGACGAACAGGGAAAATTCAGTATTTCTCTTCGCAATGCGCAGGGTATACTAGTCATTAGTTCTGTAGGTTACAGATTGCAGGAAAAACCAATCTCTGCTAGTCCACTTACGATCATTCTGATAGAAGATGAAAGCAGTTTGGATGAAGCTGTTGTTATTGGATACCAGACGGTTACTCGAAAAAAGAATACGGCTGCCGTATCGACGATATCAGGCAAAGATTTGGAGAATATTCCTGCTGCAAGTTTTGAAACAATTTTGCAGGGGCGTCTTCCGGGAGTCAATGTACAAAATGTAAGTGGCTCTCCCGGAAGTATGGGAACGGTTTATGTCAGAGGATCGACGGGTCTAAGTAATACATATGACGAAGCCCAAATATTAAGTAGCCCCTTATATGTCATCGATGGCGTTCCGCAACCCACGGAGCAATACGCTAATTTAAATACCGGAACGGGAACAAATTTTTTAGCTGGACTCAATCCCAACGATATTGAATCGGTATCTGTGTTGCGTGATGCTTCAGCCGCCGCTATTTATGGTTCCCGGGCAGCCAACGGAGTTATTCTCATTACGACTAAAAAAGGTGTAATTCGCGAACCCGTAGTTATGATCAATGGGTATTCTGGTGTGACGTTACGTCCAGAATTACGGCCCATGGCTTTGGGAAGTGCCGAAAGAGGACAAAAAATGGGGGTTATTGCCAATCAACTCACCTATGCTCAGCAAGCCAATTTACCTTACATGTTGACCGACAGCCTTAATCCAGCCTTTAACGGTAATACCAACTTTCAAGATATGTTTTATCAACGGGGATTAGTTAATAATGCAGACTTGAGTGTAAGCGGTGGCGGTGGAAGTTCAACGTATCGTTTTAGTGGGAATTATTACGACGAAGAAGGTATCATCAAACAAACCGGATTCAAGCGGTTCGCAACACGCTTAAATCTCTCTACCCAAGCATTGAAAGATAAATTGACCATCAATCCGATTGTAGCGTATACATTTATCGACCGGCCAAGAGGGAATGGAAGTGCAACAAATCCTTTTCCGTGGGGAGCAGGCAATATGCCGTCTTCTCTATATAACTTATCGGAGCAAAGGCGGAGCTATTATCTAGGAACCTATGACGGCGATTTGGACAAAAATGTAACCAATCAATTAAGCCTGAATTTGAACCTGAATATACACTTGCTGCCCGAGCTAACACTGACCTCGCAAACAGCATTTCAATACAATACCGGTCGCCGTGATTTTAGTCGGCCAAGTTTCTTGAACGGGAATTTAGGAAATTCGGCAAGCTCGTGGACCTCCGACCAACAGAATTGGCGAACATCCAATTACCTAAACTATACGGATACATTTGGAAAGCACTCCCTTACGCTATTGGTCGGACAGGATATCGAGCATGATAAGTACCAGGTAACATCTGCGGATGGGTATTTTGGGAGCTCGGATCAAATCAAGGTGGTGCAGGGATTTTTGCAGGACTATATCGGCGCTTATTCTGATTACCAGGCTTGGGGACTATTGTCCTATTATTCCCGTTTAAGTTACGATTTCGATGATCGGTATGTTTTATCGGGAAGTATACGTACCGATGGTTCGTCGCGATTTGGTAAAGATAGTCGTTTTGGATGGTTTCCTTCAGCGTCTGCTGCTTGGTTACTTTCCGAAGAAGATTTTCTTAAAGATAACGGTACGTTCACCTTACTTAAGCTACGGGCAAGTTATGGTACAACGGGAAATTTACCGCGAGATAACTATTTGCCGTATAGCACATACAACGTAAACGCTGGAGGATATGCCGGAAACGATGGTGCCCCGTCCTACAACGGAGTCATCGCCGTAACCCCGAATTTTAGAAATGGCGTCGCGCAGGATGGACTTACGTGGGAGCGAGGTAATAGCTGGAATATCGGTACAGACATTGAGTTGTTTGGAGGTAAATATAGTATCGCAGCCGACGTCTACAATAAGGAGACCAAAAACCAACTTTTTTCGGTTCAGCTGCCCGTTAATACCGGGTACGATTACGCGATGACCAATTCTGTAGGCGTACGCAACTCGGGAGTAGAACTTGTCGTAGGAGCGAATCCCCTGTCGCGGGAAAGCGTCATCAATTGGCGGTCTAATTTTAATATTGCGTACAACCGAAACCAAATTATGAGTTTACCCAACGGCGGTAGAGATTTGGTCATGAACGGAGATCGCTTTGATGCCTCACACATTCTTTCGATCGGCAGCCCGATCAATGCTTTTTACCTTTTCCAAACCTTAGGCGTATATTCCACAATCAATGATGTTCCTATCAATCCCTATTCTGGAGCTCTTTATGGCAATGGGGGACCTTATGGAGCTGGCATGTTTCACTTAAAAGATCTGGACGGAGATTATTTTTTGGATTCTTATCGCGATGGGATCAATTCAGACAAAATGCCTATCGGAGATCCTAATCCAAAATGGACAGGTGGATGGAATAATCAGTTTTCCTACAAGAATTTCACCTTTTCCTTTTTTATAAATTTTACGTTAGATCGAGATGTACTGAACTTATATGAAGCAGATGCTTTTGCAACAGTGTTTAATAATTCTGAGTTTGCTGCCAAGGCGTATCCTGATTTGCGTGAATATAATATCTGGAGACAAGATGGGGACATAGCCGAATATGCAAAACTGGATATGGGTACCTACCGGTATTATTACACGTCTGCACAAACGTTCTTTCTGGAAGACGGGAGTTATGTACGATTAAAGAATGTTATTGGTTCTTATGACTTTAATAAAAACCTAGTTAAGCGTATTGGTCTTAACCGATTACGGATTTATGGTATTGTCGATAACTTATTGACCTGGAAAGCGTCGAAAAAGCTCCCGGATCCGGAAGTTGTAAATCAATATGGGGAATATAGTGGATTCGGATATCCTATGCCTCGAAAATTCACACTAGGACTGGAAATTACTTTATAATAATTATTATGAAAAAGATAAATATATACATACTCGTCGGCATCTTTCTAGGAACGGTTTATTCCTGTAAAGATTTTTTGGAAGAAGTGCCAAGAAATTCAACTTATGTTGGAGAATTTTGGCAATCGGAAGCCGATGTAAATAGTGCGTTGGCCGGTAATTATGCCTTGCTGCGAAATGCATTGAGCAGTGGTAATTTCGAGAATGTTCCTAGGCACTATCTGTACAGCGATGGTGTTCCATCTACCTACTTTACGATTCAGTACTCGGGAGATGGATTGGAGGGAGTTCAAACAGGCGATTTTACATGGCGGTATACGATCGAATCATACGGAGATTGGACGAGGTATTACAAAACCATTATTATGAGTAACCTGATTATTGAAAAGGTTGCAGCTATGGATGATGCGCTATTTGTAAACGAAAGCAATCCTAGTCGATTTAAAAACGAAGCTATCGGACAAGCGTATTTTATCCGCGCATTGACTTATTTTATGTTGACCCGTGTGTGGGGGGATGTGCCGCTCGTCTTGACTACATCGAGCGATCCTATTGCTGAAGAGCAGGTGGGACGTGTACCGAAGGCTGAAATACTTGCACAGGTTGAAAAGGATTGCCATCAGGCGGCGGAGTTGCTGGACTGGGGATATAGAAATCAAGATGCGGCTAAAGTAACAGCGAATAAGGGATCTGTCTATGCTTTATTGGCCCATCTTTATCTCTGGCGTGCAACGACCACAGATCTTTCTACAACGACACCAATTGCTAGCGATGTCCATAGTGCTGATACCACAATTGCCGCGCTAAAATCGTTCGGAGGGTATGCGCAAGTGGACACTTCAAATTACTACAGTACATTTATCGGTAAATCTCGGGAAGGTATCTTTGAACTGGCCGCAAGCGAGCAAAATCTGGAAGGATCCTCGGCCCATATTGCTACTTTTTTTCTACGCCAGGCGCAGATATCATACTATAACCCAACGTACTCTCGATTTTTTGTTCCTAAAAATTACCTGACCACTCATTTTAGTAGACAAGTGATAGGATGGGGATGGGTCTTGAATAGTTCGAACCAATGGGAATGGAAAGAGCATGTTGCAGCTGTTGGCGAGACAATTTATGACGAAGATGGAAGTAATGGTCGTGTCGTAACAGAAGATATGCTTATCGACAATATGGATGTTCGATTGAGAAAGAACTTTACTGACATCAGTCTGAGCCAACCGACATGCATCAAATATAGCAATGTCAATTATCGCACGCAAAGCAGTGCTTTCATCAGTAATAATACACTAATTTTCCGGTATAGCGATATGCTGCTTTTGGAAGCTGAAATCGCCTTATACAAAGGGAATATAACCAAAGCTATTAGCATTATCAATGGTTTCCGAACACGTAACGGCTCATCGTCGTTGATTTCTGGTGGCGCCACTAAGGAGGAAGTGTTTTATCAATACGCACTGGAGCGTGGTAAAGAATTGTTCTTGGAAGGACATATCTATTACGATCTCATCCGCACCAGGCAGTACGCCGAATTTATTCCTTGGCTTTCGCCGCAACGTTTTATGCAGGGAGGTTTCTATTGGCCTGTTTCTCCTCTGTTGTTCAAGAATAATTCTTTTTTAGCCCAAACCAGTTATTGGGTGGGTAAGGTTTAACAAAATAAATAGCATAACAATGAAAAGATATAATATAATGGGTATAGTCTTAGCGCTTTTAGTGGTCTGCTGGACATCCTGTGAAAGTGATGATTATCTGAATGACGGGGGGCAAGCAAATCCGTATGTTGATATGACAACATATGATTTCTTAAAATCGCACGGCAAGTTTGATTCTCTAGTGGCAATTATTGATAGAGCAGGATTAAAAGATTTGGTCAATGCACCGAATACTACTTTTTTTGCCTCGACGGATTACAGCGTAGCGCCTTATGTGTCTGCGAAGAAACAGAAAAAAATTATCGAAGTGGGCAATGAAAATATTGATTTCGGTATTAAGGATATTCCGGTATCTCAGTTAGATTCACTGAAAATATATCTGTTTGACGGTAAAATTGTTCGCGAAAACCTGCAAACAGAAGTTCAATACGTCACCAATAAATTTGGCCCGATAGCCGATGTAAGGTTCGCCGCTAAACTCAGGCGTTTGGTGGGATATAATGACTATCTTGACTATGTTGATTATTTGAATTTCACTTGGGTCAAAGGAAGCTTAGATACGGACGCCCCTCAAGGTCAAGTAATCCCACCGAGCGAGCAGGATTTTTCCTACGACTGCCAAACCTCAGGAATTATAACCACAACAGGTGTCCTTCATGTTTTAAGCGACGGACATCGCTTGATGTTCAATCGGGAACCTGTAGCTAGTAATTGATGATTTTAGTATAGATAGATATGAAAACCAGAAGATATTTGGCCGTGTTGAGCATGACATTGTTATGTTTTGCGGCTTGCGAAAAGATTGATAAGGGATTTTTAAGTGACCAGCCCAGATATGTCAACGGTACCATCATTGTTCCACGCGGGGGCATTTATGTGGCATCGGAAAAGATTAATGCTGACGGGTCAACACCTCCTTATCAGTTCAAGCTATTGAACCTGCGGGACAAGGCTACGGGTGAACCTGCACCCGAAGCATTCTTTAATTCCTATGAAGTATTGATGTTTAAAAGCGGACAGGTCTTCGATGCAACAAAAGATACTACCGTCGAATTGTTGAACGCTAAACGGGAGGTTGTGCGTACGCCTCCATTTGTTTTTAATGAGGTTAGCGGACAGCTGGTATTTAACCGTTCTTCGGCGAACCTTCCTCTGGGGGATTACGTATTCGACGTGGAGATGTCTAATGTACGTGGAACCAAGTTGTTTCCAAACTTTGGTGAAGTGAAAATTGTGGACCCGTCGTTGCAGGACTACTTTCAGGTAACCTATCAAGCGGCGACCGGTTCAGACGCTTCGGAGACCTTTTTTACGACTAGTGCGCCGCAAGTTACCTGCGACCGCATTTCAGCGGAAGGAGCTCGGGTCATTTTGAAAATCGTTGATAAAAATGGAAATCCATTTGATCCTTCGGCTGGTGAAGTGATCCGACGGGGAGATCGCCCGACATTTGAAAGCCATGTGAAATTCAACCCTGTTGTGGAGACGGATACCGCGCTGGTTTGTGACTTTGAGGTAGCTCCTTTTCCTTTAACTAACTATAACGATGGCGTTACTGATTGGGGGTATCTGATCTACTATCGCATCCCGAGTCGATATGCCCGAGTCGATAACTATAGCGCTGCGCTAAATGTTAATCCAGTATTCGGGTTTCGCGTACTTATGGAGGGAACATATGTAGTAACGGTGAGGTTGCCTACGGTAACCCGAGTAGAAAATTGAAATCTGTATCGTATAAGAAAACGGAGCGAAAGGCTCCGTTTTTTTTTTTTTTTTGCGCAAGTTATTCGTTGCGCTATTTGAGATAGTACGGTGTACGCTCGCATTCCTGCTGTGCATTTTGTTCTTATTTTAATTTTAGTTGTTTTAGCATCCACTATTTTCCGAAAAAATGGTTTGTTGTTAAAATATGGTTGGTTAAAGGTAATATTCGGTTAAAAATTGGGGGTGAAACTTCCGAGATTAGTTTTTACGAAATGTTGATTGACTAACTAAACAACTAAACTACATGAACAAAAGAAAAATTGCTTTTTTAGCAGCAAGTCTTTTCTTCTCGACAACGTTGTTCGCCCAAACACAACTAAAAGGTCGAGTAGTAGATGACAAAGGAGCACCAATTGCTGGTGTGACCATTACTCTGAAAGACGGGACAGCCACCCAAACCGGCGCAAATGGTGAGTTTTCGATTACATATCAGCAGGCTGGACCACTCACAGTGTCTGCAATTGGATATGATAGAAAACAGGTAAGCCTTTCTTCGCAGACTTCATTGGAAATTGTGCTAAATGCGGATAGTGAAAATCTGGATGAGGTCGTGGTGACGGCTTTGGGTATCTCTCGCGAAAAAAAATCGTTAGGATATACAGTGCAAGAGTTGAAGGCGGAGGAATTAACCAAAGCTGGACAAATTAGTGTAACAGGATCGCTTTCTGGTAAAGTGGCCGGTGTGCAGGTGAATCAGTTCGGAGGAACGGTAGGAGCTTCATCCCGTATTTCCCTTCGCGGGAATTCATCATTGAGTGCAGATCAGCAGCCGTTGATTGTTGTGGACGGAATCCCGATATCGAACGATACGCAACGATCCGGAGACAATACCTATAGTGGTGTGGACTATGGCTCCGGATTAAATGATATTAATCCGGAGGATATCGAATCGATGACTGTGTTAAAAGGTGGGTCAGCGGCTCTATATGGTATGCGTGCGGGAAATGGTGTCATCTTAATCACCACGAAATCAGGAAAGAAAGGCGCGAAAGGTGTTAAATTCGCCTATGATGGAAACCTTACAATAGATCAGGTGTCAACTTTGCCGAGGTATCAAAACTTGTATGGACAAGGATACAATGGAGATGAGTATCATTTTAACACATTGGGAAATGGAATTAGTTATCAACAATATGCCCAGGAAAATGCTTTCGCCTATGTAGATGGAACGGGGAGCGGCGGTGGAGTTTACGATGGTTACGATGAGTCTTGGGGACCAAGACTGGATGTAGGGTTGAAATTACCTCAATTTGATAGTCCTCTGGTCAACGGTACAAGACAAGCAACCGATTGGATTTCGCACCCTGATAATGTACGTGATTTCTTTCAATTAGGTAGATCGATGAATCACAATATTTCGATGACAGCGCAGTCTGAACGTTCCAGTACCCGTGCCTCACTGTCGTTCCGCGATCAGGCAGGGACTGTTCCCAATACCGATCAAAAACGGTATGGAGTACAGGTAAATAACCAGATGACCATTTCCGATAAATTCTCCTATGATATTACTACGAATTATACGCGGACGGAGAGCGATAATATTCTTAACCAAGGATATGACGGCAATAACCCAATGAACGGTTTTATTTGGTTTGGCCGTCAGGTTAATCTAGCTAGTCTAAAATCAAATTGGGATCAAAGGGATGAGCGAGGGGATTACACTCTTTACAATTGGAACACGAATTACCACGTCAATCCTTATTTTAATGTGTACGAAAATACCAATAGTTACAAACGAGATCGCTTTTTTGGAAAAAGCTCTATATACTATCAACCATTTACGTTCCTAAAAATAGAAGGACGAGCCGGGATGGACTACTACGCTTCAAAAGCTTTTGAACGTAATTATTTTAATAGCGCATTTCCTTCAGGGGGATTTCGAGATCGCAAAACAGATAATACCGAATTGAATCTTGACTTAATCGCCAGCTTTAATAAGCAGGTTGGAGAGTTCAACGTGACTGCGTTAGCAGGAGTAAACTATAGAGATGTGCAGTGGGATAACTCTGTGTTAGGAGCAGATGCGCTCACCGTGTTGGGAACTTATACGATCTCTAACAAGTCCGGGGACGCGATAGCGGAAATGGATCACAGTCACATTCGATCGAACTCCGTGTATGGATCCGCATCGGTAGGATGGAAAGACCAGGTCTATGTCGACGTGAGTTTAAGAAACGATTGGAGCTCGACGATAAAAGATGACTTCTTTTACCCATCGACGAGTGTTAGCTGGTTACCAACGACAACCTTTGAAAATCTAAAAGGCGATGTTTTGAGTTTTTGGAAACTACGCGGTACCTGGGCAGAAATAGGAAATGCAACTACTGCTTTTCGGAATAGACCGTATTACTATGCCCAAAATCAATCGTTTAATGGCGTCGCTCAGATGTACAAGACGATGACCTATCCGAATGAAGGGCTTGCACCAGAAACGATCAGAACTTGGGAAATTGGTACCGAAATTAGCCTGTTTAATGATCGAGTACATGCAGATTTGGTTTATTATTACAAGAATACATTTAACCAGATAATGAATGTAACAACTTCTAATGTCGTCGGATTCAGCTCGATGCTACTAAATGCGGGGAAATTGGAAAATAAGGGGGTGGAACTCCAGTTGAGAGGTGATATTATCAAAAAGGAAAATGGCTTCAACTGGTCTAGCATGCTGAACTATGCAAAGGATAGGAGTAAGATCATCGAATTGTATCCGGAGTTAGGTTTAAATATTTATCAACTTGGTTGGACTTGGGGAATCGCGAACCAGGCAAAGGTCGGTGAACCGTGGGGTGCGTTAGTGGGCGGGGGATATGACCGAGTAGAAGAAGGGCCGATGGCCGGTGCTATTAAAGTAAATGCTACCGGGTTGGTTGTCAACAAGAATGCGCAAACTATAGGAAATGTAACGCCGGATTTTTTAGCGAGCTGGCGTAACGATTTTCGTTACAACGACTTCTCCTTTGGATTTTTATTGGATTTGCGCGTTGGTGGTGATATTTGGTCACAGACCATGAATCATAGCTATGTAGCTGGTGTTGCAGAGATTACAGCAGAAAATGGTATTCGGGAACGCGCTATTGTTGCTGGAAAGGACGTTATGTCAGACGAACGTTTTGCGATGCAGGATGCTGAAGGCAACTGGGTGGAAAATACAATCGAGACGGATGCGCAAACGTGGTACGAACAAGGTGGAATTTCTCAGATGTATGTATTTGATGGTTCGTTCTTAAAGCTTCGTGAAGCTTATTTAACTTATAATGTTCCCTCAAAGTATCTACAACGCGTAAAAGGGGTTAGCCGCGCGAATATCTCGTTGATTGGTTCGAATTTGGCCCTGTTATGGACTCATAAATCAAATACCATGCGCCTGGATCCTGAAACCGGTGGGGTGTCCAGTGATAGCCGAGGCGTAGGATTTGAGCAAGCATCCGTTCCCACAGCACGTAGCTTTGGATTGAAACTAGGTATCACATTTTAATATTTAGCACGCAATTATGAAAAGTAAATTTTTAAAAATAACAATATGCACGGGATTGTTGACAAGTTTGAGTATGCTGGGCTGCGATCGCTCTTTTGAGGAAATTAATTCCGATCCTGATGCGTTGGTGGCTGTGCCGCCAACCAATATGTTGGCTAACGTTTTACGTAATACCGGTGAGTCATTCGGAGGTGATGTCGATGGTTATGGAACGTTTGCAGGATATATCGTTAAAATACAATATTTAGATTATATGGGAGGGCTAGTGCCAACGAATAATACTTACGGTAACCGTTGGGCTGCATGTTATTACAATAATACACAGATCAAGGATATGTTAGAAACAACCGAAAGTCGGGCCGAGGCATATGCTAATGTACGGATGGTAGGACGAATCTGGCAGAATTACATGTGGTCTTACCTAACGGATGGTTGGCGAGATGTTCCGTATACAGAGGCGTTGAAAGGATCTGTAGATGAAGGAAGCATATTAAAAGCGAAGTACGATAAGCAAGAGGATATTTATCCTGCGATCCTTGCTAACCTTAAATCATTAGCTGATGAAATGGCATCTGGGTTTGGAAACGATGATGTTGGAGAGGGGGATTTTATTTACGCGGGCGACATGGTGAAGTGGCAGAAATTCTGTAATTCGCTACGATTACGACTTGCTATCCGTATTTCGGGCGTTGCTTCTGATTTAGCGAAGTCGACGATTGAGGAAATTACTGGAAATCCTGCCAAATATCCTGTTCTGGAGTCTAATGCAGAAAATTGTTACTTAACCTACCCCGGAGCAGCACCATATTTCGAACCTTGGTACAATAATGGGTATGTAGGAAAACGGGTGGACAATTTCGGTATGTCCGATATTTTTATCGATCACCTAAAGAGCATGGAAGATCCGCGCCTTGCCAAGGTTGCCAATAAAGCGAATGATGGCGAGTATCGTGGTTACCAAAATGGAGCGGCTTCGGCACCATCGAATCTAGCAAGTATTTCGTTTATCGGCGATAAGTATATGAAAGATCCTGTTGGTTTCACACCTTTTTACAAATCTTGCGAGACGTTCTACATCCTGGCAGAAGCGGCTATGCTCGGTTATAATGTTGGGATGAGTGCTGAAGACGCATATGAGAAAGCGGTTCGCTTATCAATGGAGGATAATCAAATCGGAACTGCGGCAGTAGATGCTTACTTAGCCGGCAAAGGCGAGTGGGATAACACAAAAGAACGTATTTGGTGGGATATGTGGGTGGCCTTATTTAAAGAAAATTTTGAAGCGTGGAATTTATACCGCAGAACAGGTATTCCATCGACAAATTATCCGTCACTCAATTCCATTTATGGAGATGCCCACAACGATCAACCGTTCCGGTTGCCGTATCCAAATAATGAATATCTGTATAATGTAGATAATGTGAATCAGGCATTAACAGGTGTAGAAGATTATGTGTGGGGAACCCAAATGTGGTGGGATCAGCGTACTGGAGTTTATTAGAGTAAAAATCTAAACCATTATCCGTCTTTCCTAGTGTGCTAAGGGGCAACTAAGAAAAATTGATGGAGTTTTAGATTATCGTATGATATCATAAAAATATCGAAGTACAGGGCTTATGACTATAAAAACTCATAAGCCCTATTTATGATCGGTGATATAAAATGTGTTGCAGAATGGTAGGAAACAATAATACTAATAGCGATTTCCGGAATAAATAACTGAAGAAAAGTTAGATTAGATGTGCAAATGAGTTACTATGTTAAATACGATTCTATCAGATCGAACAAGAATGTATTACAGAAGTGGGATCGCTGTTGGGAAGTAAGATGGCTTAACGCCAGGTATGATAAAAGCTCTTGATCCCCACAAACATGATCACTAAACCTGCATGTTGATCGAAACCGGCACAGTAGAAATATTGTTTGATTTTACGCATTTAAGAATGTTCGCAGAAATACCGTTTGTCTCCTCTCCAGGACAGGTTCATCAAGGCCTTAATACTTTAATATGCAATTGGTTATTGTCTTTCTTTTGAGAGCCGCCATATAACTGAAGCCGCTCAGGTAAGTTTAAAAATCCTTCGAAGAAACTATCTTAACTGCGCTCCACATTGCTGAACGCAAATGGTTTAGATCAATCTTAGATTCAATGGTAAGACTTCAAGAACTGAAGGCTATCCAATGTGCTTACCAGTATATGTAAATAGTGAAGCTTTGACCATCCAAAATCTATGTAATTCCCGGGTCAAATAATATTAACCTACGCTTATTTTTACAAAAAGGAAATCAAAACCAGACGGGACAGTTTTCCAAAAAGAAGAGCGCACATCGGGGAGACGGCACTCTTCAATAATTAACTAAACAATATCGTATCTTATATTTTCGCAGGAACGAGCGTAACCTTTTTTACGTCCTCGGGTATCACGTACCTACCTTGTGCATCTTGCCGGGTGCCTCTTAATTTATAACCTGTTGTGGTCTGTATGTTCAATAAGACATTGGGGACGAAGGATGCTTTGGTGAATTGGATTACAATCTCTTTGGATGCCGTATCATAGGTTATGGATTCCATTTCGCCTGCATCCGTCGTGAGCCATAGTTTCTCTGCTGCAAGGAATAGCCGAGATCTGCCGGCTGTAGTCAGATCCACATGGATTTTCGTTTGATCTTCACGTAAACGACCGCTAAAAGCGAGCCAGCCGAACTCAGGATGTTGGATAATGTACGAGCCGGAATTCACCGCGTAACCGTAGAATCCACTACCATAGTCTCCGGATATACCGTCGTTCGCAAGAGTTGATGGATAAGAGTGAAAAGCACCTGGCGCAAATCCGTCTTGAGTAACATTAGCGAGGGCTCCCATCATACCGGCATGGCCGACACGCAAAAGGTAAAAATCGTCAGGATTATCTCGATATTCACTCAGGAGTGGAATTGCATTAAGTGCAGAACCATAGTGGTGTAGCTGTCGTTCAATACGGGCTAGTTTGCCTCCATACACGAAATCCCAATAACGCCTCGCACTGCCATTATAGCCCCAGTGCGGAACCGTTGGTGCGTAAGCTAAAATGGCGTTTAATGTTACTTGCGCTTTTTCGTCGAATCCAAAATAGCGAGACCAAACATACACTTCTTCCTGACCTGTAGAATCCCACGGCATTTCGCTTCCAAAAGGGTAGTTTAATGTTTTCCAGTGCAGTGCACGTGCTTTCATCGCTTGCTCCAATTTGGAAGCAGCCTCCGTTAGCCCTTCCCGCTGGAGATCTTTTAATATGAGAAGGAAAACACTTCCCTCCATCTGTCCAAACTGTGCGTAATGTGGTGCTTTGTCAACCATTGCTATGGCCGTTTGGTAAGCTCGGTCTAAGTATGTTTGCCAAGATTCTTCCGAAACCAGCTGGTTATAATTCCTTGATAGACGATACAACACCCAGTGTGCGGCAGCAACATGGGGGTAATTGTACGAACGGCCAATATTATCGGCTTCTTTCTTTGGCCAAGCTGCCCAAGTTTTATAATTGATTGAATCGCTATATGTACCTTTGGGCATGGAATCTGGCTCATAGTAAAAGAGGCTCTTAACAACACCAAATTTATCCTTACCATCTTTATGCTGTATTCTGCCAAAAAGTGTTTCATTTGCGAACCGTTTGAGTTTCTCAATTTCTTCCGGATCTGGCACAAGCAATTGTTTCATAATTGCAGCAAGCCAACTTGCAGCTCCCGCTTCGTCACTTAAGCCCGCGAACCACGCGTTTTGATGCTGGGTGACAGGTGTCTTCGTCTCGTAATCGTATGTGATAACGGACGGTGAACGACCGAAGGGATCGTTTGGATTTTCGTACCACTGCGCTGTTGTCAGAAAGTGTCCTAGGTCCTTTACAACTTGTTGTTCAGGTTTAATTATTTTGTATTGAATAGTCTGTATCAGTCCATCTTCATACGTGATTTCTAGTCTGGAACGCCCCCATTTAAGACCTGTAACCGAGTAGCTCATCCATTTTTTCTGTGTTTTTTTCAGTGGCTCGACGGTTAATGAGCCTGTCGGAAAAACTTGTATGCTCTTTATATTTTTAGGATATTTTAAGAACAACTTCGCTGGATTATCCAAGGGCACCAAGTAACCGGGCGCCCCAATTGCTACAGGTCGTTGCTGACGAATCAGTTCGTCTTCAACTTGTTTGATGCTCGGGGAGAGGACAAAGCGGATCGCGAAGCTTTTTGATTCACCGCCTTTTAAAAGGGTTGAGGTTGGCGAGTTCCATTGTTCTACACCTTTCCATTTAGTGTCTGCATACGCTTTGCTGTGAATGACCCACTCGTGAAATCCTTCAAAGGTGATGCTGCGTGGTGTCGGGTCATTATTCAACGGATTGTAAGCTTCAAATGCAGCATTTTCCTGCGGTAATACAAGGAGGCTAGGACCTTTACCATGCAAACGGTTAACCTGTAAATAACCGGCATCTTTTCCGATATATGGATCGAAAAATACATTGTCAGCGTGAGCGCTGTCTAGACTTTTCCAATCCATATTATTATTGAAAATCATGGGAATTCCTAAAGCGCCGATTTCGTAGGTTTCTTTAGTCGGATTTTTAATAGTAAAACGTAAGGTGAGTGATCCCTCTACATCTTCCCAGTACCGAAAGACCTGAAGGGGAATATTATCCAGTGTTGGACTGATATCAGCAGCGGCAAGCGTTTTTCCTTTTGTTTTTATTGGTGTAACTGGTCGGCGTGCCGCGGCCGACGAATATTCGTTCCACTTGGAGGAGCCAACCGTCCGGATCGAGAGGTTAATGTCGCCAAGATGGTAAAATTTATCTTTGTCACGCTTGTTTAACAGTTCGTCAGGCGTGTAGTCAAAGAGCAAATCGTCCGTTAGTTTAAGCGAAGCGGCTGTTTGGGAAGATTTTAATACGGTCAGTCGTAACTTAGATACGTGAAAGCTATCACTTCCTCGGTCAACATGTAAAGTAGACGGCCGGTTCTTTATTTTTTCCCAAAAGGGGTTTTGTGCATTCAGCGTCGGGACAACTGTTACGTTTGCCAGCAATGAGGTAATGAAAAGTTTTAAAGCAAAGGATACATTCATTTTTGTCGTTGTCTTAAAAGTTATTCCGATATATTTACCTGTTAAAAAAGCTTTTTAGGTTTAATTGTTACAAATCTAGCCAGTCCTTTTCTTTTTTTTTGTTCGAATATTGGCCTGACCTATGCAAAATTTAACCTTATAAAGCACAATGGTACATTTTACAGAACGATATTAGCGGACTAGGTAGTCTGCAAAAAATCTTATTGAATATTAACCAAGTACAATCTTATTTTCACCATAATGCTGATAGACCCTTGTTAATATTGAGTTAATATCGTAATTTTCATGCATACTAATCAGGAGTGCAAACGCGACTTGTTAACAATTTAATATTGTTCTATTATGAAAATGATTCAATTTAATGTCCCAGCTCCCAAAGATAAGTCGGTCTATGTACAAGAAGATAGATTGACGGATTTTTACCCCTATTTTCATAAACACGAAGAGTATCAATTTATGTGGATTGTAAAAGGAGAAGGCACACTGTTTCTTGCCGACAGCTTCCACCCGTTCCAGACAGGAGATATTTTTCTGTTAGGTCCGAACCAACCACACGTATTTAAGAAAAACGCGAATACTGTCGATCAGATGGAGGTAGAATGTGTCTCTATCTTTTTTAATTTAAAAGGCTCGTTGTCCAGTTTATTCCACATGCCTGAATTGGCTGGTATTTTAGAGTTTATCGTCCACAATAGCAACGGGTTTCGGGTTCCGCATGCGTATACCAGCCGTATCAGGAGGAGAATAGCATTATTGAAAAAAGCAAATATGATGGACCAGCTGATGAGTTTCATTTTTTTGCTAAAAGAGCTTAGTCTTGTATCGACCGAACTCAAACCGTTGTCTGTAACTACAGTTTTTAACAAAGACGATGGCTTCCTGCGTATAAATGAGGTTTGCCGATATATCAAGGATAATTTTCGCAGAAACGTGACGCTCGAAGAAGCAGCTGACCATGCGAACTTAACTCCCCAAGCGTTTTGTCGATATTTTAAAAAACATACCGGATTGACGTTTGTAAGTTATCTGAATGAACTGCGGATACAGGAGGCCTGCAAGTTGATTACTTCGCAACGTTACGAAAGCATGGGACTGGTAGCTTATAATTCTGGGTTCAATAGTATCACGAATTTTAACCGCGTATTCCGTTCGGTTACTGGTTTTTCTCCCAAAGAATACTTCAGCAGATATAAAAATAACGTGTAGTTTGTATATCTGTTAAAATGCGGTGAGTTTTGATTAAATCTCGACTAGCAATTCCCTTTCAGAGGCCATAGTTTTGAAGAAAACAATTGATATTTATGGCTAAATTAAACTGGAACGGAATTTTTCCTGCGATGTTGACGCCGTTTCACGAGAACGGTACATTGAATTTCGAAATGTTGTCTGTCAACATTGAAGCCCAGCTTGAAGCGGGGATACATGGACTGATCTTGGCTGGATCGTTAGGCGAGGCTAGTGTACTGACGACAGAAGAGAAATTTGAGCTTTTAACATACACGTTGAAAGTTGTAAACGGCCGTGTGCCGGTGCTTTTGAATCTGACTGAAAATACCACGGATGCGGCTGTCGAATTCGCTAAAAAAGCAGAGGAGCTCGGCGCGGACGGGTTAATGGTACTACCACCGATGCGTTACAAAGGGGATGACCGGGAGGTCGTAAGTTATTTCCGCACAATCGCACAGAGTACAGCACTACCTATTTTGGTTTACAATAATCCGGTCGACTATGCAACGTATATTTCGTTGGATATGTTTGAAGAATTATTGCAAGAGCCAACGATCCAAGCGGTCAAAGAATCTACGCGTGACTTAACAAATATTACGAGACTTCGTAACCGTTTTGGTGATAGACTGAAAATATTGGGCGGAGTGGATACGATTTTCCTTGAATCTATTTTACTTGGGGCGGACGGCGTTGTTGGCGGTCTAGTGGACGGTTTTCCCAAAGAGACCTATGCGATTTATGACCTGGCAAAGAAAGGAAAGATTGACGAGGCGCTCAAAATTTACCGCTGGTTCATGCCGCTTCTGGAACTTGATATACACCCTAAGCTTGTTCAGTATATTAAGTTGGCAGCGAGTAAAGTCGGCTTAAGTACACCGTTCACCAGAGCACCTCGTCTAGAATTGGTGGGTGAGGAAAAAGAACGGATAAATAAAATAATTGATGATGCATTGGCATCTAGACCTACACTTTAATTTTTAAACGAATGGAAATGTCGAATGAACAAATCCATGACATCGCATCGGCCGCTTGGAACGGCTATCAATACTTACAAAAGCTAACAGTAAGGGAACGGGCCGATTTGATGTATGCTATAGCTGAAGAGATAGAAGCTTTGGATGAGGAATTGATAAACGCAGCTCATCGGGAGACGGCTTTACCGTTAGCTCGGCTGCAAGGAGAGAAGGGGCGTACTGTTCACCAATGGCGGAGTTACGCAGACGCTTTAAGAACCGGCGTCTATGCGGATGTGCGTATTGATACAGGTGATGGAGCAGCGAAATCCGATATTCGGAAGTATAACAAGGGACTAGGACCAGTAGCGGTTTTTGGAGCGAGCAACTTCCCTTTTGCTTTCTCTACAGCTGGCGGAGATACCGCAAGTGCAATCGCTGCGGGTTGCTCCGTAGTTTATAAAGAACATCCTGCGCATCCTGAAACTTCCCGAATAATGGAACATGCCATAAAACGGGGTGTGGCAAAATTTGGAGCCCCAGATACGGTTTTTGATTGCGTCAAAGGATCTTCTAACAGTGTGGGAGAAACATTGGTTTTAAACCCTCTTATAAAAGCGGTGGCTTTTACAGGCTCCTTCCGCGGAGGAAAAGCCCTGTTCGATCTTGGAGCTTCGCGATCAGAACCTGTTCCGGTGTTTGCCGAAATGGGAAGTGTAAATCCGATACTGGCACTTCCTGATTACCTCAATCAGCATGGCGAAACATTAGCCGCACAATATGTCGCTTCCCTTACCCTTGGCGTTGGTCAGTTTTGTACTAACCCGGGGTTGTTCATCGCTGTAAAAGGATCAGCGTTGACCCTGCTTAAAGAGGGCTTAAAGAAAGCGATCAGCGAGATCGGAGAATCAAGCATGCTACACGCGGGGATTTGCAAAGCCTTTCAGGAGAACAAAACAATACTTTCAAAACAGCCCGACGTAGAATTGTTGGGAAAAGGGGTAAATACCCAAGAAGATAAGGCGGGAGCGGCGATATACCTCACTTCAGGAGCTGCGTTTTTGGCGAACCAACATCTACGTGAGGAAGTTTTCGGACCCGTAGGGTTAGTGGTGGAATGTTCGGATACAGATGAAGTATACGCCGTTCTGGCTTCTGTACCGGGACAACTTACCATTACATTTGCAGCCACGGTGGTGGATATACAGCAGAACTCTTCTCTGCTCACCTTGGCACAGGAAAAGTGTGGACGTTTGTTGTTCGGAGGCATGCCTACTGGTGTTGAAGTGGTGTACGCTATGCAGCATGGAGGGCCTTTCCCGGCGACGACTGATAGCCGGTTTACGTCTGTGGGACCGGATGCGGTGAAACGGTTTTTGCGACCTGTCAGTTTTCAAAACTGGCCGAATCAGCTTCTTCCCCAGGAATTACAGGATGACAATCCGTTAAAGATTGCTCGTATAGTGAACACTGTTTATACACCCGAATAGTAGGTTAAATAAATGAAGAAAACATTTTTTTGTATTGATTCGCACACCTGCGGCTGCCCTGTTCGGCTAGTCGCGGGTGGAACGCCAACCCTTGCCGGGCAATCGATGATGGAGCGCAGATTGCATTTTATGGCTGAATACGATTGGATACGAAAGGGACTGATGTTTGAACCACGCGGACACGACATGATGAGTGGAAGCATGCTTTATCCGCCCGTCGATCCTCAAAATGATATGGGTGTACTCTACATCGAGACCAGCGGCTGTTTGCCCATGTGTGGTCATGGAACCATAGGCACGGTTACCATCGCCATAGAAGAAGGCCTGATTATCCCTAAAGTTCCTGGGAAACTAAGATTAGAAACACCCGCAGGTTTGGTTTTAATTGATTACAAGCAGGTTGGTCAAAAAGTGGAGACCGTCAAATTGACAAATGTCCGGTCTTTTTTGTATAAAGAAGACCTATTGGTCGATTGTCCGGATCTGGGGGAATTACGGGTAGATGTAGCGTATGGTGGGAATTTTTATGGTATTATCGACCCACAGGCTAATTTTAAAGATATTGATCATTTCTCTGCTAGCCAGTTGATCCACTATGGAAAAATTGTTCGTCGGCTGTTGAACGAAAAGTATGAGTTTGTGCATCCCGAGGATAGTAACATCCATGGGCTGTCCCACATCCAATGGACAGGCAAACCGACGAAATCGAACTCTTCCGGCCGAAATGCAGTATTGGTGGGCGAAAATGCATTAGACCGGTCCCCTTGTGGTACAGGGACATCTGCGCGGATGGCACAATGGTTTGCTAAGGGGAAATTGCAGCCCGGGGATTCGTTTGTACACGAAAGTTACATCGGGTCACAATTCATTGGAAGAATCGAAGAGACCACGACTGTCGCCGGGTTAGCGGCTATCATTCCTTCGGTAGAAGGATGGGCCCGTATAACAGGATATAATACCATCATTATTGATGATGATGATCCCTATAAAGAAGGATTTCAAGTAATGTAAAGACATATAATCAACAACGTAAAAAGACGTGAAAATAAATAAGGGTACTGTAATAGTTATTGGCGCCGGAATAGCGGGACTATCTTCCGCTTATTACTTGGTTCAGCAGGGGTGGAAAGTCGTTGTGTTGGAAAAAAATACACTGGCAGATAATTGTTCGTATGGAAATGCGGGGATGATTGTGCCGAGCCATTTTACTCCATTGGCGGCTCCGGGCATCGTTGCCCAAGGAGTACGATGGATGTTTGATCGCAAGAGCCCCTTTTATGTACGTCCCAATCTCAGCTGGAATCTGGTTGACTGGGGGCTTAAATTTCTGAAGCATGCCAACAAACAGCATGTAGAACGCAGTGCCGCGGCCATACGAGACCTGAACGTGCACAGCAGTAGTCTATACGATGAACTTGCTGCGCAAGAAGGTTTCGATTTTGAGCTTGAACAAACGGGGATTCTGATGTACTACAAGACCAAGGAAGTAGAACATGAAGAGAGGGAACTTGCTAAAAGAGCACAGGACCTACAATTGGAGGTGGATATTTTAGACGCACAGCAAGCGCAAGCGCTTGAGCCAGCACTGCGGCTAGATGTGCTTGGCGCGGCCTTTTATAAATGCGATGGCAAGTTATATCCTCAAAAGCTCATGCAACAGCTGATTGCATATCTTACGGCGAACGGAGTGGAATTTCACGAAGGGACTGAAGTTAAGCGTTTTGTGCGTTCAGGTAACCGTATCAAGGAATTGGTTACCTCCAAAGGACACTTTGTCGGGGATGAGATTGTCGTAACGGGAGGGGCATATCTACCGCAATTAACGTCTAAAATAGGCGTAAAAACACCGCTGATGCCTGGTAAAGGCTATTCATTTATGTACTCGTCTAATGCGGAACATACAATGAGACATGCCGCCCTTTTACTGGAAGCACGTGTGGCAGTAACCCCCATGAATGGACAAATTCGCTTTAGCGGTACTATGGAGCTTGGATCGGCTAATGACACCATATATACAAGTCGTGTACAAGGGATTGTCGAATCTATTCCGAAGTATTTTCCAGATCTTCAGGTGCCCTATCCCGAGGATAAGATATGGTTTGGCTATCGACCTTGTCCGCCTGATGGATTACCGTATCTCGGCCGACTTACCGAGTTTTCCAATGTAACAGTCGCAGCTGGGGGCGGAATGATGGGATTGAGTCTCGGGCCTGCATTCGGAAAGGCCGTCGCCGACCTACTGAACGGTGAAAAACCAGCTACCGATATAAGCTTGTTTAATCCGGAACGATTTAACTAACCCTAACCACCTAAAGACATGATGAAAAGACTCCGCTTACTGACCAGAAAAACAGTGATCTGCTTTTCGTTGCTCTGCTCGTATCATATGACTATAGCACAAGACTCGGGTATGTTCGATCATACCACACCAATTGAACCGTTGATTGTCCAATATGGACACGATGTGCAGGCCATAAATTATTTTTACGGCCCCATGCCTAAAGGTTGGGGAACGCAATCCGCTGCAGCCTCCCCGGAACAGATGCAAAGACTGTTGCAACTAGATGAGGAGTATCTGAAGAAACTTGCTGATTTTCCTTTTAAAGCCTTGAATACGAATGGACAGGTTGATTATATCCTATTAAAGCGGAAGGTGCAACGCGATATCCGCGACTGGAAAATGAAACAGGAAATATACAAGCGCCTAGAATCCAACGTGCCGTTCGCAAATGAAATATTCACGCTCGAGCAATGGCGGCGGAGAGGGAAGAATTTAGATGGGCAGCAAGTCGCTCGTTTGTTGGACGAAGCAGCGGACAAATTGGATAAAGCTCAGGGGCTGTTGCAAAATAATAAAACGATCCCGTATCAAGATGTAGACTTTTTAAAGGGGCTGATTGCTTCATTAAAGCTTCGTTTGACCAGCACCTATGACTTTTACAATGAGTATGAGCCTACTTTTACTTGGTGGGTGCCTTCGGCTTACAAACGCTTGATGGAAAAGATGGATAACTATTCAGCGGCGTTGGAATCGAAAAGTGATTGGAAAGTTTTTGAAGATGGAAGCCAGATTGGGGGGACACCGATCGGTAGGCAAGAATTGGATAGCCAGCTGAAGGATGAAATGATTGCGTACACGGCGGACGATTTACTACGATTGGCAGATCAGGAGTTTGCGTGGTGCGAAGCGGAGCTTCTTAAAGCTTCACAGGAAATGGGATTCGGCCAAGACTGGAAAGCCGCACAGGAGAAAGTCAAGAATTCTTATGTTCCTGTAGGCGAACAACCAGAATTGATCCTTAGGCTTTATAACGACGCACAGGACTTCATTAAACAGCAGCAATTGATGGACATTCCAGCGTTAGCTGACGAAACGTGGGGCATGATTATGATGACCGAGGAAAGACAGTTGGTGAACCCATTCTTTACGGGGGGACGGGAAATAAGCATATCGTATCCCACCCAAGGAATGACCAACGAGCAAAAACGTATGAGTATGCGTGGGAACAATCCTTATTTCTCCAGAGGGACGGTTCAGCACGAACTTAACCCGGGACATCATCTCCAATATTTTATGAACCGTCGGCACAAACCTTATCGAGAGCGTGCGTTCAATACCCCATTTTGGACCGAAGGCTGGACACTCTATTGGGAACTGCTTTTATACAGCAAGGGATTTGCTAAGACACCAGAAGAACGGATCGGTATGTTGTTCTGGCGCATGCATCGTTGCGCGCGGATAACATTTAGCATAAAGTTTCACTTGGGGGAATGGACACCCCAACAATGTATCGACTACTTGGTTGACCGGGTAGGGTTTGAACGTGCAAATGCGCATGGCGAAGTGAAGCGCTCGTTCGAAGGCGGATACAGCCCACTGTATCAGCTTGCTTATTTGGTCGGCGGGCTACAATTAATGCGTATCAAGCATGAGTTGGTGGACTCCGGAAAGATGAGCTACCCAGCGTTTCACGAGAAGGTCATTAAAGAAAACTATATGCCCATGGAAATGTTACGGGCCGTCATGACGGAACAGCAATTAACCCCGGATTACCAGACCGCGTGGGAGTTTTATACGTTTAAATAACGAAGATGAGCAACGAAAATCAGTCTTTTCATAAATCCATGAGTCTGCTTGATGCGACGATGCTGGTCGCTGGCAGCATGATTGGCTCGGGAATATTTATCGTTTCGGCCGACATTGCCCGAAATACGGGATCTGCGGGGTGGATGATGTTGGTGTGGCTTATCTGTGGATTTATGACATTGACCGCCGCGTTGAGTTATGGGGAACTGAGTGCAATGTTCCCAAAGGCGGGCGGACAATATGTTTATCTGCGGGAGGCATACAATCCTTTAGTCAGTTTCGTCTTCGGATGGACATTTTTTGCGGTAATACAAACTGCGACAATAGCTGCGGTGGGCGTAGCATTTGCCAAGTTCACGGCATATCTATTTCCTTGGTTGGATGAGGATGTCTATCTATTGGTTTTGGGGGATTATCGTATCTCTTCTGCTCAGTTGCTGGCCATCGGCGTAATTGTCGTACTGACGGCTATAAATTCACGTGGCATCAACAGCGGCAAACGGGTGCAGACGACGCTAACATTGATTAAGATATTGAGTTTGCTGCTGCTGATCCTATTCGGTTTTCTGGCATTTAAGTACGAGATTTGGAATGCTAATTGGATGACTGCAGATCTGTGGCACCTACGTCGTCTTCATCTAGATGGTTCGTTTGAAGAGTATTCTACCTTTGGTGCATTCGGTGCAGTGTCTGCTGCATTGGTTGGCGCATTGTTTAGTAGTGATTCCTGGCATTCTTCTTCTTCTGTCGCTGGCGAAATTAAGAATCCGCAACGCAATATAGGTTTAAGTTTGGCATTAGGGACACTGATTGTGACAGCTATTTATCTGTTGACGAATCTGATGTATACAACGGTGCTGGATCTCCACCAGATGGTTAATGCACCTAAGGATCGCGTTGCGATGAGCGCGGCTCAGGAAATATTCGGGCCGTTCGGTATCACCATCATAGCCGTGATGATCATGATCAGTACCTTTGGTTGTAATAACGGCATCATCTTGGCCGGTGCGCGGGTATATTATTCCATGGCACAAGACGGCCTATTCTTCAAAAAGGCGGGAACACTGAATCGAAATTCGGTCCCCGCATATGCGCTATGGATACAATGTGTCGTATCCTGTTTATGGTGCCTGAGTGGCAAATATGGCGATTTACTGGATATGATCACGTGTGTGGTGGTGGTGTTCTATGTACTGGCGGTTGCGGGGGTCATTCGCTTGCGCTACACCAGACCAGCACTGCCTCGACCTTATAAAGCTTTTGGATATCCTTTCTTGCCTGTTATCTATATTTTAATGGGCTTGGCGTTTATCGTATTGATGTTGATCTACAAACCAGATTATACCGTCCCGGGAGTATTGATTGCTTTGGCTGGGATCCCAATTTTTTATGTAATTAACAAGAAAAACAAACAACATGTCTAGAGTATATTTTTCTATTATTTTTTTTCTTCTCGTTCTTGTAGGACAGGGGGCAGCGCAAGGCACAAAAGCAGATTATCAGCAGGCTGCTGGTTTGAGAGGGAAGATAGCGAATAAACTTTACGATGTTCCTTCGCAAATAAAATGGGATAAGGATGGTCGGCACTTTTGGTATGAAAAAAATACAGCGGAAGGTCGAGAATTTGTCCTGGTCGATGCGGAGGCCCGCGTCAAAACCACTTTTTTTGATCTCAAAGCGTTGACGTCTGCTTTGAGTAGCGCGTTAGGCCGGACGATAGATGAGCGGGCGATCAGCACCGACAGGGTGTCCCTGCTCGGTAAAGACAGTATTGCCTTAGAATATGATGGTTACAGGTGGACGTGGAACCGCACTAGTAATACACTGGGAAAAAAAGAATCCATTAATAGAGAAAGACGGGGTGGCTATTGGGGGCAGCGGTTCGACGACAGCAAAGGAGAGCCAATTGAGTCACCAGACAAGACGCAGATTGCTTACGTGAAGAATAGCAACATATATATCGCAAAAAAGGGTGATCCAAGTTCTGAGCAACAAGTAACGTTCGACGGCAGCCCCGGAGAATATTATGCAGCACATTTACACTGGTCTGCAGACGGTAAAAAAATTGCAGGAAGTAGGGTGCGCAAGGCGGAGGTCCGGCAGCTTACGCTCCTAGAGTCTTCGCCTTCAGACCAGTTGCAGCCCAAACTGCAGACCCGGGACTATCCAAAACCCGGAGATGCCCTTTCCCAATATTATCCGGTAATTTATAATCTTGACACGCGTAAACTCTTGACGTGTGATGCAAGCCTCATTGAGAATCAATTCTCGGTAGGCCGTATAGATTGGCGGGAGGATAGTAGGGCCATCACTTTTGAGTACAATAAGCGTGGACATCAACAATATGCAGTGGTGGAACTGGATGCAAATGTAGGTGGTACCCGTTACCTGATTAACGAAGTAAATAAAACATTCATAGATTATAGCGGTAAACGCTTTCGAAAAGATGTCGGGGATGGAAAGGAAATCATCTGGGCGTCCGAACGGGATGGATGGAACCACCTTTATCTCTATGACGGAAAAAGCGGAGCGGTGAAAAACCAGATTACCAAAGGGCCATGGGTGGTTCGGAAGGTTGTTCATGTGGATGAGACAAACCGAAGAATTATCTTCGAAGGAAGTGGCAAGATTAAAGGTCAGGATCCGTATTTTATACAGTATTATAGCGTAGATTTTGATGGCAAGAACCTCATCGAATTAACGCGTGAAAATGCCAACCATACCGCCTATTTTAATGAAGGGTTGGACTATTTTGTGGATGTGTTTTCGCGTGTTGATCAGGTTCCAGTGACAGTTTTACGTGATCGATCTGGAAAGGTTGTGACGGAGCTGGAGAAAGGAAATGCGGAGGAGTTATTGCAGGCGGGATGGAAGGCTCCTGAGGTGTTCACAGCAAAGGCTCGTGACGGGCAAACGGACATATGGGGAATTATTATCCGTCCGACAAATTTTGATCCGCAGAAAAGGTATCCGGTGATTGAGTACATCTATGCGGGGCCTCATAGCTCTTTTGTGCCTAAAACGTTTATACCGAATCCTTCTGGTATGCAGGAACTGGCTGAACTTGGGTTTATCGTTGTACAGATCGACGGTATGGGGACCTCTAACCGCTCGAAGGCATTCCATGATGTCTGTTGGAAAAACTTGAAGGATGCAGGGTTCCCCGATCGTATCTTGTGGATGAAAAGCGCAGCACAGAAATATCCGTATATGGATTTAGAACATGTAGGCATCTATGGTACATCCGCCGGTGGTCAAAGCTCAACGGCCGCGGTCTTATTCCATCCTGAATTCTATAAAGTAGCCGTATCTTCGTGCGGGTGCCACGACAATAGAATGGACAAGATCTGGTGGAACGAGCAGTGGATGGGATGGCCAGTGGGGCCGGAGTATGCAGCGTGCTCTAATATTGAAAATGCCGAAAAATTGCAAGGGAAGCTCCTGCTGATTGTTGGCGAACTGGATGACAACGTGGATCCTTCTTCTACCTATCAACTTACCAATGCCTTGATCAAAGCCGGTAAAGATCATGAGCTGATTCTCGTGCCCGGCATGGGACATTCCTCGGGAGGGGAATATGGAGAAAAGAAACGACGGGATTTTTTTGTTAGGCATTTATTGGGCGTTGATCCACCTGCTTGGGACGTGAGGTAACACATATAGGGTATAGCTGCTATGGCACGTTTTCTCCGCTTTTTTCTTCTATACAGTCTTTCGGCTTGCTGTGGAATGGTCGTGGCACAAGACTCGCCGCACAGGTGGCCGAGTCAAGGAAATCCGGTGGTTCCTGGCTATTTTGCTGATCCTACCATAAAAAAAATAGGAGACACGTATTATCTGTACGCCACCACGGATGGCAATGGTGGTGGGCTGGGACCTTCACAGGTGTGGAAATCGACAGATTTTGTACATTGGACCATTCAACCTATGAACTGGCCCACGACACATTGGTATTGGGCGCCCGATATGACGAAAGGTTATGACGGACGCTATTACCTCTATTATAGCCAACCCGTGGAGCTTTTTGGTGCGGTATCCAATTCTCCGGTTGGTCCCTGGACTTCGCTTGTGGCGGACAACAAACCTTTTGTTCCAAACTATATGATTCCCGGAGTGATCACGCTCGATGGGCAGACATTTACCGATGATGATGGTAAGATTTATATGTTTTGGGGAACTTGGGGCATCTATCCCGGCCATGGGTGTGCTGTGGGTCTTCTGAATAACGATATGAAGTCCTTCGAGCGAACTGAGCTCATTCCCAATACCACGGCAAAGGATTTTTTTGAAGCACCCCTTATGTTCAAGCGTAATGGAATCTATTATTTGTTGTATTCTTCGGGCCATTGCGAGGATGACACCTACCGTGTCCAGTATGTAAAAAGTAGAACAGGACCTTTCGGCCCGTATGAATATCCGGCTGGTAATCCAATTTTGGCGACCACTTCGGATGGTAGTATCCACGGACCTGGACACAACGGGATTTTAGAAGAGGGCGGCAAAGTATATATCGTATATCACCGGCATAACAACCCGCATTCGGGAGGAGGTTTCCACCGGCAGGTAGCCGCCGATGAACTTCATTTTGACGAACAGGGAAATATAAAAAAATTGATGCCAACACATAAGGGAATCGGAATGCTGGCTAAAAGCAGCATCCCTTATACTGATTTGGCCTTCGGTAAAAAGGTAACGGCTTCTTCGTTCTATAGCGCTGAATTTCGGGCATCATTTGCTGTTGATAATAACAATGGAACATTATGGCGCGCCGCCAACAATAGGGGGAGTGCGTGGTTGACCATAGATCTGGGCACTGTGAAGTCTATTGGGACTGTACTGCTTGAAATGGAATACCCCACCTATGCCTACCAATATGCAATTGAGGTTTCCAAAGACGGTCAGAACTGGGCCATGTTCTCGGACAACAGGACGAACGACCGGTGGGCCAGCCCCATTGTTGCAACTGGAGATTTGAACGCACGTTATGTCCGTCTAACCATACATGGTACCCAACTTCAGGGGCTGCCGCGCGGTGTGTGGAATGTGAAAGTATACAGCGAAAAACTGCAGCAGCAAACGGTCTGGTCCGCACCACAACCTATGCCTCGCCGGACCAGTCAGGACACCTCAACGATCTTCTCTTTACAGGCTTCGTCCTATAACGCTGGAGAAATGCGCTCGGTGATACAAAATAGCACGGGAACAATAGGTAGCTGGAAAGCTTCGGCTGCGGTTCCTGTAAAAAATTATCAGGGAAGACGAGCCTTTTACTTGGACGGGAAAACGCAGCTCCATTCTGATTTTGCTGTTCCCAACGATCAGCAGGGGAATGCTTCTTATACCCTTTGTATGTGGGTCAATAATCCAGACATCGAACGAATTGAACCGATCGTCTCCTGGTCGCGCCCGGGACATGATCTGACGCTTGCCACATTTGGGATGGGAATCGATCCGGCTAGAGGGGTTGTGCAACATGGCGGTTGGGCGGATATGTCTTTCTCGAAACTTCCCCAAGAGGATACCTGGCATCAAGTTGTGATAACCTTTGATGGTTACATGGAACGTCTTTATGTGGATGGCAAACTGGAAAAGGAACAAAATAAAATGCTGTTCGTGCAAAGCGGGAAACATTTTACAGTCGGTGCAGCAGGCGACGATTTTTTTTCGGGATATATCGCAAGCTTAACTCTAGAACGCCACGCTTGGACAGCACAGCAGATAGAAAACAATTTTCAGCAGAAAAAGGCGGATTACCTATTTGCTTTAGAAACCGCTGATCGTCCAATTGGACCGATTGATGCGATGCCGGTATTTGATGGAATTAGAACCTCGACCGTCGCCTGCGAAGACGGACGGATCTCGGTGATAGCGGGCAGGACGGGACTTCTGGCGGATCACATGGAAGCGACAGAGCTGCTGAAAATGATAGGACATCCGGATTTTACCATGGAAATGGATGTTTTTCTCCAAGGGGCTTGGAAACATATCGTTTTAAGCAGCGCGCAAGGAAAAGTTCGTTTATGGGAAAACGGTATACCAACAGTTTCAGGGTTGCTTACTGGCCTTTTACAAAAAAGAGATGGATTCGTCTCTTGGGAGGATTGTGCCGTTCACGCCATTCGGGTATATAGAGATTCGTTATCGGAAGCTGCAATTCAGGCACTGTATGCGCATTGGCGGAATTCTTTAGATGGAAAATTGGTGAACACGGCTTTGCAAGCTGATGGCGTTCCGTATTACATTAATCCGGATAACCTGTTTGTTTCCATCAAACCTGGTAGTCCACTTCTGAGGTATTTGTTCTCTTTCGGAGAACAACAATCGGATTGGAAGAAAATGCCTTTTCATCTTTTTCAATCCGCCCGTAAGCCGGCGCGTGCGGAGGTACGCGTGCGGGATGTCTATGGAAATGTCGGGAAGCCTATCCGTATTAAGATAGCAGAAAACCGTCCCATTGACTTATTCAGAAATACGCATGACCAACCTTGGACGATGGATAGCAAGTTATCATTTTGGGATGGTATGCGTATTCCAAACGATCGTGATAGCACCGCTTTGAAGATCAAGCATCATTCGCTCGAGTGGACACTGGCCTCGAAAGATACCAAGCTGGATATCCCTGGATGGCAGGGGCCTTTCCTTTACAAAGAAATGATTGAGGATTTCACGTTTGAATTGCAGGTGGTGGACGTTGCAGGACTGCGATCTGCAACGAGGACATCCAGTGAGGCAGGGATTTTAATACAGGATCCTGCAAATCCTCGAAGCTACCTTAACAACACCGTACTGACGGGTTGGAATTTGGGGAACTTGGTTCGATTTGTTACCCCCGGGCAGCATGTGGAAAAAAATGTAGGAAACGGGCTTGTTTTCGAGCCATTTTTACAGGTGCAGCGGCGAGGTAGCCGGATCTATTTGCGGAGTTCAACAGACGGGAGTTTGTGGACAGATTTGCCAGGAAGTCCATTTTCTGTGGACGGATGGGCCGGTAAAAACATTCGCGTTGGCATATATCAGACGGCAAACAATAACCAACTGGGATATGGTATTTTCAAAAGTTTGAAGTTATGGCGTTAATCGGTGCATAATACACAATTAAAAGTGTCTAATTGACGGTTAAAATATTGCGCATATTGGCGAAAATGCGAATCAAATAGCCTGTGATGGTATCGTAAATTTGATGTTACACACATGTAAATCTATTTCTATGATACCAATCAGACTACTAATCTATGCTATTTGCGTTTTTATGCCTTTGGGCGTATGGGCGCAAAGCGGACAGGTTCTTCGAGGGAAGATACAGGATCAGCAAGGTCATCCACTAGCCAATGCATCCGTAAATGTTGCGCCTAGAGGCACCGGCACCAGTAGTGACGCCCAAGGGAATTTTAACATTTCTTACAGACCTGGCGACACGCTTACGGTGACTTCTATCGGATTTGTTTCGCAAACTATCACCTTGCAAAGGCAGGAAGAATTAACCATAACGTTGGTTACGGTGTCCAGCACACTGGATGAAGTCATCGTTGTCGGTTACGGAACGCAAAAAAAGGGAGAGATTACCAGTTCTATAGCAAGCGTAAAAGCAGAGGATTTTACCAAAGGGGCGATAAAGGACGCTGGACAGCTTATCCAAGGCAAGGTTGCCGGCCTGCGTATCACTACATCCAACGGCGATCCCAACGGTACCTCTCAGATCAACCTCCGCGGTCTCAACTCAATTAATGGATCGCAGAATCCCCTTGTTATCATCGATGGTATACCAGGGAACCTGAATACGGTCGCCCCGGAAGATATCGAATCTGTCGACGTATTGAAAGATGGAGCTGCTGCAGCAATCTACGGTACTAGAGCAACAAGTGGGGTTATTCTTATTACCACTAGGCGGAACAGCTCACAGGAAAACAGGACTTCCATCGAATACAATAATTATGCAAGCTTGCAGACACTGTTCAGAAAGCCCGAAATGTTTACGGCAACCGATTACCGCAGATTGATTGCAGAAGGGAAAGGATATGCCGATCTAGGGAGTTCGACAGACTGGATCGAGGAGGTAACCCAGCAACCATTCAGCCATAATCATAACCTCACGCTGTTTGGCGGCAACAGCAGGACGAACTTTACCGGATCGGTGAACTACAGAAATTGGGAAGGCGTTTTGCTTAAAAGTGGACAGGAGCGATTTAACGTGCGGGCTGAGCTCAACCATGATATGTTCGATGGTAAACTTCGGTCTAACCTCCAAGTAATCAATCAAAGTATAAAGGCTCTGCAGGGAGGATCTTCAGAATATATGTGGAGACAAGCTATTATCCGAAATCCTACCGATGCAATTTACAGGGAAGACGGTAAATGGAAGGAGAGTAATGCATATATGTATGATAATCCACTGGGCATGATCCATGAGTCCACAAACGACCGGATCTTTCGTGAAACGCGTTTAAATGGTTCGCTCGACTATCGCCCTATGGAAGGTTTAAGTCTAAAGATGCTTTTATCCCGGGTACAGCAAAATGATCTGTACGGAAATTCAACGACGTTTGATCACGTAAATACGACCAAAAACGGGTTGAACGGAACCGCTTCCCGGTCCACAGATGCTTCGGTTGAAAACTTGATGGAACTTACAGCCAATTACAACAAAACATTCGGCGAACATAAGGTCGGTCTATTAGCCGGCTACAGTTGGCAGGATAAGACCTCGGAGAACTTTTACGCCTATAACTTCGATTTTCCTACGGACAATTACAGTTACAATAAGCTGGAATCGGGCATGGCATTGCAACGGGGAATGGCCGAGATGACCAGTTATAAGGAAAAATGGAAGCTAGCGGGTTTTTTTGCTAGGGTGACCTATAGTTATAAAGAGCGGTATATGGCTATGGCCAGCATCCGACGGGAAGGCTCATCGACCTTTGGGGAAAACTATAAGTGGGGAAGCTTCCCGGCTATATCCCTGGGTTGGGATATTGCAAAGGAGCCGTGGATGGAAAATCAGCAGATTGCTAGTCAACTCAAGTTGCGTGCTGGTTTCGGTGTTACCGGAACTATCGCATCTTCTTCGTATATGTCCCAGACCAGTTATAATTTCTTGCGTGAGCAGGGAGCGTATATTAATGGCAAATGGGTTCCCGGGTTTGTTCCATCCCGAAACTTTAATCCGGATCTTCGATGGGAAAAAAAGCAGGAATACAATGTCGGTCTTGACTTCAGTATTCTAAATAATCGGGTGTATGGATCTTTCGACTACTACACCCGGCGGGTGAAAGACCTCCTTTACCAGTTCAATGTACCCTCACCACCCTATCTTTATAGCAGTATGATGTTGAATGCAGGAGAAATGAGCAACCGCGGATTTGAGGCACTTGTTAATGTGGACGTTATAAAAAAGGAGAATTGGAACTGGAAAACGGGAATCACGTTTTCCACCAATAAGAACGAATTGGTGAACCTTTCCAATGAGCAGTTTAATGTCACGGTTCCTTTTTTCGAGGCGGGATATACAGGAGAGCCAATACAGATGGCTACCCATCGCGTCGAGGTGGGACGTGCTGTAGGCGATTTTTATGTTTGGAAAACGGTAGGGGTGGATGATGAGGGAAAATGGCTCGTGGAAAACAAAGCGGGAGAAACCATACCCATCATTGATGCTTCACCCGATGATAGACAGTACTATGGCAATGGTATACCGGATTTTAATCTGGGGTGGAACAACAGCTTTTCCTGGAAGAATATGGACCTAAGCTTCAGCTTCCGAGGTGCATTTGGGCATCAGGTCCTAAATATGACCCGACTTTACTATGAAAACCCAGTCAACACGGAGTATAATGCCCTTAAGACCGCTTACGATCCGGTATATGGAAAAACATTGACAAATGACTTGGTATATGTCTCACACTATATTGAGGATGCCGATTTTTTGAAACTCGACAATGTTACTTTTGGATATACCTTCAAGCCTCAGCTAATAAAAGGGGTGAACAGATTGCGGGTGTACGTTTCCGGGCTTAACTTATTTACTATTACCGGCTATAAAGGACTGGATCCGGAGGCAACCAGTTATACCGGCGATTTCACCTTTGCTCCCGGTATAGAACACCGTGACCGATATCCGACGACGCGTACTTTTACCGCAGGACTAAATGTTTCATTTTAATTTGTTAGATCATGTTTGGAGTATATACAGTAAAATATAAGAAAATAATAGGAATTCTGTTATGTGGCAGCCTCATTTGTCAAGGTTGCACGGATCTTAAAGAGGAAGTGTTTTCCGAGGTTTTGGAAAATGACTATAAACCCACTGAGCGCGATCTGCCCTATATCCTGGCTCCGGTATACGCCTCATTTCGCACGTTGATGTTCGGCTGGCAAGGGTACTTCGATCTGCAGGAGGAGTCTGCAGATCATATCATCACGCCGGTACGCCCTAACGGCTGGGACGATGCAGGTACCTACCGTCGGATGCATCAGCACACCTGGAATGCAGTCCAGTGGCAACCCTACAACACGTGGCAGCAAGCATATGCGAGCATAACTAAGGCAAACCGTGTCATCATGCAGGTGGAGGACGGCACATTACCCTTGCCGGAGGAGACTGGCAAAGCTGCTGTAGCTGAACTACGGGCTGCAAGGGCGCTCGCTTATTACCTCTTATTGGACAACCATGGCAATGTCCCTATCGTGACGGATTACCGTGATGTAACTTTGCCCGATCAGAAGACTAGGAAAGAGCTGTATGATTTTGTAGTAAAGGAGTTAACGGAGATAATTCCTGCGCTGTCGGAAGATGTGGAATCCATGTATGGACGAATGAATGTCTGGGCGGCCCATGCATTGCTTGCGAAGATATATCTAAATGCACAGGTTTATACCGGCACACCGGCATGGGACAAGGTAATCCAGCAGACAGATCAAGTGATTGAGGCAAATAAATATCGACTTGATGCGGATTACAAAAGTGTTTTTTCCGCTACCAACCAAAATTCTCCGGAAATTATTTTTGCAGTTCCCTATGATGAAATATACGGGCACGGTAGCCAGATCCATATGAAAACGCTAGATCCGCTCAGTCGTCTTGTGTACAATATGGCTGCAGGTCCATGGGGCGGAAACTGTGCCGTACCACAATTTATAGACACCTACGATACGGACGACCAGCGATTGTATGATAGCTGGATCCAGGGACCACAGTATCATGCGGCGACCGGGGAACTGGTCATCACTTATGTAAATGAAGTCCCTGGAATCGGCGGAGACGGCACTGTCGCGCCTTCTAACGCAGGTTATCGTATCGGTAAGTACGAAATCAAGAAAGGAGCGACCAGTAATTTAGATAACGATTACCCGATGTTCCGTTACGCCGATATATTGATGATGAAAGCTGAGGCATTGCTACGCACAGGAAAAGCGGAACAAGCCGCTGCTCTTGTCACAACTGTACGTGAACGGGCATTCAAATCCCGTCCGGAGAAGGCTGTAGTGAAAGGCAGCGATCTGCTCTCAGGCAGTATGTATAACTATGGGGTGCAGGCCAAAGATGGTACGGTCGCGGGCAACAATGGTGGCGCGGATATTGTTTATGGACGTTTTCTGGATGAACTGGGTTGGGAGTTTACCGCGGAAGCTCACCGAAGGCAGGACATTATACGTTTTGGCGTGTTTCAGACAAAATCGTGGTTTAATCACAAGCCGCACGCTAATGCTACCAGTAGAACGCTTTTTCCTATTCCTAATGATGAGCTTAATAAAAATCCGAAATTAGAACAAAACCAGGGATACTGATATGTAAATTTTCTTGCAGTTAAACCTAGCAAAAATGGGCGGTTCTTCTTATCTTTAAGATATGAGAATCGCCTTTTTTTCAACCCAACCCTACGACCGCTTATTTTTTGAACAAGAAAATACCTCCGGTGAATTTGACTATCAGTTCTTCGAAACACACCTTGGACCGCACATCGTTGAGATCGTTCAAGACGTTGATGCAGTTTGTGTCTTTGTTAATGACAAAGTTAACAGGGAGGTGATCCAAACTCTTGCGGGTAAGGGGGTGAGAATAATAGCATTGCGATGCGCGGGATTCAATAATGTAGATTTGAATGCGGCTAAAGAGTTCGGTCTCTCAGTATGTCGCGTGCCGGCCTATTCGCCAGAAGCTGTGGCAGAGCATACGATGGCCATGCTGCTCACGCTAAATAGAAAAACTCATAAGGCGTACAACCGTGTTCGTGAGCAGAACTTTTCGCTGAATGGACTTCTGGGTTTCAATCTATACGGTAAGACCATCGGCGTTGTGGGCACCGGGAAAATTGGAAAGGCATTTTGCAAGATCGCGCAGGGTTTCGGATGCGCGGTGCTTGCCTTTGATCCTTACCAGGACGATGAGCTAAAAGACCGCGGAGTGACCTACGTTGGTCTGGACGAGCTTTACGGTGAATCTGATATTGTTTCGCTGCATTGTCCGTTGACTCCAGAGAATAAGCACCTGATCAGTTCGGACTCCCTTGGAAAAATGAAAGACGGGGTTACTTTAGTTAATACCAGCCGCGGAGGACTTATCGATACACTAGCGGTCATTGATGCGCTTAAGAGCAGAAAGATTGCGGGCCTTGCCATTGATGTCTATGAACAGGAAGAAAAATTATTCTTCAAAGATCTTAGTGGCACCATTATCGAAGATGACACGATCCAGCGGTTAATGAGCTTTCCAAATGTACTGATCACGGCCCATCAGGCTTTCTTCACAGATGAGGCGTTAACACAGATTGCCCGGATCACGCTTCGGAATTTGCAGGACATAGAAGCAGGTTTGGCGCCCGTGATTCCTCAGGCCCAGCTCTGTTAACGGAATTACGCCGTTATATCGGTTGATTTTCGCAAGGTAGTAGTTGATTCCAAGAGAAAACTCTGGTACTCCATTTCCGTTCTATCTTTTGTGTTTTCCATCATTTCTATCAAGAGCTGCAGAGCTAACCCCGCCATTTTGCCGGTAGGCTGCCTAATCGTTGAAAGAGAGGGAGATAGGTAGTCGGCGACATTGGTGTTGGTAAACCCGATTACGGCAATATCCCGTGGAACGTTCAATTCCATACCGGCCAGCACGCCGAGTATTTTTATCGAAAGGGTGTCCGTGCCACCAACGATGGCATTCGGTAGGTTCCCATTGTCCCATAAATTTCGTAAAGTCTGCGTAAGCTCGCTATCGATATCTTGGGAGGGGTCTTGATAATTGGCGTAAATGACATATTCGGGCAGATAGGGAATTCCGTAATTGTGCAGGGCGTTCTTATAACCGCGGATGCGATCTTTGGTGTTCCCGATATCTTTACCGCATAGCAGGGAAATCCTCCTACGACCTTTTTTAATCAACTCTTCTGTTGCATTATACGTTTCCATACTGTTATGGATGCCTATTTTATAGGTCTTCAGTCCATGGTGTAAGCGGTCAAACAGTATGATGGGGCAAATGTTCTGATGGATATGCGTCATCAAATCGGTATTGGATTTCTCATGAGCTGGTGAGATAATAATGCCGGCAACATTTTGCTGGATCAGAAACTCCAATGCATCTTGTTCCTGTTTTGCTGAGTTCTGTGACTGAAACGGGAGCAGTGTATAGCCCAGCGGAAGGATTTGTTTGTAGAGTTCGTCGATAAAATCTAAGAAGAAAGGGCTTGATAGAAAAGGAATAACGACGCCGATAAGGTTGGTTTTTCCTGTTTTTAGATTTTTTGCAAAAGTATTCGGCCTGTAATTATGTTCCTTGGCATAGGCAAGTACCCGGTCTTTGGTCTCCTTCTTTATTTCATGGCTGTCATTCAGTGCCCGGGAAACTGTCGCTGGTGATATGTTAAGTGCCTTGGCAATGGTCTTTATGTTAACTACGCTCATGAGATACTATTTTTTGTTTCTACCAGTTAAAAATATTGAATTAATTCTATTTAACCTATTTTACGTCACTATATGACTGGACATAATAATTTATTAAGTGTTTTGTTGACATTTAAATAATTTCTTTTATCTTTAGAAAACGCTAACCAATGTGTTACCTTAAAAAGACAATATTTATGTTCAGAAAAATGATCCTCCTAGGTGTTGCCATTTCATGTTTTGCAGGCTCTTTATCCCTGCGCGCGCAACAACTGTCCGATACCGTTATCCATGTGTCGGGTAATCCGTTATTTACCCATAAGTATACTGCTGATCCTGCCGCTCTGGTAGTAGGCGATACATTTTATCTTTACGCGGGAGAGGACACGGGAGATGGAAAGGGATACAACATTCCTAACTGGTTGGTATTTTCGAGTAAGGATATGAAGACGTGGACGGAGCATCCCATACCTCTGCGGACCAGTAGTTTTTCGTGGGCTACAGGCAATAGTTCGTGGGCATCTCAAGTCGTTGAGCGGGACGGCAAATTTTACTGGTATGTTTCCACCGAACATAAAAACGAAGATGGAAAACGGGGAAAGGCAATCGGCGTCGCGGTTTCCGACAGTCCGACAGGACCGTTCAAAGATGCCCGGGGCACTGCATTGATCACCAATAATATGACGACACAGTGGACCAAGATAAGTTGGGATGATATTGATCCTACTGTTTGGATTGACGAGGATGGACAGGCATATCTCTTTTGGGGAAACACCCAATGTTATTATGCAAAGCTGAAGAAAAATATGGTGGACATCGAGGGTGAAATTATGCCTGTTGAGTTACCGGCTTTTACGGAAGCGCCATGGATACATAAGCACAAGGATTGGTATTACTTGTCCTACGCGACCGGATTTCCAGAGAAGATTAGCTATGCCATGAGTAAGAGCATCCATGGTCCGTGGGAACCCAAAGGTATATTGAATGAAATCGCCGGAAATAGTAACACGAATCATCAGGCCATCGTTGAATTCAAGGGAGTATGGTATTTTGTTTACCATAATGGCGGCCGGCAGACCGAAGGAGGTAGCTATCGCCGGTCGGTCTGTATCGACCGGTTATATTACAATGAAGATGGCACGATACAGCGTATACAGATGACCACTGAAGGAATAAATCCCTGATGGTAGATCACATTTGGCGTAGATTTTGCGTACAGTAACAGAAGAGAATAATTTGTATGAAAAAGATTATAGGATATGTAATGGTAGGGATGGTGCTTTTAAGCCTTTCTTCCTGTTATACGCACAGGCACCCTCACGGTATGCCGCCCGGGCAGGCAAAAAAAATATACGGCGGAAAGTCGGCTAAGCGTTATGCACCCGGACAACAAAAGAAAAAACACAAAAAGGGAAAAGGACATTACAAGCACGATGTACACATCCATACAGGATGGTAGAAAAAGATCAAAGACCGGCCGATAGCCGGTCTTTTGTTTAAATAGCTCTTTTTATTTTTTTTTGTAGATTAGAGTTTTAAAAACCTTAACCCTTTTAGATATGTTAAAAAAATATGTCGGATATGGTACACTTCTATGCATGTTAGCAGGGAGCGCGATGTCCTGTACACAAACACCTTCAGACAAAAAAGAAGTGGACAAAAAGCAAGAAGAGGAAGTACACAATCCTGCAACACAGACGATTCCGGATGAAGCAAAAGATCTGATTGGCCGGTGGGACTTAACCGTCGATAAGGATGGTAAAGAAGCGCCCTCATGGCTGGAAATCAAACTATCCGGTTTTAACACATTAGTTGGATATTATGTTGGTGACAGTGGCAGCAGCCGTCCTGTATCTCACGTCAAGTTAGCCAACGGAAAGTTTTCTTTTGCTATACCTCCGCAATGGGAAGGAGGCGAAGGTGATTTTACCATTGAGGGCGAACTTGTCGGCGGAGAACTAAAAGGAACAGTTACAACAAATAAAGGAAATACCTTTACCTTTAAAGGGGTAAAGGCGCCCTATCTGACAAGGACCGGCGAGGTACAATGGGGCGAACCTGTAGAATTATTTAATGGAAAAGACCTCACAGGATGGAAAACATCGTCGGATGATAGTCAGTGGGTCGTGAAGGATGGAATCCTGATAAACCAGAAAGCAGGCGCCAACCTGATCACCGAACAGAAGTTTGAGGATTTTAAGTTGCTGGCTGAATTCCGGTATGCTGAAGGCGGTAACTCGGGAATCTACCTACGCGGTCGTTACGAAGTACAGATTGAAGATTCTCCGAAAGATAGGCATCCGGGATCACTGTATTTTGGCGGTGTTTATGGCTTTTTGGCACCCAACGAGATGGTAGCGGCAGGGCCGGGTCAATGGAACAACTACGAAATCACCCTAAGGGGACGTTTGGTAACTATCGTAGCAAATGGAAAGACAATTATAAGCAATCAGGAGATTCCGGGAATAACCGGCGGTGCATTGGATAGCAAGGAAGGCGAGCCTGGGCCGATCTACCTGCAGGGCGACCATACCGGTGTCGAATTTAGAAAGATCACGATTATTCCAGCAAAGTAGTGTGCATCTCGTATACCGCATAGAAGGCATTCCGGAAGGGATGCCTTTTCTTTATATTTTTTTGATCTCTGGTAGCTTCATTCCTCAACTAGCTCTATTTTTTTTCTTGCCGCTGCACAACACGAAAAAGTAAATCGGCCGCCAGCCGGGCCGTGCGTGAATCAATATCGTATTGCGGATTGAGTTCAGCAATATCAAACGCCAGAAATTTTGGAGACTTTATTAACCGATCGAAAATATCGTAAAAAAAAGTATCCGGTAATATGCCCCGATAGGCTGGCGCACTGACTCCTGGAGCGAACGGGCTTGCGAAGACATCTAAATCCACCGTTAGGTAAAGGTGGTCAATCTCCCGCAGGAAGTTATCTATTTGCCCGGCAATGGTCATTTGATTTCCTGCATGGAAATCTTGGCTTTCTATACATTGAACATGGAGTGTTTTCGCGGTATGAAATAAAGCACGTGTATTGCTGATGAGGTTTATTCCTAATGCAAGATACGAAAGAGGAGTACCACGTTTCGCCTCATCACCAGCTATTTGATAGAAACCCGTCCCTGAGTTGGCGCCGCTTTCTGTGGGCATTCGTAAGTCGAAATGCGCGTCGAAATTGATTACCCCGATGCGGCCTTCTGTTGTTTGGCGTATGCCCTTGTAATGCCCATAAACAACTTCGTGTCCACCGCCTAATACTAAAGGAATGCCACCCTGCTTACGGATGCTGGATACTAGCGCGGCAAGCGCCTGCTGGGCTTCTTCCAAATTACGGTTAGGACAACAGATCGTACCGGCATCACATAGCTTTGACGGGTCAAGATGATGTAGTGGAAGGTTAGCCAAGATGCCGCGAAGATGATCAGGTGCAGCTGCTGCGCCCGTTCGCCCGCCATTTCGGAAAACGCCTTCATCGACAGAGAAGCCCACCAGAACATAGCGGTCTTGCAATGGGTGGGCATGCTGCATATCTAATGTCGAAATCACCTGGTGCCAACGTAGATGTTCCAGGGTTGTCCCATCTACCCTTCCGGACCACATCGTCTGGTCTCCCGGAATATAGTAATCCTTAAATTCTTCCTTCATGATTGTCCCAGTAAATGGTCAAGAATTGCATGGTCAACGTCCTGTGCTGTGGTAATTTGTAGATCAGTTGATCGCTGCAACTCAATCTCGATGGCCTGCCTTGCTTCCTTGTTTCTGGCCCATGCGCGTCTGGCGATACCATTGTTCACATCGTAGAATAGCATATTGCTTAATTTACGATCTGCAGCCTCCGTTCCGTCCAGTACCAGTCCAAAACCGCCGTTAATAACTTCTCCCCAACCGACACCTCCACCGTTGTGGATTGAAACCCAGGTAGCACCTCTAAAACTATCTCCGATAACATTATGGATAGCCATGTCTGCGGTGAATTTACTGCCATCATAAATGTTGCTCGTTTCGCGGTAAGGGGAGTCGGTACCGCTGACATCGTGATGGTCGCGGCCCAACACGATGGGCGCCTGGATACGACCTTCTCCGATCGCTTGGTTAAAAGCCCTGGCGATCTGTATGCGCCCGAGCGCATCAGCGTACAATATACGCGCCTGTGAGCCCACAACGAGTTTATTTTGATCTGCCTGTTGTATCCAGCGTATGTTGTCTGCAAGCTGCTGACGGATTTCCGGATAAGCTTGCTGGTGAAGCGCCTGGAGTACATTTAAAGCGATTTGGTCTGTGGTCTGTAGATCCTGCGGTGAACCTGAGGTACATACCCAACGGAAAGGACCAAAACCATAATCGAAACAGCGAGGTCCCAAAATATCCTGCACGTACGACGGATACCTAAATTGCTGGCCATCTTCATGCATAACTGCGGCACCGGCACGACTGCTTTCCAATAAAAAAGCATTGCCATAGTCAAAAAAGTAGGTTCCGCGGGAAACATGTCTATTGATGGCCTCCACGTGACGAACGAGCGAGTGTTGTACGGCCTGCCGGAAGGCGTCAGGATCTGCTACCATGAGTCGGTTCGACTCCTGGAAGGTGAGTCCAACCGGATAGTAGCCCCCAGCCCACGGATTATGCAGTGAGGTCTGATCCGAACCAAGACATACCGGGACACCGGCCTGGAAAAATTTTTCCCAAACCTCAACCACATTTCCCAGGTAAGCGATGGACACACATTCTTGTTCACGGATAGCCTTATGCACGCGTGTTGCGAGGGTGTCCAGATCGTCGATTAGCAGATCGACCCACCCTTGTTGAAGTCGTTTTTTTGCAGCAGCTGGGTTAATTTCTGCGCAGACGGTGATACAACCTGCAATGTTGCCGGCTTTGGGCTGTGCACCACTCATCCCACCGAGACCCGAGGTTAAGAATACTTTTCCTGCGATCTGATGCCCTTCGTCCAGTATTTTGCGAAAAGCATTCATTACCGTTATCGTTGTGCCGTGTACAATACCCTGAGGGCCTATATACATGTACGATCCAGCGGTCATTTGTCCATATTGGGTCACGCCCAGGGCGTTGTACTTTTCCCAATCGTCAGGCTGGGAATAATTCGGGATCATCATGCCGTTGGTGACGACTACTCTTGGTGCCTCCTTACTGGAAGGAAAAAGTCCCATGGGATGCCCGCTGTACATATGTAGGGTTTGCTCGTCAGTCATTAGCGCTAAGTATTTCATCGTGAGCAAGTATTGCGCCCAGTTCTGAAATACGGCACCATTTCCGCCGTACGTGATGAGCTCGTGCGGATGTTGGGCTACTGCCGGATCCAGATTGTTCTGGATCATTAGCATGATCGCCGCTGCCTGTACACATTTAGCTGGATAGTCCTCAATGGGACGAGCATACATGGCATAGGTAGGACGAAACCGGTACATATAAATCCGTCCGTAAGTTTGCAATTCTTCGAGGAATTCACTCGCTAGTTCTTCATGCCACGCTGTTGGAAAATACCGTAACGCATTTTGGATTGCGAGTTTTTTCTCGCCAGCCTTTAGGATGTCTTTTCGCTTCGGAGCGTGACTGACGGAAGTATCATAGACCGCTTTTGGCGGTAATGTTAATGGTATTCCCTGCACGATAGATTCTTGGAAAGTCATAATCGTTCTCCTTTCTGATAAATACATTTTCCATTTTTCCACACCTGTTGTGGCTGTAGCGTACCCTGTAAATAGGTAATGTTTTGATAATTTTCCGTGGAATACGTACAAAAATCAGCTAACATTCCGATGTCGAGTATTCCCCGGTCACTCAACGATACGGCTTTTGCTGCCCGGTAGGTGATTGCCGCAAATAATTCTGCATTGCTAAGCTTTTGGGCAGCTGCAAAGACCGATGCCTGAACCATCAATTGTCCCATAGGTGCAGAACCGGGATTCCAATCTGTCGCTATAGCTAGGCAAGCATCCTGGTCCAGCAGGTCTCGGGCGTCGGTGTAAGGAGAGCCGAGTCCCATGGATGCACCGGGCAAGGCCACAGCCACGGTTTTGGATTGAGCAAACAACGCAGCTTCGCGCGCTGTGGATGCTTCCAAGTGATCCGCGCTGACAGCGCCGACCTGTATAGCAAGCCGGGAGCCCCCTGCCGTGAATTGATCCGCATGGACGGTGATATCGAACCCTTGTCGCTTGGCTTCCAATAAATACGGTTCCGCTTCGGCTACGGAAAATGCACTTTTTTCAATAAAGATGTCGATACGCCGGGCGAGATGCTCATCACGCAGGATAGGAAAGAGTTTTGTTGCGATCTCAGAGAGATAAGCCGAGGCACTCCCCGTAAAGTCGTGTGGCTTCATATGTGCCGCCAGACAGGTCGGTACAAGATCTACTGCAACGTGCTGGTTCGCTATCCTAATGGCGCGCAGGATTTTGATTTCCTGTTCCACGGAAAGACCATATCCACTTTTAACTTCAATAGTGGTTACGCCTTGCTGCATCAGGCTTTGTGCGCGCAAACAAATGTTGGCTACAAGCTCCTCCAGGGAAGCCGATCGGGTATGCAGTACTGTGCTCCAGATGCCACCACCGGCTTCGGCAATTTCCAAATAGCTGGCTCCTGAATTCCGTAACGCAAAATCATTGGCGCGGTTTCCGGCGAAGGCAATGTGCGTATGACAGTCGACGTATGCCGGAGTACAAACTGATGGTTCGGACATAAGTATATGTTCTGCGGCATACCTGTTCAGGAGCTCAGCATGCTTACCCATGTCCGTAATGCGACCATCTTCGATCACCAATGCGCCATCGGTAATGACTTCGAGCTGCTGATCCGACAAAGCCCCATACATCGGAAGACTGCGGAGGGTAAGAAGCTGTGAAAAGGGGCCAATAAGTTTCTTTTTCATCGTTTAAAAATCAGTAAAGGTGGGTGCATGCTGTCCATATAATGCAATGTCGAGTTGAGCCGCTTTGGTTGTGGCGGCTTCTATGAGATCCCCCGAAGCAATGAGCGCTAATGCTGACTTTAAGAGCTCTTCCATCGGCTGATCTTCTTCAATGTGCGGGATCTGCCGGCGGACGGTGGCGTGGATGGCTTCGAGCACAGGAGTCGATGTCAGCGGTCTATGGAAGTCAAATGCCTGTGCGGCGCATATCAGTTCGATGCTTAAAATACGCTCTACATGTCTGATGACCTGTTGTAGCTTGCGTCCGCTTATGGAACCCATGCTCACGTGATCTTCCTGACCGAGGGAGGTTGGGATGCTATCGGCGCTGGCCGGAAAGCACAGACTTTTGTTTTCACTGGCCAGGGCGGCGGTGGTGTACTGCAGGATCATAAATCCGGAGTTTAGCCCCGTCGATTTCAATAACAATTTTGGCACACCGGGGGTATCGCCTTCCAAGGACAGATAAACGCGTCTATCAGATACATTTCCGATCTCCGAGACGGCCAGTGTCGCGTAATCTAGCGGCAGTGCAATGGGCTGTCCATGAAAGCTGCCGCCGCTGATCGTATTGTCGTGATCGATGATCACGGGATTATCGGTAACGGAATTGATCTCCACTTCTATGGCCTCTTTTAGGTGTAGCCACGCTTGTCGTGAGGCCCCGTGTATCTGAGGTATACACCGCAGGGAATAGGGATCTTGTACCCGGGAGCAGTTCTTGTGTGAATCAACGATCGCCGAGCCGGCTAGCAGATTATAAATTGTACTGGCGACAAATTGATTGCCGGGATGCGGCCTGAGCGCATGTAGCTCAGGAGAAAATGGTTTGATGGATCCGTTTAGTCCTTCAAGCATCAACGCGGCGATTAAGTCGGCGTTGTTGAGTAGATGATACATGTCTACAACGGCTTTAACACCGTGAGCAGCCATGAACTGCGTTCCGTTGATCAGGGCTAATCCTTCTTTTGCACCCAGCGTGATGGGAGACAGGCCATGTTGCTTTAAGACCGATGCGGTGTCAACCAGGTTGCCATCTGCCCACACTTTACCCAAACCGATCAGTGGAAGAAAAAGATGCGATAGGGGAGCTAGATCACCAGAAGCACCGACAGAGCCTTGTTGGGGAACCACAGGGATAATATCTTGCTCTATATGCCAAAGCATACGTTCAACCGTTGTCCACTGAACACCGGAATATCCCTTGGATAACGCATGAATTTTCAAGATCAGCATCAATTTGGAGAGAAGCTTATCGATCGGTTCACCTACGCCGACCGCGTGGCTTTTTAAGATGTTCTCCTGTAATTTTCGCGTATCATCTGCATCGATGCGTGTGGTGCACAACGGGCCAAAGCCGGTATTAATACCATATACGGTACGCTGCGATTGTACGATATCTTCCACATAACCCGCACTGCGCTCAATTCGTGCTTTTGTGTTCTCCGATACTTCTGCTTTAATTTTTCCTTCCGCCAGGAGGAGTGCTATCGAGCAGGTGAGCTCGTCCGTTCCGTAATGAAACGGCTTGTTTTCGATCCCGTCAAAATATGTTATCGCCATAGTCAAAATGCCTTTTATCAAAATTAATGCTTACTTTTAATACATGTAAATACCAATATTGTCAATTATTAATAACTATGAGTTATCAATTGGAGCTGAGACATTATCACTATTTTCAGATTTTGGCAGACGAACTGCATTTTCGGAAGGCTTCCGAACGCCTCTTTATTTCGCAGCCGGGACTTAGCCGGCAAATAAAGCAGATGGAGCATATTTTCGGCGCACAGCTCTTCGAACGGGGCAAACGTTACGTGCGGCTCACACCAGCAGGGCGATATTTAAAGAGTGAAGTTGATCTGCTGTTCCAGCGCGTGGACATTATGGAGCGTGAGGTTCGCCTGTTGGCGGAGGAATCGGTTATGGAACTCCGACTTGGTTTCATCGGTTCGGCGGTGCAGGCCATTTTAGGCCGTTTATTGATCACCCTGAAGCGCGACTACCCGCGTATTGATGTGGATCTTCAGGAGTTATCGAATAGCATACAGATCGAAAAAATAATACGTCAGGAGCTTGATTTCGGGTTTGTACGCATGGACGCCGTACCAAAAGGGCTACAGCATATGGCCGTGCTTACCGAACATTTTTCGCTGGTCGTCCCCCAAGGTCACCCCATACAACATGACAATTTTCAAGGGCTTGATGCTTTTGTCGACGAACCGTTCATTTTGTTCTCCAAGGACTACAGCCATTCGTATTACGATCTGGTCTACAGTATCTTTCAGGATGCGGGGTTTGAGCCGCAGGTTGCTTTACGGACGGTAAATGCCCTTTCGATATTTAATTTGGTGGAACAGGGGCTCGGCGTGGCTATTGTCCCCAGCTCACTGAGATGGGGATACACGAGCAGCGTCAAGTTTATCGATCTGGATTATATCCCCCAGCGTACCACCTTGTCGTTGGTATGGAACAATGACCTAAACCCGGAGGTTTCGGCTTTATTTTTGTCAATTGTTCAGCAGGAGCTGGGCGGCGCAGCTGTAAACCAAATGCATGTTTAACTGTTTGATAAGTAACGTATTTTTTTTATATGCTAAGATTAGCTTTTTTTTGTTTTTTTCTGATGGTAGTTTTCCCCTGCGATGCCCAACCCGTGACTGATCCCAGGTTGGAAACTGTTGCTGTATTCGGACAGGCACAGCCGATAGGTGTAAGTGTGTCGAGCACAAACCGTGTATTTGTTTCTTTTCCACGGCGGGAACCCTACCAGTTTGGACTGACAGAAATAAAGAAGGGCGAGCGTCTCCCTTTTCCGGACCGCGCCTGGAATGAGGCTCATGCCGGGGCAGTCAATAGCTTTGTCAATGTGCAGGACATCTATGTGGACGCGGCCGACCAATTATGGGTTTTGGATTCTAAACCCGCAGCAGGCAACTCTGTCTTTGGCAAGTCTCCTGATGCACCAGCACAGGGACGCTTCAATTTGATTCAGATTGATCTGTCTACAAATAAAGTTGTTCGCCAATATGGGTTCGAGGATTTGGACAAGTCGCGCTCGGGACTCAACGATGTGCGGGTAGATACCCAGCGGGGGCTGGCGTACCTTTCAGACCCGGGACAGGCCGGAATAGTGGTGTTAGATCTAACAACCGGTAAGAGTCGATTGGTTTTAGCCAATACCGCATACAGCAAAGCTGACACCAATTTGGTTCTAACATATGAAGGGAGAGCAATGGAGGACAAAACTGGCAAGCCTTTTATGTCGAATATAAACGGGATTGCGTTGACCAAGGATAACCGTTATTTCTATTTTAAACCAATTAATCAAACCCATCTGTACCGGATCGAAACACGGTATCTGGCCGATGGAGCGTTGACAGCCGATGAACTGGCAGCCCGGGTGGAAGACATGGGACAGACTGCTGTTACCCATGGACTGGTAGCAGATAAGCATGGAAATATCTACCTAACCTCTTCGTTAGATTACAGTATCAAACGGTGGTCGCCAGATGGTAAAATAGAAACCATTGTACAGGATCCCCGGCTGATATGGCCAGACTCGTTAGGAATTGGAAGTGATGGATATCTGTATTTTTCTTGTGCGCAGGTAAATCGGCTACCGCAATGGAATAATGGCGAAGACCGAACGAGTTATCCCTATGCCGTCTACCGGATAAAAATTCTATAGGCCGATTACGACAACGACGATATCCTCGTTATGGTAAGAAGGGTAGTAGCGTGCGATGGCACCATGCTGTTTATAGTACGAAAGTTCCTCGTATACAGCCTGCTTTAAGACACCTTTGCCTCTTCCGTGAACAAAGCGTATCTCGTTATATCCCCAATAGATCGCTGCGTCCAGCTGATCGCGCAGCAGATCGATCGATGCGGCCAGAAGTTCATCGGTGTCATACGTATCCAGGTCGGACAAAAATGCATCGGCATGTAAGTCTACTTCCCTGGGCGGTTTTGGTAAGGATCTCGGCATTTTCAAAAATAATACTTATGTTTAGCATTCTAAAGACGAAATGTATGAAAGGAATGTTTGCGGCGTTAATTCTTATCGCTAGCCACGCTTGTGCTGTTTATGGTCAGACCGATTCGGTGATGATGGAACGGATTTACACGGCTTCTTTTGAACAGGGACAAGCGTATGAGTACCTACGCTATCTAACCAAAAAAATCGGACATCGCATTGCGGGCTCGCAAAAGGCAGAAGCTGCCGTACAATGGTCGAAATCCCTAATGGAAAATTTGCCGTTCGAAAAGGTTTATCTACAGGATGTGGAAGTTCCTTATTGGGAACGGGGCAAGCAGGAACAGGCATATGTGGTTACGACGGGAAAGCCGCTGCAGGTCTTAGCGCTTGGGGGATCGGTGGCCACGCCTCTAGATGGGCTGGAAGCGGAAGTCGTGGAGGTGGAGCTGTTGAGCGATCTACGAAAACATGGGGATGCCGTTGCTGGTAAGATTGTGTTCGTTAATAAACCTTGGGACGAGTCCATTGTGGAAACGGGTGTCGCCTATGGATTAAATAGCAGCCAACGGAGCCGCGGGCCTGCAGAAGCCGCAAAGCTGGGCGCTGTGGCTTATCTTTTTCGGTCGCTTTCCTCCTCGCCCGACGATGATTTTCCACATACGGGAGGAACACGCTACGTAGCCGGAATCGATAGTATCCCCGCATTTGCTATTTCTGCCGTAGGGGCGACGCTATTGTCGCAGACCTTAAAAGAGGATCCAAGTACGCGCGTGCATCTGGCGAACCAATCCAAATGGAAGGGGACTGTTGCAACGCACAATGTCGTTGCGGAGTGGAAAGGAACGCAGTTTCCTGATCAGATCATTACCATTGGCGGACATATAGACTCTTGGGATGTAGGCGAGGGGGCGCACGATAACGGCACTGGTACGATGGGCACCCTCGACGCTATACGTACCCTAATGCGACTGGGCTATAAACCGAGACATACCATCCGGTTGGTTTTTTATATGAATGAGGAGAATGGGGTACATGGTGCTGTGAAATACGGTGAGCAAGCGAAGGCTAATGGCGAACAGCTCATCGCAGCTATAGAAAGCGACGCCGGAGGTTTTGCACCAAGGGGATTCGACATCAAATCGTCTGCAGATAAGGTGGCATGGATACAGCAACACTGGAAGCCCCTTTTCGAACAGAAATTCTGGGTCTCACGCTTCTTACAGGGAAGTCCCGGAGTAGACTCCGGGGTATGGGGCGCTCATTTTCCTAATACACTGATGTTTAATTTTCGGCCAGATCCGCATCGGTATTTCGATATACATCATACTGCGAAGGACGTTTTTGAAGCTGTGGACCGTCGAGAGCTTCAATCGGGGGTGGCTGCCCTGGCTTCGCTCTTGTATTTACTGGATCAGCACATCGAGAAGGTCGGTCGCTAAGTCAGATTATAGCAACGGAGGAAAAGGTGACTGCCGGATATGCTCAAGCTTGATCTGGAAAAGTGCTGCCATTTTGTGGCCTCTTGATTTCGCTTCTGCAGCAATAGGACCTTCAAACAGACTGTCTACCGTGCTGCTGAATATTGACAACCAACGGTTGAAATGCTCTTCCTGTATGGGCAATTGTGCGTGTGGCGGAAATGGGCGGCCTTGATAGGTATATTCATCCAGCAGGATCGTTTGCCAAAAGGTATACATCTTTTCTAAGTGTACAGGCCATCGATCCTGAATCTTTTCATTAAAAATAGGTCCGATAAGCTCATCTTGTCGCACGTTACCATAAAAGGTGTTTACGAGTTGCTTGATATCATCGAGCGTTTCTATATCTCTTTTTTCCATGCCTTCCCTTGCTTTTTGTAAAGTTAGTAAAGTCGGAAAAGAAAAAACATGATTTAGGGCATTTTTGGTTGCACAAGGAGATGCTCGTGCAACCTTTGACATTAATATGTATATTTTTCGACAGACTTGATCTGGTTGTTGCCCTCGGTGAATACAAGCGTTGGCTGATATACGTCCGCTTCTTCAGGTGTCATCTGGACGAATGAGAGGATGTGTACGGTGTCCCCAACTTTGGCATGTAGAGCAGCACCGCCGTTCATACAAACTTCCCCGCTTCCACGTTTCCCTGGAAGGACATAGGTCATAATACGGCTGCCATTGACTGCATTATTGATATAGACCTGTTCATATTTTTTGATGCCCGCCGCATCGAGTAGATCGGCGTCAATGGTAATCGAACCGTTGTATGCTACGTTCGCTTCCGTTACTTTTACTGTGTGGATTTTTGCTTTTAAAATTGTTAATTCCATATAATTATGATATCGCTTTAATTTGTCCGTGGCGGCTATCTGCCAAAGGCTCCGCCTTGTTAATGGATGTGAAGATATATAAATTCTCCTCTTGTAAGATTGTATACGTTGAAAAGCTGAAATTATAAGTGAACTCATAGGGCTTTTCTACATCGAATTGTTGCACGCATCGCGTCTGGACCGAATAGGCAATTCTGCCATCCGGAAAGTATTTGGAGATGGTAAAGCTCGACCCGTTATCCTGAATATGCATCCAGGCGCCCTCTCCCAGGCCGCCCAGCCACTGCGCTTTGTGCGGAACACCAGGAGCTTTTGCCGGTGCCTCAACCATGCCATCGGTCTGGTCATCTCCGAGAGTTTCTTTATGTGTTTTGCTGAAGTTTTCTTTTAGTAATCCAAACTGGAATTTTAAGGAAGCCTTGCGGCCCATATTCAGAGGGGCTAACATGTGCTGATGGTAACAGAATACCGCTTCATCCTTGGCAGCGTTCACCACATTACTCGTTGGACTTGGTTTCAGGCATTCGGGGTAGCAGATCTTGCGCTGCCTGCGATCCTCATCCTCCATGGCACATGTAAGTACCTGTGCGACGAAACGGGAGCAACTGTTGTTATTAGGAGCAAGCGCTCCATATAGCACGGGGCCTCCGGCAACCAGCTTGTCCGCAAATGCGACGCCTTTAGCAAAGGAGATGTTTGCGCATACCGAAAATAAAAGACGGCCGCCCCCATGGGTGGCATCTTCTCTTTGCTTAAGCTCCTCCAGGATCTCCTGCATATTGCTGATTTTACCCTCGGTGTTGATGTCTGCCTTGGTGGAAATTTCAAGCCGGGGATCAAACTCAACTGAACGCGCCCTTCCATATCCCCGCGGGACCAGGTATCGACCAAAGTCATAGTACCTAATCTCACCACTTTTGCGCTCAATGAGCAGTATTGCGGCATGCCCCACTTTAAAATTTAGATTTTTTACCAGACCAAGTTTCTTTAAGTAGGCCATCCATTTTTCATCCCCCCGTGCCGTCTGGTCCGGCCAAGAAATAGGTATGGCAATGTCATTGTACGAAAACATACTCATATCCTATAACGTCTTTTGGGATGGAACCATAGCCGCGAATTCCTGCGCATATAACTTACTAACGTACCGACTGCCATGATCAGGAAAGAAAAGTACCACCACATCATCTTCCTTAAAGTTCATTTTATCGGCATATTTTTCCAAGCAGCAAAGCACCGCGGCACTTGAGAAGCCTGTTAGGTTACCTGTTTGATTGCGGTATTCCCGCGCTATCTTTTTTGTAGACTCACCGTCTACCTGAAAAATCTCATCTACAGCATCGGCGTCAAACGATCCGGGTACAAAGTTTCTTCCTATTCCTTCTATCGGATCGTAAGGACGAACGGATTCTGGGAGCGTTCTGTCTTGTAGGAATTGCTGCAGCACCGAACCATTGGGTTCGACGCCCCAGATCTTAATTGCTGTATTCCGCTCTTTTAGATATCTTCCCGCCCCGGAAATGGTACCTCCGGTACCCACGCCTGCAATGAAGTGCGTGATTTTACCTTCGGTCTGTTGCCACAATTCCGGACCGGTTCCCTTATAATGCGCCCTGATGTTCTGTGTATTGTAATACTGATTGGTAAAGTAGGCATTGTCCTGCGTCGCAGCATAGGATTGGGCCCTGAACTGCGTAGAGTAGAAGTCATGCAAACCGTTGGAATTCTCGCAGATTTCGATCTCAGCTCCCGCACAACGGAGGTTCGCTATTTTTTCCTCCGAGCAGCTTTTGGAAACGAATATTTTCGATCTATAACCGAGTTGCTTTGCAATCAATGTGATTCCCAGACCTGTGTTGCCACTACTGGCTTCCACAAACGTGCCGCCGGGCCGTATTTTACCACTTGCGATCGCTTCCTGTATCATAAAAAGAGCAGGCCGATCTTTAGCCGACATGCCCGGATTGTGAAATTCTTCTTTAATAAATATGTTCGTTTGATACAACGCGGATAACGTTTCACATTTTCGAACAGGGGTATTACCTATAACTGTTGCCGTCAAAACTCTTTGCTCTCTAGATGAAATATAGGCACGTCTCTATACGTACTTATACTATATATAACGGTAAAATAGGGTTTTTAGTTTAGACATAAAAAAAGTTGTCACGAGTAGAGGGCTCGCGACAACCGTATTGAGAAGAGATAATGTGCTTTGTTATTTAGATTAAATAAAAATAACATTACAAATATAGGGTCCTAATCGGGATTTGCAATAGCAAAACTGGAAATAATAATTATAAAATCGGAAATTTTGGAGTTTTGGTTTTATCTACCGATTTAATAGTACTTAACGAGATTATTACAGGATCGCTTTTCTTTTGTAACTAGAATAGAATTTATAGCATGTAAGCCATTTTCGGTATTTGTAAAGGTGTTTAAATTTTTATCATACGGTGTGTCAGAGGATTAATAGTAATTTCTAATACGGTATTGCAAAAATTGTTGGAGAGCCGTATATTTGTGCCACACAAAACAAAGGTGATACCTTTTCGGGGTGTAGCGTAGCCCGGTATCGCGCCACATTTGGGATGTGGAGGTCGTAGGTTCGAATCCTGCCACCCCGACAAAAGCCACTGATTATCAGTGGCTTTTTTGATTTTCGGACATATTTCGGACAAATTCCCCTTGTTTTTTAAAGTTTGTAAAGTTAAGAAAAGTGGGATTCATGATACACGGACTTAAATATCCACCAATAGCACACGGTGTTGACTTTTAACCTTAAACTTATCTTATCTCAATGAAGGATTTCTTCCAAAAATGCTTTCCAGAGGATAAAACCTCTATCCGGATCGCTGTAGTCATGAAGGATACGACTAAATCTTTCGGGAGTATGGTTTTCTAAGAAAACCTGTCTACCTTTTTCACGAATAATCTGGAGATCTTTATCTATCATCGCAACAGCGTCTTTCAAGACGGTTTTATTTTTATCTGTGTGCCAGATATAAGTCGCCTCCTCCGTATCCAGGGTTTCAAGGATGATGTGGTACTGGCTGTTTCCCGATAAAAGAAATACAAACGCAAAGGGACTAAGAACAAACCTAATCTTCATAATACTGCTCTGGTGGTAATCGGCTAAAAATTGAACTTGACGAGAGTGTTTGTATTTTCGTAGTTTAAGGATTTCAGATAGTAATTCCTCTGCGTTTGCGTATACAGTGTCGCCATTCTGTAATTGATCCGAAGTCAAAATATTTTGTTTTTGCAAAGGTAGCTTGCCTAACAGTCCCTTGTTCAGAAACTGGAATTTCACACCTTCTACAATTTCTTTATTTATTCGTTCTATATCATCGGAAGTAGCGATTTGCGCGACCAGTTTTCCGTACTCAAATTCAGCGTTTAGGTGAACAGTGATATTTTTAGATTTCAGTATCTTGATAAAGTAAGGTTTTAATACCTCAAATTCAGGCCTAATCTCCAAATTTTCGATTTGAACTTCCAAAATCGTATGCATCTCTTCCACTTTATAAGTGAAAGCTACATGACCATAATGGAACGATAGGTCTTCAATGGGGATCTTGGTCATCTTTTCTAAACTGAATAGATGACCAACTTGAGCGTTATAGTCCACTGTTGGTTCATCAAAAAGTGTCGCTTGTTTGGCGATTTTACGGTAATAGATATTTCGTTTGAGAAACATTTTGTCTAGGTAATCTATCTGTACATCCCGATAGTCATATATAGTTGGATTGATCTCGGATCGCTGCACCCGACCGATGTATTGAATCAATTTTCCATGGAAAGCAAAGGGATAGGCCAAAAGTAGTGTGCTGATATGCTGAATATCCGAACCTTCGCCAAAATACTGACCTGTCGTAATTAGTACTTGAAAATTCCCTTCTGATAATGTTTTCCATTTCGCTTTCTTACTGCTGTCTGAATCATGTCCGCTGAGCGTTATGGTTTCATAATTTGATTTTAGCAATAGATTAAGCGTCTCGATATGTTCTTTTCTTTCGGTAATTATAACCGCCTTTTTTCCTTGGTTTAGCTCTGCGGATACATCGTCTACTATTAATTGGTTTCTTGCTGTATCATGAATTAGAATTTGGGAAAGTGTTTCGAAACTGTCGGTTTTAGAATTATAGGGAACATGGAGTTTGGTATTCCGGACGATGATATTTGCCCTTTTGTAATCTTCAATTTCCTCTGGTCGGATTTCCGTAATGATATCACCGAGATAAGTAAAGATCAATTTATCATCATTATATTTCCGAAAAGGAGTCGCTGTGAGACCGTAGCAATAAACACTGTTAAGTTTTCCGACGGTGGTACGGTAAGATTCCGCCGGAATATGATGGCATTCGTCGATTAGAATTGTACCAAATTTGTCCTGAATAATTTCGATATGTTTTGGAAGACTTTGTATCGTTGCAATGGTTATTTTACTGGTACCCAATTTTGCTTTTCCCTGCCCTATAATTCCGATATCTGCTTTTGGTATCCCCAAGAATGATTCAATACGTTCTATCCATTGATCTAACAGCTGTTTACGATGCACGACAATAAGTGCAGGTTGTTGTTTGACTGCAATAATCTTCAAGCCAATAACAGTTTTTCCTGTTCCTGGTGGTGCGACAATTACACCGAAATCCTTTTTTTCTACTACCGCTACAGCATTGGTTTGATGCTTTCGCAATGCGGCATTAAAAGAGAATTGGATTATCGGGAGTTCACGTCTATTATCAACAAAGTCATGTGGTACCTGTGTTTCTCTGCAGAATCGCAGTATTTTCCCAATAAATCCTCTTGGGATGAGGATTTCATTTTCCGTTTCTTCAATTAATTTAAAAAATCTTGGCGTTTCGAAAGTGCTTCTCCCTGACTTTTTCTTGATAATAAAGGCTGAATTAGCAAAATTAAGTTGCTCCTTCAAAAAATTGATGAGTACAAAAGGTATAGCGTGACTATTAAGACGGATCGTATTGCTTAGGGTAATCTTAAGTTTTTCGTCAATAGCTGGGATATAGCTATCTGCACTAGTAGCCCCAGTATCGTTATATAATTCCTCTAGTAAATTTAAACTTACTCTTTTTACTTCTTTTAGATATGCGATTTGATCAGGAAATGGATCCATTGTTTTAGGGTCGACAAAGGAACTGTTGCCTTTCTGTAAAGCCGACAAAAATAAGGGCAGTGCAATTAGGTTTCCTAAACCTTTACTCGACAGGTAATCTTGATTTGGAAACAGACGGTCAAAGCTGGAACTCTTATCAAATGGCGAGAATGCACCGCACCCTTCCAAGATATGCGTAAATAACTTACGACTTTTGGCTGCTGGATAAGGGATCTCAAAGAAAATCCATACATGTGCACCATTGCCGGAACGGGAGCGTTCAAGGTAAGCAGGAACGTTTTTAGCAGTACACGCTTCTAAAAATTTCAAAGCCTGTTCTTTCCAATTGGACTTATCGAATCAGCCACTAAAAACCAAGAAGTATTGTCTTGCAACAGTGGATAAATTCCGATATGCTGAAGGCCGTTAAGATGCTTTGTAATTTCTATTTCTGACAATGGCAGGTAGGTTTTGTGGGCATAGCTTTGAAAAGTGCCGCCATTAGCTTTATGTAGTCTATAATGATATGGATCATAGTTATAGGCCGGCATGTACCCGCTTTTATTTCCCTTCTCCCACCGTAAAGCAAATACATCTTCACGACCTTTAAAAAGGTCGAGAAAATAGATTATGTCGTCGTTTGTGAATTCCACTTGTTTTTATTTTGGTATTAAGATAATGAATTGGAATATACATCTTAAAAATATTAATTATCTGGTACGCTTTCGTTTATTAAAGGTGCTTACTGAGATTTGGTATTAAACGTTGCTTTTTGGAGAATTGTTACTTATCTTTACCTTTTGTGGAACGATAAGACCCAATTTTTAGGTCTTATCGTTCCACAAAAGGTAATATGGCAGACAGCGTTTATATATCGGAACATTTAACTAAACCACAGCTCGAATTCTTAAAGTTGCTGGACGACTATGAAATTCAGTTGTTCAAATTCTCCGAAATTGAGCAGTTGCTAGAACAAAAGTTTGACAACTTAAGTGAAATCCTAGAAAATCTAGTCGACAAGGAACTACTTGTACGAATAGAAAAAGGCAAATTTTGCAAACAAGGTTTTCGGGACGAATATGTCATAGGTACTTTCGTTGCTGAAAATAGTGCTGTCGCGTATTGGTCTGCATTGAATCTGCATGGATTGACAGAACAGTTCTCCAATACGGTGTTTATTCAAACGACACATAAAAAATACGACAAATCAATTCTGGGTACTTCTTATAAGTTCGTTAAGATTGCGCCTAATAAAAAAATAGGGATCATCTACAATGGTTACGGTAATCTTCAGTATCCGATCACTGATGTAGAGAAAACAATAGTTGATTGCTTTGATCTACCTCAACATTCTGGTGGCTACGCAGAATTGATCAGAGCAGTTGGTCAAGCGCAAATGCAACCCACTAAATTAGTCGAGTACTGCAAGGCTGTGAATAATATAGCGGTTACCAAACGAATTGGCTATTTGGTCGAACTTCTCCAAATTACCGGTATGGATCCTTTTATAGATTTTGCCAAGAAACAGGTAAAGGATAGATATAACTTGTTTGATCCCCAGGGATTGGACGAAGGTGAATTTGTAGCGGAATGGCGATTAAGGTTAAATATCAGCCGGGAAGAATTGTTAGACATATCCAATAAACAATATTAAATGATACTGAAAAAGGAAATAGAGAAAAAAGCATTGGAACACGAAGTATCCAGAAGCACCATTGACAAGGATTGGGTATTAGGACATTTTGTCGATGCTATATTTTCGATAGATTCTTGCAGAGAGGCACTAATCTTCAAAGGAGGAACATGTTTACGGAAATGTTATATCGCGGATTATCGTTTTTCAGAAGATTTAGATTTTACATCCATCAATCCGGATTTTCAATTGGATGAAGATTTATTGAGGCAAATCATCTCGTTAGTACAAGAGCGCACGGGTATGCAATTGCATCTGGAAAAACTGACCAATCTTCGGCACAATGATATGCCAACTGGCTACGCTGCGATTGTAAAGTTTTGGGGAGCCGATCATTCCAAGGATCAAATTCCGCTAGATCCTTCCCGATGGACTACTTCGATTAAGATTGAAATTATTCTGTACGAGAAGATGCTATTCGCACCGACCTTGAAAACGGTTTACCATGATTATTCCGACCAGCTCACCCCTGCTATAGACGAAATTGCCTGCTATGATATAAGAGAAGTGTTGTCTGAAAAATTAAGAGCCTTGATACAACGCTCCTATACAGCACCTCGTGACTATTATGATATATGGTACTTATCCAAGTATGCGAGTGATCTCGATTGGGTGGAGATCAAGCAGGCTTTCTTAGAGAAAATGGCATTTAAAGGACTTGAATTTACCAGCATAGATCAGCTTTTGAATGCTAAAAGTGAAAACACGGTGAAACGAGCATGGAAAAATAGTTTAGGACATCAGATCGCAACTAGAAAGCTACCTGCTTTTGACGAGGTTAAAAAGGACTTGGAACTATTGTTTAATACAATCTTTGATACGATATAATGCCATTTAATGAAAACTCAAGAGTGAAAATTCCTGCACTTCTTCATTTAATGAGGTTGGGCTATACCTATATTCCATTAAGAGATCATATTCGAAGAGAAGATACCAATATTTTCGAGTCGATATTTTTAGAAAGCTTGCAAAAAATCAATCCGAGTGCTCAACTGGAAGAGTTAAAAAGAGTATTGGATGAAGTAAGTTTGGAGCTTGATTATGAAGATATTGGTGAAAAATTTTACCAGCGCTTAACAGCGACTTCCGGCATCAAGCTGATTGATTTTAAAAACTTCAACAACAATAGCTTTCATGTTACCACTGAATTGATCTGCAAGAATGGAGACGAAGAATTTCGCCCAGACATCACCCTGCTCATCAACGGAATGCCTCTCGCATTCGTAGAGGTAAAGAAACCGCACAACAAAGAAGGAGTTCTAGCAGAACGGCGCCGTATCAATACTCGTTTCAAACAAAAGCAATTCAGAAAATTTGCCAATGCGACACAGTTGATGGTGTTTTCCAATAATATGGAATATGAAGATGGCATTGTGGAACCTGTATTTGGGGCTTTCTATGCTACTTCGGCCTATTCTGACTTGCATTTCAATTATTTTCGTGAAGATGCAGACTATCCGGTAAAGCAGGAATTACTTGCGCTGTCTGACGAACAAGAAAATTTTGTTTTGAAAGATAACAATCTGCTAGTCATCAAACACAGTCCGGAATTCAAAACCAACAAAGAGCCGTATACGCCTACGCACCGTATGCTTACATCTTTGTTTAGCAGAGAGCGATTAGCTTTCGTCTTACGTTATTCTATCGCTTATGTTCGTGAAGAAAACGGATTGCAAAAACATATTATGCGGTACCCTCAGGTATTTGCAACCATTGCTATTGCTACAAAATTGGAAGAAGGAAAGACAAAGGGTATCATCTGGCATACGCAAGGTTCGGGAAAAACTGCTTTGGCATTCTATAATGTAAAACATCTTACCGATTATTATCAGAAAAAACACATTATTCCTAAGTTCTACTTCATTGTAGACCGCTTGGATTTGTTAATCCAAGCCTCAAATGAATTTGCTAAACGTGGGTTGAAAGTCAATAAGGTTAATTCCAGACAAGAGTTTATTGCAGATTTAAAGGTGGTTGGTGCCATCCATAACGATAGTGGACAAGCAGAAATCACGGTCGTAAATATTCAAAAATTCAGCGAAGATGCTACTGTACCCGAAAATATAGGATACGATATCAATACGCAGCGCATTTTCTTTTTAGATGAGGCACATAGAAGCTACAATCCAAAGGGAAACTATTTAGCTAATCTAATCAATTCCGATAAAAATGCGGTGAAAATTGCTTTAACGGGTACACCACTATTAAAGGAAGTAGCGAAAGAATATGACTCTAAACTACTCTTTGGTAATTATATCCATAAATACTATTACAATCGTTCCATTGCCGATGGATATACCCTAAGACTGATCCGTGAAGAAATTGAAGGCAGCTTCAAAATGGAGATGAAGGAAGTAATAGAGCAAATCAAAGTGCTAAAAGGTGATATCAAGACGTCTGATGTCTATGCTGACCGGAGGTTTGCACAAGGGTTGTTAGATTATATCGCCAAAGACATCGAAGATTTCAGGGATTACTGGAGGGATGAAACCCTGGGCGGGATGGTGGTTTGTGATTCGTCCAAGCAAGCTAAAATGCTGTTCCAATTGTTCGAAGAAAGGTATGGACAGCAAGAGATCCATGTTCAGAATTTATCCATAGCTGCTGATCCCGGAGTTCCTTATGGAGATAGACGAAAAGAAAAGCTGACTGCAGCTTTAATATTACACGACGAGAACGATAAACAAATCCGTAAAGATCTGATCGAGGCTTTCAAAAGCGGAAAGATTGATATTCTATTCGTTTACAATATGCTATTGACCGGGTTTGATGCTAAACGATTGAAAAAGTTGTATTTGGCCCGGGTTATCCAAGATCATAATTTGTTGCAGACGTTGACGCGTGTAAACCGGCCTTATAAGAAATATCAATATGGCTACGTCGTAGATTTTGCTGACATTTCAAAAGCATTTGACCGAACCAACCAATTGTATTTTCAGGAGTTGCAGGAACAATTAGGCGATGAGATGGAAATGTATTCACATTTATTCAAATCAGAAGCCGAAATTCGCACTGAGATAAATGAAATCCAGGAAACATTATTTCATTACGACACACAGAACCAAGAAATTTTCTCCCAGCAAATTGCAGCGATACATGATAAACATGAATTGATACGATTGGTCAAAGCACTACGTACGGCCAAGGAGCTGAAAAACATTATTGCGATTAATGGTTACGAAGGTCTGGGAGAATTAGTGGACTTTGCCGTTCTGAACCGCTTACTCTTGGAAGCGCAAAGCCGATTGGATAATCTAAACTTTGTAGAAAGCCTAGAGAGCAGTGACGAAACCCGCAACCTGTTAGACGCCGCACTGGAGGATATCGTTTTCCAGTTTATTAAAGTAGGTGAAGAAGAATTGCGCTTAGCAGATGAGTACAAAGACCAACTTCGTAAAACAAGGGAAGCCCTACAGCAGAATTTTGACACCGGCGACCCCGCTTTTATTAGTTTAAAAGAAGAGCTTGAAAGAATTTTCCGAAAGAAAAACCTATCGGAAACTAATCAGGAGGATATGGTGGAAAACATGCAGTTACTTCGCCAGATCTACGATCAAGCCAAAGAGCTCAACCGTAAAAATGCTTTGTTACGAGCAAAGTACAATCATGATGAAAAATATGCACGTATCCATAAACGTTTGATTGAAAAAGGAAATTTATCAGCTAAAGAAATGCAGTTGCACCGTGCTCTGATGCAAGTGAAGCTCGAAGTGGATGAAAAACTGGAAGGGCAAGAGGACATCTTGGAGAATCAAGCCTGGTTCGACCGTTATGTTGTCAAGTTAGTTGCTCAACAGTTTGTAGTGAAAGAAAAAATGGAACTTGACGCTGCCACGCGACAAAACATAAGTAATCTAATTGGGAAAGAATATTACCAATTACGCGGAAATATATAAAACATGACACACGATATTACCTATACCACGAAAACCAAACAGCTGATTGACAGCTTGAAAAGCGTATGTGCCAATTACGGTTTGGGCAACGATGGTAATGAATTTAAAATTATCACACAAGTATTTCTATATAAGTTCTTAAACGATAAATTCCGATTCGAAGTCAAAAGACCGAGACCCGAATTGGCCAGTAACAAAGAGTTTTATCAGAACCTAAAAAATCTATACGATACACAAAGTGATCAGTACGAGTTATTGATGGACTTACTGGATGAAAATGTACCTCGTCTGAAACCTCATCAACTGATCTCACACTTGTACAACATCCAAAACTCCGACGATTTTGCCAAAACATTTGACGACACCTTACGGGATATTAGTATCGAGAATGCCGATGTATTTTCTATCAAATCGTTTTCGGGAGCCAAAGATAAGTTATTCGATGAATTAAGTAATTACATCACAGACTCATCGCAGCGGGATGACTTTTGCAAGGCGCTTATCAACAAATTGTTTGAATTTAGTTTTGAGGAGAGTTTTGAAGATTACTTTACGGAGAAATACGACTTCTTTAAGGATATTTTTGAGTATCTTATTAAGGACTACAACTCCGACTCCGGTGGCAAATATGCTGAATATTATACACCCAATGCTGTGGCCCGTATCATTGCCAATATCTTGGTAGAAGGTGATGTTAAGAAGGCGCGCTGTTATGACCCTAGTGTGGGATCAGGTTCCCTATTGATGTCCTTGGCACACAATATTGGCGAAGACCGATGCACCATTTATTCGGAAGATATTTCGCAGAAGTCAAGTACCATGTTGCGATTGAATTTGATCTTAAACAATTTGACACACAGCATTCCGAATGTTATCAAGACCAACACCATTGCGCAGCCGTACTATCTGGAAAAGCAAAAGTTCGATTACATTGTGTCTAATCCCCCATTTAAACTGGATTTCTCAGATTTTCGAGAGCATCTAGATACCGATCGTTTCAAAGAACGTTTTTTTGCTGGTATTCCTAACGTACCCAAAGCGAAAAAAGAGTCGATGGCGATTTACTTGCTCTTTATACAACATATTATGTATAGCCTGAGCGACAATGGCAAGGCCGCTATTGTTGTGCCGACAGGATTTATCACAGCACAAAGCGGTATTGAGAAAAAAATACGTGAAAGACTCATTGACAAGGGATGGCTACGAGGGGTGGTGAGTATGCCTAGCAATATCTTTGCTAGTACCGGTACTAATGTTTCTGTGATTTTTATAGATAAGCAAGCAGGCAGAGAACAGATAGTGTTGATGGATGCGAGTAAATTGGGTGAAACGGTCAAGGAAGGCAAAAATCAGCGTACGGTACTCACCCGGGAAGAAGAAGCAAAGATTGTCAATACTTTTCATAGCAGAGAAGTCGTAGAAGACTTCAGTGTGGTAGTTAGTGCTGACGAGGTAAAAGGTAAAAACTATAGTTTCTCTGCGGGGCAATATTTCGAGGTGAAGATTGAATATGTCGATATTACGCCGGAAGAGTTTGTCGAAAAAATGAACGGATTTGAAACTCGATTAGCTGAACTTTTTAAAGAGGGAAATAAGTTGGATGCGGAAATTCAGAAACAATTAAAAGGATTGAAGTATGAGTAACTGGAGAAGAGTTGATGAGCTTATAACATATCATGGAAAGGGAGTAACGCCTAAATACGTAGGTAAAAGCTCTATCGTAGTATTGAACCAAAAGTGTATAAGAAATAATAAAATTGATTATTCTTTTGCTCAATACATTGACGATAGCAAAGACTACAACCAAGAAAAATTTTTAAGAATAGGTGACATACTGATAAATTCAACTGGCCAAGGAACAGCTGGTAGGGTCACATTGGTTAAATATATTCCTGATAACTTTACAGTTATAGTTGATTCACACATTTTAGTTTTACGAACAAACAATTTCTTTGAATCTAAATGTTTGAATTATAGTCTTTTTTCTATCGAGTCTACCCTTCAGAAGTTTATGGATGGGAGTACGGGCCAAGGAGAGTTTGACAGGGTTAGATTATTTAATGTAAAAGTTGGGTATTCACGAGATGTTATTACTCAACAAAAAATCGCATCTGTCCTCTCTGCTTTAGACGATAAGATTGATCTAAACAATAAAATTAATGCCGAGCTAGAGCAAATGGCCAAAACTTTATATGACTATTGGTTTGTACAGTTTGATTTTCCAAATGAAGCCGGTAAACCCTATAAATCGTCAGGCGGTAAGATGGTATATAACAATGTCTTGAAAAAGGAGATCCCAGAGGGATGGGAAACAAAACGACTAGGAGATGTTTTAAATACCTGTTTAGGAGGTACACCTTCAACTAAAAATAAAAAATACTGGAACGGAAATATTCCGTGGCTGAACTCAGGAGAAGTCTCCAATTTTCCTTTGATTGAAACTGAGCAGAGAATATCTGAAGAAGCAATAAATAATTCTTCAACTCAATTATTAAAAAAAGGCTCTGTTTTATTATCAATTACTCGACATTTAAGAGTGAATATTCTAGGTATTGATGCCTGCATTAATCAATCTATTGCTGGACTTGAAGAAAGTGAGAATATAAAAAAATCTTATATTTATTATGCTATTTCAAATGATATCGAACGTCTGATGAGTCTAAGAACAGGAGCTCAACAACCTCATATTAACAAAACTATTGTTGATGATTCTCCTTTTTTGATACCTAGCCATTTAGTACTGTCAATGTATTACAACATTACTGAGCCAATTATTGAACGAATTATTAATAATGCCAAACAGAACCAAGAACTTGCTAAACTCCGAGATTGGCTATTGCCTATGTTGATGAATGGGCAAGTAAAAGTTAGTGACAATTACAATATAGATAGTGATGATACTTTAATTGCTGCAGAACCGGACGTATGCTATGGTGGCAAAGAACATTTAGATATCCCCTCGAACAGAAAAAGTTTTGCCCGGCAAGTTTTAGCTGGAAAAGTCGTGTCAGTATTTAAGGACGATCCGAATTTTTCCAATATCAAATTTCAAAAAATACAATTCTTGGCCGAGCATATCATCGAGGCAGATTTGAACCAAAATTATTACTACCAAGCTGCTGGTCCATATGATAACGCTTTTATGAAATCGATATATGGTCATTTCAAAACACAGAAATGGTTTGACTCGCAAAATCAACGCTTCGTACCTTTAACAAAAGAGGAAAAAATCGAGGGATATTATCAAGGTTATTTTGCCACGGCACAGGAGCGACTGGATAGATTATTTAATCTGCTTTATCAAACCACTGAAGCAGAAGCAGAGATAATTGCAACTATCTATGCCGTATGGAACAACAGAATTATTCAGGGAACGTCGATATCAGACAGTGAGCTGATTGAAGATTTTTATGAATGGAGCGATCGGAAACAGCAATATACTACGGATCAAATATTGGTTGGATTAAAATGGTTAAGAGATAATAACTTGGAGCCAAAAGGGTTTGGAAAATTAATTAAGAAAGCGAAGGGGAAATGAGTCGTATAGAAATCGTACCTTATTCGACAATCGAAGATCATAGCTATGTACCTGATACTGTTATATCAATTAGTGCTGGCCCGTTCGCAGGGGTTCCATTTGAGGATGGGAAAATCACTTTCACTTTTATTGGTTGTAGATTCCGAAAAGTTTTTATTGAAAATTCAGAGGATATAAATTTCGAAAATATTAGTATCCAATTTGTAGCTTGTTATTTAGAAGATTTGCAGGTGGAGAATATTTTATCTCAAAATATCTCCATCCATTTTTTCAACTCTATTTTGACTGGGCGAATAAGTAGCCCTAACCTCAAATCAGTAAGTATAAATAATTGCGTTGGCCGCAGTGTATTTTTCTTAGACCAGAATAGAGTAGATGTTTCATACACAGAAGAAAATGTATTTCCAAAATATTGGCGTAAATTACTGAAAGATATCAATACCGATTTTTTTACAGTTATTAACGAAAAGCAGTCTTTTTATATATACGACACAAAAATTGTTTCTTTTAAAACTAACGAAGCAAACGAAATAAGAAAGGGATTATACAAAAGAAATTATGAGTCTTATCCGCCTTATAAAGTAGGTTACTACTTCACTGAAGAAGAGAAAAGCTCTTTTGAACATCAATCTATTGATACAATATTCGAAGCCGGTTGAGGAACAAACTACAATAATTTCTGGATCCAATTTAAATTCGCTTTCGCTATCGGGAATGACAGAAGGTCCGCTATTGATTGAAAGCACAAAAATCAACAGTTGGTATATTTCTGATTTTCTCCCGAAAGGAGAAGTTAGCCTACATAACATCTATCCAATAGATGATCAAGCTGATAGTAAAATAGGAATACACAAGAGTAATCTTGATGGCGTTTGGTTTGATAACATAGATTTCGATAAATATAAGCGAATTTCTCTTTATAGATCCAAAGTTGCCAAAGCAACATTTACTTCCTGTAATTTTCCCGATCAATATTCGAGTTTTGAGAAATTTATGCCTATTGAGAATGTACATTATCCGGAACGGAAAACGCAAAATCATCACAAAGATCAATATGAGATATTTTTACAATTGAAAAAATCGTTGGAAAATACCGGAAATTACTATGAGGCGCAAAAGTTACAATCAATTGCCCATGATGCTTTACACAAGATCAATTCGATTTCTTGCGGAGACCGTATCATTCTTAAAGTAAATAGCTTGTCAAATAAACATGGACTTTCGATTATTAGACCTTTTTTATGGTTCATAGGAGTTTCAGTACTTTTATACATACTCTATTTATTAAGTCTTGGGAGAATATTCAATTCTAACCAATTTGACCACAAACTAATCGGTTATTACTTTTCATTTATTGATCTCACGCATCGAAATGACTTTTTAGTTAATAAAGAAGAGTTTACGAACTGGTCATTAGCTATAGATTATATCAGCAAGGTAATTTTTGGATTTATTATTTACCAATTTATTGCTGCGTTTAGAAAATATGGAAAAAAGTAGACTAAGTTTATCTGTAAATCGATAATCTAATTAACTCTTAATATTATGAAAGCAACTTCTACAAACCTTTTAACTGTTCTTAAAGGACCAAAGCAATTTGTAATCCCGATTTATCAGCGAACGTATAGCTGGCAATTATCACAATGCAAACAATTATTATATGATATCTTAAAAGCAGGAAACGACAAAAGCGTTTCGGGCCATTTTGTAGGATCTGTTGTTTATTTCCAAGAAAGCATTTATAATACCACGGATGTGCCACAGTTGCTTATTATCGATGGACAACAGCGAGTAACCACCGTTAGTTTAATTATTTTAGCATTATCGGAGTTCCTAAAGAATAATGAAATAGAGATAGAAACCAATGCTTCAAAGCTAAAAAACTATTACCTTTTGAATGCGGACGAAGATAATGAGTTAAGATATAAGCTTTTATTGACCAGAAAGGATAAAGAGACTTATTTAAGTCTTCTGAACGATCTTCCATTGCCGGAGAAATATTCTCAACGGGTTTTTGAAAACTATCAATTTTTTAGGGAAAACATTAACAGAGAAAACGTCAATGCATTATATAATGGTATAATGAAGTTGTTTGCTGTAGATGTTACGCTCGAAAAGGGTAAAGATAATCCACAGCTTATCTTTGAGAGCATGAATTCCACTGGTTTAGACTTATCTCAAGCGGATCTTATTCGTAATTATATCTTAATGGGACAAGAGATCCAGACCCAAACAAGATTGTATGAAAAGTATTGGTACCCCATGGAACAAAACTATGGGAACGATTATGTGGCGTTTTTCGATCGATTTATGCGGGACTATCTTTCTACCAAGACGGGAGTCATCCCGAATATTAACCTTGTTTACAATGCGTTCAAATCCTATGCGAATGGTTTGTTGATAGAAGATATTGTAGCAGATATCACAGAGTACGCCTCTTATTATGCCAACATGGTATTGCTGAAGGAAAAGGATCCGGACTTATTGAAAGCATTTAAAAACTTGAAAGAACTACGTGTAGATGTGTCTTATCCATTCTTACTGGCTGTATATAATGATTACAGCAAACAAATGATCGGCAAAGGGGATCTTTTAACAGTCTTGCAGTTAGTGGAAAATTATGTTTTCCGAAGAGCGATTTGTGGAATTGCTACCAACAGTCTGAATAAAACTTTTCTCACATTATATAAATCAGTGAATAAGTCGGATTATCTTGGTAGCCTTTCTGCTACGATGCAACTCTTTAACGGTTACAAGAGGTTTCCGAACGACGGTGAATTTATCCGTGAGATTAAAGTGAAAGATCTATATAATTTCCGATCAAAAACTTACTTTCTCAGCAGATTGGAAAATTATCGGCGCAAAGAATGGGTGTCTATCAGTGATTATACCATAGAACATATACTTCCGCAGAATGAAAATCTCAATCTCGAATGGCAGCAGATGCTGGGTGAAAACTGGAAAGAAACACATAATACTTGGTTGCATACATTGGGCAATCTGACATTGACAGGCTACAATTCGGAACTGAGTGATCGTCCATTTCAAAAAAAGAAAACTATTGAAGGCGGATTTAATCAATCGCCACTTAACTTGAATAATTACCTAAGAACAGTGGAAGAATGGAATGAAATCCATATTCAGGAAAGAGCTGGTCTATTAGCTGAAATCGCAGCAAGTGTTTGGAAATATCCTAACCTGTCAGAAGAGGTGTTAACAAGATATGTTGAACAAGAAAGGCGAGTTGCTAATGAATATACTATAAGTGATTACGAGTATCTGTCTGGGGAAATGCTTGTCGTCTTTCACGAGTTAAGGAAACGGATTCTGGAATTGGATGATTCTGTCAAAGAAGAGTTCAAAAAGCTTTATATCGCTTATAAAACATCTACGAATTTTGTTGATATTGTGCCGCAAAAATCTCGTCTTCGATTATCCTTAAATATGCCATTTAGTGAATTGATAGATCCTGAAAATACATGTAAGGATGTTACAGATCTTGGACGATGGGGTAATGGAGATGTTGAATTAGGAGTCGCCTCAATCGAAGAAATATCTAAGGCTATTGGATTCATCCAGCAGGCGTTAGATTATCAGGAACAATAATATCAATCTCAAACATCCGGAAGACCTTGATGTCTCCGGATGTTTTGAAATGATTCGGACATCCATCCCATGGCAGTCTTCATCTGTATGCGGCCTATGAACTACAGGTTCGCTGATTTTTTGAAGTTCTGAGGATAAAGATCCTTTAAGTTTTTATGGTTTATTGACATGATGTTTTCCAAGGTATGCATTAACCATTGGAATGGGTTC
>NZ_JBHULR010000007.1:0-104007 GCF_042684625.1 Sphingobacterium suaedae | reverse complement strand
CTCATACCGCTTTGTTGCCAGTCTGCTATCATGGCAAACATCTGCATTCTTTTTTCTTCTTTGCTCATTTAGCAAAGCTCCCCATTATACATCGCTCAGAAAATATGTACTTGGTAGGGCGGATACCAGGAGACGAAATGCTTTCTTTATTGCGCGAATACCAATAATAAAACGTGGCCTCATTTATCCCTTTTTCTGCGCAGTATCGTTTCTTGCTCATACCGCTTTGTTGCCAGTCTGCTATCATGGCAAACATCTGCATTCTTTTTTCTTCTTTGCTCATTTAGCAAAGCTCCCCATTATACATCGCTCAGAAAATATGTACTTGGTAGGGCGGATACGGTAGGGCGGATACGTTTCTACCTTAATCCGCACCCCATTGGGGTAGATAACCTCAACAGCACTGTTCCTGCCAGCTTTGTCGATCGCTATAAAGCTGCCGTTGGATGTATCGTTTTCTTTGCTGCGCGAAAACCAGTAATAAAACGTAGCCTCATTGATGCCATTTTCCTCGCAGTATCGTTTCTTGCTCATACCGCTCTGTTGCCAGTCTGCTATCATTGCAAACATCTGTGCTCTTTTTTCCTCTTTGCTCATCCAGCAAAGCTACCCACGACATAGGTTTATTCATAGACGTGGACCATAGGGCGGATACGTTCACCCTCTATTTTAAGATCAAGTTTTCCGATAAATCCTTTTCTAAAAGATTATTTATAAAATACCTTAATTCATCCTCAAAATTTGGTTTCGAAGCAATTATTGCGATGGTTGGTTCAAAATAATCACTTTCAATAATTTTTTGTCCATATTCGTTTGGAATAATTAAACTTAAAGAAGTTACTTTCATGCTTACATAGCCATTGATTCCAGTATTCAGAATGTATTTTCCAATTAAATCTGGTAAGTAATTATTTTTCACTGTTTGAAATTTTGAATATTTTGCATCCAGAATATAGTATTTTTTTTTCAGTTCAATTTTATTCACAATCTCTAGGACAAAATCTGGATTATAATGCCCACCTTCTCTAGTATCTATTCTTCTGACTTCTATTTCTTGTTCTTTTCTTGAAGTGCCATAATATTTTAATTCATACCAAAGTTTAATGCTATATTCATTATTTTCAAAGGCAATTTTTTCAATTATCTCATCATTTCTATTAGAAAGCGCACTAACTTTAAACATATCTAATCTTAATTTTTGTTTTATTGAATCTAAGATTATATACAAATTATAAACTTCGTACAACTTGCTTAATTTGCTTATATTCAATAATTTAAAGCTCCCAAATAAATCAAACTTATAATCATTCAGGTTTTTTATTAAACTAAATGCCTTTTTATAATGTAATTTTTGGGCGAAAACGGTTGTTAAAATAGGCTTTTCTATTCTTGGATTTACATTTTTAAAAAGTTTTTGGTACTTATTATATAACTTATTCACTTTCTTTTCAAGGGAGGTGGAATTTTCGAATAGTTTTATAAATGGAATACGTTTTAAATCTCTAAAATCAGCATACTTGTCCTCTTTACTGGGCTGAATATTAATGTTAGAACTTATTTCAGTTTTCAATTTATTAAGCTTTCTTAATATTAAAGTAAATGCACCCAATACAATTTGATTTTCATAAGTATTGAATGAGTTAATGTTTTCAGTTGTTTTGATATTATCAATTAATCCATAGCGATTGTTAATTTTAACTGAATTGTAATGGCCCTTCAAGAAATCATCAAAATATATTTCATCCAAATTACTTAACATCCAATCTACAGTGTCCACAGTTACTTTATGAGAGTCATATTTAGTTTTTTTGTGAAGTTTCCTTAAAACAGAATGAGGTAAACTTTCAAAGGAAAAATAAAGTTTATCAAAAATTGAAATGAATGTTTCAATGAATGAGATAAGTTTAGAAGTTTGACCTAATTCAATCCCTTTGCTTTTAAAATCTAATTCATAGGTACTTTTTGAAAAGAAAATATTGAAAAGTTTGTCTTCTTTCTTCCATAAATAGATAAAAATATCTTCGATCTCCGATAGTTTTAATTTTTCGATTTTGATATTAAAAAGAAATATCTGATTATTGAAATTTAGACTTGCATAGCCAAAGTAATCTTCAAAATATCTAAATTCTGATAATAATATTTGATTGCCATTCCGGGATATTTTATTTACATCAATGGGAATATCTTCAATAAATACGGAGTTGGATATTATATAATCAGAAGTGTATAATAGCTCATATTTCCCTAATTCAAATACGGTATAAATATTATTGAAAGGAAAAATCTCTATCTTTTTATCTTTAATTACTTGAAAAATTTTAAGCATAAGTCAGGGTTAAGAAATAATTATAATTTCCTTCAAAAATGCTATCCTCATTTCCTGCTTCAATTATTCTTTTAAGGACCTCACTCGATTTTTTTAAATCATTTTTATTGAAGATAATTAATAATTCCTCTAAATTCTTTTTTGCAGAATCTCCTTGTAGATTTATCATAGGTAAAAGCCTCTGTGAAACGCAATAGTCTAATGGTCTGGAAACTTCTTTCTTCATCCAGTTTTTGGCTACGGTACAATACTGTTTTATTGCTATTTCCACTCTTGGACTAATAGGGATTCTTAAAGCTTTAAAACGCTTTTTTATATCATTAAAAATAACATTTAATTCATCAGATAATTCAACGTTTTGTTTTTCTTCTTGGAAGTCAAAAAGATTAAAAAACTCAATACACTTTTGATATGAAATATTAAGCTTCTCAATTTCTTCTACTGGAATGGTGTCAATATTAAAGCTATTTACTGGAATTTGAATTATGTTAGCTCTATCAATAACCCTAGGAGATAAATTTTCTGTCGTTTGATCATAATTTATCGTTGCGATGAATCTTAAATTATTTGCAAATTCTATATTTAAGCTATTTCCCAAAGAAATAGATAAAAGATTATTATGGTTTGCTGAAGAGTCTGTTAAATTATAAAATGTTGACCAATAATGTTCAATAGGACTTAGATTAGCCTCGTCTAAAATTATGTATGCCATAGGTGAATCTAAATACTTTTTGTTTTTAGATTCATAATCTAATTGGCTGAGCAATTCATAAATACCTGTAGGCGCAGAATGAAATTTATTTGTTAAAGGATTTTGAAAACCAATTAAGTCTTTTTGAGAAGACCACCCTCGGCTAACTGATACTTCAGAAACTCTCTCTTTGGGTGACAAAATTTTTGTAAGTAATCTAGCTAGACTAGTCTTGCCAGTTCCCGGAAGACCAGCTAATACTGTCAATGTGTTTTGATGAATTGATATTAATAAATTGTCAATAAAGTGAGTTTCAAAGCTTCTTCCACTTTTGTTTAAAATTGAAATTAATTCCGTTCTAAAGAGGGTATAATCGGAATATGAGTCCGATATAGAATAATCAGTAAATTCTCTTTCTTCTTTCTGGTCATATTCAGATAAATCCCTCCCACTAAAAAAATCGAAGTATTTTTTGTTTTTAAACAAGTCAATTAACCCTTTTAAAGAATCTCTTTGAGTCTCCTGATTTTCTACTTTTAATTTATCAACAGAATACTTCAAGTCTTCTTCAGCTTTTTTAAGTTCTTCCAGATTTTCTTTTATGAAATTTAACTCCTTAGATTTAATTTCAGTTTCAGTTTTTATATCATTCTCTAAATTGTCTTTCTCACTACGCAGAGCACTTATATCATTTTCTAAGCCTGATTTAATTTTGAGTAATTCTTCTTCTTTCGTTTTGCTAAGATTTTCTAATTCAGATTTTAGTAAGTCTAATTTTTCTTGGTTTTGAAGAATATCCTGTTGAATTTCTTCCTTCTTTGTTGAGAATGTTTCAACATGGTTCTTTAATTCAAACTCTTCAGTTTGTAATCTTTCAATTTCATTTTTTATATTGTTAATCTCTGGAATTAATAAAGCAAGTTCTTTTTCAGAAAATATTACTTTCTCAGTATTTTTGAGAATTTCAGCAATTCTTTTGTTTTCCTCAAGATATTTTTCAATGGATTTACTTTCTCCAGTTTTATTTAAAATTTCTGACATTCGGTCAATATATTCAATCTTAAATGTATCGGGAGAATCCCTTAGCTTGGATTTAAACTCTTCAATTAATTCCTTATTATCTTTAAAATCACGAGTTTTTATCAGTTCAAATTTATTAAAGGAAGGAATATGAACTTTTCTAATTATTTCATTGGCAGAGAATTCTACGTATGCTTCATCCGTTAGTTTATATTCTCCAAAAGATTTCCACAGATTTTTTTCAACAGTAAAATAACCTTCACTATCTTTCCCTAAAACTCTAAATGGACCAATAATAATATTATCTGTTTCTATAAAAATTGGTATATTGTCTTCAATATAGACGTCTAAAATTAATGAGTCTAGATAATATTCGGATAGTTTAACTCTGGATGTTGATTCATCTATTTTACCATTAAATATTTCAATCACATCGTTTTTATCAGTTGGATAAATGTAAGAATCTATTGTTGCGCATTTAGGAAGCCTAGATCCATCATAATATCTATCATTATTATATATGTTACCGTAAGAAACTTTTATTAACTGATTTAGATTGAAGCGAGATAGTGCCTTATTATTTATGGTTTTATGAGGGATAACAACTATTTTATCCATGTCATACTCATCGATATCTCTCACATTTCCATGGTCATAGTATAAGATTGGTATAATATTCCTGTCTGGAAAATCTTCGTCTTTGACTGCTAATACATAATTATTATTTGTAAATCTAAGCGCAAAATCTTCTTTATAACTGAATTGATCAGCATTTATATTCCCTTTTTTCATAAAATATAGTTAAATAATATTTATCTGTTCTAGAAATGTGAACATGTTCTAAGGTAAATAATATATATGTTTATAACAACACTAGCTTGAGTTAAAGATGTTAATAATAATTATTGACAAACGGAAGTGGCTGTTATTGGTTCTGCGGTCTGTTTTGACAGGGTTGCCTGCATCTTCTTAGATGAAGTTAAGAAGAATAACCAGCCTAGTTTTCCAAAAAACAAAAACCTTCCATTGAAAGAAGGTTTAAGTTTAATGCTGTGAAAATTTGATTTCGTTATTTATTTCAACAAACCTCCCATTCCAAAGGCTGTTAATGCTTTCTCATATTGAAATTGAACGGCATTATTTGCAGCTTTAAGGTATTCCCCTGTGAATGGGTCAACATTGGTTCTTATCGGACGCTGACCTTTGGGTAAGCTGATTAAATTCACCACGGCATCTGCAACTTCTTGCGGATTAGGATTTAAGGTTTCGAATGCCTTGCCAATAGCGGCACCCATTTTATTAGGGTAATCTGCAATGACTTCGTAAGCATCGTTAACCGAAGCATCAGAACCAGAGTTGAATTTTTGCGACATCTCTGTCGGGAAAGCACCTGGCTGTAGAATGGCAACGTCAACACCCAATGGTCTTACTTCGTAATGCAAACCTTCGCTGATGCCTTCCAAACCAAATTTTGAAGCACTGTACATTGTTGCAAAAGGAAACGAAACAGCACCAAATCCGCTGGAGATGTTGATGATGAGACCTTCGGATTGTTTACGCATAAAAGGCAACACCAATTTCATCAATCGCCAAGGTGCGAAGACATTGATATCGAATAGTTCTTGCACATCGGCAGTGGTAAAACTTTCGGCTACACCGTTTCTGCTAAACCCCGCATTGTTTACCAAAACATCTATTGTTCCTTCTTTTGCGATGATGGTATCTATGGCTTGCTGCACACTCTTTTCATCCGTAAGTGCAACATCCAAAACGGTGATATTTTCTATCTCTGATAGGGCTTTTGCTTTATCTGAATTTTTACCATTCGTATCTCTCATTGTTGCGTAAACCTGATGCCCCAAGGCTGCAACGCTTTTTGCAGTAAGCCATCCAAACCCGCTATTTGTTCCTGTAATTAATACTATTTTCTTGCTCATTATATTTTGTTTTAAATTAATGATACAAAGTTCCAAACTTTAAAAATCAAAACATTTACCATTTGGTAAAAAGAGATTTTTAGCGGATTTTTTTTCTAATTCTACTCAACGACTGTTGTGTAACGCCCAAGTAAGAAGCGATATATGATAGTGGAACACGGTTAATAATCATTGGGTATTTTTCGAGGAATGAGAGGTAACGGGTTGTGCCATCCTCCGAAACCAACGGACTTCTTCTGTCCATCGCATCTGTCAAACATTTTTGGGTTATTTTAGCCGCAATCCGATCCCAATCAACTATTGTGTTTGAGAGTGCGTCCCAATCTTTTTTAGAAAATACCAGCATTTTACAATCGGTAACAGCCTGAATGTAATCAGTTGCTGCTACTTGTGCGTCAAACTTTTGCTGGTCTGAAACAAAACTGTATTCGTCAATAAAGTAATTGGTTATCTCTTCGCCTTTATTATTGTAATAGCAACACCTAAAAACACCTTCCAAAACAAAACCAATGTATTTTGGAATTTTTCCTGCTTCGGAAAAATAATCATCTTTGTTCAGTTCCAATTCCGTTGTCTTACTCTTGATAAAATCGATTTGCTGTTGGTTCAGACTGCCAAAACGCAGTATATATTCAATTAATTTTTCCATTGTTTAAAGGTAATAAGCGATTTTAATTAAGGAAAAAAACAGGTAAGGCTACCCATAGAACGTCCTTCTACAGTCATTTTCCCTGGTCTTTGCCCAACAGCCTATCAGGTCTTTCGTAATGACCGGCTCCGACAAGCCATATCGTATGGTGAACTCGTCAAACTCTTTGTAAGTCCACTTGGTCGATATTACGGTCAACCCGCAGGATTCTTTTATCCGGATCAGCGCTTTCATGTAATCTAATCCTAGTTCTTAAAATCTAGCAATGTCTTTCTCGAATATCAAATTGTTCTTAAATAAATCGACGGCTTCTTGCATATATAATTAGAATAATTGCGGTTTGTATACAGGTTTACGATTAAGCTTTTAATTTTCTTTTTTAATAGATTACAATAATTGAACAGTCTCTTTTCGGCAACGTTACATATGCTCTCTACGATATATCCGTCAACCTTACTATCTTCCCATCTTCGGAAAACTCAAAAATTGACTTTCCTTTTAAGCTTATTTCATCCCCTTTCTTTAGACCATTCGGAAAATCCATCGCCGCAATCGCCTTGTAGTTGATCACGATCTTGGTAGAATTGTATGTATGAGTGATCGACCCGATGGCCTGTTCTCTTTCACTGAAATAGGAGAGAGCCTCGATCGCCTGTTCTCTAAATGCATCTTTACCTTGAATAGAGAGTGTTACTTCGTTATTGCTTATATTCTCGAAGAGTACATGGTCAGCAAGGTTCTCAACCATATTGTCTACTTTCATATCATTATAAGCTGCTATATATTGAACAACTTTATTTGTCCTGTCATTTAGTATAGAAGCACTTGGTAAGGAACTGTCAACAGTTTCGATAGGACCGTAAATTCTTTTAAATGTGTCTAACACATTCTCTCCCAATCCTTCAATAAAACAGATTAATTCAACTGCAAGTAGATCTTTAGTTTTTTCATTAGCGAGTCTACTTATCTTATTTTCTGACATTCCAATTTTTTCTTCGACTTCATTTTGTCTAAGTGTATACTTTTTTAGAAATTGAATTTCTTTGGGCAAGTGTTTAAAGTCTATTAAAAGAGAGCCTTTTGGTCTAGTTGGGAAAATTGTTTCTATTGCATTCCCAAACTCACTGTCAGGTAGGCCTGCTGATATAATGGCTAAGTAGATGATCTTATAGAACTCTTCTGGTGTAGGTTTCGCTGTTTCTTTATTATTTAAATCATTCATTCTTGGCCTTTTTACATTAGCCAGCTCTCTAATTTTGTCTTTGACGATCTTTAGAGAGTTTAAATATTCACCTAATAATGTTGACATTGTCTAAAAAATTATATGACTTTTATTCGAAAAACTTTTTAAAGTCATATTTTATACTTATATTTGTGATAGTTATTATAGCGACATAATTGAGAGGTTGTTAAACTTCTCTTACGATTGTCACTCATGAACGAAACCGTCAAATTCCACATGAGTAGATCGTGGGCTCGCTTTCTATTGGATTTATTATCTTTGGAGATATTTAGTTCAATAGAGCGATGCTCATGGAAGTCTTCTGTGGATCCATAATCTCGGTTATGGCGGCTCTTGACGGTGCCAGTTCAGAAGCTTTGGGTATCGCTCTATTGGTTTTAATCCAATTTCACTTTCCCGAAACTTCTCTGGGTACGATCATTTTAATAAATAACCGAAATGATTATGATTGAACGATTAAAACCCACCAAGCAAAACCACCCAGGCCCGATCGAGGATCGATGTCGCCGGTTTTCTTTTCAATTAAACGGTAAGAACGTTATTGTTCCGCCTTCATAGGTTGAAGAAAAAGACTGTTAAAAAAGAGGGTAAACGGTTTGTCATCATGCTGAATCTTCAAGCATGTAGCGATGCCAAGTCTCCCAAAGCATACGCTGCGGGTAAAATATCCCTCTTTTTAAAAAAGTCTCAAAACCGACGTCGGTATCAACAATAAAAATGCGGTTTGCAACGGATCAATAGGTCGGTTCTTCAACTATAAAAGTTTCGTCGCTTAAATGTAAGAATCTTTCTTATCACAAGCAAATAATTCTTATTGTATATACAAGTTATTTTCCGAAGGAAAATTACGGAGGTCGGGTATTTGAATGCGAATATACTAACCGTACATAAACTAAATTTCTTATCAGTCGTTCGTATTCTATTTTTCTTTTACTCTCTATTTTTTTATCGGGCAAAGGCCACGGTATGACCATTGCTTTTAAAACGCTAAAGAATGCGAAATAAAAATATTCAATCGATCCTGTCTGTATTAGGAAGGATCGCAGTTCGTTCCTGCAAATACTTTTTTATCAGGAAATATAACCGTAGTCGCACGCTGTTTAATATCGTTACGTGGGCAGGATTTTATCAAATCTGCGTAACGATGTGTTTCATCGCGTTGTTTAGTAATCTAGTTGCTCAGGAGCCCCACAAGGACAGTGGGGCCGATGGGCTCCTACAAATCCGCGATATTAGCGGTTCAAAACGGTATCTCCTAGACCTCGATAGCGCAATATCCCAGCGAACCTCAGTAGCCATGATCCAAGGGAAGCAGCAGCAGGTCATCAGGTACAAAGTAGATACCGCCAAGCTGGGGTACATGGAAGTGGGAGAGGAGATACCGGGGGAGATACTTGACATGCCGCTAGAGATTGTAAACGACTCCCAAGGGAGAAAACGCGTGACTCTCCGTGAGCTTGCTGCCGGGCGGGATTTTTTGGTGCTCGATTTCTGGGCAAAGTGGTGTACCCCGTGTGTAGCATCGATGAGGCACTGGGAGAAAATAAAGTCCCAAATAGAATCAAAGATCAACGTTGTCGGTGTCCATATGGACTACGACTACAAAGCTGCAAAAGATAGTCGCGAACTCGGGTGGACATCACCGCAGATAGTAGGGAAAGCAGCACATATCTTTAACCGGTACTTTTTTAGGAGCGCTTCCATCGGTCCATCGGTTTGGATAAAAGACGGCCGGCTTTTCGGGAGGACAACGTCCCGGCCCGCTAGCTATGATTTTATCTTCCAGTTGATAAAAGGTCAGATTGATTCGATTCCCAAGCAAGCCACATGGACGCCCTACTAACCGGCTAGCCAATGCATTTCTCATTTATTAATCTATTTGAAAGAAGATGTATAAGAAAATAAGATATATTTTTACAGTTTACCTGAGCGGACTATGTATGCTTTATGGTCATGCGCCGGCGCGGCAGGAGGCAAGCCCTCCCCCGGATAGGCTACAAAGCCTTGACACGCTCTTTTCCAAAGTCATTTCCGCAAGCGGCGGCATCGCACTATCGGGTGCAACGGTCAGGGTAGGGGACCAGCAGGTGCAAACTGACACGGCAGGTAACTTTTCGGTCCCTTTTCGTGCAGAAACCGATAGAATCCTGGTCAATTATCTCGGATATAAGGAATTCGAGGGAGCTATTGCTGAGGTTCTGCGACTTGGCCGTATTATACTTGAAGAGCAGGATAACGTTATTGAGGATGTTGAGGTTTACAGCACCGGATATTTTCAATTACCAAAGGAACGTGCCACGGGTTCTTTTACCCACATAGGAAGTGAGCTGATGGCACGGTCGCCACAAGCCAATATCATTGACAGGCTGGAAGGGGTGACCAGTTCCCTGCAGTTCACAAGGAAGGACAGCTACAACGAATCCGGGGGGGAGGCCAAATTGCGGGTGAGGGGTCTATCATCGATAAATGCCGAAGTTGCGCCCCTGATCATCCTTGACGATTTCCCATTTGAGGGCGAACTGAGCAGTATCAATCCGGAAAATATCGAATCCATCACCGTGCTTAAAGATGCTGCCGCTTCCTCTATCTGGGGGGCACGTGCAGGAAATGGCGTGATCGTGATCAATTCGAAAAAAGGAAAGTTCAACAGCACTATGCAGGTCGATTTCAGTACGCGCTGGCAGATCGCCCATCGCCCCGACCTGTTCGATGATAAAGCAAGGCTCCCTTCCCGAGCGGTACTCGAGATAGAAGACCGGCTGTTCGCAGAAGGGATTTACGCAAGACAAGATCAGCTCGCGCTTCCGTATTACGTGGACCTAAAATATCAGTTGGAAGACGGGCTGATCACGCAGGACCAGTTTGATACCGAACGTTCCAGGCTTGCTAATTCAGATATCAGGCGTGATGCCATGAAATACCTCTATCGTAATGCGGCACAGAACCTGAGCAACGTCTCCCTCCGCGGGGGATCGGAGATTCACCATTACAATCTCAGCGCGGCTTGGACCAGCAGTAGCTCAGCAGTGAGGGGGGATGGTGAGGAACGCCTGTCCCTGGATATTTCCAATGGTATAAAGCTATGGAGAGGAGGTACCTTCAGCATTGTCGGATCATTTTCGGATAACAAGGCCCGAAAGAACGGGATATCCCTGTCGCAGCTGTACACGTCCGGCGTAGGAAAAGTATCTACGTACAGCACGCTGATTGGTGAAGACGGGGGATACGCTCCGCTGGTGCGGGATTATAGCTGGACATTTGTTAATAAAGCCGAAGAGGACGGTTTGCTTGACTGGCGCTTTGTTCCGCTGCAGGAAAGGGAACTCAATAGCCATTTTCGTAACAACAGGTTCCTTAGAATCTCACCTCAGTTTAGTTTTTCATTTTTATCAGCCTTTAAAGCAACGGTGCTATACCAGTACCAGCACACGCTGAGCGGTGGTCGTAATCACTACGGTAAAGATAGCTACTTCGTACGTGATATGGTCAATAGCTTTACCCAGACTGACGGAACGCGGATAATCCCGCACAATGACATATTCAATTATAGCGAGCGGGCAAGCCTATCGGCGCAGTCGGGACGGGTCCAGCTATCCTACGACCGCTCGTGGGGAAATCATAGCGAGTTGTATATCCTAGCCGGCGGTGAGCGTAGGGAGCGGATCTATACCACGCAGCCGGCGCAGTGGGTATACAACTACGATCCCGACCTACGGACAGGGAGCGGTCAGTTTGACTTTACCGAACTGTATCCGCAACGGCCTAGCGGGAGTGCCCGAATCACGGGCTCAGCGCTAGGGGGGCAGAAAAATGTTGATCGCGATATTTCATACTACACCAATTTGTCATATACCTATTTGAGACGTTTTACCCTGACCAATAGCATGCGGTGGGATGCCTCGAACCTCTTCGGTGTCAAAACAAACCAGCGCGGGGTTCCTCTATGGTCGATTGGAGGGGCCTGGAACATCGACAGGGAAGCCTTCGCTGAACACCTCCCTTTTGATATGCTGAAACTTAGGGCTACCTATGGTGTAAGTGGCAATGTGAACAAGAGCCTGAGCTCCCTTCCCACTATCCGTTACGGAACCAATGTAGAAACCCAGCTTCCAATGGCAACACTTACCGCGGTAGGGAACCCGTCACTCCGGTGGGAGAAAGTGAAAACGTGGAATATCGGAGTAGATCTTTCAATGGGCAACGTGCTGAAAGTAAGCGTCGATTACTACGTAAAGAACGGCGAAGACCTGTTTGGTATGGATTACGTCGATCCCACCACGGGGATCTCCGGAGCGTTACAACAAATGGTGAATTATGCTGACCTTCGGACGGACGGTTTAGATTTTGATCTTACATTTGCTCACCAGTTTTCGGGTGTACGGTGGACAAGCAACCTGCTGGCCAGTTACGTAAGCAATCGAATCACAGACTACCGTACAAACGACAATTTAAAGGCCAATGCCTACCTGCTGACGACAGGCGCAGCGCCTCCGGTTAAAGGACGGTCAGTAGATGCTCTTTACGCACTTCCATGGAACGGGCTTTCTCCGATCAACGGCCTGCCGATTATTTATGTCGATGGGGAGCAGTCTTCTGACTACGCTAATTATATCAACAATTTTCCGGTGCAGGGATTGGAAAAAGTGGGGGTAACAGTTCCACGTTTTCACAGTTTTTTCAGGACTACGCTATCGTACAAAAATATCGACATTGGAGGAATGTTGTCGTTTAAAGGGGGGCACCGCTTCAGACGCTCTTCCATGATGCCCGGGGGAGAATATCTAGGAAACGACCAGCACCATATGGATTATTATGAGCGTTGGAAAAAACCGGGAGACGAAACACGTACCGTTATCCCCGCCGCGACCGATAGTTATTCCAGTCAGCTGGCGATGTCCTATGGCTATTCCCGTGCGCTGATCGAACCGGCGGATCACATCAGGATCGAGGACCTGACAGCCGCCTACACGGCAAAACTTGCAAAGGAAAAACTCAAGGTCAAAGTGGTATTGATGCTGCGGAATGTAGGCATCCTTTGGCAGAAAAGTGATTCAGGACTAGATCCCGAGATGCCGTTTGCAACCTATAGGCGGCCAAAAGAATTTAGTTTAGGCATACAACTACAATACTAGCAATGAAAAAGATTATATACGGACTACTACTATGCTGTTCGATGGGTTGTGACAGCGAATTTCTGGATGTGAAAAGTGAAAGTAACCTGGTTGTCCCAAACAAGATCGAGGATCTTGAAGCCCTGATGAATAACCTGTTGATGTTTAACGGGGTAGCCGGAGAGCTCGCTGTCGTGGGAGCGGACGAATATACGGTCGGTGATGGTTTACTACAGTCGTTAACCGCACCGTGGCAACGTAATGCATACCTATGGGCTGATCAGGTATATGAAGGTCAGCCGATCAATGACTGGAATAATGCCTATCAACGCATCCTGTATTGTAATATCGTGCTGGAACGTCTATCGACAGTCGGCGCGGTGTCAACTGAGCAGCGTAACCGCGTCAAAGGAACCGCACTTTTTCATAGGGCATACAGTCATTACCTGCTTCAAAATATATTCGGAAAGCCATATAATCCGTCAACAAAAGAAGCTGATCTGGGGATCCCGTTAAAGTTGGAATCAGATGTGACGTTGCGATCGAAAAGAGCGACGGTTGCGGAAGTCTATGGCAGCATAATTAGCGACCTGAATGAAGCACTGTCGCTGTTACCCGAAAAAGGTTTGAGCAAGTATGCTCCTGGAAAGGATGCCGTCAATGCGTTACTGGCCAAGGTGCATTTGGATATCTTTGAGTACACCAAAGCGTTAAGCCACGCATCGGATTGCTTGTCAACTGCAGGAGGGATACTGAATTATAATGACGTACCAGAACAGGGGAATACGCCGTTTCCCACCGATCCTGACGAAAATCCCGAGATCATTTTTTATGCTTCTATGCTAAATGCTACGATACTCAGGACACGATACTCGATTTCCGAAGAATTACTGGGTCTCTATGCAGAGAGAGACCTTCGAAAAAAGATCTTCTTTACCGCTAATTCCGATGGACGCATGTTATTTAAGGGATCCTACCTGGGGTATGGATCAGGAGCTTACTTTCTAGGACTGGCGACTGACGAAATCAGACTGATTGAGATTGAATGTCTGGTGAGGACTGGAGACTATGGGTCGGCGAGGGCGGCGTTGGTTGGTTTCCTCGAAAGGCGGTTCGCTACGGGCGCGCAGTTCAACACCCCTGCAGATGACGGCATGCTATTAAGTTATGTACTTGAGGAAAGGCGCAGACAGCTTATATTTAGGGGCAACCGGTGGGCAGACCTGCGCCGCCTAAACGGGGAGGGGAAGTTCAGAAAGACCCTGAAGCGGTCAATAGATGGCAAAGACTATGAACTGTTACCGAACTCGCCGAAATATAGCTGGCCAATACCCGATGATGCAGTACAATATAGTGATATCGTGCAGAATGAGCGGTAAGAAAAGAGGGTGGTAGTCCCACCCTCCATAGCTTACTCGTCGCGGTGCGCATCGTTACCTGTTGGCGTTACGCCGGAAGGAAGCGAGCTCAACTTTTGAGGAGAAGTAAATTCGTAATCCTCACTGGGAACTTCCAGTTCAACGGCACACAAAATCTCGGTGTTGTTTTGCGCGCAATTGTTGGGGTCGTTTACCGGCGGAGCAGGGATTGGTGCACCACTCACTTCTGGATCAGCAGGGTTGGAAACACTGTACCAGGCAGTAGTAGCAAATTTCTTGGTAGGCTGGTCTTTGTTGACCTCGACAGCCTTGACCAAGAAGAAAAGTCCGAATATAAATGCTATCGCCGTCAGTGAGGTGATAGCCCATTTGCTTTTTGATGTTTTCATAGTTTTAAATATAAATGGTAAAAAAATAAAATTTTGAACGTATGAAGTATCTGTTTAAACCCAAGATACTTCTTGCTCCGTCAGCGACCTGCTGGCGGCCAAGATGTTGGTTGAGATTCGGCGCCTAGCGCCGGAAGACCGCAAATTTTCTATCATGTTGCTTTGTGTACATAAAAATTCTTTTAAACGCTTCGTGCTGCCTCCCCGTCCTAGGGTCGGGGGCAGCAGAACAAAGTTCGGTGCAAGTCTTTGGTAAGAGTTGGCTTTCCGAGGCGTACGTATTCTGCATCAGAGCGGTATGGATTGGACTATTTTTCTTTTTGTTGTGAAATTCGAATACATTCTTTATATTATTAGGTTGATCTTGTTAAAAGATTCTTCGCAACAGTTCCGGGCTAATCTGCAAGAAGACCGCAAGCTCCTTTCGGTCTATGAGAGGTACAATAGTAGCGTAGCGGCTTTTAAAGTACGCGTAGCGGTGCGCTTTAGGCATAAGCAGGATCTGCTGACGGAACTCCAAGGAGTCCTGCTGCCGTTGCAAGAGCTCATCGTAGAGCGCCATTGTATTGGGATATTCACACGATATGCGGTACAGCGAAGGCCGGTCCAGCATATAGACCCTGGAAAAATTAAGTGCTTTAAAGGTATGGTACCTCCTTCTGAGAGCAATGATGATGAGCTCGCCTGGCAAAATATACCGGAGCGGTTCGCGCCGTGTATATTTTCCAAAGGCGCCCTCGGAGACCAGATAGATGTCGCCTCGCTCGGTATTCAGCAGCTCGCCGGGTTCCAGAAAATACTCGTGAAAGTAACCGGCAAGATCAGGAATCTCCGTTGCCCAAGTAGGAAAGATTTCGGTCAAAAAATCGGTAAGGATAATGGTTTCTTTTTTCATAGTTAGGTGATTAATTTAATGATCGATATTTCCTCTCTTGTTTTTCGAGGAATGTTTAGAGATGAGGTGTGAGACGGCACCAGACCGTCGAAACAAGGTGATTTCCGGTTGTGAATTTTTGTTTTCATAGGTATTGTTTTTTATTCGCTTTCTCATCTTCCGCGGCTAGGTGAGTTAACAAAACGAAGTTAGGAGGTATGTATTATTTTTGGAGGACAGATTTGGACAACTTACCGGACGTTTTTTGACAAAATAGCGATGTTGATGTATCTTTCTTAGATGTGTAACTGCTGAATGACCGAGTTATTAAAAAGAAAAATCAAAAACAATGATTTAATAAACTTAGATATAAGATATAATCAACGGTTATCCAGAGACTGTAAAATAGACTCTGTTAAAAATAATACTTCTATTTATTATCCTTGACACAGTCTATTTTACAGTCTCCCGCCCTATGGTCCACGTCTATGAATAATCCTATGTCGTGGGTAGCTTTGCTGGATGAGCAAAGAGGAAAAAAGAGCACAGATGTTTGCAATGATAGCAGACTGGCAGCAGAGCGGTATGAGCAAGAAACGATACTGCGAGGAAAATGGCATCAATGAGGCTGCGTTTTATTACTGGTTTTCACGTAGTTAAAAAACGATACATCCAACGGCAGCTTTATAGCGATCGACAAAGCTGGCAAGAACAATGCTGTTGAGGTTATCTACCCCAATGGGGTGCGGATTAAGGTAGAAACCGATTTTGGTTTACTTTCCCAGCTGATCCGCCTTTACTGATATGTTTTCATTGGGATCCTCGCACCGTTTTTATTTATATGACGGACACTGCGACATGCGCAAGAGTTTTGACGGACTGTGCGGTCTGGTCATTTCGGTGATGCAGCGCCAGCCGACCGGTGGTGAGGTATTTGTATTTCTGAACAGAAGCCGTACCCATATCAAACTTCTGCACTGGGAACACGGGGGCTTTGTCCTTTATTACAAACGGCTAGAGCAGGGTACCTTTGGTACATCTTCACTTAAGAAAGATGAGCTGTCATGGAGCGATCTGGTATTGCTCATCGAGGGCGTTCAGGTGGTAAAAAGCATACAGAAAAAACGTTATTCACTGCCCGGAAAACAGCTTTTTTGATTGCAGGAACGCTGGTAAAACCGTATCTTTAGGGTATATGGAAACAGCATCTTTCTGCCATGAAGCACTTTGCTGTAATAATCGACTTTTGTAGTCGCCGAAAGATGGCTTAAAAGAGCCTCAGGAATAATCTCCAAAATTTGGTTAAGGGGAACTTTGTGATCTTTAAATACCGCCATAAATAATTGATTATCAGTGATAAAGATGCAAAACAATGTTAAAAAGCAAATAAATAGTTGATAATCAGATAATTGTAATATCCTGCCGAATACCTCTAAACAAAAAGGTCGGAAGAAAAAAATCTTCCGACCATGACTACATATTTTGCCGCTTTATTTTTTAATGATTATTTGGGCTAATTTTTGTTTCGATTTTTCCAAGTTTCGATCAAACAATTTTCAAATCTGCAGTCATCTCAGGGAGTAGTACTGTATCATGTTTACCCTTTGCTTAAGGCATTCTTCGCAGACGTCTCTATTCTTCTACCAGCAATGCTAATATCTATATAATATTTGCTATGTCTTACCTTTTAGGTATCTTGTGTTACTTTACAATAATAGACCATTTGTTATATAGATTTCGGGTGTGAAAAAGACGTTGCTAACCGTATTTTATCTTTTGTTTTTGTTACCATGTGTGTTTTCTGAAAGTGAGGTGGACTCGTTGTTATCCGTCCTGGACAATACGATTGCAGCAAGGAAGCGGTATACAGCTGATAAGGAAAAAAAGATTCTGACCATCAAAGCTAAACTCAATAGCGCATTATCCCTCGAGGATAAGTTTCACATACAGGACCAGCTGATTGCCGAATATCAGTCCTTTAAATGTGACTCCGCACTGGCGTACGTAGATCGAAATATCAGGGTGGCCAGCGCTTTGGGAAATCAGGAATATCTTCATAACAGTAGACTGAAACAGGCCTTCGTACTTTCTATATCCGGGCTCTTCACGCCGGCTCTGCGGGTTCTGGAATCTATCGATTACAGTAGCTTGCTTTCCTATCAAAAAGTGCTGTATTGCTGGAGCTATATCCGGTATAACGAAAACCTGATCAAGTACATGGATGATCGCACTTACGAAAAAATATATCTTGAGGAAAATAACCGCTATCGTGACTCTTTAATGGCGCTGCTCACCCCAGGAAGTGACATGTATCTCAAAGAACAGGCCTTTAAACTCAGTGCGCAAAAAGCGTATAGCCGCTCAGCAGCTGTGCAGCTGAAACTGTTTGAAAAAGAACAGCCTAATTCCCACGGCTACGCTATGTCGGCGATGGGCCTTGCCACCGTATACAAGGCGCTGGGTAATGTTGGTTTAGAAGAAAAATACCTTCTTCTGGCAGCAATTACGGATGTCCAGCTGGCTGTCAAGGAGAATGAATCGCTACTGGCTCTGGCGGTATACCTTTATAAGAAGGGGGATGTTGAAAGGGCATTTAATTATATCCAGGCATCTCTGGAAGATGCAAACTTCTATAATTCGCGTTTTCGCAATACCGTGATCGCACGTGTACATCCCATAATAGAAGCTACGTACTTAGCTAAGATCGAACAGCAAAAGCGGAACCTGCGCCTCTATGCTTTGGCTATTAGTGTGTTTGTCGCCATACTGATCGTGACGCTATATCTGCTTTACAAACAAATGCGCATTGTGTCCAAAAGCAGAAAGGAGCTAAGGAACATCAATGACGAGCTGGTCGCGGTCAACCAGAAGCTGGACGAGGCCAACCTGATAAGGGAACGATATATCGGATACTACATAAATCAGTGCGCGGTTTATCTGGATAAGCTCGAGGAATACCGGAAATATGTGCACCGTAAAATAAAGGCGGGCCAAACTGAAGATCTGCAGAAACTCAGCTCTTCGAAAGTTGTCCTGGAGCGCGACGTTGAAGCGCTGTACAATGACTTCGATGAGACCTTTTTTGAAGTATACCCCAACTTTGTGCACGAATTCAACGGCCTGCTGAAGGAATCAGAGCGTTACACGCTTAAAAAAGGCCAGTTAAATACCGAGCTGCGTATATTTGCCCTCATACGGTTGGGTATTACGGATGTCAACCAGATTGCGACGTTTCTCCGCTATTCGATCCAGACAATTTACAATTATAAGAGTAAAGTCAAAGGCAAAGCCCTCTGTGAGAGTGACCATTTTGAAGACAAAGTCAAGAAAATTGGTAGCTTACCACGTAAATAAGCTCTACACTATTTACCAAATCCGCTTTTTTTAGTTTTGTAAATAATTGATTTACAAAATATTGTATTTTATTTTGTTCCTAATCGTTTACCAGTGAGCCTACTTGTATGTGTAGCTAGCCCCACTAGCTTATACCTTTGTTTTAGGTAAGCGGACGATATATCTACACCCGAGCTAATCCGGGACGCGGTTCGCTAACAGAATTGTCCATTAATTATAAACAGCCATATGAATACTTCAGATGTAGAAAACCGATTTGCAGGTTTCCGCGGAGCTGGCACAACTCAGAGACGAACCAATCTAGTTAGACTATCATGAGACAAATTTTAGCTTTTACGCTGCTGCTACTTGCCCTAGGATGTCAGAAGCAGTATGATCTACCGCCGAGCCCAGGAAGGATGATCAAAGATTTTCGTTTGGAATCGGGACAGTACGGCAGCGCGGTGATCTATCAGCAGGACGATCGTTTTAAGATCCTTGTCCGCGTAGTTCCGGGGACAGATATGAACAAGATAGTGCCCATCTTTACACTATCCGATGGTGCACGTTGTGACCTTCCTACGGGACAGGCGATCTCGGTGCCCGAAAGTGGCAAGATCACCTTTAAGGTGACAGCAGCCTCGGGAGATCTTAGGGAATGGGAAGTTGAATTTCGGCTTTACCAGACGGGGATATCCGACTACGGAACCTATAGCTTATCGACCGATGATGGATCTGCCGTCTTGCAGGTGCAGGGAGACCTATCGTTCAATGAAAAATATCTTGCCGGTGCCCAAGTAGGAGTAGCAGCAGCAGAGGCGGCCAGTGGCGAAAACCTCAAGAAATGGCAGGAGTGGGATCTTATCAGCTACGCCGTACCGGGATCAGGTACATACTACCTGATCCGCAACCTACACAGCGGGATGCTGCTTACCGGCATGGCTGAAGGGGAACAGCTAACGCAATCCTGGGAACAGACGACCGAAATCGACCGGCAGCTATGGAAGGTCGAGGAATCGCTCCAAGCGGGTAAGTTTGAGATATCAAATAAGGCAAGCGGGTTGCTGTTGACCGTCGATCCAGAAGGCTCCGTATTGGCACAGCGTCGCCAGGGATCGGGCGATCAGCGCTGGGCCGCTACAAGACTTCCCAAGGACAGTTACCGCGATGCGCAGGTAACGGCCTTTTTCAACCGAAATAAAGGGTCTGTGGCATTTGATCAAGGTACGAGCATACCTCTTTCCGACGGACGTGTGCTGTGGATAACACAGGACGCTTGGTACGAAGGATCTCTGGCACCTAGCGGAAATCTATACGGCAATCACTTTATATCATACAGTAATTCCATTATTATACAACCTTCTATCAGCAGCTGGAGTCCTGATGCTCCAATGATGACTGCTGACGGGCGTAAGCACGGCATTGGTGATATTGTTCCAAAGCGGCCGGGTAAAGACTGGAGCTGGCCGGGACCCGGGGTGCAGATCGGAGAAGCGGTATATTTACATGCTCGGGAGGGCAATGCTTTAGGATTGCCGGATGACAATCAGGCGCTTTATAAGCTTACTCCCGTTTCGGCAACCCATTGGAACGTGGAACGTACAACCCCCGCAGGGCTCAGCGCGGCGGAGAAACTGATAAACTATGCGGCGGGCATGGTGAAAGCCGCAGACGGATACGTATACGTTTTCGGAACGCGCGGTGATCCCGATAGTTTCGGTTTCGCCTCCTTTCTGCATGTGGCGCGGTTTGCCCTGACCGATCCACAGACATGGACATTCTGGGATGGCAGTTCCTGGCAGCCTACAGCTTCAGCAGCGGCGCAGGCCCAGGTTAACAGCGCGCTGGGTACCAGCTCGGTAGGCTATCTAAATGGAAAATATATCCATTTGACCATGGATCAGGCATTCTACTGCGGGATACCCTCGATCAATATGTATATATCCACTTCCAGCAGTCCTACAGGACCATTTTCACAGCGGAAGCTAGTCTATCATTTTACGGAATTTTACAAAGGGTATAATGCCCGCGTTTACACGCCGTCCCTACATACCCAATCGGTAAACGGACGTGATGAACTGCTGGTTACCTACAGCATCAATTACGGGGCTTGTGCCGAGAATGATGCCAACCAGATCAAAGAACCCGACGGGAATTTTGATCCATACTACTACCGAGTGAAGGGCGTGAGGATACCCTATAGCATGTTCGGTATGGGGGCGGGGGAGTAGAGACCCGTCTAGATAAGGAAAAAATGAGAGCATAAGACATCGTTTAGGTCCAACAGTATTTACCAATTTGATGTCGTAGGTCTGATCTAAAGTATTGTGTGTTAATTGTTTGTGGTCCTGAAAAGTTCTCAAACGTTTACCATAGAGTTACCTAGGGGCGGGCGTAGCTGATTGTTGTATAACTTTGTTAACCAGTAGCACTCCGGTGTGCGAGCTAACGAATATAAACCTGAGCAGAATAGAAAAACGCTCATCTACATTTAAGATAAAAACAAAGCATGAAAAAACTATTTTTTACCAGATGGTCTCTATGGCTCTGTCTTGCTGCTTCCACCTTGACAGCAAAAGCGCAGGAAATAACGCCCTTTAAGGAAAACGACCGCGTGGTCTTTCTGGGCAACAGTATTACCGACGGCGGCCACTACCATTCGTACATATGGCTGTACTACATGACGCGTTTTCCGTCTATGAATCTGACGGTGCTCAATGCCGGGATCGGTGGTGACCGTGTATGGGACATGCTCAAGCGTCTTGACGGTGACGTATTCAGCAAACAGCCTTCGGTGCTTATAACCACATTTGGCATGAACGACTCCGGATATTTTGAATACAATGGCTCTGAGCCGGAAAAATTTGCAAACCAAAAAGTGGCGGAATCCCAGGAGGGCTATAAACAGATGGAGCAGCGTTATAAGCAGCTGGTGGATACGAAAATCGTATTGTTGGGAAGTTCCCCCTACGATGAGGATGTCCGCATCCCGGAAAACACGCCCTTGAAAGACAAAAACAAGGCTATGCTGCGTATCGTCGACTTCCAGCGGGAGTCTGCAAAGAACAATGGGTGGCAATTTTTTGACTTTAACACGGCGATGACTGCGATCAATAAACGCATGCAGCAGCAAGACCCCACGTTCACCCTGTCGGGGAACGATCGGGTGCATCCCGACCTGGACGGACACATGGTGATGGCCTACCTGATTCTAAAGGCCCAGGGATTCGCAGGAAAAAAGGTTGCGGGAATATCGATAGATGCACCGAACAGAAAGGTGGTGTCAGCAGAAGGATGCAACCTTTCGGAAATCCGGAAGACCGCGCGTGGCTTGAGCTTTGATTACTACGCTGCCGCCCTGCCTTATCCGCTGGATACTGTGGCACGTGGCTGGGGGAGTAAGAAAAGCCAATACGATGCCATCGCTGTGGTACCCTTTATGGAGGAAATGAATCAGGAGCTCCTTCGTATTACCGGCCTGAAAGGCAAGTACAACCTGCTGATAGACGGTCAACAGATCGGTAGCTGGGAAGCTGCGGAATACGCCCGGGGAATTAACCTGGCGGCGATAGACAGCACCCCGCAGTATCAGCAGGCTTTGCGGGTCATGTACCTGAACGAGGAACGCTGGGAAATTGAACGCCGCCTGCGCGATTACGCTTGGGTGCAATACAATTTTTTCCAGCCTAAGGGGTTGCTGGATGCCAATAACAGGAAAGCAATTCAGGTATTTGACAAACACAAGGAGACGGACGGCTGGCTGCGTGCAAAAAGTGACCTCTATGCCAAGGCGATGTACCCTGAAGTGCGCAAAGCTTGGCAACAGCAAATGGATATGTTACTCCAGACCATTCGGGCGATCAGCGTACCCGTGAAAAGGACGATTACACTGGAAAGAATCTAACGCAGGAAACGTGAATCAAATCGTAAAATTTCTTACATCGATAGTATTGCTGGCAGCACCGCCTATGCTCTACGCGCAGAAACCCTACTTTGCTGACGGGTATCACGGCGGGATATACGGACATTATCCGCTGTGGGTTACGGGTTTTATGGCGAGCAAGCTCTCCTCACACCCGGAATGGCGGGTAGGCCTGGAGATAGAGCCCGAGACCTGGGACACCGTCAGGATCCGTGATCCCCATGGCTATAGCCGTTTTTCCGAGCTTGCCGCAGGCAGTAGAGTCGATTTCACCAATCCTACATACGCGCAGCCCTATTGCTACAATATCAGCGGGGAGAGTATCATAAGACAGTTTGAATACGGAATGCGTAAGATCAGTGGTCATTTTCCCGGCGTGCAATACCACACCTATGCTGTGGAGGAGCCGTGCTTCACCAGTAGTCTGCCGCAATTGCTCCGACAATTTGGATTTCGTTATGCAGTGCTCAAATGCCCCAACACGTGCTGGGGCGGCTACACCGCGGCTTTTGGGGGAGAGCTGGTAAACTGGACAGGTCCCGATGGTACATCCATCCTGAGCGTACCGCGCTACGCCTCGGAAGACCTTGAAGAAAATTCCACCTGGCAGACGACGGCATGGGACAACTCCACTGACTTTATTCAAGCCGCCTATACCCAAGGGATCCAAAATCCTGTCGGCATGTGCTATCAGGACGCCGGCTGGAAAAATGGCCCGTGGCTGGGTACGGGCGATGCCATAAAAAATGGATCTACCTACGTCACCTGGACCGAATACATGGAAAAAATATCTTCGGGCAAGACAGATCTTGATTGGCGGCTATCGCAGGAGGATATACATGTTAACCTGATGTGGGGAAGTCAGGCGTTGCAGCGTATAGCACAGAATGTACGCCGTGCGGAAAACAGCATCATCATGGCGGAGAAAATCGCCGCCATGGCAGCTCTGGAAAACGGATATCTTCCCGAGGATAAGTACGTTAGGGAAGCCTGGCGGACACTGATGATGGCGCAGCACCACGACTCCTGGATTGTGCCCTACAATAAGCTCAACGGTGAGCAGACGTGGGAGCAGGCTGTCAACAGCTGGACGGATACCTGCACCTCGCTTTCCGACACCATCGTAAAAGGAGCAGTGGCCAGTTATAGCAAAAACAGCGTACATACAGACGATTTAGGCCATATACGGATCTTCAACACCGTGGCTACCCAGCGGTCAGAGGTTGTGCGTGTAGAGCTTCCAAAAAAATTTCCTCGCAAGGGAATAAGCGTCCAGAACAGCAAAGGAATAGAGCTTCCCTATAAGATAGAACAGGATAGGGGCCAGATTTGGCTCACCTTCCGGGCAGATCTGGCCGGATTGGGGTACGCAACCTACGCCCTGAGAAAAACCGTCAGCAACCCCGCAAAGGATGAGAGGGCACAGGTAAAAATAGCTGAAGATGGACGCTACGTAATTGAGAACGATATGTACCGTATGACGCTGGATCCAACGAAAGGGGGGACGATTACCAGTCTTCGCGCGAAGTTTGCCGGAGGCAAGGAGCTGGTCGAGGGAAAAGGGGAATACGGATTTAACGAGGTGTCCGGCCATTTCTACGATCTTGGGAAGACATTCTCATCTATGGAAAGCGATGCCAGGATATCGGTGCTACAGGATGATCGCTTTGCCATCAAGATCAAGGTAGAAGGAAGCGTTGCTTCACATCCCCTCACGCAGTTTATCACCCTACAGGCCGGTCGTAGACGTATAGATCTGGAACTGGATATCAATTGGAAAGGTAATGTCGGAATCGGGGAGTACAGGCAGCAGCAAAGCTGGACAGATAACAGGCGTGCGTATACCGATGATCGGTTTAAGCTTAAGGTTCTCTTTTCTAGTACCCTCTCGAAGGCAGAGCTTTATAAAAATGCCCCATTTGACGTGTGCCGCTCAAGCCAGAAGAACACCTTTTTCGGGACGTGGGACTCGATAAAACATAATGTGATCCTTAACTGGGTAGATCTGGTGCAGGATAACGGTGCGTTTGGCATGGCGCTATTCTCCGATCATACGACTTCCTACATATATGGGGAAGGATATCCCCTAGGATTGACAGCCCAGTATTCGGGGTCAGGATTATGGGGCGTCGACTACAAGATTTCTGCCCCTTTGCGCATGCGCTATGCATTGGTTCCGCACCAGGGACGTTGGGATTCCGCAGGAATCGCTATGGAAAGCGCCAGGTGGAATGAGCCGTTAATCTCCCGGTATGGAAGGGGTTTCCAAGAGCGTGACCGGACCATCGTCTGCTCGAGCGATACAGGCTTAGAGATACCGGCCATGAAGGTGGAGGAAAACGGCGATCTTTTATTGCGGCTGTATAATGCGCAGGAAGGTTCCAGAACGCACCGGCTGACCTTGGGATTTCCTGTGCAGGCGATTGCCGAGGAGCTCCTCAACGGACAAACGATTGGAATGGTGCGTGCAACGCAAATGGGTGAAAACACTTCACTGTCAGTGGATATGCCTAGTCATGGAATTAAAACACTACGAATTAAAAAGAAAAATAAATTCAACTAACTCATAACGATGTTAACTCGATCACGATATTTTACCTTCCTGATTTGCTGTGCCTTTTTACGGCTTTCTGCATGCCAGCAGAGAGAAGGCGATCCGGCCGGATACGTAAATCCTTTCATTGGCGCCAGTACGAGCGTTGGTGCAGCAGATACTTATCACGGGTTAGGCAAGACGTTTCCGGGAGCAACGACACCTTATGGTATGGTGCAGGTGAGCCCAAACACCATCACAGGAGGAGATAACAGCCCGGGCTATAGCGCCGAACACCGGACTATAGAGGGCTTTGCTTTTACGCAGATGAGCGGGGTGGGCTGGTTCGGGGATTTGGGCAACCTGCTGGTAATGCCGACAACCGGAAAGCTCAGGAAGATCGCAGGGAAAGAGGACGGAAGCCTAACAGGATACCGCTCACGCTACAATAAAAAGACAGAAGTGGCTACGGCCGGCTACTATCGCGTGGAGCTAACCGATTACGATGTCACGGTCGAAACGACCGCGGCACCGCATAGCGGAATGATACGCTTTACTTTCCCTGAACATAAAGAATCGCGTATACAGATCGATCTGGCCCGGAGGGTCGGGGGAACTTCAGTACGTCAATATGTGCAAAAAGTAGACGCGCATACTATCCGTGGTTGGATGTTGTGTACGCCCCAGGGCGGCGGCTGGGGGAATGGTGAAGGGAACGCCGAGTATACGGTGTATTTTTATGCTAAGTTCAGCAAAGCGCTGGCGAGATATGGCTTCTGGAAAGCCGATATACCGCAGAGCTGGGAGCGCAAACGAGATGAAGTGGTCAGCCTCCGGTATTTGCAGCATGTGGACAGCTCGGCGATCATCCGCGGTGCCCAAGAGGTGGAGGGCGATCACCTGGGTTTTTTTACGGAGTTTCCGACAAAGCAGGATGAGCAGGTGACCCTCCAGGTAGGGATTTCCTTTGTGGACATGCAGGGGGCGGAAAATAACTTCCGTAGTGAACTGCAGGGAAAAACATTTGATAAGTTGCACCGAGAAGCCCGCGGGCGTTGGAACCGAGAGCTCAGCAGGATAAAAATCCAGGGCGGAACCAAGGACCAAAAAACGATTTTTTACACATCGCTCTACCACACGATGATCGATCCGAGAACCTATACGGACGTGGACGGACGTTATATTGGTGGCGACAAGCAGGTGCACCACGCTGAGGGTTTTACCAAGCGGACGATGTTCAGCGGCTGGGACGTCTTCCGTAGTCAGTTTCCCCTTCAGACCATTATAAATCCACGGCTTGTTGACGATCAGCTTGCCTCCCTGGTGACCCTGGCCGAGGAGTCCGGGCGCGGATATTACGAACGTTGGGAGATCATGAACGCCTACTCGGGGTGCATGATCGGTAATCCCGCCCTCTCGGTGCTTACCGATGCCTACCGCAAAGGGATCCGAGGCTATGACATACAAAAGGCATATCGCTATGCACTGAATACTTCCGAGAAATTTGGCAACGGTGCTGCCGGTTATTCCGGCCCCCCCTTTAGTATTTCTCATACATTGGAGTATGCATACACAGATTGGTGCATAGCCCAGATGGCCGGGGAACTCGGGAAGAAAGACGACCAGGCGTTATACCTCCGCAAAGCGCAGGCATACAGAAATATCTTTGATCCAGATAAAGGGTGGTTCCGCCCCAGAAATACGGATGGTACGTGGGAGCCGTGGCCGGAGCAGGGGCGTATAAAGGAGTGGTACGGAACTATTGAGTCCAATCCATACCAACAGGGATGGTTTGTTCCACATGACATCCCCGGCATGATAGCGCTAATGGGTGGGCGCAAAAAGGTGCTGGACGACCTTTCCGCGTTTTTTGCCCGAACACCTAAGCATATGTTGTGGAATGACTATTATAACCACGCCAATGAACCTGTTCATTTGGTGCCCTTTTTGTTCAACCATCTGGCAAGTCCCTGGGATACCCAGAAATGGACACGCTATATCTGCGAAATGGCCTATAAAAACTCGGTCGAAGGCATTGTTGGCAACGAAGACGTCGGACAGATGTCAGCCTGGTACGTCCTGGCTTCGGCCGGGCTTCATCCAGCGTGCCCCGGATCGACGCGCATGGAGATCACCAGTCCACTGTTTGGAGAGATAACTTTCCGGCTTGATCATAGGTACTATGCCGGGAAACACTTTACTGTCAAGGCGCTTAATAATACACCGCAGAACATCTACATCCAGAGTGCGCGCCTTAATGGAAAGCCATATGAAAAGTGCTACATCGACTTTAGCCATATTGCGCAAGGTGGGATGCTCGAGCTTACCATGGGACCCGAGCCAGCAACAGACTGGGGGGTAGAGGACTAATCCGATACTAAATGAAGAACCTAAAAAATATATGGATTATCGTTGTGGTGCTGCTGCTTGCACCTGCATGCAGGGCGCAACTGCAACGGATTTCGCTCAACAGTACGGGATCCCTAATAAACTGGTCAGTAGAACCCGTGACAGAGCATTCCCCTTCGGGTAATGAGATATCTCTGCCGCACTACCGATCGCAACAGGTCATAAAGGCCGTCGTACCGGGTGTAGTATTCACCTCGTATGTCGAGGCGGGAAAAGTCCCGGATCCCGACTATGCAGACAATATCCACCGCGTTGATGAAACGTTTTTTAACAGGCCGTTCTGGTACCGGGGAACCTTTAAGACCCCGGAGGGCCTCAAGTCGGGACAAAAAGTGTGGCTGCAGTTCGATAATACGAACCGCTATGCCGATTTTTATCTGAACGGTGTAAAGATTTCCGGAACACCAACCTCCAGTAGGGATGTAAGCGGACATATGCTCAGGAGCAAATATGAGATAAGTGGGCTGCTTCGCCCGCATGGAGATAATGTGGTTGCCGTACTGATCACTGATGCGGATCAGAAGAAAACCAGAGACGCCAAGGACCAGTTCGGTGTGACGGCCAGTCCCACTTATCTGTCTGCGGCAAGCTGGGATTGGATGCCCTATGTGCCTGGCCGGCTGGCGGGTATTACCGGCAATGTGTCACTGGCGGTTACCGGAGAGGTCACCATGGAAGATCCATGGGTGCGTTCGGAATTGGAGTCCAACGATATTGCTTACCTGAATGTCTCTTGCGATTTTCGTAATAGTGCGCGGCAACCCAAAGATGTTGTATTTTCCGGCGTTATCCAGCCCGGAAACATCAGGTTTTCCCAGACCGTGCGTGTGCCCGCCGGGGAAACAGCTAAGGCTGTCCTGGACCGTAAGCAGGTGCAGGAACTTATCATCAAGCAGCCACGACTGTGGTGGCCGAACGGGTATGGTGATCCCAACCTCTACACGTGTACCTTGCGTGCTGAGGTTGACGGAGAGCTATCCGACGAGCGGGAAATATCATTTGGCATACGGAAATACGAATACCAATACGCCCGCAACAGCGCCGGATGGCCGGTCTTGCAGTTTTTTATCAATGGGCAGCGCATATTTGTGAAGGGAGGTAATTGGGGCATCAGCGAATATCTCTTGCGTAGTCGCCCAGAAGATTACCATTCCAAGATAAAACTGCACAAAGATATGAATTATAACATGATCCGACTGTGGACGGGTTCGGTAACCGATGATGCTTTTTATGACTATTGTGATCGCTATGGGATCATGGTATGGGATGATTTCTGGCTTTACGTGGCTTACAACGATGTGGCTAGCGACGCAGATTTTAAAGCCAATGCGCTGGACAAGGTCAAACGGCTGCGCAACCATGCAAGTATAGCGCTATGGTGTGGCGCTAATGAGACGCATCCCAAGGCCGAACTGGACAGCTACCTGCGTTCCCTAATTGCCTTGGAAGACCGTAACGACCGCATGTATAAATCGAGTTCAAATCAGGATGGCCTCTCGGGGAGTGGATGGTGGGGCAACCAGCCCCCAAGACACCATTTTGAGACCTCAGCGAGCAATCTGGCGTGGAATGATCCCCCCTATCCATATGGTATCGACCGCGGCTACGGGCTGCGGACCGAAATAGGTATGGCTACATTTCCCAACTACGAAAGCGTGCAGCTGTTCATCCCGGCCGCCTCACAATGGCCGCTTCCCACGGACGAGCAGCTGGAGAACGATAATGACAACCTGTATAATAAACATTATTTCGGAAAAGAAGCCTCCAATGCCAGTCCCGTAAATTATAAACGAGCAGTGAACAGGCAGTTTGGCGAATCTGCCGATTTGGAGACATTCTGTGAGAAGGCTCAATACCTCAATATCGAGGTGATGAAGGGTATGTACGAAGCATGGAACGATAAGATGTGGGAGGATGCCTCGGGACTCCTTTTATGGATGAGCCAGCCTGCCTATCCATCCTTCGTATGGCAGACCTATGACTACTACCATGATGCAACCGGTGCATACTGGGGAGCAAAATACGCCTGCGAGCCTCGGCATATACAGTGGAATGCAGCCACGGGCAGTGTTAAGGTGATTAATGCAACTTCGAATGCCCTTCGGGGAGCTAGGGCGATCGCCAGGATATTCAATATGGAGGGCAAGGAACTGACTAGGTATGCTCAGCGGACGGTAGTACATACGGCGGCGAGCGATAAGGTCGAGGCATTCCGGTTGAATTTTAATCCGTACAATTTGGCCTTAGGAAAGCCAGTCTATGCGTCTACACAACTCGGCGAGCGCCGGGCCTCCCTGGCTACCGATGGAGCCGAAGGAACGCGCTGGGAAAGCGAACATGCTGACAACCAGTGGATATCCATTGATCTGGGTGCCGCGCAACCACTTTACACCTTGGTTATTAAATGGGAAGAGGCTTACGCAGAATCCTACGGCGTGCAGCTGTCACCAGATGGGAAGCGCTGGTATTCCGCGGCTGATGTACAACAAGGAAAAGGTAAGACCGAAGAGATAAATCTAGGTGGGGCGCGGGCACGATACGTTAAACTGCTGGCTAAAAAGCGCGGGTCAGATTTTGGATTTTCCATTCATGAATTAGAAGTGTATGGCCATCAGCGTCGCGATGCAGAACTGACGCACCTGCATTTCATCAAACTGGAGCTACGCGACAGCCTGGGAACTTCGCTATCGGAAAACTTTTACTGGCGAAACGGAGAGCACGAACTCGACTACACAGGGCTAAATGATCTTCCGGCCGCCCAACTGGAATTCTCCGTGGTAGAAAATGGGACACACGCACTGCAGATACGTGTGCAAAATAAGGGGAAAAGCGTGGCCTTTGGCAACCGCCTGCGCCTAGTCGACCATATCACGAAAAAACGTCTACTGCCCGTTCAGTTTACAGACAACTACTTTACCCTGATGCCCGGCCAGCACAAAACCATCGATATCCGATCCATGGGCATAGAGCGATGGGACAGGGTCGACATACTGTGGAAACAGTACGGCCAGAAAGAGCAAAACGTATTGAAGGACATAACGATAAAACACGAATGATGAAGAGAACAATTATTGGATGCATACTTATGCAGGTGCTTTGCATAGCCTTGGGCTACGGCCAGGAACGTGATCTGGTGAAGTACGTCAATACCTTGCAGGGAACCGACTCGGAGTGGTCACTGTCTTACGGAAATACGTATCCTACCGTTGGTCTGCCCTTCGCTGTACATTTTTTTTCTGCGCAGACCGGTAAGAACGGGGACGGCTGGAAGTATACCTACAAAGCTGAAACCATCCGCGGATTCCAACAGGTCCACCAATGCAGTCCGTGGATGGGGGATTATGCGGTATTCTCCCTAATGCCGGCCATGGGCAGGCTTACCGTAGGAGAAGAAGAGCGGGCGCTCCCCTTCTCCCACGATAAAGAAATAGCAAAGCCACATTATTATTCGGTGAAGTTCGACAACGGCATATTGGCCGAGGTGAGCCCTGTGGAGCGTGGCGCACATATGCGCTTTTCCTTTAATGGACCGGAAAAGGCATATCTGATCCTCGATGGTTTCTTAAAAGAAAGCCGTGTGGAAATCATTCCCCACGAACGTAAGATCGTGGGCTATGTGAACAACGGGAGGTTTGTACCGGAAAATTTCAAAAACTACTTTGAAATGGTATTTGATCAGGACTTCACAAGCTATGGCACCTGGGAGAACAAAGGAAACACCATTGCCGCTGGAAGCACCGAACGTCAGGGGGAGGGAGCGGGAGCATACCTGGAGTTCAAGGCCGGATCCCGCGTTCAGGTGAAAATTGCTTCTTCCTATATCAGTGCCGCACAGGCCTCGCTCAATATGGAACGCGAGCTCGGCGCCAGCAAAAACCTGGAGGCTACCAAGGCCAAGGCTTTTCATATCTGGAATTCCCTGTTGAACCGCATTTCTGTGGAAGGTGGTACCGAATCACAAATGGCAACCTTTTACTCATGCATGTTCCGCGCGAATTTGTTCTCACGAAAATTTTACGAACTGGACCAGCAGAACAACCCATATTATTTCAGCCCTTACGATGGTAAGGTGCATGCGGGGTATATGTATACGGATAACGGATTTTGGGATACCTTTCGTGCCCAGTTTCCGTTGAGCAATATCTTACATCCTCAGATGCAGGGACGCTATATGCAGTCTTTAATCGATGCCCAGCGGCAGGCGGGTTTCTTTCCTACCTGGTCTAATCCAGGGATGTCAGGTGTGATGATCGGCAATCATGCGATCTCCTTGCTAGCTGATGCCTGGGCAAAAGGGATACGTAGCTTCCATGCAGACAGCGCACTGAGGGCCTACTATCACGAGGCAACAAATAAAGGTTTCTGGGGCGGATCTAATGGCAGGGAAGGATGGAAAGACTATTTTACTAAGGGATATATCCCGTATGGTCAGATACATGAAAGTACGGCAAAGACACTCGAGTATGCCTACGATGATTTCTGCGCATATCAGCTAGCCAAGATGAGCGGGAATACATTTTATGAACATATTTTCGCGCGCCAGATGTTCAACTATGTACATGTTTTTGATACCGAATCAGGGTTTATGCGCGGACGTCTGGCTAATGGCCAGTGGCGTGAAGCATTCGATCCGGTGGAATGGGGCGGTCCCTTTACCGAAGCGAATGCCTGGCAGTATACCTGGTCGGTAATGCACGACATAAACGGACTGATAAACCTATTGGGAGGGGAACAGCGCTTTAACGCGAAGCTGGACTCTTTCTTTACGATGGAGCCCCGCATTAACTATGGCAGCTACAAACAGGAGATCCACGAGATGCGGGAGATGCTGTTGGCGAAGATGGGGCAGTACGCCCATGGTAATCAGCCCACCCAGCACGTACCGTACCTCTATAACTTCAGCGGCCAGCCCTGGAAAGCACAGCAGAGGGCGAGGATAGTCATGGATCAGCTCTATAACGCTACGGAGAAAGGATACCCGGGTGATGAGGATCAGGGGCAGATGTCTTCGTGGTACGTGCTCAGCGCACTGGGAATTTACAGCGTCTGTCCGGGGACGGATCAATACGTCTTTGGTAGCCCGGCATTCCAAAGGGCAGAGCTAAAGCTGGCGAACGGTAAGAAATTTATCGTCGTGGCCAAGAACAACAACGAGCGCAATGTGTATATCCAGTCCGCTAAGTTGAACGGTGTGCCGTACGATAAAAATTACATACGCTATCAGGATATCATGAACGGGGGCACGCTCGAGTTTGTTATGGGCGAGATGCCAAACAAACAAAGGGGAATAGGCAGAGCGTCAAGACCATTCTCATTAAGTGAGCTACCCTGATAAAGCCGTCGCCCGGCTGGCGCTAAACAAAGTGGAGGTGGACAAGTACTATACTTTATAGATCAAATTATGAAAAAGGGTTATTTAACTTATCTGATACTCGGAGTGCTCATAGTAGTATCATGCGAGAAACAAGGGTTCCTGGATTCTACGCAATCTACGGACCTGAATGAAAAGGTGGTGTTTTCCGACAGTGCCTACACCATTAATTTCCTTTCGGGGATATATGCTGATATCGGTTTTGCCACCTGGCCCAAGCGCTTTGGTGGAGGGGGGCTCGATGCGAGCACCGACGAGGCCGAAGGTGCCGGGCTGGGCACGATCAATACGTTTATCCAATTTGCTACAGGAACGGTAAACTCCAATATGATTACTAAAGATGTTTGGTCTACAAGCTATACCAATATCCGAAGGGCCAATATCATGCTGAGGAATATCCCATCAGCCCGTTTTGCAGATGGAATTAAAATTCGCGTGAAGGCCGAAACACGCTTTCTGAGAGCATACTACTATTTTATACTGCTGGAACATTACGGCGGGGTGCCGCTAATGGGCGACAGTGTTTATCGCGCCGATGACGCTATCCCGTCCTCACGCAGCAGCTTTAGTGAATGCGTAGAATACATCGTCTCCGAGTGCGAGGCGGCGGCAGAGGATCTACCTTGGTCCCATAACGGAGAAAATTATGGTCGGATTAACAAGGCGGCGTGCTACGGATTGAAATCCCGTCTTCTGCTTTACGCTGCCAGCCCCCTATTTAACGGCGGAGCAGTAGCTACCCAGGAACCACTGCGCAGCATAACGGGGTATCCGGATGCAGACAGGGGACGCTGGCAACGGGCCGAGCAGGCAGCAGCTGAGCTTATCGAATCGGGTATGTACGGACTGCACCTCAATAATGCTACAGAGCCTGGATACGGGTTCTATGAGGTATTCCAGCTGCGAAAAAATAAGGAGTACCTTCTGGCCCGGATGCAAGCTGCCAACCGTGACTTGGAGGGGGTTTGGAATCCGCCGACTTTCGGCGTCAGCAACCCCGGAGCCTACCCATACCTAGAGACGGTAAACGCTTTTGGGATGAAAAATGGCCTGCCGATCGATGATCCGGCATCAGGCTACAAACCGTCACAGCCGTACCTGAACCGCGATCCAAGACTAGCCAATACGATTACGCGCGACCAGTCTATGGTATTCCATAGGGATGGCCTAGCAAAGCGCCCGGTTAACATATATATCGATAAAACAAATCCAAACAACATCAGCTCAGGGCAGGACGCTATATACAAGGGTACGCCGACCGGATACTATGTCTACAAGATGGTCAACCGAGACGTCGCTGCCGACTGGTTTAACACACAAACACCACGTTGTATGCCCATTATACGCTATGCCGAGATCCTGCTCAATTTCGCCGAGGCAAGAAACGAAAGCCTGTCCTCTCCCGATGAAAAGGTTTACCAGGCGGTACAGGCGATACGTGAGCGCGCAGGGCTGGATCCCTTTACGTTACCGGCGGGTTTGTCCCAGGACCAGATGCGTGATATCATCAGGAGCGAACGGCAGAAAGAACTGGCTTTTGAAGGCCACAGGTTTTTTGACGTGCGCCGCTGGAAGATTGCAGAAACAGCCGAAAACCGACAGCTTCACGGCACCGAGCCCGTACGTGTATCGGGAATAACGACCTACAATACCATTAATGTACGAAAACGGGTATTCGACAAACGTATGTACCTATGGCCTATCCCGCAATCAGAAGTTGCGAAATCGACAGAGATGTTACAAAATTTTGGTTACTAAAAGAATCCAGGAAATGAAGATCAAACAATTATTGCCCCTAGCCGCCCTAGCCTCCTATCTATTTATTGCCGGCTGTGATGACCAGTTGTCCAATGTGGTGGATCAGGAACCTATTAAAGATATTTCAGGGATATGGAGCGTGGTTCAGCTCACACGGAATGGTGAGGACCTCACCAGCAGATTGGACCTCAAGGACTTCAGCATAAACTTTAAGGAGGACGGAACATTTGCGGTACAAGACGCTCTGCCCTTCGTGCTGCAAGGATCGGGAACATACAAGTTAAGCGACCCTCAATACCCTTTCAGTTTATTGATGGATGCCGGCAATGGAGGAGAGGTCGCTGTACAGTTCCAATTCCCTGTGGTAGAGGGGCGGCGTCAGTTAAGCCTTTCTTTCAGTCTTGGATGTTCAGGCAATACGTACCAATATAATTTTGAAAGACAGAACTAAAATTATGAAGACACCATTTCAACATTTACTTTACCTCTATATCCTGCTGGGCCTTTCGCTCACCCTGTTCCTGGTGCATTGCGGCCTAAAGTCGCTAACGGTAACCGTTCCCGCGGAAGCTGTGGCGGGCCAGCGCGCGACCTTCACCATGCATAGCGGCGCCGAGCCGCGGATCGAAGGATCGGGAACATACACCACACAGCTGCTGGCAGGTATCATGGTGCCCAAGAGCTGGAATGCCAGACAGAATGCTGTACTTACCTATACCAGTCCTAAGGGTAATGGCACCTTACGCCTGATTCCCGATAGTGAGGTGGAGCCGGTATCGGGGCTGAACTGGCATCAAGCAGCAAAAAAAATGTTCGGCATTGGCCCCAATTTGGTAGACGACTTTGAGTGGATCATCTACCGCAGTACACAGTCTTACACATTTGTCAATAATGAAGACATTGATTTCAACGTTAAAGTCGAGTGCAACGTCGGGTCTGAAAATATGCTACTTCGACTGGGTTTCTATGTAGGTTCATCCATCGAAAACCTACGCCCAGAAGATACGGATTACAAAAAATTTACCTTCTCGGATGATTTTCAGGTGATTGGGGGAGAAGGAGATCTGATCGATTTTGTTAATCCCCAGCTCGGGACGGTACAGCCGGTAAAAAGTCTCGACAATGATATTATAACATTGAACTTCAACGCGGGGGTGGTCAGCACCGTGTTAGACAATGAGAACGAGGTTTACCTGCGGGTACGTGCGCTGGACGCGCAGGACAAGGTGCTGGGAGAGATCAATCAAGCGACTGCAAAAAGCAAGCTCTCAGCCATTGGAGGGAAGAGATTCCTGATCGATATCTGGCCCCGGGGGTTCTTCAGCATCGATGGAGGCGCAGAGATCGCACGTTTGGAATATTTTTTTACGGACGCTAGCGGAACCAAGGTTGTAGGGTACGGGAACACCGATCAGCCTTTTAAATATAGCTTTCGTTGTAAGTAAGTTTACCACCCAACAGATTACTAACCATAATTTATCTGAATATGTTAAGTCATTATATAAAAATAGGTGCCGTAGGCGGATTGCTGCTTTTTAGCGTTGGTTACCCGCTCCGGGCGGGCGCATTTTCCCACGTTGAAGTTAATCTCGTTAAGCAGGTCACCATACAGGTTCTCGATCAATTTGGCAAACCCCTTTCCGGAGCGAAAATATACACACAGGACAATAGGTTGCTGGGAGAGACCGACGCCCAGGGAAGCGCGTTGATCCAGATTGTTGTGGGGTCGGACATTATTATCCGGCATGCTGGTTATTATCCTAAGACACTCAGGGCCGAGCCTGGAGCGAAAACCGCCATGGTCAGCAGCTATTTGGCCGCGGACGAAAGAATAAAGGTGCTATATGAGGAAAAACTGGAGCAAGAACTGCTCGGGTCGGTATCCACTGTATACAATAATCAAGTAAAGAATACACCGACACCGCTCTACTTGAACGCGTTGACAGGAAGGCTTCCGGGATTTTATACACAGGAAATCAGTGGATTTCGCTCACCGCGCTCCACAGCCATCACGTCAAATGATTTGGCTGGATCCCTTCCCAGTGACGCTACCAAATACAGCTCAAGCTTAAGCGATAACAGTGAGATTTTTTTTCAACTCAGGGGTCAGCAGCCTGTCACCATTATCGACGGAGTACAACGTGAGATCTATTCGATAGACCCGGAAAGTATTGAATCGATTACCATAGCCAAAGATGCCCTCTCTTCATTGCTATTGGGCCAGCGCAGCTCAAGGGGCGTATTGCAGATCACTACGAAAAAGGGCGAAGTGGGACCTCCGCGGATCTCTTTTACGGCACAAACTGGAATGCAACGGGCGCTAAGGCGTCCCGAGCCCCTGAATGCCCATCAATATGCATATCTGTACAATGAAGCCCTACTGAACAGCGGTCGCCAACCGGTGTACTCCAATGAAGATTTCAACCGATACAGGGACGGAAGTTCGCCGCTGCTATTCCCGGATGTTAATTGGTATGACGCTGTGCTCAATAATAGCAGCCCGATCACAAAATACAACCTGGGAGTGAGCGGCGGTATACGGAACGCACGCTATGCGCTTTCCTTAAGTTATCTGAGGCAGAGCGGTATGTTCCAGTCTTCCGATGAATTTGACTATGACACTAACCTGGACCAGCGTCGTTACTTGATAAACAGTTCCATCGATGTGGATGTCACAAAGGATTTCACTATTGGCCTGCAGCTCTTCGGACGCATCCAGGACGGTAGGCAGCCCGGTGCGGGGATATCTAACATCTTGACTACCCTACACAATACGCCAAATAATGCTTACCCCATTTTTAATGATGATGGCTCCTATGGCGGATCGTCAGTTTTCAGGACAAACCTCTATCAACAGGTGACCGGATCGGGATACCTTACGGATAATACCAGGGATATATTGGCAAATCTCGATTTTGATTACAAGTTCGATCAATGGTTGCCAGGACTGTACGCAAAAGGAAAAGTCAACGTATCGGCTACCTCCTCAAGTTTTATTAACAGGAGCCGTTTACAGCCGGTATTCGACGTTCGTTACAACGATCAAGGTGAATTGATTTATATTCGCTATGGTGATATTGCTGACCAGCCCAATTCGTTCTCCACCACCTCAACGGCAAATTTCTTTTATTTCCAAGGTGCCCTGGGTTACCAGAGAGAGATAGAAAGTGGACACAAGATCGGCGCAAAAATTTTCATGGACCAGCAGACAGCCAATTACCAGTTTGACCTTCCTACAGTGCATACCAATTTCGCGGCAACAGGTAGTTATGCGTTTAGACAGAAATACTTTGCTGAGCTGGCAGTGAACTATTCGGGTTTCAACCGCTTTCAGCCGGGCCGCAAGTACGGCACATTTTATGCGTTGGGCCTAGGCTATGATCTGGTCCGCGAATCCTTTCTTTCCGGGCAGGCAGACTGGCTAGATCAGCTAAAAATCAGGGCGACCTATGGCAAGACCGGCAATACAAATGAAGGCGCGTTAGGATACTATAGCTGGCGTTCATCGTATGGACAGAACGGAGCGAATGGCTACGACTTTGGTTCAGAATATTCTTACGTCAATAGTTTAGTAGAAAAGGCGCTAGCCAACGTTGGGGCCACCTGGGAAAAGGGACGTAAGTTCAACGTGGGGCTTGACGCTTCGATAAGGAAAGGCATGTTTCGTCTCACCGCGGAATATTATCGGGATCGATATTACGATCTTCTCCAGCAGCGGGGATCGACAATCGAACTGATAGGTATCGCTTATCCGAACGAAAATATTGGCGAAAATCTGTACGAGGGACAGGAGCTAAGTTTGACCTACCAGCATCATTTGGGTAAGTTTAACTATTTCCTGACAGCAAATGCCTCACGTATGCGCAGTGAAGTACTGTATATGAACGAGGTTTTCCAAAAATATTCGTGGAATCGACGTACCGGCATGCCCGTGGGCCAGACTTTCGGCTATATGGCCGATGGTCTGATCCAAACGCAGGAGCAAGCCGATGCTGCGCCACTATTGGGTGGCAATCCGGTGCATCCGGGAGATGTAAAACTCATCGACCTCAATGAGGATGGAGTGATAAACATATATGACCAAACAGCCATCGGCAATACCAAACCGTTGGTGTATTACGGAGCTACCTTGGGCTTCAATGTCGGGGGATTTGATTTCAGTGTGCTCTTACAGGGCGTGGCAAACAGAAGCTACCAAAAGACGGAATACTCTTTCGGCAGTAACGGCGAAAGTCAGGGGTTCAGCTATATGATGGGGCGGTGGACGCCAGAGACAGCAAGCACAGCGACATACCCACGCCTTACGATCGGCTCTGATCCTACCAACACGCCGTTTCTCAACAACTCCAGCTACTGGACGCGCTCGGGAGAATATTTGAGAGTACGGAACGTGGACTTGGGCTATACATTTCCTTTCCGCTTAAGCCGGCGCATTAACATTGCCGCATTGCGGATCTTCGCTAACGCGCAGAACCTGTTCACCATCACACCTTACGACCGGCTCGATCCAGAGATCACCAGTGAAACCTCCTATCCAGCGCAGCGTACAGTTGTTCTGGGCGTAAACATCAAACTATAACCTTTACACAGACACAGACATGAAATATATCAATATAAAGTGGATATCGCTGATTGCATTGATAGTAAGTACATTATCTTCCTGTGAAAGCGATCTGGAGATCGTTCCAATAGAACTGCAAGTGTTGGAGCAGGTGTTTGACACCAAGGATTCTGCAGGCGTAAACGCTAATAGATTTTTAACCGACTGCTATCGCCATCTGCCGGAGACAGGCAATCGGGTAGGTGGAGACTTTTTGGACGCGGCTACCGATGACGCTGTGTCTTCCAACCCGACAAATACTTCGGTACAACAGCTGGCCATGGGAACATTTAATGCGGACAGCTACCCTGACAACCTTTGGACAACCTGTTATCAAGGGATACGCAAAACTAATATTTTCATCCAGAATATTGACCGCGTACCGTTGAAGGGACAATTGGCCAATGGTACGCCGCTTAGGAGGGTGTGGAAGGCTGAGGCCCGATTCTTACGAGCCCTATTTTATTTCGAGCTGGTAAAAAGACATGGTGGCGTCCCCATTCTTGGTGATAAGGTATACCGGTTAGAGGATGATATCGAACTGCCGCGAAGCAGCTACGCAGCATGTGTAGAGTACATTGTTCAGCAATGCGATGCTATTACCGATAGCCTGCGAATGGATCCCTTCGACCTGCCAAACTACGGAAGGCCGACCAAAGCTGCAGCGCTTGCCTTAAAATCCCGAATATTGTTGTATGCTGCAAGCCCCCTTTTTAACGGAGGGAATATAGCGGGGCAGAACCCACTTACAGGATATCCCAACTTCTTAGCGGAGCGCTGGCAGCATGCCGAGGAGGCCGCTAAACAGGTCATGGATCTAAAGTTATTCCGTCTGGAGCCTGAATTCAAAAGCATTTTTATAACCAGAAACAGCGAGAGGATCTTTTCTAAACAGGGAGGGAACAACACGAGCCTCGAAAATAATAACGGTCCGGTCGGTTACACATCAGGAATAAACAATGGAAGGACCAGTCCGTCTCAAGAGCTCGTCGATGCTTTTGGAATGGCAAACGGAAGGGAAATTACGGATCCCGCTTCTGGGTATGACCCGAACGATCCCTATACGAACCGTGACACCCGTTTTTATGCCACTATCTTCTATAATGGAGCGACCTGGCTGAGTCGCGCAGTACAGACCTTCGAGGGAGGAGCCGACAAGCCAGGAGGGACGCGGCAGCAGACAAAAACCAGTTATTACCTGCGCAAGTTCATGGGGAATTTCGAGTCCGCAGTAAACTACAGCAGCGTAAACCATGATCATATCCTGTTTCGCTATGCGGAAATCGTGCTGAACTATGCAGAGGCCAGAAACGAGCGTTTGCAGGTGCCGGATGCTTTGGTCTATCAGGCAGTGGAAAACATCAGGCGACGGGCGGGTCTTATGCCTTTTGAATTGCCCAAAGGGCTTACCAAAGTGCAAATGCGGGACGCCATTCATAAAGAAAGGCGCAAAGAACTTGCTTTTGAAGAACATCGGTTTTATGACGTGCGTAGATGGAAAATAGCAGAGGAAATTTTTAATAAAGAGCTTCATGCAGCGGTGATCTACCAGACTGGGACAGGAACAATTCGACAGAGCATACCCATACTGAAAATGAACTTTCAAAAAAGGATGTATCTGGCACCTATTCCGTTTTACGAGGTTATAAAAAACCCGAAAATGGAACAAAACCCGGAATGGTAACAAATCAATTAACCAAAGAAGTGATTCTGATGAAAAAAGGTATTTATATCTTATTAACAATGGTCGTTATGCCGTTGTTAATCTTCGCACAGTCCAACATAACAGGGATTGTCAAAAATAGCGCAGGCCCTTTAGCTGGGGTTACCGTTGCCGAGAAGGGGGGAGGCTCTGTGCAATCTGACCGCAACGGTCGGTTCAGTCTTCCGCTCACAGCCACACGCGAGTTGGTGTTCACCAGTGTGGGATACGCAACTCAGCAAAGAAACGTGCAGGGGGTACAACAGATTGAGGTTATCCTACAGTCCACTAGCCAAGATATCAACGAGGTGGTCGTGGTAGGATTCGGGACGGCAAAAAAACTGACCAACACGGGAGCTGTTAGCTCCATCAAAGGAGCTGACATCCGTAACATACCGACCTCAAGCGTACAAAATGCCCTGACGGGGCGATTACCGGGCTTTGTTTCTGTGCAGCGTTCCGGACAGCCGGGTCGCGACGCCTCTGATTTTTACATTCGCGGGGTAAGCTCCCTGAATCCTGACGGCAATCAGCCGCTCATCATCGTGGATGACATAGAGTATACTTACGAGCAACTCTCGCAGATCAATGTCAACGAGATTGAAAGTATTTCAATCCTCAAAGATGCATCGACGACAGCAGTGTTTGGTATCAAAGGTGCCAACGGCGTGCTCGTAGTAAAAACCAGGAGGGGAGAATCGGGAAAGCCGCGGATCAACGTGCGTACGGAAGCCGGGATGCAGAGTCCTGTAACTAGGCTGAAGTTCTTAAACGCTTATCAAAGTGCGCAGTTATGGAATGAGGCCATATCAAATACAGAAGGAGATAATAGCAATCAACCTTTTGACGAGCAGGCATTGGAGCACTTCCGTCTTGGAGATGACCCCTACGGTCATCCGGATATCAACTGGTACGAACGGATCTTTAAGCCCGTAAGTTTTCAGTACAATACCAACGTTGATATTTCCGGAGGAAGTGAGAGCATTAAGTATTTTATCTCCGGAGGTGCCTTATCCCAAGATGGCAATTTGTACAGTTTTGCAAATGAAGGGGACCAGATCAATAACAATTACTACTATCGACGGTATAACCTCCGTTCAAACCTGGACGTTCAAGCTACAAAAAGCCTGAAGCTACGCCTCGATTTCCGCACGAACTTTAATAGAATAAATTCACCGCGTGCCGGAAATATCGTTGGCGAAGTGTTTGATTTTAGGAAGATACGACCTTGGTCTGCGCCATTTCTCAATCCGGACGGTTCATATACCTATGCTAGCGACACGCAAGATTTGCTGCCGACAGTCAATGCGAGACTGGCCACCGCAGGGTATAATTTAGATCGGCGGAACGACATCAATATTCTTTTCGGAGGGACCCAGCAGTTGGACGCGCTAACCAAAGGCCTGTCTTTTTCGGCACGGATTGCCTATGCCAGCGTGGAATCCAACGGAAGGGAACAAGCCCGGGATGAGATCCCCGTCTACCGCTACTATCCATATACGGATGCTTACCAGCTAAAAGGAGGTTCCCCATACGTACTAGGAAATTACACGTTACGGGCTTATCAGGGCGATTACAATAACCGGATGAACTTTCAAGCGAATTTTAATTACGACAGATCTTTTGGAGAACACCGTATCAATTCCCTGCTTTTGTATAACAGGGAGTCTTATAAAACAAAAGGGGATAAAAAGACAAACTGGATTCCGCAGAACTTTCAGGGCTTCACTTGGCGGACCGGGTACAACTACCAGGAGAAGTATATCTTGGACCTGACACTGGCTTATAATGGTTCGGACCGTTTTCAATCCGATAAACGTTATGGATTCTTCCCCGCCGTCTCGGCGGGATACAACCTGGCACAGGAGGACTTTTTTAAAGAGAACTTTACCTTCGTTGATCTGTTTAAGATTCGCGGCTCATATGGCGTGGTAGGATCCGATAAGGTGGCAGGTGATCGGTACCTCTTCCAGCAGGTTTACGATCAGGGCTTGGGATACTCCTTTGGGGAGACACACCAGCCTTCAGGCAGTATCATCGAGGGAAATTTGGGTAATCCCAACGTAACCTGGGAGAAGCAGCGGTCTTTTGATATCGGGTTGGAAATGAACTTGCTGAAGAATAAATTTTCCATGGTGTTAGATTACTTCAACAATATTCGTTACGACCAGTTGGTGACATCGCAGTCTTTACCCATCCATATCGGCGTAGGGGTTTCACCTTCTAATATCGCACGCGTGCGGAACCGTGGGGTGGAATTTGAACTGAACTACAATGACCATATCGGTGAGTTCAATTACAATGTAAAGGGGGTACTTACCTACTTCAAAAATAAAATCTTGTTCCAGGATGAACCGATGCCAGCTTATCCCTGGTTACGACTTACAGGGCATCAGATCAACCAGCCGATAGGGTATCAGTTTGACGGTTTTTACACCGCGGAAAATATTGATCTGAGTCCTAAACCTACCGGTGGCTATCAAGTGCAACCTGGTGATCTACGTTATAAAGATCTGAACGGAGACGGTATCATTGATGACTTCGATAGGACAACTATCGGAAGGCCGAATATTCCTAATACTAGCTTTGGACTTACCCTGGGAGGTAGTTATAAAGGTTTTAGCTTTAACGTCTTGCTACAGGGGACTACCGGCTATAGCTTTAGCGTGTTTGGAAGTGGTATTGAACCATTCCAGAGCCAGTTTCAGCCGATTCATCAAGAGCGATGGACAGAGCAGACTGCAGCAACTGCTAAATTTCCACGTCTTACTACCAATCCGACAACGATCAGTAGCCCATCCTCATATATGTCCGATTTTTGGCTGATTGATGCCACATATCTGCGCCTAAAAACGGTGGAATTAGGTTATCAGTTGCCAGATCGTTGGCTCCCCTTTAGAATTAACAATGCCCGGGCATATCTGAGCGGGTATAACCTATTGACGTGGACGAATTATTCACTATACCAGCAGGATCCTGAGGTAACCTCCAACACGGCGGGTGACGCCTATCAGAATCAACGGGTGGTCAACCTGGGTATACAGATCGGTTTTTAGTTTTTATCGAATGACAGCATCTGAGTTTTTTTAGGTGCTGTACCTTTTTTTTAGTATGTTTCCTACTTTATCATCGTTAATCAATTATGTGTTCGGGACAAATTTCAACTGGCCGGTTCCTACATTTGGTTTTTTTGTCAGCTTAGCTTTTGTCCTTTCTTACTTAACGTTCCGTGCGGAATTTAAAAGGAAGCAAGAGTCGGGAGTGTTTATCGCATTCAGAGGTGAAGTAAAATGGGGGACAACGGAGAAGTCTTTGTTATTGCTGGGATACGGTTTATTTGGATTTCTAGTCGGTTATAAGGGCATAGGTGCCTTACTGAATCGAGAATCCTTTTATCGCAACCCTCTTGGTTTTATATTTTCTGCCGATGGAAACTGGACAGCGGGATTAACACTTGCAATTGTATGTGCTATGACCTTCTGCCTTGTGTACAGAAAGATATTATTTTCCTCAAGCACCATCCAAAGCAAGGACGTTCAGCCGACTCGCGTCCTTCCAGTTATGCTTCTATGGGCAGGGATATCCGGATTTGTTGGTTCTAAGGTCTTTAATCTCTTGGAAAACGGCGACCTTCATCATTCGCACGGTTTTTTAGAAATTTTGAATTTTAGTGGTCTGACATTTTTTGGAGGCCTTATTTTTGGAGGTGTAAGTTACTTTTACATTGGCATGCGTAAGGGGATGGGATGGCGACATCTTGCAGATGTCGGATCTTTAGGTATGTTAGTAGCCTATGGTGTGGGGCGTATGGGGTGTCATCTCTCTGGTGACGGGGACTGGGGAATAGTCAATGCTGTGGAAAAACCGTTACGCTGGATCCCGGATTGGTTGTGGTCCTTTCGCTTTCCACATAACGTTCTGGGTCAGGGTGATTACATTCCCGAGTGCTCCGGAAAATATTGTTACATACTGCCTCAGGGTGTATTTCCAACATCTTTATATGAATCCATAATAATACTAGCTGTTTTCGTTGTGCTTTGGTTAGTCAAAAGCAAAATACGCATTCCTGGTTTACTGTTTGTCCTTTACCTGTTTGTGACCGGAACCGAAAGATTTCTTATAGAATTTATACGGCTAAATTACAGGTTTGATGTATTCGGGATCTCCGTTTCCGAAGCGCAGTTGATCGGAGCGTTCATGATTTTGAGTTCTTTTTTACTGGGGGTATATCTTCTCAGGAAGATGAAAGAAAGGAACCGAGCAGACGAAATTCACGTTAGTGTTTAAACGCGGATCCAGTATTTTCTTTACAAAAGTGGTTTGTCACGAGATCGGAAAACTAGATCGTTTACATACGACCCAACAGGCAGCACACCTGCCCGGACGACTGCCAAAACAGGCAGACAGTAAACAATTCGGATATGAAATTAGATCAGAAGCCGGAGGGGGAAATCAAATTTGGTACCCTAGTGATAATAATATTTCATCTCATGAGTTGTTGGCTCCGATTGAGGTAGCAAAAAGAAAATTGATTGGATGCCATAGGGCTGACATTGAAAAGCCTTATACGGTGCAATGGCGTTCATCCCGCATCACCAATAATACAGAAAAGCTTCAGAAATACGGCCGACATCAAAGAGCAGCTACCAACGGATACCGTCGTGATTTTCCCGTCTTTAGGCTGAACGAAATATCCCCAGTTCTGGGTTCCGGACAACTTGTCGCGCGATTAGTATTGGGACAAATTAGTGCCACTATACTTAGTATGATGACAAGATTAATTTTCTATTCGAAAGGAAAATTCGGGCGAGGGGGGGGGAAATAGCAAAATTATGTACTATATTTGGTTGTTGGCGTTTCGGTGACTAAACCAGCCAGCGAAGCTAATCGATAGATGATAAACGATTTAAACCTATCCGAATATGAGATTCTTCTTCGGCTACAGGCAGGAAATGAAGATGCGTTTCGTATACTCTACGAGCGTTATAGTCGACTTATATATGGTAACATCATGCGCTTTATTAATGATGAGTCTGTTGTAGACGATTTGTTGCAAGATGTATTCGTGAAAGTATGGGAACATCGTGCCTCTATTGATCCAAATTTGTCATTTGCCGCTTACTTATTTACCTGTTCAAGGAACACGGTCTTCAATTTTAAAAGAAGACTGAAATTAGAGATTGAATCCGCCATACATCTGACTTATGACAATTCTGGTTTTGTAGAGTCCGTAGATAGCGCGCTCCACAAAAAAGAGATCCGAAACCTGATAGAAAATGTCATCAGTAAGCTTCCACTGCAAAGACAACGGATTTTTAGGATGTGTAAATTAGATGGAAAAAGTTATCAGGAGGTTGCGGAGGAACTTCAGATTTCGGTTTCTACTGTCCGGGATCATATAGTGAAAGCTAACAAGTTTATTAAAGATGTATTAATATACGAAGGAAGTTTTCCTTCATTACTGCTTCCTTTCTTTTATCTAGGTATTTCTTAAAAAAATAATAGATAGAGCAGACCTTTTTCCACAGGTAGGTGTATTTACTAAAAAGAGACCGAAAGTGGACCATTATAAATCTAACATACGGGCGCTGTTACGGCGATACAAGGATGGCAAATGTTCGCGGGAAGAACTAGAGCGACTTTATGACGAATTATCCAACAACAACGACGATGTTGATAAGGCGATATGGGAAAGTTTGCTGCAGGAAGTTGAAACCGCCAAGCTGAGTGATCAAAAATTTGACGATCTCTATCAAAAGATATCGTCCAAAACGATAACCTCTAAGAAGCGACCGGTAAAACGACTGCTTCCATTTTGGGCCGCCGCTGCTGCAATCCTAACCATTGGCCTGTTCGCAATCTATCGCTATAGCGACAATTTTCACAAAACTACGACCGAGGCCGGGCGATACACAGAACTTATTGATGTTGCACCCGGCACTAATAAAGCCGTGCTTAAGACTGTTGATGGAAGTCTCGTCGTCCTGAACGAGGCACAGGACGGTATAATTATGGGAGAAGAAATTACCTACACAAACGGTGTAAAGGTGGCGGAATTCGCATCTAGTGACGATGTAAAAGAACAGTACGAGCTTTCTACGCCGAATGGAGGAACCTATCGCGTCACCTTGGATGATGGAAGCATCGTTTGGCTAAACGCTGCCTCTAAATTGATTTATCCGTCTAAGTTTAGTGAGCATGAAAGAAAAGTCATAATTGAAGGAGAGGCGTATTTTGAAATCCAAAAAGACGCTAAACGGCCATTCAGAGTTGCCAGCGGAGATCAGACAGTGGAAGTGCTCGGCACGACTTTTAACATCAGTGCGTACCCCGAGGATGATTTTGTACGTACGATCCTGGTCGAGGGAAAGGTAAGGGTCAATCATAAAGACAAGTCATCATCGACCGTATACTTAAGGCCAGGCCAGCAGTCCATTTTTAAAAATGGAGGCAAAATTTCGGTCACTGAGGGTAACATAATGGAGCAGGTAGCGTGGCGGGAGGGCCTGTTTTATTTTGATGAGACGGCATTAACGGATGCGATGCTCCAGATTAGTCGTTGGTACGATATAGAAATAAGGTACAAAGCTGATTTTTCACAAACTTATTTTTATGGACAGATTCCCAGAAGCAAGTCACTTAAAAATGTATTGAATATCCTGGAAGAGGGCAATGTGCGCTTCCGATTAACAAAAGAGAACGCGAAAAATGTGCTGACCGTATTATCCGCACAATAAGAGGGGTTTAAGTTTTGGTTGTCCATTTCATTAACGCCCATATATTCAAATATTCCAAAGGATAACTTAAAATTTCAACGGACATCAATGTGTCAATTTAACAGATGATAACATGGAAAAGAAAGCCAACTTGATATAGTAACATTGAAGAAGCAAAAAAAGGCAGTGCTGGGGGGCACTACCTAAAATTTTCATTGCTTTTATATACCGTCAAAAAGACGGCTAGTCGTTAACCATTATAAAAACAACACAAACATATGATTTTTTGTACATATGTTAAAGTCTTTTATTGGACTTTAACTCACCGAATATTAGTAATTATGAAGCTGGTAATTGTCTTCTTATTCATTGCCATATTGCAGGTTCATGCTGAGGGAACTGCGCAAACGATAAACCTAAAAGTAAAGAACTCAACGCTTACAGATGTCATGCGAAGTATTCAGAAACAAAGCGGATATGCTTTTTTCCTGAATGGAAAGGCGATAGCTACTGCGCGCGTGAGTGCTGAAATTAAAAATGAAACGCTCGAAGTCGCTATGAGCAGACTATTAGGGCCTTTAAACTTCGATTGGGCTATTAAGGATGGGACAATAGTGGTAAAACCCAGTCGTACGAAGTTGAGCAATATGCCATCTAAATCTGTCCCTTTGCAACGGCGTATAGCAGGACGGATAACCAATGGACAAGGTACACCGCTCGTGGGAGCAACGGTTACTGTCAAAGGCCAAACAACTACAACAACTTCCGATCGGGATGGGGCCTATCAGATAGAAGTACCCAATACCGCGGCCGTTCTCGTTTTCTCAAGTGTCGGATTTACCCCTTCTGAAAAATTAGTCGGCCAAGAATCTATTATCCACATAGTTTTAAAAGAGGCCGTCAGCGACCTTGAAGAAGTTATGGTCGTTGGATACGGTGTACAGAAAAAAGAAACGGCCACGGGTGCAATTGCTTCTATTAAAGGATCGACAATTGCTTCTTCACCGGCAACTAATGTGACCAACAACTTGCTGGGCAGGGTACCTGGATTGAGCGCAATTTCACCAAGTGGGGAACCCGGCCGGGATGGCGCGAATTTATTAGTCCGCGGATTGAATACGCTTGGTAATAACAGTCCGCTGATTGTTGTTAACGGCGTTCCCAATCGTAGCTTCGAACGCATTAATCCAAATGATATTGAAAGCATTACGGTATTAAAAGATGCTGCAGCTGCCATTTATGGTGCACAAGCCGCCAACGGAGCCATTATCGTCACCACAAAACGGGGAAATTCCGGGAAACCAAGAATAAACTTTGACCTGGGCATGGGCATGAATCAGCCAACTCGTATACCGAAAATGGCCGATGCAGTCCAGTACACAACTTTGCTGAATGAGCTGGAATATTATAAAAATCCTAATGGTGGATGGAACCAACGGTTTACCGAAGAGGATATCAGGTTGTTTGCAGATGGATCGGATCCATGGGGCCATCCCGACACAGACTGGTTCTCTGAAACACTTAAGCCGTGGTCAGCGCAACATCAAGCGAGTGTCACCCTATCAGGGGGATCAGAGAATGTACAGTACTTTATCTCAGCAGGTGAAAAATACCAGGATGCCTATTACAGAAAGAGCTCATCAGATTATCGCCAATATAATTTTCGGTCAAATGTTGATGCGAAAGTGAATAAGTATATCGATGTTGCATTTGACGTCGCCGGCCGTTTAGAGGATTACAACTTACCGACACGACCCACCGAAGATATTATCTGGTCAATGATTACCAGAGGCAAACCGAATATGCCAGCATACTGGCCGGATGGAAATCCTGGCCCTGATATCGAACGCGGTGACAACCCCGTTGTAATTGTCTCTGATGCACCCGGTTATGATAGAGTAGATAACTACGTTTTTGAAGGTAATTTTCGGGCAAACGTCCGTATACCTTGGGTAGAGGGACTTACATTGACGGCTAATGCTGCGTATGATCGTTCTTTTCGTTTACAAAAGGTATTTAATAAACCTTGGTATCTGTATACATGGGACGGAAACCCCGATCATGTAACGACCAGAGGAAAACGTGGTTTCGACTCTGCACAGTTGACTGAAAGCTATTCGGGAGGCGATAATTACTTGTTGAACACATTCGCTACTTATACCCGATCGTTCAATACGGAACACAATATCAAATTGATGGCGGGGATGGAAAGCCGTGGTGGAAGAGGGAAAAATTTTGGGGCATTTCGACGCAACTTTATTTCGGATGCCATTGAGGAACTTTTTGCCGGTGCAGAAGATCAATTTATGTCAAACTGGGGATCGGCGTCCCAAAATAAATACATGAGCTATTTCGGTCGTGCAAATTATGACTTCAGGAATAAATATCTGCTCGAATTTTTATGGAGGTACGACGGTTCCTATATGTTTCCTAAGGACAAGCGATTCGGTTTCTTTCCTGGTGTGTCTGTCGGGTGGCGGATCTCCGACGAAGCGTTTTGGAGCGACAACCTGTCCTTCATTAACAATCTAAAGTTAAGAACATCCTGGGGGCAAACAGGGAATGACCGGATCGCCGAATATCAGTATCTGGCTACATATGGATTCTCCGGCCGGAATTATGGTTTTGGTGTTCCAGCTATTGACAACAAGCTGCTGGAAGAAATGAAAATTCCCAATCCGAATGTAACCTGGGAAGTGGCAAATCAATTTAATGTTGGATTTGACGCGTATATGTTCGGAAATAAGTTCTTTTTGGAATTTGATTATTTCAACAATCTGCGTTCACAAATTTTGGTTACCCGCAACGCGTCCGTACCGGGGAGCACAGGGTTGGTTTTGCCGCCGGAAAATATCGGAAAGGTAAGGAATAAAGGATTCGAGTTTCAGATCGGGTATCAGGACACTAAAAGTGATTTCGACTATTCAATAGCTTTTAATGCTAGCTATTCCAAAAATAAGATTGTGTTTTGGGACGAAACCCCCGGAATACCCGATTACCAACAGTCTACAGGACGCCCGATGGGATCTTCGTTATATTACGAAGCCATTGGGATATTTAAGGATCAGGCGGAAATTGATGCCTATCCTCATCTACCCGGAGCTGCTCCTGGCGACATTATATTTAAGGACGTGAATGGCGACCAGGAAATAAACGGATTAGATAGAGTCATGAATACAAAATCAAGTATGCCTAGGTTGCTTGGTGGTGTGACTTTGAATTTCAGTTATAAGAACGCGATTGATATGAGCATTTTCTTCCAAGGGGCCGCCGGCGCTGTTCAGTATATCGACATGGTTGAATCTGGCGATTGGGGGAACTATTATCAGTTTTTTGCAGAAAATCATTGGACACCAGATCATACGGACGCGACATACCCCAGAGCGTATAACCGCTCTGAACCTTATTGGACAAATTCGGCGAATACATTTTGGTTAAAACCGACGGATTATATCCGTTTGAAAAATATCGAACTGGGATATAGCTTCTCGCAGAATTTGACGGAAAGAATCGGCATAGAAAGATTACGCATCTATGCGAATGCATTTAACTTATTTACGATAGATAAACTAAAGCATTTTGATCCGGAGGCAATTAAGACCGGTCGTTCCTACCCTGCGCAACGAATTATTAACATGGGGATTGGTTTAACTTTTTAAACGAAAATTAAAATGAAAAAGCTACTTACTAAAACGATCATATTTTTTTGCATAAGCCTCCATTTGGCGTGTGATAAGGATTTTCTGGATCTGGAGCCGCTGGGTGAATACTCGGAAACAAATGTTTGGAACGATTTAAATCTGGCAGAGACTTTTGTAAATAAAATGTACATAAATGTCTTCGGAACACCGTTTGCAGCATGGCGCCTTTCCGATTACAGCGACGAATCCCATTTTGTGCCGGATTGGGGTACAGGCAATTTTAACAAAGGACTCATCACGTCGGATAATTTGTATACTTGGCCTGCCACATATGCTACAGCTCATTTAAATTGGAATTCGTTGTATGCTAATGTGCGACAGACCAATATATTTTTCTCAAAAATCGAAGATATTGCTACCGATGACATAGATTTTTCTAATCGGCTGAAAGGAGAGGCGTATTTTATGCGCGCGGCTACCTACCATTATTTGACCACGCTTTATGGTGGGGTTCCGATCATTAGGGATGTGTACGGACTAAATGACGATTTTCTTCTTCCCCGTAATAGCTATGCGGAATGTATAGATTTTATTGTCTCGCAGCTTGATAGTGCGGCTGCATTGCTGCCAGAAAGTTATTCGCCGGATAGAGCTGGACGGATTACCAAAGGCGGTGCGTTGGGGTTTAAGGCCAAAGTATTAGTTTATGCCGCGAGCGATCTGCATAATCCTCAGAAAAATGGCGCTATCCGCCAGGGCTACGCCAATCCCGAGTTATTGGGATATACAAGCGGTTCTTCCAGTGATCGCTGGAGGCTTGCCAAAAATGCCGCCAAAGCTGTTATCGATATGCAAACATATGGTTTATACGCCGCTGATCCTGCCGACGGGGATTCTATTCCGCAAACTATCGCTGATTATTTTTTGATGAAGGAATTGACAGCGGAAGATATAATAACGATACACTACACACCTAAGACGTCCACCGGCGGATGGGTAGATCCGGTGATTGCGTCCAATCCGAACGGGTACCATGGTACAGGAAACCAAAATCCTATCGGAGATTTAGTGGACGACTACGAAATGAAAGACGGCTCTAAATTTAGCTGGGAAAATCCGGTGCATAAAGCGAATCCTTATTTGAATCGTGATGCGCGGTTTTATGCCACTGTACTTTACGAGGGCGTACAATGGGCGACTCGGCCATCCGATGCGCTGGTAATGGATCCTTATAGCAAGATTCAGACAGGATACGTCTATAGTACAAGCGGCACCATGATTAAAGCTGGTCTCGATACTAGAAAAGGACCGATTGAGGACTGGAATGGTAGTTATTCCGGTTACTATCTCCGTAAAGCGGTGGATCCCACCATCTCACCGACGGATGGGAAGAAGCAAGATATACCTTTCCGGTATATGCGGTATGCTGAGATATTGCTGATCTATGCGGAAGCGTGTAATGAACTGGGGGAAGACGCGGAATCAAGATCGTGTGTCAATATGGTGCGTAAGCGTGCCGGACAACCTGATCTACCCGAAACTGTTAACGGAGAGGCTTTAAGGAAAGCAATTCGACAAGAGCGTCGTATAGAACTTGCTTTTGAGGATCACCGTTTTTGGGACGTCAGAAGATGGCTTATCGGACCAGAAGCTTCTCATCAGACTCACGGGGTAGATATACGCTACACGGTCGACAGGACACAGGTCTCGTCTTATAGGCAGCCCGATGGGTCTACATGGGGTACTCCGATATATAGTCGTATTGATATTCCCGGTGATTTAAGAATTTGGCACGACAAATTATATTTCTTCCCCATTATGCGGGACGAAATTCTCAAAAATGATTTACTCATCCAAAATCCAGATTATTAATAGGACACTTAACCGGTTACCGATAGATTGTGCGGCGCATGTAGCCGCATAACCTTAATTTAATTAATATGATGAAAATAAAATGGACGTCGGCTTTTCAGTTGGGCTGGCTGAAAATGATATTAATCTGTTTTTCCGGCATGTGCTCTTTTGGACAAGGGCATACCATCAAACTTACAAATGGCCATTTTCTAAATATAGAAGCTTGTAATAGCCAAATATTTAGAATAAGGGTGTCGTCTTCGAACAATTTTCCCGAAACGCTGATGGAGCGCTATGGTGTTGTCAAGAAAAATTGGAATAGTGAAACAAAAATTACCAAGCATGGTCCAAATTACCGGTTAACAACACCCCGAAATCGGCTGGAAATAAATGGAAAAAATGGGACCGTTACTGTTAGATCATCATCAGATAATGAGATCATAACCAGCCTGTCCGTATTGAAAAAGGGAAGTCGAACCTACGAAGCCTTGCATGAGGCTGTAACCGGTTATGAACAAACGTTTCTTAAGAAAGAAATCATTGGAGACACGACGAAAGAGAGTTATGTTTCCGAACCGGTAAAACAGACCGAAAGCCAAGTAGGGCCGGCTGTACTCAGTCTTTCCATTAAACCGGACGAACGATTTTATGGTGGAGGAGCAGCCAGTCGTAAAGCTATTCAACATCGTGGTTCGCTGTTGCGGATGTGGGCGACATATCAACAGTCGGATATGGTTGCGCCGTTTCTTGCTAGCTCACATGGTTGGGGGGTATTTAACAATACGACAGCTTTAAACTATTTCGATGTAGGGCATTTTGAAGATGACCAACTTTATGTTTACAATACGGACGGGACCGTCGATTTTTATTTAATGACCGGGCAATCCGTAGAAAATACTATCGATTTGTATACGACAATAACAGGCAAACCATACCTGTTGCCTAAATGGGCTTACGGCTTGGCGTTTGGAGGGAATATGATGGAAGATCAATTTCGGATGTTAGACAACGCGGTACGGTTCCGAGAGGAAAGTATTCCGGTTGACGTGTATTGGATTGAACCGCAGTGGATGGCCAAATTTTATGATTATTCTACCGACAAGGATTGGGATTTGTCCAAATTTCCAGCTTACTTTTTCTGGCAGAAGGGCCAAGGTAACCGTTATGAAAACAAACAGCTGTTTCTATCCAAATTACACCAGCTAGGTTATCACGTAGCGTTATGGCTATGTATCGATCACGATCTGAGTATTGAAGAAGAAGACCATTTGGCTGCCCAGCGCGGTGGTAAGCATTCGGGCCAAGCGCATTGGTTTCCCCATCTGATGAAGTTTGTTGATCAGGGGATCGACGGCTTTAAGCTAGATCCTGGACGTACACTCGACGAGCATCCTGATAGAATATACTACAATGGATATACGGATCGTGAAATGCACAATTTAAACCAGGTATTGTTGCCAAAACAAATGTATCGTGTTTTCCGCCAACACAAAGGAATCCGGTCTTTTCACCACTATTGCGGAGGGTATGCTGGAAGCCAGCATTGGGGAGCCTCCACAGCTGGCGATAATGGTGGTGGTCGGGACGCCCTCTATGATCAACTTAATCTCGGGCTGAGCGGGTTCCTAAACACTTCCGCGGATGTCCTGGATGCAGTAGAAGATGTGAAGGCAGGCTTCCATTTTGGTTTTTTCCTCCCGTGGGTCCAGATCAACAGTTGGGCTAGTCTGCATTATCCTCAGTACTTCTCGCCGGAATATAACGCAACCTTCCGTTTTTACGCACAGCTACGTAACAGCTTGTTGCCCTATATCTACTCGACCGCAATACATGGCAGCCAAACCGGAATGCCCGTATTACGGGCAATGCCTTTGGTATTTCCGCAAGATAAAAAAATGGAAAATATGACCACACAGTTTATGTTTGGGGAACATCTGTTGGTAAGTGCGTTTACGGATTCTATTTATTTGCCGGAAGGGAAATGGGTGAATTTCTGGTCGGGTGAAAACATAAGTGGTGGGCAGACTATCTCGCCACGTATGCCTGCTCATACAGGAGGTCAACTTTTTGTGAAGGCTGGTGCCATTATCCCATTCCAAAAGCCCATGCAATATGTTGATCAAAAACCTTTAGATACACTAATCTTAAAAGTTTATCCATCGGGAAGCAGCGCATACACGTTGTTGGAAGACGATGGTGTATCGTTTGATTTTGAACAAGGGGCAATATCCAAGACACATTTTGAATGTCGTGAAAAACAAAATGAGATTGAATTTACCATATCCCCGACGGTCGGTGCGTACGAAGGAATGTTGGATAGACGAGCCTATGAAATCTTTTTTAATATAGGTCATAGCCCTTCTCGGATTAGCTTAAACGGCGCCTTGCTTCAGGAGTGGGAAATGAGGAACGGTGTTTTACAGGTTTCAATACCACAATCTGGCGTTCATAAGCATCAGTTGTTACAGATTTCAATGGAAGATTAGTATATGAAATATTTTATAATGTTATTATTGACGACCGTCTGGAGCGGTAAAGCATTCTGTCAATTATTGGAAAACGATTGGCTTAAAATGAACCGGTCAAAAGGACGTGCACTGCAGAAATTCCAACAGCAGAAATTCGGTATGTTTATCCATTGGGGATTGTATGCTATTCCTGGTGGGATGTGGAAGGGAAAAACAATGGAAGAAATGGGCGTTCCGAGTGTCGCAGAATGGATTCAGTTGGTTGCAAAGATCCCACGGGCGGAGTACGCGGATTTGGCTCATTCATTTAATCCGATCGATTTCGATGCGGAGCATATTGTCTCCGTGGCCAAAGAGGCTGGAATGAAATATATCGTCATAACGAGCAAGCACCACGATGGTTTTGCCCTATTTGATTCGAAAGTCAGCAATTTCGATATGATTGACGCAACACCGTTTAAGCGGGATATTGTGAAGGAATTGTATGACGCCTGTAAGCGGAATCAGTTGGAGTTTGGGGTGTACTACTCCCATAATATTGATTGGGCAGACGGGGCGGACGCACAATATGCTGCAACGAAATCGATCAACGACCTTTTGGGGAAAGATACGGATAGCTTCGGCGCAAATTTATGGGACCCAAGTCCCAACACCTTTTCTTCATATTTAAAAAACAAGGCTATTCCGCAGGTAAAAGAGATCCTGAACCAGTATCCGGGGATCCGCTATATTTGGTTCGACATGCCGGGATTGATGACTCCAGAGCAAAGCTATACATTTTATAAAGCCGTCTATGATATCAATCCAACGGTCATTGTCGCTGAACGTATCGGCAATGATATGGGAGATTATGCAATCCCTGGTGATAACCGTATCCCGAAGGCTGAAGACCAATTCGATAAACCGTGGGAAGCGATTGGCACGTTTAACCATTCTTGGGGATATAAGGCGTACGATCAAGATTGGAAAAGTGTCGATGAGTTGCTTTATTGGCTTGTCGAAATCGTGAGCAAAGGAGGTAACTATATGTTGAATATTGGTCCGGATGCAAAAGGGAATATAGCATCGAGAGTCAAGAACAACCTACAAAAATTGGGCAGCTGGATGGCGGTAAACAAGGAAGCAATTTACGAGTCTGAACCTTGGAAAGTGCAACGTGAAGGACCGACGACCGTGAGTATAACAGATACCGAACAACGGGAGAAGGAAGGATTTAAAGCGGAGTTCACACCGGAAGATTTTTGGTTTACAAAACGAGAGAAGTATCTGTATGTCGTGTCGCTCGAAGTGCCTGAAGATCGGGTATCGGTTGTTAAAAGCTTGGCCAAAGGAGAAATCAGCGTGGAAGAAGTGGAGATATTGGGGATAGGCAAAGTTGCTTTCGATCAAACGGAAGTAGGTCTTCGGGTGAAACTTCCAAGATCAGTTCGGAAACTACCGAAAGGATATACCTTCAAAATAACGCAAAGGTTGTAATGAAACGTCTCTATATTGCTTTATTTCTATTTTTAAGTGTTGTTTTTCAGGGGCGTGGGCAGGGCGGCCCTTTGGATTTTCCATTCCCTATACGAGACGCGCAAAAAATATTGTTCTTAGGAAATAGCATAACCTATGCGGGGCATTATGTGACGCTGTTCGAAAGCTTTTTGATAACAGCCTTTCCAAATTCAGAAATTGAAACCATCAATCTGGGATTACCGAGCGAAACCGTTTCGGGTCTTAGCGAGGATGGCCACGCTCAGGGAGCCTTTGTGCGTCCGTGGCTTTTTAATAGACTTGACAATGTTACCGAACAGATAAAACCGGATGTTGTTTTTGCGTGCTATGGTATGAACGACGGAATTTATCAACCTTTTAGCGAGGCGAATTTTCAACGCTACAAAGAAGGTATGATCAATCTGTATACGAAACTTAAAGCGACAGAAGTTAAGCGGATTGTCTTTATCACGCCAAGTGTCCATGAAGATCCTGTTTTCGGACTTAAGGGGTATAACCTTGTGTTAGATCGGTATGCGCAATGGTTACTTGACCAACGAAGGGAAAGACGTTGGGAGGTAATAGATATACACTTTGCTATGAAGGGCTACCTAATGGCAAAAAAGAAATATGACCCAGATTTTAACTTAGCAGAAGATGGTATACATCCTGGTTTGGAAGGCCACCGACTAATAGCAGAATGTATCATCCATTATTTTGAAGAGATGTTTTCCGCGAAAGATTTTCTGTCTGAATGCTTGGACCATAAGTCGTATTATGCGCATCTATATAAGTTATTGGAAGAACGTCAGGAAATCGTTAAAAATGCGTGGTTAACATATACAGGGCATGCACGACCGGGGTTGCCCGTGGGTGAGCCACTTAGTAAGGCAAAAAAAGAAAGCATTAAAATCCAGAATAAAATACGAAAATTACAGAAAACATCACTTAAACGCAGTAACTATGAAATATCATCTGATCATTTGTCTCCTTTTCATATTATCCGTTAAAAATTTAAATGGTCAAAGTAAATCTAAACCGTTTGAAGGTGTTCCTGGGTGGTTGGAAACACAGGAAAAGCGTTTAGCTTGGTTTCAAGAAGCGCGCTTCGGTGTCTTTATCCACTGGGGTTTGTATAGTGCAGCCGGCGGTGTTTTTAAAGGTGAAACGTACCGGCAGCATTATGCTGAATGGATACAGACCTGGGGTAAGATTCCTAGTAAACAATATACAGAAAACTTGAAGCCCAAATTTACGCTCGAGAACTTTGATCCAAAGCAGTGGGCAAAGTTAGTCAAGAAGTCGGGAGCAAAATATATGGTTCTTACCTCGCGACATCACGAGGGCTTCAGTTTGTTCAATAGTAATCAACCTTTTGCTTTGCACAATGAGGTAACCGGGACGGCGAATCTTTCACCTGATGGAAGAGATCTTTACAGAGAGATTATGGATGCGTTCCAACAGGAAGGGCTAAAAACGGGAGCTTACTACTCATTATTGGACTGGCAACATCCGGATTCGTATGAAGCGTTCCAGTTGAATCCAAATCCCACCGGGCACGTTCCTGATCATGAGCTGTACAAGAATTATATGTACGGTCAGATCAAAGAACTAGCTAACAATTATGGAAGATTGGATGTACTCTGGGCTGATTTTAGTAGTAAAGAGCACGAGGGAGAAAGCTGGGGTACGAGACGGATCCTAACGGATCTTATTAAATGGCAACCGAATATACTGATCAATAATCGGTTTTGGAATGGCTTAGAGAACAAGAACGGTGATATTGGAACGCCTGAAAAATATGTGCCTCCAACGGGTATCAGCGGAACGAATTGGGAAGTTAATCATACGATGAACGAAAGTTATGGTTATAGCTCGCAAGATCAAAACTGGAAAAGCTTTCCACAGATCATGCGTCTGTTGGTGGAAACAGTTAGTAAGGGGGGGAACTTTCTTTTAAATGTAGGGCCTGACGGTAGCGGTAAAATACCAGACCAGGCCGTCAATATATTGGAGAGGGTGGGAAAGTGGATGTCGGTAAACAGCGAATCTATTTATGGAACGCAGGCGAGTCCCTTTAGGGCATTGGATTGGGGCTATTGCACCGTGAAAGGGGACAAGCTCTATCTACATGTATTTGACATCCCACAAGGTGATGTAATCAATGTACCCTTAAAAAATACCGTGAAAAGCCTCTACGAGATGGGGTCCGAAGAAGAGTTGATAAAAACTGTTCCACAGGAAATGGGTATAGGAATCTCTATACGTCCGTTTTCGCTAGAGAATGGACCAAAGGTGTTGGTGATGGAAGTGGAGGGCAGCCTGGAAATTGAAGAAAGTGTTGCGCAGGCATTATCGGACGGAAGGATTATCTTATCTGCCGATAAGGCGGACATCCATAGCGCACATGGGATGAAGATAAGCGGCGCGAGGCATGATTTTAAGCGTCCGAATGCCCTTGCTGGATGGACAAATACAGAGGATAAAGTCTCTTGGAAGGTTAAGATACAGCAGCCAGGGCGATACGATGTATTTATTCAATACTTGCCATTGGCAACAGCTGGTGGTACTGTGGTTTTCCACACAGGAAACGACGCGATGACTTACAGCTTCGAGGCGAAGGAAGGGAAATCGTTCGAAGAAATAAAAATGGGTACGATTGAAATACCGCAGAAAGCATTAGGGGAGCCGTTTATTCCGTTTGAACTCGAAGCGACTGTAATTGACGGAAATGCTTTACCAGAAATTAGTTCTGTAAGCCTTGTACCAAACAAAAATTGACGTATACGAAAAAGATGAAAAGAAGAGATTTTATCAGTGCAGGTGTGAAGTCTGCTATTGCTTTTACGATTGTTCCGCGTAGTGTCTTGGGCGGGCACGGATTTTTAGCGCCAAGTGATAAAATTCAAGTAGGCTTTATTGGCGTTGGGAAACAAAGCTTGAATTTGTTGCACGGATTGAACGGCTGTCCGGAGGCAGTTGTTCAGGCAGCTTGTGATGTCGATAACAGAAAATTGGATTACTTCGTTAATGCGGCTGCAACTGCTCAAAATACGATCGGGAAATTGAATCCCTCCATCGCAAAATATAAGCATTTTCGAGAACTGCTGGCCTCGACTGAAGTGGATGCTGTCGTTATCGCAACGCCTGATCATTGGCATGCACAGATCGCCGTAGACGCGGCCCGGGCAAAGAAAGATATTTATTGCGAAAAGCCATTGGCCCTGACCATAGCAGAAGGAAGAGCTATGGTGAACTCAGCTAGAGAATATGGGGTTGTTTTTCAAACCGGGAGCATGCAACGGTCGTCGTTCAATTTTAGACAGGCGGCAGAATTGGTACGTAATGGCTATATTGGGGATGTTAAGGAAATCAATGTATCGGTAGGGGGGCCGGTAAGACAGTGCGACTTACCTTCCTTTCCGATCCCGGATTATTTAGATTGGGATATGTGGATCGGCCCCTCTTTGTACCGCGGCTATAATCCAATTTTATCACCGCCTATAGAAAATGATGAGTGGGCATGGTGGCGAGGATATCGGGACTTTGGGGGAGGGTATATCACGGATTGGGGAGCACATATGTTTGACATTGTTCAGTGGGCTTTAGACATGGATCACAGTGGACCGGTCCAATTTATCCCCCCGACAGGTCCGCAAGCGGAACACGGGCTAACATACATTTATGACCAGGGCACACGCGTCAATCATGTTGACTGGGGAGAACCTAATGCCATCCAGTTTATAGGAACCGAGGGTATTATAGAAGTAAGTAGGTCATTTTTGAAAACAAATCCGATCACACTTGCCGGCCATAACCTAAAAGCTAGCGATAAACGCTTGTACTATAGTGATAATCATTATCAGGATTGGCTGAGTGCCATTCAAACCCGTTCCAAACCTATTTGCGACGTGGAGACAGGTCAGCGTACATCGACAGTCTGCAACGCGATTAACATCGCTTATGAGCTACAAAGGTCGTTACGATGGGATCCGGTAAAAGAAGAATTTGACGATCGGTTTGCCAATATCATGCGTAGTCGATCTTATAGAGGTGTTTGGAGTTTATAATTATTAATATTGATTAATAATGATAGTTGGCTTGTGCTTAAAATTATATAATTTTAAGCACAAGCCAACTATCTGGATATGTCGTTACCCTTTGCGGTACGATAAGACCCAATTTTTAGGTCTTATCGTACCGCAAAGGGTAATAAAGTCAGATGGGCAGAAAGATCGCGTCAATCACCTGTTAAATCTCGATAAACTTCTTCAATAGGGACTGGGATATATTGACCGTACCTAGAGGGCGGACATTACCAGAGTAAGATCGGTTTGGAATTCGTGGCCTGTTGTTGTCACGGCTTTTACCATAATTTTGTAGCTGCCAGCTTTTAAGGTATCGTCTTCCTTGACAGAAACAGCTCCCGTCTGAGCGTTGACAGAGAATACATCAGTAGAATTGTCAAATGTTTCGCCATCTAAACTCACCGATTGAAGAGAAAATGATGACTTATAATTATCTGGATATATTGTTGGAGCAGCGGACAGGTACCCGTTTCCTAAAGCAATATGCAGTAAATTCAAGTAGATCGTCAAATCCATATCCGGATAATACATACCAAAGAAAAATTTTATCTGGGGAATGAAAACAACCCTAAAAGCTGTACTGGCGACAGGAAATCCATCTTTTAAAAGGACCGGTCGGAGGTCATATGTATATTCCGCCTTTTTATCTGGGTCTCCCGCAGCGGAGGTAAACTTGATTGTTGAATTCTCAACACTAACGTTATTTGATGCACCGGCCTCAGAGCTTAGATGCCAAATGGTCCCCTCGGTAGGTATATCCATAGCGTCTAGTTCAAACGTTGTGGTCTCGCTGCTGTAAAGGGCATAAGCAAATGGGATTTCATTGGATAAATCAGCTTCTTTAATTCCTATAGTACCGTCAGAAACTGTAAAATTAAATTTGCTTTCGCCAACCGTTTCCCCACTATTGCTTTTGACTAAAAGCTTGATGGCGTAGGAATCCGGAATCTTGCTATCGTTTGTGGTAGACAGAGCACCATTCGGATAAAGTAAAGCAGAGTTTATCACAATATTTTGCCGCTTATCATCAATTACCACGGCTTTAGTAAGTAAGTCGTGAAGCTTAACATTTCCTGATATTCCCACATTGGCAATCTGTTCGTAGCTGAGGCTTAACGTAAGATCATTTCTATTTGATAGGGATGAAGGCAACGAGATGCTAGTTGTTTGTCCATAGGAGACCCCTGTATTTTCCGGGAGTTCGATCTCGACTGGTGGTTGTGGGGAGGAAGTATCTTTTTGACAAGATAAAGTCGTTGAAAGGAGGAAGGTTGCTGCTGTGAAAGCGATAGAGAGTCGTTTGTACATTTTCATATGTATAATTTTTTTTGCGAAGGTAATGATAATATTTAAAAATGCAACCATGTTGCATTTTTGATGTTTTTAACTATTTTTGCGGCATGTTCGGAAATACATGTTCTTTGGCCAGATTTATTCGTAAAGTTTTTTCCACGATCTTTTTCGTGCATGTGTCAACCGTTAGTCTGTATGGCGGCGCGCATATATTAGACACGCTTAAAATGATAGAGATCGATTCCGCACTGGTCGTAGTCAGGCTTCCGTTAGAGGGGGCAGTGGTGCAGCTTTCCCGCTGGGAGCTTTCCCGTATCCAGGCGCCTACATTGGGCGAGACGCTCAGTCATGTTCCCGGGGTACAAAATGCTTCCTTTGGTCCTAGTGCTGGGTTGCCTATGGTTCGTAGTTTGAGCGGCAACCGAGTGAGGCTTTTGCAGGACGGTCTTGCAATCAATGACCTGAGCGGTATCAGTCCGAATATCAATACCAATGTAGATATCGAAAACCTGCAGCAGATAGAGCTTTATAAAGGCTCAGCCAGCGTGCTTTTCGGAGGCAAGGCGATAGGAGGAGCGATAAACATGAAAGATAACACGATTCCACAGTCTCGCTTCCCGAAGATGTGGCAGGGTAGTGCCACGTTGCAGGCCGGGACTAATAGTGGTCACCGGCAGGCCGTCCAGCTTGGCGGAAACTTGGGAAAACATTGGATTTGGCGCTTTAGTGGCATAAACCATCGGCATAGGGATTTGCGAATACCAGGAAACACAAAGGCCCCAATAGCTTATGATCCAGCAATTGATCATTTGACGGCCGATATGGCGCAGGTACATGTGGATAAAGAGCAGATACGCAATCTAAGTCTGTATCCTTATATCAGCCAGTTTGTGCTTGAAAATATGGATGACCCCAAATGGGGGCTATCGGAAGCCGATCTATATACATTCGAGCAATATTCTGTTATCGGAGGTGAGCGCGTGGCCAACCCTTCGAATAATAAGTTTATAGCAGGACAGGATCCTTCAACACCGCTCTACACGACTTTGGTGCACGGTATCACAGATTTCCACCCAGTTGTCTACGGGGTCATGCCTAACAGCCATGCTGATGGACGTTCGTTCAACTTCGGAATAAGCTATATCAAAGATAGCCTACGTGTGGGTATAGGTTACCGTGCTCAAGAAGGTTACTATGGCATCCCAGGTTTCGCACTCGCAACTAAGCCCACGCATACCCATGAGCCAATAAATCAAATTGCCGATTATCAACCTATTAACACAAGAACCCTGGCGCATATGCTGAAAGTTGAAACCGTGTTCAACTCGGTAAATAAATACGTGCGCGAGCTTGCCATCCGGTATTCGGCTCAATATGGGGATGATCGTGAGCTGGTAGGGATTTATCGGGTAAACAAATTTATAAGTAGAAGGCAGGCATGGAGAGTGGATAGTAAGCAACAATTTACGTCGTTCTGGGAGGCAGAGACAGGCGCCGACTTTAACGTTCTACATTTAGAGGGTGACGGTATACAACGATATATTCCCAACAGTTTGAGCCGGGAGCTTGGCATTTTTACCATGCATACGGTGAGGCACAAGCCACTGGTCATGAATGTAGGCTACCGTCGCGATTTCGTGACACGGCGTGCCCTAACCGACATGCAGTACAAGCCCAGTAGAGGACTCGCCGGAGGTCAACTTTCTCCGAGGGATTTCGTATTGAACCAATTTTCTTCCCGCTTGCGATGGAATATTGTCAAAATAGCATTTCTGACTGCTACCTTCTCACACTCCGAACGAGCACCCGATATCAACGAGCTATACGCAGGCAACGACCATTTTGCCATTCTAGTGGAGGAAAATGGTGACGACAATCTAAATAAAGAACAGGCTAATAGCTTCGAAATAGCAACTGGCCTTCAATTAAATGCGTTCCGCCTGATAGCAAATAGATATTTGACTGATTTCGACGGTTATCTATATCTCGCGCACACGGGAATGTCTCGTTCTGGCGGATTTTTAGTCAAGGAGTGGCGCGCTTCGCAGACTCGTATAACAGGGTGGGAACTGGAAGCTTCTTATGATCACCAGTGGAAGAATGGAGGACATTTCCGCATTTCCGCATTTGGGGACCTTGTTAAGAACATCAATACATCAGAAGATCATCTTCGAGGATGGGCAGAGGGTGATTATATGCCGAATCTGCCCACTAGCAGATATGGTATTTCCACTATTTTTAAAATGGGCAAAGGGTCACTCTCAGCCGTATTCGAACGTTATTTGAAACAAAGATATTTGGGTAAGAATATAAATCCCGAGCCACCCATGCCCGCTTATTCTCTCTTGCAAGCTCAATTAGGTTACGATTTTCGAATCTTTGGGAAAAAGTTGACAGGTTACCTATCCGGCCACAATCTGCTGAATGTAGAGGCCCGACCGCAGAATTCCATGCTCAAATACCTTGCTCCGCTTCCCGGAAGAAATATATCTATGGGCGTAAAAGTATTTCTGTAAGCATTGTAAGACCTAGCTTTTGAATGTAATTATCCTTTCTGCCGTACTACCTGCCTAGCCAGCTCTCCCAATAACTTGAGATCTCTCCAGCGCGTCATTCCAAAGTAGTCCGTAATTCAGTCTTAGGCAATTTTCATATTGTTTCTGCAACGTAAAAACCCTGCCCGGAGCGAAGCTGATGTTGAGCCGCTGTGCGCGCTCGTATAGATCAATGGCATTTATGTTGCTGGGCAGCTCTATCCATTGAACGAATCCTCCCTGCAGACGGCTGGCCATTGTCCCGTCTGGAAAATATTCGGAAATGGCCCGTGAAAATTTCAACATATTGCCATGCAAGATGTGCCGCAGCTTACGGGGGCGAAAATATTTGGTGGCTTATCGTTTTAACTGGTAGATTAGGTATGGATGTTGAGGGGGCGTCGATGAATTTTTAATCAAGACCGAGGCTGCTTTAAATTGAACATGCATTGTTAAATTAAAATAACTAGGACAGTTCCGGTAAATCCATAAACTTCCATTTTATTTCCAGAAATCGTTGTACGGTCGTAATAATGGGCACGTTTCGTGATAATGAGGTCACCACCGATTTTTATATTTCTATTAGAGGTCGAAATGTGCCTTCTAATGATAATTTAGAATAATTGCTGTAATCTGTTAAACAAAAAACAGTAAAAAGTTTTTTTATTTGGTTAATTTGTTTTATATTTGTGATATGCAAGGCCCTGCCTACGCTTTTTCTGACTTGGTCAAGTTTATCCTTCGCTCTTCAGTTTAGCTTTTTCAGTTGCCATTTATAGTTATAAGCGATATATCAGCAAGGATCCGCTGGGTGGCATTGAAGTCTCAAGTTTTAATCTCCAATATATTTCTGTTAACAAAAGGACATTGTTCTACCGCAAGGTAGGTAATGCTTTGTAGCGATTAACAATCTTCCCGTCCATTAAATTCGAAGGACGGAAGGTTAACATACAAAATATGGACTTTAAAGACATCGGGATCATGGCCCCCATTTTAAGCGCTATTTTGGAAAAGGGTTATGCCGTTCCAACAGAAGTACAAAAACAAGCTATACCATCAATCCTTCAAGGAAAGGATGTCATTGGATGTGCACAGACAGGAACCGGAAAAACCGGCGCATTCGCTATACCTTTGCTTCAATTGCTGGCGGCAAAACCGACAACAAAAAAAATGCCCCGCGCACTGATCCTGGCTCCGACAAGAGAACTGGCGGTGCAAATCGGACAAAACATCACCGCATATAGTAAGAATATTCCTATAAACGAGCTGATAATTTATGGTGGCGTTTCACAGCAAAGTCAGATAGCAGCCCTGCGCAGAGGTATTGATATCATTGTAGCAACGCCCGGGCGTTTAATGGATCTTTTAACCCAGGGACACCTCAGTTTGGCCGCTATCGGTTATCTGGTTCTCGATGAAGCCGATAACATGCTAGACATGGGCTTCATAAACGATATACGTAAGATCATCAAGATGCTGCCTAACGAACGACAGACACTGTTGTTCTCAGCAACAATGCCCATGTCAATCAGAAAGTTAGCAATAGAGATCTTGATATCTCCTATGGAGATCAACGTATCACCGGTATCCTCAACAGCTCTTAAAATAATTCAGTCTGTTTTTTTTATTGAGAAGAAACAGAAAGTAGCGCTGTTGACCAAGGTATTGCGCAAGGATAGGAAAACTCAGACGCTTATATTTATGCGAACGAAGCACGGAGCTGATCGCTTGGCTAAAACATTGGGAAAAAACGGTCTGCAGACAGCTTGTATTCACGGGAATAAATCTCAGAGTGCTCGTCAGAACGCATTGATGTCATTTAAGAGTGGGAAGATCAGTGTGCTTATCGCAACTGATATTGCAGCTCGGGGAATTGACATCAAAGAATTGCCACAGGTCATAAATTATGATCTTCCCGAAGACTCCGAAACTTATGTACATCGCATTGGTCGGACAGGCAGGGCAGGGAACACCGGTAAGGCGATCTCATTCTGTAGTAGGGAAGAGAAGCCGCTACTGCTTAAAATACAGAAATTGATCGGTTTTCAAATGCCTATCGCTCAATAAATTAAATATTTTATCACTAACAAATAATACAATGCAAGAAGGAACAGTAAAATTCTTTAATGAAACAAAAGGTTTTGGATTTATCGCCCCAACAGATGGAGGTGCCGATATCTTCGTCCATACCACAGGCTTGATGAGCAACATCCGTGAAAACGATAAAGTAGTTTTCGACGTGGAAAATGGTAAGAAAGGCCTTAGTGCAACGAATGTTCGCGTAGCGCGATAATTCCTTTGCTAATTAGCAGATGGAATTTCTAAAGCGCGGCACCTAAGGTATGCCGCGTTTTTTTTAATCGACAGTGGCTCTAACCTGAGTTGTGTATAACTACCTGTTTAGCAAGTTTATTCGTATCCCGTTTGCAACTAGTTTTATTAAATGTAAACTTGAATGGGGTCTGAAGCGCTTTGTCGAAAACAAAAAAAATGGTATATGCTTAAAGCAAGTTTGAAGGATTACTCTCAGAAATTTTGATCAAATAAGGCGCAAGTAAGTGCTATTATCAGTGGAGTAACTCTTTTATAGCAATTATGATGGATAAGCCTGATCTGTTCATTATCGATCCGGGTAACAAATTATCATAAGAATGACTTGCTCATTTAAATATGCTGAGAAAATGCCTCTTAACAAGCGAGCTAGGCTTAAGAGTTGCGCTAGTGCGCTGCACAGACAATATTATTTGTAAACCGTTTGGCTGGGAGTTCTTTAAATTTATATCCTTCGGTAAACATGACAAGGCTTTGTAGCTTCTTTCGGCAGTTGTACAGAAGCTTGTTCGGCATCCCTCATTGTAAGTTTTCGACCTCCTTCGTTTGTAGAGAAAGACTCGTAAGTGCCTTGATCAAGTATGTTTGCCAGTTCTGATTTTTCATACGATGTATGTTTCTGTACTTTACGTATGTTAAAATGTTGAGAATGATATCCTAGGAAAAGACGATCTGGTAAAACTAACATTAGCCTTGGTTGTTTACTACTACCGGGCGGGTTATGGTGGAACGTCACGGCCAGATTTAAAGTGTCACGCTATTGTAACGATCAAATTGTTTTTAATGTTCGTTATATGAAATATGTCGTTTTGATGATCCGGTATTTTTATCGTGCCCAGTATTATTTATCTATGCAGGAAACAACATTTAAATGGCCACAATCTATCTTTCCCCAAAGCAAGATCGCTAAAAGGATTTCAGAATTTGATTGGCAAGAAACGACTCTGGGAACGATTGATAGCTGGACATCAATGCTCAAAGCCACGATATCGATGATGCTAGAGGTTAGCTTTCCGGTTGTTACATGGATTGGTGAAAATAGAATCCTTTTTTATAATGATGCTGCTGTTCCATATGTGCAGGATGATTTAGCTACTTCAGAGATTGGCGTTGGCAAGCCAACTACGAAAGCCCCAGGAGGTCATTGGACTAGGTTTGAAAGCATGGTGGACGAAGTGATAAAATCGGGTAGATCAATCTGTGAAGCTTATGATTTTTTTCCTAAATATGCAGATGCAAGCCACCACTATGTTGTCTGTAAATTTTCCCTCGATCCCATCATGGACGAACAGGGACAAATTCTCGGGGTAAGGTGTATTTTGGTAGAAAATAGCCCGGTGAATCAAAATATGTTCCAAAAAGACCAGGATTATTTATTTCTGTCTGAGTTAGGCGGTAGAATGGATTCATTGAAAGGAGGATCAGTTGAAGCGGTCATAAGGCTTATTGGAGAGTATTTTGCAGCTGATCGTATTGGTCTAGCCGATATCATCGATAATAGTTCCCATGTGAAAATAGTCTGTTGTCATCAGCAACAGCAGATGACGGATGTTCGCGGGAAATACGATCTCAATCATTGTCACCAAACCCTTTATGAGGAACTTACAAATGGAAATATCTTCTTAGAAAACCATGTGTCCCGAAGCCACAAATTTACTCAGGAACAACGCAAAAGATTTGCGGAAATGGACGTATCATCTGTGCTATTTATTCCATTGTTGATCACGGGCGTGCTTAGAGGCGTACTTTTCATACATTACCGTTCTCCCCGCCAGTGGGAGGAAAGTGAGATCCGGTTTTTAAGAATCTGTGTGTCTAAGTTTTGGGATGTGCTTACTAGCATTCGTTCGCAAGAGGAAACAGAACGTTCTGAGCGTTATTATCGTAACTTGGTCGACTCGCTGGATCAAGCTTTCATGGTGATAGAATTCGAATTTGACAAGGGTAATAAGCCTGTTGATTACAAATTTGTCCACGTAAATGCGGCGTTTGAGTTGCAGACAGGACTGCAGGACGTGGTAGGTAAAACTATCAAACAAATTATGCCCGAGGTGGAACCTGCCTGGCTCGCCAATTACGGTAGCGTAGCCTTAACTGGGCAACCCAGGCGCTTTGAGGAATATAATACTGGGACAGCCCGATGGTACGATGTGTATGCTGCTCCGCTTGAAGGATGTTCCGGACAGGTTGTTGTTGTATTCAAAGATATTACAGAGAAGAAGTTCGAAGATGATCGAAAAATGGATTTTCTTAGTATGGCGAGCCATGAACTAAAAACTCCGTTAACTTCCCTTAAAGCTTATATCGACATCTGCTCAAGAAAATTAGATGAGTGCGATTACAAAAATGTCAGCACTATGCTTGGCCGAGCAGACAAACAGCTGTTCCGTATGACTACAATCATAAATGGATTTCTTAATCTCAACGAGTTAGAAAAGGGACGTCTAAAATTTAATAAAAAAGTGTTTGATCTTGGAATCATGCTCGAAGACGTGAAACGCGATGCAGCACTTGTTTTTAATAACTATTTGTTTTCTTGTTCTTTGGACTTGTCTTTATCCATATATTCCGATCGGGAAAAATTACAGCAGGTGATAGTAAATCTGATCAACAACGCTGTCAAATATTCCACGCCGGGAACGGCAATCGCCATATCTAGCTGTCTGGTAGAAGACCGTGTGAGGATCAGTGTTTCCGATCAAGGAATTGGCATAAGCGGCTCCGATCAAAATTATATTTTCAATCGATTCTATAGGGTTAACGAGAACTTAGAAAAGGATGTGTCAGGATTTGGTATAGGACTGTATGTGTGTAAAGAGATCGTGCATGGTTTGGGCGGAGAGATCGGTTTAACAAGTTTTATCGGAGAAGGATCTATATTCTGGGTAGAGCTACCCGTTTATAGGTCAACCGAAAGATCATAATGAGGGGAGCATATTGAAAAATCCCCAGTATGTTTAATTTTAAATATACAGTATTATTGCTTATTTACCAGTCAGGCGGTATTGAAAAGATGATAATTAAATCCTTTGGGATTATCCTGGATAGTACAAATAGACTTTTTACAATCGAATAAGAGAGGGGATTTCCTCCCCCCCCAGTTGGGAAGCACATTGAATTTCCAAAGAGAACGGAGGAAAACGAGTACCGGGTATTCCATTGAAGTAGAAAGAACTGGCTTATCAGAAAGATGAACCTTTGGTGTCGCCTAGTCTACAACGTATGCTCAAGGGAGCCAATAGGAACAAGCTAAGATCAACATCAATACGCTAGTGTAGTTAAAATTACCAAAGAACTGTTATCTCCTAGTTTTGCGATCTTTGTAGTTTACAGATACTTTTGTTTATCCGCGGGTATTACGTAGGCACAACCGAAACGCAAATACGCTACGTCAAACATATTCTGCAAAGGAAACTTCATGCTTATGACAAGAGAAAAGCCACAGTGTAAGCCTCAGGACATTTCCGGCTTATCGCCGAGATTGATTTTCTTGTCGGCACCCGAGGGTATTAATACGAACCCATGTGTCATCGATATGTAACAATCTCCGAAAATAGTGTCTATTAATTTTTTTTATCTTTAATATATTTATGTTAAATATATTTTTCGTATATTTAATTGATTTGAAAATTCAAATAGAATTTAATGAAGCTAAAGTTTGGGTTTTATCATTTGAGTTAGAGTCCGGAAGCCAGGTCAGGCTCAAATTATCGGACCATAGTCGAATCGCAGGAGGGATAATTAGCTGTATATTGACATTCATTCAGGACATAAACTATGACAGCTGTATCTGCAAATCGACGTGAGGAGGAATCTGAATAGATTTTTTGGAAGAGTCTTAGGTTTGGTTGATCTATTCGTTCATGCGGATGTCTAGCCACTTTTCCAAGCTTGGTGGTATAATGTTCGAGCGGCTCTGTATTCACCGGACAAAATTTTCAAGCGTTATTTAAAGATCAACGAGATGAGTTACGGAAAAACATTTTTTGGATTGGCCTACAACCAGCATATTTATTCAGAAGATCCACAGACAATGGGTGCTCGACTAGGACGTCTATTAAGCGTCAATATGCGGATAATGGACCATAGCCAACCCTCTTCACATCGGAATCGGGCAGAACAGCAAGACGAACTATACGATTATGGCTATCAACAAGCCTATTACCTGACGGCGGAAAAAAACACGACGGTACAATACCATCTGGACTATCCGTTGACATTGCGATACAGGAATAACATAGATATTTTCTTTTATCCCAATGGGAGTATACTGTTTGTTGGGGTTGAATATGCGGGAAATTGGCAGTTTTTTTTGGAAGGAATATCCCGTCAGGTGAAAGGCTATTTTGAATACGATTCGTCAATGGCACATATCAAAATCAATAAAGAGGCCTTCTCCCGGGTATTTCATTCTTTAGGGCTGGACACGGTTTTGTTGTTCAGTGACTTTCATATAGGCGAATATATTGAGCCTATTTTGTCTGGAGAACGCCGTATTCAGGAATTTGGCGATATTTTGATGGCCTTATCCGATAGTCATATTTCCGTGTTCGATCTGGATGTTATGCTAGAAAAATATACCAACAGAGAGATTGATCAGAACTTTCGGGGAACGGCCTTTAGTGATATTATGCTCGTTCACTCCCTTGCAGCCTATCGGCCCGTGAGATAGGATTTGTAAGATCTCTAATCAGGAAGTTCGCATTAATGTAGTGAAATTTGAGCTATGGATTTAAGAATAACAACAGCGCTGGTCGATAGCAATCAAATATGGCAGTTTCTACAGGAACGGCGGACACTGGCAGCATACAAAAACATAGCGGTAATTTTATTGTCTCGGTGGCCCGGAACAATCGACAGATTGTGATATGATAATCTCCGAAAACCCGTTATACGACTACAAGAAAGGTTAGAAAATCTGAAGCGTCTCGGCGAGATCAAAATGGAGGTTTCCGTAAAAGTGGATCGTTGCCGACCTTTACCTTACCAGCTTCACGATAACCCTTGGTTTAATGCAGTGCAAGAGGACTACAATTGGTATCCATAGTTATCATTATCTGCTCCACTTATTTTACGTGACGACTTAACTGCCGGAACTTTGTCGGGTCAGGGTGACGGAGTGCGGAGATTTCAAATCTACTCGAAACATATATGACACAAGCAGCAAAACGGGAAATAGTATTCCTGTCCACTTTTCCACCACGTGCCTGCGGAATAGCAGCGTATACCACAGATCTTATGACGGCGATTGCTGATCAATTCTTGCAGAGCTATTTGCAGGTTGCTATACCAATAGAAAAGGACGATAAAAGTCTTTCATATGATTTCGCGAGTGATCACGTGCTCAATATATCTGATGAAGACTCTTTCGGAACGTTGTTGACCTATCTTAACAAGTCCGATAAAATTGACCTGCTCTTCATTCAACATGAATTCGGGCTCTTCCGAGACCAAAACCAGACGTTTTATGAATGGCTCTCCAACATAGAAAAGCCTGTCATCGTCACGTTCCACACTGTATTGCCGTGCCCTGAGGAGAAGCTTTTTAAGGAGGTAAATGCTATAGCTGAGGCGTGTTCTAAGATCGTGGTAATGACCTACCATTCCGCGGATATTCTTACTAGAGACTATCAAATCAACCCCGATAAGGTCATTGTTATCCCTCACGGTACACACCTGACACCGGCGACAGACAAGAATGAGATACGCGAGCGATTTGATCTTACAGGAAGGAAGGTCCTCAGCACCTTCGGTCTTTTAGGACCGGGCAAAAGCATCGAAACAACTCTGGAAGCTTTGCCCAAAATCGTAGAAAAGAATCCAACGGTCATTTTTCTTATTTTAGGGATGACGCACCCAACGTTATTTCAGTCCGAAGGCGAACAGTATCGTCTCCTACTCGAAGAACTGGTCGTTACCTATGGGATTGCAGGTAATGTACGATTCGTAAATGATTTTCTATCAACAGAGAATCTACTTTCTTATCTTTTGGTGACAGATGTCTACCTTTTTACCTCCAAAGATCCATTACAAGCCGTAAGCGGTACATTTTCCTATGCGCTGAGCTCTGGGTGCCCGATCGTATCGACACCGATACCACACGTACTCGAAGTGTTAAAGGAAGATATGGGCATTATAATAGATTTCAATGCGCCCTTGCAACTGGCCAGTGCAGTAAATCAGATTCTGGACGACGCAACGCGTTTGGACAAGATCCGGCATATCAATATACAAAAAACGGTAGCCAGTTCGTGGACGAATGTTGCCATAGCGCATATGGAACTATTCGAAGGTCTTATCGGAGGAGGGAGGAAGGTTATTTATTCCCTGCCACCTGTTAACCTTGACCATTTGCTCCGTATGACGACAGACATCGGGATAGTACAATTTGCTGATATAAGTTCGCCTGACCTGGAAAGCGGTTACGCACTCGATGATAATGCGCGAGCACTAATAGCGATATTATACCACTATAAAGCCTATCAGGCATACGAGGACTTGGCTTTGATCCGAACATATCTGTATTTTATTTCTAGATGTTTGCGGGAAGATGGCACCTTTTTAAACTATGTGGATAAGCAAGGACGTTTTACCGAACAGAACGGACAGGAAAATCTAGAAGATGCAAATGGTCGCGCCATTTGGGCCTTAGGTGAGGTTTTGGGAATGGCTCCGCTACTCCCCGAAGCGTTCACCAAGGTTGCTCGCGATCTGATGAAACGCGCCTCGGTAAATTTTTTACGCTACTACTCGACAAGATCCATGGCTTTTATAATTAAGGGGCTGAGCTGTGTAGCGGATCAGAGCTATCATACTCAAGTGGATATACTGGCAGCACGCTTGGCTGCGATGTTCGAACACGAAAGCAGGGACGGGTGGCATTGGTATGAGGCCTACCTTACCTACGGAAACAGTTGCATTCCCGAAGCTATGCTTTGTGCCTATGAAATTACCGGGAAACCAGAATATAAGATCGTCGCCTACCAGTCGTTCGAGTTTCTGCTTGGTCAGGTGATGGCAGATGACGGAATACACGTCGTTACAAACAAGGGATGGGCACACCGCGAAAAACCTCGAAATGATGGTAAGGGTGGAGAGCAGCCCATAGATGTTGCATATACCATCATAGCACTTGACCGGTTTTATCGGACGGATCACAATAACCGATATCGAGAAATGCTGGTAAAATCGTTCGAGTGGTTCCTGGGCAGGAATCATATCAGACAGCACATCTATAACCCCATTACAGGTGGGTGCTTTGACGGTCTGGAAGAAAAAGTTGTTAATATCAATCAGGGCGCAGAATCGACGCTTAGTTATCTCATGGCGAGATTAATTATGGACGGCTACATTCAAAAGAAAGAGACTTGCGAAATTTCATCACTGTAATTATTTGAAAATCAAATATTATGCGTATATTTAAAAATAAAGATTCGCATTAACTAAAATTCCTTTCGCGGATACGATATGAAAATAAAACGTACTGTTTTATCCTGAAAATTTTGTCGGTTTACTGACAAAAAACCTTCTCTTTAAAGCACGTAACATCTCTGGTTAAATTAACAGGCAACAGGGCGCCAATTGGCTACCTTCATGTCTATATTGTCGAGCAAGCAGCTGGGACGAGTCAAGCTAACAATGCCATAGTAAACGTAAAAAAATATACATCATGAGCAAAGATCAAAAAAAAGCGAAAAGCACAAAAGAGAAGACACAGTCTTCTTACCAAAAAGAAAAAGACAGCGCGTCCAAGGACACCGTGACTAATGTCTTCAACAAAAAAAAGAAGTAATAGGTTGACGGCACAGCCGTTAACCGTTTATTTATTATCATTACAGCACATGAGAACAAAGACAAAATTCAGCAATGTAAATACACTATTTTCAAAATCACTCAAAATGCGTATCAACGCCTATTTTAGCGCGCACGGGAAGCTGCGGACCGGGGACTGGAGAATCATACTGAAGGCTGTTATACTTTTGGTGGCGCTATCCATAATGTATACGTTATTGGTAGTCGTGCAACCACACTGGGCCGTCAGCACGCTTTTGTGCGTAGTCCTGGGAATCAATTTGGCAGCAATAGGATTTAACATTATGCACGACGCCGGACATAACTCGTTCTCCCGTAACACGAAAGTAAATACTATTCTCTCATATAGTTTGAACCTTGTAGGGGGCAATATCTATTTCTGGAAACTAAAACATAATGTTGCGCACCATAGCTATACTAATATTGACGGGGAAGATCATGATATCGAAATTAAGTTCATGCGTATCCATCATGATCAGCAACTACGTAAACATCACAAATATCAGCAATTCTACTTTATAGTGCTGTATGGCTTATCCTATCTAGCCTGGATTTTCTTTCAGGATTATGAAAAGTACTTCCGTCGAAGACTCGGTAGGAATTCCGATAAATTTCCTTTTCCGTTAAGGGAAAAACTTATCTTTTGGGTTAGTAAGATGTTTCATTTACTAATATTTGTTGTCGTGCCCGTGATGGTGATAGGGTGGTTACCGACATTGGTAGGACTGCTGGTTGCCGGAATGGTATGCGGAGTTTGTTTAGCGACTGTTTTTCAGCTAGCACATGTTGTTTCAGGAACCGAATTTAAAACCGTCGAAGCCGCTAAGGTAGAAGAGGAATGGATGATTCATCAACTCCAATCAACTGCTAATTTCGCCACAAACGATAGAATACTTACCTGGTTATTGGGCGGGTTGAATTTTCAGGTCGAGCATCATCTTTTTCCTAAAATAAGCCATGTTCATTATCCAGCAATTAATAAGATTGTGCGGCAAACATGCGACGAATTCCATGTGAAATATCTCGAATTTCGATCTTTCAGGCAAGCATTTAAATCACACGTGCTCGTGTTGAAGTGCATGTCCGGGCCGGTTAGCTAGGAATCCAAAAAATCAAAACACTAAAAAATAAATACTATGCAAAAAGGAACTGTAAAATTCTTTAATAGCACTAGTGGGTTCGGCTTCATCACACCCTCAAACGGGGGGAAAGATGTGTTCGTTCACACGACGGGTCTGATCACTGAAATCCGTACAAATAATGAGGTCACTTATGAGCTTTCCGGTGACAGTAAGCGCTCGAACGCGATAAATGTACGGGTTATAGAACATCGATAGACGGTGGATGATCATAGGTTAGCTCAGCTCGGATCGACCGTTGGAACACGGCTGGTTCATACTTGCTGTAGGACCAGCAAAAATACCATAACCAACAGACAATTTTTTCAAGGGCGTAATGGTTATCACGGTGACCGATCAGTTGGGAACCGAACAAACGCAGATGTATAAAAAAGATACGAATGAAATACAAAAAAATCTACATGAAAAACGCTTTGTCTAACAAGCCATAGCAATGTTTTGTTTCAGTTTCAAACGAGAAGGATCTTTTGTGCTGTGCTTGAAAAGGCGGCCGAAGAATGTTTTGGTGATCAATAGAGGTAACAAAATTTAAGATATTTGCGTTTCTCTTTGCGCGAGTCGTCCCATGGCGGAGCTGCTCAAAGGGAGGGGCGACTGTAGGGGCTCGCTCGATTACAAAAAACGGAGTGGATTTAACCCGCTTATTAGACAGAAGCAGGATAGACCTTAGAAATTCGATCTTAATGTGCCTATCTGTAATGGCAATAGATAATTTGGAATAAGGATAAAAAAAACACCTGACTCCGAAGGGAACTCGGTTTACGACATTATTCCGGATAGTTTGACTTTGTTTATTTTGAAATCGTCGTAAAACATACCGTTTATGTAGCGTTTTGTCGGATAAAAAAGACCTTCTGGTATCTCTCCGAAATATGTTCTATAATCATTCGATATGGCAAACAGGTGTGAATGCTTGCCTCTGCCTTTATTAACCTTCTGCTGTGTTCAGGGAACTGCTTATTTCATGTTTAACAAAACCGCATATGGGAGTACTTGTTTCCAAGTAATACGACTCTACAAAATAAGCCCGTTTATCCCGTATGTGTTGTTGCGTTCGCTCGCCCGGTTGGACCATCTTAGGCCTTCGGAGGTGGGAAACATCAGATAATACGCAGCCAGCACCAGTAACTTTGGTAATGTCGATAACATAACCTAAATCAACACGTAAAAACATGCTTTCCCGATAGATACCAAAGGCCATTTCGGTGATCTCCCGGTCAGCATAATCCAAGATATTTGAGGACCTGCCATATTTCCGATCTCAAGTCCACTGAGTGAGGGGGAAGTTCGTATTCGGCGCAGTTTATACCGGGCGTAAACTTCGTGTCTTCTCCATATTGTTTGTATATCACTTAATGAGATGAATATACTAAATAAAAAAGTTCTCGCTTAATATTTGAGTTTTAACTCTATATGCTATCCGATGCGGAAGATCTCTGAAACTTGCTTATAACCTTCTGCGAGAGATTCGTGAGCTCCGACAAACTGTCTGCCAGACTTTTTTTTGTGGGTATGCGGACGCCGTGTAAGATATCGTTACGTAGTTCTTTCGATCGATCCAGTGCCACCGTTTCTTCCTTGCTCAAACTCCCATGATGCTTTATTGTTTTAAGGACATCGACCGTTGTGTGCTTATGCTCTATTTCTTCGGGGAAATATAGTCTCGCTACATCGTTTTCGAGTTTTACCCAACACAGAATATAGGCTTCGCAATTGGATATTTTACGATCGGCAATGCCGAGGTTTTTAAGGTAAGTCCTAAGCTCTCCCCGGCTATGATTCCGATAGTTAAACAATAACATATTGAGTAATTGGTCGGTCGCCGAATCTTTAGAACTGATATCGATATCATTGATGAATTCAATGAATTGATCAGTGTCTAACTTTTTTATAGTGCTCAGATAATTGTTAAGCAGTGAAGTATCGCCAATTCTGATTTTACTTTTATATTCTTTATCAAATGCACTGATTAGAAAATTGGTTAACTCGTACTTGTTTGTAATGTCGCTCTTCCGTTTCGTACGTTCTGCCATGGCAGATTGCAACCTTTCCAAGGCGATTTCCCCGCTCAATACCATACCGTTTATCTCGTCTAATATAGATAACTCCTCTTTTGATAGATCGCCAGAGTAAGGCTTATAGACAAGATCGTGTTCAACTTCTGACCATGCATGCATTAAAACCGAAGCAACTTGGATTTCTGCAATTATATCCCTGTTTTCACCGGAAAACCTGACCCTATAATGGGTCGCCCAATAACCAGAAAATCGCTTCGCGTGTTTGGGGGTATGTGCTTCGGTTGGAAATATTTTTTTCTTTTCAACGTTGAATATATCGGTGATTATTTCGTCGATGATGTCCCGTTCTGAAGGGAAATATAAGGACACACGTATCCCCGCCAGATCAATTACATCCTCTAGAATGTCCGTTTTAGAGTGGTAGTGTTTAACAACGTTTCGCTTGATTAGCTTATCTTTTAGTCTGTCTTTTTTTTTAGCCCTAAAGGTAACGATCGCTTTGATTCCCCTCTTGAAAAGCTGATCTTCAATTTGCTCGGCGATCGATTGAGATTGTCGTTGGTAGTAGTCCGGCTCGTAGTCTCTTATAAAATCATCGATTAGTTTCATTGTTGGCGCATCATGGTTATGACCTACACAAGGACGCAGCAAACCTAAGCTGCACCTGCCAATAATGGCAAAACTTGATTTTAAGTCTTATGCTTAAAGGAACAAGTAGCGCGAAGAATAGTTTTAGAAGCCAGAAAGGTGAGCTACATTTTCTTCCGTTATCATCAGAATTCGATCCTGTAATTGGACTTCCGCATGATAGTTGCATAAACTTCGTCCATAAATAACAAAGTCTGAAGGTTTCTGTTGTATTTCCTTTCTTCAAACAAAAGGCTGTAAATCCCTTCGGTTTCTATGGAGGTAAATATAAATTTTGAAAGTTGCAACCATGAGGGCTTGGGCGGTTCACATTTAACTTGACACCTTATAATGTAGCAATCATGTAGTTCTTCCTCGTTATAGCTGATCGTTAGTTCCTTAGCTTGCGCATAAGGATACCGTAAAATGATTTGTTTATCCAAAGTTCAAAAGAGATAATGAAAAGTAGTGGCTTTTGATGTCAGAAATACAATCAAATAAACATACGTTCTGACGATAGCTACAAGTTACGAATTGTAATTGATAAAACCAAAACCTAAGGTAATAATGTGCATATATACGAGATGGAGAGAGATGCATCAGGCAGATCAAATTCAGCATGCTGTTACTTGTTGATTTAAATTACTGATTTTCAATTGTATTTTGTGACTTTATGGCAAGCAATAGATTTATTGATGTTGGAAATAGGATGATAGTACATGCGTTTGTTACCGCATTAGAAGATAAATGTGAGACTTGGATCCGGAAGATTTAACGGATCTGTTAGGCACCATTTCAAGGTATGATAGCTGTTCTTTACTTGACAGCTTAAGAAAGGAATTTAATTATACTGTGCGCTTCGGCGGATTCTATTTCCCGAATACGTTCGGTTGCAAAAAAAGACTGTGGCAACGTGTTCGTTTATTTAGCTAAAATAGAAGGACAGATTGGTCAGGCGCAACTTTCTTACGAAGGCTTGATGTGAGTAAATAGAATATGTCACCGTTTCCAAGATAATTTTCCATGCGTACAGTCTCATTATGCGTCTTCGGATATTTGATACCTCTGCAAAATTTCTTATTTTCGATAGCGGATGAAATAACTTCATTCAGCTATCGCTCGCTAAAAATAAAATGATGAAACCTATTCTTCTAAGTATTACACTATCGTTATTGTTTTTCGTATTACGAGCTCAGAGCCCTTTGAAGCTAGCCATAGCGGGTTTGAGCCACGGTCACGTAGATTGGGTGTTTAATAGGGATGAAAAAAAGGATATTGAAGTAGTCGGTATCTACGAAACCAATCCAGAGTTAATAAACCGGTACGCCTTGAGGTACCAAATAGCTAGATCCTTGTTTTTTTCTGACCTTGGGCGTATGCTCGACCAAGTGAAGCCAGACGCTGTATCTGCTTTTGGTGCTATCAGCGAGCACATAGACGTTATAAGGATCTGTGCGCCCAAGAAGGTGCACGTGATGGTTGAAAAACCATTAGCCACCACATTCTCAGAGGCACAGGAGATGCAGAGGTTGGCAGAGGAACACGGTATTCATGTACTGACAAATTTTGAAACATCATGGTACCAGAGCAACCAAGAAATAAAGACCTTATTGGAAGGAGACGAGCTGGGCGATATTCGGAAAGTAATGGTCAACGATGGCCATCAAGGGCCAAGAGAAATTGGTGTCAGCGATGAATTTTTGGAAATACTGACCGATCCACAAAAAAACGGAGCGGGAGCGCTAGTCGACTTTGGCTGTTATGGCGGAAATCTGATGACCTGGCTGATGGAGGGCAAACGGCCCATTTCGGTAACAGCAATTGTTCATCAGAATAAGCCTCAGATCTATCCAAAGGTTGACGACGAGGCTACGATTATCTTGCAATATCCTAAAGCCCAGTGCGTGATCCAAGCATCGTGGAATTGGCCAGTTTCGAGAAAGGATATGGAAGTCTACGGCACCCATGGTTATGCTATTGCCACAGATGCTAAAACGCTCCGTTATCGCTTGGACAACCAAAGGGAGGAGCAAATACGGAAAACTAATGCTAGACAGGTCCCGTTCGATGATCCATTCTCGGTGCTCGCGGCGGTTATCAAGGGTACGGTGGTGCTAGATGAACTGGACCAGTATGCTTTGCCCATTAATGTCATCACGGTTGAAATTTTAGATGCTGCCATACGATCAGCAAGACAGAAGAAAACTATCTATTTAAACAAATAGCCGCTTTCGCCCAAATACCTGTTCCATCATTCGGCCTGTTATGGTTAGTTAACTAGATTTCGGTATAAATCAGCCAGATTTGCTATACCAAGTGTTAAATCTGCCAGGTGTCCTCAGAGTCTAGAATGCCCCGCTTTGGAGATGAGTTCACTACTTTGTTCTACGAAAACCTTTTCGTGTTTTATGCAATCGTTTGTGGTCGGTAATTCAAGTTTTATCTACTTATATTGCCGTTGACCAGGAAGCCGCCCAACGTAAATGGCCGGTTCACATTGTATAAACTTAATTTTTTAACATGAAAAGAACATTTTTTTTTCTGCTGACCTGCTGTCTGGGTGGGTTGCTTACATCCTGCGAAGTTAATGATGGCGGTGGTAATATGCAGCCGGTACCAGCTGATCCGCAGAAGCTGGCCGTTGCCGACTCCGTGCAGCACTTTAATATCTCACCTTCCGCCGCAGCAGAAGCTGACAGGCTGCAGTTCCGCGGTAATCACAACGATATGCAGGCGACAGGATATTATGTCGCACCGAATAGCTCCATTACCCTACATGTGAACTTCAAATCAGGGTCTACTTCCGCACGCTTAGCTATAGGTACGCCCTTTCGCGATAATATCCGGCCGGTGCGTCAGTATTTTGATTTGCAGCAGGGCTCGCATACCTTTACTGTTGATCAATACGGGGGGTTGGTTTATGTCATTTATACGACGAATAACTATAGCGATACTGGCCAGCTCGAACTTTCTTTTGGAGAAGGGTTTATCCCCGTGCCATACTTTCAGAAGGGAAAAACAACACCTCAGCAATGGATGAACACGTTGGATTCGTTGAAAAACAATGTGCCGGACGTTATGTTAGTTTCCGATCACACGATTATGGTGGCTAATATGGACGAGGCCCTGCTTTATAAAGATGAAAATCAGCAGCTTATTGTCGAGCGATTGGATTCCATTATCAAATTTTCCAATTTTATCAGTGGCCTGAATGGCAACAGCGGTGTAAACGCCCTTCCCAAGAACAAGCACTTGATTACTGTCCGAGATTCCGCTTCGGGGGGCTACATGGCTGCCGGTATCGCCATCTATTACACCGAGTCGCTATCTTATCGGATGTTGCAGCCTAGGTATTTGGCAAATACAAACGGTTGGGGGATCTGGCACGAAGTGGGACACACTTATCAACAAAAAGCATGGACTTGGGGTGGGCTAACCGAAACAACAGTCAACGTTTACTCTTTAGCCTGTGAACGCGGTTTCGGTTTACCGGTAAGCCGTATCACGACGAACAATGCGTGGCCTAAACTGGATGCCTATTTTCTGAAGCCTATTGCTGAACGTAATTATAATTCAGGAGATAATGATTTGAAGCTCATTATGTTTCATCAACTGGGACTCGCCTTTGGAGATAATCTATATATACAGCTGAGCCGCACAACACGAGAAAACCGTCCTGTTTTGTCCACTGACGAAGAAAAAATGCGATATTTTATGCTTTCGGCCTCTACAATTGTTCAGAAAGATCTATCCGATTTTTTCAGAAAATGGGGCTTCAAGGTCAATGAATCTGTTTACACGGAGCTTGCCAACCTACAGTTGCCCGCACCTGACCAAGATTTAACTATGCTAAGGGACTAGCCTGGATATAAATGATTTGCGGGCAGCTTGATATTGTCCGAAAATAAGGAATACGCAGTAATACGTTCAGACTTGAAAGGGGCTGAACGTATTCATATTCTGCCCATTCTATAGATGTACGTCCTCTTTGATATCGGTTTAAGATTTTTTGATTCTTAAACTTTTTTCTACTAAATATATAGTTATATTTGTTCAATAGCGTATGAGTAAAAGACAGTTTATTAGCTGAAAATTGGATAATGTATGAACCAAGGTATTACCACATATGTTTTAAACCTTAAAAAAAGAAAAGAACGTTTAAAACATATTAAAGCGCAGTTTTCAGGCAAGGGTGAGTTTTCCGTTCGATACGTGAATGCTATTGAAGACGAAATTGGCGTGTTAGGTCTGTGGAAAACAATCGTTCACGTGATTACTTTAGCCAAAGAAGACGACGAAGAATTGATTATTCTCTGCGAAGATGATCATATTTTTACGGAACATTATCGTTCTGAGATGCTTTTTAAGGCAATACGAGACGGGAGAGCAATTGGAGCAGAGTTGATTATAGGAGGGACTACTGGCGGGTTCAACCATGCCATCCCAGTTTCAGATAACCTGGTTTGGGTGGATGCATATTTATCCAATCAACTTTTGATCATTTACCGGTCACTCTTCGACAAAATCCTTCAAGTCAGAGATTTTGACGCGAAAGCAAACGTGGATAATACACTTTCTATGTTATCCGCCCATAAATTTGCAATCGTTCCATATATTTCCGTGCAGGAGAACTTTAATTATTCAGACGTTACTTTTTATAATAACCTGTTTCCCTCAGAGGTAGCTCAACGTTTTCGGTGGGCGGAAATGAAATTGGTAGAGACGCAAAAAATCTATCACATGTACCATTCGCAGCTAATCAGTAATGAAATAATAGAACCGCAGGGAACAGATGTTTCCTGAGATGGTGACATGTTATCAGTAACAGGTTCTATGATATTAGCTTAGGTTGAAATTCGATACCTTTCCTTCATTGCTAATTTTCTTTACCTTAAGTGTGTTGCGTTTTCTGGAGCAACTACGTTTATATCAGCGGACTAACCGAATAAATTATGAATAAATTCTTCGCTTTTCTTTTTTTTGGAATAATTACTATATCATGTTCGAAATCAAACCTCGAATTTGAAAATGAGTATGAGACAAGCTTGCGTAGGTGGGAAGCTTTTAAAGAGAAAAGTAACAACAGTTATAAGTACACAACATATTCTGTTAGCTGGACCGGCTGGAATACGGAAATTACAATCACGGTTGATCAGGGAACGATTATGCAAGTTGATTTTATTGTGCCGCAGCTCGAGCAGGTAAAGCGCCCAGCCGAAGGATGGTCCTCCAAAATTTTTTCCGAAGCGCTTCGAAAAATGGGCTATACGGAAGAAGAGATCGAGCAACATGAAGCTAATAGAACATTTCAGACAATAGAATGGACAGAGGACATAACCACCCTAGGAACACATGGAGATTATTACCTACGAACTATAGACGACATTTATCGGAAAGCCAAGGAAGAGTGGCTCGTAAAACGTGCGGGTATCACTAACTATTTTGAATCAGAAAATGAGGGTATAATATCAAGAGTCGGCAGTTACAAGGAAGGATGTATGGATGACTGTTTCAACGGTGTCCGAATTAAATCTATAGATCGTAAGTAGTTCCTTTTGCATACAGCTTTCAATTTGTGAGACAAATGCGATCTTTAGTTTTACAGAATACATCTGCCCGAAAAAAAGATATAATGGATCAGCTGTTTAAATCTAGAAGACTATATCCGTGTTTATAGTTGGCGATTGCATGGCGGCAATGATCTGACCAATTCCGATGTTGAAGGAAAGGAACCGTTAGCGCCATGGGCAGGAATGGCGCTAGCAATCAGTTTGTTCCTCAATACACACATAAATGGGAGGCTTCCCAGAAAGGACAATTCAAATCAAGCCGATTTTCAAGGGAGCTGAACAGGACCCTAATAAGAAAATTGTGTGGGTTTCTTTAACAAGTGTTGGACAGCAGACTGTCTATTTGGATGAGATTACCCTCACAAGCGATCCCACTAAACCGTAACAAATTCAAAAACAAACGGGGCAGCCACGACGTTCTACGCATATGGCAGCATTGCATGAATACAATAAAAAACGAGATTTCTCGAAAACAAAGGAACCAAAGGGTGCGCCCGCCTCTTCCGGTAAAAAATTGCGGTTTGTGGTACAACGGCATCATGCCTCCCGCTTACATTATGACTTCCGGTTAGAAATGGACGGCGTACTGAAAAGTTGGGCCGTACCAAAAGGTCCGTCGTTGAATCCTGCAGACAAACGGCTCGCGATGATGGTGGAAGATCATCCGTATAGCTACCGAACCTTTGAAGGGGAGATCCCGAAGGGCAATTACGGATTCGGTACCGTAACGATCTTCGATGAGGGGTTTTATAAACCATTGGAAGGAGGGGGCGAAAAAGAGTTGCTCGATGGACTAAAATCAGGCAGCTTGAAGATTGTGGTGGATGGGAAGAAGCTGAAGGGGGAATTTGCACTGGTCAAGATCAAGAGTAACGCAGATGAAAATGCTTGGCTCTTGATCAAGCATAGAGACAAGTATGCCGTCGATAAAGCCTATGATGCGGAAGATAGCGTGAGTGCCGCAGTCAAAGAGAAAGGCAAGACTTTCCGAAAATCAGCCTCTACGAAAAAAAACGTCAAGAAGAGAGACGTATCGGCTCCAACGTCACCTGAAGAATCTGCCGGTAAGGAGCAAGATACCAATGAATCGTTCGATTCACCGATAATTGCGCCCATGTTAGCTACGCTCTCCGAACGAGTGCCAGACGACTCCCCTTGGCTTTTCGAGCGTAAACTCGACGGCTTTCGTGCCATTACCGAAATAACGGGAAAATCGATAAACGTATGGTCGCGCAACGGGTTAAGTTTTAATAAGAAATTTCCAAGCATTTCGCATCTGTTTGACGAGATTTCCGTACAGGCAATTGTTGATGGTGAAATTGTTGCCGAGGACGCGCGGGGCCGGTCTAACTTTCAATTATTACAGCATGGAGAGCCTCTGCCCAGTAGCTACAAATTAAAATATTACGTGTTTGATCTTCTTGCACTGGACGGTAATGATATGCGTGAATTTTCGGTAACCGAGCGCAAAGAAGTGCTGAAGCTGCTCATTAAAAAATGGAATCGGCCAGGATTGGTGTTGGTGGATTTCTTGAACGATGATCTGACGACCGCCTTACGTTTGGCTAAAAAAGAGGGGTGGGAAGGGGTGATCGCTAAGGAGGCTGATAGTCGCTACGTGTCGGGCAAGCGGTCGTCACTTTGGCGTAAAATAAAGGTTCAGCAATCGCAAGAAGCAATTGTGGTCGGCTATACGAAACCTAGCGGCAGCCGCGCCTCGTTCGGTGCATTGGTGCTGGCTGTAAATGGTGATCCAGGACTGACCTATGTGGGTAACGTCGGAACCGGTTTCAGTGAGAAACTCCTGAAAGAGCTGGGTGAGCAATTAAGCGGGCTGAAGAAAACAAATAAGCCGTTCGACAAATCGGTTGATGTTGCAAATGAAAATAAAGTGACTTGGGTGGAGCCTCATTTGATCGCAGAGATTGAATTCTCCGAATGGACAAAGGATGGCCACTTGCGGCACCCGGTGTTTAAAGCACTCCGAAGCGATAAAAACATACAAGATATTAAGCGTGTAGAACCTATACGCGACATGCTGAACGAAGAAGAACGCAAGTTCGGACGCAAAATACTAAAACTCACAAACCAGAAGAAAATATACTGGCCCGATGAACAGATCCGGAAGGGGGATTTAGTAGCTTATTATGAACAGGTAGGTGAATTGATGCTCCCTTTTTTGAAAGACAAACCTATCTCGATGAACCGCTACCCAAATGGCATTGCCGAGCCGAGTTTTTTTCAGAAAGACCTGGATAAATCCAGTGTTCCGAATTGGTTGAAAACAGTAGAGCTGTCGTCCGAAAGCACGGGCGGTACGGTTAATTATTTAATTTGCAACGATATCCCCACGTTGTTGTGGATTGCGAATATGGGCTCTATAGAAATCAACCCCTGGTTAGCATCCTACAAAAAGAAGTTAAATCCTACATTCGCGGTGTTGGATATCGATCCAAATGGTGTCGACTTTTTAGAAGTTATTGCTGTCGCAAATACCGCAAAGGATATCCTGGATGCCGTTGGCGTGCGCAGCTTCGTGAAAACCTCCGGGTCAACGGGCTTACATATTTATATTCATGTCAATGCTCAATATGACTTTGATGTAGCCCGGGACTTCATTCAAATGCTGGCCGAATTGGTGCATGAACAACATACCGATACGACGAGTTTGGAGCGTTCTCCCAATAAGCGGAAAAACAAAATCTATTTAGATTTTATGCAGAACAAGAGAGCTCAAACCGTTGTAGCTCCATATTCGGTGCGACCTAAGCCGGGAGCTACCGTGTCGTGTCCGTTGGACTGGTCTGAAGTGCAAGAGGGGCTAACGATAGAGCAATTTACGATGGATACCGTATTGGAACGTGTGGCAACGCATCACGACCCCTGGGCAGATATCTTTGTCTCGAGAGCGAATCTAAAAAAGGCGTTAAATGCCTTCTAGGCCAAACTGGCTTTTAACTTCGCCAATAACTCCGATGCTTTGGTGTTTTCTTTGTCTACATTGATCTTCCGTATTGTCGCACGTTTTCCTTGCGCTTTTTGCTTGATGATTTTTAATAGCTCTTTACTGTATTCATTTTTGTAACCAGAAATATCAAAGTCAGAACTGTTCTGCTTAATCAGTTGCGTAGCCATGTCCATCTCTGGCTTAGACAAACGGGAACTTGGTATTTTCAATTCACCGCTATCACGTATTTCTTCTTCAAAGCGGAGCTTGTTGAGCAGAAGCATACCGTCGTGCGGACGCACAATGGCAAGATTCTCAACCGTACGCATAACAAATGTACTTAGACCCACGGTTCCCGTTTTTTCAAGCGCTTTACTTAGTAAGGTATAAGCCTTCTCGCCACCTTTCTGTGGTTCCAGGTAATAGGGCGTGTCAAAATAGATGCTGTCAATGTCTTTTTCTTTAACAAAGGTCTGTAAGTTGATCATTTTGTTTTTCTCAGGCATGGCGTCCTCGAAATCAGCTTCCTCTAAGACGACATATTTATCCTTTAGCAAGTACCCTTTCACAATATTGTCCCATTCGACCTCTTTGCCCGACTTTTCGTTGACACGCTTATAACGTATATTCGCCAGGTCTTTCCTGTCCAACATGTCGAAATCCAGTTGGCTGCTTTGCAATGCACTAAATATTTTTATCGGAATATTGACGAGCCCAAACCCGATAGCTCCAGTCCAAATAGCTCTCATAAAATCATCTATTATTTCTTCTCTTAATATAACCATATGGGGCGAATAAAGTTTTTGTGTTAAAAAATCGTTAATCAATCGATTGCGCGAAGAAAATATTTATATTTATGGCCTGTTATCAAAATAAACTTAATACTATATGTGTGGAATTGTTGGCTACGTAGGTAGCAACTTAGCTTATCCGATCCTGATCGACGGATTAAAAAAATTAGAATATCGAGGTTACGATAGTGCCGGTGTGGCATTACACACGGGCGATTCCCTAGAAGTTTACAAAAAGGAAGGCAAAGTTTCGGCTTTGGAGGAATTCGTATATGGAAAGAATATCCAGGCAACTGTTGGTATAGGTCACACACGTTGGGCGACACACGGTGAACCATCGGATCGTAACGCACACCCACACTACTCGAATTCGGGCAATATTGCAATGATACACAATGGGATCATTGAAAATTATGCGCAGCTGAAAAGTGAACTTCTTCAGAAGGGATATACGTTTAAAAGTGACACTGATTCAGAAGTCCTACTTAATTTTATCGAGGATATAAAAGTAAATAACGAATGTACGTTGGAAGAGGCTGTACGTATTGCCCTGAAGCGTGTGGTCGGTGCTTATGTGATCCTTCTAATCGACAAGGACCTTCCAGATACGATCATTGCTGCGCGAAAAGGCAGCCCTTTGGTGATCGGCATTGGCGATCATGCACACTATTTGGGATCTGATGCTTCGCCTATGTTGGCTTATACGAAAGAGGTCGTTTATATCAACGATTACGAACTGGCCATTGTGCGTCCGGATGAATTGATATTGAAAAATCTTGGCAACGAGCGCATCACACCTTTTGTACAAAAATTGGATATTGAACTCGCTGCAATTGAAAAGGGTGGATTTGACCATTTTATGCTCAAGGAGATTTTCGAACAGCCGCAGACGATATTCGACTCCCTTCGGGGACGCTTAGATCCCGTTCAGCAATCGATCACGCTAAGCGGCGTAGATAAAATCGCCGATAAATTGTTGGCGGCCAATCGGATCATTATCGTTGCTTGCGGAACGAGCTGGCATGCTGGCTTGTTAGCTGAATATGTCTTGGAAGAACTATGCCGGATTAATGTGGAGGTAGAATATGCTTCCGAATTTCGATACAGAAACCCGATTATTACCGATAAAGACGTGATCATAGCCGTATCGCAAAGTGGGGAAACTGCAGATACGCTGGTCGCCATAGAGAATGCGAAGAAACAGGGCGCTACAATTTTTGGATTGGTCAATGTGGTTGGGTCCTCGATTGCGCGGATGTCTGATGCAGGCGCTTATACGCATGCTGGCCCCGAAATTGGGGTAGCGAGTACCAAAGCGTTTACTGCACAGCTTGCCGTGTTGTATTTATTGGCCCTAAAGGTGGCTAAACTAAAAGGAACAATCGATACAACGTTATATCATCGATTAATGACCGATTTGGCAAAGGTACCAGAATACGTACAGGAAATCTTGGACGAGCAGGATGCCATTATCAAAGAAGTAGCGGCGAAATACAGCGATGCCCGTGATTTTCTATTTCTAGGCCGTGGGTATAATTTCCCAATTGCATTGGAAGGCGCCCTGAAACTCAAAGAAATTTCGTATATACATGCAGAGGGGTATCCCGCTGCGGAAATGAAACACGGGCCTATTGCATTGGTCGATGATCAGTTGCCAGTGGTTTTTGTAGCCACGAAAGATAGTTACCATGAAAAAATCGTAAGTAATATTCAAGAGATCAAAGCGCGAAAAGGAAAGGTGATTGCTGTCGTTTCGCAGGGCGATAATGTGGCTGCAGGACTGGCGGATGATGTGATGGTTGTTCCGCTCGTACACGAGGTGATCGCTCCTATTTTATCGGTTATACCGTTGCAATTGCTATCCTATTACATTGGTGTAAATAGAGGACTGGATGTGGATAAACCGCGTAATTTGGCTAAATCTGTAACCGTTGAATAAGCACCTATGTCAAAAATAGTAAAAGAGAAACTATCCGAATTGGGGTATAATTTTATCCCGGACAGGTATCGCCGATCAGATGATGAATATATCCAACGTAACAAACAGTTTCCCCGTGGAAAAAAATTTCGGAAACTGACTCAAGATGAAATTAAAACGCTCATTCTGAATAACAATTACGCGAATAATTGGGACGATATATGGGTGACAGATAAATTTTTACCCGATCAGATACAATATTCAAAATTCTATGGAATGGTTCGTATTGGAGACATGGAAAACGTCTATCTTGACTTCCGTGATCTTCGATTACCTTGCGGAATCTACCATTCTACTATTGTAAGTTGTGATTTTGGGGATACCGTTGCAATCCATCACGTGCGCTACATGTCGCATTTTATAATCGGTAACGATGTGATCTTGTCCAATGTCAATGAAATGGAAACGAGTCACAATGCTAAATTCGGAAACGGTATTCTAAAGACGGGAGATGTGGAAGAGCGTCGAATCCGATTGGAACTTTGTAACGAAAATGGCGGACGGGCGGTATTGCCGTTTGATGGTATGCAGGCGGGCGACGTATTTCTGTGGTCCCGCAATCGGCAGGATAAGATGTTGCAACAACGTTTTCAGGAGATGACGGAGGTTCAATTTTCGGAAGAGCATGGCTTTTATAGTGAAATAGGGGATCGTTCGGTTATCAAAAATACCCATACCATTAAAGATATCAAGATGGGTACCGATGCATATGTTAAAGGAGTCAATAAACTGAAGAATTTAACCATCAATTCCTCGGAAGAATCATTCACGCAGATTGGAGAGGGGTGTGAGCTGGTGAATGGAATTATCGGATACGGATGCCGTATTTTTTATGGTGTAAAGGCAGTGCGTTTCATCCTTTCTTCAAACTCTCAGTTGAAATACGGCGCACGTTTGATCAACTCCTTCTTAGGCGACAACTCCACCATTTCGTGTTGCGAGGTCTTGAATTCATTAATTTTCCCGGCACACGAACAGCATCATAATAATTCGTTTCTATGCGCAGCCCTAGTTAAAGGACAAAGCAATATGGCGGCAGGTGCTACGGTCGGATCTAACCATAATTCCAGAGCGGCCGATGGCGAAATTGTGGCTGGGCGCGGTTTCTGGCCGGGGCTCTGTGTCAGTTTGAAACACAATTCCAGATTCGCATCGTATACGCTGATCGTAAAGGGAGATTTTTTACACGAACTGGACATCCGTTTTCCGTTTTGCTTAGTGAGCAATGAAGTGGATACGAATCGTTTGGTGGTTTTACCGGGCTATTGGTTTCTGTACAATATGTACGCGTTGATGCGGAACACATCAAAATTCCAGTCGCGCGACAAACGAAAATTCAAAAACCAATATATTGAGTATGATATTTTAGCTCCCGATACCGTCAACGAGATGTTTGTAGCGCTGCACGAAATTGAGCGGGCAGTTGGGATGGCTTACAGCACGGATGATTTGAATGCTGACGATATCCGCCGGGCGGGACGAGAACGGCTTCTTTCGGAAGAACCCCTGAATACGCGGGATATCTTGTTAGACAACGTCGAATTCTCAAAGCGTAAAGTCGTGTTGGCGAAACCCAGAGAAGCATATCATATTTACATCCGAATGATCCGCTATTACGCTGCATTACAGCTTATTGAAACCTTAGCGGATACAACGTCATATGCCGACCTTGATGCGCGTTTACAGCAATTGGATGCCAAACGGTATACATTTGAAAATATCGGCGGACAGCTTGTTCCTTCTCCTAAATTAGACGGTTTACTAACGGATATACGGTCTGGACAAATGGAATCGTGGAAGGATGTGCACGAGTATTATCACACATGGAGTAGGGATTATCTCGATGATAAGTTCGCTCACGCCATCGCCGCCCTTTCCGAAATTTCCGAACGCCCGGTGTCCGCATGGGATAACCAATTTTTACGGGATCTTCTTGATGAGGCTTTAGCTACACGAGAATGGATCTTTTCCGAGATCGCAGGATCCAGAAGCAAAGATTATCAGAATCCTTTCAAACAGATGGTCTATAATTCCTACGAAGAAATGGAGGAAGTCGTCGGACATTTAGCGGATAACGATTTTATAAACAAGGAACGTGTTGCAGCCAAGGCGTTCGCCGAAACCATTGCGCAATTAAAAACAAAGTGCTAGGAATACCTAGCGCTTTATTTTTGATATTTTGTAAGGTTTCTTTACCGCTTTGTGTGCCGCAGCCTTAGCAATTTCGGCCTGTATCTCCGAAACAGCGCTCGGCTTATAGGTGTTTTTCCGAACATCCTGTCCGAATAACATTTCATACCAGGTACACGCTGCGGTGAACCTTCCGTAGTCCAACTGCAAATGGTAACCATCCCGCGTAAATGTATCGCCTAATGAGCTGCTACGCGCATTTTGCACAGCGGTTCCCGCCGGGATAATGTGGGCAAAATATCCCAAGGCGGCCACCTGCTTCGATGCGTTAACAATAGCTTTATACATCGTCAATTGATCGCTGTTGTAATTTTTAAACCCTTCATGCGTAGCATCTTGTTGATAAGCCCAGGTCTGATGGTAAACAAACTGAGGAAGTGCCCCTACCTTGCCACGTACGTAGGTAACAAGCTCAGGCAGGCTTTCAACGATGGTTTGGTATTGTCCAGATAGTGGGCTAGCCTGCTGAAAACTAATGTAATCCCAATTTTCATCGCTTAGGGCCTGTGCGACACTTGTTTGGTTAGTCACTACTTTTTTTCCGGAGATATCGATTTTACGATAGCTATAGCTAGCAGCGTTTGCACGCGCATTTTTGACATGCAATGATAAAGGAGCCCCTCCTATATACATGTTGCCAATAATGATCTTCTTGCCGGAAACGCTAGCCAACTCATACAGATAATTTTCAATACCATCTTCGGAAAAACTATTGCCTATAGCCAATATTTTGAGAACACTGTCGGAGGATAAAGGAGTCTGTGCTAATGTGCAGAACTGATGTAGGATCGCTACTAAAACGAGGAAGATTGTTTTTTTCATATCATTATTTGCTGTCATCCAGGGGCTATCCGCGATAGTCTACCATGCACAAGTCGATGTTTAGGCTAGGCGGAAGGCACGAGGGTTGAATCAATAAAATAGTGTCATACGAAGATAGCGAAACGCAGTAAGTTATACGCCCTTGACCCTAAACATTTTGCATTTTAATGTGAAGAATATGCCTTAACAATGGTATTTTTGAGGAACAATGGCGTATAAGTTTGTAGATAATTACCGTGAAAAAGGTGCACGTAAGCAGCTTGTGAAAAATTTGGAAATGCGTGGGATAGCAGATAAACGCGTATTGCAAGCTATCGCAAAGGTGCCTCGTCATTTCTTCTTTGATGAAACATTTTGGAACCAAGCATATCGCGACATTGCGTTTCCGATCGGTGATGGACAAACCATTTCCCAACCCTATACGGTAGCTTACCAATCGGAGTTGTTGCATGTAAAAAAGGGTGATAAGGTGTTGGAAATCGGAACAGGGTCTGGGTATCAAACGTGTATCCTCATGGAACTGGGAGCCGAGGTGTTTACAATCGAACGACAGGAAAGCCTGTACCAACGGACTATTCAGGTCTTACCTTATATGGGATATAAACCTCATTTTTTTCTAGGTGATGGATCTCGTGGCATTTCACAGCATGCGCCGTATGATAAAATCATCGTCACTGCTGGTGCTCCCTTTGTGCCCGAAATTATGCTCAAACAATTGAAATACGGTGGGCTATTGGTAATCCCTGTTGGGGATGAAAAATCGCAAAAGATGGTCACGATACTGCGTGTGGGCGAGAACGATTTCGAGCGGATCGAACTAGATACATTCCGCTTCGTCCCCTTAGTGGGAGATCAGGCATGGTAAGTATGGATTAATATTATAGAAATAAAAGCGCCGTACTGCGGGGCTTTTTTTATTTTTATGGCATGATTTATCAAACGTATCAAGAACATTGTAAAAAAGCGCGAACGGAAATAGCACGCTTAACAAAGGTCATCAACCAAAATAGTTTTGGACGCCTATTTGTTATTCTTGGTGGAGGCGCTGCCTTATTCTATGCGTTTCAAACCAATAGTGTAGGATTTGTCTTTGCCCTGCTGCTGCTCATCGTCTTGGTTTTCGCTTTTTTGATTCGGCGGCAGAGCAAACTCGAGAAGCAACGGGCGGCTCAAGAGGCCTATCTGAAAGTGAATGAAAACGAGTGTATACTCGGCGATACGGGCCGGTCCATGTATGACAATGGAGAACGTTTTGAGGATGGAAAACACCCATACAGCGCAGATCTGGATATATTTGGAACATTTTCCCTGTTCTCCCTGATCAATCGCTGTGCAACGACTTTGGGTGTCGACATGTTGGCCACTTGGCTCATGAAAGCGGCGACGAAAACGATTATCGAAGAACGGCAAAATGCGGTTGCCGAGATTAGTCGTGATCTCGAATGGAGTCAGAATTTTCAAGCTCGTTTGGTCTTCAATTTGTTGCAAAAAACCGAGGTAAAAAGTTTTTTAGCCCGTTATTTTAAAGATTCCAGCTTAAACTTCGGTAACGCAGCGATGGCGTGGTATGTCGCTGTGGCACCGTTTCTCCTGCTTGTTGCCGTGCTGGTGTCTGTTTTTGCCTATCCCATTTGGACATGGGTGGCGCTGCTCGGCCTATCGCATTTATGTTGGACATTGTTCTTGGCCGGAAAGGTAAGTTTGTTTTCCAGTAGAATAGATAAGATCGGTCAGATGTTAGCTGCGTATGCAGAAGGACTTGAACTGATTGAAAACAAGGCATTTGAAACGACCGAAAATGTTCGTTTGAAACGCGCGTTATATCGAGAGGAAAAGCCGTTGTCTCTTGCTTTTCGGGAGTTGTCGAATCTGATAAATAATTTGGATGCCCGAAACAATATTTTAGTTGGAGCGGTTTTGAATGTGTTGTTTTTATGGGACTTCAAGTATGTCCTGAAAATTGTCAAATGGAAATCCAGGTATGCAGAAAATATCTTGGTCGCTTTCGATGTGATTGCGAGTTTTGAAGCGCTAAATTCGTTAGCTATACTGCAACGGAATCATCCCACATGGACTACGCCGGTACTATATCCAGATCCGCGTAACAACAAAATGACCGCTTTGGGCGTTAGGCATCCGCTTATTCCCTCAAATCGTGCCGTTGCAAACGATTATACAAACGGAGAACACCGGATTGCCTTAATAACTGGTTCCAACATGGCCGGGAAAAGCACATTTCTTCGTACGATCGGCATTAACGCCGTTTTGGCTTACACCGGAGCGGTCGTTTGCGCTACGCAGTTCGAGCTGCCCATTTACCAGCTGATCTCGTATATGCGCATTAAAGATTCACTAAATGAAAGTACGTCTACGTTCAAAGCGGAGCTAGACCGAATGAAATTTATCTTGGACACGGTGGGCCGTAAAACAGACAGTTTCTTTTTGATTGATGAGATGTTGCGCGGTACGAATTCTGTCGATAAATATCTGGGATCGCGGGCCATCATCCGCAAATTATTGGCTATGAAAGGGCAGGGCATGGTTGCTACGCACGATTTGCAATTGGCAACATTGGAAGAGGAGAATCCAGGTGAGTTGGAGAACTTCCATTTCGACATCCAAGTGGTGGATGGGGAGATGTTATTCGATTATCGGTTGAAGAACGGTCGGTGTACCATATTTAACGCTTCCTTGTTGTTAAAAGGGATAGGTGTAGATGTAGATAAGGCATAAAAATTGTATTTTTGCCTAAAATTATTCAAAAATGACATTAGAAGAACGGATTGATCAGGCAGAAACGCGAGTCTGTACCACGGTTTTCCCCTTTTTAACAAACCATCATGATACCTTATTTGGTGGAAAGGCAATGGCCATAATGGATGAGGTCTCCTTTATGGCGGCAACGCGCTTCTGCCGAAAACGCTTAGTTACAGTTTCTACAGATCGTATTGACTTTGAAAAAGCAATTCCTTCGGGGAGTATCATCGAAGCAATCGCACGCGTACAAAGTGTGGGCAGGACCAGCGTGAAAGTGAAGGTGGAGATTTTTCTAGAAAAAATGTATGAAGAGGGTCGGGAACTAGCTATCCAAGGTATGTTTACATTCGTTGCACTCGATGAAGACAAAAAACCTATTCCAGTGCTTGACGGATTGGAAATTGAAGATTAAATACGAAGACGACGCTGAGGAACGCGGACACAGAATTCCAGACGACGTCGTCGTTTTCGGATAATAATTATGTCATGCGTTTTTCTTTTTGCTGTTTAATAGTGTCCTTCGCACGGCTGTAAGGTGGTGCCCAAGGTAAATCTACGCCAAGTTCACTGGCACAGTGGTACACAAAGTGGGGATCGTCTAGGAAAGCACGGCCAACGAAAATAAGGTCGGCTTGACCACGTTGTAGAATCTCTTCCCCTTGTTTGCCTGAGGTGATGATACCAACCGCACCTGTAGGAACGTTTGCCTGCTCGCGTACCGCATGTGCGAAGGGTACCTGATAGTTCGCCTGTACAGGTATGACCTGATGTCTAACAGCACCTCCCGAAGAAACATCAATCAATTCGACGCCTGCTTCCTTCAGGTGCTGGGCAAGCGCTATGCTTTGTACAAGATCCCACCCTCCATCAGCCCAATCCGTGGCAGAGAGTCTTACCCAAAGTGAACAGTTCCTCACAACAGGTTTGACCGCACGTACAATCTCCAACAGGAATCGTATCCTATTGTCAAAGCTGCCTCCAAATTCATCGTTTCGGGTGTTCACGAGTGGCGACAAAAATTGATGGATAAGGTAACCATGTGCGGCGTGAAGCTCAATAATCTCGTATCCCGCTTCAACAGCCCGTATGGCGGCCTGGCGAAAATTAGCAATGATAGTGCGAATATCGTCTGCGTGCAAAGCGACAGGTATTTGGTCCTTCTCGTGAAATGGAATAGGTGATGGTGCGACGGTCTGCCATCCGTATTCGTGGTTCGAATCAAACTGAGCAGATCCTTCCCAAGGTTTATCGTAGCTTGCTTTTCTACCAGCATGCGCAAGTTGTATTCCGGGAATACTGCCTTGGGACTTAATAAATGAAGTGATCTGCCTGTACTTTTCGATGTGCTCATCGTTCCAGATGCCCAGGTCCCCGTACGAGATTCTACCCTCGGGAACGACAGCGGTAGCTTCCTGTATGACGGCACCCGCGCGCCCAATAGCAAACTGACCAAGGTGAACAAGATGCCAGTCTGTCGCAAAACCGTCTTCTGCAGAATATTGACACATGGGCGAAACGACAATCCGGTTCGGTAGTTCGACGTTTGTTAACGAAAGAGGGCTAAATAAATGGCTCATGATAATGTTTAATTAGAAAACGAAGCGATTCCAAATTTATTTCTGCGCCGAAAGGCCTACCTTTTCATAGCGCGGTCCAATTCCCGCTTACTTTCACGTTCTTTGATTGTGTCGCGTTTGTCAAAGTCTTTTTTGCCTTGGGCAAGTGCTATCTCTATTTTTGCAAAGCCACGCTCACTGATGAACATGCGGAGGGGTACTATCGTAAAACCCTTTTCTTCGCCTTTTTCCTTGAGTTTTTTCAACTCTTTTTTTGTTAAGAGCAATTGCCGGTCACGTTTTGCTTCGTGGTTGTAAAAGGAACCAAAAGAATACTCCGCGATGTGCATATTCCGGATGTACAAGCCATCTTCAAAAAACGAACAAAAACTGTCATTAATATTCGCCTTTCCTTCCCGTATGGATTTGATTTCCGTGCCCAACAAGCGTATTCCAGCCACGTAGCGGTCAAGCAGGTGGTATTCAAAAGATGCCCGTTTATTTTTTATATTTACGTTCGATGAGATCGCCATTTTGTAAGTGTTTAACCGCAAAAATAACGATTTTGTTGTTTTGGAGAACTTTTAATCACAAACTATTGGTAATCTCTTAACAATAATTTAATTTTATGATATTCATATGGTTTTTAAATGGTGTTAAATCGGAGGAAGTTTTGTATGTTTGCACCGGTTTTTTTTAGGCTGTAAAGTATACAATGATTGTTTTTACCTGTTGAAAGTTAATATTTTTTATTAGTTGACGGCTGTAGAAAAAGGGGATAATTGTATATTTTTATTTATTATTTTATTTTTGACGATTGATACAGGAGAGTCAAAAAGTAAATTAGCTTACTTTATAGAAATTATATCACATTAAATAGAAATACCTACAGCATGAGTAAGGGAAAGTTAAGTGAAAGAACATCTAGATTCCTACAGAGCGAACTAGAGCCAATCAAGGCGAATAATCTGTATGCTTATTTTAGACCTATTCAGTCTAAGCAGGATACAGAAGTTTTGATTGATGGCAAGCGTGTGTTGATGTTCGGTTCAAACTCTTATTTAGGTTTGACAACGGACAAACGGATCATTCAGGCCGCGCAAGATGCGTTAGCTAAATATGGTACGGGCTGTGCTGGATCTCGTTTTCTGAATGGAACGCTGGATATTCACGTGGAACTGGAAGAGAAGTTGGCGAGTTATGTAGGTAAAGAAGCCGCGATACTTTTTAGTACTGGGTTCCAATCGAACTTAGGTCCTTTATCGTGTTTGACCGGTCGTAACGATTATATTCTGTTGGATGAGCGGAATCATGCGTCCATCATCGATGGAAGCCGGCTTTCATTTTCAAAGGTGGTGAAGTATGCGCACAATGACATGGAAGATTTGCGTGCGAAAATTTCTCGTCTTCCTGAAGATAGCCTGAAATTGATCGCTACCGATGGTATTTTTAGCATGGAAGGTGATATTGTACGACTGCCGGAATTGGTTCAGATCGCCGACGAATTTGACGCGGCGATATTGTGTGATGATGCACACAGCTTAGGTGTTATCGGAGACAGTGGTGCTGGAACAGCATCTCATTTTGGCCTGACGGATAAGGTCGACCTGATTATGGGCACGTTCAGTAAATCGCTCGCATCGCTTGGAGGTTTTGTGGCTTCAGATGCACAGACGATTGAGTACTTAAAACACCGCGCACGCTCATTGATGTTTAGCGCCAGCATGACCCCGGCTTCAGTGGCCTCAACATTGAAGGCATTGGAAATTATCCAAACGGAGCCAGAGCACATCGAAAGATTGTGGGCGAATACCAACTACGCGAAAAAATTATTACTTGATAACGGCTTTGATCTTGGCTCCACCGAAAGTCCCATCCTTCCGATATTCGTGCGGAATAATGATAAAACATACTACGTAACGAAGATGCTGCAAGATAATGGGGTATTCGTTAATCCGGTAGTCGCACCGGCGGTACCTGCAGAAGAATCTTTAATCCGGTTCTCGCTGATGGCAACGCATACGTTCGATCAAATTGATGAAGCGGTCGATAAAATGGCAAAAGTGTTCAAAACAGTAGAAGTCGAGTCCTTTATGAATGAATGAGATGATAGAAATCGTTCCTGTTCAGTCAAAAAAGCAACTGGCAAAGTTTATTGATCTTCCGCATGATTTATATGCGAAAGATCCAAACTATGTGCCAGAATTATTTTTGGGGCAACAGGATATGTTGTCTGCTTCGAAACATCCGTTTTACAAACATTCCGAAGCGCAACCATTTCTCGCATATAAAGATGGAAAGCTTGTAGGACGGGTGGTCGCCATTTGGAATAGAAACCATAACGCCTTCAATAACGTAACGGAAGGGCAATTCGGTTTTTTCGAATCCATCAATGATCAGGAAGTCGCAAACAGATTATTGGAGACAGCGGCTGAATGGGTTAGGAAGCGCGGAGGTAATAACATCGTCGGACCTGTTAACCTAACCACAAACGATACGTGTGGTTTACTTATTGATGGCTTTGACCGACCACCTATGGCTATGATGCCTTATAATCCGCCTTACTATCTGGACTTGATTACACATGCAGGCTACCAAAAGAAGGTCGACTTGCGAGCATATCTTGTAACGAAAGCTAACGCGAACCAACGCTCCGTCGTGTTGTTGGATAAGTTGGAGGAACGCTTGAAACGTTCGGGTATCCTGTTAAGGCAAATAAATCTAAAAGACTTTGCCAACGAGGCAAAGAAAATCAAACAGGTTTATAACAGAGCGTGGGATAAAAACCTAGGTTTTGTTCCCATGACAGATGAGGAATTTAACCATACAGCGAAAGATCTTAAAGCGATTGTTGATCCGAAATATTGTATTGTAGCAGAGAAGGATAATGAAGTAATAGGATTCGCCTTGGGGATTCCGAATATTAATGAGATATTAATCCATATTAAACGAGGTCGCCTGCTGCCGTTTGGCATCTTTAAGCTCTTGTTTGGAATGAAAAAAATCAGAACGCTTCGGGTGTTGATGTTGGGCGTACTAGAAGGGCATCGAAAACTAGGAATTGAAGCCTGTCTATACGGTCATATTATTAAAAATTCCATTCCTTCTGGTATAGAAGCCGCGGAATGTTCCTGGATGCTGGATCATAATTATAATATGAATCACGCGATCGAACAAATTAACGCAGATCTCTATAAGCGTTATCGGTTGTACGAAAAAGCGGTATGAAGAAAAAGATTCTGGTAACGGGAGCGAGCGGATTCGTTGGGTCTCATCTGGTAGAGGCTGCTTGTCTTGCTGGTTTTGAAGTTCATGCTGCAGTTCGAAAATCGAGTCAAGTTTCAGAAATTACCCCCTTTGTAACGAAATTTATCTATCCAGATTTTAATGACTCAGCTGCCTTGGCTGATATGTTTGCTACCGGACAGTATGACTACGCTATTCATGCTGCAGCTATGACGAAAGCCAAGACGCACGAGCAGTTAGTGGAAGTTAATGTCGGTGTCACGCATCGCTTTTTACAAGGAGCATTTTCGTCAGAATTTCCGCCAAAACGCGTGGTGTTCGTTAGCAGTCTCGCGGCAATTGGGCCTGTCGCGTATACGGATCAACCTATAACGGAGAATTCACCATATCATCCTGTTACGGACTATGGTCGGAGCAAACAAGCAGCAGAAGAAATGATCCGCGAGCAATTTGCAGACAAACCTATTACGGTAATCCGCCCTACAGCCGTTTACGGACCTCGGGAGAAAGATCTTTTTATTCTTTTTGAAACGATGAATAAAGGGCTAGATGCGTATATCGGTACCGCGCCACAAAAATTGACATTCGTTTATGTGAAAGATCTGGTGGATGTATTGTTGCGTGCTTGTGTGTCTGAACAGCATGGCCTGACCACATTCAATATCACAGATGGTGAGGTGTATTCCCGATACGATATGGCGGATGTTTTCAAGAAAACATTGGGGCGAAAGCTGCTTCGCATACATGTGCCCTTTGGAGTTGTTCAAAAGGTTGCCCAAATTTCAAAATGGCTCTATCGAAAATCATCGAAAACGCCCGTTATTTATCCAGAGCGTCTCGGGGAGCTGACAGCTCAAAATTGGGGTTGCGACATCTCCAAGGCGCAACGTGTGTTAGCATACCTACCGAAGTACAATTTAGCAACTGGACTAGCGGAGAGTTTACTTTGGTACAAAAAAAACAATTGGTTCTAAACACTACCTCATGAGTCAAGAGATTAACAAAAAACTTTTTCAAGATCGGAAAAGAACAAATATTTTAAGTAACCCGGAACAAAAGTTAATATCATATCTGGTGCCGCGTATCCCAAATTGGATAACGTCGGATGGCTTGACGGCCATCGGCTTTTTGGGATCAGCCATGATTTTAGGTAGTTTTTTATTGGCGGAATACGTTGCTCGCCCGTTGCTACTGTTTGGTATATTGGGATTTTATGTTCAATGGTTTGGAGATTCTTTGGATGGACGCATCGCTTTTTACCGAAATAAGTCCCGTAAATGGTATGGATTCGCCCTGGATATTGTGATGGACTGGATCAGCACGGTCATGATTGGGTTAGGATATGTATTTTATGCGCCGGGCGATTTTAAGTATACTGGATTTGCTTTAGTCTCTTTATATGGTTGGGCAATGATTATTTCACAGCTTCGCTATCGCATTACTGATAAATATACAATAGACGCGGGCCTGTTGGGACCAACAGAAATTCGTGTGATTATTTGTGTGGTACTCCTAGCTGAGGTAATTTTTCCAGGCAGCATCAATTATTTGGTCCTTGTGATCTGCGTCTGCCTGTTTATTATTAATTGGGTGGATACCAAAAAACTATTGCATTTGGGTGATTTGAAAGACTGGGAAGAAAAGAAGAAAAAAGATTCCATCGCTCATGAACCGGAAAATTAATGATAAAAAAAAGGAATTCTTTTTATCGTTCGGTAAGGCGCAGATTTCTGCTTTTATCGGCGGACTGTCTGATTTTGCTATTTATATCTGGTGTTTAGAAATCTTTGGGTTTTCTGCTCATGGTTCGAATGTAATCAGCGGTTCCTTAGGGGCGGTGGTTAATTTTACGATAAACCGATATTGGGCATTTGATAACAAGGCAACACCAATCGGCAAGCAGCTTTGGAAATTTATCGTGGTTGTTCTAGGAAGTATTTCCCTAAAATCCACGGGAATTTATTTTTTGGTCGATTATTTATTTTTTAACCCATTTTATTCTAAAATACTGGTTGAGCTGATTGTCTCGCTGTGCTTCAATTTTGTTCTGCAGAAATATTGGGTGTTTAAAAAATAGACAAGGTAGTTGTTTGCTTTTCGTATGGCAGCGGATAATATAAGTAAGGAAGTGGGGCGGTATAAGTGCCCCTTTTTTGTTGGGGGAATGTGTAAAGGGGCAACGGTTGGTTTCGTGTTCGGTGTGTAGCCGTTTTCCTTTTCTAGCTTACGGATATGCCGCATACGCTTTTAACTGTCGATATCTGTGTTATGTCCAGAATAAAATAGTTGCATTTTCTGCGAAGCGGCTACGGTATCGCACGCCCCCAAAAAATCTATCCGATCGGCCTGACCCATCTCTATGACAGATGAGGATGAGCTGTGATGTGAACAGCCTGTAACGACAATCCTCCGGGTCACGGATAAACCAAAGTTAGCCCAAGGGTAGCCCTGGGTAATCACTTTGCCAGCCCCTGTTAAGGGAGGTCGCATAGCGGAAGCGGGCCTTTTTCTTTGCTTTGTGCGCTTCTTTTCGAAAAATATCGGCCAGGCTTACAGGCTGTTGCGGCGTATCGGCCAAAAAAAGGCCCGGGATGCTTGGAAGTAAGGGTCTGGAGTCCCTATCTTTGCACCACTCCGCGAGGGAGGGACAGCACTGAAAAGCGGAAAAAAGGGATTACGGCACGGCCGAATACCGGTTAAAAAAAAGAAGCGCGGGAATTATTTTAAAATAAATTTTGCGGAACCGAAAAAACCTTTTACCTTTGCAGTCCCAAGCGAGTCGAGGGAAACAAAAACGATAGTACGCCGGGCCTTAATGCCCGGAAAAAATAGTCGAAGCGCGATGCGGAGACGATAGAAGTTCTTTAAGAAAATGATCATGTAGCGTAACGAGTAACCGATTGGTG
>NZ_JBHULR010000006.1:0-186776 GCF_042684625.1 Sphingobacterium suaedae | reverse complement strand
CCGCCAGAGCCGATGGTATTGCCGTAACAGGTGGGAGAGTAGGTCGGTGCCTAATTTTATAGCAAGAGCCCCTTCAGGAAACTGGAGGGGCTCTTTTCTTTTCCTGGATAACGAACAAAACAGCACAACAACACTTGGAGCAGAGGACGTCAAAATCTCTTAGCTCTCCACGGCCGAATCGCTACTGGTACACTCAAAAATTTTAGCTTTAAAACCGATGGGTCTTGCCGACAAATGTCTAAACAACGTTTTTATATTAATATTTTTACAAGTTCATTCCGTTAATTAGCGGTATCTTGGCTAAAGAAAAGAAGCATATTTTTCCCAGTTTAAGGTGTTATGAATAAGAAAGTTGCAGCGGTTTTTAGTAGTCTGTTAGTTGTGGTTGGCATTTTAGTTGGTTACCGGATTATAACAAACAAAGATAAGTCGAAAGAGAATAGTATAGAAGCCGGTAGATCAGATGCCAAGGTTTACGGTATCGTTGTACAAGGCAAACCATTTTCTGACTTTTTATCGTTGTCAGGCTCTATAGAACCGAATGAAATTGTTGATCTACGATCAGAGATTTCTGGAATTGTAGAAGCGATCAATTTCTCCGAAGGAGGTATCGTCAACAACGGGCAAACGTTGGTTCAAATCAACGATGCCGAGTTGAAGGCTCAACTTGCGCAGGCGAAGACAAGAAATAACCTTGCGGCAGAGAATGAACGGCGAGCGAAGTTATTATTGGAAAAGGAAGCCATCAGTCAGGAAGAATATGATATTGCCAGCGCAGATTTTCGTACCGCCAAATCACAAATTGAACTTATTGAAGCGCAACTAGCCAAAACGTTGATACGGGCTCCCTTTTCGGGGCGTATCGGTCTTCGGAATATTTCTAAAGGTAGCTACATTACACCGACTACTGATATTGCTCAGTTGGTGAACATGAGTAAAGTGAAAGTACAGTTTTCTATTCCCGAAAAATACGCAAACAGAGTGCAAAAGGGAAACGGAATCAAGTTTACAGTACAAGAGCTGCAGGATGAATTTACAGGCCGTATTTATGCAATTGAACCTACTGTGGAAGCAACAACACGAACGCTCCGGGTACGTGCGTTTGCAGATAATGCACAAGGTAAATTGATACCCGGAACATTTGCCAACATAATCTTTCCATTAGAAACTGTAGAGAAAGGTTTACTAGTGCCTGCTGAAGCATTGATCCCGATACAAAACGGCAAGAAATTGTTTGTTCAGCAAAACGGAGTAGCGAAGGAAATCATCGTGGAAACAGGGGGGAGAACCGATGCAGAAGTCTTGATTTTAAAGGGTATCAATGAGGGCGATACGATATTGACTTCGGGCGTGATGTCATTACGTGACGGAAGCCCCGTAAAGGTTACATTACGTTAAGGAGGAAGGAATGAGTTTATCTACATTAAGTATAAAGCGTCCAGTATTAGCAATCGTAATGAATTTGTTAATTATTCTTTTTGGAATAATTGGCTATACATTTTTAGGCGTTCGTGAGTTTCCCTCCATAGATCCCGCACAGATTTCTGTTCGGACCAGTTATGCAGGAGCGAACGCCGATATTATCGAGTCACAGATTACAGAACCGTTAGAAAAATCTATTAATTCCATTGATGGCATAAGGAACATATCGTCCTCCAGTAATCAAGGAACCAGTAATATCACGATTGAGTTCAATTTGGAGAAGAATCTGGAAGAAGCTGCTAATGATGTTAGGGATAAGGTGTCTCAGGCGCTCCGGAATTTACCGCAAGACATCGATGCGGCTCCTGTTGTTTCTAAGGCCGATGCAGACTCCGAACCGATTATCTCCATGACTGTTCAAAGTTCTACTAAAAATGTGCTAGAACTTTCAGACTATGCGGAGAATGTGATTGCGCAACGTTTACAAACCATCTCTGGAGTCAGCTCTGTACAGATTTGGGGGCAGCGAAAATACGCGATGCGGCTATGGATCGATCCTGTTCGATTAGCCTCTTACGGCCTGACTGTACTGGACGTAAGAAATGCGCTGAATAGTCAGAACGTGGAGTTGCCGTCCGGTAAACTTACGGGCGCCAATACAGAGTTGGCTGTAAAGACTATTGGGAATTTGGCGAGCGAAGAGGAATTCAATAACATTATCATACGGGCAGAGAACAACCGGATCATTCGGATGGGCGATGTCGGGTCGGCGGCGCTAGAAGCTGAAAATTTTGAAACGAAGATGTCAGACTCTGGTTATCCGATGGTCGCACTAGCGGTCATTCCGCAACCAGGTACGAACTATTTAGAAATTGCCGAACAGTTTTATCAAGAGTATGATAAATTGGAAAATGACCTACCTCCGGGCTTCGAGCTAAATATTGCGATCGATAACACGCAGTTTGTCAAACGAGCCGTCCTAGAAGTGATTGAGACGTTATTAATCGCTATTGTACTCGTCGTTATTATCATTTACATTTTCTTCCGTAATTGGGCGATTGCATTTCGTCCCCTCATCGATATCCCCGTTTCCTTGATCGCTACATTTTTCATCATGTATTTATGCGGTTTCTCAATTAATGTACTCACTTTATTGGCGATTGTATTAGCGACCGGGTTGGTTGTGGATGACGGGATTGTAGTAACAGAGAATATTTTTAAAAAAGTGGAAGAGGGAATGTCGCCTATTGAGGCGGCTATCAAAGGATCTAATGAAATCTTTTTTGCGGTTATTTCGATCTCTATAACCTTAGCAGCCGTCTTTTTGCCCGTTATTTTTTTAGAAGGATTTGTGGGACGTCTATTCCGAGAGTTCGGGGTAGTAATTGGCGCTGCCGTATTGATATCTGCTTTCGTTTCCCTTTCGTTAACACCTATGCTGAACGCTTATTTGATGAAGGGGGGAGAACAGCGAAAATCCAAATTTTATGAACGTACGGAGCGGTACTTCGAGATGATGAACAAGGAATATGAAGGATCTCTACGCAGCTTTTTGAAGACCAAATGGTTCAGCTTTGCTATTATCGGCGGTTGTTTTGTGCTGATCTATATTTTCTACTCAATTTTACCGAAAGAAACGGCCCCCTACGACGACAGGAGTTATGTCAGTTTACGTGCTACGGCCCCCGAAGGTGTGTCGTATGACTATATGGATCGGTTTATGACCGATTTGACAACCCTTATTAACGATTCAATTCCAGAACGTAAAGTAAGTTTAGTGATTACGTCACCGGGATTTGGGTCTGCATCCTCAAACAGCGGTATTGTCCGTTTGGGATTGGTTCAACCTGATGAAAGAGAGCGAACGCAAGCGGAAATTGCAAACCATCTATCCCGTTTGATGCGTCAATACTCGGAAGCACGTGTGGCTGTATCGCAGCAACCAACTATTTCCGTGAATAGGAGAGGAGGTTTGCCGATCCAGTATATCATTCAAGCTCCGAACTTTCAAAAGTTAGAAGAGAAGATACCGGAATTTATGGAAGAACTGGCCAAAGATAGAACATTTTCGATGGTAGACGTAAACCTGAAGTTCAACAAACCGGAGGTGTACGTGACCATAGACAGAGCTAAGGCACAATCGTTAGGCGTGTCGGTGCTTGATGTGGCACAAACTTTACAAATGTCTCTATCCGGACAGCGATTTGGATATTTTATGATGAATGGAAAGCAATATCAAGTCATGGGACAGTTCGACCGCAGAGATCGAGCTACACCGATGGATTTGGCATCGATTTTTGTAAAAAATAAGGATGGTCAATTGATTCAACTGGATAATATTGTCGAAATGGAGGAGCGGAGTAGCCCACCTCAGTTATATCACAATAATCGGTATATGTCTGCAACGGTATCTGCAGGGTTGGCGCCAGGAAAAAGTATGGGCGACGGTATCGAGGCAATGGATGCTGTACGGGATCGAGTACTGGATGCGAGTTTTACTACCGACTTGGGGGGGGAAGCTCGAGATTTTGTTGAAAGTGGTTCCAATACGATGTTTGCTTTTGGTTTAGCGGTGTTATTGATTTTTTTGATTTTAGCTGCTCAATTCGAAAGCTTTGTAGATCCTGTTATTATACTACTGACCGTTCCGATGGCCGTGGGTGGCGCGCTGTTCTCCTTATGGCTGTTTGGTCAGACGTGGAACATTTTTAGTCAGATCGGTACTATTATGCTGATCGGATTAGTAACCAAGAACGGTATATTAATTGTGGAATTTGCGAATCAACTTCGAGATCAAGGTATGGAAAAGTACCGCGCTGTCGTGACAGCATCAGAAGCACGTTTGCGACCGATTTTGATGACCTCATTGGCCATCGCATTAGGAGCATTGCCTATCGCGCTATCTTTGGGAGCCGCATCAACAAGCCGAATTGGAATGGGAGTAGTCATTGTTGGTGGTACCATGTTTTCATTGATGTTGACATTATACGTTATTCCTGCATTTTATTTAATGATGTCGCGTTCTAGAACCAGAAGACCAGAGTTTGATCAAATTGAAAAGTAAGTTTATGAAAAAAGTACTTTTTGGTGTATTTGTTATGTTCCGTTTAGTATTTCCTGTTGAGGGACAGGAGTTGCTAAAAGTCAGAGACGCTGTAGAGATAGCCTTGCAGAATAATTATGATATACGTTTATCGAAAAACGAATTACAGATCGCCAAAGAAAATAAAACCTACGGTAACGCCGGGATCCTGCCTTCGGTATCAGCAAACCTGACTCAAAATAACAGTGTTCAAAACTCGACACAGGTCCAAAACAATGGAGAAGAGCGTTCCTTGGATAATGCGAAAAATAATAGCTTGAATTATGGCGTAAGCTTGGGTTGGACAGTGTTTGATGGCCTCGGAATGTTTGCCCGTTATGAGAAACTGCAGGAGCTGGAAAAACAGGGTGATATTCAAATGAAACGCGCTATTCTTACAACAATAGGAGATGTTATTACATTATATTACACCATTGTAGAGCAACAAAATTTGCTTTCTGCACTGGACTCCAATATACAGATATCCCGGGAACGCCTGCGGACGGCAGAGAATCGTTTTTCTATCGGAAAGGCGGCGAAACTTGAAGTACTGAACGTGCAGGTTAATCTCAATGAAGATATATCCACCCGGCTTCGCCAAGCGGAAACAGTCAAAAATCTAAAAACCGGATTGAATAGTATGCTTGTTAGAGATCTAGATATTGATTTTAATGTTCATACGGAGGTAACTATTGACGAAGAGTTGGTATATGCGGATTTAATAAACCAAGCTGATCAATTTAATCCCGATCTACAGCTTATCGTATTAAATAAGCGTATAGCTGAACTGGACCTGAAGAATGTTAAGGCAACGAGATATCCTACGGTGCGATTGAATAGTGGATACAATTTTTCGAGATCGGAGTCGAGCTTAGGTTTTGTGGCTCGATCGAACGCCAGGGGGCTAAGCTACGGAATCACAGCTTCTTTGAATATCTTCGACGGATTTAACCAACGACGAAACGAACGGATAGCTAAGATACAGATCGACAATGCGGCTCTACAGATAGAGCAACAACGTCTATTGGTACACACGAACCTCAAAACGGCATATGAAACGTATCTTACCAATATAGAACTAGCCCGATTGGAAGAGAAGAACGAATCAATTGCCCGACAAAACCTCAATATAACCCTAGCTAAATATACTATCGGTTCAATCAGCGCCGTGGAATTTAGAGATGCACAAGAGAACTTTATTAATGCTATTTCCCGCTACAATACTGCGCAGCTCCAAGCAAAGTTGTCGGAAGTGCAATTAAAAGAATTAATCGGTCAAGTAGACTTTTGACCGATTAATTCTTTTTCAACGCTAAAAAATTCATTTGCAAGACTGTATCATTCTCTTGACAAAAAAATTAAGCAAACGTTTGCTTTACTTTTTCGTTTTTTTTTACCTATGAATACTACTATACTTGTATAAGCAAAGGCGAAAGAAGCCTTACCAATAGCCATTTATATCCTGTTTCGTAGTATAAATAGGTTATTTTGAATAGACTGTTTAGTTTGTTTTAAAATAGGTGATTTTAGAGGGGACGCTTATGTCCCCTTTAATGTAAAATGAAAATTTATCGATTTATGGATTCAAATAGAAGAGATTTTTTGAAGAAAGCGTCACTCTTATCTAGTGTAGCTATTACGTTGCCGTCCATTAATAATGACGTATTCGCTGCCGCCCCAAATTTTAATATGAGTGGCTATGCGGCTCCCAAAATAGAGAAGGTACGCGTGGCTGTAATCGGATTGGGGATGCGTGGGCCAGGAGCGGTTGATCGACTTTCGTACATTGAAGGTGCAGAAATTGTGGCTCTGTGTGACAAGCACGCTGATCGAGTGGCCAAAGCACAAAAAATACTTACCAATAAAGGCTTAAAAGAAGCTAAGTCGTACTCGGGGGAAGATGGTTGGCAGCAAATGCTGAAGGAAATGGAACTTGATCTAGTTTACATTTGTACACCTTGGCCATACCATGCACCGATGAGTATTGCCGCGATGAAGGCTGGAGCACACGCTGCTTGTGAAGTTCCTATCGGTTTAACAGTTAAAGAATGTTGGGATGTGGTGAAAACTTCTGAAGAGACAAAGAAACATTGTATGATGTTGGAAAACTGTTGCTATGACTTCTTTGAGATGTTGACGTTGAATATGGTTCGTCAAGGCTTATTTGGAGAGCTGGTTCACGCAGAAGGGGCCTATATCCACGATCTGTTAGATCTCAATTTCAACAAAAATGGTTACGATAATATGTGGCGTCTGCGTGAGAATATCAAGATGAACGGAAATTTATATCCAACACATGGAATCGGTCCAATAGCGCAATGCTTAAATATCAATAGAGGTGATAGAATGACACATCTGGTAGCGATGCAGTCGAACGATTTCATGATGGCAGATCGAGCAAAGGAATTGGCGGCTCAAGATTCGTTCTTTCAGGAATTTGTCGGCAAGAAATACCGAGGGAATATGGATACGACCTTAATCAAAACAGAAAAGGGGAAAACGATGATGGTACAGCACGATGTTACATCGCCTCGCCCTTATTCGCGTATACATTTATTGAGTGGAACGAAAGGGTTTGCACAAAAATATCCCAAAGAGGGTATTGCGTTTGGCCATAGTTTCATTAAAGAAGAGGAGTTGAAAGGCCTTTACGAAAAATATACACCTGAATTGATCAAATATATCGGCGAAAAGGCAAAAGCTGTTGGTGGGCATGGTGGAATGGATTTCATGATGGATTGGCGTTTGATTGATTGTTTGCGTAACGGTTTGCCGTTAGATCAGGACGTCTACGATGGCGCGTCATGGAGTGTGATTGTACCATTAAGCTGTGATTCCGTAGCAAAAAATAGTAAGACAGTGACTATCCCCGATTTTACGAAAGGTGCATGGAAAACAAATAAACCGCATGATTTGACATTAAATGGAGGAGGGAACACTGGTATACGTCAGAAAGTATCTAAAGATCAAAAGAACCAACTCAAAGTGGAGTAATAAAGTTGTAAAATAGCGTGTTGAGAAGGTTCGGTGTTACACTGGACCTTTTTCATTATGTATAAATTACAGTATATTAGACACTATGTTTTTTATAAAAGTAATTTTTGGGCTCACTGTGTTATGTATGGCATGCCAATCTCCTAGTCAACAAGGGGGAAAAAAAAGTTTCTCATCGGATTCCGTTGCTGTTTGCCATGTCGGAAATATTCCTTCTCGTTTCACAGTAAAAACCGATTCGTTGTCATATGTCCAAGGTAAAGATGAGGTTACGATGGTACTAATCAAAGGGGGAAAGTTTACGATGGGATCTTCTAATTTTGAGGATGCTCAACCGCTACATGAAGTGGAACTTTCTTCCTTCTATATGGATGAGCATGAGGTGACAAATGCGCAATTTACTGCATTTGTGGAGGCGACAGGTTATGTGACGGTTGCCGAGCGTCCGTTGGATCCCAAGGACTTTCCTGGAGTAGATCCGAAGATGCTGGTACCTGGATCAGCTGTTTTTACGGCACCAAAAGATGTACAAGGATTAAGTGACCATTTACAGTGGTGGGCATATGTTCCTGATGCAAGCTGGAGACACCCGGAAGGACCTAATAGTTCTATAAAAAATAAAGAGCATTTTCCCGTAACCCAGTTAGCGTATCAAGACGCTGCTGCTTATGCAAAGTGGGCTGGTAAAAGATTGCCGACAGAAGCAGAGTGGGAATATGCAGCGAAAGCGGGTAAACATACAGACGAATTATATTACTGGGGGGCAGAGAAAAAAGAAAACGGAAGGTGGTTGGCAAATATTTATCAAGGAGAATTTCCAACGAAAAATTCCAAAGAGGATGGATTTGAAACCACAGCTCCTGTCAAATCTTACCCTGCGAATGCTTGGGGACTCTATGACATGGAAGGAAATGTCTGGGAATGGTGTGCCGATTTATATCGTCCTGACTACTATGCGAACAGTGCAAGCGTGAATCCAAAAGGTCCTACAGATTCATACGATCCGCAGGAGCCTGGAATGGTCAAACGTGTACAGCGGGGCGGATCTTTTTTATGCAACGATCAATATTGCGAACGTTACAAAGCAGGGAGTCGGGGCAAAGGTGAAGAGAATAGTCCAACAAATAACGTCGGATTTCGCTGCGTAAAAGATATTTGATTGTGTAAAGGTCAAAAAGAAGGGCCATACATAGTACAGCCCCTTCTTTTTGATCTAGTTCAATATCTTATTGTGCGTTTAAGAACATTGACTTCTGGCTATAAAGTTCTCGGAAAAACGGATCTTGCAGATCTTTAATAAACCGTATGGCTTCTCCTGTAGATTTCATCTCAGGTCCAAGTTGTTTGTCTACTTCCGGGAATTTAGAGAAAGAGAATATAGGTTCTTTAATAGCATATCCCTCCAATTTACGCTCGATGGTAAAATCTTTCAGTTTGTTCACTCCTAACATTACTTTTGTAGCGATATTGATATAAGGTACATCGTATGCTTTTGCGATGAACGGCACAGTACGTGATGCACGTGGGTTCGCTTCGATAACATATACATTTTCTCCTTTGATGGCGAACTGTATATTTAAAAGTCCCTTGACGTTTAATGCTCTTGCCAGCTTGATGGAATATTCTTCCATTTTGCTTTGCACATTTTCGGACAGGCTGAATGGAGGAAGTACAGCCGATGAATCTCCGGAGTGGATACCCGCCGGTTCAATATGTTCCATCATTCCGATAATATGTACATCTTCACCGTCACAGATCGAATCCGATTCGGCTTCTTCCGCGCGATCCAAAAAGTGGTCAATCAAGATTTGGTTGCCCGGTAAACTTTTTAAGAGGTTGACGACTGCTTTTTCCAAGTCCTCATCGTTAATGACAATGCTCATCCCCTGACCACCCAATACATAGGATGGGCGAACAAGGACAGGATACCCAACTTCATTAGCTACTTTAAGGGCTTCTTCTGCCGAAGTCGCTACACCATATTTCGGATACGGGATATCCAATTCCTTTAATAAGTCCGAGAAACGTCCACGGTCTTCAGCGAGATCCATATCTTTAAAAGAAGTACCAATAATTTTTACACCAAGTGCTTCAAGGCGTTCGGCCATTTTTAGCGCCGTTTGTCCGCCTAACTGTACAATTACGCCCTCTGGTTTCTCTAGCTCGATGATTTCACGAACATGTTCCCAGAACACCGGTTCGAAATAAAGTTTATCCGCCATATTAAAATCGGTAGATACGGTTTCTGGATTACAGTTAACCATGACCGCTTCGTATCCGGCTTCTTTCGCTGCAATGAGTCCGTGTACACACGAATAGTCGAATTCGATACCTTGTCCGATACGGTTCGGTCCCGATCCCAAAACAACGATTTTCTTTTTATCAGAAACGATAGACTCATTTTCGTCTTCAAACGTGGAATAGTAGTATGGTGTCTGCGCAGGGAATTCAGCGGCACAGGTGTCTACCATCTTGTAGACCCGGTTTATGCCTAATTCTTTCCGACGTGCGTATACGTCATCTTCGGAAACATTGCCCAATAACCACGAGATTTGCGCATCAGAATATCCCTTTTGTTTCAATGTTAAGAAGAAATCGCGAGGTATATTATTAAGTTGATAACGGCGTAGTTCTGTTTCATAATGTACAAGTTCCTGAATTTGCACTAGGAACCATTTGTCTATGCGCGTAGCCTTACGGATAGATTCTAATGGAACACCTAATTCAAATGCATCTTTGATATGGAAAACACGATCAGCACTTGGATGTTCAAGACTATCCATGATTTCTTCCAGATTACGAAGTTGCCGGCCATCGGCGCCTAAACCCCAACGATTGGTTTCCAACGATTGACATGCTTTCTGTAAAGCCTCGATAAATGTACGTCCGATGGACATAACCTCACCGACAGCCTTCATTTGTAAGCCTAACTCTTTGTTCGCCCCCTTGAATTTATCGAAATTGAAGCGAGGTATTTTTACGATAACATAGTCCAGCGTCGGCTCAAAATAAGCAGAAGTGGTCTTTGTAATCTGATTTTGAAGTTCGTCTAGATTGTATCCAATTGCCAGCTTTGCTGCAATTTTAGCAATTGGATAACCTGTTGCTTTTGAAGCAAGTGCTGATGAACGTGAGACACGAGGATTGATTTCGATCGCAATGATATCTTCGTTTTCTGGGTTGACCGAAAATTGCACATTACATCCGCCTGCGAAATTACCGATAGAACGCATCATCTTAATCGCTTGATTACGCATGTCTTGATAGCATTTGTCGCTCAATGTCATGCCCGGTGCCACGGTAATGGAATCACCAGTATGTATACCCATAGGATCGAAATTTTCGATCGTACAGATAATAATTACGTTATCGTTGCTGTCACGAAGGAGTTCCAGTTCGAATTCTTTCCAACCGAGTACAGCTTGTTCAACAAGTACCTCATGAGTAGGAGAGGCGTGTAAACCTCTGTTCAAAGCAGCGTCAAAATCCTCTTTACGGTGCACGAAACCACCTCCCGTTCCTGCGAGTGTATACGAAGGGCGAATAACCAACGGAAAACCTATTTCCTGTGCAGCTTCTTTTCCTTCTAAAAATGAATTAGCAATTTTAGAGGTTGCAACTCCAACGCCGATATCAACCATGAGTTGGCGGAATTCTTCACGGTTTTCTGTTTTCTCAATCGCCGCTACGTCGACACCGATCACTTTGACATTGTACTTTTCCCAAAGACCAAGGTTAGAGGCTTCAATACATAAGTTCAATGCGGTCTGTCCGCCCATAGTGGGAAGAACAGCATCGATTTGTTGTTCTTGTAGAATTTTTTCAATACTCTCGCAAGTCAACGGTAGCAAATAGACATGGTCAGCGATAACCTTGTCGGTCATGATCGTTGCAGGGTTTGAATTGATAATGGATACTGCAATACCTTCTTCTTTTAGAGATAGGGCGGCTTGAGATCCTGAATAATCAAATTCACAGGCTTGACCGATAACAATAGGGCCTGAACCAATAATTAAAACGGAGTTGATGGAGGTGTTTCTAGGCATTATTTTTCTTCTTCAAAAAATTAATTTTCAATATGTTGTGCGGATCAAAGCAACGAAAAATGCCTTTGCGGGGAGAGTATTCCGACTGCTTCGTCGGAGTGCAAAGTTACATTTTTTTTATTAAAACGTATGCGTTTTTGAAAACTTTTCCGGATAAATTTTGTTTTGTTGAATGGGAGGGTAATAGATAATCGAAAAACAACAAATACCTGTTTTCAGGTACTCGGGTTTTGAAGGTTATTCTCTACCTTTGGAAGAATCAATATTGTTTAGTTATATTTAATACGAATCGAAAATTTATGAAAAGATTTACATTAGCTCTTGTAGCGTTGTTTTTCGCTGTGGGTGCATTTGCCCAGGATTACAAAAACTCCATTGGTATACGTTTAGGAAGTGGATATTACGACATTGTATCGGCCTCATTTAAAACGTTCATTTCGCAACCAGGTGCTTTGGAGTTCAATGTTGGTTTTGACACAGACAAGTTTGGAGGAGATAATTTTACAAATATCTCTTTTTCTGGGGCGTATCAGCACCATTTTCCAATAGGAAACATCGAAGGTTTTAAATGGTTTGTAGGTGGTGGTGCGGTTCTTTCAAATACCTTTTCCGATTACGACGAAGTAAAGGGGTTTAACGTAGGTATTTTCCCAACAGGGGGGGTAGATTATAAATTGAAAAATGCACCGTTTGCATTTTCAGCAGATATTCGTCCGACCATTCATATTGTAAACGGAGCTGGTTATTACAACGGATTTTATGCAAATGGAGGCGTGACTGCTCGTTACGTATTCTAGCATCTCATTGAATTTAAAAAAAGCTCGCTTAAAGCTAGTCATGGTCGGAAGATTTTTTTCTTCCGACCTTTTTGTTTAGAGGTATTCGGCAGGATATTACAATTGTCTGATTATCAACTGTTTGTTTGTTTTTTTTTTTTAACATTGTTTTTGTGTTTTTGTTGCTGATAATCAATCATTTATGGCGGTATTTAAAGATCACAAAGTTCCCCTTAACCAAATTTTGGAGTTTATTCCTGAGGCTCTTTTAAGCCATCTTTCGGCGACTACAAAAGTCGATTATTACAGCAAAGTGCTTGATGGCAGAAAGATGTTCTATCTGTTGTTGTTCTGCATCTTCGATAATGAAAGACTCAGCTAGAGAACACTTGAAGATACTTAATGACAGCGGATTCAGGGCCCTATTCGGTCTGGGCGAAGATGAGCCGTCCGAAGAAGCTCCATCTCCGAACGGCTTTCCAAGATCGACCCGAACTATTTCAAAAGAAATCTACCAACAGATGTACGATCGGTTTTCGGAGTTTTACGATAAAAAGGAAATCGCAAAGTACAACCTGATCCGTATGGACAGTACTATTGTTTCGGAGGCTTCATCAAGGCTAAAAAGAGAGCATCGATCAGAAGAGCGGGAAAAAGCTGGTAAAATTCAGCTTCTCATTTGACAGGATGCTGCCCTGTGGGGTGGAGGTTTTTAACGGGCAAAAATATTCTTCCGAAGAAGGGGCCCTCCCCGAAGCAGTCCTGAAGCTCGCAGTGAAAGAACAGGGCCATGACAACATCTACGTTATTGACAGAGGCCTGCGGTCCACAGGGACGATGGAGGAGTTTGACCGCAAAACAATCAAGTTCATTATCCGCAGCAGAGAGAACCGAAAGTTCGAAGAACTGGAGGCATTTGCAGACTGGGGAAATCCCAAAAAATGGGATGACTGGGAAGTGGTCAAAGACAGTAAAGTAAACCTTTACACTGGAAAGCCTATTCAGAACAAACGTGGAAACATGCATTACCGGGATGAATTGGTGGAAACTGATTTTCGGTTGGTGGTCATCAAAAACCAACAGACCGGGAAAGAATTTTGGCTCCTGACCAATGAGTTCGAACTTTCCGCAAAAGAAATTGCTGATTATTACCGGAAACGATGGGATATCGAGGTATTCTTCAGGTTCATGAAGCAGGAACTTCACCTAAGCCACCTGGTCTCGCTTAACAAAAATGGAATAGAGGTAATGGTCTATATGACAATGATAGCGGCAATGCTGTTACTGATATACAAAAAAGCCAATAATCTGGGATATAAGACCGCCAAAAGGCGCATCGCTATGGAACTGAGGGATATGATTACCACCGTTTTGATCATATTCGTAGAAGGAGACCCGGGAAAAGTTTTTAAAACATAAAAAATGGCCGGAATTTCTTCCGACCATGTGTGGCTTAAAGCGGGCTTTTTTTATAGTAGATCTTTTTAATAAATGATCACCTCGTCCGTAAATAAGTATCCTCTCATCGGATTGGTGGCAATTACCTTTACATATCGCGCCATCTGAGGTTTTTCCAATATCACTTCAAACGTTCGGAATTTCAGAATTGGATCTTGTACACTTTCGTGGTTTACAATGACGCCTACCTCTCTATAGTTTTTTCCATTGTCAGACACGAGGACACGCATTTCGCCAGGAAAGTAAACTCCTGGACCCGGAATTTGCATGAAGCGCATTCCGACGGATTTAATTTCTTCCCGGCGCTCAAAATCTACATATACATCCAAATTGCGCGTGAAGCCTTGCCATTGTTGGTCGTGATAGCTTAGCCCTCCGTACGTACCGTTTGTTAGAGTTAATTCCTTCTGTGCGGGGTAACCTTCCCAAGGGCTATTATAATGCACCTTTTTTCCAATTGCTTTATGGATATCCAGTCGAATGGTTTCTACTGGACTGACCTGAGCAGAATCCAGAAACGATGCAGCCTTAATGGTAGCAGTCGTCGTCAGTTCGATCGGGTTGGTATAGGGAGTGGAATGACTATTAGGCGTAGAACCATCGGTCGTGTAAAAAATATTAGGATGGAGCTGTTCGGAGGTTAGCGAAACGGTGTTGGAAAGCTTATCATGTTGAAAGGTAACCTGTGAAACGACATTAAAGGACGGGCGGTAGTAGTTTACGTCTAATTGTTGAAGCAATTTATAGTGTGATTGTAACCGCTTCTTAAAATCAAGCCAACTGCGGTTTTCTTGATTGGTCCAGTTAATTTCCGCCAATGCTAGTGCACGTGGGAAGGCCATATATTCCACGTGTTGATGGGTAGGCATGTATTCTGTCCACAAGTTCGCTTGAGCTCCCAAGATATGCTTTGCTTTGTCCTTTTCGAGCTTAGCCGGTACAGGGTTGTAAGAATAGACTTTGTCCAACGGTAAGTAGCCTCCAATGGCCTCGGGTTGCGTACGTGGATCGGTTTGATAGCTATCAAAATACAGGTATCCACCCGGCGTCATGATGACGTCGTGTCCCATAGATGCTGCCTTAATACCACCTTCTTCGCCCCGCCAGCTCATGACCGTGGCCCCTTTAGTCAGTCCTCCCTCAAGTATTTCGTCCCATCCAATTAATTTCCGACCCTTAGACTGCAAATATTCGTCCATCTGTTGGATCGCAAAACTTTGCAACTCGTCTTCGCTTTTAAGGCCCTTCTCTGTTTTTAAAGCTTGACATTTCGGACAAGTTTTCCAATGTTTTTTATCGGCTTCATCTCCGCCAATATGAATGTAATGGGATGGAAAGATATCGATTACTTCGTCAAGCACATTCTTTAAAAAAGTGAATGTCTCCTGATTGCCGATACAGAATTCGCCCTGTGCATAGGGTTTTCCAGCACAGGACAATTCGGGATAGACAGCCAATACTTCTTCGGAGTGTCCAGGCATTTCTATTTCCGGAATGATGGTAATTCCTTTGGTTGCAGCATACGCAACAAGTTCCCGAGCTTGATCCTGAGTATAATATCCGCCACTGGCATTTGGTGTCCCCGGTTCCACGTATTGTCGACCATTGTTCCACCAATCCTTCCACTGGGTATGCGTACGCCAAGCGGCTTTTTGTGTTAATGCCGGGTATTTATTAATGGCCAATCGCCAACCGGCTCCGTCGGTTATGTGCCAATGAAAATAGTTGAATTTGTACAAAGCCATGATGTCGATGTACTTTTTCAAAAACGACATTGGCATAAAATGCCGCGATACGTCCAAATGAAGTCCGCGGTATGTAAAACGTGGACTGTCTTGTATGGTAAGTTGTGGAAGCCTACTCGATTGCTCCTGTAGCATCCCAAGCTGGATTAACGTGTACAAGCCGGAAACCATGGCCTCGGAACTATTTGCCTTAATGAGAATACCAGACTCATCGATTTGTAGTTTATAGTCGTTTGGCTCTATCTTATCCATGGATTCTGCGGGAAACAGTCTAATTCCGCGTTGATGCTTTTTGCCTATTTTTTTGACAACTTCTACGGGCAGGTGGTTAAGCCCCGGGTACTCCGATAACAAATTGCTCACACCGATAAAGGTCTCCGTTGCAAATACTGGGATGTCGTAAGGAATTTCAAATATCCCTTCACCATAAGTGATCTTATTGGGCTTGGGTATGAGGTGTGGTTCGTGATCTTGTGCTGTCGTCAGAATTGGTAAAAATGCACCAAGAATGAGGATGAATAAAATACGCATGTTGAATCTCAATATTTAGTTTGATAAGGCAAATATCATAATTTATTTTTTATCGGTATCCATTGGGCGTTCAGTAAAAGGAGGAATATGATATTCTAACTACAATTAACCTGTCGTTTTTTTAAGGGAATAATGTTTAACTTTGCAATATGATTGAACTTCCTGTAATTCCTGTTACTGAGACACAACGTAAACCTGATTGGTTGCGTGTTAAGCTACCGGTGGGTAAAGAATATCGCCACGTGCGTAATCTTGTGGACGAGCATAAGCTCCATACCATTTGTGAGAGCGGAAATTGTCCAAATATGGGAGAGTGCTGGGGAGCGGGTACAGCGACGTTTATGATACTAGGAAATATCTGTACACGGTCATGTTCATTTTGTGCAGTGGCTACCGGACGTCCGTTAGCTGTTGATTTAGATGAACCTAAACGTGTTGCGAATTCTGTGAAACTTATGCAGGTTAAGCACTGTGTTATCACGTCGGTAGACCGCGATGATTTGAAAGATGGTGGTTCTACGATATGGGCGGAGACAATAAATGCTATTCGACGTGAAAGCCCCGAAACGACATTAGAAACCCTCATTCCGGATTTTAAAGGACAGTGGGACAATCTTGACCGGGTTTTAGCGGTACGGCCCGAGGTTGTGTCGCACAACTTGGAAACGGTGCGACGCTTGACACGTGAAGTTCGCATCCAAGCAAAGTATGATCGTTCATTGGAATGTTTACGTCGTATTTCGGAAGCTGGGCTTCGTACCAAATCAGGAATTATGCTTGGTTTTGGCGAAACCGAAGAAGACGTGGTAGAGGCTATGCAAGATCTGTATCAGGCGGGAGTACACATTTTGACACTCGGGCAGTATCTGCAACCAACAAAAGCCCATCATCCGGTCGTGGAGTGGATTACGCCTGACCAATTCGAGAAATACAAGCAAATTGGATTGGAAATGGGCTTTAAATATGTGGAGTCCGGTCCGTTGGTTAGATCTTCTTATCACGCAGAAAAACATCTGTTTGATATGCAGTAAAACACCATGCGTTACAAAAAGATATAATAAGCCTAGGTTGTGTTGAGCAGTCTAGGCTTTTTGCATGGTCTTTTCCAGTCACCGATGGAATACGGTTTCTCCGCCTATTACTGTTCGTAGCGTTTTTATCAACCGAAGGTCAGGCAACTCAGCTGTCATAATATCGTTGTCTAGAACAACAAAATCGGCATCTTTGCCCCGTTCAATGCTCCCTCTTTTCTTTTCCTGAAAGCTGGCGAAAGCAGCCCAAATAGTCATACCTCGTAAAGCGTCTTCACGTGTGATGGCGTTTTCTGTTTGAAAGCCGCCATTCGGAAAACCGGTCTTATCCACTCGGGCTACCGCTGCGTGAAATCCGTACAATGGATTGAAGTGTTCTACCGGAAAATCACTTCCCAACGCCAATTTTCCATATTGTTTAAGAAGCTCTTTGTAGGCGTAAGCTCCTTTAATACGTGTAGGGCCCAAGCGCTCTTCGGCCCAGTACATATCGGAAGTCGCATGGCTGGGTTGTACAGAGGGGATAATATGAAACTGTGCAAATTTTGAAAAATCTGCTGGAGCGATTACTTGCGCGTGCTCTATTCTCCAGCGACGCTTCTTTCCGTTTTTGAGATATTTTCCATACGTATCTAACATGAGTCGATTCGCTGAATCTCCGATAGCGTGAGTGTTCACCTGAAAGTCGCTATTAGCTAGTTTTTTGATGACTTGGTCGAATTCTTGTGGACTATGTAGTAAAAAGCCACGTGTGGGGGCGTCATGGTAATGATCGAGTAAGCATGCTCCCCGTGAACCGAGAGCCCCATCCGCCATTAATTTAACGGATCGGATAGACAATCTATCAGATTCATAAAATCCCTCTTTAATGTATTTTTCGATACTGTTTGGATTACCTGCAATCATGGCGTAATCACGTATTTTCAAAGAGTCTTGTTGGTAGAATTTTTTCAAATATTCCAATTGCTCTAGTGTAAGGCCTGCGTCGACAATACTCGTTAGTCCTACAGAGAATAGCGAATCTTGGGCCCGGCGCAAACCTAACAATAGCGGCCTTTCTTCCGGATCAGGAATATGCTGCGAGACAAGTTGCATGGCGTTGTCTATCAGGAGCCCTGTGGGCATCCCTATACTGTCGGCAGCAATCAACCCACCCTCTACGACATGTGCTGAATCGACATGAGCAATTTCCAAAGCCTTGCTGTTTACTAGGGCAGCATGATAATCAACCCGAGAGAGAAAAATAGCCGTCTCCGGAAAGTACTTGTCCAGGCTATCTTTCGTTGGAAATGTTTTATCTTCCCATAAGTTCTGATCCCAACCGCCTCCTGTGATCCATTTTTTGTCGGGGTAAGCTTTTTGATAGGCTTTGAGTTTTTCGATAACTTCACCAAGCGATCGTGTTCCATTTAAATCAACCTGTTCCAAAAGCTCGGCAAGCATAAAAAAATGCGCATGAGCATCATAGAATCCTGGGTAGATTGGTTTTCCTTCAGCGTCAAATTCTTCCTTGGCGATGTATTTATCCCGTATTTCCTGGGTTGTTCCGATGTCTACGAAGACGCCGTTTTTGACGGCGAACGCTTGTACTTGAGAAAAGCTAGAATCTACAGTATAAATGTTTGCATTATAGACAATGAGGTCGACTTCCTTATTGGTCGTGCATTGAAGAATCAATAACCAAACAATTGGACAGAGTAGGATGGGAAGGAGTTTTTTCATTGAGTAGCGTACTTGGTCCTAATTTACAAAAAAGGATTGAAAAGTTGACGCATTAAGCGTGCTCTCAATTTGAAAAGGTATAGCGTATGGATAGATGTGTTCTATCCGCAGGGTCATCGAAGGGATTTGAATATACGGTTAAAAAGGCCCACTAAAAATCAAGTGAGCCTTTCATTCAAAAATCAAAATTAGTGTCTAGCAGTATTCGTCGAAGGCCGCAATTAAATTGTCAGCAATCATCTGCGCAGGACGTCCTTCAATCATGTGTCTTTCGATCATGTGTACTAGTTTCCCATCTTTAAATAAAGCCATTGCCGGAGATGATGGTGGATAAGGAAGCATATATTCGCGTGCTTTATCGACAGCGTCTTTTTCCATCCCTGCGAATACAGTGACTAACTTACTCGGCTTTTTACCGTTTTCAACGGCGAAGCGAGCTGCAGGACGTGCGTTCGCAGCGGCACATCCACACACAGAATTAACAACTACGAATACGGTCCCTTCGGAAGGAATAGCGGTATCTACCTCTTCAACCGACTTTAGCTCCTGAAAACCAGCGTCAACAAGTTCTTGACGCATTGGTGCTACTAAATATTCTGGATACATGCTTTTTTAATTAAAATTCTAAATAGTAAAACGAAATAGCCTAAACCTTTCAGTCCAGCTTATCTCAAACAAAGGTAATGGATTGTCGGACTCGAATCAAGATCTTATCCTCAAGATAATGTCAGAATTGCTGTATTCTTTCTTAAATTGCTTTGAAATCAAGGGTGTATAGGCTATTTTTGTGTTTCTAAAAAATAAAATATGTCTTCAATAGCAACAACGTATGTTCCTTACAAAGTGAAAGATATTTCCTTGGCGGAGTGGGGAAGAAAAGAGATAGAGTTGGCGGAAGCCGAAATGCCCGGCTTAATGAGCCTTCGTTCAGAATTTGGTACAACCAAGCCTTTAAAAGGAGCGCGTATTGCTGGTTGCTTACACATGACGATACAGACAGCCGTGCTTATCGAAACGTTGGTCGAGCTCGGAGCTGATGTGTCCTGGTCTTCTTGTAACATCTTTTCTACACAAGATCATGCAGCTGCGGCCATTGCTGCTGCCGGAATTCCAGTATACGCATGGAAAGGTATGACTGAAGATGAGTTTAATTGGTGTATTGAGCAAACCCTGTTTTTTGGGGTGGAACGTTTACCACTTAATATGATTTTAGACGATGGTGGCGACTTAACGAATATGGTTTTTGATAAGTATCCAGAGTTGATTGATGGTATCAGAGGTCTCTCCGAAGAGACCACCACGGGTGTACATCGTTTATATGAACGCATGAAAAATGGTACGCTTCATTTACCGGCCATCAACGTAAATGATTCGGTGACGAAATCGAAATTCGATAATAAATATGGATGTCGTGAATCGTTGGTTGATGCGATACGTAGAGCTACAGACTTAATGTTAGCCGGCAAAGTCGCCGTCGTCGCGGGATACGGTGATGTTGGTAAGGGGTCGGCTGAATCGTTGCGTTCTGCCGGCGTACGTGTGATCGTAACGGAGATAGACCCGATCTGTGCTTTACAGGCGGCAATGGAAGGTTATGAAGTGAAGAAAATGGCTGATGCTGTAAAAGAAGCGAATATTATCGTCACAACCACGGGAAATAAAGACATTGTACGTGGTGAACATTTCCGTGCGATGAAAGACAAAACAGTTGTTTGTAATATCGGCCATTTCGATAATGAAATAGACGTTGCATGGTTGAACCAACATTATGGAGAAAGTAAGGTGGAAATCAAACCACAGGTAGATAAATATACTGTCGAAGAAAAGGATATTATTTTATTAGCGGAAGGGCGGTTGGTCAACTTGGGGTGTGCAACAGGTCATCCTTCGTTTGTCATGTCTAACTCGTTCACGAATCAAACATTGGCACAATTGGAATTATGGACAAATACTGATCAATACGAAAAGAAGGTCTATACGCTGCCCAAGCATTTAGATGAAAAAGTGGCGCGGTTACATCTTGAACATATTGGTGTCGAGTTGGAAACATTGACGGAAGAGCAAGCTGCATATATTGGTGTGAGCGTAGAAGGGCCTTACAAGCCTGACGCGTACCGCTATTAATAGGTTATTGGTAGAACATTGTATCTGCTAATTATCCCCATCAACCGACGATGGGGATTTTCTTTTTTATGGGCGTAAATGGGGATATCGTTGAAGGATACATTGAAGGGCATTAATCAACCGCTGTTGACCTGTGCCGGATATCACTTCGTAGGAAGCGTCTAAGCCATTTAGTTCCGCCTTCCAAACGCGCATGAAATGAGCGCGCTGGGTTGGAAAATCGCGTAGGGGATCATCCTGCCAAGGTAAGTCGATATCCATCAGTAAGTAAAAATCATACGCTCTCGATTTTATCTCATCCGTGACTTCCGTCGGAGTATGCCCAAATAGGTGATCACACCAAACTTTTACGGTTAATATCGTCGTATCACAGATTAATAGATGATTTTTTGCAGAAGACGTTAGGGCGTCTTCTAGGGCAACCTGGCCGTAAAACATATTGACCTCATCTTGCAAGGTGTATTGATTATGGAGATTTTTGCAATAATAACGGGCATATTCAGGAACGCAGACGGTTTGAAGCTTGGCGGCTATGGTCTGCGCCACAGTAGATTTTCCGGTGGATTCCGGGCCGACAATTGCAATTTTTAGTAATGGTTTATGCATCAATGTTTTCGTTGTTTTTATGGAATGCCTTTTTCCAGAACTGGTAGCCATTCCACGCAATTATAACAAATGCCATGTAAAGTACAGCAGTTAAGATGAGATCTTTGTGAATATAAAGCGGTATATAGCATAGATTAACAATTATCCATAGGAGCCAATTCTGAAGGATTTTTCTCGTCATTAAGTACTGGGCAACGAAACTGGTGACGGTGCAAAAGGCGTCTATATGTGGGACATCTGTATCCGTAAACTTATCGAGGAGCTGGCCTAATAAAACGGTAAAAAATACGATTAGCAATGTTATCCGTATTAATTCTTGGTTGGAAAGAAGGATTATAGGCTTATAATCGCTCGTGCTTACCTTGTTCCAGTAAAACCATCCATATATGGCTGTACCAAGAAAATAGAGCTGTAAGAGTGCATCTCCATAAAGCTTGTTCTCAACAAATATGAATGTATAGATCGAAACGCTAATAATGCTGATCGGCCAATTGAGCACGTGCTGCCTAGCCGCTAAGTAAACACAGAGAAATCCCGTAATGGTAGCTGTCCATTCTAATGCGGATGTATGAATTAGTTGATGAAAAAGAGAGGTGAAAAATTCAGGCATACCTTTAAATTTTCGGTTTAAAGATACACTTTAACAAGAGAATGCGTGCTACGAACTATTATCTATTGCACCATTTTATTAGCGCAGTTTGTACTGGCAAAAGATTCAGGCTTTGCCTTAAATTGAAAGCCCATGCCTAAAATATAGCCCATTGCTTCTTTCAATGCCACATTCGACTCGAAATTGGGATTTGTGTTAATATCTACGTGCACTTCCAAGTCTATGTGGTATTGGTCTAAGAGAGGGCAAAGTTGATAAGCAATATCAATAGATTTTTGAACTTCGGTAAGCATCCGTTCTTTGATACTTTGTTTGTGGGTTTTTCGGTCTCGGTGGATAAACATGAATCCTCCCTTATGTTCTCGAAGGAACACGATGACGGTTGCAAATTCAATAATCCCTCGCTTTACCTGGGAATCTGTGCCGATGTACACCTTTAATTTGTTCCCGAGATGGGTTTCATTTTTAATGATGTCTTCAACAGCCTCGTTGATGGAGGAGCGGATCGTCTCGCCGTTGTATTTTTGCCAAACCATAATGATGAAATATTTGATATAAATTTATTGATAAAGAGTGCATTATGTTTTTATTTTGTGTTAATTTTCTGTTATGAATTATTCCTCTTTGTTCCCGTAAGCTAGATCTCCCGCATCGCCTAGTCCGGGAACGATATATGCTTTCGAGGTCATCTCATTATCTACGGCTCCAATCCATAGGTGGGCTTCGGGTAAGAATGCGCGTACATGTTGTAGTCCTTCTTCAGAAGCGATCACGACCGCGATATGTAATTCTTTGATGTTGTATTCGGCCAATAGATCTTTACAGCACAGTACCAAACTACGCCCTGTAGCCAGCATCGGATCAGCAACGATTACCACCTTGTCATCCAAATTTGGCGTATTACTGTATTTTTTGTGAATTTCCATTTCTCCACTTTTTTTTGTGTGCCGATAGGCAGCAATGAATGCGCTGTCCGACCGATCAAAGACATTTAGTAACCCTTGGTGAAACGGTAGCCCAGCTCGGATGATCGTTGCTAACACAGGTTGGCTTTGTAAGATGTTGTGTGTAGCCATTCCCAAAGGTGTTTCTACTGTAGTTGGCTCATAGATGAGCGTCTTACTTATTTCATACGCAATGATTTCTCCAAGTCGTTCCAAGTTACGTCTGAATCGCATCCGGTCTTGTTGTATTAGCACATCTCGTAATTCGATGAGGTAGTGGTTTGCAATACTGTTTTCTTTGGTTAAGATCTTTACCATGGTGTCGGGCTTATTGAGTTTCTACTAATTTACTAAATACCATCCAATATTGTACCATGATCATGACAGTCAACCGATAAACAATCGCTGTTTTTTACCTATTTTTAAGCTTTAATCGAAAGGATTTAATGAAATTTAATTTAACATCGGAATATAAACCAACAGGAGATCAACCTCAGGCCATACAGGAGCTGGTTTCCGGCGTAAACCAAGGAGAGCAGTATCAGACATTGTTAGGGGTAACTGGATCCGGAAAGACGTTTACGATAGCCAACGTCATTCAGGAAACACAGCGGCCAACATTGATTCTGAGCCACAATAAAACATTGGCCGCCCAGCTCTATGGAGAGTTTAAACAGTTCTTCCCCGATAATGCGGTAAACTATTTTGTGTCATATTATGATTACTATCAGCCTGAGGCGTTTATTGCTTCGTCCAATACTTATATAGAGAAAGACTTAGCGATTAACGAGGAGATCGAAAAGTTGCGCTTGGCGACGACCTCCTCTCTGATGTCTGGCCGTCGTGATGTTGTAGTCGTCTCTTCCGTGTCTTGTATTTATGGTATGGGAAACCCTGAAGACTTTTCGCGATCGATCTTTCGATTCGCAGTAGGGATGACTATCAGTCGAAATGCTTTCTTACACCGATTGGTTGAGATTTTATATGCTCGAACGACTGTCGATTTCAAACGGGGTACTTTTCGTGTAAAGGGAGATATTGTCGACATTTATCCGGCTTATCTGGATTATGCTTTTCGAATCTCTTTCTTTGGGGATGAAATCGATGAAATAAGCGAGATTGATCCGGTGTCAGGAAAGACACTGAACAAGGTAGAAGATATTGCGCTATTCCCCGCTAATTTATTTGTCACCCCCAAGGAGAAATTTACACAGTCGATTTGGGAAATACAAGATGAACTTGTACAACGTCGAACGCAACTGGAAGAGGAGGGGAAAATGTTGGAAGCTAAGCGTCTAGAGGAACGGGTAAACTATGATTTGGAAATGATGCGCGAACTAGGATATTGTTCTGGTATTGAAAATTATTCTCGATTTTTCGACGGAAGGAAACCCGGGATGCGTCCCTTCTGTTTGTTAGACTATTTTCCGGAGGATTATCTATTGGTGATTGATGAAAGTCATGTTACGCTTCCACAGTTGCGGGCGATGTATGGTGGCGACCGATCGCGGAAAGTCTCTCTTGTAGAACATGGATTCCGTCTGCCTGCCGCATTGGACAATCGACCTTTAAATTTTCCGGAATTCGAATCATTGACCAACCAAACCATATACGTATCTGCAACGCCGGGCGATTATGAATTGCAGCAAACGGAAGGAGTCGTCGTGGAACAAGTGATTCGGCCTACGGGGCTTTTGGATCCAGTTATCGAAGTGCATCCAGCCGTTAACCAGGTGGATGATTTCCTCGAAGAAGTTGATAAGACGATTAAAGAAGGAGGACGAATTTTGGCAACGACGCTGACTAAGAGAATGGCCGAAGAATTAACCAAATATATGGGTCGCCTGAACATAAAAGTGCGTTATATTCACTCAGAAATCAAGACGCTAGAACGTGTAGAGATTTTGCGAGGCTTACGTTTGGGAGAATTTGATGTGCTGGTGGGCGTCAACTTACTCCGGGAAGGGCTGGATCTTCCGGAAGTCACGTTGGTGGCTATTCTCGATGCAGATAAAGAAGGATTTTTACGTTCAGAACGATCCTTGATCCAAACAATCGGGCGTGCAGCGCGTAATGACCGAGGACGCGTCATTATGTACGCGGATCAAATGACAGATAGTATGCGCGTGACGATTGAAGAGACGACTAGGCGTCGAGAGAAGCAGATTGCTTATAATACAGAACATGGTATTGTACCCCGTACCGTTGGTAAGACTCGAGAGGAGATACTAGAACAGACCTCTGTCGCTGATTTTAAACCTGGAGAAGCCAAAGCTTACGTAGAACCCGATCCCGCAAGTTTGGTTGCCGCCGATCCGGTGATGGAATATCTGGGCGACAAGGATTTGAAAAAAGCAATAGAAAATGTTCGAAAACAAATGGAAAAAGCTGCCAAGGAAATGGATTTCTTGGAAGCAGCAAAACTACGCGACGAAATGTTCGCTATGGAGAAGCTGTATGTAGAGCGTTTCGGGGAAAAATAAGCATAACTGTACGTACGGTACGTTATTTTTTCTCCTGATAGACGGTTTTGTTGTTATGTACCAGTGACCAACAATGTGCTTCTTGTGTTAGTTTGTAAGTTTCGTTTGCAAAAAGATGGGGCGACACACGGTCTAGTACCACGCCTTCTTTTTCCTCTTTTAAGAAAACTTCTGCCTGCTGTTTAACAGAATCAATAAATACGAAAGCGGCGGTCTCGAAATTAGAGGACGTATCTGTGACATTCATGGTGATCGTACCTTCCCATGGACGGATGCAGTCTTTCTTCACTTTCGACCAGGTGTAACCCGCAGCAGTAAGACAGCCATTTTCATCCTTTTCGCCTCCTATCCGGGTGAGTTTGGAGGAGTCTGGTTTCGACTTGTTTTCTGTAGATGGTCCTTGGCAGGATAGAAAGGCTGCTGCGGTAAATAGTAGGATAAAATTCTTCATGGTCATTTTCCTTTTTTATGAAATACCATAAACCGTACCAAAGTGGAAATAAAACGAATTGCTAATTTATTTTTATAAAAAAGCTTGTTACATTTACAAATGTTTAATCGAATGGTTGTAACGTTATCAAATTTTTAATAAATGAAAAAGCCGGTGTTGGTGATCAAGTTTGGCTCTGCTTCTATAACGACTAAAGAGGGAGAGATCGATGAACGGATTGTTTTAGAGGTCGCGAGGCAAACCGCACAGTTGCAGCCCAAATATAATATTGTATTAGTATCCTCTGGGGCGGTAGCGGCCGGGAAGAGGTTCTTGAAGAATTATGAAGGCACCATTTCCGAGCGGAAGGCGGCCGCAGCTATCGGCAACCCGTTGCTTCTACGGACATACAGCACGTACTTCAAGCCCTTTAATATAGCTTTAGCACAAAGCTTATGTGAACGGCAGCACTTTGCCAACAGGGCGCAGTTTCTTCAATTGAAAGACACCTATCAAGAACTTTGGAAGAATGGAGTGATACCGGTAGCTAATGAAAATGATGTCGTCAGTAATAAGGAACTCAAGTTTTCTGATAACGACGAATTGGCGACCTTAATTGCGGTCGGTTTCGGTGCGGAACAAATTTTGTTTAGCACGTCTGTTCCAGGTGTATTGGATGCGGAGGGGCAGGTTGTTCCTGAAATTCCTGTTATTGACAAAGACGCGTTAGGTTTGGCGCGGAGGGATAAGTCGACCGTTGGTTTAGGAGGTATGACTTCCAAGCTTAATTTCGCACGACTAGCAAATCAGATGGGAATACAAGCGGTTATTTTTAGTATGCATGGAACCGATAGTATCTTGAAAGCGGTCCGTGGAGAGACAGGCACTATCTGTCGGGCACAAAGTAAGAGAGTTTCTTCAAGAAACAAGTGGTTGGCTAGCGGGAGCCTCATCAAGGCATTGGTGAAAATTGACGAGGGCGCCGTGATTGCCATTCAGAATAGAAAAAGTTTGTTGGCTGTGGGCATTGTAGAAATTAATCAAAGTATGGAAACCGGAGAAGTGTTTCAGATCGCAAATGAGAGCGGAGAAGTGTTTGCCGTTGCGAAAGCTAAGATTGATGTGAGCGACTTGGAGGCTATTCACAAGAAAAAAAATCTTGCCATTGCGCACGCGGACGATATAGTCTTGTTATAAGCTGGCGGGTATCTGATAAATAAAAGATATGAAGGAAAATATTCTGGCGGAGTTGAGAGCCGCGCAAAAAGCAAGCGGGAGTGTGAAAAGTCTTCCCAATAAAAAAAAACAGTCTGTTTTAATCCAAATTGCTGGTGTGTTACGGGAAAATATCGGCAATATTTTGGCAGAGAATAAAAAGGATTTGGATCGTATGGATCCAACTGACGCTCGTTACGATAGGTTGTTATTAACAGAGGAGCGCATTGCTGCACTCGCAAATAGTTTGGAAGATGTTGCGAAACTCGCCGACCCAACAGGTATATCGTTGTCGAAAAGGACGTTAGAAAACGGATTGCTTGTGGAAAAGAAAACGGTTCCGCTGGGTGTTGTTGGTGTCATTTATGAATCGCGGCCAAATGTAACCGTAGATGTCGCCGCACTATGTATCCGGTCAGGAAATGTCTGTCTGCTTAGGGGAGGTTCGGACGCCTGGTTTACCAATCAGGTTCTAGTGGCAGCGATACAGCAAGTATTGCTCAGGAACGACCTCGATACTCATATTGTCCAACTTTTGCCAACAGATCGATCCTTTGTTACCGAACTATTGACAGCTACGGGATATGTCGATATTATTATTCCGCGAGGATCGCAGAGTTTGATTGATTTTGTACGTTCACACGCAAAGGTTCCCGTGATAGAGACGGGAGCAGGCGTGTGTCACACCTATGTGGAACGATCGGCAAATTTGGTGCAGGCAGCTCGAATTGTGGCCAATGCAAAGATATCTCGACCGTCCGTATGTAATGCATTGGACACGGTCTTGGTTGATGCGGAAATTGCTGCTGCATTTCTATCTCTTTTGGCACCAGATTTTGTCGCATCTGATGTGCATATCTTTGCTGACGAGCGATCTTTTTCATGCCTGCAGTCAATCGATTATCCGTTCCTATCTTTAGCTCAAGAGGAAGACTTCGGTCGTGAATTCCTATCTCTGCAATGTTCTGTGAAAGTTGTCGACGAATTTGAGGAGGCATTAGAGCACGTTGCAAAATACTCGTCGAAGCATTCGGAATGTATCGTATCAGAGGATACTGAACGAATACGCAGATTCATGGATAGTGTGGATGCCGCTGCGGTGTATGCTAATGCATCAACTCGCTTTACAGATGGAGGAGAGTTTGGCTTAGGTGCAGAAATAGGTATTTCGACGCAAAAATTGCATGCTCGTGGACCATTTGCATTAGAGAAGTTGGTTACGGAAAAATGGTATGTTACAGGGAAAGGACAAATACGTTAGTTATGGGGATTCGTTATGAAAAAGATACGCTCCTGAACTGGATAAATGAGATGGGAAAGTTTCTTCGGTTGCTGATCGAGCGATACGAGGCATTTGAGGAACCGATAGATCCATCTATTGTCGAAAATGGGTACCAGAAATTTTTTCATAAAGACAGAAGTTGGATCATCAGTCTTAGCGAGGAGCACTTATTGTCGTATGTAGACCACGATTTAGTAGCGGAGCAAATACGCCCATTGGCCTTACTCTTCCTGAGGGATGCACTATTGTGTCCAGAGGGTGAGCTTCAACAAGAATTATTGCGGAAATCAAAACTATTATTGGAATATGTATCCAATAAACTGGGGAGCTTTTCCTTTGAAGATTACGGAAATTTAAACGTGATCAATCAAATATTAAAATAGGTAAGAATTACCTATTTTAATATTTCTCGCGCGATGACCAAGCGTTGGATTTCTGACGTACCTTCATATATCTGCGTAATTTTTGCATCGCGCATCAGGCGTTCTACATGATATTCCTTCACATATCCGTATCCTCCATGTATCTGTACAGCTTCTATTGTAGTGCGCATAGCGACTTCGGAGGCGAATAATTTAGCCATAGCTGCCTCTTTTCCATATGGTTTCCCATGATCTTTCAGCCAAGCAGCTTTATAAGTTAATAAACGGGCTGCTTCAATTTCCAATTCCATATCGGCCAACTTAAATTGTATGGCTTGATGTTCACTGATTGGTTTGCCGAATGTCTTTCGTTCTTTTGCGTAGGCTAGGGCAAGTTCATACGCACCGGCAGCTATTCCCAATGCTTGGGCTGCAATACCAATTCGCCCACCGTCAAGCGTTTTCATCGCGAATTTAAACCCAAATCCATCTTCACCGATACGGTTCGATTTGGGAACTTTCACATCGTTAAATAAAAGCGAGTGTGTATCTGAACTGCGAATGCCCAATTTGTTTTCCTTCGGACCTACGGTAAAACCCGCCATACCTTTCTCTAAAATCAAAGCATTGATGCCTCGGTGGCCTTTTTCGGGATACGTTTGTGCAATGACCAGATAAACATCGGCATTCCCACCATTAGTTATCCAATTTTTAGTGCCATTTACCAAATAATGATCACCAAGGTCTTGGGCAGTCGTATGCTGGGAAGTAGCATCAGAGCCAGCTTCAGGCTCCGATAACGCGAAGGCACCGAGTTTTTCACCGGTAGCGAGGGGAGGCAAAAATCGTTCTTTTTGTTCCTCAGTCCCAAATGCCTGTAGGCCAAACAGTACGAGGGAGTTGTGCGCCGACATAATGACGCCGACGGAAGCATCAACTTTTGATATTTCCTCAATAGCTAATACGTATGCGAGGGTATCCATTCCTGCCCCTTGGTATCGCTCGTCTACCATCATCCCCATAAAACCGAGTTGTCCCATTTGCTTTACTTGCTCAAAAGGAAATAGAGCTTTTTCATCCCGTTCAATGACACCGTCGAACAACGATCTGGCGAATTCCCGTGCACTTTCACGAATTAGGTGGTGTTCTTCGTTTAATTCGAAATACATAACTGATCTATCTTGATTAAGTCAAATATACGTTTTATTATGCGTGCATAGTAAAATATTTGTAATGTTTTTCGGTCATCGTCAGTTTTGGGAGATAACATTTTGAAAATTAAAATAATCTACTAAATTTGTAGAGTATAGAATTTCACTAAAACTAAAAAAGATATGAGTTTAAAACTAGGAGATACCGCCCCGAATTTTCAAGCTGAAACATCGGTAGGAAACATTGATTTTTATGAATACACGAATGAAAGTTGGGCTGTTTTGTATTCCCATCCATCGGATTATACACCTGTTTGTACAACCGAACTAGGGAGGACTGCACAATTGAAGACAGAATTCGAAAAAAGAAATGTTAAAGTCTTAGCGTTGAGTGTCGACTCGGTAGAAGACCATTTGGGATGGATAAACGATATTAATGAGACGCAAAATACGACAGTAGATTTCCCAATCATAGCCGATAAGGATCGGAAAGTAGCAGAATTGTACGATATGATTCATCCCAATGCGTCGGCCACTGCCACGGTTCGTTCTGTTTTTGTTATTGGTCCCGATAAAAAAGTGAAATTGACATTAACTTACCCAGCTTCCACGGGGCGGAACTTCGATGAGATTTTGCGAGTAATTGATTCATTGCAGCTGACGGATCAATACTCAGTAGCTACCCCTGCCGATTGGAAAGATGGTGAGGACGTGATCGTGGTACCTGCTATTAAGACAGAGGATATTCCGACGAAATTTCCAAAAGGCTTTAAAGAAATTAAGCCTTATTTACGAGTGACTCCTCAGCCCAATAAATAGAAATAAAGATGGCGTTGTGGAAATAAAAAAAGCGTGAAGAGCTAACTTCACGCTTTTTTTTACAGATTGATTTATTAATACACTTTAACTATATAAATGTAGTCTTGGAGTTTTTTGATCTGGTCAGTTCGAGACAGAGAATTCAGAGAGTTGCGATTGCTGAGTACAATGTTTCCTTTTAGCGAATCTGCAGGGATACTATTTAATGTTTCTAGGAGTGCTTTTGTTTTGATGGCAAAAGCAGCACCATCGATTCCTTTTTGTTTGCCACTGATAATGCCAATAACGTTCCCTTCTTTGTCTAACACTGGGCCACCGCTGTTACCAGGATTGACTGGAATGGATATCTGATAAGCCAACGTATCTCCGGCATATCCTGTAGCAGAACTTAAGTAACCCTGACCATATACAGCTTCGTCTCTTGGAAATCCAATAGTGTAAATATCTTCGCCCAAATCTGAATCTTGTTTTTTGAACGTGTATGGCAAGTTTTTCAACGCGCGGAAGGTAGAATCGTTGATCCGGAGGATGGCAAGGTCTTTTTCTGGATTGGTAAATATTATATCAGCTCTAAAAGATTGCCCTTTATGGTTTTGTAGATGTACAGAGTCTGCTCCCGTTATCACATGATAATTGGTAACCACGTAACCACTTTTTGTAATCATAAAGCCTGTAGCACCATAATGCATGGTTTCCGTATTGTCTTTGCTACTATTGTTGATATTTTTAATGGCCGCATTGTGTGCGTTTACATTACGCTTGACTGTATTCATATCGCGGCGTAACGCACTATAGTCAGACGTCGTCTTTTTTAAATTAGAATAGTAGCCTGTGAGCCATAATGTCGAAAACACGGAGACAATAGCGATTGCTGCCGCCACTGCTGCATTTAATTTTAGGCGATCCCATAGGTTAATGATTTTTGCTGGTTGTTTAACTGGATGCATCGCATGATACTTGGTCGCTGTACTGGTTAAAGCGCGCTTGAAATTCATACGCGCATCCACTTGTTTAAAGTCCGCTAGAAAAGCTTTGTGCTCTTCTAATTGAGCAGCTTCTCTTGGTTCCTCGTTGCAATATCTTTCAAATGATATCCGCTCTTCTGCGGAAAGCTCTCCTCGAAGATATGCATCTGCCCATTCTACAAATTCTTGTTGACTAAGTCTTCTCATGACTTGCTACTAACTTACTTTTTTAAAAAACATCTTTTTTAGACGTTGCAAACACTTATATTTCTGTGTTTTCGCATTGTCTGTATTGGTGTAGCCAAATTTTTCACAGATTTCATTCATCGAGCTATTCCGGATGTAGAAATCATGAAGTATTGTTTTACAAGGTTCACCGAGAGCGTCTAATGCTGTTTCCATATGCATTATACTGGCTTCTAATGCTTCATGATCCGTTATGGATTCTTCTGCAGCCAATGATTCTTCATGATCATCAATTTGATCCTTGTAATACTTTGACTCACCACGTGTAAGTTGTTTCAGCCACAATCGTTTTGATACAGCATATAGGAAGGTTTGCAATTTACTGCTTAGCTCGAAATTACCTTTGCTAACTTTGTCATAAAGAACCATTACGGTTTCCTGAAAGATATCCTGAGCTTCCTCCCTACTACCTTGATTGTTAATGATCATTTTTGCAATTGGTGGGAAGAATAATTTATACAGTTTCTGTATCGCTACATTATCTCCCAACGCTATGCCGCGAATGATATCAGCATCAATATGGCTATCACTTTTTTCCTTACTCACTTATTAATACCTTTTTAGACAAATAGTAACCTATTGTTGGTGGATTATTTTCAGATTTCTTTTTCATAGATGTCCGGTGAAATGATCCTTCCGGAATTAAAGATAGAAAAAAGAAGCTGTTCCATCGCGAAGAGCATATAAAAAATGCTTTTTTCAGAAAAGGAAAAATCACATAATTCGAGAAGTTGGTTACATTGGAACGTTGTCACTCATTTGCGTTACAGTTGACACATTTAATGCAACAGCTCCACGCTCGAAAAGTATATTACTAGGATTTTATTTTGTGTTGTGCTTTTAAAGATATTAAAAGAGGTAGTAGTAACATCGTGATTTTTCCTAAATGCATCGGCGGGTATTAGAATATTCGCTATTTTAGCCGCATTATGAAGATAAAAGTAGGTTTCGGATTTGACGTCCATCAGATGAAGGACGGACATCCGTTTATTGTTGGAGGCGTTAAATTGGACCATCCAGCCGGAGCGTTTGGACATTCTGATGCCGATGTATTGGTTCATGCTATCTGTGATGCTATTTTAGGAGCAGCAAATCTTGAAGATATTGGTTATCATTTTCCAAATACAGACGCACGCTGGAAAGGGGTTAGTAGTTTACTTTTGTTAGAAGAGTGCATACGATTAATCGGTCAAAAAGGATTTAAGTTGGGTAACATAGACAGCATGCTATGTTTAGAAGCCCCAAAAATCAAACCGTATATTCCCGAAATGAAAATACATCTGGCTCATGCAACCGGCTTGAGCATCGAGGACATTTCTGTTAAGGCGACAACTAATGAGACATTGGGTTTCATTGGAAGAAAAGAAGGGGTGGTAGCGTATGCGGTGTGTTTGCTTGAGAGAGAATAATTGTATACGGAATAGAAATTGAAGATGTTTCCTTGTATGTTCGACCATCTGAATCTTTTGAAGAAGTTAAAACTTATGAAACAAGAATATTACCTTTGCTAGCTGAATAGTACAAGTGCCACAACAAGATTACATACGTTTGTCTTATCAAGTGAAACAATTGGCACGTTAACTGATGGGATAGAATTGAAAATTGCCATCAAGTATACATAGAGCAGTCATATTGTATTAATAAATGCTATGAAGAGAGAATCGAAGCAAAGTAAACTAACGGAGGAAGATGTTAAAAAGTACACCCGAAATTTTTGGAAAATATTAGTTGGGTTAGTCGTTTTGGGAGCTTTTTTTATTTTTAGTGTTAGGATAGGCGTTTTCGGCAAGTTACCGTCCTTTCAGGAATTGGAAAATCCGAAGAGCAATCTAGCCTCAGAAATATTAACGGACGAGCTCAAGGTTCTGGGAACCTACTATAAGCATAATCGCTCGAATGTGAAGTATAGCGAATTATCCCCTCATCTGGTACAGGCTTTAATCGCCACGGAAGATAAACGTTTTTATGATCACGCCGGAATAGATTATTCCCGAACAGTAACAACTGTATTTCATACCTTGATGGGGAACAAACAGGGCGGAAGTACCATCACACAACAGTTGGCACTAAATCTATTTTCCGAGCGACGGGAGAAAAACACCTTCAAGCGGATTATGCAGAAATTTCAGGAATGGGTAACCGCAGTTCGATTAGAGCGTAGCTATACGAAAGAAGAGATTATCACCATGTATTTTAATACAGTGGACTTCGGTGCGTATAATACTTTTGGCATAAAGTCGGCGGCGCGGACCTACTTCAACACAACGCCAGACAAGTTGAAACCTGAAGAAGCTGCTATGCTCGTGGGTATGTTGAAGGGAACATCAATGTATTCGCCAGTGAGGTTTCCGGACCGGGCCCTTCTTCGGCGCAACACCGTACTCAATAATATGGCTGACCAGAACTTTTTAACTGGAACAGAGCTGGAAGAAGCCAAAAGTGCACCCATCAATTTACAACTGCGAATCTCCAACTATGGCGAAGGCTTGGCTCCCTATTTCAGGGCGGTTTTAAAGGAGGAGATCAAAAAAGAGTTTCAACGCTTATCAATTACCAAGGCAGATGGTACTCCCTATGATTTGGATCGGGACGGTTTAAAAATTTATACACCGATTAACTATGCGATGCAACAGTATGCAGAGGAAGCTCAAAAAGAATGGATGACGAAATTGCAACGCGATTTCGATAGACAATATAGAAATGCAGATCCATTCAAAGGCGCGAATGCCAAATTACTAGTCTCAGGGATGCGTCGATCGGATCGGTATCGAATTCTAAAAGATGCAGGCTTGTCGGAAGACGAGATTAAGAAAGAGTTTGCCAAAAAGGTACCTATGAACGTCTTTACCTATAAAGGAAATGTCGATACGATGATGACACCTATGGATTCGATACGCTACAGTAAGCTTTTCTTACGTAATGCGGTCATGTCCATGGAGCCGAAGACGGGTTATATTAAAGCTTGGGTCGGAGGAACAAGTTTTGAGCATTTCAAGTTCGATCACGTAAAACTTGCCGAACGACAAGTCGGATCGACGGCGAAACCGTTTACATACGCGACGGCCATTGATAATGGCTATTCTCCCTGTTTCACCGTGCCAAATCATATGCAGACTTACGGCAATTGGACTCCGCGAGGCACAACCCAGGGTGGAGATCCGATTACATTGAAAAATGCTCTAAAGTATTCACAGAACTTCGCTACAGCTTATATCATCAACGAAGTTGGAGCCGCCAATGTAGCTACATTGACAAAACAAATGGGGATCACTTCGAATGTTCCGAATTACCCATCTATAGCGTTAGGTGCTTACGAGGCTTCGGTATATGATATGGTCGGAGCCTATTCCGCTTTTGTGAATTTTGGAACATGGATCGAACCTACAATGATTTTACGTATCGAAGATAAAAACGGTACACCTATCTACGAAAAGACACCGAAAGTGGTTAAGGCGATCAATAGCGAGTCTGCATATATTATGGTAAACATGCTGAAGGGTGTTGTCGATGGCGGTACCGGATCGCGGTTGCGTAGAGCAGAGTATGGCGGACTAACAAATCCTATTGGCGGTAAAACGGGTACAACTAATGATAATTCTGATGCTTGGTTTATCGGGATTACACCGGATTTAGTGACCGGAGTATGGACCGGGGCCGAAGACAGGGGGATCCGCTTTTATAGTATGGCCTCGGGACAAGGTGCTTCTGCTGCGTTGCCGATTTTTGGGCTATATATGAAAAAAGTTTACAGTGATAATAACCTTAAATATACGAAAGAAGATTTTCCGCAGCCTCCAGGAGGATTGACGCGGGAAATAGATTGTAGTAAGTATGTTCCGTTCTATGGAGCGCCTTCTGATGAAGGCCAACTGGACGACGATCGGTTAGGATTTTAGAAACTTGCTAGCATTAAGATTGCCGAACAGTAAATTTTACCGAAATTTACTGTTCGGCATTTTTGCGGATTTAGTTTTCGTTCAAATGCGGAAGAGGATCTTTCCCGGTTTTTAAGATTATAATGACTTTTTTTGCTATATGAGTGCATTCGATTACAGAGAAGAACTAAAAAAAATCCCACATAAACCAGGGGTGTATCAATATTTCGATAAAACCAATGAGCTCATTTATGTCGGAAAAGCCAAAGATTTACGCAATCGGGTAGGATCTTATTTCGTAAATGAAAGTCAACTGAATAGCAAAACAAAGGTCTTGGTCCGCAAGATCAACCGGATTGCATTCACGATCGTAGATACGGAAATCGATGCTTGGTTATTAGAAAATAACTTGATAAAAAGGCACAAGCCTCGATACAATGTTATGTTGAAGGATGATAAAACCTATCCTTGGATTGTGATCAAGAATGAGCATTTTCCGCGTGTCTATTGGACACGTAAGTATATCAAGGATGGCTCGCGATACTATGGTCCCTACGCTTCTGTGGGCATGATGCATATTATTCTCGATATGATACGGGAGTTGTTTCCTTTACGTACATGTAACTTGAATCTTGCGCCCGAGAACATTGCAAAAGGAAAGTACAAAGTGTGTTTGGAATACCAAATTGGTAACTGTAAGGGGCCGTGCGAAGCTTATCAATCGGAAGAAGATTATGGTCAAAATTTGTCAGATATTAAAGATATTCTAAATGGTAAGATTGCTGTGGTCACGAACCGTTTAAAAAACCAGATGACGGATGCGGTTACGTCATTGAACTTTGAAGCAGCTCATAAGCTTAAAAATAAACTAGATAAGCTAGCAAATTATCAAAGTAAATCGACAGTGGTCAGTTCGTCTATTACAGATGTCGATGTATTTAGTATCGCATCTGACGAAAGTTATGCGTTTGTGAATTATTTAAAGGTTGTGCACGGTGTCGTCATCCAAACACAAACGTTGGAAATGAAGAAACGATTGGATGAAACCGAAGAAGAGCTTTTAGCGCTAGCGATACCTGAAATACGTGGACGTTTTAAAAGTACATCGCGGGAAATCATTGTCCCCTTCGATATTCATATTGAAGCATCTGATGCAATTAAGTTTACGATTCCGAAAGTTGGCGAAAAGAAAAACCTGTTAGAGTTGTCGTTGAAGAACGTAGCCTATTTTAAAAAGGAACGTATGCTTCAATATGAGCGGTTGAACCCGGAAGTAAAGGTTGAAAGGGTCTTAAAACAAATGCAAAAAGACTTGCGTATGAACGTGCTACCTCGACATATTGAGTGTTTTGATAATTCCAATATCCAAGGCAATTTTCCGGTTTCGGCTATTGTCGTTTTCAAAGATGCAAAACCTTCGAAAAAAGATTATCGGCATTTTAATGTAAAAACAGTTGTCGGTCCCAATGATTTTGCTACGATGGAAGAAGCGGTTTTCAGACGATATCGCCGTCTGTTGGACGAAGACCAGGATCTACCCCAACTCATTATTATAGATGGAGGCAAGGGACAGTTGGGAGCAGCGATGAAGAGTTTGAAATTGTTGGGAATAGAAAGGAAAATGACAGTAATTGGCATAGCGAAACGATTGGAGGAATTATACTACCCGGGGGACCAATATCCTTTATATCTGGATAAGAAGTCGGAAACGCTTAAAATTATTCAACATTTAAGGGACGAAGCGCACCGTTTTGGAATTACTTTTCACCGAAACCAACGTAGCAAAAAGACCTTCGTATCGGAATTAGAAAATATTCCCGGCGTTGGAAAAACTTCAGTAGAGAAACTTTTGAAGATGTTCAAGTCGGCAAAAAAAGTGAAGGAAGCAACAGATGAAGAATTGGCAAGAGTGCTTAACCAAAAGCAGGTTAAAGCACTTCGTGCGTATTTTGGAAGTTAGTCGTCGTAACCAAACTTTTTGAGATAATTTTTTTTGCTTCTCCAGTCTGGAATGACTTTAACAAAAAGCTCCAAAAATACTTTGCCACCAATGAATTCTTCCATGTCCTGGCGAGCATACGTACCCACTTTTTTGATCATAGCACCTGCTTTTCCAATAATGATGTTTTTCTGTGAATCTCGTTCTACAATAATTTCAGCTGCTATTCGGGTAATGTTCTCTTCCTCTTTGTATGCTGTTACTACGACTTCTGTACTGTAGGGAATTTCTTTATCATACAGTTTAAAGATCTTTTCGCGTATCATCTCAGAGACGAAAAATCGCATGTTTTTATCGGTTAGTTCGTCTTTTTCATAATATGGTGCGTGTACGGGAAGTTTTTCTTTAATATATTCCATGATACCCGCTACACCGTGGTCATGGAGAGCAGAAATTGCAAATATCATGTCAGGATTTAATTTCTCTTTCCAGAACTCGATTTTGGCTTTAACTTCGTCTTCGGAAGATTTGTCAATTTTGTTGATGAGTACCGCCACTGGGGATGAGGTTTTACGTAGTTTTTCGATAACATCATTCTCATCGTATTTCTCGTGTATGTCGGTAACAAACAAGATCACATCAGCATCGATTAGCGAGCCCTGTACAAAATTCATCATGGACTCTTGCAGAGAGTAGTTGGGTTTTATCACTCCGGGCGTGTCGGAAAACACGATCTGATGATTATCATCGTTGACGATACCGATTATTCGATGCCTCGTAGTTTGGGCTTTTGGTGTGATAATAGACATCTTTTCACCTACTAATGAGTTCATTAGGGTTGACTTCCCTGCATTAGGTTTACCGATGATGCTTACGAATCCTGCTTTGTGCGACATTTTATCTTGTTTTTTATTTGGAATACAAAGAAACAAATAATATCTTTGTACTCCAATTAAACGGAATGTTATCTTGCGCTAGTGATACCAAAAAGCGCTTTTTAAAATAAAAAATACATTGCGGGGTGGAGCAGTTGGTAGCTCGTCGGGCTCATAACCCGAAGGTCATCAGTTCGAGTCTGGTCCCCGCTACTAAAAGAGCTAAGCGCGAGGCTTAGCTCAATGACATTTACAATACATTGCGGGGTGGAGCAGTTGGTAGCTCGTCGGGCTCATAACCCGAAGGTCATCAGTTCGAGTCTGGTCCCCGCTACTAAAAGAGCTAAGCGCGAGGCTTAGCTCAACGACATTTACAATACATTGCGGGGTGGAGCAGTTGGTAGCTCGTCGGGCTCATAACCCGAAGGTCATCAGTTCGAGTCTGGTCCCCGCTACAACGAGAAGCCCTGAAGAAATTCAGGGCTTTGTTTTTTCGTACCTATCGCCCAGCCATCGTAAGTTGCTATGTTTATTGCTATTTCATCCTAATCCTTTCTGATTACCTTCTATTAATTCTTTTATTTTCTATGTTCGCTAAGTCTCGTTAACCGGACTGTTGCAAAAGGTTGTTGTGCAAACGTTTGTTTTATTTTGCGCAATCGTTTTCGTTTAACATAGGATTTTTGATAAGGTTACTTTGAGTTAACTTGGCGCCAACTAGATTATGGTAATCTACTAGTGAATGAAAACCTTAAAAGTAATTTTATGATAAAGAGATCTACAAATCCTTTGTTCATCGGTAAAAATTTTCGGTTGGCATCAGTCTTGATGATGGGAGCAATTGTTCCATCGGGATCTGTGTTTGCCACCAGTATGGTTGCATCCTCGCATGCCGTTTACCAACAAGCAGTAACAGGACGCGTTACTGCGGCGATTGGCCCTGTGTCTGGTGTCACCGTATCCGTACAAGGCAAGTCTAGCCTGGTCACATCAACGGACGGACAGGGTAATTTTTCACTACAGGCTAGCAAGGGAGATGTGCTCGTGTTTACAGCGATAGGTTTTGAAGCCCATACGCAGATTGTCGACGGTAACGTGATGGAGGTGGTTTTGCAAGAAAGCGATCAGACCTTAGAAGAAATTGTTGTTGTTGGCTATGGCGCACAGAAGAAAGAAAGTTTAACCGGAGCCTTACAAGTTGTGGATGGAAACGAATTGCGGGACATCACGACGCCTTCAGTCGAGAATATGTTGAACGGAAAAGTGTCTGGAGCTTTTGTTGCCCCGGGGTCGGGGCGTCCAGGATCAGGAGGCGCCGTGGTGATTCGCGGCCAGGCTACTTTGAATGGTACCACAAGTCCACTGTGGGTGATTGACGGTGTTATAGTGGGGTCTGGAGCAGGAGACTTGAATCCAGATGATATAGAAACAATGACGGTATTAAAGGACGCGGCTTCTACGGCAATTTATGGGTCTCAAGGTGCCAATGGTGTGGTGCTCGTAACTACTAAGAGAGCGAAAGCTGGTTCCACAACCATCAACCTCTCAACGAGAATGGGATTTAACCAATTGACTAACGGTAATCTTCAAGTGATGAATGGAGCGGAACTCTATGATTACTATGCATCGTTTGCCAACGCTAATGAAATATCATTCCCTCGTTGGAATCCGGATTTACGAAATAGCAACTTCGATTGGTGGGATGTTGCTACGAAAAATGGCTTTACTCAAAACCATAATCTATCTATCTCTAGTGGAACAGAAAAATTGCGGTCGTTTTTATCAGTTGGCTTGTATGACGAAAAAGGAGCTGTACGGGGATATGATTATCGTCGATATAACGTCCGGCTGAATCAAGAGTATAAACCGACTGATTGGTTGACTATTAAACCTTCCGTGGTAGGTTCGAGACGCGGTGTTGAAAACAGGGAGTATTCGGTGACCTCAATGTATTCTAATTTGCCTTGGGATAATCCGTTTGATGAAAATGGAAATCCTGTGCCTCATCGTTCAAGCTCTTGGGTAAACAGTGCCAGCACTAACTATTTGTACGATTTACAGTGGAATCATTCTGCGAATGTCAACTATGAATTAATGGGTAATTTGGATTTTGATGTGAAATTGACAGACTGGTTGACTTTTACGTCTGTCAACAATTACCGTTACATCAATTATGCAGGCAGTGGGTACGAGGATCCTAGATCCAATGGAGGGTTGAGCGTAAACGGCCGTATCACTGACTATCGGTCAGAGGTGGCTAGACGTTATACAAACCAAATGTTGACAGTGAACAAGTCCTGGGGAAAGCATTCGTTATTTGCAGTCGGCGGATACGAGTTTAACGACTACTGGAGTAAGACGCTAGACGTATATGGTACTGGATTAATGTCTGGTTTTGAGGTGTTAGATGTGGTATCAAAACCAGAGCGTACAAGAGGCAATATTAATGAGTGGGCTGTACAGTCAATCTTATCGAAAGCGAATTATACCTTTGATAATCGTTACCTCGTTGAGGCCTCATTACGGAGAGATGGTGCTTCCAATTTTGGTGACAACGCAAAGTACGGGAACTTCTTTTCAGTCAGCGGCGGATGGAATATCAACAATGAAAGTTGGTTTCAAGCGGCATGGGTAAACACGTTAAAATTGCGGGCGTCTTACGGCTCGTCTGGAAATAGACCAAGTGCACTTTATCCGCAATATAATTTGTACTCGGTATCCTCGACAACCAGCTATAATGGGGATCCGGGTATCTTAATAAATCAAATTGGTAATAAGAATCTAACTTGGGAAAAAACCAAAACAACTGGTATTGGATTTGATGCAACGTTTCTAAATAATCGCATCCGCACTACTTTAGACCTTTACAATAAGAACACTGGTAATGTTCTGTATAACGTCCCCATTAGTGGCTTGACTGGAGTGACAAGAATATGGCAAAATATTGGCGAAATGAACAATAAAGGTATTGAACTAAGTATTGGAGGTGACATTGTCCGTTCCGAAAACTGGTTGTGGAGCTTAGACCTGAATATCGGGCATAATGTCAATAAATTGACCAATTTGTATCCAACAAGAAATTCGGATGGTACTTATTCGGTAAAACCTGTCTTTATCGGCGACGGTTCAAATATAGCCGGTTCAGCCCAATATGTTCTAGAGCCAGGGCGGCCTGTTGATACCTATTATTTAAAGGAGTGGGCAGGGGTAAATCCTGAAGACGGTAAGCCTATGTGGTATAAAGTAATTCGTGATGCGGACGGAAATGAAGTTTCTAGAGAAACGACTTCGAAATATTCGGATGCAACCTTTGAAAAACTTGGTAAGGCCTCACCAAAGCTATTCGGTGGTTTTTCCACGGCCTTGCGCTATCAGCAATTTGACTTAGGTGCCACTTTTGGTTATTCAATTGGTGGAAAATTATATAATTATTCACGTCAGGAATATGATTCGGACGGGACATATACGGATCGTAATCAGATGAAGCTTATGCCAGGCTGGAGCCGTTGGCAAAGGCCAGGCGATAATGCGACGCACCCCGTGGCAAAATATAATAATAAAGATCAGGGAAATTTGGTGTCTTCTCGTTATGTTGAAAGTAATGATTTTTTACGGCTACGTTCGCTGACGCTTGGATACAGTCTTAAATTAAATCAATACGGCGTAAAAAACGTGCGCTTATATTTCTCTGGTGAAAATTTGTTTGTTATTACAAATTATTCGGGTGTGGATCCGGAAATTCCGGCAAATGATGGCTCCGTCTTATCGTCGGTCGGACCTGGCGTTTATCCTGCCACGCGTAAATATATGTTTGGCTTAAATGTTTCATTTTAAATTAGAAAACAACATGAAGAAGAAAATATTTATGGCATTGTTGGTTTCAACCACCATTGTTTCTTGTGATATCGATCGTTTGCCATATGGGGCGATGGACTCAGATCGTATAGCAAATGACCCGACTGGTTCATTAGATGCGCTACTTAACGGGACTTATGCGCAACTTAAGGCGTGGTCTGACCCCATGCATCGTGCGGGAGAATATGCAGGAGATAATATGATGATCCGGGGTTCGTCAACAGATGCTTTCTATGAATTTATCTCTTTTTCTCGTTCTCCAAATAATGGTCGATTGTCTCAATTTTGGGATAGCGGATACAAAGCTATCGCACAGGCTTCGAACATTATTAAAATGTTTGAAGAGGGGAAAGATGCTGAAATCGATAGTAAGTTGGGGGAATGTTACTATATCCGCGGATTAATGTATTTCTATTTAGTCCGTGCGTATGGTCGACCATACTATCAGGATCCCCAAAGTAATCTGGGGGTTCCTATTGTCAACGGAACGCCGGACGACGTTATCAACATGACACTTCCTGACCGCTCTACAGTGAAAGAGACCTATGAGCAAGTCATAGCAGATTTAAAGAAAGCTGAAGCATTAATAACTGAAACGGATAATCCTAGTAGGATTAAGGCTACAAAAGGCGCTGCTCAAGCTATGCTATCCCGTGTCTATTTATACATGAGTGGGACATACCAATCGCCTAATGCAGAGTATGCGCAATTATCAGTGGATTACGCAAACAAGGTTATTCAATCTGGTGAGTATTCATTACTTCCGCGAGAACAGTTTATTAAGTATAATACTCTAATACCGGAAAATAACGCAGAAACTATATTTGCGGTCAAACGTATAGCTGCGGAGTTCTCCGGTTTTGATCACTATTACGGGGTTGGCGGCATGTATGCGAACATTGGGGGTATGGGATGGGGAGAAATGTATGCAAGCGCTAAATATATTGACTTGCTCAATGAGACAGGAAGAAACGATTGGAGACCCGGCAAAAACAAAGTAATTGACGCACGTGCAGCCTTTATAGAACCGACGTATCGTAAAGACGCTAAAACCGGTGCGTATACAGAAGTCTTTCGATTTATTAAAGAAGATGGCGCAAATATTTTGAACTACGTACAAGATACGGTAGTTAGAAACGGAAGTACAATAACGTGTAAAGAAGGAAAGGATATATACACGCTTACTCCTGTAGACGCTGCCCAAGAAATTTACTCCATAAAATATAAAGATGGAAAAACCTATAAAGGAGTATTGGACTACTATATCTCGTTAAATCGTGTATACCCACAATTTTATATCACGAAGTGTTCTCGAGAAGGAGAAGATTCGCATCTACATTCTCCTTTGATTAGCCGTTTAGGAGAAGTGTACCTTAATCGAGCTGAAGCTTATGCAAAGCTTGGAAATTATGGCGCCGCGTTAGTTGATCTAAACACCATTCGGACGCGGTCTATTGTTAATGGCGCGTATGCTTCGTTGGACGCAACAAATGCAAGCGAACGTATTGATAAAGAACGCCAATTGGAATTGGCCTACCAAGCCGAACGCAGCTATGACGTGTTTAGAAACGGAAAAGCTTTGACCCGTCATTATCCCGGACCACATGCACAATTTGAAGATATTGAGGCCACGGATTATCGCGTGGTATACTATATTCCACAGAGTGCTATTAATTCGTACCCTGGAACGTTGACGCAAAATCCAACTAGTAATTAGGACGGGTTTTCCAACTATAGAAGATGATAAAATGGCTTTGCAACACGGCAAAGCCATTTTTGTGAATACCGATAAATAATCGCGTATTTTATTGTAACTTTGTGGGCTTGAACAAAAAGTAAGTTGCCGGGAGGTAACGACATTAATACCGAATACAGTTATGGCAAATATAGTTGCAATTGTTGGTCGCCCAAATGTGGGCAAGTCAACGTTATTTAATCGATTAACAGAAAGTAGAAAAGCCATTGTGGACGACTTCAGTGGCGTAACCCGCGACCGCCATTACGAAACTGCAGAATGGATCGGAAAGCGGTTTACAGTTATCGATACAGGAGGATTTGTGCACGGATCTGATGATATTTTTGAGGAGGCCATTCGCGACCAAGTACATATTGCCATCGAAGAAGCATCTGTTATTCTTTTTATGGTAGACGTGACAACAGGTATTACGGATTTAGATGATGAGATTGCGGATATCTTACGTCGTAGCTCCAAACCGGTGTACGTCGTTGCTAATAAAGTCGATCATGCAAAGTTGCATCACGATTCGGCAGAGTTTTACGCGTTCGGTTTAGGCGAAGTCTACAATATTTCTTCCGCAACTGGATCGGGTACTGGAGAATTACTTGATGCCGTTGTCTCCAACTTTCCGGTGCAAGAGGAGGAAGAGGAGAACACCCTGCCGAAGATCACAATTGTCGGTCGCCCGAATGTAGGTAAATCATCATTGACCAACGCATTATTGGGCGTAGATCGGAATATAGTTACAGACATAGCCGGTACAACACGCGATTCTATTCGTATTCATTATAATCAATTTGGACATGAGTTTTTGTTAATTGATACCGCGGGGCTTCGTCGTAAGAGCAAGGTAAATGAAGATATTGAGTTTTATTCAGTCATGCGCACGATTAAAGCATTGGAGGACTCCGATGTCGTAGTTTTGATGCTTGATGCTAACGACGGTATCGAAGCACAGGACATAAACATTTTCCATTTAGCAGAAAAAAACAAGAAAGGTGTCGTTATTGTCGTCAACAAATGGGATACCGTCGAGAAAGATCATAAAACAGCGAAAGAATACGAAGCTCGTATTAAAGATAAAATTGCGCCATTCACAGATGTGCCCGTGATTTTTACTTCGGTTACCGAAAAGCAACGTATTTTTAAAGTAGTAGAAACGGCGATGGCCGTGTACGAGAATAAGACCAAGAAGATCTCGACATCCAAACTGAATGACGTGATGTTAGAAATCATTGAAAATTATCCACCACCGGCCACGAAAGGCAAGTACATCAAGATCAAATATGTTACCCAATTGGCGGGACGCTCACCGATGTTTGCATTTTTCTGTAATTTGCCCCAATACATCAAAGATCCGTACAAACGTTTTGTCGAAAACAAACTACGTGACAACTTTGATTTCAAAGGAGTACCTATTCAAATATTTTTTAGACAAAAATAATGGTTGGTTGCTACGTCGCATAGATGGTTCATGGTCGGCAATCTACACGGGGCATCGGTCGGTAATGCAAAAGTCAGATCAACCTTACAAGCTCAAGAAGTAATTTAGATATATGAAAAACAATCTTGTCCTTTACAATACATTAACCCGGACAAAAGAACGGTTCGAACCCTTAAACGCACCTTTTGTAGGTATGTACGTATGTGGTCCTACGGTATACAGCGATGTTCATTTGGGAAATTGTAGGACATTTGTATCGTTTGACCTGATTTTTCGTTATTTACTCCATTTGGGATATAAAGTTCGTTACGTACGTAATATTACAGACGCCGGACACTTAGAGGGAGATCGCGACGAGGGTGATGACAAGTTTGCAAAAAAAGCTAAACTTGAACAGTTGGAGCCTATGGAAATTGTGCAAAAATATACGCTCGGTTTTCATGAAGTCTTGCGACTGTTTAATACATTGCCACCAAGTATCGAGCCCACAGCAACCGGACACATATCGGAACAGATCGAAATGGTGAAGCAGATCATCGATAACGGTTACGCGTATGAAGCCAACGGTACGGTGTATTTTGATGTGGAGAAATATGTAAATACGCATGACTACACTATATTAACAAATCGAAAATTAGAAGATCTGCTGAATAACACACGTGAACTGGGCGGACAAGATGAGAAACGTGGTCGTCTGGATTTTGCGCTGTGGATCAAAGCTAAGCCGGAGCATATAATGCGTTGGCCGGCACCTTGGAGCGTTGGTTTTCCAGGATGGCATATAGAATGTTCGGCGATGAGCAGCAAATATTTAGGAGCGCAGTTTGATATTCACGGCGGTGGTATGGATTTAGCAGCTACACACCATACCAATGAAATTGCACAGTCTGAAGCGTGCAATCATGTGCAACCGGCGAAATACTGGATGCATACAAATATGTTAACGGTTAATGGTGCTCGAATGTCTAAATCGGCGGGAAATGGATTTTTGCCCCATGAATTGTTTACCGGATCACATCCGCTGTTGAACCGTGGCTATTCACCAATGGCCGTACGTTTTTTTATGATGCAGGCCCATTACCGGAGTACTCTTGATTTTTCCAATGACGCGTTGGATGCAGCAGACAAGGGATATAAACGCTTGATGAGTGCTATCGCATTAGTAGACAAGATCAAACCGACAGAAAATACCCGCATGGAATTTGATTTAAATGCGGTGGAAGCACGTTGTTATCAAGCTATGGACGACGATTTTAACAGTCCCGTCTTAATTGCCGAGTTGTTCGAAGTGGTACGCTTTATCAACGCCGCGTATGACGGGAAAGCGACGATTGATACTGATACACGGAACCAGCTGAAGATATTTATGCAAACTTTTGTTTTCGATATTCTAGGATTGAAAGACGATATACTCGGTTCGGATATCGATAATATGGATCAATTGATGCAGATTATTATTAATATACGTAATGAGGCAAAGAAAAACAAAGACTTCACGACCTCAGATCGTATACGGGAAGAGCTTCAATCTGTTGGTATCCAGTTGAAAGATAGCAAAGACGGCACACTTTGGAATAAGATTTGATTGTAAGACGACAAAATTGTGTAGATGAAGTTTAACAAAATCTTTTCATTGATTAGCGGGTTGGTTATAGCGACATCCGTCGCTTATGCCCAATTGCCGGATAAAGTCGGAAGTTTAATAACCGCTGATCGTACCGCATCTAATATTTCCAAATCAAACAGCCCACACGAGGCGCTCATGTCTGTGGTAGACAAGGAATCTACATTGTATGTTCCATCTCCTGTGAACGCTATCAATTACCTTAACAATCGTCCCAATATTCCGGACGTGATGACTTGGCAACCTAATTTCGCTTTAGTGTCAAAAAGCTTGGATTGGGGCGTTACTTCTGGACCTATGGAGTTTCAGAAAGTGGGCGCGGTAAAGCGTGCGGGACAATACCTGACCGTGTGGAGACGCGACAGAAAAGGAAATTGGAAGATACATCTGCGGGCAGAGGTTGAAAACTTCGGGAAAGGCGCGAAATCCGACCTTGTTTATTACGAACCTGATGATTCCTGGTATCTAAAGCACCGCTCGAAAGTGCGTTTGCAACAACGAGAAGAAGTCGTCACACAGAGTGACGAGCTTTTTTCGACGATCTTGAAGGCAAACAATGAAACGGCATTTAATGAATTCTTGTCAGACGACGTTCGATATTATTATCCGTGGGAGCCCGAGATCGAGGGAAAGAAAAATGTGCTAGCCTTTCTTAAGAAGAAACGTATAGAAATCGCTACGGAACCTACCGGCGTAGGTCGAGCGTATAGTGGAGAGTATGCGTATACATCTGGAACAGCGACGGTACGTTCGAAAGAGAAAGTCGTGAAATTTAATTACATTCGGATCTGGCAACTAAAAGATGATTATCAGTGGCGCGTATTGATTGAAATGATGTTTGAACGATAGAAACCTACAAAATAAAAAAGAATCGCGCTTACAGAGATGTATAGCGCGATTTTTTTAAGTCCATTCGGATATGTTGGGCTTGATTCGTATGAGCCTATGTTCGGACAAGAGTAGCTTCTGGTCAGTTGTCGGATAGGCTGACGTCATCTCTCCCTGTGCGAGCATGGAACGTATTCTTTTTTTTTCGACTTGCCTTCGGTTTCATGATCCATACATTATACCGCGGTGAAAAAGACATACCGTATGTGGAGGGGAAGACGCACTTCTCTTTTACGTTCCCATGCACCACCTTCTAGAAAACACGATTTACGTACCTGTTGGGTGCAAAAAAAAGCCACTTCGAAAAGTGGCGTTTCGTATAACGGATTTTTTACTTCTGTGCTAACGTTTCATCTTTGTTAATCCACAATTTAAGTTCGTCGCACTTAATGAAATCTGGATTGATGTCAATGAATGTATTTTCCTTTCGTAGCTCAAACCATTCGCTTAGCTTCCGGTTAATTTTGTCCTGTTTAGCCGCTTCTTGAATTTTGGCAAAGTCCTGCTCCAAATTTGCTTTGTGGGGTGCAATCCTGGATTTAAGGTACATAAATTTATAGACCTGCTTTCCCGTACGATCTTTGGATAGAAATGATTTCGAATATTGTCCCACCTGAAGAGGGTCAATTGCCGTAAATGTTTCCCTATCCAATCGATCCATTGGGATAAGTCCCGTGCGATCTTCTTCATTTAGAATCATACCGCCTGTATACTTCGTTTCATTATTTTCGGAGTACAGAGAGGCAGCGGTATGGAAACTCATTTTGCCTTGCTCCACTTTGTCAGAAATACTGTCTATTTTCGCTTTTGCACGTTCCAGACTGGCATTTGTTGGTTTAGGTATAACTACAATGTAGCGAACGTTTACTTCTTCGCCTCGACGTTGCAGTACTTGTAATATATGGAAGCCAAATTGCGTTTCAAAAACCGGAGAAACCTCTCCTTCTTTCAATTTAAAAGCCATGGCGGAGAATTCTTTTGCCCAATAATCACGTGTTTGAAATCCAGATTCCCCACCATACGGTGCCGCAGCATCTTCGGAATAGAGTCGGGCAATGGTTCCGAAGTCAGATCCATTTAAAATTTGTTGCCGATATCCTTCCACTTTTTGGCGATACTGTTCTTTCTCTTCCTTGGTTAAAACCGGGTTAATGACGATTTCACCAACTTCCACCTCTGTGTTAAAATAAGGTAAACTGTCCTGATTTAAGCCGTTGAAATAGGTTTTCACTTCTTGAGGTGTTACATTGATCGTAGTGACAATATTCTGTTGCATTTTTTGTGCCTTGAGTTGTTCAGACACGCTAGGACGCATTTCTTCTTTATATTGCAGTAATGAACGATTTAAAAATTCTTCTAGACGTTCCTTACCCCCCGCTTGGCGAACCATCATTTGCATTCGTCGATTCAGGTTATCGTCTACCTCTGCTTCAGATACCTCTATAGAATCAATCATTGCTTGTTGAGAAAGCAGCTTTTGTGTTACCAATTGCTGCAAAACATAACATTTCATGTTCTCATTCGGTTTTTCGCCTCCGGCCAGGTACTGCGCGTACTGCATTTCAATGTCAGATTGTAGAATAATGCCTGATCCAACCGTTGCGGCCACACGATCAACCAATTTGCTTTGAGCGGTCGCCGTCTGGAAGCAACATAGTGCTACGATGCATGAACTCAATAAAAAGATGTATTTTTTAATCATAAAAATGTAAGCCTTTACGCTGCTGCAAAATTATCACAATAATTCGGATTAACCACTTATTATCTGGCAATTCTGCGTACTTTCCTTCGTGCCAAATTTACTAAAACTTTGCGCGCTAAATTATTAAAAATGTTAAAATTTAATTTTTCTTTAACCATATTTAACAGCTGCGTTGTTCTAGGTAATGTTAATATATTATGTACCTTGCTTCAAGGTTTAAATTAAGTATTGCATCGCATGAGAACAATAGTCACATTAATTTTAGGATGTTTTATGGGACAAGTATTCGCACAGGAAATCCCGATGTTTGTCGGTACCTATACCAATAAAGGAAGCCAAGGGATCTACTTATATATGTTTAATACACAGGATGGCACAGCTTCGTTATATGCAAATACCAAGAGCGATGATCCTTCCTTTTTAGCGAGATCTGCTGATGGCAACATGTTATACGCCGTGAATGAACGTGGCGACAGTACGGCGGCGTTGTCATCATTTACGTTCGATGGCGATGTCTTATCTTTTGTCAATGCATTACCGACTGACGGAAGTTATCCTTGCCATGTTGCAGTCGGCGCTAAAACGCCTTTAGCGGTAGTGTCGAATTATGGAGGAGGGTCATTGGCGGTGTATCGTATCGAACAAAACGGAGCGATTGGCGAGAAAATCCAACAGATACAACAAGAGGGAACGGGGCCAAACAAAGAACGCCAGGAGGCCTCTCATGTGCATTCCGCATTTTTTTCGCCGGATGAAAAGCAGGTATTTGTACAGAATTTAGGAACGGATAAGGTAACGATATATCGAATAGCAAAAGAAAAGGATACATATGGGCTAGTAGAAGATGGGCAGTTGTCGACCCCAGCAGGTGGTGGACCAAGACATGTGGTGTTCGACGCAAAGGGTAAGAACCTTTACGTACTATTGGAAATGTCGGCTCAAATCGTTCATTATCTACGGGACGGGAAGGTCTGGCAGTTGGTTGATACGATGTCGATAAATGCAGATGATTTTAAAGGGAAGGATGGCGCGGCGGAGATTAAGCTGTCACCAGACGGAAAGTTCTTATACGCATCCAATCGCGGCGACGCAAATAGCATTACTCTGTTCGCTATTGAAAAATCGGGAATGCTCCAGAAGAAAAATGTGTATTCCACTGGCGGAGAGGGACCTCGTAACTTCAACATTACGCCGGATGGCAAATTCTTATTAGTAGCGAATCAATCGACCGACAATATCGTGGTATTCGAAAGGAATACGTCCACGGGCGAATTAACAAATACCGGCAAAGAAATTGAAGTGTCAAGTCCGGTCTGCATCGTTTTTTAATAGATTAAATCAGTATTTTGCCGGAAACTACCCATTCAATCTTTCGGTGGGCAAAGACTATTTGGCTTCATCGTCTGTTTTTACTTCATCGGCGGGATCCACTTGATCCGGCCACGTATCTCCGTTACTTTCCAGTTCATGTGTCTCTTCGTTGTACATGCCGGCCAACTCATCTACGACAGTTCCCTTCCATAGAGGTGTTTTTGTGAAGTACGCTGCTCTACCGATCATATGCGCAGCAATGGGCGCTGTAATGATTAAGAAAAAAATGATGGCAATTGCTTTCGTTGTCACCGAAACATCGGGAAACATAATGGCAGCACATATTAATAATAAGCCAACGCCGAGCGTAGATGCTTTGACCGTCACGGATAGGCGGAGGTAAAAATCCGGCATTCGAAGGATGCCTATAGACGCAAACAGTATCGACAGCGCTCCAACAGTACTGAGTATTCCAAGTATAATGTTAATCATCTTTCTGTTTTTCTATGTAATAGGCAAAGGCTATTGTTCCAAGGAAGGCAATCAGGGCCAAAATGATGGCTACGTCCAACAGTACTTTTTGGTTGGCACGTATACTATACACGGTTATGATGCCAATGCCAATGGTGATAATAAGATCCAAGGCGATCACCCGATCCACGATCGCAGGTCCCTTATATAGCCGGATAAATACCAACAAAACCGAAATTGATAAAATCGGCAGGATAACGTAATCAAAGTAATTTTCCAGTGTAATCATCGTAGTATAGCTAATAATCTCCGCTCAAGTCCTGTCTTCGTTTGGGCAACAAACTTTTCTGGGTCGGTGAGGTACATCACGTGGATATAGATCGTTTTCTTGTCTTCGCTAATATCCAGAATCAGCGTACCTGGAGTCAATGAGAGCATCGTCGTCAGCAAGTTGATTTCGAAATCCGTTTTAGCATGAAGTGGATACTTGACAATACCCGGTTTGAAGAAATACTTTGGCGTCACCACGTCAAAAGCCACTTGAACATTGGCTTTTATGAGTTCATACACAAAATAGAATATAAAATTAATGATCTTCGGCACACGGTAGAAATAACGCTGATCCGTTTCATTTCGGTTCATGATCCAAAGGACAAAAAAGCCCAAAAGAAATCCGAAAAGGAAGTTTGTGTAATACATCGAACCCGTTAAAGCTACCCATATTCCAGACAACAACAGGTTCATCAAAAAGTGCTTAATCATATCTCGTTCGTTTTGTCTCCCAACACAGCTTCGATGTAGGAAGAGGTGTCTATTAATTGGCTTGATATTTTATCGCTCACTCGGACAATGGCTTCTGCGTTCAAACCGATAAACAAGGTGGTCAGTGCCAGTAGGGCAATAGGCAAAACCATCAGTATTTTGCGATACGGCTGCATAGGTGCAAATCGATCGTCAATTTCCTCTTCTTGTTGCGGGTTTTTCCAAAATACATGTGCCCACATGTTGGCAATGACATATAACGTAATGAAACTGCCTATAATTAGGGCTGCCACGAAGAAGTACTGTTGTTGCGTAAATGCTTCTCGGAAAAGAAAAATTTTCGGCCAAAATCCCGAAAGCGGTGGTATCCCCACCAGGGAAAAAAGGACAAGGGCAATAAGTAGCGAAATGCGTGGATAATCCCTATAGAGCCCTCCTAGTTTATTCATATCGAGTGTCCCGCGAAGTTGACGAATGAGGCCGGCGATCAGAAACATGTTTGTTTTGACCATGATATCATGGATAAGGTAAAATACCGCTCCCATGAGTGCTACTTTGCTAAACATCGCAATACCGCCTACCATGAAGCCAATATGGCAAACAATCAAGTAGGAAAATAACCGTCGTACATTGGTCTTAATCAGTGCTCCAAATGCGCCGGTTATGATGGTTGCCACTGCGATGACCATCAGTAATGTGCGCGTAAATTCGTCGGGGATGAAAATTAGACTGAAGACACGTAACATCGCATAAACCCCGACCTTAGTAAGCAATCCGCCAAATGTAGCGGCGACTGCCGACGGCGGTGTATGGTAAGAAGAAGGGAGCCAATAGTATAACGGAAATACGGCTGATTTGATGCCGAAACCCAGGATAAAGAAACAAGAGGTAATGCCCACCAGTGTTTTGTTCTGAACCGCCTGAATTTTCAACGACAGATCGGCCATATTTAAAGAACCGGTTAGGCCATAGAGTAAACCAATTCCGGTTAGGAAAAACATCGAAGCCAGAATGTTCATAGCCATGTATTTGACGGCTCCTTCGAGTTGGGCTTTTCGTCCACCAAGCGTCATTAAAACAAATGATGATATGATAATAACCTCGAAATAGACGTACAAGTTAAAGATATCTCCGGTGAGGAATGCGCCGTTCAAGCCCATGATCAAAAAATGGAAGATGGGGAAATATCCATATAACATCCGTTGTCTGCTAAGTCCTACAGAAGAAAAGATGGATACAGCAAATCCAGCTATCGAAGTGAGAAGTACAAGCGTTACGCTGAGTAAGTCAGCGACAAATACAATACCGAACGGCGCATCCCAGTTCGCGGCATTCATCGTCAAGATACCGCCCTCTGCGACCCGGCTGAATAACCGTATCGCCACCAGAACGGCAATAAAGCTACCGCCAACGCTCAAATAACGTTGCGTCAAGGTTTTCCGCCAGAACATAAGTTGTATGATCGCCGTAAAAAGTTGTACAAAAACAGGGGCTAATATGTGGTTGTCAATCATAAATCTTCTTCTTCTGGGGTATTTAAGTCGTCTAAATCATCAGAGTCTACCAAGGCGTAAACACGTTTTAATAAAACAATAGCGAATGATGTCAAAGCGAAACTGATAACAATGGCAGTTAAGATCAATGCTTGAGGTATCGGATCCGCATAAATAGCTTGAAATACCTTGTACGATTCATCGATAACTGGTGGGCTTCCCTTCGTTATTTTTCCCAATAGGAAGATGAGAATGTTTGTTCCGTTTCCGAGTAGCATGATGCCCAACAGCAATTTAACCATACTTCGCCGAAGAATCAGATATACGCCAGCGGCATATAGGAGTCCTAATACCAAAACCAATAGTAATTCCATATTACTCGTCTAAAGAAATGGTAAATAAAATCGTCAAAACGACCCCAATCACCACCAAATATACACCAAGATCAAAAAATAACGCAGAACCAATCATACCAATCACGGGGATAGGCTCTTCAAACCATAGTCCCGTCATAGGGGGGAGGTTAAAAAGGACCGGAATTACCACACTTAATGTCGAAATGGCCAAACCAATTGGGATGAGGGACAGCGGTTTGTACCGCAAAATCTTCATGGTCGCAGCGGTACCATTGGCAAAGCTATGTAACACAAACGCGATGGATGCGACTAAGCCCCCTACGAATCCGCCTCCCGGATAGTAGTGTCCGCGCAGCAACAGAAAGAAAGAAAACAGCAACAGGATCGGTAGTAAATATCGCGTGGCTGTCTGTAATATAGCACTTTTCATTTGTCTTGTTTTTTTATCGTAGGATCGGATATCGACGACCGGGCATCGTGCCAACCTTTCCGTATCTGCGTCGTTTCTTTTCCTTTTTGTTTATGTATGCAGCGTACCGCTATAGTCGCTACTCTTTTTCAGAAGATTTTAAACGTAAACGGATTAGGCTGTATACCCCCAATGCCGCGATAGACAGTACAACAGTCTCGAACATCGTATCTATGCCACGGAAATCAACTAAAATTACATTTACCACGTTCTTTCCTTTTGCTAACAGGTAGGCGTTCTCTCCATAAAAATCACTAATAGTTGTGGTATTAGGCTCGTACAGCACACGCAATGCGATCAGCGACAATATCGCACCGAATCCTAGTGCAACAATGGCGTCCCTAACCAATACGGCCCGGCTCGTTAGATTAATGAACCCCGGAAGTTTGTAAAGTACGAGCACGAACAGTACCGTGGTCAGTGTATCGATCGTAAATTGTGTCATTGCCAGATCAGGTGCGCTGTAAAATACAAACATCAAACAGATACAGTAGCCGATCACACTTGTGGAAACGACGGAGGTCAGACGGGATCTCGTCGAGACAATAATGTACAATGCGCCGATAAGGATCGCTACGATCACCACTTCATACCATGACAACGGCGTAAGTTGGTCGAAATGGATGTGAATAGGTCCGCTGATCCACAGCTTGTATCCCAATAGCAGTTCGGCAAATACAATAATTTTGAGGTGATAAGAACGTAAGTAACCGTTGTGAAACAGTTGCGTGAAGGAAATGGCTAAACGTTTGCATGTCTGTGCGATGTATAGAAAAACCTGTTGCGGCGCAAGCCTATTGAAACGTTCGATAGCAGCCAGTTTTCGTTCACTGGGCGTATGGAATACATAGATTAGCCCTCCCGACACTAGCGTCGCTACGCTAAGTATAAGTACGACATTGAATCCATGCCAGATTTTAAGATCCATATGTGTGTCCGCACCGGCTATGGCATTCGCTGTTTGGTAATTCATATATTCACCAACTACTCCTGGGAAAATCCCGAATAGGAGACCCAGCGCCGCTAGAATCAATGGTGGTATCCACATGGATTTGTAGGGAAGATGCACATTCTGGTAAGCTGTTGGCAATTGTCCTGTAAACGGCTTAAGACCGGCCATAAAACCAGCCGCTACCAGACCGATATTTGTTATGACAGCGAGCGCCGTGAGCCAGAGTGACCAATTCTCGCGGTAATGCAAAGTCGCTTCGTAAATAAGATCTTTTCCAATGAAACCAAAGGTTAGCGGAACCCCAGCACTAGACAATGCTGCCAGTATTGCTGCGATAAAGACAGGCATCAATACCTTTCTGAGTCCCGATAGTTTGGTGATATCGCGCGTATGTGTCTCATGATCGATAATCCCCGTAATCATAAAGAGCGTGGCTTTATATAACGCATGTACTAGGATAAAGACACTGGCGGCAACAAATGCTTCGGGAGTGTCCAAACCTAAAAGGAACGTTAAAACACCCAAGGCAGAAATCGTAGAGTAGGCTAATATTCCTTTGAGGTCCGTTCGGAAAAGAGCATGTATTGCTGCAAATGCCATAGTAAATCCGCCGACGACCAGCAACGTTGTATTCCATAATTCGGTGTGGCCCAATATAGGAGTAAAGCGCGCCAATAGGTAAATTCCAGCCTTGACCATGGTCGCAGAATGCAGGTAAGCCGATACAGGGGTCGGTGCTTTCATGGCACCCGGCAACCAGAAATGGAATGGGAACTGGGCCGACTTCGTGAAAGCACCCAGGCAAACGAGCGTGACGATGAGGGGATACAAGGGATGATCCACTAAAAGCCCATGCTTTGTAAACAGTTCACTGATCACATATGTTCCGGCAACGTGGCCAGCCAGGATTAATCCAGCCAATAGAAAAAATCCACCAAGTCCAGTTATGCTTAAGGCCATTAACGCGCTGCTCCGGGATGCTCGGCTGTCGTTATTAAACCCAATAAGAAAAAATGAGCTTATGCTGGTCAGTTCCCAAAAAACAAATAAAGTCAGCATGTTGTTGGATAGGACCACGCCAAGCATAGCACTCATAAAAAGCAGCAAATAGGCAAAAAAACGATCGAAATAATGATGCCCTTTTAGATAGCTTCGACCATAAAAGAATATTGCTGTCCCGATTCCGGTAATCAGAAGCGCAAAAAGCAAGGATAAGCCATCTAAACGAAAGTCTAAGTTGGCTCCCAAAGTGGGCACCCACGGAAGGTGTTGTAAAAGATTTGTTCCTCCGGCCACTGTCGGCACGTGCAACGCATAAAACAAAAAAAGAAGTACAGGTATGAATGGGAGCAAAATACTCCACTTCGTCTTAATAAGCTTGCCGAAAGGAATGAGAAGGCTTGATGTTATTAATCCTGTTAAAACAGTAAATAGCATGCAGTCTTAATATTTTGATTTGATGGATTGTTATAAAAATAGAAAAAAAACAGCGTTTTTTTTCTATTTTCTTTATTTTTTTATCCACGAGGGGGTAGGGTTTGCGGACGAGCGTCTGAACATGACTACTGCAAAATGACCGAACCCGTATGCTGATCCGGAACATGAGGTTGTCGGCTAAACTTGAAAAACTCCGCTTACAGTTGGCAGGAGTTTTTCAAGGGATAAAAACGATCCTATTGTGACCGGAATTTTTCGGAGCCTTTGATGATAGCATCCACGACTGTTGGATCCTGCAAGGTAGACGTGTCTCCTAAATTTTGCAGCTCGCCCTCCGCAATTTTGCGGAGAATACGACGCATGATTTTTCCTGATCTCGTCTTAGGCAAGTCGGCAACAAATTGGATAATGTCAGGTTTTGCAATGGCACCGATTAAACGCGTTATGGTCTGCAAAATATCTTTTCGGGTGCTATCCTCGTCAATGTGGTGATTTGCAATTACATAGGCGTAAATCCCTTGGCCTTTCACCGGATGTGGATACCCTACAATCGCAGATTCGACTACGTCAGAATGCATGTTAATAGCATTTTCTACTTCGGCGGTACCAATACGGTGTCCGGACACATTGAGCACATCATCAACACGGCCTGTAATTTTGTAGTATCCTTCTGCGTTACGATAGCAACCGTCTCCGGTAAAATATTTGTTCTCGTATGTCGAGAAGTAGGTCTGCTTACAACGCTCATGATCTCCCCAAGTGGTACGTAACATACCCGGCCATGGAAATTTGATGCAAAGGTTACCAGAGACGTCGTTGCCTTCGATTTCCACACCATTCTCGTCCATAAGACAAGGCTGCACGCCAGGTAGCGGCAACATCGCGTAGCCCGGTATAGTCGGCGATATACCGGCCATAGGCGCAATTAAAATACCTCCGTTTTCCGTTTGCCACCACGTATCGGCAATAGGCGCTTTTCCTTTTCCAATTTTCTCATGGTACCAATGCCACGCTTCCTCATTAATGGGCTCGCCTACCGACCCTAATTTTTTTATACTGCTTAAGTCTTTATTTTCTACAAAATCGTCTCCAAACGCCATCAAAGAGCGGATAGCCGTTGGAGCGGTGTATAAAATGTTAACCTTGTATTTCTCAACGATATCCCATAGTCGGCCAGCATCGGGATAGGTGGGCGTACCCTCAAACATTAGGGAAACCGCGCCCTGAGACAAGGGGCCATACACAATGTAACTGTGTCCAGTAATCCAGCCAATATCCGCTGTACAAAAGTAAACTTCCCCCGGTTGGTACTGGAAAACGTTAGAGAAGGTATAGCCCGTATAGACCATATAGCCTCCTGTAGTATGAACAACCCCTTTGGGCTTACCCGTCGATCCCGAGGTATACAAAATGAAAAGCGGGTCCTCCGCATCCATTTCTTCGGCCGGGCAGGGTGGATTTCCTTGTGTTTCCACTTTTTTGATTTCATCTTCCCACCATACATCTCGTCCCTTAATCATGGATATAGGCGTACGAGTGCGCGTCAACACAATCACCCGTTCTACGGACTTGCATTGCATCAGCGCATCATCCACGATAGATTTTAGTTCCAATACTTTGTTTGCGCGATAGCCACCATCGGATGTGACTACGAGTTTACAGGCCGCGTCGTTGATACGGTCAGCAATAGACTGTGCCGAAAAACCTCCAAAAACGACTGAATGAATAGCACCGATACGGGCACATGCAAGTACAGCAATGACCAGTTCAGGTACCATAGGCAAATAAATACACACTCGGTCGCCTTTTACCACGTTGTTGTTTTTCAGTACATTGGCAAACGTTTCGACCTTGTTCAATAACTGTTTGTAGGTTAGGATGCGGTGTGCTTCATTCGGGTCGTTTGGTTCCCAAATAATCGCGGGTTTGTCGCCTAAGCTATAGATATGGCGGTCGAGGCAATTTTCGGTTATATTTAGTTTCCCCCCCTCAAACCATTTTATGGACGGCTCACTGAAGTTCCAGTTTAACACATTCGTCCACTTCCTCTTCCAAAAGAAGTGCTCAGCAATTTCTCCCCAAAATGCTTCTGGGTTATCGACGCTATGTTTATATGCGTCTTGATATTCCTCAAAACTTTTAATCTGTAGGTTCATATTCTCGGTAAAAATTTAATGCTACTACTTATTCAATACAGTCAATTACTTATTAAAATGTGTCTGTATTGAATATCAATAGGCTAATTTAGTTTTTTTTGCCATTAAAATCAATTTTTTACCCAACGAACATAACAGTCGACTATCTCCGCATCATACGTTGTGTTGGAGCGGCGGTACCACGGATTCTGTTTTTTCTACCTATGGATTTGTACGATCCGTAACTATTGGTAACTTTATTCAACGTAATTTGTCTGCCGATGGGCCGCATATAGTCAAGAAAAACCACGAGCAGACCTGCTATCGAAAGCGAAACGTATATATGCTCCTTACGATCGGCAAGCGTGAAGTTAGAATGTGTATGAATTTCTTGAAACAGGGGTACTACTTTTTTATTTATACGAACCTGCTCATAGGGGGAGCTGCTGCGGCACAATGTGCCTTAACATACATTTTTTTTGAATCGGCCTTCAACTATTCCATCATCGCGATTGAAGGGGCGGCAACGTTGCTGTTGTATAACTTCAGCCTTGTTTTGTCCAAACCAAAAGATCCCAAAGCATCCATTTACCGACGTACGCGGTGGGTATTCCAGAATGAGTGGATCTTGTGGTTAAATAGTGCATTGGCTGGAGCGGTGCTGCTATATACCGTCTATCACCTACATATCTATAATCTTCTTTTTTTGACGGCAATAGGCGGTCTCAGTATGGCCTATTCCTTTCCTATTTTTCCCTACCGAGGCAAGATGGTCGGCTTACGGCAACTGCCGGGGATGAAAATTTTTCACATCGCCTTGGTCTGGACACTGAGTTCGGTATGTCTGCCGGCGTTTCAGTTGCACCTTGACGGTCTCGAAATAGACCATCATCGCTTACTTTTTCTTTTTCTATTGAAGTTTGTGTTTTTGATTATCTGCACGTTACCTTTCGATATTCGCGATATTCAACAAGATTCGTACTATCACTTAAAAACCATCCCGAGTATGTTGGGAGCAGAAAAAGCGATTAACCTGTGTTACCTCTTGTTGGGTTTGCATAGTCTAGGCATTGTAATCGCCGATTTTCAGTTTCCCGTCAAAATAGGCATCTTACTCACCAATATCCTGATCGGGATTGTGCTGAAACGCGTAGTTTTTCGGAATAGGGATCGGTATCACTATGCTTATTTACTGGATTTCGCGTTGATTGTCCAATTTATATTCGTAGCCTGTTCCGTTGCTATCTGGTCCTATTGGCTATAATCTTGTCGGCAAGTATCGCCGATAACTTATAGTAACTTTCGAATGTCCAACCGGCAACATGCGGGCTAAGCAAGATCTTCTCGTTGTTGACCAGTTGCGTAAACCAGGTTTGTTCTCCAAGAGCCGGGAATTTCTCCACAGGAAGGACATCAAATGCAGCGCCTAGAATTCGCCCCTTATCGATATAATTTAGAACGGCCTGTATGTCGACGATGCCGCCACGGGCGCCCATCAAAAAGAAAATAGGCTTCCGGAAATGAAATAAATATTCATCGTTGACTAAGCCTCTCGTTTCTCGAGTTAGCGGAATGTGAAAGCTGAGAACGTCTGCTTGACGAACCACCTCTTCCATGGAAACCTCCCGGGCATATTCATCGGAGAAACCGGTTTTATATTTGTCGTACGCAATCACGTTTACGTCGAATCCAAGCAATTTTTTAGCCATGGCCTGCCCGTTGTGTCCATAACCAATGAGGGCTACAGTGCGACCTTTCAGTTCGTAACCTCGGTTTTCTTCTCTTTTCCAAACGCCGGCACGAATCTCTCGATCGCCCCGGCCCAGATTGTTCATTAAACTGAGCAGCATGCCGATCATATGTTCGCCCACAGCATCTCGGTTTCCTTCGTTTGCAGAAATTAAGGAAATATCCATTAAACGCGCATAATCCTCATCAATATTGTCCATGCCAGCGCCTGCCCGAGCAATGAACTGCAAGTGTGGTGCCTGATCAATGAATGCCCTGTCCACTTGGAATTTCGATCGAATTATCAGGCCGGTATATAATCCTATTTCCGCTTCAGCATCCAGCCGGGTGAACGCCGGACGGTAATCGAATGCTAAATTAGCGGACTGTAGTTTGTCCAGTAAAACCTCATGAATATCATCAACAATTAAAATTCGTGTTTCCATCTTACTTTGTAATAGACATAAAATCTTCGTTCAATAGCTTTTGTAACTGAAGCTGTTTTAATGTATTGGGCATCATGCGTAACAGGGTATTTCGGATGGAAATTAGCCACGGCGATTCCCACTGGGCGACCTTACCAACGCGCCACGAGGTTTCTGTAATGTAGCGCGTGCGCCTGAGCCGGCGCGTACTGACGTGCGCAAACGCTGTTTCAAAGTCCTGCTGGTTTTGTGTTAATTCATCGACGAGCACCGCAACATCTTCAATGGCCTGACAAGCGCCCTGTCCTAAATTTGGCGTGGTTGCATGGCCGGCATCCCCGATCAAAAGGATATTGCCGTAAGCTAAGCTTGCCAGGGGTTCAATATCAATAATATCGTTCCAGAGCAGGAGTTCGTCTGACGTATTCTGCAGTATCTGCGGTATCGGTGTGTGGTAATCTGCAAAATGCTTTTGTAGGTCGAAAACCTTAAACGACCTATATTTTGAACTATTTTGTGGAGCATTGACACACGCATACCAATACACCTTATTTCCGGCCAATGGCGTCATTCCAAAACGACCTTTAGGTCCCCAAGTTTCCGTAGACGACTGTAAGTCGACGAGCCTGTTATCTATAACAGCCCGCCAACAGGTATATCCCGAGAACCGCGGTTGAGCAAACGGGAGAAGTTGTTGACGTAATCTGGAACGCACGCCGTCCGCCATAATTAACGCATCGGTCTCCACCACGGTTTGATCCGAGAAAAAAATGCGAACCCCTTGAGGGGAACGTTCAAATTTAATAGCTTCCTTCCCGAGGTGTACGATGTTCGCGGGTAGTTGTTCATGTAGGAACTTGTGCAAGTCTGCCCGATGGACAGCAAAGTTCTTCTGTTGGTAATTCTTGCTGATTTCTTTTGTATCCGGCTCGGCCAATACGTTGCCGTGTTGATCCAGAATGTTGTACGACGGAAGGAAATGTCCGATCTGCTCAACGCCAGTCCGCAAGCCCAAGAGGTCGAAAGCCCGCATGGCATTGGCAGCTAATCCAAACCCTGCACCTATGCCTTTCAGTACGGCCACCCGTTCGAATACTTGTACATCCAGCCCTATCTGCAGCAAGCCGATGGCTGCTGTCAAACCAGCCACCCCTCCGCCAATGATGGTCACCCGTCTTTTCATCTATATCCCTATAAAACAGCGCTAATTTCACGAGTTAACTTCTCAAAATTAGCCACGGTAAGCCGTTCCGCCCGAAGTTCATATAAAGGGTTGTCACTCATTTTCTCCTTCGGAACAATTGCAGAAAGGGCATTTCGAAGCGTTTTTCGACGCTGATTAAACGCCGCTTTTACAATTCGCCAGAAGAGTTTTTCATCGCAATCCAATTGCTCACGACCGTTGCGCGTCATTTTCATAACACCGGACAGTACTTTCGGGGGTGGGCTGAATGCTCCAGCTTTAACGGTAAATAAATATTGTACATCATAATATGCCTGGAGAAATACGCTCAAAATACCATATTCCTTACTGCCCGGCTTTGCGACACAACGTTCGGCTACTTCTTTTTGGAACATACCAGTCATCTGCACCACCCGGTGTCGCTCGTCGAGGATCTTAAAAAGAATTTGGGAAGATATATTGTATGGAAAATTGCCGATTATTGCTAGTTTCTCACCGAAATGAGAGCCAAAATCCAAGGTTAGGAAGTCACCGTGTATCAGTCTATGTTCCAGTTGTGGATACTTATCCGCCAAATAAGCAATGGATTCGTCGTCCACGTCAATAAGCCAGGTTTCATACTCTTCTTTTTGCAATAAGAAGTCGGAAAGAACGCCCATCCCCGGGCCGACCTCCAAAACCTGTTGGAAGCCTAAAGCGGGATCTAAAGCTTCGACTATTTTTTTGGCGGCACCTTTGTCGTTGAGAAAATGCTGACCTAAGTGTTTTTTTGCGCGTACCGTACTCATCTTGATTCTTTCGACAAAGATACGATTTTTCAGCATTAGGCGGCGCCTACACAGCAGATAAGGAGGCTGATCTCCGGGGTTATGCCGCGATGGGTGGTAATGGATCGATGGAATAGCGGTGTCCTTTTTATACACCCGATATTTCGCGCCGTAGGACAGCGATCAGCACATCATACGGTCACCATGGTCATTGACTTAATTCCTGCTTAATATTCAGTGGTCTATTTAATTTAAAAGGTGTAAACTGTTGAAAATATGTTATTTCTAGTTTAAAATGATCCCCTTGGTGCTTGTTTTGTGGCAAGTAAAATCATGACATAAAACAAAAGATAATGAAAAGGTTCATTGACCTAGGAAAGCTAGCCGCTATAGTAGCCGCCGTTTTCGTTTTGCAGTTAGGTATGGTGCAAGCGCAGGAAAATCCGACAAAAAAACCTATACCTATTAAACCCAAACCAGTTCCAATGCCCGGTAAGACAAACCCGGTTGTTCCAGATTCCAATGTATTTACAAAAAAAGAAAAGAAGAACGAACCCGCCAAAGTAGTAGACAAGCCTACCGGCGAAAAACACAATGGATTTGATGTGTTTATTGATGCAAATAATAAAAAATTTTACCTTGATCAGAAAGGAGACAAGCGCTATTTGCCGGAGAAATAACGAAAAGATTAGCTCGCATGGATGTACTGAAAGCTTTATTATTAACCTAAATTTTGTAATTTTGATTTAAAGCTTTCAGAAAATGAGTGAGAAACTAAAAATTGGAATTACCATAGGGGATGTTAACGGAATTGGGTTAGAAGTTATCATTAAATCATTGACCGATACCCGTATACTGGAATATTTTACACCTATAGTCTATGGTAATACAAAGGTTGCTTCATTTCATCGGAAAGCTATTGGTATCCAAGATTTCAGCTTTAATGTCATCCAAGCGGCGGAACAAGCCAATCCCAAACGCCCGAATATGATCAATTGTTGGCAAGAGGATGTGAAGATATCCTTGGGCGAGCAGAACGAACTGGGCGGTCGGTATGCTTTTTTATCGTTAGAAAAAGCTGTCGATGATCTGCAAGCAGGTAAAATTGACGCGTTGGTAACGGCGCCTATTAATAAGCATAATATTCAGCAAGAAGGTTTCCAATTCCCAGGGCACACAGAATATCTTCAGTCGAAGGTAGGCGCAGAAGATGTCCTGATGTTTATGATTAGTGACGACTTGCGTATTGGAGTAGTCACGGGGCATATACCGGTGAAAGACGTCGCGTCGGGCATTACACAGGAAGCGATCTTGCAGAAGTTGGTGATGATGAACGAGAGTTTGAAAACTGATTTTTGGGTTCAGAAACCGAAGATTGCCGTTTTGGGCCTGAACCCACATGCCGGTGATAATGGTCTCATTGGAACGGAAGACGAAGAAATTATCAAACCGGCCATACAGCGCGCTAATGAAGCGGGCATCTTCTGTTTTGGTCCTTATCCAGCCGACGGTTTGTTTGCGAGTGATGCCTATACCAAATTTGATGCGGTATTAGCCATGTACCACGATCAGGGATTAATTCCATTTAAACACATTGCATCCCGCAAAGGAGTGAACTACACGGCGGGATTACCTTTTGTTCGCACATCACCCGATCATGGAACCGGCTACGATATAGCTGGAAAAAATATCGCTTCCCATGAATCATTTTTAGAGGCTATTTTTTCCGCAGTGCATATTGTGCAGCGCCGTCGCGAACAGGCAGAGCTGGCTTCCAATCCATTGGCTTTCCGGCGCTTGTCTAAAGATCGGGATTAATACAGTGTATGCAAGGTACGAATACAGAGAAATCCGAGCGTACGTATTCAGTCCCGTGCACGCCAATGCCAGCACTTTGATGCTGATTTATGTGAAATAATCTGTATTTTTGCGACTTAATAGGTTTGGGCCTAGAGAAGTTTGCTATGCGAGAAAATTTACAACATCCTATTTTTCAAATAATCAGAGATTTAGCGGATAAAGAAAAGTTGGCGTGTTATGTGATAGGCGGTTATGTTCGTGACCGAATCATGCAACGTTCCTTCAAAAATGACGTCGATATCGTGGTTATCGGAAGTGGGATAGATTTCGCTACGAAGCTCGGGGAGGTCTTACAAACGAAGGTGGCTGTTTATAAAAGTTTTGGGACTGCGATGCTGGTCTATGATGACATTCATGTCGAATTTGTCGGCGCTCGTCGAGAATCCTATCGATCAAATTCCAGAAACCCGATCGTGGAAGATGGCACCTTGGAAGACGATCAGAACCGGCGCGATTTCACGATCAACGCCATGGCTTACTGCTTGAATAGTCATTGCTACGGGGAATTGGTAGACCCTTTCCAAGGTCTGGCCGATATTCAACATCGCTTGATCCGAACGCCGCTGGATCCGAATATAACCTTTTCAGATGATCCGCTACGCATGATGCGTGCCATCCGGTTTGCAACCCAGTTGAATTTCAAAATCGATATACAAGCTGTGCAAGCGATCGTGGAGAATGCCGCTCGTATACAAATCATATCGAAAGAGCGTATCACAGACGAGCTGAATAAGATCGTGTCGGCACCTAAGCCATCGATTGGATTTCGGTATCTTTTCGATACGGGCCTATTGGCGTATATTTTTCCCGCGATGCAACAACTGCATGGTGTCGACATTATCGATGGACGGGGACATAAAGATAACTTTTACCATACGCTGGAGGTATTGGACAATGTGGCCTCGATGTCGGATGATCTTTGGTTGCGCTGGGCTGCCATTATGCATGACATTGCTAAACCTGCCACCAAGCGTTTTGACAAACGTATAGGCTGGACTTTTCACGGACACGAAGATCGGGGTGCTCGTATGGTACCCAAGATTTTTGCCGAACTGAAACTTCCCTTGAACGACAAAATGAAGTTTGTACAAAAACTGGTTCAACTTCATTTGCGTCCAATCGTATTGGCCCAAGATATTGTCACTGACTCTGCTGTCAGACGATTATTGTTTGAAGCAGGAGATGATATTGATGCGCTCATGTTGTTGTGCCACGCTGATGTGACGACAAAAAATGAGTTTAAGAAGCGGAAGTACCGGGACAACTTCGAACTGGTTAAACAAAAATTAAAAGATGTCGAAGCGCGCGATCAGATCCGTAATTGGCAGCCTCCGGTTTCGGGGGAGGACATCATGACACTGTTCGGACTTGGTCCAGGTCGCGTCATTGGTGTCATAAAAAATGCCATGCGTGAGGCGATTCTGGAAGGTGAGGTCGAAAACAACCGGGAAGACGCGCTTCGGTTTGTGTTCAAAAAAGGAGAAGAAATGGGGTTAATACGGAAGAATAATACCGTACTTTAATTTTTTAAAAAATATTGTAATTTTATCTTTCGATAGAAAACTAAACGATACGACAAAGAATGGCTATTTACAGATTTCGAGTGACTTTTGAGGATTATGAAGATGTATATCGGGAAATTGATATGCCCTCTAAAGGCACATTTTTAGAATTACATGAAACCATCCATCGCTCTACAAATTATCGGTCGGATGTATCCTCGTCCTTCTACGTCAGTAACGACCAGTGGAAAAAAGGGACTGAAATTGCCTTGCTTCCCGCAGCTAGAAAAGTGGAGAGCGGTGTGCTGTTGATGGAGAATATTCGCTTAAGTAAGTTTATCGATGACCCGCATCAAAAATTTTATTACATCTATAATTTCGATAAACCCTATGACTTCCATGTGGAGTTAGTCAAAATATTGAAAGAGGAAGATGGCAAGGAGTACCCACTCGTTTTCAAATCTGTAGGAGAGGCACCTAAGAACGCTGCAGCATCAAACTTCCCATTATCGACAGGACTTGCTGATGACGATGATGATGAAGACGATGCACCTGTCGATGATACGGAGTATGGTGTAGACGATGATGAGGATTTCGATATGTTTGATGATGAAGAAAGCGAGGGAGGGAGCGAAGGAGAAGGTGAAGAAAAAAAATCGAGCGGTTACGAAGATGAATACTAATCGGGAACGGAGCGGTTCGTATATGTACACAAAAATACCTTAGGCAATCCCTAGGGTATTTTTATAGGGAATGGCGTGAAGAAAAAGAAACTTATTGTTGTTGTTGGGCCAACTGCCATAGGAAAGACGGCTATGGGCGTCGCTTTGGCCAATCATTATGACACGGAAGTGATTTCCGCAGATTCTCGGCAATTTTACCGGGAGATGTCTATTGGTACGGCCAAGCCAGACGAATTCGAACTGGCGCAAGCTAGACACCATTTTATCCATTCTCATTCTATAACAGAAGAGTACTCCGCTGGCGATTTTGAACGGGATGCGTTGGCCTTGTTGGATAACTTATTCCGAAAACATGACCAAGTCATCGTAGTCGGCGGATCAGGTTTGTTCGTCCGGGCGTTGTGTGAAGGTTTAGATGATCTCCCTAAGGCTCCTGTCGAAGTTAGAGACCAGTTGAATCGTCTTTTTTTGGAGCAGGGCATAGAACCGCTTCAAGCGCGTTTAAAAAATGTTGATCCTGTATATTACGAGCAAGCGGATGTGCAAAACCCCCAACGTGTGATCCGCGCATTAGAAGTCTTCGAGGCCACGGGAAAGCCATTTTCCGCTTTCCGAGCGGGAAAACTAGAAGAGAGACCTTTTGATGTGATTACGATCGGACTGAACATGGATAGAACGCTCTTGTACGACCGCATTAACCGCCGTGTGGACCGAATGATGGAAACAGGGCTACTGCAGGAGGTGAAGTCCCTGAAAGTGTATCGGGAAAAGCCTGCACTATTGACGGTGGGTTACGCAGAACTGTTTGCCTATCTGGATGGACAAAGCACGTTAGAGGATGCCGTGGATCGCATTAAACAAAACTCCCGACGGTATGCAAAGCGGCAAATTACCTGGTTTAAAAAGTATGGTGATACCCGGTGGTTTGAACCAACAGCGCTGAACGACATCGTTGCTTACATTGATGCTAAAACTGAAGGCAAGTAATGAGGCATAAAAAAAGGCGATTTTTAAATCGCCTTTTTTTATCGTACGTCTATACAATGAAATTCCATCCAAAAGGATCTTCAATTTTTCCGTAACGGAGTTGGTTTAGATAGTCTAGTACTTTATTCGAGAATTCCCGACCTTCCACCGGCGGCAGGTCATAGTCCTGTCCGTTAAAACCAATTTTAGAAATATGGGTAATGGTTGCTGCAGTTCCAGCGGCAAAGGCTTCGGAGACACTTCCATCTTTAATCCCATCGATCAATTCCTGTACGGATACTTTACGTTGTTCGGCTTTATATCCCCATTTCTCGGCAAGTTCAATGATGGTACGTCGCGTAACACCGTGAAGGATGGTATCGCCATGCGGCGTGATAATCGTATCGCCGATACGGAAGATCAGGTTGGCCGTACCCGCTTCTTCGATGTACTTGTGTTCAGCGGCGTCGGTCCACATGATCTGATCATACCCTTCTTCATTTGCGAGTTGGGTAGGATAAAGCGACAAGGCGTAATTTCCTGCATTTTTGGAAAAGCCAACTCCTCCTTCGGCCGCCCGTGTATAGAAAGTTTCCACTTTCAAGCTGATTGGTTTGCTATAATATGCACCTACTGGACAGGTGATCACAATAAACTGGTAAGAGGCAGAAGGATGTACTCCCAAAGCAGCTTCCGTACCAAACATAAAAGGTCGGATATACAGTGAGGTACCATCTACCGACGGAACCCAATCGCGATCCACGTTGAGCAACTCACGAAGTCCATCGATAAAAATTTCCTCCGGTACTTCCGGCATTTGCAAACGTTTTGCCGATTTATTGAAGCGCTCCCAATTGCGGTCTGGACGAAAGATACTAACCGTTCCATCTGCAAATTTATATCCTTTAATACCCTCAAAAATAGCTTGGCCATAGTGTAATGCCGACATAGAAGGGCTGACCGTCAGATCGCCATAAGGCACGATGCTGACACTTGTCCAGCTTCCGTTGTCATAGTTAGCCACTAGCATATGGTCAGACATGATTTGACCAAACTTCAGATTGTTGAAATCTACTTGCGAGAGTCTTGATTGTTTCGTTGGCTCTACGCGAATTGAATAGGTATTCGTCTCGCTCATCACATTAAAAATTAAGAATGTGCAATTTAGAAAAAAGAATCTATAGATTCATATCCTTGGAAGCCAAAAAATGAATCGGCAACTATTTTACGAAGGAACGCAGGCGGAAGAAAACGGGAAGGTTCGCTAATTAGGACTCACGTATCATGTGGAGTAAATTATCTAGGTAGGTTCGGTCATTTGCGAGTCGAGGAACCTTATTCTGCCCCCCCAGTTTGCCTCGGGATTTCATCCAGCGATAGAAGGTGTCCTGTTTGGCATTATGGATGATAGGGAAACGCAAAGCCAAATCTTTGAATCGTTTAGCGTCGTAATCGGAATTTATTTCTCGTAATGTAGCATCTAGTTTTTCACAAAACGACTGGAAATCGGTGGGCTGTTTTTCGAACTCGATAATCCATTCGTGTGCGCCCGCTTCGCCTCGACTGAAGTATACTGGACCAGCCGTATAATCCCGTATGATGGCTTCTGTTGCTTTGCAGGCTACGGACAATGCATGTTCCGCATTGTCTACGATAACTTCTTCTCCAAAGGTATTGATGTAATGTTTCGTCCTTCCAGAAATCTGAAAACGAAACGGAGACAGTGAGGTAAATTTGATGGTGTCGCCAATTTTATAGCGCCACAACCCAGCGTTGGTGGAAATAATCAGTGCATAGTTTGTGCCGAGTTCCACTTCATCTAATCCCAGCGTTTTGGGGTGCTCGTCGTGGATATGCTCCATCGGGAGAAACTCGTAATAAATACCATAATCGAGCATGAGCAATAAGTCGTCTGACCCCGATTCGTCCTGCAGACCGAAGTAACCTTCCGATGCATTATAGTTTTCCAGATAATACATGTTATCCGAGGGGATTAACTGCTTAAATTGCTCACGGTAGGGTTTGAAGCTGACACCACCATGGCCGTAGAATTCCAGATTGGGCCAAATTTCCAGTAGATTGTCTTTGCCGGTTATTTCTAAAACGCGTTTGGCCATAACGATGTTCCAGGTTGGAACGCCTGCGAGGCTAGTGACGTTTTCTTTAACGGTAATCTGAGCAATTTGTTCTATTTTTTCTTCGAAGTTCGGATTGAGCGTTACTTCTAAATTGGGGGTGCGTTTAAATTCTGCCCAGAACGGAAGATTACGGATAAGAATGGAAGATAAGTCACCGTAATACGAGTCCGGGCTAAAGTTGTTAATTTGTGAAGAACCGCCGATGACCACCGATTTGCCAGTAAAGACCTTGCTTTCCGGTTTATTATGGCAATAAATGGAAAGCATATCTTTTCCGCCTTGGTAGTGACAATCTTCTAATGCTTCCATACTGACCGGAATAAACTTCGATCGTTCGGAGGTCGTCCCCGATGATTTTGCAAACCATTTGATGTCCGATGGCCAGATGAGGTTTTGTTCTCCTTTGATCATTCGATCGACATATCCTTTTATATCGTCATAATCTTGGATAGGAACTCGGTTTTTGTACTCTTCTGGCGTCAAAATACTGTTGTAGTCATATTTTTTTCCCCACTCGGTAGCCTCTGCTGTGGAGATCAAACTTTGAAACCACTCTTCTTGCACATCGTGTGGATATTTCATAAAAAGCTCAATCTGATGAATGCGCTTTTTCATAATCCACGTGAAAAGAGAATTGAGTATTTCCATAAGTCGACGCTTGTAGGCTTAGTTTATAGTTTTTTTCTTCGAAGCTCAAAGTGGCGGCCTAAGTAAAATTTACGCGCTAATTCATTTTCCGCGATTTCCTCAGGTGTGCCGGTCAGCATTATTTTTCCTTCTGTCAAGAGGTAGGCCCTATCCGTTATCGACAATGTTTCCTGTACGTTGTGGTCGGTGATCAAGACGCCGATATTTTTACGCTTAAGCTTCGAGACAATGGTTTGGATTTCCTCAACCGCAATGGGATCGACTCCTGCGAAAGGCTCATCCAGCAGAATAAAGTTTGGGTTTGCAGCAAGTGCGCGCGCAATTTCGGTACGCCGACGCTCTCCTCCGGAAAGTAGGTCACCGCGATTTTTTCGCACGCGATGTAAGCTGAATTCAGTTAGGAGCTCTTCCAGTTTTGCCACCCGTTCCTCTTTATTGGGATAGTGGATTTCGAGCACCGCGAGAATATTATTCTCGACCGATAGTTTACGGAAAACAGACGCCTCTTGTGCCAAGTATCCGATGCCTTTTTGTGCACGCTGAAACATCGCATCCTGGGTTATTTCCTGTTCATCCAAGAACACGTGACCATCGTTTGGCTTAATGAGGCCTACGATCATATAAAAAGAAGTTGTCTTTCCAGCGCCGTTAGGGCCCAACAAACCTACGATTTCTCCTTGTTCGACATGGAAAGAAACATCATTGACAACAGTCCGTTGCTTATATTTCTTGATCAAATGTTCGGCCTTTAAAATCATCTGCTCTTTGAATCGTTTGATTACAAATATATTTTAATAACGGATTGCTTTGATATTTAATTGCAAATTCTTTTTTCCCCGCCAGTTATTCTCTTCAATGGTATAGCAAATGTCAAACGGACGACCGCTATTGATATGATCTATCGCACTCGCCAGTCCGAAGCCAATGCATTCAAATGAGCGCGATTGTCCATGGATAACGGTTATTTTCAAGTGGTTAGCGCCAACAATATATCCCGTTCCATGCACCTGACGCGTCAGTAAAATGGGAGCTTCATTTTGCGGGCCGAAAGGCTCAAATTGTTTTAGGATTCGATGGAATTTGGCGTCGATGTCCTGCAATTGTATTTCGGTGTCAATCAAGACCTCCTGTTGGAGCATTTCCGGTTTAATGCTGTTACTGACAACCAGTTCAAATTTTTCCTGAAAAGCAGGGACGTTTTCCAAACGCATGGTCAATCCTGCAGCATATTTGTGTCCTCCGTACTGTTCGAGGAGATCACTGCATTCACTCAATGCCTCGTATAAGTCGAATCCCAGAACCGAGCGGGCTGAGCCTGCAATATGGCCGTTGGTCTGCGTGAGGATGATGGTCGGTCGGTAATACTTCTCGGTAAGGCGTGATGCAACAATACCGATGACACCTTTATGCCAGTCTTCTTTAAATAATACGGTGGACTTTCGTTGTTGGAGCAGAACATCGTTGTTGATGATATCCAGCGCTTCCTCGGTGATCCTGAGATCGAAATCCTTCCGCAAATTGTTTTGGTCGTCCACCGTTGTGGAAAAATCTTTGGCCTCTTGCAATGATTTGGATATAAGCAACTTCACGGCGTCTTTTGCATGTTCAATTCGGCCGGCCGCATTGATGCGAGGGCCGATCTGAAATACAATATCATTCACTGAAAATTGTCCGGTTTTGTTGGAGGACAGGTTAATCAGTGCTTGTAGGCCGCAATTCGGGTTTGTATTCAACTTTTTCAAGCCGAAGTGGGTCAAAATTCGATTTTCTCCCGTGATCGGTACAATATCGGAAGCTATGCTCACGGCCACGAGATCAAGATATTGATACGCCAATTGTATGTCCATCCCGTTTTTTTGGATGAAAGCCTGAATTAGCTTAAAACCAATACCGCAGCCCGAGAGTTCCTTATACGGGTACGGACAGTCGGATCTTTTCGGATCGAGTACAGCCACCGCGTCGGGGATGTTTGGGCCTGGTAGGTGGTGATCTCCAATGATAAAATCTATATTCTTCGATTTGGCATAGCTCACTTTTTCGATTGCTTTGATACCACAGTCCAATGCGATTATAAGCGTGAAACCATGCTCCGCAGCGTAGTCGATGCCTTTTGTCGAAATTCCATAGCCTTCGAGATAACGGTCTGGTATATAAAATTCTAGACCAGAGTGGAAATCTCTGAAAAAGCTATACACGACGGAAACGGCAGTCGTTCCATCCACGTCATAATCTCCATAGATGAGTATCTTTTCTTTATTGCCGATCGCTTTTTCAATACGCGATATGGCTTTTTCCATATCTTGCATCAAGAAAGGGTCGTGCAGCATGTCCAACGAGGGCCTGAAAAAGAGTTTTGCTTGCTCAAAGGTGTCGATGCTGCGGTGAAGAAGTAACTCAGCGATGACCGAACTTATACCAAGCTCGTCGCGCAATTTGTTGGTCTTCTTTACATCATTTTTTGGCTTTACTACCCACCTTTTTTGCATATCTTTGCAGCTGTATTAACGTGTAAATATACGTTTTGTAAATTGGTTTACCTAATGCATGTCCGGTCTCGCAGAAGAAGGCCTTGTGGCATACGTGTTTACAGAAAAATTAAAAAATGGTGCAGGCATTCTCCCTCTATGAGGGCTCATTCTCAGTTGATGCTTCTAAAGCTTTTGTTCCTTTCGATCCGAAAAAAGACGACCCACTTACGCGTAAAGGTTCTATCTTTGTCCATGTACATCCGTTTCTAGTCGTTGCTGACGACGGTTTGATCGTATGTGATACGGGACTAGGTTTTCGGGAAGCAAATGGGGAATTACTAATTCATGAGAATATCCGTCGGAAGGGTTACGAACCCGAAGATGTAAAGTATGTGTTGATGTCGCATTTGCATAAAGATCATGCCGGTGGCATGGTTGATTTTAAAGATGGCGTAGCGCGGATCGCTTTTCCCAATGCGGAATATGTGGTGCAACGTGGTGAATGGGAATATGCATTCAGCGGAGAGAATTCGTCGTACAAAACCGAGATCTTCGATGTGATCCAACGGAGCGGTAATTTGCTGCTCGTGGACGGGGATGGAGCGGTTAATGAGCAGATCTCGTACGTGCTGAATGGGGCGCATACGCCGTTTCATCAGGCATTTCATATCCGTACAGGCGGAGCGCATTATTTCTTTGGCGGGGACGTTCTGCCGGAACCTGAAGAGATTTTTAAAAATTTCATCGCAAAATACGACTATGATGGCCGTTTGGCGCGAGATCTAAGACAAGCTTATTGGCTGGAGGGACGCGCGGATGATTGGATCTATCTGTTTTATCATTCAAAGAGCATAGCAATAGGGAAGGCAGAGCAGCGAGAAGACGGCAGCTTTAAAATTATTGATGTTTCTATTTAACCGGGAACCTAGCGCGAGCTGCAAGCACGCGCTAGGGGTGTCACCTGACGATTCTCCTTTGTGCTGGCACGAGCTGTGTGCTCGCGCTAGCGATGTCACTGAAGGTTCTTCTTTAACGTCGGCGCGATCGCCCCTAAACAGGATTAGGTTGTAAAATTCCGAGCTAGCACTACCGGTTCGAGACAACCTATTTTTTTGCCTTCAAGTGCACATCCAGTGTAAAATCATCGGCAATCGCCCGGTTGCCCAAGTCCGAGAAGAAGCTTGCCGAACGATACTTGATATCGTAGTCTAGCCGGTTCACTTTAATGCCTTTTGCTTCCGCTTCAAACATGTCATTTGTGCTGGCGATAACCTTTGCCGGGAAGGAGATCGATTTTGTAATGTTTTTAATCGTCAAATTTCCGGTAATGACAGGAGACGGCTTACTGTTATCCACTTTCGTAATCACAAATGTAGCCGTAGGATGATTCGGTACGTCAAAAAAATCCTCATTTTTTAAATGTCCGGTCAGTTTTGGTGCGTCTGTGCACACGAGGGAGTTCATGTCAATTTGAAACGATCCGCCGGTTATCTGACCATTTTGTGTTTGAACTTGACCACTTTGGAGCTGTATCGTGCCGACATGGCCGCCAATGACTTTTTTTGCCTCCCATTTTAGCGAAGATCCCTGTGTATCTATGGTGTAAGCCGATTTTTGCGCAAAGGTCATTGATAATGCACCGACAAATGCAAGGAGCAATAGGATTCTTTTCATCTTTTAGTTTAATTTATTTTTTAGATACTCAAACTTAGACAAAGTTTTCGTGCTATGCAATTTAGATCAGATGCGACGAGTCATTTATTTTGTTGTTTGCTCCTCCAGATAGAGCCATCTACTCAAAGCTATGTGAGCGGTAGGAAGCAATGCATATACTCAGGTATTTCGCCATATTTTTAGTAAATTTGTCTATAGTGTTACGCAGTATTTGTTTAAATACAACATCAATTAAAATTTTTTGCTATGTCTATAGTTAGAGAAAGTGACTTGATTGGTATTGGGAAAAAGTACCAAATCGAGACGGAAGCGGGCGACAACATGGTGGTGGTGATCCACGACGATGGAAAGCGTGAGCTTTATCGTTCGGAAGATGACGACAGTGAAACCCATTGTGTCATGACACTTTCGGACGAGGAGTCTCGACAGGTCGCAGGAATCATTGGAGGCTTATCCTATAAGCCAAAGGCTTTGGAAACCATTGAATTTGCATTGGACGATTTGCGGATCGAATGGTATAAAGTAGGGGAAGCCAATGACGGTGTAAATAAAAGCATCGGACAGCTAGGGGTGCGTCAGCGGACCGGAGCTTCTATCATTGCGGCGATCCGGGAAGACGAAACCATCATCAATCCAGGTCCCGAGTATGTGATTGCTCCAGGTACCACATTGGTTGTTGCTGGAAAGAAAGCGAATATTAAATTGTTAAAAGAAATTCTAATTTGATTCTATGTTGTCACCTACCTTAGTATTGGAAGTTGGTATAGCTGTTTTTTTAGTGGCAGTGGTTGGTCTTTTGGCGAACCGTCTGCGTTTTTCGGTCATTCCTTTTTTCATTATCATAGGTATGCTGGTAGGACAACATGCCCCTCAGTTTGGGCATATTGACTTGACGTTTACAGAGAGTAAGCCCTTTATCGATTTTATGGGGCGGTTGGGCGTTCTGTTTTTGCTCTTTTATCTTGGACTGGAATTTTCGGTAGGCCGATTAATGAAATCGGGCAAGGCGATCGTTACGGGAGGATCCATCTATGTCGCATTGAATTTTGTATCTGGGCTATTGGTCGGATGGTTAATGGATTTGCCATTTAAAGAGCAAATGGTATTATGCGGCGTCATGACCAGTTCGTCTACTGCGATTGTTGCGAAGGTATTGACCGATCTTAAGCGCACGGCAAACCCCGAGACCGAGGTCATCATGGGCATGATCATGTTTGATGATCTGTTTATCGCGATGCACATTTCCTTTCTTTCCGGTCTTATCCTTACTGGTGGCACATCGTTTTGGTCGGTAGCCGGCACGTCTTTCTTAGCACTAGGTTTTATCCTAGCATTCTTGGTTTTGGGCAGGAAGCTCGTTCCAGCTATCGATAGACTTTTGCAGGAAAAATCGTCAGAGCTTTTTATCCTGATTGTCTTTAGTCTGCTCTTTATCATTGCCGGGTTTTCCGAGACCATTCATGTGGCGGAGGCCATTGGTGCGCTAATGGCAGGACTTGTTTTTGCTGACTCTAAATACATCAAAAAAATTGAGGGGATGATATCGCCGTATCGGGATTTTTTTGGAGCGATGTTCTTCTTTAGTTTCGGTCTATCTATCGACATGTATACCCTAGGCGGTGCCGTCGGTTGGGCGGCTTTAGCAGCTGTCGTAACGATCGCTGGCAATTTGGCTTCGGGATACTTTGCTGCTCGATTCTCCGGTCGAAAACCAAAGGCTTCGTTCGATATTGGTTTTACCCTGTCCGCCCGTGGTGAATTTTCCATCATCATGGCGAACATTGGTAAGGCCGGAGGACTGTTGCCGATCATACAATCTTTTGTCGTCGTCTATGTGCTTATCCTGTCTATCGTATCCCCACTTCTTACAAAAGAGTCGAGAAATATATGGCATGCTTTATTTGGGAAAGACCAATCAGCACATAAGCCCAAAAAGACGTTGGAACAGCTTGAACAGTCTGTTAAAAAGTCGTCCTAGCAATATGCGCAGCTCTCTTTTTGTCTAATCATTGGGTTTTGCCTATAAAAAGCCGAGTTCCAATTTGGCTTCTTCACTCATCATATCCTTTGTCCACGGCGGATCGAAAGTCAGTTCGACAATCGCATCCTTGATGCCTTCGATACCCGATACCTTTTCCTGAACTTCGTTCATGATTTCGCCGGCAACCGGACAGCCGGGAGCCGTTAATGTCATTACAATTTTTGCCGTACCGTCTTCTTTGGTAATAATTTCGTACACCAATCCCAGATCCACAATATTTGCGGGCTTCAGTTCTGGGTCGTAGACGGTTTCGAGTTGTGCTTGAATCTCTTTTGCAAGATTCAGTCGGTCCATGATTATAATACTCATCTTTCTTTTTGTTTTACGGATTCTGTTACTGATCGGGCGGGAGTTCCTTTTTTTGCTCCTCACAGGCGATACCGCTAGGCCCGTTGTTCGGCGATCACTTGCTGGTAAATGGTCAGCAGTCGATCCATATTTGCGGTCAAGGTATACTGCCGTCTGTAGCTGAGTTGACATTGCATCGCAATTTCCTTTTTTTTCGCTGCATCCAAATGCGCCCAAGCCACTATTGTCTTGCGGATGTCTTCCCCACTAAAGGGGTCAAAGCGCATCCCTGTAGACAAAGGTAACACCATTTCCGCTAAAATGCCAATGTTGCTCGCAAGCACTGGCGTGCCTTGGGCAAATGCTTCAATAATTGTCATGGGCATGCCTTCGAAACACACGGAAGGGACAATAAGTGCTGTCGTTTGGCATATGGCTTCGGCTAGCACATCCTGCGGCTGAAACCCGTGATAATGAAGGTTGGGATGCTTATGCACCATGGCCTCTACTTGGCGCCGCTGGGGGCCTGTACCGTAGATGTCCAAATGAAAAGGAAGATCAGCAAAAGCCGCTAACAGGGGCAAGATACCCTTTTCTTCCGCAAGCCTCCCGATGTAAAGGAAGCGCTGAGAACGTTCTTGCGGATGCTCGATAACCGACAGTGCATTGGGTCGGACAACAAACTTATCCCGATGAACCGGAAAAGTCGATTGCTGAAAGAGCGTGCGTGCAAAATCAGACAAGACGATATAACGGGCAACGGCCTGCCATGTTCCCAGCTTTCGGTGTAGCCAATAGGTAAAGCCCGTTACGAAAGTCTTTACGAAAGAATGATCTAAGACGCGTAAGCGGATTGCCTTCCATGGGAAATCCTCGTGCAGACTGTCTGTAAAGATTTTCCCCTTGAAAAACAGGCTTGCTGAAGGACAAAGCAATCGAAAATTGTGCAAGGTGCATACAATCGGGATATTTCTTTTGACAATCGCCCGAATGAACCAGGGCCCCATGGCGTAATGCATGTTGTGTATGTGGACTACCTCCGGACGGAATTGTACAATAGTTTCGGTTATTTGGCGGCTCATCCGTTTATTGAAAGGGTAGCTCATATATTGAAGCATGCCCTTGATTCCCTTTTTATTTTGGATGGTGAATACTGCTACTTCATGCTCTTTCGAAAGGGCGTCGACCTCCTGACGAAAGACTACATCTTCTCCTCCGGCGTGTTGGTAAAAGTTATGTATAACAAAAATGCGCATGTAGCAGGAATTTTCACAAAGATAGGATTTCTGCGGTAAAGACAGGTAGTTGCAAACGGTTCGGATATCTTCATATTATCCTTATCTTCGCATATCATTTTTATATTATGTTCCAAGAATTAGTACACGCCAAGATCTTTCAAGACTATTTATCGACTGCATATTTCCCACATACGCCAGCAAATCTGTACGAGCCCATTCGGTATATCATGTCGTTGTCCGGCAAGCGTATACGTCCGTTATTGGTGCTGATGGGCGCGGAGCTATTTGACAGCGAGGTATTGGAATCCGCTTTACCGGCGAGTGCTGCCATTGAGTACTTTCATAATTTTTCATTGATTCACGACGATATCATGGACCGCGCCCCATTACGACGTGGGCAGGCTACCGTTCATCAAAAGTGGAACGACAGTGTTGCGATTTTGTCGGGCGACGGTCTGTTGGTCAAAGCGTATGAAGAGTTGGCAAAGTGTCCCGCGCACAAAATTGGCCCTTTATTACGGGTGTTCAACAAAACCGCGCTAGAAGTCTGCGAAGGACAGCAATATGATATGGATTTTGAATCGCGTGCGCGAGTGAGTGAAACCGAATACATCGAAATGATCCGATTGAAAACCTCTGTGCTCTTAGGAGGGGCTTTACAGATGGGCGCAATCCTTGCCGGGGCAGATGAACGAGCACAAGAGTTGATCTATTCTTTTGGTGTTAATCTTGGCATTGCATTCCAATTACAGGATGATATACTGGATGTCTATGGCAATCCGGAAACATTTGGCAAACAAGTTGGCGGCGATATCTTATCAAACAAAAAAACCATTCTTTTTGTCAAATTGGATGAGTTGGTTAACGCAGAAGATCGCGTCGAATTGGGACGATTGTTTGTCAGCACGGTAGAGGACGAACCGGAAAAAGTGAATAAAATGAAAGCGTTGTACGCTAAATATGATATTCAGACGTTAGCTATATATCAAAAGGAAAAATTTACCACGATAGCGTACGATAAGCTTCAGGAGATTCCGGTTGAAGACAAAAAAAAGAAGGTTCTTTTTGCGCTAGCCGATGCGTTGATGAACCGTACGCAGTAGTATTTTCGGTACGAAAATTGATTAAATCCTAGTTTTTTAGTAATTTGTCAAAACATTCATTACAATTCAGCGATTGGGCATGGTAGATATGGAGCCAATAAAAATTACAATATTTCAGGCATACTTATTTTGGGAGAACGTCGAGAAGAATTTAAATAATCTATCCCTACGTTTGTCTGCATTAAAAGAAAAGACAGATCTCATTCTGTTGCCTGAAATGTTCAATACAGGTTTCACCATGAACGTGGAAAAGGTCGCCGAAACAATGGATGGTCCGACCATGCATTGGATGTATGAGCACGCGAAGGCCTACGATTGTGTGGTGGCCGGAACGCTTATTGTGGCGGAAAACGGACAATTCTTTAACCGCTTTGTTTGGATGTCTCCTGATGGAAATTTCGTGCATTACGACAAGCGTCATCTGTTCGGATTAGCGAATGAAGATAAAATATTTACACCGGGGAATTCACGTATTGTGTTGGAGCTCAAAGGTTGGAAGGTGTGTCCCATGGTCTGTTACGACCTCCGGTTCCCAGTGTGGTCGCGCAATTTGGGCGGAGCCTACGACCTACTCGTGTATACAGCCAGCTGGCCAGATAAACGTTCTGCACATTGGCGGGCGCTCATACCCGCACGTGCTATTGAAAATCAAGCGTATGTGATTGGCGTCAATCGGGTCGGTTACGACGGCAATGAAATTTATTATTCCGGGGGGTCGATGTGTATCTCGCCCATGGGTGATGTGGTTTACTACAAGCCAGAAGATGAAGATCTCTATACATTCACATTAAATCCTGCCGATCTGGTTAAAGCGAGGGAGCATCTCCCGTTTTTGAAAGATGCGGACCATTTCACGTTGTAGCGTTGTTTTGCGGATTCACGGTCGCTCTCACTTTTCCTTCGAGCGACGTCGTCTTTCAGGAGCCTAGTGCTGGAGTAATTTGAGGTTTATGGACTAGGCGTGTGGACGATGGAGTATAGCCGACTGAATAACAGCCTGCCTTAAATCAAACACCGTTGCGTTCGATTCGGTTTCTTCCAGTTGGATTTGCACCGATCCAGTTTTTGTTTTTTTTTCCGCTTTTCTCTTTTCCCTTATCTGTTGCACCTCTTCGGGATAGTCGTTTACACGTTCTTCTTTTCGTTTAGCAATAACGGGTGGTGCAGGTTTCGGCGGGAGTGGTGCCGCGACCGTTTTGGTTTGAGGAGCTGGAGGAGGAACAGGTACAGGAATATGCGGTTGTCTACGGCGTGCTTTTTCCTGTTCTTTCTGGAATTCAGAATAGATCTTGTAAATCACACCGCCAATAATCAACAGGGCCGGTAAAAAGTTCTCCATAGTTGTAAATTTAACAAAAAGCGTGAAATATCAAATTTTATTTGCAATATAAAAGCTTTTTTGTTTTGTTTGTATAAACAACTAACCTAAATATTATCCAATATGGCTACAAATTTTGAATATGCCGACGAATTTTTTTCGTTTTTAACGGGGAAGGCTACCGCCGCTTTGGCGCGTCGTCTGCAACGCAATCTAAAAGAAGAAGGGATCAGTATTACATCGGAGCAATGGTCGTTGCTCTACTACTTGTGGATAGAAGAGGGCAGGACGCAACAGGAACTTGCTTGTCTAACTTTTCGGGATAAACCGAGTGTTTCTCGTTTGATAAATAACCTGGAAAAATTGAAACTTGTTATGCGTGTGAATGATAAAGAAGACAAACGGTCGAACCTGATCTTTTTAACGAAACAAGGACGGCAGCTGCGGGAGGCCTGCATGCGACAGGCAAAGCGTACGATCGGTCAGGCATTGGAAGGGCTAAATTATGACGAAATGGTTCGAGCTAAAGATACGTTGGAAGTATTGTACAGTAACTTAAAATAAAATTTACGGATAGGAGAGAGTTATACAGCTGGATAATCTTGCCTTTAGAAGATTATCCAGCTGTTTGTTTTCTGTTGGCGGCATGTTGTTGGAACATAACCTGCTTCCACGAGGGATGAGGCGATTCTATAGCTCTTGCGGTTCAAAAGCGCTGTGGCTATTGACGAGCTTACCCGTGTCTTTGAAATAAATTTCTTGAAAACTCAAGGTACGGATGTTGTCCACTTTGCGGAAGAATTTGTCGGCAGACACATCGTCTAACGTTTTGAAGCCACATGCTTCCATTATTTCCACGGTAGCGCGTAAGGTATTTCTATGGAATTGTGCTACGCGTACATATTTATCCTGTACGTCGAGTGCCTTATACAGTTGTGGCCGCTGTGTAGCAACACCGACAGGACACACGTCTTCATTACATTTTAGCGCTTGGATACAGCCCAGTGCAAACATCATTCCGCGTGCACTATAGCATGCATCAGCGCCCAAGGCGATTACTTTGAGCAGGTCGAAGCCGGTTACAATTTTACTAGAGACTATCAGTTTAATATGTTTTTTTACGCCGAATTGAATCAACGTCGTCGTAACGAACGTTAAAGCGTCGTATAGCGGCATACCAATATTATCAGTAAATTCCAGGGGAGCAGCTCCCGTACCGCCTTCTGCACCGTCGATGGCAATGAAATCCGGAAAAATTTGAGTCGTCAACATGGCATGACAGATATCGATAAACTCTTGTTTATCACCGATACACATTTTAAAACCTACTGGTTTATAAGCGGACAGTTCCCGTAATTTCTGAATGAAATGCATCATTTCTTCTGCTGAACGGAATGCACTATGTGCCGGAGGAGACATTACGTCTGTACCAGGTACCACGTGCCTTATTGCTGCTACTTCAGGCGTGTTTTTTGCAGCCGGAAGAATACCTCCATGGCCAGGCTTAGCTCCTTGGGAAAGTTTTAGTTCAATCATTTTGACATATGGGCGGGTGGCTTTTTCGGCAAATAATTCCGCATCAAACATACCCATTTCGTTTCTGCAACCAAAATATCCAGTACCGATCTGCCAAATAAGATCCCCACCGCTGATATGATAGGGGCTGATTCCTCCTTCTCCCGTATTATGTGCAAAATTCTGTAGGGCAGCACCTTTATTTAGGGCCGTAATGGCCGTCTTGCTTAGGGCGCCGTAGCTCATGGCCGATATGTTGAATACACTGAGGCTATACGGTTGTTTACACAGGTGGTTTCCTACCGTAGTACGAAGGTCATGGTTCTCGATATGACACGGAAACACGGAATGTGCGACCCATTCGTTACCTACCGCTTGGGGATCGGTTTGCATACCAAAAGCAACGGTTTCCCGTTCGTTTTTTGCACGCTGGTAGACGATGGAACGCTGCCGCCGGTTAAAAGGTCGCCCATCCGTGTCAGATTCCCAAAAATACTGCCGCATTTCGGGACGGATACTCTCAAAAAAGAAACGAAAATACCCCAGCACCGGATAGTTACGCAATATCGCATGCTTTGTTTGGAAGCTATTGTACAGTGCTAAGATCATCAATGGAAATGGAACTAGAAGCAACCAAAACCACCGCGGCGTAAAAATGACACCAAAGGATATAATGATCAAGTTGATGATAATTATTGTCGCAAGGATTAGTTTTCTAACTGCCATGATTGAAACTGAAATGTTGTGTATACTTGGATATTGTTATTTGTTTTATTTTCTCGCCTACAAGCGATACAAAGCTAGCAAAAGGCGAGCCATTACAAGTGCGGTATGTTTATGAAGGTGTTATGATCATAATCGTACGATTTGTGCAAAATTAGGAACTTATTGGCTGAAAGCGAAAAAAGAACGATGTTCGGCGAAGATTTGCTTATTTTATAAAATATAAGTTAAGGAACGTCTTTACTTGCTATTTCTTCGGAAAGTTGTTGATAGATTTTAATCCATCGCGGCTTTTCGCTGAGAAACTGCAAATGCTTATTCATGGTTTGTTGGTCTTTACGTTTAGCCGGACCGGTTTGCACAGAAGCGGGAGTATGGTGCTGTACATTTTCTGCTGTTTGTGCGATAATCGGTTTGAGCAGATCGAAGGGCAAAGCATGATCCTTTAAAATTTGGTAGCTGATATCAAAAAGCGCATTGGTAAAGTTGTTGGCAAATACCGCGGCTGTATGAAGAGCCAGCCGCTGTTCGCTAGTACAAGAAAAGGGTTTGGTCGAAATATCTTGGATCAGATGCAACAGCTTTTTTGCGACGGCGCTGTTGTTGCCCTCGATCCCAAAGGGTACTTGTTGAAGACTGACCTCTATCTGCTTATTGATGCTCTGCGGTGGATAAATAACCCCGTATGCGGAGAACCTGCGCAAGATTGAGATATCTGTCGCGCCAGAGGAATGCACGACAATCCCTTGGATGTTTTGTGGAAGTTGAGTGGCTACTTCCGCGATAGCTTGATCGGAAACGGCAAGGAGATACAGGTCAGCCTGTTCGTTAAGGAGGCGTAGGTCATGAACTGGATCCGTATGCAACAGGGAGGCCAACGCAATTGCGTTGGCCTGTGTTCTGCTGTATACCTGTAAGATCGTGTGCCCAGCCTGCTGGAACGCTTTGCCCAGCTGTGTAGCTACATTTCCGCTTCCGATGATGACAATATTCATGATACGGCTTTTTGTTTCGATATTCTCGCGTCTTTTAGCCGGCGATAAATGGCCATGATAAAACCAATGGTCATAATGATTGTCCCTGCCCAGAAGAAATTGATGTACGGGAATTTAATCGCTTTAAAAACAATCCATTTTTTCTCGGGCAATGGTTTCTGATACAGCATGATTTCGAGCTTGTCCTCTTTCGGTAAGATGTTGGTAAACCGGAACCGTAGTCCTTGTTCGGCGACATCTTTATTGAAATCGTAACTGTTGCCATCTTTGATTAAGAAAATAGGCTCCACATCGTAGGTTTTCTGATCCGCGGCAACCACTTTAATTTTCAGCCCGACAATGAGGTCTTCTGGACCTTTCGGAATATTGTTTAACGTCGCTTCTTTATTTACGCCTTCGATCACATAGAAACCATTTCGATAACGTAGCGTATCGCCTATACTGACCTGATACGTCGCGGGTTCGTCATAGTCTTCGTATCCGGTCTTTTCTTCCTCGGGTACATTAGCGGCTTTGGCTTGCGAATCCGAGGCGGCAGCAGTGATCAATGTATAAATATCGTGGGTCAAATGATGCTTTGTTCCGGGTGTGCCGATCAAACCTCCCATATCGGGGTTGTTCTGAGCGTATGGCCGTAATACAAACGATTCTTTTACTTTTCCGCTCTCTTCATCAATACGCTCGTATTTTATTTTATAATAGACATTTGGAGGTGCAATGCTATCGCCGATATACGTTACTCGATATTCACCCATTTGAACGGGCTCTCCTTCGTTCAAAAATAGATTTTCTCCAGGGTCAGAAAATTTATCACCCTCCTTGCCGAAATTTTGAACAGCAATGTATTTACTTTCGTTGATAGACATTACTTCATTTGTTGCAGCGGCAATCAAAGCACCTAGCAACAATAAAGCAAAGCCTATATGCGCGACAGCCGAACCAGCCAAGCGCCATTTACCTTTAAAAGCATCACCCAATACTCGTGCATTGGCTAACAAGCAGAATACACAGGTGAAGGTAAGTAGCATATACATCACATTACTGTATACTTTCGTAAAATATACGATCGCGGCCGATATAACTAAAGCTATGATAAACGATGCTAATGTCGCGGCCCAAAATTTGTTAGGCGCTGTTTTTTTGTACTTTAAGAATTGTGTGAACGCGGTGAGCAGCATAACAACTACCGCAAAGGCACCTTGCCATTTATTGTAATGCGGTATCGGATCTAATGGAGGCGCGACCTTAGTGCCAAATAGCGCATTGAAGACTGGAATCGAAGTAGTAGCAATCATTTGGATGCACGCTACCGTCAGTACAAGTCCGCCAATAAATAACCAAAATTCCCGGGAATATATATCTTCTTCCTGTTGCGTTGACGGCATGTCCTTACGGCGCCAAACCAGTATGCCGATTAAGATAAGAAGAAATGTGACGTTGAAGACAATAAGCTGTCCCGACATACCCAGGCTGGTAAATGAGTGCACAGATGTTTCCCCGAGTACACCGCTTCTAGTCAAATACGAAGCGTAGATCACCAATACGAAGCTTATTAAGGCGAGGAATGTCGCCGTAAAGAAACCATGTCCAGAGTTTTTGTAAGCCAACATAACATGCACGGCTGCGATCAGTGTAAGCCAAGGTATAATGGATACGTTTTCGACCGGATCCCAGGCCCAGAATCCGCCAAAATTCAATGCTTCGTAAGCCCAGAAGGAGCCCATAATGATTCCTGCTCCCAAGATCATGACCGCGAAAAGGGCCCAAGGCATTCCAGGCGTGATCCACTCTTTATAACGTTTTGTCCAAAGACCGGCTGCCGCATAAGCAAACGGAACCACCATCGAGGCAAATCCCAAAAACAGCGTCGGCGGATGTATAACCATCCAATAATTTTGTAACGTCGCATTTAATCCACTACCGTCCGCTATCATTGAAAGATAGTTTGGGTCTTTAAAAATAGGCGCTTGAAGTGCATCCCGCAGTAAAATAAACGGTGAGCTGCCTATTCTAGATCCGAATACCTCGACGCCAATAAGCATGGATGCTAAGAAGGTTTGACTCAGCATAACAAATGTCATGACCGGTGATTCCCAACTTTTAGCTTTGAAGAGGAGAATAACACCTAATAATACCTGCCAAAACATCCATAACCAAAAACTTCCCTCTTGCCCTTCCCAAAATGATGAAATAATAAAGTGGGTGGGAAGCGATCGGGATGAATGAGCCCACGCGTAATGATATTCAAAAAGATGGTTATAAATAATATAAAATAGGAGCGACCCTATGGAAACAACAGATAATGCATTTAACCAAAAGCCAACGCGCGCGAGTTTTTTCCATGACGTGGTTTCCGGCTCTCTTGTCGCAAAGAAATAACTGATAAAAGATAATAATGCCGCTCCGAAAGAAAGAATCACAAAAAACTGACCCAGCTTGCCCGGTAGCAGCGTTTCTCCAACGTAATTAACGTCCATATATGAATTAAAAATCTATACTAAAGTGAAAAGTTGTACGTGCATGTCCGCCGCACTACAGCCTATTATGTGCTATAAAGATGCGGTGGTTTCGATGACCTCAACTTGGTCTTTGTTATATTTTGATGGACATTTCATCAAAATTTTACTCGCATGGAAGGTATCTCCGTCCATCTTACCGGTTAGAACAATCTGTTCCGATCGTTCAATATCTTGTGGTTTCGAACCATTAAAAACTACTTTACATTCTGTACTATCGTTGTCGTACATGTAAAAAGCAAAATGGTTCGCGTCCTTAACAGGATCGTAATGCAACGCTTTTTCTTTGTTCAATACGCCGACCACATACAGTTCCGTCTTTTTCTCTTTCGCCTCCGTAAATGTGGAATACGTACTCGAATCGGTATAGATAACCAAAATCATCGCAATGGCTACCGCAATAATCACGATCAAGATAATTGAGCTTTTCTTCATAGTGCACTATCTCTAAATAATATGCAAAATTACAAAATGCTTTTGCAAGGAAGGAATTTGTCAAATTTACGGTGTTATTTAGAATTATTCTATTCAGTATAGGTTCTTTTTGTACGTAGCTTGATATCAGGAGATTAATTGTTTTTTTGCGCCACAGATAAACTGGATGCCGTTTTTACCTCAGATAAAAGTTACACGGTTCAAACAATGTCGTCCTCCTGTGGAATAAATCGTTCTTTGGCAAACCGTGTGACCAACATGGCGGCGACAGTATCCCCTGTAGCATTCAGAATGGTGGCCAGTGGGTCCACCAGTGTACCAATGATCATAACAGCGGGGATGGCTTCCGCTGGTAATCCATAAACCGATATCATCAGCATCTCGCCGATATATCCACCATTTGGAATACCACCTGCAACAATCGTCACCAGCACCGTGATGCCTACGGCCGTGACGATCGTAGTCCAGTCGAAGAAATTCCATCCCAGCAGGGAAAAGGCTACATAGATCTTTAAAATCGACGAGATTGCAGATCCGTTTTTGTAGAGCGTATTGCCCAAAGGAATCACCACGTTAGCGATGGAAGACGGAATTCCAATACGTTTTGCTGCAACAAGGTTTGAGGGCATGGTGGCCAGACTGCTGCAAGTGCTTAACGCTGTTAGTGAAGGAATGATATTATTTTTCCAGAATATGATCGGACCCCGCTTACCGTAAGCCACAAATGCATAGATACTAAAAAACACGAAGAAAAAAACGAGGCCGAAAATATAATAAAGTACCATGGGTTTAGCATAAAAGCCAAACAGCTGAGGTCCTAATGTCTTTACCTGATACGCAAAATACGCCCCCAGACCTATCGGAGCAATTTTCATGATGAGCAAAAGGAGCTGTTTCATCACCTCATTGGCGGCAAAAATAAAATGATTAAAAGCCTTTGCGTTATCGCCAGCACGTCGTGCCGAGATCCCCACCAAGAATGAAAAGATGACGAAGGCCAAAATGCTCTGTCTGGATAAGAGCAGCCCAAATTCACTGACGGTAAGGAAGCCCACGATCCGATCACCCCAAGATGTTTTGCCGTCATCCAGCGGATTATCAATCGCAGAGGAAGGGTCCATGCCCGAATTGACCGGAAAGAGGTACAAAGCGACCACCGTTGTCAGTGCGGCAATTGCAATCGTAATTAAGAAAACTATACCCATGATGCCGATAATTCTGCCCAGTTTATGCACACCGTCAATATTAGCAACAGAGGAACTTATGGCAAAGAAAAGGAGCGGAATAATCGACACGAATAAGAGATTCAAAAAAATATCACCAAGTGGCTTCAGGTAGTCCACCCAGCTGGGGAACCATAGTCCAACCACACTCCCAAGGGTAATGCCTAGCAACAGAAGCAGTATACTTCCATAATTTTCGAGAATCTTATTCATAAGGTAAAGCTAAAATAGTGGTTTTTTGTATTAGTTTTGTGATAAATAAACGAGCTTATGGAATTTGTTGTCACGGGAGATGGAAGTAAAACACTGTATCACGCAGAAATCGGGGAACACTATCATTCTAAGCATGGGGCTGTCCAGGAAAGCCGGCACGTTTTTTTGCAGTCTGGGTTTACTTTTTTTTTGGAGAAAGAAAAAACAACTTCGGCATCTATTTTAGAAGTAGGATTTGGTACGGGATTGAACTTTTTGTTGACTGCCGATTATGCGCATGCGCGAGGGATTTCCTTGACCTATTGTGGTATAGAGGCGTTTCCGCTTCCCGAGCATATCGTGTGTCATACCGGATACGAGCAGGTTGTGGCAGACCGCACATGGGATGCTTTTCGCTCGTCGTATGGCCAAGCTTTGCAGCAAGAAACGCAACTACTGTCTACGGTGCGCTTGGCTATTGCTCATACACATTTACTCGATTTTCACAGCGATCAGCTATTTGACGTGATTTACTTTGATGCATTTGCCGCGGTTCACCAGCCCGAGATGTGGACAGACGAATCGTTAGCGCATGTATGCTCTTTCCTTCGTCCCGGAGGAGTCTTTGTGACCTATGCGATCACTGGCAACCTGAAACGGACAATGAAAGCATTGGGATTTACGATAGAGAAAGCACCCGGAGCGCCCGGTAAACGAGAGATGTTGCGCGCCGTCAAACAGGTCGGCCCGGACAATTGGCGATAGGCATTCGACGGCGCCGGACCCAAAAAGACGGCGTAGTCACCGATAGGGCTTAAGTATGACCACGGAAAACAAAAACGGAACAATCTCTACAGATTATTCCGTTTTTTGTCACGTTCCTATAGTGCGTGTGCCGCTGTCTTAGTGGCCAGATTCACCATCTATGCCATGCGCATGGCCGTGTGCCAATTCTTCTTCCGTTGCGGGGCGAACCGCAAGAATCTCAATATCGAAGTTTAATGTTTTTCCAGCCATTGGGTGATTAAGGTCGGCCACAACGGCCTCAGGAGTTACCTCTACCACGACAGCGCGGAACTGATTTCCTTGATTATCTTGTAAAGGAAGAACTTCACCAACAGGAGGCAAACCTGTTTCTTTAAACATATCTGCTGGAAGCTGAGCAATTGCACGCTCATCTTTTTCGCCGTAAGCGTCCACAGGAGCCAGGGTGAACGATGTTTTGTCGCCCGCATTCAATTCGGAGATATTCTCCTCGAATTTAGGTAACATCATACCGACACCGTATAGAAATGTTAATGGGTTTTCGTTGGTAGTTTCTTCCACGAAAGATTTCTCACCGTTTTCTTCAATCGTGTGAAGAGTGTAGTTTAACGCAACAACGTTGTTGTTTTCTATTGCCATTTTACTTAATTTATTGGGACGAATCCCTGTTATCATTTACTAGTTGCAGCAATGCCGCCACAGAATCTTGCGGCAGGCTACAGGTTTTATTACGACAAAGGTATGCTTTTGATTCCATACCTGCTTTATCCTTTAACAACGGTAAGTTACTTTTTGTTCCACCCATTGTTATTTTATTAGGAATATAGGTTTTGTCTACGTCCTTACGCCAAGTTTCAGCATCTGCCCCCGTAAGCGCTATTTCGTTCACGCCGTAAACGTGTTCGAGCAGCTGTATCGCCCAGTTAGAATAGGCCGATCCATATTGCTTAATATGTGGGAAAACATTGGCAAAGATTTGCTCCGCGATGCCCGTATAGCGATCATTATCCAACAGTTCCCCTAAACGGTATAGCATCCGCACAATCATGGAAGAAGAAGCTGGGATAACATTATCCATGATTTCGCTTTTTCGGGCGATGAGTTGCTCTGTGCCGTGCCCTGCATAATAAAATGTGCTGTTTTCCTCATCGTAGAATCCGCGGATCGCCCGATTCATGAGGTCTTCGGCATTCCCTATCCACGTTTCGTCGAAGGTCGCTTCATACAGCGCGATAAAGCTTTCTATGGTGAACGCATAATCGTCTAAGAATCCGGGTATTTGTCTGTTTGCGTCGGCAGGTTGATGTAACAGCACACCGTTGCTCATACATTCGGTTTGGATAAAGGCCGCAGTCTGCATGGCTAGATGGAGGTAGTGGTCCTGATCAAAAACGCGGTAGGCGTCGGTCAGCCCCTTCACGAAAAGGGCATTCCAGGATGTCAGCTGCTTATGGTCCAAACCTGGGCGGACCCGCTGAGCACGGTAATGCAGTAATTTAGTTTTGATTTCCTGCAGGTAGTTTACCCACTCCTCGTCGGAAAATCCGGCTTCACGCCAAAGCGTATCGGCATCCATATCGCAATGGAGCACATTGGTTTCTTCATCTTCCCAATTCCCCCGTTCCGTAACGTTGAAATAGGCAATGAACAGTGGAGCGTCCGGCCCAAGTATGTCGTGGATCTCTTGCTCGGTAAATGTGTAAAATTTGCCTTCCACTCCTTCGCTGTCGGCGTCCAATGCGGCGTAAAAACCTCCATTTTCGGCCAACATTTCCCGTTCTGCCCAAGTAATGGTTTCTTCAACGATCCGTTTATAGGTCGAGGAAGCTCTTTGTTGATAAGCTTCGGCGTAGAGTGAAATTAATTGCCCATTGTCATAAAGCATTTTCTCGAAATGCGGAATATGCCACTGCCCGTCAACAGCATAACGCGCAAATCCTCCTCCTACCTGATCATATATACCACCATGGGCAATTTTATGAAGGGTAAAATGCACGTGGTCTAAGACAGCATCATCTTGCGTAAGAACGGCATAGCGGAGAAAAAACAGCCAATTGTTCGGCAACGGAAACTTCGGCTCCCTTCGGTACCCGCCATCAATGCTATCAAATTGCGCTTTCCAGGGTTTCACGACATCGTGTATGTCGGCCGCATTGTACTGCTCGGGTAATGCTGTGATCGGAAGCCGCTCTGCTTGTTGTATGCCCTGTGTGAGGCGTTCGGCATAATCCAGCGCGATATCTGGCGTCTCTTCCCACATCTTGGCGATTTGCAGGAGGATCTGCTGCCAGTCGTGTGGACGGAAATAGGTGCCGCCATAAATTGGACGCCCATCGGGTAGACAGATGCAGTTCAGTGGCCAGCCACCAGCGTTGGTCATCAATTGTACCGCAATCATGTAAATCTGGTCGATATCCGGACGTTCTTCTCTGTCTACCTTAATCGAAACAAAAAATTTGTTCATGGTTTCGGCGATAGCCGGGTTTTCAAAACTTTCCCGCTCCATGACGTGGCACCAATGGCAGGCGGAGTAACCAATACTTACTAGGATTAGTTTATTTTCTTTCACCGCTTTTTCCAGGGCTTCGGCCCCCCAGGGCATCCAGTCAACCGGATTATGGGCATGTTGCTTTAAATAGGGGGAGTTTTCGTTTTGCAGTTTATTTGCCATGGGGATATATCAAATTGTAGGTGCTTATCATACAAACGGTTTAGGACTAGTATGGTTTGCAGATTACCTGTTGAAGGGTTGCCGTGTTTGCCGATACGGTCGAATAATCGATCCCTTCGTCTAATTCTAGGCGCGCTATGGCCGATGTTTTGAGATTTACGTATGTGTTTGTTACGTAATCGACAAAGTCGGAAAGTCCGGGATTGTGGCCCACAAGCAGTACGTGGCTAAATCTCGCAGGAACATCATTGATACGTTTCATAAGCATAAGGTAATGCGCTTCGTAAATGCGTGGCTCCCATACCACGTCTGCTGCAGGATAGCCAAGTACTTCGCAGAAAATTTGTGCAGTTTGCGCGGCCCTGTTGGCAGTCGAAGCAAGGATCATTGTTTTTTCATGGTTGTGCGGAAGTCGTTTTTTGAGTTCTTCCGCCGTTTGCTTCGCTCGTTCGATGCCCTTGTCGACCAGATTCCGGTCGAAATCCTTCTGTGCCAATCCATGCTCTTCAGCTTTGGCGTGCCGGATAATGTAAAGCGCTTTCTTTTCCATTGTTAAACTTAGGAAAATTTGTTTTTATATGCAATTTCCAAAGGGAGGGAGTTATGGTACCTATACGGCGGATATCTGGTAATACGAACGGCTGCATTGAAATCTGTTTTGTGATGAAAGGAGGTTTTTTGGACTGAAATTTGCTGCTTGTGTCTAGGTTAAATTTCCCTAACCGCTTTGTCCTCCATTTTTTATTACAAGGCTGGAAAGTCCGTTCAAGTCCGTTCAAGTCCGCTTTAACTTTAACACAACTTCGGTACAACTTCGATACAACTTGCACACCGCTTCGGAAACCCCTCGATCTGATTTCGACTGGGCTTGCACTCTGGTAGGGCTGGTTTCGGCAATTCGTAAAAGCGCAGTCGAAGCAGTCTCGAAGAGTACCGAAGAAGCCTCGAAGAGTACCCGAAGAAGCCTCGAAGCCGTGTCGAAGAAGTCTCGAAGCCGTGTCGAGCCTTAGTCGACGCCGGCTCGACCGACAGTCGAAAGCTTGAGAGGTTTGCGAAGGCTATTTGTATATCGTAATTTCTTTGAGCGTTCAGCAAAGGAATAATCCTGATCAAGATTGTGAAGGAGATTTAGTCTGGTCGTTTGTAAATAAATGTAAATTAACGTAAATCAATGTTAAAATTTCGAGACAATCAATTATATTTGTGTCCATCAGCACAGGTCTATTGAACGATGGATATTGTTTGCTGTCTATTAATCTTTTTATGAACAAGTCGAAATAAATACAGGTAGAATATGCTGTCTTTCTGGAGGATCGACGGTGATATAACAAGGATGTTTGTAGACGCACCCGTTAGGCCTATTTTTAGAAATTTCATCTTACGAAGATGTTGCCAATTTAAACCATGTATCGTATAACGCTTTGGTCGCACTGGGTGTGACTGTGAGCTTTCTGTAATCATTTCTATGCGCAAGCCGTTTAGAAAAGCCAAGAAATTTATTCACGATTTATCGTTACCTCTTAATGAGGTGCGTATTGATTTCTCTGAGATGCCGACTTGTGTTGTCTTGGGGATTCGAAATGACATATCTATGAAAACTAACCTTTTTAAAAGAAAAAAGAAAAGCGTCGACGGATTGCCTCCTTACGGATGGTTTGGTCGTTATGCTTCTTGGGAGGCTGCTGTTGCGGAAACATCAGGATATGCGCAGCCGACTATTTTGCAAAAGACTAAAGAAGCCCTTTGTAAGGTGCGGGATGGCAAAGCCGTGTATGAACGGGATTCTGTACTTTTTTCAAAAAAAGAGTATCCATTTAGTATTATTGCCAGTTTACTTTACATTGCGGCACAGCAGCAGAACACGTTGCATGTGCTTGATTTCGGCGGTTCATTGGGAAGTACCTATTTTCAAGTTCGGGATTTTCTTCGGCCGTTAAAGAGATTGACTTGGCATATTGTCGAACAGTCGGCTTATGTGGATGTAGGACGACAGGAATTTGAGGATGATCAGCTCAAATTTTTTCGAACAATCGAAGAGAGTATGGCGCATACAGGTCCGCACGTCATCTTGTTGTCCAGTGTCGTGCAGTACCTGGAAGATCCGCATTCTTTTTTGTCGATGTTGTCAACGAAGGATGTACCCTATTTACTATTCGATAGAACTGCTTTTGTACGAGAAGGCGAAGATCGTTTGACGATTCAACGGGTTCCTCCGGAGATTTATGATGCTTCGTACCCCGCATGGTTCCTAAACGAGGAGGCGTTTCTTGCGCATTTTTCGAGGTATTGTGTAATGGCTGATTTTAGCTCATATGTTGTGGGCGAATCCGATTTATTTATTGATGGTGAGCTTGCCGGCTACGATAAAGGATTTTTATTCGAACGTCGATGAAGAAACATCATTTTTGTACCCTTTTTAATTCGGTGTATCTGTCGCGAGGGCTGGCAATGTATCGTTCTTTAGAAAAATATTGTGCGGACTTTCACCTGTACATTTTTGCTTTCGACGACGTGTGCTACGAGACCCTCTGTAAACTAAATTTGCGATATGCTACCGTAATCCCTTTGATAGACTTTGAGGATGATGATCTCTTGGCTGTCAAGCCAACACGAACCGCAGGCGAATATTGTTGGACGTGTACCCCGTCAATTATACATTATGCGATTTTGACCTATCGTCTTGATGCGTGTACTTATCTCGATGCGGATCTGCTTTTTTTCAATGACCCGGCAATGTTGCTGGAAGAAATTGAAACACGTGACCGTTCTGTGCTGCTTACAGAGCATCGCTATACGCCTGTATACGATCAGGCACATTCGAGTGGACGCTACTGCGTACAATTTATGTGCTTTAAAAATACGACAGAAGGTATGGCCGTGCTGTCATGGTGGAGGTCGGCATGTTTAACGTGGTGCTACAATAGAGTAGAGGATGGAAAATTTGGCGATCAGAAGTATTTGGATGATTGGATGGATCGTTTCTCTTGTGTGCATGAGCTGCAGCACTTGGGCGGAGGCGTAGCCCCATGGAATGTGCAACAATATGATTTTAAAACGGAAGGTACGTGTTTATTTGGTACAGAGCTAAATTCGACAAACAAGTTTCCGCTTATATTCTATCATTATCATGGATTTAAATATGCTGAGTCAAATGCGTTTGTACCCACATCGGGATACGCACTTTCGGAGAACGATCTGCAATATGTGTACCGGCCTTATATTGCCGCCTTGAAAGCAGCGGATAGCGAGTTAAAGTCTGTGTTTCGACACTATGTTTTTCATGAGTGTCTCCCTATTCCACGCATTCGGAAGTCAATTCGACGAATGTTCCATCTGTATATCAAAGGAAAATTTCAGCACTATTATCATCAGTCTTATTTTTTGTAATAATGGCCTATCAGATTGATTTAAAGACGTTCACAGACGAACGCGGAAACCTAACAGTCATCGAAAAGATTGTGCCCTTCGAGGTGAAGCGCATATTCTACATTTACGGAGTTAACGATGCAACACGAGGTGGACATCGGCATCATCGTACGTTGCAAGCTGCTATATGTCTGAAAGGTAGCTGTACGATATACAACCATAATGGAGCTGAAGAAGCGACCTATCAGTTGACAATGCCAAACCATTGTTTGGTACTCGAAACGCAAGATTGGCATCAAATGTATAATTTCTCTCCTGATGCCATTTTGATGGTTTTGGCATCAGAATACTTTGACCCACAAGATTATATTTACGAACCTTATATCGCGCATGATAGCCTACGAAGATCTACAGAAAGTCAATGAGCCTTTTTTTCCGGCGTTTCATTCGGCGTGGAAACGCGTGTTAGAAAGTGGATGGTACATCCTCGGAAAAGAGGTGGAGCAGTTTGAAGGTAATTTTGCAACCTTCTGTGGGAGTTCCTATTGTATAGGCGTTGCATCAGGCTTGGATGCGATGATATTGTCTTTTCAACACTTCAAGTTTAAAGCCGGAGACGAGGTTATCGTTCCTTCCAACACCTATATCGCTTCGATATTGTCTATTGTCCATGCTGGGCTGAAACCGGTTTTGGTTGAACCTGATATCACAACGTATAATATAGATCCAAGTAAAATTGAGGAAGCACTCACGCCGCGTACCCGGGCCATTTTAGTGGTGCATCTGTATGGAAAAATGTGCGATATGGCGCCGATTCTGCAGATTGCTCAAAAGCATGATCTGCGGATCGTAGAAGATTGTGCTCAGGCTCATGGGGCGAAATACCAGGGCCAATCAGCTGGAACATTTGGTGATTTTGGAGCGTTTAGCTTTTATCCCACAAAGAATCTTGGTGCGTTGGGCGATGCCGGGGCAGTGACAACTAACGATCCGGTTTTAGCGGAATCTATAAAGACCCTACGAAATTACGGATCGCGCATTAAGTATACCAATGAGGTTATAGGGCACAATTCGCGATTGGATGAGTTACAAGCTGCTTTTCTTTCGATTAAGCTGAAACGACTCGACGAAATTACCCGACATAAACAACGTCTTGCATCGTTATATGCATCAGGTTTGAAAGATGATTTTATTTTGCCTTGTATACAAGCCGGATTTGAAGATGTGTTCCATATTTTTGCCATCCGCCACCCCCGGAGAGAGGCATTACGAGGATACTTAGCGGATCGCGGAATAAAAACCGAGGTGCACTATCCTATACCGCCTAATGGGCAAAAGGCACTTAGGGAGACGGTGCAGGGTAACTATCCGCTTGCAGAAGAAATTCACAAAACGGTGTTGAGCCTACCGATTTCGTTTGGACATACCGAATCTGAGATTTTACAGGTAATCGATGTCATGAATAAATTCTAACACTGTAGACAACGCAACCAAAGTTCTGGTCGACGCAGTCTATGTTATTGGAACTTTTTAACGCCTATGGCTTTCAGTAGTTTAAAACCTTTGGAGGATCTAATTTTATCTAATTTTTTTTGAGCGTCGTCGATAGTCAGATAGTCGTCATAAAACAAGGGAAATGTCTGTTGCAGGAATGTCTCTCGCTCTTCTAAAATCGCGGGCGTGTTTTTGGGATCAGCGCTCATACCATTCATATCAAAAATAGAAATGATCTGATCAATACCTCTTGTTGATACATTTTCTTTTGCAATAACCCTTACCATAAAAGCCCAATCGGCCACTATTTTGTAAATTGTTTCATAATAACCAAATCGTTCGAATAAATTTTTCTTTATGAAAGTCGATGGATGTCCAAGAAAATGGTGAAAGAGGTACTTAAAACTTAATTTTGGTGGAAAATGATAAACGTAAGGTTTCGTCTTATCGTCAAGAAGTAGATTTCCATATATTATATCTTCCGTTCCAAGTTCTGGCAGTACATTTTCAAGAGTCTTACTACTAAAAAGAGTATCACCACTGTTTAGAAAAAGAATATAGTCCCCTTTAGCTATTTTTATTCCCTTATTCATGGCGTCATATACACCCGCATCTTTTTCTGATACCCAATGGTTGACTTGCGAGAAATCTCTGATGAGATCGACGCTACCGTCCGTTGACCCTCCATCAATAATGATATACTCGAAATTAGGAGTCGTTTGCGATTGTATGGACATCAAGGTTTTAGCCAATCCTAACATATTGTTGAGATTGATGGTAACGATTGTTAATTTCATGGGTGGTCTCTTCTTGTTTAATAAGTTGGTCTTAATTATCCAAAAATAAGAAATTAATTGACTGATTGTACGACATGGCCTAACTTTTCGCTAGAAGTAATATTGCCTTAATGACAGATCCACGAATGTCCGTTTGCAATGGATTATCACCTAAGTGTTGGGGAATGGCGTTTTCCGGGGAAAAATGTGACTTGGATTGCATTGATTTAATCTATGATATTGTCAAAGAGTTTTAAACGAAGGTAAAATTAACCCGGATGTATCCCAGCTCGGGTCAGTTACCCATTGATTAGGTGAGATGATGATTTTTTCCGGATGTCGACCTAGCCATGCAGCCCACCAGCTAAAACTGCTGTTTGCTATAATAAAATGATTACACATATGCATTAATTGCATGTCCCTATAGCTCTCTGTTCCAATATTCCAATCAACGAATATGCTATCTATATTTCTAAATTTAGTCTGACACCATTTGATATCGTTTGAAAAGATAACAAAAAGTGGCGATTCAATACGCTCTTGCATATATGCAATGGCACGGTCATAATATTTTTCATCGCATATGCCGCCAAGAAGAGGTTCTGTGAGATAGTCTCCGCGTCGAACATGTAAAGCAACAGTGATTCGGTTTTCAACCTGTCGGATAAGCGTGGTGTTCTGTTTATCGACAATATTTGGAAATTGAAAATGATTCCGAAGTTCGTCGGCAACCATATTGATGTATTCAATATGTTGCCAATAACCCCAGTAATATCGACTTTTCCGCTGTTCGAAAATTGTGTCGTGATATATGAATTGTGGTTGCTCTTCCCAGTATGCATTTTTTGTATCGTAGAGACGTCTTAGTTTCCGCCAAATCCATTTCCGATTCTGAGGAAGTAGTAGGTTTAGTTCAAACGGCGACGCTTCTTCTAGTTTTATATTAAATACGGTATGCAGTTCAAAGCCGTTGTGTAAAGCGTAGGTTTTGAATGCCGTCAAGTCTGCTCTTACATTCTTAAAATGTTTCTGTAATGCAAGGTAGAAAGCATATTGGAACATTTGATTACCAAGTCCTCCTAAGAATTTAACAATTTTAATTGACATCTGTTATTTTTAGTGCATCGTTGTAAAAAAAATTATTTTCGTATAAACAACTTTTTAATCGATCTTTTAAAAGTTTTTCTAACCTGTTTAAAGGTAGCCAGTTCTCTTTGGAATATAGGATTGCTAAAAAACAAAACAACCGTGTTGATCCCACCTTTCATCATGATTACTTCGTACCATTTTTGGAAGATGTAGTTTTCCAATAAAGCCGGGTTCAGTATGTGGCTCCTTCTGTTTTGTATTATCAATGACGTATAGAGTATTTTGTATTTTTCCACAGGAACATCGGGCCATATATATGGGTTCGTCAATATCTTTTCAAAATCCGGATCAGGTACATAACCTAAACGGGCTAACAATTTGCCCTTTATTGGCAGCAGTTGTTGCATAATCTTCTCGCCCACTGTGTTGGAAACATTGTCGCCGTGAGATCGGTATAGTACAATAAATTCCTTACTATTTGCAACACGGTAACGATGCGCTATACGTAAAAAAAGATCATAATCTTCAGCAAAAGGTTCCTGATAACCTCCCATTTCTTTAAAAACCGCTGTTCGTATCATCATAGAGGAATGGACAAATGTGTTCTGAAAAAGAAGTTTAATCTTTAGTAATTCTGGACAGGTTTCCGACTCTTGGATTATGCCGATTTCCTTACCGTCCTCGTCAATGACCTTAGCCTGTCCACCGTATAAAGCTAGCGATGGGTCTTTCTTAAAAGCCGTAACTTGTACTAAAAGTCTGTCAGGAAGCGAAAAATCGTCGCTGTCCATAATAGCAATCAATTTGCCTTTGGCTTCCTTAAGAGCGACATTGCGGGTATAGAGCAAGCCCCTATTTGTGTCGTTGCTAATAATACGTATACGTTTGTCTTGAAAATTGTTGATAATCTCCAAAGTTTTATCTGTGGAACCATCGTTGGCGATAAGTAGTTCGTAATCAGTAAACGTCTGGTTTAGGATACTTTTTATCGCTTCTGCGATATATCGTTCGGCATTGTACGCCGCCATAAATACCGTAACTAAAGGTTGTTTTTTTTTCATCGTATGAGATATAAAACCTTCTCGTTCAGAGCTAGTTTACAGAATAAAATTGCTGAACGGAAGCCTAAAATCGAAGGTGAAACGGGAACATTAGTTGATGTAACAAATTATCATTTCCCATATTAGGCATACTATACGTTTGTTAGCAAACAGACCGTGCTTAACGGGGTAAAGATACAAAAAATAAATTAGGCAACTTTTTAGCTTCGTTAATTTAGAGTAACTTTGCTATGGCTCTTTTTCTGTATTATTCGTTTAAAGAAGTATGTTTTTGATACGCCCAACGGATATATGAAATTTGCTCGGGAAATATCATGCAAAACATTCTGAATGTAGTTTATGCAACAAAAAAAATATATTTCTTTTAGTCTGTGGGGAGAAGATCCCATGTATACAGTGGGTATTGTTCGTAACGCGGAACTCCGCTCTACGGTCTATCCGGAGTGGGATATGGTGGTGTACCATGACCAATCTGTTCCTGAGGAAACATTAAAACAGTTGACTGATCTTGATGTGGAATTGATAGCTATAAAAAATCATCCTGCGCATCCGTCATTTTGGCGATTCTTTATTGTCGACCGCGATGATTGTGAGCGGGCTATTTTTAGGGATGCAGATTCACGATTTTCGCAACGTGAGGCGCTCGCTGTTGACGAATGGGAGAGATTAGGAACGGTATTACACGTCATGCGTGACCATCCATACCATAAAATACCCTTCGGGATCAACACGATGGGAATTTTAGCAGGAATGTGGGGGATAAAGGCAGGTGCTGTCCAAATGGAACAACTCATACATTCATTTATACAGTGTGCAAGAGAGCAAGAGTATGGAGTTGATCAGACTTTTTTAAAAGAAATTTATACTACTTTTAAATCTGACAGTACGGTTCATGACGAATTTTTCGACGAAAGACCGTTCCCAATAAAGAGAAAAGGGCTGCAATTTGTTGGTGAGCGAATTGATGAGTGGGAACAACCGGTCGGAAATGATTGGAGGGTTCTGCAAACTCATTATCAATCGGTAAGCAAGAGTTTTTTTACCATTATAATACCGACTTATAATGCGGAAGCGACAATTGAAGCATGTTTACGCAGTGTTCTTCAACAGCATTATACAAACTTTGAAATTATCGTACAGGATGGTTTGTCTACCGATGATACAGTTACTATCGTAAAAGATTTAAATGATGATCGTATATCGATTGTTAGCGAGGCGGATCATGGAGTTTACGATGCGATGAATAAAGCATTGGATCGAAGTTGTGGTGAATGGATATTTTTTTTGGGTAGTGATGACGTCTTGTATGACGCGAATGTGTTTGATCATGTTGCTTCGTACTTAGTGGATAGCACGCATAAGTTTGTTTATGGGGATGTATTTATGATTGAGCGTCATCTGCGGTCGGAGGATTTAGGCGTTCTATACATGGGGGCCGCATCAGATGCAGCGCTTTTGGAACGTAATATTTGTCATCAAGCCATTTTTTATCATAAAGATATTTTTAATAATGGTTATCGATATAGACTGGATTATAAAATTTTCGCTGATTATGATGCCAATCTTTACTTGTCGTCTAGGTTTGAACGACGGTACATTCCCGTCACAGTTGCCAAATTTTATCTGGGAGGTTTAAGCAGTACGATGGAAGATCCAGCTTTTGATAAAGATAAGTGGACAAATATTGTGGATTATTTTAGTTTTAAGTTGACTGACCGAAGTTTTAGACCCTATCGGCGAAGGATAAAAAAAGTAGGTTTACAATCTTTAAAATCGGGTAACGTTGGTCGATTTCTAAAGGCTTACTCCATTTTTTTAAATTTAAAATTGATAAAGAAATGGTAATATTTGTATGTTTAAATAGATCGTGGAAGTTTCGTATCGTGTGCAAACGACCGTATTTCTTCGATTACATGATCTTTCTTTGACCAGGAGGGGAAAAGTAAACGGAATAGGGTTTGATTTCTTGCTTTGCTTTTTAGACTTCTCGCCATAAGTAGTCGAATGGGGGTTAATAATTTCAGACGTAACTTGTTTATTTTGTCATATGCAATTTCCCCATATAATTTGGTTGCAAGATTATATTTCTCAATGATCATGAAGGAATCTTCAATCTTTTGATTTAAACTTTCGTTATAACTTCTTACCAACCTTTCTGAAGGGACAAAATGTTGCAGGATCAGATCCTTATCATAATGTAATTGATATCCCCTAAGAATTAAGCGAAGACAATATTCAGTATCTTCAGCAACAAAATGGCCAGATTGATCATTCTCCCGAAGAAACAGCGAAGGGTGGGTGTCATAAAAACTGCGATATAAGTGCGTGCGTGAAACCATTCCAGCACCCCAAAGTTGCTTTCTTTTCGTTACGTCACCGGTCTTGTCTCCTTGTGAACCGATGGCATAGCGTTGCGCGTCTTTTACAAACCAGTCGGGAATCTCCTGCTGAGGATCGGCAAAAGCCGGGAAGGTACGGCCTCCGAGGGCACCTATTTGATGATTGCTTACGAGTGAGCGGTAGGCTCGATCCACATAATCTGGTGCCAACCAGTTATCGTCATCACAAATTATAAAAAAGGCATACGAAGCGTGCCGAATAGCCGTCTGTAGTGCAAAATATTTACCGGGTTTGTTTTCCACATAGACTTTAAGAGGAATAGAATCTCGGCCCACCTTCGCCCATGTTTCTCGCACAGTGTCTATTGAACCGTCCGTAGACGCATTATCAATATAGATAAGTTCTACTGGGCACCCCGACTGTAGGTTTTGTTTTGCGATGTGTGTTAATGTGGGTCTAAGTTTGTGGCTGCCATTGTAACTGCAGACAATAATGGAAACTCCATTTTTCGGAGATAATAAGTCTTGACTATTCATCATTTTGATTTCATACTTTTCCAGATCGATGCTGCGATGCATTTCACATAGAAAGTTTTAGATGACGGTGGAATTTGAAACATGTTCTCAATTTCCAATTGTCGATTTTTTTTGAATCCTGATTTGATAGGCCAATATTCTTTGACGTTTTTTTTGATAGCTATTCGGTATTCCTCTCGGGAAATGAGTCCTTGATCCGCAGACCTCTTCAGTATCGTAAGCCCTTCGACAAAATTAAGTCCGGTTTGATAAGATCCCGTACTGACATCATTTCCATGCTTTCGAAAATAATTTAACAACTTCCCACTTATGCATACTTTTCCTGTTTTTGCTAGTTCTATCCAGAAGAGCCAATCTCCGCTGAATCTAAATTCAAGAAAATCGAGCGATACTTTTTCAAAGTTTTTTTTTCGCCATATGGCCATACTTGCATTAAAAATTGCCGGATTCGGAGTTAGGTATTGTTTAATAAATAGAAAACTATCGACGACTTCTATTAGTTGCGGATGTGACGAGTGCCACCGTATCTCATTTTGCAAGACGCAATAAGATTGACAGTAACTAATGGCTATCTCTTCCTTGTTCAACATTTCGGTTAGGAGAGTAGCTAGTAAGGTGGGTTCACACCAGTCGTCACTTTCTGCAATCCACACAAATTCGCCCTTTGCCAACTCAATACCTTTCCGCCATTGCTTAAAAGGACTTCCAGTATTTTCTTCATTGAATACAATACGACTAATTTTTGGATGTTTAGTGTAGGAAGAGATGATTTCCCTGCTGTGATCCGTTGAACAGTCGTCAAGTATAATTACTTCAAAGTTTGTGTAGGTCTGTGAAAAAATACTATCTAACCGTTGCCTTAAATAGGGAGCGTGGTTATAATTCGGAACAATAATAGAAACAAGTCCCTTGATTTCTTCCATGTACTATATTCCCGCTACTTCATGAAATCCGGGCGAACGATGCCACATTTTGTTATTGACTGTTTCTCTATAAATAAGCTCATTAGGTTTGAAGTTAGCCCGGGAAGATAGTGGGTGAAAAATGTGAAATCCTACGGCTGCCCATTTTAAGCGTTTCTTTTTAATGCCTGAATTGATCAATCTTTCTGCGAATTCGTAATCTTCCCATCCCCAGCCGGTAAAACCATTGAAGTATCCGTTAATACGTACATAATCTTCTAGCCAAAACGCCAGGTTGCAGCCTTTTACATTGTGCGAACTGCATGGATCCGTCTTGAAAAGGCTTGATAATAAGGGAAAACGGATAGCATTGAAACGTGTTGTCATGCCTTTTGTTAAGCAACTGAATGAAAGACGTTTCTGTTGAAGAGATATTTTTGATAACGTTTCGCCAATCATAGCTCGACTCCCTTGTACAAAATATCCTTTCTGCGCGGCTGCCAAATGATCTTTGACGAAGTGCTTGTGAAGAATGATATCGCCATCTATCTCTATAATATAATCGGTTTTACACACGCGCAGTGCTTTATTAAGGATTAGCGTCTTCTGGAACCCATTGTCTTCGTGCCAAACATGTTCAATAGGAAATCGATGCTTAAACGAATTAATTATCGTCGCTGTTCGCGCGTCAGAACCATCATCGGCGATGACAATTTGATCGGGCATTACGCTTTGCTCCGCAACGCTTAATAGCACCAATTCTAACGCTTCTGGCCAATTGTAGGTCGATATGATTAAACTAACAGTCATACTTAGTCATTTTGCGATTTCCTTATATAACGTCTGATATTTCAAAAACGTTACACAAAGTTAAAAATATTCTAGGGTTTCTTTAGTCCGCCTTTATCTTTTTGGGTAAAAAGTATAGTTGTCTGTTTAACTTTTTGAGATTAGAGGCTTTGTGTGCCAAGAAATTCTGTTGAAAAGTTTACCTTTGTTTCTTATTAACTTTTGAAAATAACGAATGGTTTCAAAAAATATCCTGTTTGATGCAGAGAGACTTAAATATCCGAATACGGGTCTTTATTATTTTTGCCTAAACTTGGGAGATGCTATTCGAAATCAACTCCCTTCTGGACTGGATATGTATTTTTTTTGTAATGAAAAAGCCGGTAAGGTATATGGTGATGATCAAAAGTACATCCGTCAGTTTTCTTGGCATAAGATAAATAATCCGCACAGAAGTAGATTTGACCTTTGGCACTCTACTTTTCAGCTCACTGACTATCTACCGAATAAAGATCGTAGTCCCTTATTGTTGACCATTCATGATCTGAATTTCTTAAAAGAAAACAAATCTTTAGAGAAAGAGAAGCGATATCTGAAGAAGCTGCAGGAGCGTGTCAACCAGGCGTCGCAAATTGTCACGATCTCGGATTATGTGAAAAATGATGTGTTAACATACTGTGATGTCAAGAACACCCCCATAAAGACTATTTATAACGGGAACAACATCGATTTTAGTCGCATAGCGGAGGTTTCTACAGCGCCGTTGGTAGATGGCGAGTATATATATTCTGTTGGAACGATCAATAGAAAGAAGAATTTTCACGTGTTACTTTATCTGTTGCCAGGAAATGATCTGAAGCTCGTGATCAGTGGTGAAACACATGAGGAGGATTATAAAAATTATATACTCCATTTAGCCAAGAAACTGAGTGTACAGAAGCGGCTGATCTTTACAGGGGCAGTATCGGAGAAAAATAAATACAATTACTTAAAGCATTGTGCTTTGTTTGCATTCCCATCTATCGCAGAAGGGTTTGGTTTACCCGTTGTGGAAGCAATGGCATTCGGGAAGAAAGTCCTTCTATCGACCTGCACCTCGCTACCGGAAATAGGAGGGGACAACGCCTATTACCTAACACAATTTGACGAGGATTACTTAACTAACTTTGCAAAAACTGAACTCAATACTATTTTAAGGCACCCGATTGATGAACATGCGGTCGTAGAGCGAGCAAAATCTTTTAACTGGCAGGACGCAGCAAGAGACTACACAGCATTGTATGCCCGCATATTAAATGGAGCATAACTATGGCCATCCCTAAAGTTATTTATCAGACTTTTAAAACAAAAGATATTCCTTTTATCACGCGGTTGTATATTTGGTTTTTTCGGAAGCGGAATCCGCAATACCAATATGAGTTTTATGACGATGATGAGGTCAGTCGTTTTATAAGGCGCGAATTTCCTGACCGCATATATCAAGCTTATAGTCGGTTACAGATTGGCGCTGCCAAAGCGGATTTTTTCCGGTACGCGATCTTACTCAAAAAAGGCGGGGTTTATTTGGACTTGGATAGTGATATTATTTCGCAGCTACATCTGTTTATCGAACCGGAAGATGTCGCTGTGATTACGCGCGAAAGGAACCATCAAAATTTGTTTGCACAATGGGGGTTGATTTATGCTCCTAACCATCCTTTTCTCGTGCGTACGTTGGCTTATGTTGTGGAGAATATAGAAGCCAATGCCTTTCCGCATGATGTGCATGCAATGACGGGACCGACCGTATATACGCGTGCCATTGAAGACTGCTTACGGGATGATCCTAACATTCCACATCGTGTAGTTCCTGACGACTATAAAGGTATGATGAAGTTCAAATATAAATTTGGAAAATTTTTCATTTATAAAAACCGTGCTAATCATTGGAAAAAGCGGCAGCTCCATGTACCCGTTGTCCGGCCTCCGGCCAATCATTAGCCTCTCTGTAATTGTTTATAACAATCCATCCATTTTGCTGCTAAAGCCTCGTCGTTAAACTGTTGCGCGAAAGCTATTCCTTGGTGGATCATTTCGTCTTGCATGGACGTGGAGCTAAGAACAGACTGTATAGCGTGCGCTATTTCTTCTACGTTGGTCGGATCAATAAAATATGAAAATGGCCCTGCGGCTTCTGGAAACACGCCTGAATTACTGGTAATGACTGGGGTTCCAGCGTATAATGCTTCAATAATCGGAATACCAAAACCTTCATACGTTGATGGATAAACGAAAACCGACGCTAACTTGTAGATAGCTGAGAGATCGTCCATGCTCTCCACCGTTGGGAACAGGACACGGTGTTGCATTCTTTTTTCGACAAGATATTTTCTGATTTCCTCTGCGTAGCGGGTTTGTTTTCCGACGATAACCAATGGAATGTCGAGTTGTTCGATGGCCTTGACAACCTGAAAGGCGTTTTTTCGTGGTTCAATGGACCCTACATTTAATACAAATGTGTTCGGAAGCCGGTATTTATCGCGTACGCGCTGCAGTTCGTCTGTGGATTTGAAAGTCTTAAATGAGGGGTGGCAACCTTGGTAGATCACCTCGATGTGTGTCTCCGGTATTCCAAAAAAGTGGACGATGTCTCGCTTTGTTTGTTGACTGATCGCGACGATTCTATTTGCTTCTTGCACTGCATATCGAAATTTTCGGGTATAAATGGAGCGATCGATTGCTTTGTACAATTCGGGATGGCGTAAAAAGATTAGATCGTGAATGGTTACTACCGACGCGATACCTGCTTGCCGCAATTGGAAGGGGATCTCGCCGGACAGGCCATGAAAAATTTGTACACCATCTTTTTTTAGATCGTTGACAATGGTTCGGCTACGCCAAAACGAAGGAAAAATGCGGTTTCGTAAGGTATCTGTTGGGAACCTCGCCCGAACATTGTCTGTCGGCTCGAAATCAATTTTTTTAGGTGTATATAGTAGGTAGTTGTTTTCCGGATAGTGGGTACTCAATATGCGGACAAGATCCCGGCTGTAATTACCTAAACCCGAACGATTATGAAAATAGCGTTTTGCGTCGTATCCTATGTTCATGAACAATTGAAAACCAAAATTATAAAGTAAAATTAAAAGTTTAACCCATCTACGGATGAAAAAACAATAAATCGGTTCGTTCTGCTTCCCCTCGTGGATAGCTAGCGTTAGGCGATTGCCTCCTGCATTTTACGAATCACCATCTCCGCCGTGACTAGCTCGATAGCTTCTTTGCCATTGCACATACAGGATTTGTTACCGTATATCGAACTTGGCCTATTGGCGTGCGCTACCTGTATGCAATCTGCCATGGATTGCCCGTATCCTAAAAATCCGGCATAGGGATGTGTTGCGCCCCAAATAGACAGCGTGCGTATACCGACCAAAGATGCCATATGCATGCCCGATGAATCCATACTGATCATCAAGTGGAGGTGGCTAATAAGGTCGAGTTCCTCGCGGAGTGGCAAAGAGCCAATGACGTTCCGGACGTTGGAAAATTCGTTTTCCCAAGCCTTAGCTATTTCGTATTCCTGTTTCCCTCCTCCAAATATGAAAAACGTATAACGAGAAGCGGAAAATGTCTGGAAAACGCGTTGCCAGTTTGCCAAAGGCCATACTTTGTAGGCGTGCTGTGCAAATGGTGCAATGCCGATGCGCACTGCCGAAGTCTGCAGGTCGTTTTCGAATTTTACGGGGATGGGACGGTTCTGTGCCTTTAATGCATGGCTTAATTTCAGCGGGAATCCCAGGTTACGGAAAACGTCTGCATACCGTTCCACCGTGGGACGAAGTTGCTTCAACGTTTTGCCTCGTTTTCGGGTCAAGGCCTTTTTCTGGTGTCGCGCCTTGTCAAGAATGGCGAGGCGATACCCTGCTGTTTTAAAAAAAAGGGTTAAGATTCGGGAGCGTATGTTGTTGTGCAGATCGGCCACATAATCGATATCATATCCTTTTAATTCGTTGAAAAGCCGCCACAGACCTTTAGGGCCTTTATGCTGTTCATCGGGAAAAATAGGATGTACGATAAGGTGGGGGATGTCGTCAAAGAAAGCGGCAAACTGTGGACGCGTAATCATGATCAGTTCCACGTTTTTATGTTGGGCTTGCAGCTCGCTCAATACGGAAGCCACTAGGGCCACATCACCCATAGCGGAGAAACGTGTGACCAATATTCGGGCTTTTTTCATTCGTGTACAGTGTCGTTTAAAGGCGATGAAGCAATCAAGGCAGGATCGTGCCGTGTGAGGGCAAGACCTTATTCCATGACCTTTCCATGGCGAATTTTACATCCCGAGCATGGCGCGCCCGATGAATTATGTGTCTATATTTTTGCGCATCTAAAGACAAGTCTCGCGATGTCGTCTTCGACGGGGTATGTGCAGTTGGCCCATAACTTGCAAAAACCATCTGTTTTTAGTTTTGTTGCTTATACAATACCGGATTGAGCGTTGGATCGTTATACATCTTCATTTGTTTGTACACTTTCATAAACTTCTTTCCGGCCTGTATGTCGGCCAACAGTTCGTCGATACTTTGTGACAGATCAGTCCGCTGCTCTAACAGCACGGCAAGTTTAACTTGGCAGGAAGCAATGTGTGCAGGCTCTACATCTGTACGTTTGGTCTCCTGTTCCATATGATAGATCTTCAGAGCCAGTATAGACAGTCTATCTAGGGCCCAAGCAGGGCTCTCGGTGTTGATGCGCGCATCCGAATTGGCTTTTACATCTGCAAACAGTTGCAGATAGTAGCTATCAATGTACTCTACGGTGTCAGTACGAAACTGATTGGATTCGTCGATACGGCGCTTCCAATAGAGTCCATCTTTTGGATCTATGGATGGATTACGAACCACGTCCTCCATATGCCATTGTACAGTATCAATCCAACATTTTAGATAAAGCAAATGTTCTAAGGATTCCCTGTCAAATGGATTCGCTAGGGGATGATCGATCGTGTCATACCGATGATAATCTTCGATCGCTTGTTGAAATACCGTGTTGGCAATTGCACTAATCATAAGGGCAAAGATAGGAATAAATTTAGTTTGCAAGGCTATTTGGATAGCTCGAAAATACCGCCTTTCGTCGTGTCAAAACCACATCGTGCCCGACCCGCTGGAGAAAGTCTTTCCGGTGGCGGAGCCGGCCCTTTATTTTGCTTCTATTGTATCGCCGGCCATGGCCGTTAAGCCAAGAGATCGAACAGCAGACTGGGAAATAATCCGAATAGAATGGTCAGTGCTGTTAATGCATATCCTATCAAAGACAGTATGGTTGGACCTTTGTAACTTTCGTAGACAGTGTCTGTCGCTCTGAGGAATGCATACAGCGGAATGCGGAAGTAGAAGAACAGGGAGATCACGGAAGTCAGAGCACCTACAATCAACAACAGTAAAATAGGGAGCGCATTTGTCTCTTGGTAAAGATCAAATACGGCGGAAAAGACCATTAATTTTCCGATAAACCCTATGGTCGGCGGCAGACCGATCAGGGAGACAGCCAACAATGTAAAGGCTGTGAACAGCGCGGGCATCTTTTTCCCCAACCCGGCATAGGCGCGGAGTTTGGTAGATCCGGTTTGTTGTTCCAGGTGGTCTATAAAGAGAAAAGCAGCCAGATTCATGGTCACGTATGCTATGCTATAAAAAAGCAGGTAGTTATAGGTATCTTGGTAAGCGAAGATGGCCATCACTAAGAATCCCGTATGCCCAATCGACGAATAGGCCATCATACGTTTGCTATCAGACTGCCGCAATGCGGCTAGGTTTCCAACCAGCATAGTAACGATGGCGACAACGACTAGGACGTATACGGTTAGTTCCGAAAAATAAAAATCTGTGGATGACCAAGCCTGATACAACCGGGTGAGTAGTAGTATCGCACTTACTTTGGGTACGGTGGATAGGAAGGCGGTGATCGCTGTGGGCGCTCCTTGATAGACGTCGGGGCTCCACACGTGAAAAGGGACAAAGCTCAGTTTAAAACCAATGCCCACAAAAACAAAGACGAGTGCAAGTGTGATTATCGTTTGCGGAGCAGCCATCAGCCCCTGCAGATGTTGGGGTGATTGAAAGTCCAGATTCCCGGTAAGTCCATACAGGAGTGATAGTCCGTATAGCATAACGGCCGCACATACGGATCCGAACAGGGCATATTTCATTGCGGCCTCGGACTGTGTTTTAGTCTTCGAGAAGTATCCCACCAGCACATAAGAAGCTATAGATACGGTTTCTATACCGATGAATGCCATCAGCCAGTTGGTGGTCGAAGTCAGCACATGCATGCCCAGCGTAGCAGCTAAGAGGATGCTGTATACGTCGCCATTGTTGTTTGGAAAGCGTCGCTGTATAAATAGACCCGTAACCAACGAGCCGAATACTATAAGGAGGCGTGCTTGCGTACCAAAAGCATCCACGAGCCACATGCCCGAAAATGCGGTGCCTGTTGTAGATAGTTGTTTACAGAGGTCATAAGACGCTGTGGCAAGTGTCAGTACGAAAATCGAAAACACGAGGTTTTTCCACCGGCTGCCCACAAAGAGGGCTGTCAAGATACAGATGATAAAGCCGATAACGAGCGTGAGCTCAGGTTTAAAAAGTGGTACCGAGTCAATAATCTGATCAAGTATGGTAGAAAGGTTGAAATTCACTGTCAATCGTGTATGTTCTTACAAATAAGGGGTCACTAAATCAATTAATTGGAGCACCGTCGCATTCAGAGGGTGAAAGACCAATGATGGCATGATACCCAATAGCAGTGCCAATGCCAGCGCTGGAAACAAAATTATTTGCTCCCGTGGTTGGAGATCGGTGAGCGCGTCACTCCACGCTTGTCCGCCTTGTAGTCGGGTTTGCCCGAAAAACATACGCTGCAAAGTCCACAGAAAATACGCAGCACTCAATAGGATACCAATGGAACCGCCGACTGCCATCCACCGTGGGATACCGGTGAGCATACTTTCTGCATTGAATGCACCGATGATAACAAAGGCTTCTCCTATGAATGCCGAGAAGCCGGGCAGTCCGAGCGAGGCAAAGAATGCAATAGCCACATAGGCTGTATATTTCGGCATGATGCTGGCAAGGCCACGGAAATTATAAATGTACCGATCATGAACGCGGTCATAAATGACACCAACTAGGAAGAATAAAGCAGCACTCAGAAAACCATGAGATATCATTTGAAACATAGCACCAGACAGCCCTTCCGCTGTCAGGGAGGCAATACCCAACAGTACGAAGCCCATATGCGAAACAGAGGAATAGGCAATCATGCGTTTCAGATCTTTTTGGGCGAGGGCATTTAGCGCGCCGTACAAGATGGAAACAACGCCAATGCAGGCTATCCACCAATTGGTTTGAGCAGCGATGTCGGGAAAGATACTATAGCAAACACGTATGATACCATAGCCCCCTATTTTTAACAAAATACCCGCCAAAATAATAGAAACCGGTGTGGGTGCCTCCACGTGTGCATCCGGCAGCCAGGTATGGAGCGGGACGATGGGCACCTTAATGGCGAAGGCAACAAATAAGATAATGAAACCGATCAAGCGAGCGGGTATGCCGAATACTTCGTGGTAATTTCCTACAAAACCAAAAAACGAACCGTCCAAATAGTTGCTCGGATTCATCATGTGCAACATATTAAATGTATGTGCGCCTGTTGTTGGATTGACTACCGAAAAATAAAGACCTACAATGATCAATAGCATAAATACCGAGCCTAACAAGGTGTATAGAAAGAACTTAATGGCTGCGTATTCCCGGCGTTCGCCTCCCCAGATGCCAATGAGAAAGTAAAGAGGAAGGAGCATGACTTCGTAGAAAACATAAAACAGGAAGAAGTCTAGTGCGGAGAAGATACCCATAACAGCGGTATTCAAAAGCATCAACAGGGCGAAGTATCCTTTCGGACTTTTCTTGATATGCCAAGAGGCGCCTATACCCATCAGCATGACGAATGCACTGAGTATGATAAGCGGAAGGGACACGCCGTCGATGCCCACGAGATAGTCGATTTCCAACTGCCCGATCGTGCCTAAGCTCATACGTATCCACGGCAATTGCTCTACAAATTGATATCCACTCCGTTGATTGATTCCTCCGAGGCCGGAATCAAAATGTAGATACAGGTAGATGCCCAAACAGAGTTGTAGGAAAGTGACACCTAAAGAAATGTATTTGTATATTGTCCGCAACGACGATGGCAATGCCAGAATCACGATCGTCGCAAAAACCGGTAAAAATATCAATATGGATAGTATGCCCATTTTCTATTTAATTATCAAATAAAGAATGCCTAGGACGACCATCGTAAGGGCGAATCCCAAATATGCTTGTAGCTGTCCGTTCTGGACATGTCTAAGCAGGTGTCCGATATAATATGTTGTCTTGGCGATCAGGTTGACGATGCCATCTACGATATGCTTGTCAAACCAATAAGCCAAGGCTGAAAATTGTCGAATGCACCAAGAAGACAACTTGGTTAAGCCGTCGACGACATGGCGGTCGAATGCGTAAAGCCATTGACTGAGCCGTTCCATACCTTTTACAAAAACAGTCGTGTTGAAGGTATTGATATAGCCCTGTTGGTTCGCAAATCGAACCCAAGCATTATTGTTAGAGAGCGGATATCGTTTTTTTACGTACCAGTTCCAACCGATGGCCCAGGCGATCAGCGCTCCCGCAGTCAGGAGGAAGGGAATGATCAGATGGGCTGCGTGGACAATTGGAAATGATGTTTTCACGTGAAAAGCTTGTACCATCCATGTGGTATGGTAGTCGAGTGGATGCCAACCAAAGACCGGAAAAAGACTTCCTGCAGCCAAGAACAACATAGGCCACACCATGGTGGGCGGTGCTTCATGAAGTATGTTATGCGTTTGGTCGGCAAAGTTAAAGCGGCCCAAGAAGGTCTTAAATACCAGTCGACCAATATAGAACGCTGTCAGGATACTGACCGCTATAAGGACTGACGGGACGATTAGATATAAGCCACCCAGGTGTGCGCCCCATTCGAATGCCTGTATCACAATGCTATCCTTTGATAGATAGCCGGAAGTCAGCGGGAACCCTGCTAGCGCCAATGAGGCGACCGTCATGCAAATGAAAGTCTTCGGCATGTACTTCCTTAGGCCGCCCATATTCCGTAGATCTTGTGGATCTATTTGGAGGTTGGCGTGTTTGCTGAAATGATCCATCTCGTGAATCACAGCTCCGGCACCCAGGAAAAGTAAACATTTGAAAAAGGCATGCGTAGCCAGATGAAGCATGGCTGCATCCCAAGCCCCAATTCCTACGCCTACCATCATAAAGCCCAGTTGTGAAATAGTTGAGAATGCTAATACCTTTTTGATATCGTATTGTGCCAAAGCGAAAAAAGCAGCCGTCAACGCAGTGAGGCTACCTACACAGGCAATTACCGTTAAGACGGTTTCATTGAACAACGGGAAAACCGTGCAAAGAAGAAATACTCCGGCAGCAACCATGGTGGCGGCGTGTATGAGCGAGGATACGGAAGTTGGGCCTTCCATCGCATCGGGAAGCCATACATGTAACGGAAATTGTGCAGACTTGGCCATCGCTCCTAAAAAAAACGCCAAGCCAGCCCACGTCATCCAAGGATTGTTTTCTTGAAGGAGTCGTGCATTTCCCGAAGCTCCCATCGCGTCCCATACTCCGGCGTTACCGAACAATTCGACCAGATCCAACGTACCGCAGTGCGCATAGACTAGAGCGATACCGATCAGAAAGCCGATGTCGCCTATCCGGTTTACCAAAAAAGCTTTCTTATTGGCCTCTACCGCGGAAGCCTTGGTGAACCAGAATCCTATCAGTAAATAGGATGCAAATCCCACAAGCTCCCAGAACACGTAAAGTTGCAAGAGATTAATCGATACCGTCAGTCCAAGCATCGCAAAACAAAATAAACTGAGGTACGTCCAATAGCGATGGATACCCGGGTCGCCTTTCATGTAGGCGCGGGAATAAATATGTACAGGCAAGGCAATGACGCACACAATCAGCTGCATCAGTACGGTCAAATCATTGAGGAGTATACCTATGCCGAACGATTCGTTTCCAATGGTGAACCAGGTTATCTTTTCCGCAAGTGGCGTATGCTGCCAAACGTGGACAAAAACGCCAAACAGACTAAGTGCAGTGCTGCCCGTAATAGCGATCAGTCCGAGAATGCCCGACGTTGATTTTTTACCGCGGATGGCCTGCGCCAAAAAGGCGAGAAACGGCAATGACACAACCAATATAGTGACGACAACGGGCGATATGTGAAATAAGCCGTCCACGTTAGTCTTTTAATTCGTGAATATGTTGTGGATTGATGGTCTTAAAATGTCGGTATGCATTTAGGATGATCGCTAATCCCACCGCGACCGCGGCAGCGGCTAAGACAATAGCGAAAAGCGCAAAGATTTGACCGCCATAATTTATTTTATCATAGCGGGCGAAGGCTACAAAGTTCAGAATGGCCGCGTTGATCATCAATTCAATGCCGACAAGGATCATAATGGCATTCCGTTTGGCCAATATCGCATATAAGCCAATACAGAAAATGCAGGCACTGACTAGGAGGAAATGGGTCAGCGTGATCATTGTTTTTCCTCCTTTCTAGAAAGGTGGGCAGCACCAATCAGCGCCATCATCAAAAAGATGGATATGACTTCAAAGGGGAGAATATACTGTGTCATAAATTTAAAACCAAGAGCTTCTACGTTGTTGTCGGAAGGCCGAATCAGCGTGCCATCGGCTACCGAGCGATGAATCCACTCCGGCACTTCTTTACCCCAACCAATAAACACAAATATAAGTGTGGATAGAAAGGCAAGGGCGAGCATGAATGCCTGCCAATTAGGAAGCGCGATAAAGCGTTGGGTAGTTGACTGTAAATCGGCTAGTAACTCCTTGTTGGAAAGCATAAATGCAAAAATCAATAAGATCAGGACACCACCAACATAGACTAGGATTTGCGTGATAGCGACGAAATCGGCCAGGGCAAACAGATATAGTCCTGCCATGGCAAATAAGACGATAAATAAAAGGAAGAGGGCTCGTGCTGTATTTCGGATATTCACCAACAGGAGCGCTGCGAGGATACCCATTGCCGCAAATACATAAAAGATAATTTCTTCGATCGACATTATTTTTTCTTCGCCGCCTCCTTCTCAGCTTGAAAACGGGTCCATTCTTCTTTACGTTGCGCAATTTCTTGGGGGCTCATTTCTGAGAAACCATAGATCAAATCCGTCAACTTCTGTGTGCTGCGGTCATAATTGTTGGTCATCGTAATACACTCCGTTGGGCACACGACGGTACAGAGCCCGCAATACATACATTTGGCCATATCGATATCGAACTTTGCCGGATATAACCGCTTGACACTTCCATCCGAAGTTTTCCCTATGGCTTCGGGAGATTTGATTGCCTGTATATCGATGCAATCTACCGGACATGCTTTGGCACAGAGGTCACAGACAATACAATCGTCAATTTCAACCTCCAATTGGTAGCGAGCTACCTCTGGTATGGGCATCTTTTCTTTTGGATACTGCACGGTGGCAACCCCCTCTTGCTGCTGGAAATAGTTTTCCTGCCGAATGTCGAGGGTTCCCCTCGACCGGCGAGCGGCAAAGAGGTGTTTGACCGTGAGAAGCATACCCTTCACGGCTGTTAAAAATCCCTGTATGGTGGTCTTAAGTACCAAATCTACAACATTACAAATATTCTCCAGATACCCGATATCGCCATACATATAAAGGCGGCGGGAATTAATATCTTCCAACATAGTGTCATAAGCTGGTCTGCCCGGAATCGGGGCAATGTCCAGCGAATCCACATTTGGATGCCAACGATGGTCAATGATTTAATCAACGTCCAGAAGAGGCCCCACCACAGCCCGGTCGTCCAATCAGCAAGCCGTAAACTGCCAATATTCGGTAATGGGGTGTTCCAGCCCCCTAAAAAGATCACGACGCCCAAAATGGAAACCAAAAACATCATTGCGTATTCTGCCAAAAAAAGAAATGCAAATTTTATCCCACCATATTCCGTGTGAAAACCGCCGATCAGTTCGGATTCAGCCTCTGGAATGTCGAACGGGGCGCGATTACATTCAGCCAAAGAGGCGATAAAAAAGATTATGTAAACAATCAGCAAATGCGGAGCCTGCAGGATATGCCAGGCAAATATACCGCCGATGTCGGTCACATCCCAAAAGCCCATGAAATAGATTTGTTCGGGCGATGCGATCCCTTGGAGATAGGCGATATCATTTAAGTTGAGCGTCTGCGTGATCATGACGGCGGCGATCAGCGATAATCCGACCGGTATTTCGTAGGATACCATCTGGGCAATAGCACGTACGGCTCCCAGTAATGAATACTTGTTATTAGACCCCCATCCTGCCATTAAAATACCGATGGCATCAATGGAAACTACAGCCATTATAAAAAATAGACCGGTGTTCGTATTGGCCGGGATAAAATCAGGCGCCCAAGGTATTACGCTGAATCCGATAAAAACAGCCGTAAAGATGACAATAGGGGCAAGGGCAAATAGAACTTTATCGGCGGCAGAGGGGGTGATAAATTCTTTTTGAAGCAATTTCAGAATATCAGCGATGGTCTGTATGAGTCCATATTTGCCAGTTTCCATGGGGCCTAGACGATCCTGAACGAATCCTGCAATTTTGCGTTCGGCGTAGACAGCAAACAGCGTGAAACCTGCAATAAACGTAAATATTGCAACAGGTACGACAATATGGATAATCAGGTTGGTCAAAACGACTTTTTAGAATAATTCTTAATTGGATGCAAACATACGGAAAACGTTGCAAAACCTAACAAAAATAGATAAAATATACCAAAATGGTAGAGAATGTGGAGAGCAGATGACAAATCTTTTTTTGTGAAGCGTTTTTCCTTGTTTGGGATGGTGATCCACACATGAAAAAAGAAAAATATACTGCTGTTTAACAGGTTCATGGAGCTATTTTTTGTTTGGCCAATTTTTATTTTGTAGCACGATGAACAAACCTTTCGTTTGCTTATTTGTATTGTACTTAACAAAATAAAAAAACATGAAAAAAGTAAACTTTAGCTACCTCATCGTCTTCGTTGTGCTTTTCACTAGTTGCGCAGTCCGCAAGCCGTCCACGGGGGATGGCAGCGCAACAGTCTTATTGAACAAGAAATGGCAGTTGGTTGAGCTGAATGGGAAGGTTGTACCGGCGACGGTAAACGGAAAGATGCCGTTCCTGGAGTTTTTAGCGGAAGAAGGCCGATACGGTGCAAGTGGTGGGTGCAACGGTATAGGTGGAGAATATACACTGGTAAAGAAAAATGGTATAAAATTCAAACGAGGCATGTCTACGATGATGGCTTGCGAGGATATGAGTATAGAACATGGACTGGGACAATTGTTTGAGCAGGCGGATACGTATCAGGTAGAAGGAAACCAGTTGACACTTTCGAAAGGTAAAGGGGAAGCCTTGGCCAAATTTAACCTCGTAGAGGATGGTGCTGGAAAGTTAAGCGGAACGTGGGAGGTGGACTATATCCTGGAGCCGGGCACGACTTTCGAGACTTTATACCCCGAAAGGAAACCCACTATAACATTCGATAGTGCAACAAATAGGGTTACAGGAAATAGCAGCTGCAATAACTTTTCCAGTTCGATCTCTGTGAAGGGCCACCAGATTAAGTTTGGGCCTGCTGCAGCTACAAAAATGGCTTGTCCTGGAAATGGGGAGCAGGTATTTTTCAAGAATCTGGAACGTGTCACGTCGTTTGATATGCAGGAAAATACACTGACTATGATTGCGGACGATATCGTGGTGATGCGCTGGAGTAAAAAGTAATGTCCGACGGAAAAGACGGTTTCCAAACTGCCGTTGAGTGGCGAAGAGCCCTATAACCAAAAAAGCTCGAACAGACACTGTTCGAGCTTTTTTGGTTATAGGGCTAACGCGTTCGGTATTACCGGTTGTTTATATCGATATAATCGCGCTTGGTAGCACCGGTATATACCTGACGTGGACGTCCGATAGGCTCTTTGTTGTCCCGCATTTCTTTCCACTGTGCAATCCATCCTGGAAGGCGGCCAAGTGCAAAGAGTACCGTAAACATATCGGATTGAAAACCGAGTGCACGATAAATAATACCGGAGTAAAAGTCTACGTTAGGATATAGTTTTCTGTCAATAAAGTATTGGTCGTTTAGTGCGGCTTCTTCTAATCTTTTCGCAATCTCCAATACTGGATCATTTACGCCTAATTTTTCTAGGATATCGTCACACGCTTTCTTAATGATTTTTGCGCGTGGATCGAAGTTTTTATACACGCGGTGTCCAAATCCCATTAGACGGAATGGATCATTTTTGTCTTTGGCTTTTGCCAAGTATTTCTCTGCGTCGCCACCATCGTTTTTAATCGCTTCCAACATTTCGATTACGGCCTGATTTGCACCGCCGTGCAACGGACCCCAAAGTGCGTTAATACCAGCAGAAATAGAAGCGTATAGATTGGCATTAGAGGAGCCGACGATCCGAACGGTCGATGTAGAACAGTTTTGTTCATGGTCTGCGTGCAAGATCAGCAACTTATGCATCGCACTGACGACCACCGGGTCGAATGTTGTTTCTCCTGTCACTTCCCCAAAAATCATGGTTAGGAAGTTTTCGATATAACCCAAGTTGTTCTTTGGATAAACGACAGGGTGTCCTAATGATTTTTTTTGAATCCATGAAACGATTGTTGGCATTTTTGCCAACAGATTGATGATGGTTTTATTTTCTTCTTCGTCTGTTGGATTTGGGTTCAGCGACTCTGGATAGAAAGCAGATAGGGCACCAACCAAACAGGAAAGCTGGCCCATGGGGTGGGACTTAGATGGGAATCCTGCGAAGAAGTTTTTCATATCTTCGTGGATCATCATTTGCTTTCTGATATCAGCGCGGAATTTTTCCAATACATCCTTGCTTGGCAATTCCCCATAAATTAAAAGGTAAGCGACCTCGAGAAACGTTGATTTCTCTGCAAGCTGTTCAATAGGATATCCCCGGTATTGTAAGACACCTTGCTCGCCATCTAAATAGGTGACGGCACTTTTGGTGGCGCCTGTATTTTTAAAACCTGGGTCTAATGTGATATATCCCGATTGATCTCTAAGCTTCGAAATATCAATTGCTTTTTCGTTTTCAGTACCAATAACAACTGGAAGCTCGTAGGATGCACCGTCTAAATTTATTGTTGCTTTATCCGACATATTTAATAATCTAGTTTCTACAAATGTATAAAAATCAGTGATAATATCTAATATGACTCGTCATTAAAATGACACAAGTGCGTCATTTAAGACTTTTTTATTCGGATACTGTCCTTTTTTGTGGCCGATTGGTTGGGGTTGCTAAATGGCTCATTTTCCAACATTCCTGTTTTAAGCCGAACAAATCTCCGCCACCCAGGACCTTTCGTTACAAAAGACATCGATCAGAGCGGACGAATAACCTGTTTCGTGGACAAAAAGAAAAATAATTTGCGTAATTACGATAATTTCGTAATATTGTGATACATTAGTATTTGAATATGGAAAAGTTAACAGTGCAAGAGGAAGAAGCCATGTTGTCAATCTGGCAATTAAACGGCGGTTTTGTGAAGGAGATCTTAGATAATCTAAAGGGAGAGAAGCCACCCTATACGACATTGGCCTCCACGATCCGAAATCTGGAAAGAAAGCGTTATGTGAAGGCTGTTAAGTATGCCAACGCGAAACGCTATGAGCCGGTGATTTCAGAAGAAGAATACAAGGGAAGGTTTATGAATAATTTCGTGGGCGATTATTTTAGAAACTCCTATAAAGAGATGGTGTCTTTTTTTGTTAAGGAAGAAAAGTTATCGCCGGAGGAACTCGAAGAAATTATGGATATGATCAAGCGTAATAAATCGTAAGCTTATGCATTCGCTGCTCGCCTATATTGTACAAGTCAATATTTTACTCGCCATCGTGTATGTCGGATATACGGCGTTGTTGAAGAGCCTCACATTCTATCCATTGAATAGGATATACTTTGTTGCGGGAGGTGTTTTTTCGTTGTCTTACCCGTTCTTGGATATTAAAGCTTTGTTTCAACAACACTTGGAACCTGTAGGTGAATTGATTGATTTTCTGCCGGCTTTCCATGCGTCCAAAGAAGATCTTTCGGTGTATACCGTAGAAAACCTGATCTATATGTGTGTGGCCGCGGGTGTGTTGTTTTTTGCAGTTAAGTTACTGATACAACTCATCAGCTTATTGCGCATACATGTTCGCTCGGTGGATGCGACCTGGAAATCTTACTGGTATCGGAATGTCCTTTTTCCGATTGTTCCCTTCTCCTTTCTAAATACGATATACCTGAATAAAGAACAACATCAGGAGCAGGAGCTTTATGATATTTTTGAACATGAAAATATCCATGTGAAAGGCCTTCATACGATCGATATTTTGTTGTTCGAAATAGTATGGATAGGTTGTTGGTATAACCCCTTCGTATGGCTCATGCGCAGAGCTGTGCGTCAAAATTTGGAATTCTTGACTGATCAACAAGTTCTAAACAAGGGTGTGGATCGGCAGGCCTATCAGTATTCTTTGCTGCGTGTATCCCGAGAGGGTGCTGCAGTAGGGATTAGTAATCAATTTAATTTTAAACTGTTAAAAAAGCGTATAATGATGATGAACAAACGAAGATCATCCACGCTCGAGCTGAGCAAATATGCCTGCTTGCTACCGATCATTATTTTTGCGGCAGGTGCATTTACCATTAGTAAAGCCGACGGCCATATTGTGGAAGTTGTGCAAACAGCGAGGCAAACCGACTTACACGGTGTTTTGACGCCAGATTCTATGAGAGCGGTAAACGGGAATGGGGAAGCTGGTCAGGTCTTAAAAGAAGCGTTGGGTTCGGACACAATCCCACTGAAGATAGCCTATACAGGCGGTATCGAAGATAGCGGTAGCGATACCGTTGCTGAAAAGCGCGGACGGATTTCGGTGAAGCATGCCGTAGAAGGGATGGCAAAGGTATCGGTATCTAACAAGAATGGTCTCACTTTTCGCGGCGGTGGATTGCAGGGCCCAAATTCACCGCTCGTGATCGTAGACGATAAAATTCAGGTTGCCGAAGATTTGGACGCCATGGATCCTCATGCTATTGAACGTATAGAGGTATTTAAGGATATTTCAGCAGTCGCGCAATATGGTGAGCGCGGACGAAATGGCGTTATTAAGGTGACGACAAAAGAATATGCTAAGGCATTGTCTGGAAAAGTACAGGGTGTACGCATTTTGTCGGATACGAGCCGACGGCAACCGGTCGCTGTCCGTGGCTATACATCCACGCGTGGCAGCGGCTTTGTTGTGCAGGCGGATACGAGCCATGTAAAAACGGTGAAGGTGCGTGGTGTGAAGGATGATAATCTGCAGCCATTGATTGTTGTGGATGGCGTGCCGCAGGCTAAAGGGTATGGTATAAAGACAGGCGTTGCACCGGATAAAATAGAGTCTGTTACGGTGTTAAAAAATGACGATGCCAAAAGTATATATGGCGAGAAGGCTGCACATGGCGTCGTGCTGATCGCAACGAAAGCGAATGGGAGCTCGGTGTCTAAGGGCAAGAACACCTATACGGACAATGACGTATTTTTTGTGGATGGAAATGCGGTATCTAAAAATGAGTTTAAAGCGGTTCCGGAGAAAGATATTTTGACAATAGAAACAAAAGGGGAACGAAATAAACAGGGACGTCGTGTTGAAATAAAAACAAAGTAGAACATAAGCCAAGTAAGGAGGAGGGAAAGAAGTTTCCTCCTCCTTACTTGGTATTTAAATTGGTCATCGTTAATTCAATGCCGATATTGACGAAGCTCTGAATCATCTTTACGGCGTGATCAATAAGTGCAGGGAGGTCTTTTTGCTCATCCGCATCGAACGGACCGAGTACATAATCGACTTGTCTGCCTTTTGGGTAGTTATCACCGATACCAAAACGTAGTCGAGCATAATTTTGACCGCCGCATGTCGCTTCGATAGAGCGTAGGCCATTGTGTCCGGCTGCGGATCCTTTCGGCTTGATGCGTAGTGAGCCGAAGGGTATAGCTAAATCATCGACAATCACCAGTACATTTTGTAGAGGAACCTTGAGCTGTTGCATCCAATAGTTCATGGCTTTTCCACTCAAATTCATGAACGTAGTGGGCTTAATCATGTATACGTTTCTACCGCGTTGCTTGAATTCCGTATAATAGGCAAGCTTCAGTAGCGACCAGGTGGCGCCGGCTTGTTTTGCCGTTTCGTCTACGACCATAAAACCAATGTTATGGCGTGTGTCTTCGTATTCTTTACCAATATTACCTAATCCAACAATTAAATAGTTCATGTCTGCAAAAATAAGGATTTGAATTGAGATGTAGGGGTGGAGATCGGCGTGAATTTAGTCAACGAAAAAGGCTTCGGATTTCCGAAGCCTTTACGCAAGCCAAATGGTCACGCTTATTTTTTACCGCCTTTTGCTGCTTTCGCTGCTTCTTGCTCTGCTTGACGCAATGCACGAGACATGATTACAGATACGATGGTGTCGTCTGAATTATTAAGCACCTTAGCGTTCTCTAAAGAAACTTGAGCTACACGGAAAGACTTACCAACTTCCAACGATTCCATAGGAACTTCAATTTCTTGAGGAAGGTTGTTCGGTAATGCTTTCACTCGAAGGTTACGTAACTTCTGCACTAATTTACCCCCCATTTTAACACCTGGAGATGTACCTGTCAATTTGATTGGAATGTTTACAGAAACTTCTTTGTCGTCAAACAACTCTAAAAAGTCGACGTGAGTTACTAAATCCGTAAGTGGGTGGAATTGTGCTTCTTGAACGATAGCTTTCGTTTTTTTGCCATCGATATCCAATTCTACAAATACGACGTCTGGCGTATAAAGAACTGGCTTCAAATCAGCTGCGGATACAGAAAGGTGTGTTTGTTCTTTACCACCGTAAAGAACTGCAGGAATTTGTCCTTCGTAACGCAATTCTTTCGCATCTCTTTTCCCTACGTTCTGTCTTGCAGAACCGCTAATAGCAATTGATTTCATTGTTTAAATTATTAAATTTTGAGGTGCAAAGATATGATATATTTTTTATATGTAAAACTTTTTGAGGGGATTATGTGAACTTCTTCACAGGGTGCTTCTTTTTGGTTTATACAAAAACGGGAGGATTTTGATCCCCCCGTTTCGGTGCATATAGTTCATTACGATCCTTACTTGATCTCGAAAAGATCGGAGATAGAACCGTGTTCATTGACATTTTTGATGGCACCGGCAAAAAGGTCGGCTGTCGATAAGACTTTAATTTTACTACAGGATTTGGATCTTTCTGGATCTAAACGGATGGTGTCCGTTACAATCATTTCTGTTAAAACAGAGTTCTCAATGGTATCGTATGCTTTTCCGGACAGAACAGCATGTGTACATACGGCACGAACGGAGTTCGCTCCATTCTCCATGATCAAGGCTGCGGCTTTTGATAATGTTCCTGCGGTATCGCAAATATCGTCAATCAAGACCACGTCTTGTCCTTTGACATCACCAATAATAGACATGGATTCGATTTCGTTCGCACGTTTACGCCGTTTATCACAGATCACAACTTCGGCGTTGAAGAATTTGGCGAAGGTACGTGCCCGGTACGATCCGCCCATGTCTGGAGAGGCTATCGTTAGATTGGGCAAGTTGAGCGATTTGATATACGGAACGAAGATGATGGAACCATCGAGGTGATCAACAGGGATATCAAAGAAGCCTTGTATCTGCGCCGCATGTAAATCCATCGTCATGATGCGGTGGGCTCCTGCTGCCATAATCAGATTTGCAATTAATTTTGCGCCAATGGCTACGCGTGGTTTGTCTTTTCTGTCCTGACGAGCAAACCCAAAGTAGGGAACAACAACGGTGATGTAGTGTGCCGACGCTCTTTTTGCGGCATCAATCATCAGTAAAAGTTCAAGTAGATTGTCGGTAGGTTGATTGGTGGATTGGATAAGGAAAACGTCGCTTCCGCGTACAGATTCATTGTAAAAGGGCTGAATTTCTCCGTCGCTAAATTTGGACAAGGTCATGTCGCCAAGAGGCTTGCCGTACGATTTGGAGATTTTTTCTGCTAATTCTACTGTTCCCGATCCAGCGAACAGCTTCACCGTGTTAAATTGCAAAGGCATTATGCGTGATTTTATGTTGGATTAACTCAATATTTCCAATGTTACTTGCCGAAAGAAGAGATCGTTAACTAACGTTGTCCGACCTGGATTCGAACCAAGACTAAATGAACCAAAATCACTTGTACTACCCTTATACTATCGGACAAAACAATGGATAAAGATCTGCTCTTCGTGTTGGGGGCAAAGTTAGCCAAATGTTTCTGAAAACAAAATACTTTTTATTGGACTAATTACGTCATGCAGAGGCTCTTAATGCAGGATTATGTGTAACAAAAAAGGAGAGCTGTTGCTGCTCTCCTTTCGTTGTCCGACCTGGATTCGAACCAAGACTAAATGAACCAAAATCACTTGTACTACCCTTATACTATCGGACAATTGTGCTGTCAAAACTGATGTTGTTTTGTTTTGACGATGCAAATATACGCCTGTTTTTATTACTTCCAAAACTTTTTTTACGAAAAGATGTATCCAATCTGATTTTCAGCATGATATTTTTCTGTCATTGTTTGAATCTCCTGTACGTCAATAGGAGCCTTGTTGTTTTGGATTTTGTAACAACTTTCGTTAAAATGTGTAAATAATATTTAATAGTCGATTTGTATTCCTTATTTTCGAGCCATAAATTTAGGATAACCTTATCAAAATAGAATGAATTATAAGAAGATTAACAACCTTTTGGGCTGGATCTGTGCTGCTGTAGCAACGATTGTCTATGTGATGACCGTCGAGCGAACGGTGAGTTGGTGGGATTGTGGTGAATTTATCGCCTCTGCCTTTAAGATGCAGATTGTTCACCAACCGGGAGCGCCTCTGTTTTTGATGGTCGAGAATGTGTTTTCCAATCTGGCGATGGGTGATGTGACCAAGATCGCTTTTTGGATGAATATCGGCTCGGCAGTTTGTAGTGGTCTTACGATCCTGTTTTTGTTTTGGACAATCACTGCTTTGGCGCGCAAGGTGTTTGTTGGTAACGATCGTCACGCTGCGCTTACGCCGCAACAGTTTTTTTTAACGATGGCTTCAGGGGCCGTAGGAGCGTTGGCTTATGCATTTACAGACACGTTTTGGTTCTCGGCAGTGGAAGCCGAAGTATATGCTATGTCTTCGTTGTGTACTGCCGTTGTATTTTGGGCGATATTGAAATGGGAGACACATGCTGACGAACCGCAAGCAGATAAATGGCTCATCCTCATTGCCTATGTAATGGGTCTATCTATCGGGGTGCATTTACTGAACCTATTGGTTATTCCCGCTATCGCATTGGTTATCTATTTCAGAAAAACAAAACAAAGTACGAGTGCTGGAATTTTAAAAGCACTGGGCATTGGCGTTGTTGTTCTTGGGTTCATACTTTGGGGTGTGATCCAGTTCTCGATTAAGATCGCGGCCTACTTTGATCTTTTCTTTGTAAATACGCTCGGTTTTGGTTTCGGTTGGGGGGCAGCGGTATTTGCCGTACTTGTCATAGCCGGTATCGTATATGGTATTCTCTATTCGCTAAGAAAAGCCAAACCGCTTTTGAATATCGCGTTGATCAGCACTGCATTTATTATATTGGGATATAGCTCATTCGCGATGATTATGATCCGCGCGAAGGCAGATCCTACGTTGAATAACAGTGATCCTGATAACGCGTTTTCTTTTTTAAGCTACCTGAATCGTGAACAATACGGAGACGAGCCTTTGTTCAAAGGACGGTTTTTCGACGCACGACCAACGGGAGTTGAAGACGGGAAGAAAGTATACCGTAAGGACGGAGATAAATATGTGGTGGCAAAACGTAACCCGGTATATACGTATGACAAGGAAACGTTGTTCCCTCGTATCTATAGCGATAAAGGCGGACATCCGGATTACTATCGGGAATACCTAGGGCTGGGGCCTAATGAATCGCCCACGTTTGCAGATAACTTAAAGTTTTTCTTTGGCTATCAGATCGGTCATATGTACGGGCGTTATTTTCTGTGGAATTTTGCCGGTCGGCAGAATGACCAACAGGGACATGGTTCCTTTACAGAAGGAAATTGGATTAGTGGAATTAAGCCGATCGACAATATGTTGGTTGGTGGACAAAATAGCTTACCAACTTCGGCGAAAACTGATCCGTCACGTAATACATACTTTTTCTTGCCGCTTATTTTAGGACTGCTTGGAGCGTTTTGGCATTTTGGACGTAAACAGCGGGATGCCGGTGTGGTGGGGCTTTTATTTTTCTTTACAGGTATAGCCATTGTGTTATATCTTAACCAGACTCCGTTACAACCTCGTGAGCGGGATTATGCTTATGCGGGATCTTTCTATGCGTTTAGTATTTGGATTGGCTTGGGGGTGCTGGCTATCGCGGATTTCTTAATAAAGAAAGCAAATGCGAAAGCGGCCGGATATGTGGCCGCCGCAGCAGGGGTTCTGGCAGGACCTGTCATCCTGATCGCACAAAATTATGATGACCATAACCGTTCTGAGAAAATGTTGGCCCGTGATATGGCGAAAAATTACCTCGAATCGTGTGCCCCGAATGCAATCTTATTTAGCTACGGCGACAACGATACGTATCCGTTGTGGTATGTACAGGAAGTCGAAGGGTTCCGTACCGATGTTCGTGTGGTGAATTTAAGTCTTTTAAGCGCGGATTGGTACATGAGACAAATGATGGAAAAAGTGAATGAGGCCAATGCATTGCCTATCGGCATAAATCCGGAACTCATTAAAGACGGTGTACGGGATGTCATTTACTATCAAGATTACAATATTCCAAATCATGTTCCCATAAAGGATCTGATTAATGTTATGTTGTCGGATAATCCACAAAATAAAGCGCAATTGCAAAGTGGGGAATTTGTTAATCTCCTGCCGACAAAAAAAATGGAGTTGCCCGTGGATAAGCAAGCTGTGCTAGCGAATAAGGTTGTCCCCAAAGAATGGGAGTCGGCTGTTGTGGATACGATGCGCTGGACGTACAGCTTAAATTATGTAAGCCGGGCAGAACTATCGATGTTGGCTATTTTGGCGAACAACAACTGGAAACGTCCGGTGTATTTTACGATTACAACACCGGAAGAAAACTACATGGGCTTAGATCGCTTCCTTGTGAGCGAGGGTTTTGCTTACCGTCTGATGCCTGTTGATTTCGGTTTGAAGGAGGGTGATCCAAGCTCTGTTGAGAACGTGGACCAAACGTATACCAATGTTATGAACAAGTTTTCTTGGGGCAATATCGGGCAGGCGTCGTACGTCGATCCGGATTCGTATCGCTATATAAGTATGTATGTCGGAACGATATTTGGACAAACCGCACAGCAATTGCTTTCGGCTGGGGAGCAAGAGAAGGCGAAGAAACTCGTTGTCAATGCGTATGAAAATATGCCAAAACGAGCCTATCTAATGTCTGAGGTGATGAGCTATGTTCCATTGCTGGACGTGATGTATAAAGTCGGAGAATCTGCGAAGGCCAATGAGATTGCTAAACGCAATCTTGATTTTATACGCGAGAATATGGCGTACTACGAAGCCGTATCGGAAACAAAATCTAATCTGGAGTATCGTAATATGCGTTTTGGATTGGCTTCGATACAGCGTTATAAACAATTGTTTGACGAAGTGAATCAGCCGGCATTGAAGAAACAGTCGGACGAATTGTTCCATGTGTACCAGCACTATTTCGAACAACAGGGACAATAAGCATAACATTGCTCGACATTCTATGAAGAATGATTGAGGGAAACAGGTTGTTGATGTCTTTAAAAAATAAATACTTTCTGTAAAAAGGTGATCGTTAGATTGCCTTTTTACGTTTATTATGGTCGTGAGATAACCTGTTTTTCGAAAAAATACCGTAAGTTTGCCCAAATATTCCAATAATGAAACAATCGATTTTATTAGAAGGAGCCAAGTTTCAGATTACAATCAAGCGTCTTTGTCAACAGTTGATTGAGAATCATGGCGATTTTTCCAATGCCGTATTGATCGGAATTCAGCCTCGCGGTACTTATTTAGCTAAACGTATTCAAAAAGAGATTTATAGCATGACCGGGCATCAGGTGCAACTCGGCGTTTTGGATATTACTTTTTATAGGGATGATTTTCGGATGAAGGGTGCTAGTCCATTAGCAGCGAATAGCACCGTTATCGATTTTATGGTAGATGGAAAAGATGTAGTACTGATTGACGACGTACTGTGGACGGGGCGTACCATCCGTTCGGCGATGGATGCGATGCAGGCGTTTGGACGTCCGGGAAAAATGGAGCTGTTGGTTCTGGTGGACCGGCGGTTTTCACGACAAATTCCAATTCAGCCGGATTATATTGGTATTCAGGTTGATTCTATCGATTCACAGAAAGTTATCGTGAGCTGGGAAGAGGTGGATACCACCGACAGTATTGTTCTTGTCACAGAAAAGAAGTAACGCGCTAGAAAATATTAATAACATGTCAACAACAACCGAGCAGCTCAGTACAAGACACCTTTTAGGTATTAAAGATCTAAACGAACAGGATATACAGTTGATTTTGGATACAGCCGCCAATTTTAAGGAGGTGTTGAACCGTCCGATAAAGAAGGTTCCGTCGCTCCGGGATATTACCATCGCCAATGTTTTTTTTGAAAATTCGACACGGACACGATTATCGTTTGAGCTGGCTGAAAAACGCCTTTCTGCTGATACCATTAACTTTGCGGCATCTTCCTCTTCCGTGAGCAAGGGTGAAACGCTTATTGATACCGTGAATAATATTTTGGCGATGAAGGTCGATATGATTGTGATGCGCCATCCCTATGCGGGAGCTGGCGTTTTCCTAAGTAAACATGTGGATGCCCAGATCGTGAATGCGGGTGATGGTGCGCACGAGCACCCCACACAGGCGCTTCTCGATTCATTTTCTATTCGTGAGCGCTACGGCGATGTTGCTGGTCGTAAAGTAGCTATTATCGGTGATATTTTGCATTCCCGTGTTGCGCTTTCCAATATACTCTGCTTGCAGAAACAGGGGGCAGAAGTGATGGTCTGCGGTCCCACCACGTTGATACCAAGGTATATTTCATCGTTGGGCGTGAAAGTGGAGCATGACTTACGAAAGGCGCTGAATTGGTGTGATGTGGCAAATATGTTGCGTATTCAATTGGAGCGTCAAGATATCGCCTATTTTCCATCGTTGCGTGAGTACTCGATGCTGTACGGCTTGAACAAAGAAATTCTCGATTCCCTGGATAAAGAAATTACCATTATGCACCCTGGACCGATTAATAGGGGGGTGGAAATTACCTCAGATGTGGCCGATAGTCATCATGCCATTATTCTTGATCAAGTAGAAAATGGCGTTGCCGTACGTATGGCTGTACTCTATTTGTTGGCCGGACAGCGCGGTATGTAGCCTGCCGTTTGAACGAATGTTCGTTTTATGCCTGACTTTTTTTAGTTGGGCATATTTTTTGGGTAAAAACTTCGTTATAAAGTCAGTTACCAACAGATGTTAAGAACTTTTGAGGAAAACGTGAAACTTTAATTATAATTTAGTATCCTGAAGATTTAGGCTCTTTTTGGAGTGTCGGCTTCAATTTTAACGCGAAGATTTAGTTGTTGAATAATTCATCAGTATGAATAAGAAAATTTATGGTGTAGGTGTGGCATTGAGTTTAATGGGGTCGGTGTCGTTTGCCCAACAGACGGCCTGGCAACAAATAAATAGTGCTTACAAGTCAGGAATGGAATTGTTTGAGCGGGGAAAATACAGCTCTGCGGCCAAACAATTTGATCGGGTAGAGGATATACGAACCAAGTCTACTCTTCAGTTGGATGAAACCGAAGAGCTGTCGCTGATCAAAGAAAACGTTCGGTTTTATCAAGCGATATGTGCCTTAGAGCTAGGCGACTCAGATGCAGAGAACCGGTTTTTAAAATATATCAAAGATTATCCAGCAAGTGCAAATTCTAAGGCTGCCTATTTCCAAATCGGAAAATCTTATTATGCGAAAAAGGATTACACAAAAGCTATCGAATGGTTTCAGAAAATCGATAGTAAGAATTTAGCTGGTGCGGAAAATACCGAATATCGTTTTAAATTGGCCTATGCCCAATTTATGACCAATGACTACAAAGCGGCTAAGCCCGCATTTGAGCGACTGAAAGACGAAAAGAGTCCATTTCAGGAAGCTTCCATTTATTATTACGCCTACCTTTGCTACCTCGATACCGAGTATAAGACGGCTTTGAATGAATTCGAGCGTCTCAATGGGTCGAAAACATATGAAAACAGCTACCCGTATTACGTGACAGCGCTATACTTTTTGGACAAACGTTACGATGATGTCCTAAGCTATGCGCTGCCTATTTTAGAGCGGACCAAGCAAGAGCATGAAACGGAACTGTTCCGTATCGTAGGGGCGACTTACTTTATCAAAGGCGATTTACAGAAATCGAAAGATTATTACGATAAATTTCAAGCACAAGACCAGGGTAAAACACAAAACAATCAAGATAGTTATCAGATCGGTTACATCGCTTACAAGCTTGGGGATTATCAAAAAGCCATCCAAGAGCTGGAGAAACTCGGTGAACCGGATGCTTATTACCAAAGTGCCATGATTACCTTGGGCGATTCGTTTTTGAAAACGGGAAATAAGCAGAGTGCACGTAATGCATTCTTTAGGGCATCAAAGTTAGATTTTGATCCACAATTGAAAGAGGAAGGGTTGTTCAATTATGCCAAGTTGTCGTACGAATTGGAATTTCACCAAGTGGCGTTAGATGCTACGCAGGAATATTTAGAAACGTACCCGAAGTCTGCACGGCAAGAGGAAGCGAAAACATTGCTTGCTGAAGTTCTACTGAGTACAAAAAACTATCGAGCTGCGGTAGATATCTTGGAGAGTATTGGAAAAAGAGGGCGTGAAGCGAATGCCGCATACCAGAAAGTGACCTATTACCGGGGGTTGGAATTTTACAATGAGCGGGCGTTTGAAAATGCGATTTCGATGTTTATGCGCTCCGAGGCAAATCGTTATGATGAGGAGATCTATGCCCTGTCATTATACTGGAAAGCAGAAGCTATGTACGAAGTTCGTAAATACGGCGAGTCGGTGGCGAATTTTAATAAGTTTATGCAATTGCCGGCTGCGCGCAAAACGGATGTGTATAGCTATGCGAACTACGCGTTAGCCTATGCGGCATTCCGAAACGATCGGTACACTACAGCAGCTAATTATTTTGAACGCTTCTTAGCTACCGGAGGTAAAGATGGTATTGAGATTAATACCCGTAATGATGCTATCGCGCGGCTTGCGGATTCTTACTTCGGCATGAAGAATTATGGTAGAGCTATGGAGCAATATAACCGGTTGATCAGTTCAAAAGCGCCTAGCCAGGATTATGCGTTGTTTCAACGTGGTATCATTCAGGGACTTCAAGGAGACAACAATGCGAAAATTGCCACTTTAAATGCAGTGGTTAAGCAATATCCGAAGTCTAACTATGCGGATGACGTTGCGTTTGAGGTGCCTTACACCTATTTCTTAATGGGCGACTACGACCGTGCCATTACGGGGTTACAGTCGATGGTGGACGAATATCCGCGAAGTAGCTATGTGCCGCGAGCTTTGGTGACGATCGGTTTGGTGCAGTACAATAAGGATGACAATGATGCAGCATTGGCCACCTTTCAACGCGTGGTGGATCAATATGCAACAACCGACGAAGCAAAACAGGCGTTGATTTCCATTGAAAATATTTACCTGGACAAAGGCGATGCAACAGGATATATCCGCTACGCAACGAGCACCAATATCGGCGATTTAAGTACAGCAGAACAAGATGCACATACGTTCAGTGTGGCCAAGACTTTGTTTGACCGTGGTAACTATCAAGGTGCTGTGGAGGCTATCAATGCTTATTTCGATAAGTTTCCGAAGCCGATCCAAGAAAAGCATGCTCGCTTTATCCGTGGCGAGAGTTACGCGCAGCTCGGAAAGGATAAAGAGGCTATTCATGATTTCAATATCATTATGAACGATTGGACCAGCGCGTATACCGAACAAACCTTAATCAGTGTAGCTAAATTGCACTTGCGTAATAACGCATACAACGAAGCTGTACAAGTATTACGCAAGTTGGAACTTACTTCGGAATATAAAGCTAATTATGGTTTTGCGATCAATAACCTCCTAGTTAGTTTCTTTCAAATTGGAGATTACGTCGAAACGCAAAATTATGCCAAATTGGTGAAAGAATATGAAAAGTCATCGGAAGAAGACATCGCATTGGCTCATCTGTATTCAGGTAAAGCTTATGCCGCCACAAATAAGGGGGCGGACGCATCAAAAGAATTTAACCTAGCTGCGTTAAAGAGTAAGACCGTAACGGGCGCGGAGGCGCGTTATCGCGTGGGCGAGCAGCAACTAAAAGCGAAACAGTACGATAAAGCAATCGAGTCTGCATTCGATATTTCGAATTCGTTCTCCTCGTATGATTATTGGGTGGCCAAAGGTTTTATCTTAATGGCTGATGCGTATGCGGGAAAAGGAGATAAGTTCCAAGCTAAATCTACCTTGGAAAGTGTGATAGATAATTATGACAACGAAAAAGATGACGTTTTAAAAGAAGCGAAATCCCGTTTAGAAAAACTGAAATAACAAGAATAGGAAAGAATGATGAATTTGCATAAAACAGTATTTAAGAATTACGCCATTGTTGCGTTGTTGCTTGGTTTGGGCATGGAGGGTTATGCACAGCAGACTGACCCCGAGAAACCGGTGACTATTGATTCTTTTGATGTCGTCCGCGATTATAGACCTATTCTTGCCGATGCGGTTAAAATCCGTCGTAGTCCGGATATGACGAATAAACGGGCTTACATGCCGAAATTAACCTATGGAAATGTTCCCGACAAAAAATTGGATATTAACACCGGTCTAAAAGAATTGAGTGTACAGGAGACGCCATTTTCACAGCTAAAAGATCAACGAAGTAACTATGTGAAATTTGGTTTGGGGAACTTTAATACGATATTGGGTGAGGGCTATTTTGCTTATGACGCCTATGAAGACCTTCGGGTTGGAGGATTTGTCAAGCACCTTAGCCAAAAAGGTAGTTTAGAAGCGCAGAAATTTTCCCGTCAAGAGGTTGGTGTTTTCGGTCGCCGTATCTTACCACGGTTTACTATTGATGGTTTGATCGGATACAATCGATATGCGACAAATTTCTACGGAATTCCGTTTGCTGACGATGGAACGACCTCTTTAAACCCAGTGAAAGAAAAGCAAACATTTAACGATATCTATTTTTCTGGAGAATTAACAAGTAATTATGATCCGAACAATGAAGATGCATTCAGTTATTCAGCGAAAGTAGACGCCTATTCGTTCAGTGATAAATATGATGCGAAGGAGACTTCGTTTGCGGTTTCGGCCTTTTTAAACAAACGTGTTCGTGCATTCAATATTGGCGCGAACCTAAGCGTTGATGTGAATAATGTGGATGGAACCAACAATACAGCGAATGTGGGGAGAACGAAGAATTCATTGGCTATATTAAACCCGTACATCCGTTTCAAAGGTGATAATTATGCCGTTACATTAGGCGCGAATTTTGTGCCTGAATTCGGTGATAGTACTAGCTTTAATATCTTTCCATCAGCAGAGGTAGATTTTGCGTTGGCGCCGGAGTATTTCCATATCTTTGGTGGTGTCAACGGGGGCGTAAAAAAAGCGTCGTATCGTGAATTTGCTCGGCAAAATCCATTCCTCGGTCCGCACTTAGGTATACAGAATATGGTAGAGCGCCTGAATTTCTATGGGGGTATTAAAGGGAATGCTGGAGCAACTTTTGGCTATAAGGTGAAAGCGATTTATCGCAAATTGGAGGGCATGCCATTGTTCGTTAACAATCGGGAAAATCCTTTTCAGTTTGACATGATATATGACGGCAATGGAGACAAAGCGGTGAAACACGTCGGCCTAGAAGGAGAGATTAATGTCCGGTTGTCGGAGTTGGTCAACCTTGGGGGGCGCTTGAACATCGATCAATACACTGCAGCACAAGAGGAAGAAGTTTGGCATACACCGAAAATGCGTCTCGCTGCAAATGCGCGATTCAATATTTCTGAAAAATTATATATTGACGCCGAAGCACTTTTTCATGGGATTTCTTATTCGAAGGATTGGGATGATGTCATTGCGGGGCAAGAACAAACCTTTAAGAAGGCAGAAATTCCTTCTTTCTTTGACTTAAGCGCCGGGGCGGAATATAAAGCGACCAAACAATTGGGGTTGTTTATCAAAGCAAACAATATCTTCAATACCGAGTATCAGACCTATCTGTACTACCCGAAGTTAGGATTTAATATTCTCGGTGGTTTAAATTTTTCGTTTTAACAGCAGAACATTATAACTTTGCAGTTTAGTGCAATAGGATGAATTTAGGAAAGAACATTTATAATCTTTTAAAGCGGCAGACGGACGTGTATGTGCAAGGGCTTGGTTCTTTTACAAGAAATCATACGCCTGCAACATTCGACGAGAAGCGGAATGCATATCTTCCTCCTATCAGTTATATCGACTTTGATCGCAGCAGTACGATCGGGTATGACTTTGTGCATTATTTACAGCAGTTGCATCTTGTTGAACGATCCGAGGCTCAACAACAGGTAGCTGAGGCCGTTTCTGTCTTGTTACAGAAAATTGCAGAAGACGGACAAGCTAAGCTGGATGATCTTGGCTATTTGGTTAGCTATGGAGATGGATATGTATTTAAGGCTTTGGACTTATCGGGCTTTAACTACGAGCCGGTTGTGGCGCCAGCAAATATGCCGATTTCTCCCACTACTAGTGAGGATTCGGTATCTGTAGAAGAGAAAACTATAGATGTTGCTCCGCAGGAGGAGATACCGGTTGCAATGGATGTCGAGCAGGAGTCATCTCATTCGGGATTTTCGGAATCGGTAGCACAACAACCGGTCGCTGCGGAATTTGTAGAAGACGATCTGGAAGAGGAGACTTGGGAGCCGGAATCGGGAAGGAATGTCATTTGGTACATTGTTTCGGCAATAATAGCGGTGGGCATACTTGTTGCCTTATATTTTGCCAATCGCGGGAATCCTACAGCAGAGCCTGTCGAACGTGTGATCGTTGCAGACAGTTCGTCGTCGTCAAACGTCAACCAACGGGATACAACTGGCAGCGGGCTTACCGATTCGCTTGTGCAGGCGGATTCGTTATCAAAACAACCTGTAGATAGCATCGCTAAAAAGGAAGTAAACGAATTGATTCCTGCGAATCACACCTGGCAGATCGTCATTGGTTCGCACAGAACGTTAGCTCAAGCCTATGAACAAGCGGAATCGTATAATAAGGCGGGTTATCCGCGCGTTCGCGTTATTCCGAGCAACTTAGCGAAAAATAGGAAAAAAGTGATTTGGGACTCGTACGAGACCAAAGCGAAGGCCGATTCAGCATTGCAATATGTGCAAAAACATATCATAAAAGATGCGTGGCCGGATAAGATTAATTAAAAAAATAAACCTGATAACACAACACATATAAAAGACTATGTCATTCATGCAAGACAATTTAACGGTGGATTCTTTGAACTCAGTTCAACAGCAAGCAGTACAGTTGGCAACAACCGATGAAAATTTGAATTTGATTCAGTTGTTGATGAAGGGAGGTTGGATCATGATCCCAATCGTTTTTCTATTATTTTTAGCTTTGGTGATATTTTTTGAACGTTACATTACCATTCGAAAAGCTTCCAAAGCCGATACAGGCCTCATGTCGCAAATCAAGAGCAACGTCATGTCGGGTAGATTGGATGCTGCTATTGCCGTCTGTCGATCGAGCAACTCCGCGTTGGCACGCATGCTGCAAAAAGGGTTATCTCGTGTGGGCCGGCCTATAAAAGATATTGAAGGGGCTATAGAGAATGCGGGTAAGCTAGAAGTTTCGAAGCTGGAGAAAAATATTAATATTCTAGGAATTGTAGCGGGTATCGCACCAATGCTTGGATTCGTCGGAACGATTTTTGGTGTTATCCAAATCTTCCGTGACGTGGAGATGGCTGGAGGTATTGATATCGGCTCGGTATCCGGCGGGTTGTATGTGAAGATGATCGCCTCTGCGAGTGGATTAACTGTAGGTATCCTCGCGTACATCGGATACCATGTGCTAAACATGATGGTAGAGCGCTTGATCTTGCGTATGGAGACGGACGCTGTAGAGTTTATTGATCTGTTGGACGAGCCTGGCGTTTAATAGGCACCCGGGATTTTATAGGATTGCGTTGAACAGCTTTTTGGCTTTCGACGGTGACTTTTAGATTTGAAAGATGAATTTAAGAAATAGACGACATAAACCCACGGCTGAAGTACATACGGCAGCTCTGAATGATATCATGTTTTTCTTGATGTTATTCTTTTTATTGGCTTCGGCAGTAGCGAACCCACAGGTCGTAAAATTATTGCTTCCGAAGTCGAGTGCAGGGGAGCAGTCGGTGGCTAAAAAGACCATGACGGTTTCTATTACAGCTGATTTGAACTATCACGTGGACAAACAAACGGTAAGTTTGGAGCAACTGGAGCCGCTTATCCAAAGCCAGATCGCTGCCGATCAAGAGTTGACTATTATGTTGTACGCAGATAGTTCAGTTCCCATTCAGAATGTTATTTCTGTTATGGATGTTGCTAACAGGAATAAGGTCAAGCTGGTGTTGGCAACCGAACCGAAAAAAGAATAGTTTACAGCAGGTAAAAACGATATAGGAAATTGGAACGTTTACTACGTTTTTTGACTTTTAACTTTATAATTTAAAAAAGCATGTATTACCATTCGCAAGAGGAAAATAATATGCCGAAAGCCCTAGGGCTTTCTTCGGCTGTGATGGGGATCCTGGTTTTGATTGGCTTTTTTATCGTTTTCGGTGGCGACGTTCCCCGATATGGTATGGGCGGAATTATTGTCAATTACGGGACCGCGGAAGAAGGAATGGGCGATGACTATATGAGCGTAGACGAGCCTTCGATGGACGAGAATGCGAATAACGTAAAGCCGGATAAGATTGATCCTTCGACGACTCCGGTGCCAACGCCCTCGCAGCAAGTGGCGGATAAGGTAGTGGCAACGCAGGACATAGAAGATGCACCTGCAGTTCCTAAGAATGAAAAGCCTGTTAAGGCGAATGCAGACGTATCGACGGTAGAAAAGAAAGATGCAAAACCGGCGGTCAATCCGAATGCGCTTTATAAAGGTAAAAAGAATAATGCCGTCGGTACAGGCGATGGTACGGGCAGTACAGCTGGTAATCAAGGGAGTAAACTCGGAGATCCACTGGCAAGTAATTATGGTGAGGGTGGATCTGGCGATGGGAATATGATGCTTACCATAGCAAACAGACGCTTTGAGGTTCCGCCGCGCATCCAAGATGACGGGCAGCAGGCGGGCCGTGTTGCCGTAGAATTCAAAGTGAATAAAAGCGGCGTTGTGACCTATGCACGAGCCGGTGTGAAGGGAACAACAATTTCTAATCGGTCGTTACTGGAAAAATGTGAACGCGCTGTCATGGGAGCACGCTTAAACCAATTGCCCAATGCACCGGATTCTCAAACAGGTGTCATCGTTTTCAACTTCAAGTTAAGATAGGTTCATGATGAAAACATACGATGCGGTAATCGAGTATCTCTATGCTCGATTACCCATGTTTACACGGGATGGATCCAGTGCGTTCAAGAAAGATTTAGACAACACCATCGAATTGTGCAAGGCACTCGATAACCCCCATCAGAAATTTAAATCCATTCATGTTGCCGGTACCAACGGCAAGGGGTCGACATCGCATATGCTGGCGTCTATCTTTGCCGCAGCAGGCTACAAAACCGGATTGTATACCTCGCCGCATCTGCTCGATTTTAGGGAACGCATTCGTGTAAACGGCGAGATGATCGGAAAAGAGCGGGTTATCTCGTTTGTCAACGCACACTATGCACTTATCGAAGCCATTCAACCTTCATTTTTTGAGGTGACGGTGGCTCTTGCTTTTGACTATTTTGCGCGGGAAAACGTAGATATTGCCATTGTTGAGGTAGGTTTGGGCGGACGGCTGGATAGCACCAATATTATCATGCCTGAGCTGTCGGTGATCACGAATATCGGTATGGATCATATGAACATGCTAGGGAATACGTTGGCTGAAATTGCATCGGAGAAAGCGGGTATTATTAAGCGACATGTCCCCGTGATTGTTTCTGAATACGATAACACCGTCGCTTTTGTTTTTGAAGAGCGGGCGGAGGCTATGCATACTTCCGTACGTTTTGCTTCAAATGAATTAACCATTGTAGGGGTTCAGCGGAATGGGGAGTATCTCCGTTTGCGGGTGAAGGACAACCAAGTGCACGACGTAAACACGTGGGAAGTGGGCTTATCGGGATTATACCAACAAAAAAATGTACTTGGAGTGTTAACGGCTGTTGATGCTATGCGAAAAAAGGGCTGGTCGATTACGGAAGTGCAATTGCAAGAAGGCCTGCGAACAGTGCATGAGCGGACAGGTCTTCAAGGCCGTTGGCAGACGCTAGGTCGTGATCCATGGATTATTTGTGATACAGGTCATAATGAAGATGGTATCCGGGAAGTGGTTGAGAACCTGCAGCAAATGTCTTACAAACGCCTGCATTTTGTTGTAGGAGCGATGCGCGATAAGGATTTAAGCCACATGTTGCCACGGCTGCCACAGCATGCCATGTATTACTTTAGCCATCCTGATATGCCTCGGGCGATGCCTGCTGGCGAACTGCAAGCGGTGGCGGCTACGCATGGGCTGATCGGTAAGGCATATTCGTCGGTATCCGAAGCATTAGCTCATGCAAAATCTGCGTTTGAACCGGGCGACTTAATTTTCGTTGGCGGAAGTAATTTTGTCGTGGCAGAGGTTCTACGTGATCTGGCCGGGAACACCTGAGCGACTGGCCAGATCACGTAGAATGTGCCAGCCTGAAAGGCTTACTTTGCCAAATAGCCGCCGTCAACCGGATAATAGCTGCCGGTTACAAAGCTTGATTTGTCTGAAGCCAGCCACAATGCTAGCTCAGCAACCTCTGCGGGTTGACCCAAGCGTTGCATGGCGTGTTGTGAAGCAAGGAAATCTTGTGTCTCCTGATCCATATGGTCATTGATTAAAGGGGTTGCAATAAAACCAGGCCCAATAGCATTAATACGTACGCCGCGCGTGCCGTACTCCCATGCCGCTGATTTGGTAAGTCCTACAACACCATGCTTAGCCGCCACATAGGCTGATGATTGCGCAAATCCAACCGCTCCGAGTATGGAGGCCATATTGATAATCGACCCGCCTACTTTCTCAATTTCCGGAAGCTGGTAATGCATACCATAGAAAACACCATTCAAATTGATGGCAATCACTTTGTTCCACGATTCGAGGGGATAATCGCCAACGTCTGCTGCCGGTCCCCCAATGCCTGCGTTGTTGACAGCGATATGTAGTGCGCCAAAATGCTCAATAGCCGTATCAACGATCTTTTTGTTGTCTTCAGGGAGAGATGAATCGGCTTTGACGAAAACCACGTTGCCTTCTCCATCACGGTTGACTAGTTCATGACCTAACTGTTCATTCAAGTCGGACACCACTACCTTCGCTCCCGACTTAACAAAAGCTTCGACAATTGCCTTTCCGATTCCGGAGGCACCACCGGTGACGATGGCTACTTTATTTTCTAATTTTTTCATATTGTAATGTGTTATAACCGATAGGTTATTGGGTTCGCTATTTTCTATGTTCAAAGAAGTACTCGCCGGTAACCATTCGGAGTAAACAAATTACAAAAAAGTGTTTGGTAAAAACGGTAGTCGAGGCGTGTGATGGCGCGAAGATGATGTTCTACAAACAAAAGTTAATCCTTATGACAATGTCTTGATAATCAGTTGTGTGTTACATAAATAGGGCGTGAGTATCTACATTACGAAATTTTCAATTGTTCTAAACGTCAGGTTAATGCGGGGGGCATTAATCTTCGTGGTTGGCGGTAGGCGGTGTAACCAATGGTCTTGCGTCTGATCCTTCATGATTAATAAACTTCCATGTTCCAACATGAGAAACAGCGTTTCTTTCGTGCTTTTGTGTTTGAAACCAAATTTTCGTTCGGCACCAAACGTAACAGATGCTATAGCACCGTGCCGCTTTAGATCTTTTTCACCATCGCTGTGCCAAGCCATGCCTTCCGAACCGTTGTGGTACAGATTGCATAAACAGGAATTGAACGTTTGCTGTGAGATTTCTTCCACGTTTTGCTTAATAATTTGTAGCAAGGGATGCCAGGGGAGCGCATGTTTCCGTATGCCCGAGTACGTATATTCGAAAGTATAATCACCATACCAGGCAACTTTGCGCTTGGTGGTGATATGTTTGCCAAAGATAATTGCTTCATCGTGTTGCCACTTTAGGCCTTGCAGCAGCGAGTCTGAATAGCTGTCTGCATCTTCTCGCGTGAAAACAGGACCATAATAATGCACTGTTCCATCGTAGGGAAGGTAATTTTTTTTAGGTTTGATATCGTCAACGTGTTTCATTTATTCATGGATGGTTAAAGCACTCTCCCAGGCGATAAGGGCTGATTTGCGGACGGTTCCCCACCGATAGCCGCCTAGAAGTCCGGATGTCTGTATCACACGGTGGCAGGGAATAAGAAAGGCAATAGGATTACTACCTATCGCATTGCCTACTGCGCGGGACGCGCGTTCGTGGTTTATTTCTGATGCGAGTTCTTGGTAGCTAAGCAGTTTTCCTGCCGGTATTTTTAGTAGCGCTTCCCATACTTTCAATTGGAAATCCGTGCCCCGTAAATGTAACTTAATCTGGGGCAGATTATTCCAGTCGTTCGAAAAAAAACGTAACACCGATTGATGTTCGAGGCGCGTTCCGTTCCGGAGGCTGGCGCGGGGGAATTTACTTGCAAGCACGAATAAGCCTTGCTGTTGATCTTCTTCGAAGGATACATAACAGATGCCTTTGGCTGTCGACGCGATCAGGGTTTGTCCAAACTTTGTGGGGTAATAGCCATAATGAATGGTAAGGTCTTTTCCTCCGTTTTTAAATTCGGCAGGACTCATTCCTTCAATATTGATGAACAAGTCGTGTAAGCGGCTTGTACTAGATAAGCCTGTTTCGAAAGTCGCATCGAAGAGCGTGACTTGCTTCTCCAACAGCAATTTCTTTGCATGCTGTAAGCTGGTGTATTGTAGAAACTTTTTAGGGCTGGTGCCTGCCCATTCCTGAAAGATACGCTGAAAATGGTCGGGACTTACATGTACATGGTCCGCAATAGTTGATAGGGAAGGCTGTTCCCTAAAGTGTTGTTTAACGAAGGCGATGGCGGCTGCTATGCGTTCGTAATTGATGACGTCTTGTTGCTTTTCCATACGTAAATTTCCTTTGATTTTTTGGTAAATAAAATCCGAATCGTGCGTGATTGAGATCAACGGTGTACGTTACTTATTTTCTGCACGGTGATCTTCTTCGGGGTGTTCGATAGCATGCCGCACGATACCTTTCCCATATTCGTAACTGTACACTTTGATCAGTACACCGATGGATGATAGAATTAAGGGGCCAAAGATTAACCCCAACATCCCAAACATATTCAATCCGAGGAGCACACCGAACACGGTGATCATCGGAGGGACATTGCCTATGGTCTTTAAAATAGTGAAACGGAGAATATTATCAATACCGCCCACCAAGATGAAACAGTAAATAAATAAGCCAATAGCGTTACCCGTTTGCCCTGCAGCTAACGTAACAGCACATATGGGGATGTAGATGGTCATGGTTCCTAGGATAGGAACGATAGAAGAGATCCCTGTAAGCAGTCCAAGTAGTACATAATTTTCGACGCCGAAAATCCAGTAACCGATCATAGCGACCACACCTTGACAAAACCCCAAAATCGGGATTCCAATCGCGTTGGAGCGTACCATTAAATTCACTTCATCCCATATTTCGCGTTTGCTTTCCCGGCTAAATGGCACGGCACGGTAGAGCGTAGCCTCCATTCTTTTTGCGTGTACTTGCATAAAATAGAGGACAAAAAAGGTGACAATGATGTTAATAGCGACTTCAGCCACAGAGTTCAGTATGTTTGGCACATATCGGGTTAGGCGTTGTAAGAAGCCGAGTAGTGCGGTGTCCGACATATCAATATCTTCCAGGAAAGGCTTATCGCTCATATACACTTTTAGGGTGTTGAACTTCGCGATGATCTCTTCTTTGTTCTCCAAAAAATGATTGATTTGGGGAACGAGGTAATCAATTAAGGCCCAAATCGGGAGCACGATAAAAACGATAGATGAAACGATGAATAGGATACTTGTTAAGGATCTATTCCACCGCTTCATTTCGGTTAGGAAAAAAAACGATTTCCGGAACAAGATGTACAACGTCACCGCGCCGAGGAATCCCGGTAGATAATAAAGCAAATTTTTAAATACCAGAAAACATATCAAGATAATGATAATGATCAACATGACTTGATTGATCGAATTATTATTGATTTGTTTATATTTCATGATGTGCCCTTGGTGAGAACAAAATAAGGATTTTGCCGTGTTAAAAAAATGGCTGGATTTAAATTAATTGTCAAATTCTACCGTCAATTTTATGTTCGTCGAGCGCCGCCCTGGTATCCATGTTGGTCCGTTCTTTAAGATTGTTGTAGCTCGATCGGCATGCAGATCACTTGTGGCGGATTCGACACGGATCTGAATAGGCTGACCTTTCTCGTCGATATCAAACCGGAGTACAACGGTTCCACGATTTAGTCCAAGTGTATCCGCAGCTTGTTTCACATAATTGCGAAAGGCTGACCAACCGGTGGTCGGTATTGCTTTCTTAGGTTGTTTAGGTAATCTATAACCGGATACGACTACCTCATCCAGGGAGTTGTTCGCGGGAGCCAGTCGGATATCCTGTTCAGAAGTGCCTGCGATGAGGTTCTGTGTTTCGTAGCCGATAGAACTGATGGTCAATGCAACTTTGCCGGAATCCGAAACGGCGATAAAGCGTCCCATGCTGTCCGTGTAGAATACCTGATCGGTATTCAGGTCCTTCACTTGCGCATAGACGGGTTGTTTGGTCGTCTGATCAGATACGCGCCCCAAGACCACTGTCTGTGTGGTTGAGGAAGCGGCTACGGTACCCGTTCCTCTAATTCGTATATTCGGAGATGCCTGTTTCCCTTTGTTGGCTGCTGTTAAGCGCACGCCTTCTGTAATTTTAGGCGGCTCTACTTGAGCAACTAACCACTCTCTGCGAGAGCTGTCCGGAAGTGGATGTGTATCTGTCGGAACGGAGGCTGGGCGAAGCTCTCGTGGCGTTTTGCGGCCGGTGCGCTTGGAGGCAGGCGTGGATATAGCTTTCGGTTTTTCTGCAAAAGCCAAACGAGAGTCGGCGGAGCTGTCTCTCTCGTTGAGCAGTCTGGGGACGGGGGCTGGCGAAAATGTTGATAGGGTATCGTTTTTCGGAAGGTCTTTATAAGTGATGGGCATCGCTTCCTCTTGGGGCGTTGAACGTTGCTGGAAAAGATAGAAACTGATCCCCACGGCAAATAGAATAGAAGCTGCAATACCCCATAATTTCCAGGCAACGAAGTTGCGTACCGGACGGTCCGTAATACGATCGGCAATACGCCTTTGGATATCGGCTTTGGGGAAAGTGCCAGACTTGGCAAATTCGGCTTCTACACCTAAGATGATATCCATTAACATTTCGTCTTCATGTGCGGCGCGTTCCAATTCATACATCTCCTTTGGTGATAGTTCCCCCGCTACATATTTGCGAATATAGGCTATGTCAACTTGCTTATTCTGCATGCTTCTCCATACAATTCTTCAGGTTTCTTTTACCGTTTTGTATATAGCTTTTAACTTCATTCAAGCTAAATCCGGTGATCTCCGTAACTTCTTTATAACACTTTTCGTTCATAAAAAAAAGGTCGACACTACGCTTTTGCTTTTCAGGAAGCTTTTCTATACAACGCTCTAAAAGCGATAATCGTTCCTCTTTTTCTGTGTAGGCATCCTCTTGATGCAGATTTGCGGTAAATTCCACAAAGTCGTCTACAGGTATTTCACTATATTGTTTATTTCCGCGAAGTGCCATTAAACAATGATTCTTACTGACAACATATAACCATTTCGAAAAATCCATGATCTCCTGCTTGTTTACTTTGCGGATAAGTTCTTCGAAGATTTGCATCAATGCATCCTTACTTCGCTCGGATTCCTTAAAATAACGAAAACACGTATAATATACCATTTCGCTATGTTTCGCATACAGTTCGCCCAATACCTTGAGGTCGCCGGTTTGGCGGTAGCTCTTCAACAGCGATTGGTCATCTGGATAGGGCGTGGATGGTGATGCGAGTTTCATATTTCATGGGCAAAATAATTTTTTTTTCTTGTTTATGGAAATTAATCTTTCGCTGCATCCGTCCTGTAAAACGAAAGATATGGTAAAGACTATTGGACTATCGGTGCTATTTACATGGTGTTTGTGTATGGCAACCGTTTTTGGAAAAGAATGGCAAGGAAAGGTGTTGGATGCCCGTGATGGATCGGTGGTTATCGGGGCTTCTGTCTTAAATCAACGAACGAAAGTTTCGGTACAAACGGGTCAAGACGGTGGATTTAGAATAGATGGTGAGGTGGGGGATAAACTTTTGGTTTCGATGCTAGGATTCGAAGCACAGACTATTCGATTGAAGAAACAGCAGGCGTTGGTGGTATATATACAATCATCTGCCGCGCTGCTTGAGGAGGTCGTGATTGTTGGCTACCAAGGACAAGCGACGCTTTCGGCGAAGAGCAACGGCGTAAGGATCCGAGGGGTGGCAAGACCCCATAGTCAAAACGTAAATGCGGAAAGCTATCGTGTCATAAAGGAAAATACATTTCAAAATCCTATAAAAGAGCCTCTTTCGACGTTTGCAGTAGATGTGGATGCGGCATCGTATAGCAATATGCGACGTATGTTAAAAATGGGAGAGATCCCACCTGCTGATGCGGTTCGGGTAGAAGAATTGATTAATTATTTCCAATACGATTTAGAAGCGCCCCAAGGTGGAGATCCAGTACGAATTGTTACTGAACTGACCACAGCACCGTGGAACCCGCAACATCAGTTACTACGGATTTCTTTAAAGGCGAAGGATGTAGCTAAAGAAAAATTATCTCCGTCCAATTTTGTTTTTCTCATTGACGTGTCCGGATCGATGTTTGCCGCAAACAAGCTTCCTTTGGTGAAATCGTCTTTGAAGATGCTCGTTGATCAATTGCGGTCGATGGATCGGGTAGCGATTGTGACATATGCCGGATCGGCATCGGTAAAGCTGGAAAGTACTCGCGGGGATCAAAAAATAAAAATAAAAGACGCTATTGACGCGCTGGAAGCCGGAGGATCTACTGCCGGCGGTGCAGGTATCAGGAAAGCATATGATATCGCGCGTACTAACTTCATAAAGGAGGGTAACAACCGGATTATTATGGCTACGGATGGGGACTTCAATGTAGGCGCTTCCAGTGATCAGGAAATGGAGACCCTTATTGAAAGAGAACGGGAAAGTGGCGTGAATATATCTATTTTAGGATATGGCATGGGAAACTATAAAGACAGCAAGATGGAGATCTTGGCCGACAAAGGAAGAGGGAACTATGCCTATATTGATAATATTACGGAGGCTAGAAAAGCAATTATTACCGAATTTGGAGGCACACTGTTTACGGTGGCAAAAGATGTAAAAATACAAGTAGAGTTTAATCCGGATCATGTACAAGCCTACCGGTTGGTCGGATACGAAAACCGGCTTATGGAAGCTGAGGATTTTAATAACGATACGAAGGTAGGAGGTGATATGGGCGTAGGACATACCGTAACGGCACTCTATGAAGTGGTTCCCACGGGGGTGCGGTCTGCTTTGATCGGCACTGTAGATAAATTGAAATATCAAGAAGTGTCAAATCCTGTACGTCGAACATCGTCCGATGAACTGGCCACTGTGAAGTTTCGATATAAAGAACCTCAAGGCGATATGTCGAAATTAAAAGAAGTAATTGTAGTCAACCATGTTATTCCCCTGGAGAAAGTATCGTCTGATTTTCGATTTGCTTCAGCTGTCGCTGAATTCGGCATGCTGCTCCGTAACTCAACATTTAAACAAGAGGCGAGTTTTTCATCACTTATTGGACGCGCAAGGGCGGCAAAAGGACAAGATGTAGAAGGGTACCGTATGGAATTTATCCGAATGGCGGAGGACACGGAAGCGTTGATGAAGGGTGTGCTTAATGAGGATTAAAAAGAGGAGCGTACTAGTGCGCTCCTCCTTTTGCATTCCAAATGGCTTCTATTTTTGGTTGGATAATCTGAACCATTCTTTCGAAACCTACATCGGTAGGGTGTGTTCCATCGACCGTACCTTCGTAATCGTCGCCAATTAGATGGTCTGTGGGGAGATAATACAGGTTTTTGTATCCTGCCGCCAATAAGCGTTCGTATTCTTTTCTGAAATTTATATTTTGATCGGCTAACCGCTGTTTCCATTGAAGATTGTAATTTCCGATTTGACGTGTAATGCTTTCGATCAGTAATATGGGAACATGGGGATGTCTCTCACGTAATCGCTTTACGAATTCAAATGTTCGCTCTGCAACCTGTTGAGGACTACTGTTGGGAACACAATCCATAATGATGAGATCTGGATTTTCGATGGTGTTCAGCATATCAGCCACAGATAACTCCATACGTGCATTTCCGCTCACACCCAGATTCACCACATTCGCTTTTAGCTTTCGGCTTAGTTTTGCCGGATAAGCGAGACCGGGTCTACTGGCTGATGCGCCATGCACGATACTCGATCCGTAGACAATAATTTTTTTGTCAAAGAATTGCGTAGTCGCTTCGAAGGACGCTTTATCGTCTATCATGAGATTGAAGTCCAGTAGCTCCTTATACAACGGAAAATAAAGGAGGAACTCCTTTTCAGAAGTCGCCATATGGTCGATTAAGGTGTAGGTACTTTTAGCATTGTGCAGGTCTGGACGTGCCACGCCGGCAAATCGCCAGTCGTCGTTTTCCTTAACATATACATCAAACCCACGGGACATAATAGGCGTAGAGTTGTTTCCCAGTTCGGCATCAATCGTTTCCCACGTAATAGCTAGCTTGGATGTGTTACTTTTAAAGGACGTGAAAAGGCCTGTTGGATGCGTGTAGAGCTTTTTTACCGTGGGCGGTAGATCGTTATACTTGGCCGTATCTAGGCGGTGAAAGTTCGGTGCAGACGGGAATGCTCGTCCTTGAATGGTTAACATCTTGGCAGGGATGGTTTGCTGTGCTTGGAGGGTGTGAATGGACAGCCCGATGAAAAGCGTGCACATCATGTGCATAATCGTTGTTTTTCTCATTTGGTCTATATATGTTTGTCAAATTTAGAAAAACATCGGCATAAATAAAGCCCATCATATTGATGGGCTTTAGAAAAAGGGAAAACTCCTTGCGCGCGTTTTCTGTTAACAGATTAAGCGCCTAATTGCACACGTTTGAACGCTGTAACGGTCAAACCTTTTGCTACTGTATCTAGGAACTGCGCGATATTTTTCGAAGAGTCTTTAACAAATTCTTGATTCAACAATGTTGATTCTTTGTAGAATTTATTCAATTTACCAGCCGCAATTTTTTCGACCATTTCTTCAGGTTTACCTTCAGCGCGGATTTGCTCTTTCGCAATTTCCAATTCACGCTCGATAGTATGCGCATCTACACCATCTTTGTCGATTGCTACAGGATTCATGGCGGCAATCTGCATTGCCACATCTTTTCCAGCCTCTTCAACACCGGCTGCATCAGCAGATAGACCAACTAGTACACCTAAGCGGTAGTTACCGTGGATGTATGCTACTACTTTTTCGCCAGCGATTGCTTCGTATTTTGAAACGTCGATTTTTTCACCGATAACGCCTGTTTGCTCGATCAATGCATCAGCAATTTTTTTACCGTCAACTTCTAGGGCTTTTAAATCGTCTAGGGAAGCGGGTTTGTTTGCCAAAGCTACTTCTGCAATTTTTTCAGCGAAAGCAATGAAATCTGCATTTTTAGCTACGAAGTCCGTCTCACAGTTTACCTCTACTACGATACCTGATTTAGCATCGGCTGTAGCTTTAGCAATGATAACACCTTCGTTGGAATCACGATCTTGACGGCTAGCGGCCACTTTAGCACCTTTTTTACGAAGGTAGTCAACAGCAGCTTCGAAATCACCATTAGCTTCTACTAATGCTTTTTTACAATCCATCATACCGGCGCCAGTTTGTTGACGCAATTTGTTTACATCTGATGCAGAAATTTGTACTGACATGTTTTTATTTCTTTTAAATTTTTACAATCTGAAAGCCTACAAGTATAGCAACTACGCACAACCTAGGCATTAAGCTTTTGTTAAATAACAAAAAACCGGACAAACATATGCTGGCGCTCTGAAGCTTGGCTTCAAAAATGCTAACACTTGTTTATCCGGTTTAATACAGAATATTATTCTCCGTCTTTCGCTTTACGAGGGCGTTTTCCAGCGTCAGCAGCGTCGCCGTTATCTATTGCAGCTTTAGCAGCAACAGCTTCTTTTTCGGCTTCCTCTTCTTTATCGCGTTTACGCTCTTCTAAACCTTCTTGAATAGCTTTTCCGATAATTCCTGCGATTAAGCTGATCGATTTAGTAGCATCATCGTTTGCTGGAATTGGGAAATCAATGTTCGAAGGATCAGAGTTTGTATCTACCATTGCAAAAGTAGGGATGTTCAATTTGATAGCTTCTGCTACAGCGATGTGTTCTTTTTTGACATCGATGATGAATAAAGCAGCAGGCAAACGATTCAAATCAGCAATACCTCCTAAAAGATTTTCTAATTTGATACGCTCACGTTGAATCATCAACTTCTCTTTTTTAGACAATACATCATATGTACCATCTTTTTGCATTTTGTCTATGTTAGACATTTTTTTGATAGACTTACGTACTGTTGCGAAGTTTGTAAGCATACCACCTAACCAACGCTCCGTAACGAAAGGCATGTTCACCTCTTTCGCTTGTTGTGCGATGATCTCTTTTGCTTGTTTTTTCGTAGCTACGAATAAAACTTTGCGACCTGATTTTACAATTTGTTTGATAGCTGAGGCAGCCTCTTCCAATTTTGTAAGTGTTTTGTTCAAGTCAATGATGTGGATACCGTTGCGTTCCATGAAAATGTACTTCGCCATTTTCGGATCCCATTTACGTGTAAGGTGACCAAAGTGCACACCTGCATCCAATAGTTCTTGATAAGTTGTTCTTGCCATTTTTTGATCCTCCTTTGATTAACGTTTACTGAATTGGAATCTTCTACGTGCTTTGCGGCGTCCTGGTTTTTTACGCTCAACCATACGGTCATCACGCGTCATTAAACCTTTCGCACGTAAAGCTGGTTTTGCTTCTGGGTCAAGTTCTACCAGTGCTTTAGCAATTGCTAAACGCACGGCTTCTGCTTGTCCTTTGACGCCTCCACCCTGTACGTTAACTTGTACATCAAAATTTCCTGCAACACCTGCTACTTCTGTAGATTGTGTAACAATGTATTGCAACGGCAATGTTGGGAAATATTCTTTATAGTCTTTACCGTTTACGGTAATGTTTCCGCTACCAGCAGCTAAGTAAATGCGGGCAACAGCGGTTTTTCTTCTTCCGGAAGTGTTAGTTGTTGACATGTTTGCTCTCCTTAAAATTTAACTGGTTTTGGATTTTGTGCTTCATGTTTGTGCTCAGTACCAGCATATACATAAAGATTTTTGAATAATTGACGGCCTAAACGATTTTTAGGAAGCATCCCGCGAACCGCTTTTTCGATGATGCGCTCAGGGTGCTTAGCCAATAATTCTTTTGGAGAAACAAAACGCTGTCCACCTGGATAGCCTGTGTAGCGAACGTAAACTTTGTCGCCCAATTTGTTTCCTGTCAACTTAATTTTGTCTGCGTTGATAACGATCACGTTATCTCCACAGTCTACGTGTGGGGTGAATGTAGGCTTGTGCTTTCCGCGAATTACTTTCGCAATTTCGCTTGCCAAGCGCCCCAAAATCTCTCCTTCAGCGTCAACAACGATCCACTCTTTGTTAACGGTGTTCTTGTTGGCAGAGACAGTTTTGTAACTTAACGTATTCACTTGCTTTTATTTAATTAATTAATAAATATCTAAATCCTCTTGTAATCCCTACAATGAGGTCTGCAAAGGTACGATAATTATTTTGAAAACAGAAAGTGAAAATCACTTTTGTTTGTGAACGTCATCATTCTGAATCAGACGAACATAGCCCTTTTGGAATGACAGCGAAAAGGAACGGTGGTTTGCCAGACATCATGAGTTTGTGATCCGAACGTCACAAGCTGTTGACAAAATGAATATTTAACATGTTTTAAGATGTAATCCCTAAACTTTTGCTTTTTTTTGCCATCTTTATAACAAAGAGTGTCTATAAGAATAGAATGGAATGAAGATGTATAAAAAAGTTGCGTGTATTGGGATATTGATTTTAGGAATGTCGATAGCGTTGGCAAATGTGGGGTATGCACAGCAAAATGGATTGGAAGATAAACCCTATAAACAAGAACTTGCTGCCGTAGAAGGGAAATTACGTACGGGTAACATAGCAGGTGCGATAGAGGGGCTGGATCAAGTGTTGGCGAAGTATCCGGACGCCGCTGAGGTGTATTATGCTAAAGCTTTGCTATTTGGACAAGCGCGTAATTTCGAGGTTGCCGTTCCTTTGGCGGAGAAAGCGTTTGAATTGGAGCCTAAAAATATGTTGTTTGCCAACTATTTGGTCGAATTGCACAAAGGAAAGGGAGATCTTGATGCGGCGATTCCTATTGTTGAAAAGGTAATCGTTTCTTATCCCGAAAATGCTTCTTTGTACAGGGAAAAAATAATGCTATTGCACGCCAGTAGACAGTCGGAGGAGGCATTGGTATTTTATGATCAAGCGGTTTCGCGGTTTGGCAATTCGGATACGCTTGATGTCATTAAAGCAGAGATACTAGTCGATTTGGATCGAAAAGAGGAGGCAAAAAAGGTGTTGGAACCTTGGGTGACGAAGAACTCTGGAATCCGTCAGGTGTATAGTACACTTAGTTACGTATACTTAGATAAACAACAGGCCAAACAAGCTATCCAGGTTTTAGATAAAGGACTTACGCAAACAAAAGACGACCTGCTCTATTTAGATCTAGCCGACGCATATACAGCAGGAAAGAAGGATAAGTTGGCTTTTGATGCGTTGAAACGTGCCTTCGAATCCGTAACCGTGAACTATATGGATAAACATCGCGTTATGTTTACCTTGCTGAGCGGTAAATCTAACTTTAGTTTGGAACAGATTCAAGATTTAGCAAACACGTTGGTTCTGAAACATCCGCGGGTTGCTGATAGTCATGTAGCCAAGGGAGATGTGTTATGGAGGCGTGGGAATTTACAGGAAGCGCGCTCCCTGTTCTTAACAGCCGTCGGTATCAATAGAAATCATATTGACGCATGGCGTATGCTCATAAATGTAGAATTGGCGTCAAATGAGGCGGATCAAGCAATTGCGCACGGGTTTGAAGCATTGGAGGCAAATCCAAATAACGCGATGCTGTTGTATTTCACTGGATTGGCTTATATGGTGAAAGACGATACAGCTAATGCTCGGAAGATGATGGAGACCGCATTGGATAATAGTGGAGAGGATAATACGTACTTACAGTCGCTGATTTATGCGGGATTAGGAGATTTGTACCATAAGCTAAAGATGTCGGATGTTTCGGATGTGGCTTATGAGGAAGCCATCAAACTGGACAGTACCAATGCAACGGCCATGAACAATTACGCTTATTACCTTTCGGAGCGTAACGAGAAGTTAGATCTGGCCGAGAAGTTATCTAAGCAGTCGAACGAGCTTGATCCGAGTTCAGGTACATTTCAGGACACCTATGCATGGGTGCTTTTTAAACAAGAGAAATATAAAGAGGCACTAAAATGGATGGAAAAAGCCGTGCAAAGTTCTTCCCCTTCCGCCGTCCTATTCGAACATCATGGTGATATTCTTTTTAAGGCCGGAAATATAAAAGAAGCTGTCAAACAGTGGGAAAAAGCGCTGTCCGTTAGCTCGGGAACTGGTATTGATATTGAAAAATTGAAGTCGAAAATAACAACGAAGCGCTATGTGGAGTAGATTAATAGTTATTGCGATTGCTGTGCTATTGCTAGGATCGTGTAAAACAAAGCAGAAAGTCGTTTTACCTGCACACAAGGACCCTGTGGAGACGAATGAAGTGCATGCCGCGACGATCAAGACCTTTGAATTAAGTAATCTGGACTTTCATAGTTTTTCGGGTCGGGCGAAGACCAAAATCGAAATGAATAAACAGGTACACGACGTCACTGTAAATTTACGTATACAACGTGATAAAGCGATTTGGTTGTCAGTGACGGCCGCACTTGGTATCGAGATCGCCCGGGTTCTTATTACACCCGATAGTGTTAAAATACTGAATAAGCTGCAGGGGGAATATATTGCGAAGCCTTTTCACTATATCTATCATTATACGAATCAGGGGGTAACGTTTTCAACGTTGCAGGATTTGCTATTAGCCAATGTCTCTTCGAATTTGCTACGTACGAACAATGTACAGGTAGCAAGTTCTTCCGATGAGTTTATTGTTGTAGGAATTAAGGACGAGTTGTCTTATCAGTATCGTATCAATAAAGAAAATCGACCATTTAATTTTTTGTTGCAAGAAGTGGGAGGTGATCAAAATTTAGAAGCATTTTACGGTGATTTTGCAAAAACAAATGGGTATAATTTTCCACAGAATATGGCGTTAAATATCATAGGAGAGCAGGTGTCTTTAAAGGCTCAGTTAAGTTATAATCGGGTGACTTTTAATGAAAATATCGAGCTGCCTTTCTCGGTATCAAACCGATATAAAGTGATCGATTAAAAGACAGCTTTATATAAAAATGCATAAATAATTACGTGCATACAAGGTATATCCTTATTTTTGTAGGCTTGTTTTAGCCGATATTAAGATAAAAACGGTTCATGGATTTGAAAAAACTATTAATTAGCTTCTTATGTATTTGTGGTATAGGTTTGGGAGGTGTGTCTGCCCAAAGTAGTGCCGAACTAAAAAAGCAGCGCGAAAAAATAGATGCAGAAATAGCTGAATTAACGAAAGTTTTGCGTGCTAAGACGCAGGAGAAGTTGCTTTCCCAAAGAGAAGTTAATGCCTTGAGTAGGCAGTTAGATCTTCGGGAGGATAAGATTAGTACCATTAATGCAGAACTTCGGATTATCAATAATAATATCCAAGCTAATACCAAGATCGTTAGCCAATTGAAGAGTGAGTTGGAGAAAATGCGAAAGGACTACGAGAAGATGATTCTGTTTGCCTTTCGTAATAAAAATGGATATAATAAGTTGATGTTCATCTTTGCTTCCCGAGATTTCAATCAAGCTTTCAAACGTGTGAAATATTTGCAACAGTTTAATGATGCGCGTAAAATAAAGGCTGCAGAAATCGAGGCTACAAAAAAGAACATAGAACTCAAGATCGCACAGTTAGAGAGAGACCGCCAAACGCAGCAGCAGTTGCTGAAGGAGCAAGAGGCCGAAAAATCAATCATATCAAAGGACCGAGCTGCACATGCGAAAGAATTGAGTGAGTTGCGTAGGGAAGAATCGAACTATAAAGGGCAGTTGAGTAAGAAACAGCAGGAGAAAAAACGTATCGACGCGATGATTCAGGCAGCTATACGTAGAGAAATTGCAGAGGAAAGGCGTCGAGCGGAAGAAGCTAGACGGAAGGCTGCAGAAGCGGAAGCGAAACGTACAGGTAAAACTGTGGCTGAAGTGGAGAAAAAGACGCCGCGTAAATCGGATAGTGAAATTTTAAGATCGACGCCGGAAGCGGCTCGTTTGTCTGCTGATTTTAAATCAAATCGTGGGCGTCTTCCGTGGCCGGTAGCGCAGGGAAATATTGTTCGAAATTTCGGGTTCGAGACCGTAGAGCGCAATGTGCGTATTGACAACTCGGATATCGCGATTCGGACATCGACAAACGGAGCGGTAAAGGCCGTATTCGAGGGAGAGGTTGTACAGGTGATCGGTAGCTTTGTGGTGATTAAACATGGGGAGTATTTTACTTCGTATTCCAATTTGAAGAGTGTCTCGGTAGGTCGCGGTCAAAAAGTGGGACGTGGACAACAAATTGGGACAGCTGATGAGGATCCGGACGCCGGCTACTCGGTGGTGAACTTTGGTGTGTTCCAAGGACAAACGGCTATGAACCCTTCATCGTGGTTAGCAAAATAGTTACAAGGATTTAAAAATTTTAATTATATATTTGTAATACGTTGATATGAAAGCAACGTTAAGAATTTAAAACTATGTACACATCGGGATTATTATTTATCGGGACGCAAGAGATTATTATCATAGTGGTTTTGGTTTTGTTACTTTTTGGTGGAAAAAAGATTCCAGAACTTATGCGTGGCCTTGGTCGTGGGGTTAAAGAGTTCAAAGATGGTCAACGTGAAGAACCAACCAACGACAATAAAAACAACGCAAATAACAATACGCAAAATCCATAATTTTGGATAGAAAGAGCGAAAGAGTTTCACAGTTACCCTGTGAGACTCTTTCGTTTTTTATGGAGACCTATACTAACCTTAGATTATTGGCGTTTAATTAATGTTTGGAGTATCTAAATCGTAACACCTAAATCGTGCATTTATTCATAAAATAAAACCTTATGATAAAAAAACATTTATGGGTAATACCTTTTTATGTCCTTGGTCTGTCGTTACGTGTACAAGCGCAGGACATGGCAAGTGTAGAAACGGATGAATTTCCTTTACATTTAAAAGAAGCGATTACCACGCAGCGGGACGTCATCTTTTCGGGACTGGACTCGTTAAAAAAACTGTCACATGTGGATGGCGTTGTCTCCGCAGAGGATTCGATCGTTTACAATCGCTTGCGGAAGATTCAAAAAACCATTCCGCTTGCCTATAACGAGAAGATAAAATCGTACATCGACAAGTATATATCTCGCAATTACCATCCATATATGTGTAAATTGCTGGGATTGGCTGACTACTATTTTCCTATTTATGAAGAGATATTAGGAGCCAGTCAGTTGCCTGATGAGATCAAATATATTTCGGTTGTAGAATCCTCTCTGGATCCACATTTGGTATCGCGGTCGGGTGCAGTGGGGTTATGGCAATTCATGTATGGTACAGCCAAGGTATATGATTTGACGATGGATACCTTTGTGGATGAACGAAAGGATCCATATGCGGCGTCCTATGCTGCTAGTCGTTACTTTAAAGATGCCTATGACGAATTCAACGATTGGCTACTGGCATTAGCCTCCTATAATTGTGGAAGAGGTGCGGTGCGTCGGGCGATTCAGCGTTCTGGGCTCGATCATCCTGATTTTTGGCAACTGTCGCCTTATTTACCAGAGGAAACGCGGAATTATATTCCGAAGTTTATTGCCATGACCTATGCATTAAAACATGCGCATGCCTATGGGATTGAATCAGCTCCTACTGAATTTGCATGGCGTGGAAAGCCTGTTATGGTTGAAAATGATTTTAACTTGCAGCATATTGCCCAAGCTGTCAACCTTCCGGTAGACATCTTAAAGACGTTTAATCCGTCGTTTAAACGGGCTGTTGTGCATGCAAGCGTGGAACGTCCCAAACGTGTTATCATCCCGGAAACGGATGGATTGAACGATAGCCTTTTGTACGCAGCATTAAATAATAGACTGCCTCAGGAACCACTATTATCGGTCAATAAGGAAACTGTAGCATCAGCAAATGAGATCAAGCACCGTGTTCATAAGGGGGAATCCCTGGCTTCAATATCCCATAAGTTTGGTGTAAGTGTACAGGATTTAAAGGCTTGGAACGACCTTTCTGGCAATAGTCATATTGTAGGAAGGACGCTCGTGGTTCGTAAGCAGGAGTCGACTCGTTTGGCCAAAACATCGAGTAGAACGAATCGGCCGGCGAACAGATCAACCACCGCCTACGTGACTTACACGGTTAGGAAAGGCGATACGCTGTCTGATATAGCTGTAAAATTTAAGGGAAGCACGGTGACAAAAATTAAGGCTGATAACAACTTACGGGGCAGTGCTCTCCGTATTGGACAGAAATTAAAAATCCGAAAAACAACTTAGAGAGAAACTGATGCGGCTAAGATAGCCAAGCCGCATCTTCTTCTTTATCGACCTCTTCTAGGACGACCTCTACATGTTCTTTTAATATCGTTGATAATTTTAACCCATAGTAATCACTGAATAACGGAAATTGATGGTGGGACCGATCGATCAGTACCGCCGTCCGCATTTTCTTTAAAGGTACGTCCAAAAACATACCCAAACCATACGCTAATGTACGTCCACTATTGAGTACGTCGTCGATTAAGATGATGACTTTGTTTGTTGCCGTCTCAATAGGGCCGTCAATGGACGCTTCCAAGCTTCGTTTTGTTTTTGCAATGGTTACTTTGAGTAGTTCGAACGTTTTATCTGGGGCGATTTCCTGAAGTATATGCTGAAGCCTTGTCGCAAATATATAACCTCGGTCCGCGATACCCACTAGGACAATTGATTTTTCTTCAAAATTGTCCTCTAAAATCTGGTAAGCAATACGTATCGATTTCTGATGAATCTGTTTTTTATCTAAAATAAGTGTTCTTTTATTAGACATGTGCTCTGTGTTGATTACAAAGGTAAAAGTACTAAATCTTTCCGGGATTTTTACCTGTTTGGCACATGCGACCCCAGGCTTTAACACAAGACTTATTTAAGGAAATATGGGGGCAAGATATCGTAAACGAGAGCGGAAATCCTTGTACGTGACCCTTTATGATTTAGGATATCGAAGGTATGATTTTACATTGAAGAGGATGCCGTCGGCGTTAAACAGGGGCCGTACATAGAGGGGGGAGGCTCCGAAGCTGAAGCTTGTTGAATCGGTGGAATACTGGGCAGTTACGAAAGAGCGATCTTCTGTATATTGTGTCAAAAAAAAAGGTTTGAATTTATGTATCCAAACCTTCCATATCATGTATCTTGACGAAACTAGTTCAAATTTTTATTTTCATCTTCTGATCCTGCGTTTGCAGTCATCGTTTTTTGTTCGTCGATAGGACGTCCACCGTTGTAGTAGTAGCGCTTCCAATAGGCTTCGTTTAAGTTACTGACCATCACCCCCCGGCTAGAGGAGGCGTGCGCAAATTTGTCATCACCTAAATAAACTCCTACGTGTGTAATATGTCTGCTGCGAATTTTAAAGAATACAAGGTCTCCTGGCTCAAGATCATTTTTGCGAATTGGTTTTACATTCGCATACTGATTCCGGCTATTATAGCCGATAGTCGTGTTAAAAACGTTTTCGTAAACAGCTAGCGAAAACTTAGAGCAATCGATACCCCGTTTAGAATCTCCACCTAAACGATAAGGCGTTCCCAACCATTCATAGACAAATTGATACAATTTCGTGTTCGCCATTGCATTCGACGCAACACCCATGATTTGGGAGAAATATTCTTTAGCTAAATTATCGGGATCGGAAGAGGTTGTTTTGGTTGTTTGTGCCTGCGACACTAGACATAAGCCTATGAAGAGCATTCCTGCTACTAGTTTCTTTGTATTCATTTGTTCGCTTTAATTACAACTTTTTTGCCATGTCTTGTATTTTCTACACAGACTGAAGCAAATCTAATACATAATGTCTAGGGTTCCAAACGAATTTAGGATTATTTAACAGAATTTTAACGCTTTTTAACAAATTAACATCCTGTATTTCGATGCGATCGGATACGCGGCGGTAGTAGAGATACGACAGTATTCATTTCTGTTTTACTAAAATTTTAAAAAAAATAAAATTTATTTGACAGTTTTAAATTAAATCCCCTATATTTAGATCGTTTTTCAAAAATAAGATGAATTTACACACGATTATTACATCCATTATTATTACCACCGGCATAGTACCTCGGAGGAAGTAATTCTATTGTATAAGAAAGTGTACACAACATAATAGAGCCTTCCTCCAACGGGGAAGGCTCTTTTCGTTAAAAACACACTATTTTAAAATTATAAAAAAACTAAGAATGAAAGTATTAAAGTTTGGGGGAACGTCAGTTGGTACCGTTGAAAGTATTGGTGCTGTGCTTGACATCGTTAAGAAAGCCTACGATGCTGGCGAGCGGCCATTGGTTGTGTTATCCGCTATGTCGGGTGTAACCAATCTGTTGACGAAAATGGCTGAAAACGCGGCGGAACGAATAGCCTTTGACGATGACCTCAAGTTTTTGGAAGAACGTCATTTTGATGTGGTCAAAAAGCTAATCGCTGTAAAATTTCAGAATCCAGTGTTTACTAAGTTAAAGCTCATGCTTAACGAGCTTGAAGAGATTTTGCAGGGCGTCAGCTCGCTCAAGGAATTGAGTGCACAGAGCAAAGACTTAATCGTTTCTTTCGGAGAGCGGCTTTCTAACTATATGGTATCGAAAGTGATGGAACAATATATAGCCAACGCTTTGTTTTTAGACGCCTCCCACTATATAAAAACGGATTCGAATTTCGGCAATGCATACGTGCAAGAGGATATTACACAGCAATTGATACAGTCTTTAGGACATACCCATGCTGATAAGCTGTTGTTTGTCACCGGTTTTATAGGGTCTAACGAAAAGGGCCGTATTACTACATTGGGTCGCGGTGGATCAGACTATACCGCAGCTATTTTTGGAGCGGTTTTAAACGCTTCTGCAATAGAAATTTGGACAGACGTTAATGGTATGTTGACGGCGGATCCGCGCATTGTAAAAAAAGCGTTTTCTCAGCCAATTTTATCCTATACGGAGGCGATGGAGCTTTCGTATTTCGGCGCGAAAGTGATCTATCCACCCACAATGATTCCAGCATTCTTAAAAAAGATTCCTATTGTTATCCGTAATACATTTGAACCCGACTTTACAGGGACAGTTATTCAATTTGAAAGCGGTAAATCGGCCTTTCCAATCAAAGGCATTTCTTCGATTTCTGACATCTCCGTTATCAATTTGTCTGGCAGCGGGATGATCGGAAAGTCGGGCTTTAGTGGTCGCTTGTTTACTTTGCTGGCAAGAGAACAGATTAATGTTGTACTCATTACACAATCATCTTCCGAGCACAGTATTACGTTTGCAGTGCATCCTAGTGACGCGGCAAAAGCGGTTAAGCTGATCGAGGCTGAATTCGAACTGGAATTGGAGGCTAACAAATTGACTGTACCAACGGTCGAGGAAGATTTGTCCGTACTGGCCATCGTTGGAGAAAATATGAAACGTACGCCGGGCATGTCTGGTCGATTGTTTTATGCGCTCGGACGTAACGGTATCAATGTCCGGGCGATTGCACAGGGATCCTCGGAGCTAAATATTTCGGTTATTATTGGGAAAGAAAACCTTTCAAAAGCATTAAATGCCGTGCATGATGCATTTTTTGCACAGTTGAAAAAGACGCTATACGTATTTAATGTAGGAACCGGTAATATCGGATCCACGTTATTCCGGCAGATTCATGAACAACACGATTTTTTATTGGATAACAATGATATAGAGATCAAGGTCGCGGGTATTTCAAATTCCCGGAAAATGTTGTTTGATGTAAATGGAATCGACTTGTCAAATTGGAATGATGTCCTAGAAAGTAACGGAGAGGTGGCCGATCTTTCTACGTTTATCGATCGCATGAAAGCGATGAACCTACCAAACTGTGTATTTGTTGACAATACGGCGAGCAAGTTGCCATCTACGTATTACGAGGATATATTTCGATCGAATATCTCTGTAGTTACGTGTAATAAGATCGCTAATTCGGGTACGTACGAACAATACAAATCGTTACATGATACGGCCCGTAAACATGGGGTGGATTTCTTTTACGAAACGAACGTTGGAGCTGGTCTTCCTATCGTACGCGTTTTAAAAGATCTAATGCTCAGCGGGGACCGCATTGTGAAGATCGAAGCGATCCTTTCTGGAACGATATCGTATATCTTCAACAATTTTGTGGGAGACGCGTCATTCTATGAAGTCGTAAAAAACGCGCAGGCATTAGGGTATACGGAGCCCGATCCGCGCGACGATTTGGGCGGTATCGACTTTATGCGTAAAATGTTGATCCTTGCGCGTGATGCAGGACATGCGATTGAGCCAACGGCAGTTGATTTGGGTCCCATTCTTCCCCAAGCATGTCTGCAGGCCACGTCTGTTGACGATTTTTACGCAGAGCTGTTGAAGGCGGATCAATATTTCAATGCGCTTAAAGAAAAGGCAGAAAGTGAAAATAAAGTTATTCGTTACATTGGTAAGCTTGAGGATGGACACGTAGCAATCGCGTTGGAAATGGTTGACGAAATGCATCCATTTTATTCTCTTTCGGGCAGCGATAATATCATTTCATTTACGACAGAGCGTTATAAAGAACGACCTTTAGTAGTGAAAGGACCGGGCGCTGGGGCAGAAGTCACAGCAGCAGGAGTATTCGCGGATTTGGTGAATGTCGGGGCATAAATACGAATATACAATGGAAGCAGTGGTAAAAAAACAATATCAAATTGACTTTGGAGCAGTGTTGAGCGAGGTTCATGTCTTTGCTCCAGCAACGGTTGCTAATATGATCTGCGGATTTGACATCCTAGGATTTGCAGTAGATTACCCCGGTGATGAGGTACAAATGTTTAGGGTACCGGAACCGGGTGTGCGCATCCGTTCGATAAAAGGAGACGAAGGGCGTCTGCCTGTTGACCCTGAAAGAAATACGGTAAGCGCCTGCGTGAAAATGTTATTGGCACATTTGGGAATCGAGAACGAAATCGGTGTGGAGATTGACCTGATCAAACATATGCCTATAGGAAGCGGTCTTGGGTCAAGTTCTGCGAGTACGGTTGCTGGTTTGTTTGCTATCAATAGCTTGCTGGGAAACCCGTTGACAAAAGCGGAGTTGTTGCCTTTTTGCGTGGAAGGAGAACGGTTGGCTTGCGGACACGGGCATGCCGATAATGTTGCCCCAGCACTGATGGGAGGGATCACTTTGGTGCGTGGTTATGATCCGTTGGATGTTATTAAATTGCCGGTTCCTGAAGAGCTTTATGCCGGAATTGTGTTTCCAAAGGTGGATGTGCCAACCCGTGATGCTCGGCAATTGATTAAAGAAAAAGTATATCTCCGAGATGCTGTTACGCAATGGGGAAATATTGCCGGTTTAGTTGCAGGATTATACGAGAAGGATTATGCACTGATCAGTAGAAGTATGCATGACGTGTTAATTGAACCTACGCGAGCCATATTAATTCCTGAATTCTACGCCATGAAAGACATCGCATTGCAAGAGGGCGCATTGAGTTTTGGGATTTCTGGATCGGGGCCATCGGTCGTCGCTATCTCAAAAGGTAAAGAGATCGCGGAACGTGCTGCGACAGCTATCCAGGAACATCTAACTCGCAGCGAAATTGAAAGTTTTAAATATGTTTCCTCCGTGAATATCGACGGTCCGAAAATTATAAATAAATAAGCGGTAATATAGGCTGATGTATGACAACGAACACATCGACAGCCATGGAGCCACGATTACAAAACAAATGATACATGAAATTATACAGTACCAACAATAAAGATCTACGGGTGTCTTTTCAGGAAGCCGTGTTTAACTCATTGCCAACGGATAAAGGGCTTTACATGCCTGAGCATATTCCGCAAGTAGACCCTGCATTTATTCGAAACATACAACAGTATTCGTTCCAAGAAATTGCTTTCGAGATAGCACATACACTCCTTGGAGAGGATATTCCTGCTACTGATTTAAAAAAAATTATCGCTGATGCCATCAATTTTGATGCGCCAGTAAAATTTCTAGATGCGGGAACTGCCGTGCTAGAACTGTTTCACGGACCGTCTTATGCTTTTAAGGATTTTGGTGCACGGTTTATGAGCCGGGTGATGGGGTATTTCTCTCAGCAGGGAGATAAGCTACTGGATGTACTAGTGGCTACCTCCGGAGATACGGGTGGGGCTGTCGCTTTAGGCTTCCTTGGTGTCGAAGGCACACGTGTCACCATCTTATATCCAACAGGAAAGGTTTCTAAAGTGCAGGAAGAGCAATTGACAACCAATGGACAGAACATTCGTGCGCTGGAAGTGAACGGTACTTTTGATGATTGCCAGACGCTGGTTAAGACCGCTTTTAACGATTCAGAATTGAATTCGGAATTACGACTGACCTCTGCTAACTCGATTAATATCGCGCGATTGATTCCGCAGACATTTTATTATTTTTGGGCGTATGCGCAGTTGAAAACACAGGGTATACAGGATGTGGTATTCACGGTGCCAAGTGGGAATTTTGGAAATATCGGAGCTGGGTTGCTTGCCTACAAAATGGGACTCCCCGTGAAACATTTTGTTGCGGGGACAAATGTGAATGATACGGTTCCCCGATTTTTGCAAAATGGTCAATATGAACCCCGACCTTCCGTACAGACATTAGCAAACGCCATGGATGTCGGGAATCCGAGCAATTGGGTACGTATTCAAGATATGTTTCATCAGGATTTGGAAGAACTACGCCGTAAGATTTCGTCGTATACGTTCACCGACGAGGATACCAAACGTGCGATGGATCAACTGTATACGACATACGGATACATTGCTTGTCCACATACGGCCATCGCTTATTTGGCCGCAATGAATTACAAGAAGGATTCTCCTGGCGAGTACGCATCCGTTTTCCTGTCGACGGCACACCCTTGTAAGTTCCCAGATGCGATCTCAAGTGACGTTTTTGAGCATGTGATCCTTCCACAAGGAGCGGAAATGTTGAGGGGGAAGCCTAAGCTGGCGACTGAACTCGATGTCGATTATACAGCATTCAAGAAGTATTTGCTAAAGAACAGATAAGCGCATTTAAATGGAAAGACGAGATCCTAAACGGTCTCGTTTTTTATATATGCGCATCGTAAGAACAAACAAATTCAAAGGAAAACGTACTTTTGTAAGAATGAACGATATAATTCTACATAAAGGAAAAGATAAAGCCGCTTGGCAGTTGCATCCATGGGTTTTTTCTGGTGCGATAAAAAAGATCATAGGGACACCCATAAATGGTCATATCGTCCGTGTACTGACCGTCGACCACGAATTTATAGCTTATGGTATATTCAATGCAAATTCCCGGGTTGCGATCCGGTTATTGGAATGGCATCAAGATCGAATAGTGGATGATGCTTGGTGGAGGGATCGTGTACGTCGTTCGGTCACACTGCGGAAACACTTGTTATCAGCAGATAATAATACTGTTCGGTTGATTTTCGCTGAGGCAGACTTCCTCCCTGGGCTGATTGTTGATAAGTATGCGGAATATCTTTCCATACAGGTGCATTCTTCAGGAATCGAGCGGATAAAAGATGTTATTATAGATGAATTGGTGAAACTGGTGACGCCTAAAGGCATCTACGAGCGTAGCGACCCCAAATCACGTGAGCACGAAGGTCTTTTGGATGCAAACGGATTGCGCTATGGAGAACTGCCTCCGGAATTCGTGGAAGTTGTAGAAAATGGGATACGTTATCATATTAATATTGCAGAAGGGCAGAAGTCCGGTTTTTACTGCGACCAGCGGGAAAACAGATGGTTGACGGCTCAATATGTAAAAGGTAAACGGGTACTGGATTGTTTTTGTTATTCGGGTGGTTTTACGTTGAATGCCTTTCGTCAGCAGGCGTCTTCCGTTGTTTCAGTAGATAGCTCAGCGCTAGCGATAGAAACGTTACGGAACAATGTCGTCATGAATGGATATGATGTGTCAATCCATACCGCTGTACAGTCGGATGTAAATAAATATCTTCGTCAGCTGAGCGAAGAAAACGAGCGTTTCGATGTAATCATCCTGGATCCACCGAAGTATGCCCCATCACGTGCTGCATTAGATAAAGCATCTCGAGCGTATAAGGATTTGAACCGTAGAGGGCTCTTGCTATTAGAAAGCGGTGGGCTGCTTGCCACCTTTTCTTGCTCGGGAGCTATGGATATTGAAACCTTTAAGCAAGTAATTGCTTGGGCAGCGCTGGATGCCGGAAAGGAAATTCAGTTTATTCGACAGTTTACTCAACCAGAGGATCACCCGGTTCGCGCGTCCTTTCCCGAGGGAGAGTATTTAAAAGGTCTATTGGTCAGAGTCGTTTAAAAACGACTCTGCTGTATATAGGACCGGAAATAACCGCATTCGCGAATTACCTCTTTATAATAATCCGTATGAGCGTATTCATCCTTCAATGCCTTAAATCCTGTCCATTCCTTAAACATGACCTGATCTGATCCCGGCCAGTAATAGTCGTCGCGCTGCAAATAAACTGTTCGGTAGAAATTGTTTCGTTCAATCTTAGACAGTAGGTAGGATACTTTTGCCCGTTGCTCGTCGGATGTTGCGGCATGTAAAGCCAGTGTGTAGTACTTTTGTGCATGGTCCATCCCCAAGAGGTAAGGTTGATTTTTCGGGGCGATATAGTTGCCATATTCGTCTATAATCTGATTGTAATAAAATACGCGAGCATTTCCAAAATAGGACGTGTTGTAAAAAGCGTTTCCCAACAGCAACGCATTGTGATATACATCAGTCCCCTGATTAACGTTTGTTTGCAATTCTTTTACCTTTTGGAGAAACGTACGTTTCGTATATTTTACCGACTGCGGGGCTACATGGTCGCAGTCGTTGCAGTCTTTGATTCTCCCATTGAACGGATTCCCGCGGAGTTCAGCATCCCTGTAATAGATCGATGCATCGGTATAGTCATTTGCCGCTTTTAGATTCGCTTTTTGCATCAGGCTAAGCGCGTCGTCTAGACGGTTTTGGTAATATGCATAAATAGCTCTACTCTCGTAGATATCGCTTAGATGATAAGGGTAAAGACCAGCAAATAAATTTTCCCAACTACTTTTATTCGTTTTTAGCAAAAAGTTTTCCATGGCCGCGCCTTTAGCAGGATCGTCATAATATCCATCTTCGCTATTTAGTACCTCGGCCATCAGCGGATTATCGGTTTCCGTATATACCCGCGCTAGCGTCTTTTTTATCCATTGCGAGGCATATTCATACCGGAAAGAGATCAGGCTCGTATCTTTGGGTACCTCCTTATATAACCAGTTGAGGTCTGCTAATAGCTTGTTTTCGTCAACCGGTGTGACACTACGTAGCTGCGCGATACTGTTCATTAAATTTAAGAGGCGGATTTGCGCTCGGACGAGAGGTTTTCCTTTGCTTCGTTTGTAGGCGTTTGTGTAAGATTGAGCTGCCTTTTCATATTCTCCGATATAGAAATTGATATATCCGTAAGCGAGATAGACAAGCGCTGGGTTACTGAGCTTTTTTGGAGCTTGGAGCATATTTCCAAGCCAAAGAAGCGTTTCGTAGTCGATTTGCGTTTTTTCGACGGGTAGGGGGTGTTGTTTCTGGCTATCGTAGTCGTTTATCGTGTATTCCTGTCTATTTACCCAACGGGTTATTAAGAAGTCGATGTGGGGACTTTTAGGAGCTAGCTCATAAATCTGTTTGAGGGCTACTGCTTCATCGGTATAATAGCCATTCATGGCTATCAAACTTGCTTTGATGTTGTTATCCGGCGCTTCTTGCACCTGACGTTGCATGGAATCGGGTGAAAGCGGTTTAAAATTATAAAGCGCCTCATGTCTTTTTGCGGCGTTTTCCTGAAAAAGAATGGCAAATTGTTGGTTAGACTTGTCAAATTGGCCAAGATTGTAATAGGTTCCGCCTAAATATCCGATAGCCCGGTAATACAATGCGTTCTTCGGTTGTTTATGAATTGTTTCTTCATAGAATGGTATTACGCTTGCCTGATCATCCGAATAAAACTTGGCTTTGAGTACTTGAAACCACATACGGTTCCTAAAGAAATCATCTCCGTTGTTAAGCGATTGATAGTAGGCTTCTACTTTTCGGACAAGATTTTCATTCGTAGGCTCAATCACTCGTTCTTCGTAATTCCACGAAGAAAAAACGTTCGTAGAATAAGCTTCTATTTGTTTGGCGAAATGCAGAAATGTAATAAAATTTTTAACATGTTGATCTGTAATAGGTAGTCCTGCATCCGATGCAGGCTTCTTACTTTGTAAGGCTATGTAGAGCTTGTCAATTGTCGTCTGAGCTGTATCGTTCAGTAGAAAGTAAGCAACTTCAGATCTTGTCAACTTATTTTTTAAATAACCGTGCCATTCGCCGATAATATCTTCATTGTACTTGTCGATATAGTCCAACTGTGCATAATCGTAAAACTTCTCATCAGGCGCATAAAATAGAGGTTGGTAAGATTCGTCTGCGAAGGCTTCGGGTGTAAAAGAGGAAATGTAGGAGTACCCCCACCAACCGTCCGCACAACCATAAACGTACACGCCAAAGCCTGCAGTAAAAAGACCACTAAAAACGAGTAGCAACTTTTTTAAAAATGTTTTCTTCATAGTTTCGGATATTCTGTTGATCTAGATCATAAAATATAATCTCCGATGGTTGTTTTTTTATATACTTCCGTAAATCGTCTACCATTTCGGTGAGCTGTTCTTCCCGGATTTCTTCCGTTTTAATGATATCATCCAGAGCAAATAATTGACCAAAATAGGTTCCGTCTTTCACCACGCGAAATTTTTCAGGGGCAATCCGTTGAAAACCGTTATGTTTTAAAAGATCATCTTTACATAACCTGTTAATTAAATTTACTACCCTGCCGTTTCGGATATGTACTCCCCATGAAAAGATCGGAAGGGCGATCTGTAGGTGGAGCGGATAGGAGGTCAGTGATTTTATATATTGTTGCGCGATGCTTCTCTCATAGATAGAGTTGATTGAGCCGCTCGATATGGATCCCATGTTGTAGTACATCAGGACACCATAATCCACGGGAGGGACGCCGGTTTCTTTGAAAAACTTAATTTGATGAAGACGTATTGTAGCTGAGTATGTAAGCTGTCGTTGTTCCTTTAAAGACCGTAGTAAGGAAAAGAATTTTTGTTTACTCTTTAAGCTCCAGTCACAATCTAACTGTATTTCTTGGGTCGATAGATGATAATGATTGTTAATTTGATCAATATAACTAAGCATGAGGGCCGCCAGTTTTTTTACGTCGACTTTCGGATGTAACATAACTTCGTTTTTGATGTAGATAACCGGCACTATTTTGGCGTTTGGTATTTCGCCGAAAATGACAGAGCTAATCGGAAAAGGTTGGTCATTTTTTAACCCAATATCGAAATAACGCAGATAGATTTTTTCGACGTTGTTGTCTTCGAGTACTTGTTTTTCTCTAGGCTGTAATGCTACCCGGGTTTTCCAATAATAAAAGGATACAGATGACGGTTTCTTGTCTGGTGAGCAAGAAATGAGACAAAAGAGGACGAACAACCAACAAAATCGCATGTAGCAAACTTACTGATTTTCGTTAGGTAGTTCGAATATGAAAGGGAATAGTTGTGAATTATCCCCTTTCATGTTTGAAAGTCGCTATTATTTTATCAAATCTAACCAGGCATGTGCCATCAGATTAGCTCCAGCCAATGATGTATGTACACCATCGGTAGTCCAGTAATCGCCCGCACCTCGTCCGGCAGCTTGGTCAAAAACAGTCTGATAGGGTAAAAATCGTGCATTGAATTCTTTTGCAATATCTTTTGCGGCTTGTTGATACCCTAAAAAATCCGGATACCAATCGTCTTTAACATGTTTCACGCCTTTCACACCGAATGGCTCTCCAATAATCAATTGTACGTTTGGAAGTGCTTTCAACGTCGTTTCTAACAGTTGTTGATATTGTTGTTTGTACTGAGCTGGCGTATTTTGAGCTCCACTATCTTTGGTACGCCAAAAATCATTGACTCCGATTAGGATACTGAGGATCGTTGGACGAAGCGCTAATGCGTCATTATCCCAACGTCCGATCAAATCGGGAACTCGGTTGCCACTAATACCCCGATTATAGATCTGGATATTTTTGTCGGCATGTTTATTTAAAAGGCAAGCAGCAGCCATCATCGCATAGCCGTTGCCAAAGGCTGCAGTATCGTTGGCATGTAAGCTATCTCTTTTTCGTCCGGCATCGGTGATGGAGTCTCCCTGAAATAAAATGACGTCGTTTGGCCTAATGGCAATTTTTGATGTAGGTTTAACCATGCTGTCAACAGCGAAGAGGCTGTTCGAAGCTACAGCCGACGCGCCAAGGGTCATGAGGCTTTTTGTAAGAAATTTTCTTCTTGATTCCATGCAGTAAATAGGTTTATGTTAACCTAAGTTAGCCTTTTTAACAGAATTTGTCAATCCCTTGTCGGATAATTTCACATGCATCGGCTATTTCTTGTTCTGTGATTGTGAGAGGAGGGGCAATTCTTAGAGCGGTTTCACAATGTAGATACCAATCGATCATTACACCGTTCTTCGCGCAATAGTCGCTGACGGCATATACCTGTTCAAACGATTCTAACTGAAGGCACATCATGAGTCCCAGGCCTCTGATTTCTTTTATTTTAGGTGTATGAAGAAGCTGCCTGAATACTGCTGCTTTTTTATCTACCGAAGTCAGCAAGCACTCCTTTTGTATAACCTGTAGAGAAGCTAAAGCTGCAGCACAGCTGACGGGATGTCCGCCGAACGTAGTGATATGGCCTAGCATGGGGTTATCTTTGATTACGTCCATGATCTCCTTGCGTGCAACAAAGGCTCCGAGCGGCATTCCGCCACCGATTCCCTTTGCCAATAGGAGAATATCTGGAATAACATCGAGGTGTTCGAAAGCAAATAGTTTTCCGGTTCGGCCGAATCCGGTTTGTATTTCATCGAAAATGAGGAGTGCGCCTGTTTCGTCGCATCGTTTGCGCAATGCTTGCATGAAGGGTGCTGTGGGTACGCGAACACCAGCTTCTCCTTGTACAGCTTCTATAACAACTGCTGCGGTTTCGCCTGTTATGGTCGATAACGAATTTAAGTCGTTGAATCGGATGAAAGAAATGTGTGGAAGTAAAGGAGCGTAAGCATCGCGGTACGCTTCGTTACCAATAAGGCTCAAGGCTCCTTGTGTGCTGCCATGATAGGCTTTTTCTGCCGCGATAATTTGCTTTCGTCCCGTGAATTTTTTTGCAATCTTCATAGCGCCTTCAACGGCCTCGGTACCACTGTTCGTAAAATATACCGACTGGAAAGATTCGGGGAGCACGTCAAGTAACGCCGTTGCAAATTGTACCTGTGGCGCTTGTATAAATTCTCCGTACACGGTGACATGCAAATATTTTTGCAGTTGATCCTGTATGGCCTCAATTACTTTCGGATGACGGTGGCCAATGTTGCTTACGTTAAAACCCGAAACGAGGTCTGTATACCGTTCTCCGTTTGGGCCATATAGGTAAATTCCTTCTGCCTTTACAATTTCGAATAAGCGGGGTGAAGATGAAGTCTGCGCTGTATTTTTTAGAAATAGTTCTCTATTGCTGATCATGATCAAAATGAAAAAAAACAAAAATAAGGATAAAAAAGAAAAAATGGCCATACAATTAGGATCGTTCACATAGGGTATGGCTCGCATTCACGCGCAAAAAAAAGAAGCTGCTGTGCAGCCTCTTATCTGTTTCTTCGCTTTAGTTCCTTATACAAAAGCTCTCGGAAATTCTGTTCAATTTCAAAAAACTGCGAGGCTCGGGAATTTCCAATGACGTCAGCAAATTTTCGTCGATATTCTTTTTTGATCTCCAGTTCTTTTGCGTCATACGAAAGAACATCTCTTCTTCCAGAACCATTAAAGGAATTTGTTCCAGCAGGAGCGGCAGATGAACTACCTGTTTTTTTTGATTTAACGGACCACATCTCTTTGTTATACTGATTGTATATCGGAAAGAAACGCTGAGCTTCCGACTGAGACAAATTTAATTCTTTGGTGATGTATGCGATTTTTTCATTTTCGATCGCTGCAAACCGCTTTGAATCCCGCGTTTGGGCCTGCGTAGACAGCGTACAAAGAATGGCAGCGCAAAAAGTCAACAATAAATGTCTAAAACGTAACATTATAACATGTATTTTAAATAATCTTCAATATCCTCATCATCTATTTGGCTACCGACCCCTTCCGACTCTTCGGGCTGATAGATGTACTCCATGATATACACGATGTCATCGCTGTCGTTTGAAGAGGCAAGGTAGTTTATAATCTCCTGTTCGGGAATCGTTGCTAAGTGAGATACTGTAGAGCGATCTATCTGTTCTTGATCAACAACGGCATTGTAAGACGAAATCCCCAACACGGTGGCAACACAAGCCGCAGCTGCATAGCGAATCCACTGTTGGATATTTAAAGAGCGAATCACCGTAGGTTTCGTGCTATTATCCTGTTTGTCTGATCGATCGGATATCGTTTTGGTGATACTCGTTGATAGATGGTCAAAATAGTTCGCTGTAGGTACATTAAAACCATCCGTCAATACCACCTTTTTTAAACTATCTTCAAAAATTTTATCTTGGATACGATCCGTTAATATATCGAAGTAATCTTCCGGGACAGACAGGGCAGATGATTTGTCCAACAAGGATTCTATCCGGATGTTTGACTGTATTTGTTTCGGAAGTTCATCAAAATATCGCGAGGGAATAGTCCAAGCTTCTGTTTTCTTTGCTAGTGTTTCCAGTTTGGTATGCGACGTAATATTGGCAGATAAATCCAAAAAATATTGTTCAGGTACAGAGAAACCAGCATCTTTTGAATCAACATGTTCCCTAAATCGAATGGTGGAGAATAGATTTGAGGAAAATGTATCGAAGTAGTTGTCCGGGACGATGAATGGATTTACACGCCATGATTCGGGCAGATTTAAACCGTCCATTCCTTCATGATATGTGTTATTTTCCTTCATAGTCCTTATTTAGAGTCAAAAAGTTTTGCAAGGTTTAATCATTTGTTGCAAAAAAATGCTCTATTTTTTTCACAGCAAGGTGATACGAGGCTTTTAATGCTCCAACACTGGTTCCGAGGATTTCAGATATTTCATCGTACTTTAGATCTTCGAAATATTTCATGTTAAATACCAACCGCTGCTTCTCGGGAAGTGTTAAAAGCGCCTGTTGTAATTTCAACTGCGCTTTGTCACCATTAAAGTAGCTTCCTTCCGCAAGCGTATCTGCTAAATAAGCAGAACTGTCGTCGTCTAACGACAAGTTCTGCTTTTGTTTCTTCTTGTTCAAGAACGTAATACACTCATTGGTTGCAATACGATATAACCACGTGTATAACTGAGAATCTTCCCTGAATTTTTCGAGATTTCTCCAAACCTTCACGAATATGTCTTGAACGACATCGTCCGCATCATCATGATCAATCACCATGCGGCGAACGTGCCAATAAATTTTTTGTTGGTATTTTTTGAGCAAATAGCCAAACGCCTCTTCGCGTGTGCTTTCATCCGCAAATTTTGATATGATTAGGGCGTCTTCCATTTGTCTTTACCGTATACTTATTTTCTGGTAATCACTTTTCTGGCTGCTGCTACGATGGATGCAGCATTTAGACCGTATTTTTCCATAAGCTGTGCTGGCGTTCCAGATTCGCCAAAGCTATCATTTACAGCCACGAATTCTTGCGGCGCAGGATGTTTTGTAACCAGCAATTGCGCTACGCTATCTCCAAGTCCACCTAAGCGGTTATGCTCTTCAGCTGTAACGACACAGCCCGTTTTTGTGACTGATGTTAAGATGGCTTCCTCGTCCAACGGTTTGATGGTATGGATATTAATGATTTCGGCATGAATACCCAATTTCTCCAACTCTTCACCAGCCTGAATAGCTTCCCAGACCAGATGGCCGGTTGCAATAATAGTTACATCAGTGCCTTCATTTAGCAATACAGCCTTTCCGATTTCAAATTTTTGATCGGCAGGTGTAAAGTTAGGAACTACCGGACGGCCGAAACGTAAGTAAACAGGTCCTTCGTGATCTACTAACGCGATTGTGGCCGCTTTTGTTTGGTTGAAATCACACGGATTGATCACTGTCATGCCCGGAAGCATTTTCATTAAACCAATATCTTCTAAAATTTGGTGTGTTGCACCATCTTCACCTAGGGTTAGGCCTGCGTGTGAGGCACAGATTTTAACATTTTTGTTGGAGTAAGCAATGGACTGGCGAATCTGGTCGTATACACGGCCTGTAGAGAAGTTCGCGAACGTACCCGTGAAGGGGATTTTTCCACCAATTGTCAACCCCGCAGCAATGCCCATCATGTTGGCTTCTGCGATGCCTATCTGGAAGAAGCGCTCGGGGAACTCTTTTATAAAATCATTCATTTTCAATGAACCGATTAAATCGGCACATAATGCAACGACGTTTTCGTTTCGGCGACCGGCCTCCAATAGGCCTGCTCCGAAACCGGAACGTGTATCTTTTGATTCTGTATAAGTATATTTCTTCATGTTGGTATTTCGTAGTTAGGTTATACGTAAAAGCAGTTGACGCATGTATTGAATGTTCCGTCGTCTACACGTATACTGCGCACATATAAGGTCTATAAAGCTAAACGATTAATAGTCTCCAATAGTTCTTGGTAATTGATTAAGTGCGGTTTCAAGCTGTTCGTCATTCGGAGCAACACCATGCCACTTGTGAGACCCCATCATGAAATCAACCCCTTTACCCATTTCTGTATGCAAAAGAATGATAACAGGTCTGCCTTTTCCAGTACGGGCTTTGGCTTCGTCTAGTCCATTCACGACAGCATTCATATCGTTTCCTTGCTCTACTTCAAGTACATCCCATCCGAAAGCTTCCCACTTTGCGCGCAGGTTCCCAAGGGATAACACTTGATCCGTCGACCCATCAATTTGCGCATTATTGTAATCGACAGCGGCAATAATATTGTCCATTTTATTATGTGGAGCATACATAGCAGCTTCCCAAACTTGTCCTTCTTGCAGTTCGCCGTCTCCCATCAATACATAGACAAGGCTGTTGTCTTTGTTTAATTTCTTCGCTTGGGCCGCGCCAATTGCAGCAGATAATCCCTGCCCTAGCGATCCTGATGCAATACGGATACCGGGAAGATGTTCGTGCGTAGTCGGATGCCCTTGCAGACGAGAATTGATCTTTCTAAATGTCTCGAGCTCACTAACCGGAAAATAACCAGCTCTAGCTAGCGTACTGTAAAACACCGGAGAGATGTGACCGTTGGATAGGAAGAATAGATCTTCGCCAACACCGTTCATATTAAAAGATGGGTCATGCTTCATTGCATGAAAATACAAGGCTACGAAATAATCCGTACAACCTAGCGAGCCGCCTGGGTGACCAGACTGACACGCATGTACCATACGAACAATGTCTCGTCTTACTTGTGAAGCGATCTGCTCAAGTTTGTTGATATCTGCACTCATTTTAAATTATAATGTTTCGATTATTTTTGCGGGTAAAGTTAATGATTTTTAGGGGAGTAGTAGGATAAAAGTTTAAATACCTGACGAAATGTATAGGATAGCCGAATGGTCCGTAATATTCTTGAAAGATATAATTCGTTTGTGAAAAAATAAATAAAAAAGGAAGCTCATATATGTGAGCTTCCTTTTTATTCTGCAAGTCGTACATTTACATGGCTTCTGCCACGACTTCTTCCACTTCAGGAACCATTCGCTTTAATAGGCCTTCAATACCAGATTTTAGTGTGATGGTAGAGGAAGGGCAGCCGCTGCACGAACCTCTTAATTCAACAGTGACTGTGCCATTTTCAAAAGACTTGTATGCGATAGCCCCTCCGTCTTGTTCGACCGCCGGGCGGACATAATCGTGTAATACCTGTTGGATTTTCACTTCTATCTCCGAACCTTCAAAGTTCACATCTTCCGAATGTTGTATAGGCTTAACCGCGAGTTCTGACTCGACGGCCCCCTTTACAAAATCTTTTAGAAGCGGCTCAATGTCTGACCATTCTACACCATCTGTCTTTGTTACTGTTACGAAGTTGCTCGCAAAGAATACTCCTTCCACAAAATTAAACTTAAAAAGTTCTCTTGCAAAGTCCGATTCTTGTGCCTTTTCTCGGTTTGGATAATCCAAGCTGCCATTGATCAATAGTTTATTGACCAAAAACTTCATAGTGGAAGGGTTTGGAGTAGATTCTGTATATACGTTAATCGTTGCCATAGTCAAATTTTAATGAACAAATATACGTCAAAAGTAAAGTACACCGGTCATCTTCGCGTCAAAGCTTATAAGCTCACCCCCGTATAATTACTTGGAGAAATCGCTTTGATTTCCGCTTTGATCTCCTCGGAAACGTTTAGCCCATCAACAAAGTTGGCTATTGTTTCTTGCGTCACGTGTGTATTGGTACGCGTTAGATCTTTTAGTGTTTCATACGGTTTTGGATATCCTTCACGACGCAAAATGGTTTGTATAGCTTCTGCCACCACGGCCCAATTATTTTCAAGATCAGCTTCTAATGCCGATTCATTTAAGATCAATTTGCGTAAGCCCCGTAAGGTAGATTTGAGTGCTATTATGGTGTGAGCGACGGGGACGCCAACGTTTCTCAATACCGTCGAATCTGTCAAATCACGTTGCAAACGAGAAATAGGTAGCTTAGCTGCCAGGTGTTCAAAAAGAGCATTTGCTATTCCTAAGTTACCTTCTGCATTTTCGAAGTCAATAGGATTCACTTTGTGCGGCATAGCGGAAGAGCCGATCTGGCCGGCGGTGATCTTTTGTTTGAAATATTCCATCGAAATATAAGTCCACATGTCTCGGCACAGGTCAATTAGTATATTATTGATGCGCTTGAACGCATCGCAGCTTGCGGCAAAGTTGTCGTAATGCTCAATTTGTGTTGTAGTTTGTGACCGTGAAAGTCCTAGCACGTCATTTACGAATGCGTTGCCGAAACGAACCCAGTCGGTTTCGCTGTAGGCTACGTGGTGTGCGTTGAAATTTCCCGTAGCGCCCCCAAATTTGGCGGAAAAAGGAATCTGTTGCAATAAGGACACCTGTTTTTCCAGGCGCTCTGTGAATACTTGAATTTCCTTTCCCAAACGTGTTGGAGAAGCTGGTTGACCATGTGTACGTGCAAGCATGGGTACATCGTTCCAGGCGTTGGCAAGCGCGTTTAATTCATTAATAACCTCCGTCAGCTGTGGTAAATATATGCGATTGATCGCTTCCTTCCATGAATATGGGATGGCCGTATTATTGATATCTTGCGATGTTAAGCCAAAATGTATAAATTCCAACGAATCGTGTAAGCCCAGTTTTTCAAACTCGTTCTTAAGAAAATACTCAACAGCCTTTACATCGTGATTGGTGACCTTTTCTGTTTCTTTGATCCATTGTGCGTCGTCCATCGAAAAATTCTGATATATCTGACGAAGGCGTTCGTTTAACGAACCATCAAAATGTGCCAGTTGTGGAATGCCAGATCCGCATAAAGCAATGAAATATTCAACTTCTACCAATACACGATATTTAATTAAAGCAAACTCAGAAAAATAATTAGAAAGTTCGTTGGTAGCGTTATAATAACGTCCGTCTACAGGGGTGACAGCAGTTAGCGGCGATAAACTCATAATCAAATGAAACTAAAAATTTAATAATAATCTATCCATATCATGTGGATATTTGTATGTAGCTAAAAAAAGCTTTTTTGCAAAAGTAAGAAAACTCGATGAGAAGCAGCCGACAAAAAAAGAAAACCCTACACAATCTGTGCAGGGTTTTAAAGTATTGTTAAAATACAGTTCGGATTACTGAACGTTGTTCAAAGAATCAGCGATAGAATCACCAGTAGCTTTAACTGAATCAGCAACATTGTTCAAAGAATCAGCGATAGAGTCTGTAGAGTTTTCTACTTGGTTAGCTAATGAATCAGCAGCTTGCTCAGTTTTAGTTTCTGCACCACCACATGAAGCGAAAGCAATCGTTAAAGCTAAACCTAAAAATCCGAATTTGAATAAATTTTTCATTTTTAATTTTCTATTTAATTGAAACAAATTTGTTTATTTTCTCTTTTATACCGGTAACCAAAAAAGGTAACCCAACTTTCTGAAAAAAATAAAAAAACTTAAACACACTGGTTTTCATTATTTTACTGTTTTATATTCTTCGAAAGCCGGCGCAAATATAATATTGTTTTGTTGAATTGCAACAATAAAAAACTATTTTCATAAAAAAAATGTTACAACTGTATATATAAACCATGCTAAGCCATGATAAAAAAACTGAAAAACATTGTTAAGCTATTGCGTTCCATCGATCTAGAACAGATTGAGAAGATCTCGAAAAAGGTTGATCTACCAAAGGTTATGCATGCTGTATCCAAAATGGACGACGTGCAATTGCAAGGTGTGATGAAGATGCTGACTAGTTCTGGAAAAAAAAGAGAGACACCACCCATTGATGCCGACTTCTACGCGGTTGAAGCTAAACTTTCTCCCACGGATCGTGCATTGCAACTGAAAGTGCGCGAATTTTTGGAACGGGAGATTAAACCTTTAGTCAATAAATATTGGCTGCATGACGAATTCCCCTTTGAGATTATTCCCAAATTGGCCGCGTTGAATGTATGTGGGTATGTTTATGAAGGATATGGATGTGCAGGAGGATCGTCACTGATGGACGGTATTATTGCTGCAGAGTTTGGACGAATAGATCCTTCGATTGCTACCTTTTTAGGTGTGCAAAGTGGACTGGCAATGGGATCGATTTATATGTGTGGATCAGAAGAGCAGAAGCAAGAGTGGTTACCAAAAATGCAGCGTCTTGAAAAAATTGGTGCATTCGGGCTAACAGAACCTGAAGTTGGATCGGGTACGGCCGGCGGATTGACGACAACGTGTCGTAGAACTGAAAACGGTTGGGTATTGAACGGACAAAAGAAATGGATAGGAAACTCCACGTTTTCCGATATTACGATTATATGGGCACGGGATGTTGATGATAACCAGGTCAAAGGCTTCATTATACGCAAGGAGAATCCTGGCTTTATGGTGGAGAAGATAAAGGGTAAGATGGCATTGCGTATCGTGCAAAATGGATTGATCACATTAACCGACTGTGTTGTCCCAGAAATGGATAGATTGCCCTTGGCAAATAGCTTTAAAGATACGGCAAAGGTGTTGCAAATGACACGGGCAGGCGTGGCTTGGATGGCTGTTGGTTGTGCTAGAGGAGCATATGAAAATGCCTTGGATTATACTTTAAAACGAAAGCAGTTTGGGCGACCGATAGCATCCTTTCAGTTGATCCAAAATCATCTGGTCGAAATGTTGTCGAATCTGACAGCGATGCAAACATTGGTGTTCCGACTCTCCGAACTGCAGGATGAAGGAAAATTAAAAGACGAACATGCCTCGTTAGCCAAAGTATTTTGCACACTTCGGACGAGAGATATCGTTTCCAGAGCGCGAGAAGTAATGGGGGGCAATGGCATCTTACTGGAATACAATGTAGCTCGATTTCTCGCCGATGCTGAAGCGATTTATTCATACGAAGGCACGAAAGAAATCAATTCACTGATCGTAGGACGAAGCATTACCGGTTTTAGTGCATTTGTCTGATAGTAATGATGTTTTTTCTAGGGGAGGGGCATTGGTATCATATTTGTGACAAACTGAGTAAGAAGACTCGACGTCTTTCTTTCTCGAACTAAACAAATATATATATGAAGAACAAACCCATCTTATTAAGTGCGTCTGCTCTGATGTTGTCATCTATTGCATTCGGGCAGATCAAAATTAACACGAAAACTATTGGAGCGGCCACCAAAGCGGCACAGGCAGTAACTTTATCCAACGAGGACGTGGTTGCTTATACGAGAGAATATATTGAATGGATGGATGCGAATAATCCGGTGGCTCCTGACAACCATGAATTTGCCATGCGTTTGAAGAAATTGACCGAGAATCTGAAATCGTATGACGGTCTTGATCTCAATTTCAAAGTGTATTTAGTAAAAGACGTTAATGCTTTCGCTTGTGCAGATGGAAGCGTGCGTATATGTGCCGGACTATTAGATGTTATGGATGACAATGAAGTATTGGGCGTGATTGGACACGAAATCGGACATGTGAAAAATATGGATTCGAGAGATGGTTTTAAAACGGCATTAATGACATCTGCTCTGAAGGATGGTGTTTCGTCACAGGGCGGAACGGCAGGAGTACTTTCGGAGTCGCAGTTAGGTGATTTGGGTGAACAAATTGCAAACATGAGTTTCTCCCGTAAGCAAGAGAGCGCTGCGGACGACTATGGTTATAAATTTTTGAAAGACAACCAAGTTAATCCTTGGTATATGTCGATGGCCTTTGAACGTCTGGTAGAAGTTTCGGGAGGCGCCTCGGAAGGTGGGCCGGCCAAAAAGCTCTTCTCTTCTCATCCAGATACCCAAAAACGTGTAAGCGAGATGGCTAAGAAAGCAGAAAAGGATGGTTTTGAGAAACCTCAGCCTCAGCAATAAGTTTTTTGAGTAGAATAAAAAAGCTCGGTTCCATTTTCCGAGCTTTTTTTACTTATTGAGGTGATTATTTGTTTTTTTGTTGTTGTGCGGCTTGCTGTTGACGCATCATCTCTTCCATTTTTTGTTGAAAGGAAGACTTCTTAGCGACCTTGGGATTTTTCTTATTGGCTTCAATTTTGGCTAAGATCTTGTCATCGTCTAAAAACTGGCGGATGATGACCTGAGTCAAAAACGTAAACACCGCTGCCAAGAAATAGTAATAATTCAAACCTGCAGGGAAGTTATTCAACACAAAGAAAAAGAATAGTGGCATAATATAACCGATATATTTCATTTGGTTGTTTGCGGCACCAGAAGTGGCGTTATTATACCAAGTCGTCAATAACGTTGTCAACGTCATCAGTACACACATCAAGGAAATATGGTTTATACCGAATATGGCAGGGAAAGTTATCGGTGCATCATATGTTGACAAATCTTTAATCCATAAAAAGCTTTCTCCACGTAGCTCGAACAAGTTCGGGAAAAAGAAGAAAAAGGCAAGCGTGAAAGGCATTTGTAAGAGCAAGGGAAGGCAACCACCCAGCGGGTTTACACCCGCTTGTTTATACAATTTCATTTGCTCTTGTTGTAACAACATCGGGTTATCTTCTCCCACCTTTTCTTTTAGCTCATCCAATTGGGGTTTTAGCACACGCATTTTAGCCATGGATTGGTACGATTTGTACGTAAGTGGGAATAAGATTCCTTTTAGGAAGATCGTGAGGATCAAGATGATAATACCATAGCTCATGTTAAACCCATCCAAGAAATCGAAAATCGGAACGGTAATGAATTTATTGATCCATCCCATGGGGCCCCAGCCCATATTGATTATTTTTTGAAAATCGTCCCCTTGCGCTTTCAATACTTTATATTGATTAGGGCCGAAGAAGAACGAAAAGCCATAGTGGTTATCCTTTTGTCCGGAAAAGACCAAGTCGGCTGATGCCTGATAATGTTTTACTATGCTTGCGTCACTGTCCGATTTGACAGAGAGGTTAGTATTGCTCAACGGCTGGTTTGAGGTTAAGACCGTTGAAAAAAAGTGTTGTTTGAAGGCTATCCAGTTTACTTTCTCTTCTAATTTTTCTTCGTCATCGCTTGTTTCGGAAAGATGATCTACATTTCCGTTAGCTTCTTTAAAGAATACGGTCGACTTTTCACGTTCGGATTTTCCATTGAGCTCTTTTTGTAACAAAGTCGCGTCCCAATTCAGTGCAATAGAACTTGTCTTTACATCTAAAAGTTTTTGCAGGCCCACGGCCTTCACATCTAATCCTAGTTTGTAGTCCTTCCCCTTAATAGAATACGTGTAGTCAATGTACTGTTGGTCGCTGTATTTTAATCGGAAGGTTACCGATTGTGCGGTCTCGCCAGTCACGGAAACATTGCCTCCTTGCGGAACAAAATTAAGTTCAGTCGTGCTGATATTTTCACCATTGGCTTTGAAGGTAAAGCCAAATCTATGTTGGTTATCATCCAAAATCATTAATGGGCGGCCATCAAAATTTGTTTCGTTCTTGAGCTGAACGGATCTAACTTGACCACCTTTTGAGCTGATCTTCGCAATAAACAATTCATTTTCCAAGGTAACCACCTGCTCATTTCCTAGTCGAGCCGTCCCGAATGGTTTGCTTAATACAGCGGCAGAGTCAACCGTTTTTTGAACAACGGTATTGGCGCTATCCGCTAGAGGGCCTAGTCCTTCTTTCACTCTTTTCAAAGAATCTTGCAATCGTTGTTCTTGTTTTAGTTCCTGTTCGGAAGGTTTCATCAGGTAGAATGAACCTGCCAAAATTCCGAAGATAAGAACCAATCCAATTAGGGTATTTCTATCCATTTCTTATTTTTTATTTTTCAGATATACAAATTTTTGTCCTTAGCTAATCTTGTTTGCCAAAGAAGCGGCTACAAAGCTAACAAAAAGTGGGTGAGGATTTGCAACAGTTGACTTTAATTCTGGATGAAATTGTCCAGCTACAAAAAATGGATGATTTTTCAGCTCGACAATTTCGACGAGTCCGGTAGTAGGGTTAATTCCTGAAGCCACCATGCCAGCTTCTTCATATTGTTTGAGGTAAGCGTTGTTAAACTCATATCGGTGGCGGTGTCGTTCCGATATTTTCGATTTTCCATAAATCGCAAAAGCTTTTGTGCCTTTTTTGATTTCACAATCGTATGAGCCTAAACGCATCGTTCCTCCCATATTTTTAATGGATTTTTGCTCTTCCATTAAGTTGATTACCGGATGAGCTGTCTTTTCGTCCATTTCAAAGCTATTAGCTGCTTGCAGTCCCAAAACATTTCTTCCAAATTCGATCACCGAACATTGCATGCCCAAGCAAATTCCGAAGAATGGAATTTTGTTTTCCCGAACATATTTTATGGCGGCCAATTTTCCATCAAGACCACGTTCACCGAAGCCGGGCGCTACTAATACGCCATCTAAATCTTTTAGCTTATCTTGTACATTTTCCTCATTGATGCTTTCCGCAGCAATGTATTTCACTTTAACTTTTGTTTCATTGATTGCTCCGGCATGGACAAAGGCTTCTGCGATCGATTTGTAGGCGTCTGGAAGTTCTACATATTTCCCTACTAATCCAATGTTGACTTCGTTTGTTGGATTCTTTAACTTGCCTAAAAAGGTCTTCCAGTTTTCCAAATCTGGATCATGCTTTGTAGAGAGTTTTAACTTAGTCAGCGCTGTTTTATCAAGCTGTTCTTTCAACATATTCAACGGTACATCATATATCGTTGAAGCATCAATAGACTCCACAACTGCATTAATATTGACGTTGCAGAATTGGGCTAGTTTTTTTCGGATTTCGTGTGTTAACTTATGTTCTGTACGACAGACCAGAATATCTGGTTGTATACCGTATTCTAGCAATGTTTTAACTGAATGCTGCGTTGGTTTTGTCTTTAGCTCACCTGCTGCAGCTAAATAAGGTACAAGCGTCAAATGAATAACGAGCGAATCGTTGTTGCCCAGCTCCCAACGGAGCTGACGCACCGCTTCGATGAATGGTAAGGACTCGATATCTCCAACAGTCCCCCCAAGCTCTGTGATCACGATATCATACTCGCCAGTTTGCCCCAGAAGCTGCATGCGCCTTTTGATTTCGTCTGTAATGTGTGGAACGACCTGTACCGTTTTTCCTAGGTACGCGCCGGCGCGTTCTTGTTCGATAACGTGTTGATAGATTCGGCCTGTAGTTACATTATTTGCTTGAGATGTTGGAACGTTAAGGAAACGCTCATAATGGCCTAAATCCAAATCAGTTTCTGCGCCATCTTCCGTTACGTAACATTCTCCGTGTTCGTAAGGATTAAGTGTGCCTGGATCGATATTGATATATGGATCAAATTTCTGGATGGTCACTTTTAGGCCGCGAGCCTGAAGGAGTTTAGCAAGAGATGCTGCAATAATGCCTTTCCCTAACGACGAGGTTACGCCGCCCGTAACGAAGATATATTTACTCATAGCAATAATGGAATTTCAACTATTTTGAACCAAAAAAATGGTTCTAAATCTGCTTTATGTACGGGATACAAAGATAAGGTTTTTTAGAGATTAACCGAAATTAAAAATGGTTTTGCCTCTTGAAGGTATTGTGGTGGGTGTGGTACCCCAATCTGCATGGTAGAGTTGCCGGAGCTGTATATTATGCTCCGGCTGATTTATTATTTCATGGAACGGAGCAGGTCAATAGTCTGCTGATCAAAGTCTGCTTCACCGAAAAGCGAGATTCCAGCTGCACCGTTTCCTTTCGCAAGTAGGATGCCTTTTTTTATTTCGTCAATGTTTTTGAAATCCGGAATGTATAATCCCGCATATAGCGGAAACTTTCCGTTTAATGCTTGTACACCTTCGGCGACCGCGGTTCCAATCCACTGGATCGGCTCTTTATAAAAGCCATGATAAATCATCGGAAATACCGCGGATAGTTCCCAGTTTGCCCAATCCTGTCTAACGATGCGTCGCGCCAGGTCGGGGGTCGGAAACACGGCCGCTGTGACCGGTTTGTTGTAGTCCTTTGCAGCGGCACAGATTTGATTGACTACCTTGGTAATCTGTCGATAGCGAAAAGAGCGCCATGATAAACTCTGTTCGGGGCGTTCTACTTGATCAATGTCAATCCCCGTTTCTTTTAAGAATGCCGCTTTACTGAATGGGCTGTAACAAAAATCATAATCGGCAAGCTCCGTGGATTGGTCGAGGTTGTAGTTTTTCCAAAGGTTGACAGGCAAAACAACGTCTGGGTATCGAATATAGTCGAGGTGCAACCCGTCAACATCTTCCTTTTCAAGTTGTTCTCTAGCCTTCTCTTCCAGATATGTGGGCACATCGGGGTGGGATGGACATAGGAATCGATAATAACCCACATAAGGCGGGCTGGTCGCACACGATTTACCAGAACGGCTGACGGCATAGTATTCCGGGTGTTGTGCAAGTAACTCTTTCTCTCCTCGATTCATTGTCCACATCCACCGGTGTGTTTCCAGTCCAAATTCTTTTGCCGTCTGGAAATGGAGCTTACTGTAATTTTCGAAGAAGATACCACGTACACCGGCTTCTCTATATGATTGATATCGTTTCCTCAACGTGCTTTCCTGTTCCTTTTCTTGAGGTCTTGCCCAAAGCCAAAAATCAAATAAAAATGGCTGCGAATCTTGTGCTGCACGCGAGGAGAGTGGAGCGAACTGGAGCGCGGCTAAACCTAAGCCTGCGTGTTTAATAAAGTTCCTTCTACTATTCATGGTTCAATGTGGTAGTTTCCAAAGCTGTCCAAAGAGACCGCTGATTTCTGTTTAATATTTTTAATCATGACCCTATAAAAGGATTTAGCTGGGTTTAGTACAAAAGACACTTGAACGTCAGTGGTGTCTTTTTCCAATACGGAGGCAAATGCCGGCAAATCTTCTATGCGGTCTGTAAAATGTCCTGTCTGTTTTTTGTGCAATTGTTGGAGATAAAAAATGTTCCAGGCTATTTTTTCGAGCTGCTGGTTAGGAGGAGATGCGATGTGTTCTTCTTTATCTACGAATTGCACGTAACCCCACCGTTCAGGATGATGCATGTTGATGACTCCTATAGGCGACCATACCCAATTATCTTCGGGTAGAAGTCTGTTTTGTTTTCTTTTACGCTGATACGAGCCTCCAACTAGTTCATGCTGCCACTGTACTCGGGAGAAGTTTATTTTCCAGAAGCTGTTATCCTGGGGAGTGGCCTGTTTTCCGAATGGTGATAACGAGGAAAAGGGAATAGCCATCTCCACGGTCCAATACTTATCGTTGTCTGTTGGATTGTTTAATGTTCCTTCTATGTGCACAGCGCTCCTTAAATGTTGGACATCCCAATGCATCATGGCTGTGCCTCCGAGACTGTAGGCTTTCGGCATCAGTAAGTCCATAATGGTATTCAGCGTATTGACTTCGATTTCGAAATAGTAGGGGTGATGGTCAGTGGGTTTAATAAAGATCTCAAAATCGTTATCGTGGTAGATGATGGTATCTCGTTTGTGTAGTGTTCCCCAAACGTGTGGTTCTTCGAGGCGAGCATAGATGTAGAGGTTTTCCTCATCCCATAGCATCTTTATTTTTGTTTCTTGGGAGGGTAACGGTTTCTTATGACCTTCAATGTCTATAAAAGAAGCTGTCCACGGAGCGTCTTTCCAAGCTTTTTCGTCGTCTTTCCCGTCTATCGAAAGTGTTGCCTGTATTTTCTTTGCAGGGTATATACGTGGTGGAGCTTGCATGTTCTGAATTTGCTCGATACGTAGTTGGGCATACAGCGATGGCATACCCACAAGAAAAAAGATACTTGATAAAAACGATAACGTATTTTTCATTTGTGTGCATGAAAATACGTAAATAATGTCAGGTAGTGCTATTGTAACATAAATTTTGTGATGACGTGTTCATGTATAGCAAAAAAAGCTTCCATTCTGTGGAAGCTTTTTTATGTTGAAGAAGTTAGCCGTATTATACGCGTTTTGTTTTGATACGAGCAGCTTTACCAGTAAGGCCACGCAAATAGAATAATTTAGCGCGACGAACTTTACCGAAACTATTAACTTCAATTTTTTGAATGTTTGGCGAATTTACAGGGAAAATACGTTCAACACCTACACCGTTAGAGATTTTACGAACGGTAAAAGTAGCGTTAGCACCTTCGCTGTTTAATTGGATCACCACACCTTGGTACACCTGAACACGCTCTTTATTTCCTTCGCGAATTTTATAATGAACGCTGATGGTATCTCCGGCTTTAAAAGCGGGAATTTCATTTTTTACTACCGCTTGTTCTTCTACAAATTTTACTAAATCCATGATTTCGAGTAATTATTAACGATTTATATCCTGTAAAAATCGGACTGCAATATTACAGCTTTTTTTTAAAATAAAAAAATACTTTTAAAAGAATTATAGAACTCTCTTATAAGTGCGTGCAAAGGTAGTGAAAAATATCCTGCTTTTATAGATGGTGAGCAACTATTTTTTTGAATGATTTTTGATTATCTTAGGGGGTATAAAAAATTATCTTACAATCACTGAATGGTTTAGCATATTTGTAATAAAAAACTATTGACAGAGATAAAATATCCCGTATATTTGTGCCACACAAAACAAAGGTGATACCTTTTCGGGGTGTAGCGTAGCCCGGTATCGCGCCACATTTGGGATGTGGAGGTCGTAGGTTCGAATCCTGCCACCCCGACAAAAGCCACTATAATCAGTGGCTTTTTTTTATTTTCGGACATATTTCGGAGCAGGGAAACATTTTATTGAAATCGTTACGCACCCTTATTCCGTGCCTATTTCATTGCGTGGTAGATATTACTACCGTAGCGGAAGTACCAAGCAGGAGCTGACAGGAGCATCTGTCGGCTTCCCCCAATTAAGACTGCGTAATTTTACAAAATTCTCATCAAATTACCCTAAACCTAAAAGCCCTAACACGCCTGTTTATCGCCTTCAAAAGCCGAAAGAGCAGCATATTCCGTTGGT
>NZ_JBHULR010000005.1:176976-286418 GCF_042684625.1 Sphingobacterium suaedae | reverse complement strand
TGAACCCATTCCAATGGTTAATGCATACCTTGGAAAACATCATGTCAATAAACCATAAAAACTTAAAGGATCTTTATCCTCAGAACTTCAAAAAATCAGCGAACCTGTAGTTCATAGGCCGCATACGTTGACTACAGAAAAATACTTTACGTCATTATACTCTCTTTTTAACCAATTTTCAAAGAGTTGTGAGCAAAAAGTTTCGAAAACTCTTTCAGGGGCATTATTATACGTGTTGATGTTCTTAAGTTCCATGCTAAATGCAATTCATAGTAGGCAATATAAACATTTATAGTTCAAATTTTATATCTTCCTCACAACCAATTGCTACAACCCTGAATCACCCAGTAATCTGTTTATTGCCGAATGAGAGATTTCTTGGATATTCTATTTTTCATATTTTGGTAATTTCGCTGCATTATATGATAACATCTCCTTTGAAAACGACCTTGTTTAAAACCACATGTAATAAAACCTTTCAAATCAATTATATTTGTATTTCAGAGCGATTTTATGAATGCATTTTATGACATCAGTGACCAGACGGACTTACCAATCGATGCACTGCAATTGAGTAACCTTGGAAGTGAGAAGGTCTATGCTAGCATAGGCACAACTACAAGGGATGGTTGGGGAGGAAGGAACACCGAATGGAGCCGGCATACAACAGCCGTCCAGCCTGAGGATTACGATAGGCAGTTTGCCTATAAGCTCAATAAATACAAGCCTGTTTATGATATGGGTAAGATTCTGGATTATCACTTTAACCACTACTGTTCGACCCATCTGCAGGGTCAGAGTGATTTCCTTAAACATATGCGTTACGTTGTCTTGCCTATATTAAAGAAGCTAAACAACAGCGAAGTTTGTGCAACACTCTTAGAACAATGGATCGAAGAAAAAACAACAGTTAAAAAAGACATAATCCCTCACACTGTGAACAATAACACCATTAATATCGGTACGGTTAACGCACCAACACAATTTCAACAGAACTCAGATTATTCAGTTCAGACACAACATAATCATTTACAGAAAGAGCAAATCAAGGAATTTCTGGAGGTATTGCGTGAGGATATCCAAAACGTAGATGAAAGCATCCGAAACGACTTTGCTTTGGAAATGGATTATGCCGTTGCCCAGCTCAACAAAGACAGGGATATTAAACCTCAGCTTTTGACGATCGGTGGACTAATGAAAGATGTTGGGATAGGCACTTTTACGAATGTACTGGCCGCACCGATTTACGAAATGCTAAAGCCCTTGCTTGGTATATCCTAATTAGGGCATAATGAGTAAAGTACAAACTTTATCAATCCATACAGGATTCGCTGTCACATCCGCTGAAGCCTGAAAATTCTTGTTCGGTTTGTATAGAGAGACCGATATCTACTCTATTGTTAAGTTTTGACGGAAGGTTTTAATAAACGCTATTAATTCGTCCATCTTTTTCGAGAACAAAAATACTAGAAAAATCCCTGTTCCATCGCCAATCTACGATTTTGGGAATAAAATTCCTGATATCTGGCGTGAAACTTCACGAAGTTGTCGGTCCGGTCATCTTCATGTGTAAACATAAACTCAAAATCATATACCGAGGTACAGTTATTGAACACTTTTTTAACTTTTTCTACTATCCCTATTACATCATCCAATTCATCGTCGCTAAGCGGAGAAATTCGATAGGGTTGGCTTTGGCTACCATCCAAATGGCCAAACTTGGTATTGCGATTTTTACGGATTAACTTATGGATATCGCTTTTTCTTATCTCGTTTAGGATATGTCTATTTTCCTGATAACGTTCGTTGAATTGTTGTCCCACTTCTTTTAATGTATATTCGTTCAATTTCATTAAAGATGCAACATTTTCTTCTGCCTTGTTGCTTGTTTCAAGTAACTTACAGAACTCCATCGTAAACATATATTGGACGCTGACCGCATAGAAAGTAAAGAGGTGGCTGTTCAACAGTTTCAATTCCGATCGGGAAGTCCGGGGTTTGCTTAGAATCCTCAGTTCAGTCAAGGAATGAAACATCAAATGTAAGGTCATTTGCACGTGATTCATGTAGGGGTATTTCACATTCTCCATAGCTGTTTAGTCAAAAAATTGAATTTCATTGTAATCCCGACAACTGAAAGCTCTCTCACTGCTGTTATGTCATGGTGGACCAATAAAGAAAGTGTCAACTCAAAAATATATATTGAAAATAAAGTGATAGATTTTCTTGGGTTTAATCGAATTTAGGTGCTGCGACTCAAAATAGCTGAAACTAGTGTTGGCAACTTGATGTTCCTTCCAGGAATCGGCGAGATATTGCATTTCGGGGGCGATAACCAATTGTTTATACGCTGAACCGATATCCTTTGATTTCAAATTATTGATCATGATAATAAACCCATCAGCATCAAACTCGGTAAGGTAGCCGCAAAGTTGACGGGCTGTATTATTTTTATCTCGGTTCCACCAACCCTTGAATTCGATTACAGTTGTGCCTTTTTTATCGTTGTGTATTTTTAGATCCATTCTCCCGATGCCTTTTTCTTCTTCTACGGTAATGGGAATATTCCCAAATCTAGCCACCAAAAAATTCTTGAACCAATACCGAAATGCTGATTCTTTATTCTGACCATTGTTCCTGATGTTTTGAAGACAGGGTTCGTTGCTGTCATTACTCTGCAAGAGGCGAAAGCCATCAACGATGGCTTCTATTATTGAATTGCTCCCGTAACCCTGAGTTAACAGAGGTTTAAGTTCTTCGATGAATTTTCTTTCGCCTGTAAGCCAATCTGTAAGGATATTTGCGTAGGCGGAGTTTGGATTACCCTCCTTCCCCAACTTTTGTATCTCCAGCTTCCTTGCTGCAAGCATCAAGTCCAACTCCACCTTTCCGACGTCTTTTAGTTCTCCATCGGTATAAAGTTTCAATGCATTGATTTCCTTGATTATTTCCAACGTGGTGGATTTCAAAAATTCGTATATTTCAGGCTTTGAAAGCAATTTTGCACACGAAACACCCGTATACATGTTGGTTGTCGGTTCCCCCGTAACAAGAGGCAATCGATTTTCAAACACCGTTTTGAGGTGTCGGAGATGGCTTAGCTCGAAAGGGAATGTTTCAAGCCATTCGTTATATATCCCGATAAGTTGCCCCAAGTCTACCACATCCTTCTTAGATGAAGGCTCTACAGCGTATTCGCCTTCCAAGAATTTTTGTAACTGTCCTTTTTTTACGGAGTCGATATCAATTGATTCGATTCGGGCTTTTAGGGCTATGAGGTATTCATTTGCGCCGAGCGGTGGACCGAATCCGGATGGGAACTGCCCAAAACTTTTTACTGCATAGGTAATATAGTCTGTAATCTCCTTAAACCAACTTCTCCTTTCTATACACTCCGTGATGCAGGATTCGGTGTAGGCAACAGTTTTGAGTACCTTAGTCGGCATATAAAAATAATTCCGCTTATCAAACCATGTTTCTGTTGCGAGTCTCCTATGGAGATCGCAGCAATCCGGAAAACGGTTGAGTTTGTCAAGCAGCATTCGATAAGTACTCCGATGGTATTCGCAGCATTCGGGAAAATCTACCGGAAGTTCAAGGCTGCTTATCGGTTTGGTGTCGAATGCACGGATTTCGAAACTTTCCGAAGATATCTCATAAAACAACTCTCCTTTCCTTAACGCCAGAGGTTTGACGGAATCGCAGTTTATGACCTTGATTAAACCGGTATGTTGAAAAGTCTCTCTTCCCATCGACGTCAAATATTAATACATTTCATTTTCGTTAAACGCACATATGATTAATTGATCAAATCACCAAGCTGTTCTAAATTCAATTTTGACAAGACCTTAGTCCCGAGTTCAAATGTCCAAGAAAGCCCTTTCTCCAAGAATGTTTCTTTAGCCTTGTTCCAAATTTTGCTATTCCTGCTTAAATCGAGGAACTGGTGTCCTTGGTAGGTGATATCGGCTATTTTAGCGCTTTTGTATTTGCTATTCCAACCGGGTTTACTATGTTCCAACACAATGAAACCAGCTTCTTCCATTCGCTTCGCATTGTAGAAAACCTCGTCGTCGGAATAGCCCTCGATTTGTGGCACCCTGTTATAGCCGTCCACTGTTCCTTTTTCCTCAATGTAAATCAGGATTTTCCGTATTAAATCGGGTATAAGTTTCATAGTATTCAAAAGATTAAAGTCGTATCCATTCTTAATCGTATTAAAACAAAGATAAATAACATATCTCCGTGGTACACACTAAAAATATTAATATTGCGTGTATTGATTCGCTGCATGATAAATGTTCTCTGGTCACTGAAAATTTCTCCCCTTATAGGACACTCTACCCACCGTATCGCCGTCCTCCGGAGCAGCCAACCCACGCAGCCACCCGTTCAGGTTGGTGCAGTGCTGTACAACCACATGGATGACCTCACCCTCGATTTGCAATTTACCCGTCACCATCAGTAACCGAGATTGCGGGATCTTCCTCCTGTACTTTTCAAATATCTTCCCCCCTCCACTGCGAGATTGGCAAATCCCGTTTCGTCCTCGACGGTTACGAATAACAGATCTTTTATGATATCCGCTCCCGCTCTCTATCCCACTTCACTTTTTTAGCTACAAACTATCAAACCGAAACTCAGCATGACTTTGTTTCTTCTTTTCAAGAATAGAATAGTTGAAAATCTATGAGAAATCCCGACCTTAAATATCAAACATATACACTATTTACATGAAGACAGCTTACCTATACGTCCGCGTAAGCACGGACGAACAAAAAAGAAAGGGTTATTCCTTACCGGAACAGGAAGACAGGCTATTAAAATATTGTGAGTACAACAATATAGCAGTCAAAGGTATCTATCGTGAGGACTATTCAGCAAAAAATTTCAATCGCCCCGAATGGAAAAAGTTAATCGCAACGGTCAGAAGCAAACCAAAGGAAGAAAAGAACATACTGTTCATCAAGTGGGACCGGTTCAGCCGGAACACCGAATACGCATACGAGATGATAGGAATGCTCCGCAAATACAAAACGACGGCAATGGCCATTGACCAGCCCATCGATTTCTCCGTACCGGAAAGCACGGTCATGCTTGCCGTTTACCTATCCGTGCCGGAATCGGAGAACAGCAGAAGGGCCATGAACACGGCAAACGGTATCCGCAGGGCAAAACAGATGGGCAGGTATCCGAGCAGAGCCCCCATGGGTTTCATCAACCTGACTACGGTGGACGGCAAAAAAATTATCGCCCCTAAGCAACCCGAGGCAGGTATCATAAGGTGGGTCTTCCACCAGCTTGCGAAGAACGTCCATAGGGTAGAGGACGTTCGGAAGATGGCGGATGGCAGGGGGCTGAAATGCTCGCAATCACATTTCTTCAGGCTTATACGCAACCCGGTCTACTGTGGCCTTATCCCAATAAAACTCAATTCCCAGGAACAGCACATGGTAAAGGGAATCCACGATCCATTGATTTCGGAGGCACTGTTTTACGAGGTACAGCGCATCATCACCACGAGGAGGAAGGTCACCGCTAAAAAAGATGACCTGAAAGCAATGTTTTTTCTAAAGGGTACCCTGGTCTGTCCCCTTTGTAAAAGAAACATTTGCGGAAGCTTTTCCCAGGGCAAAACAAAGAGATACCCATACTACCATTGTTACGGAAGATGCAAGACAAGAATAAATGCACCCTTCCTCAATGACCGTTACCAGCGCAAACTCCAGCAGATGGTGCTTTCAGGCAACGCGGTCGATCTATTCAATCGCATCCTGGAAGATTGGAACACAAATACACAAAAAGCCGAATACCTGCAGGAACGGAATATGGTGGTGAGAAGGCTGAACGAACAGGAATCGATCCTTTCCCAAGGTCGGAAACTGTTCGTGGCCGCGATACTGAAACTCGACGATTACACCGAACTGAAAAGTGAGTGCCGGGCCAAATCCAAATGCCTGAAAAGGGAGTTGAGTAATATCAATGTTAAATTGAGGAATATTGACAAACAGGGCCAATTGGGGAACGGGCCATTTGTAGACATCTTTCAAGGGTTCCCAGGCTTGGATACAGCGGACAGAAAACATCTCGCCAGCCTGATCCCACCGCTTAAGGTCGACTTCCAAACGGGGGATATCTCTTTGGATCTGAACGGTGCGTTATCAAAAATACTATTGACAAAACGAAAAGCGAAAAAGCAATAAACATGAATTTCATCGACAAAAAGGTTTCAGTTAAACGAGCAATTGCGATATTAGCAAAAAATGGCATCCAAGTGGACGAAGACGAAGGGACTGTTATACTCGACTTTCTGTATCTCATGGCAAAGAATTACAAGAAACCTGAGGAAGAAAAAGACGTCGAATCCCTAAGGAGAAATCGAACTTCGGGAAAAACGCTATAGAGATGCCGTGAAGCAGGTTTTTTAGGCAGTCTTACACGACCGTCTAAGAATTGTGGTTACAAAATTCGAACTCTAAATGACCAGATGGTAACAGTTTGGGTCACAGATTCTTATTGGCATAAAAAAAGGAGATATCCATTATATGGAATCTCCTTAAGTAGCCCGTAGGGGAATCGAACCCCTGTTTCAAGAATGAAAATCTTGCGTCCTAACCCCTAGACGAACGGGCCATTTGATTTTGGTGATGCAAATATAGAAATCATTATTTATTGTTCAAAATAAATTTTAAAAAAACCGAAAATCTAAAAAAATAGGTATTTTCGAAAGTATAAAGGAAGGCGGCAAATGCTCATGAAACAATTGAAAATTATGCGTGGAATTGCGCTGGCGTTACTGATGACAGGATATGGCGTTGATGCAATAGGTCAATCTAACGAAGTGAAAAATCTATCGTTGACGTGGAGGGCAAGCTCTGTGTATGATGGAAAAGACAATCTTGATCTAGATATAGTGTTAAAAAACACCACTGAAGTACCTATTTCTTTACGGGAGTCGGATCTTTGGTTCAATGCGATTTATCCGATACTAGAAAAAGAAACATCAAGGTATCAGCTCTCTGATGAAAATGGTAACCTGTTCCGTATTCGATTTAAAGAAGGTGTTAAAGTTCAGCCGAGCGACTCCCTAGTAGTAACGTATACAACGAAGTATCCTATTGTGAATGTATCCAACGTGCCCAATGGTTTTTATTTCCAAGATCGTAACGACGCATCGGAAGTGACTCCATTGGCAATCTCTGCTCGGTCAATACTTCCAAGTGGAGACGTTAACGACATCTATTGGGCGACCTTGTACGAAAAAAACAAAAATCGTCACACGGGTAACAATAAACACGTTGTGTTGCCGTCACCGAAAACGGTGAAAAAAGGAATAGGTACGTTAACGCTTAGTGGTACTTATGCCATAGCACCTGCATTTATGGGAGAGGAAAAGAATGTGCGTGAGATTCTTGATGGTCTTGCTGATATGCCATCGCTAACTGATCCGAAGACCGCGCAGATTAATATTCGAGAAAAGGCGGGCTACGGTCCTGAAGCTTATTTTTTAAAAATTGATGGAGCGAGCGTGACGATCGAGGCTTCTCATGCCGCCGGAGTGTTTTATGCCTTGCAATCATTGCGTTCACTTCGTACGATCAGTACTGGAGGACAAAGCTCGGCGGTTGTTCCTTGTTTGGAAATACGCGATGAACCTCGCTATGCTTATCGAGGTTTTATGATGGACATTGCTCGCAACTTTAAAGATAAATCTATCATATTAAAGTATATCGATCTGATGTCTCGGTATAAATTGAATACCTTTCACATCCATTTTATTGATGATGAGGGGTGGCGTATCGAAATTCCTGCATTGCCGGAATTGACAGAAATTGGCGCAAATAGAACTCCATTGTTCAGAGAAGATAAAGGAATACAGCCATCGTATGGATCAGGGGCGACTTCAACGAGCCGACATTATCTCAGTCGTCAGGACTTTATAGAAATTTTAAAGTATGCGAAGCGGCGTCATGTAACGATCGTTCCGGAGATTGAAACACCAGGGCACGCTCGGGCATCAATAAAAGCTATGGAGGTTCGTTATAAGAGGTTTGTGGCGAAAGGAGATAAGGCGGAGGCCGAGAAGTATCTACTCCATGATTTTGAGGATAAATCCGTATACAGTTCTGCTCAATATTGGAACGATAACGTGATGAATGTGGCATTACCATCTGTATATACGTTTATCGGGGAAGTTTTGGATGAATTCAAACGTATGTATGCTGAGGCGGGAGTTCCACTAACCAAAGTCTCTTTGGGCGGTGATGAAGTGCCGACGGGTTCTTGGGAAAAGTCACCTAAAATTAAATCTTTGATGGACAGCCTTCAAATGGGATCCGTATACGAGGTGTGGCCGTACTATATTGACAAGGTGAATAGATTATGTCAAGCGAAAGGACTGCAACTTGCGGGTTGGGAAGAAATGGGTATGGTCAATAAGGGGAAAGGGATGGAGGTGAACCATCAACTGGCTTCGGATAACATACAATTGGATGTGTGGAATAATTTAGTGGGTGGGGGACAGGAAGATTTGGCTTACAGGTTGGCGAATGCCGGCTATCCTACAGTGTTCATCAGTGCTAACAATAATTATTTTGATATGGCATGGGATACCAATTTTGAAGAACCTGGATTGAAATGGGCAAGTTATTCAGATTTATACCAATCGTATACCTTTCTGCCGGAAGATTTTTTTGCTACGATCCATCATAGTATTAATGGTGCCCGCTTGAAGAAGGGAGATTTTAACGGAAAAACGAGATTGACTGAGAAAGGGCGAGCCCATCTTTTAGGAATCAAAGGTGGACTCTGGGCTGAGACCGTTGTTTCTGAAGATCGATTGGATTACATGATATTTCCACGTTTTTTTTCGCTTGCTGAGCGAGCGTGGTCTCCGCGCCGGAGCTACGAAAGTGAATCTGCCTTTGACCTTGACGCGTTCAACAAGGATTACAGCGCGTTGCTCAACAAAATCAGCGAAGACGAGTTGCCACGCATCCATTCGGTCGTCGCGTATCGGTTGCCCGCTGTTGGCGTTAAAGAGGAAAACGGGAAACTATACGTCAATACCGAATATCCCGGTTTCGATGTGTACTATACAACCGACGGAAGCGTTCCTACCCAAGATAGCAGACGGTATACAGATCCGGTAAATATCAAGGAAGGGGCTACCTATCAATTTGTCGTGATTAGTCCCGATAACCGGCGGGGTACGGTCTCGACTATTAAGAGATAAAGGGTAGAACAGCCGTCAACTCAATATCTTGATGCGAAGCATGATACAGGCAGGAATCTCCTTGCAGAACCAACAGTTGAGGAGATTCATGTCGTACATGCCAATAGTCGGCTATGTAATTTGAAAGGTCGCGGTGAGCAATCAGATCAAGAAAATAAACTGGAAAACTATCAGGGAGTGCACCGAAATCGAACTCTACACTACGTTTGGCCATACTGCTGACCGAACAACGTGTGCTGTGTTTGAAGACAACAAAAACGCTTCCTGAAGTGGCCAATTCGTGTAACTGTTCTATAGCAGTTAATGTTTTCCAATTCATACAATAAAAAATTATAAGTTCGAGAATTTAGACTCTTCCATATCGGTGAAGGCGGCAACGGTTGTAAATAAGGTGCTTCTCGCTTGATTATCCATATTTTTAAAAGTCGTGGGCAAAATCAGTCCCCCGCCAATGTCCTTGTATCCGTTGACAAAATATGTATTCCCATCCCGATCAACAACCTGTTTGATATATCCCGTTTCCCCATGAAAAAACAGTTCTCCGGATAAGATGCTGTCCTTCAATTGAAAAGGAAGTGATTGCAATTTTTCTGCATTGACAATCTTAGAAGAAACTTTGCCGGTTTTTGTATCCGGCTTGTCGATTAATGTCGGGAGGAATATCAATGCGGCATCCTTACGGAATTGTTCCTTGATCTTCGCAAAAATTGCAATTACATCGGCATTTAGTGGCTTCACTTCTCCACCATTTGTAAAAAATTTGGTCAACTTATCCGTTTTGAAATTGAAGAGCGCTACGATATTATTTCCATCTTCTGTTTTTCCTTCAAAGCGTGCTTGTCCTGACCTTTTGTTAATCAGGTATTTTCGATCACCTTGTAGGTGTTTAGCATCGTTTCCGTTGGCCGTGAAGAGGATATAATTTGTACTGTCCCACTTCGTTTTTCCACCGACACCTTTCCAAAGCATGGTGCTAACTTCCGTGTTGCTCTGCGCCGATACACCAACCGATAGGAATGACAGCAAACTGAATATTATTACTGTTAGGACTGTTTTCATTGTTAACTCCTATAATTATAAAGGAACCCATATTTCTCTTTTAATACCAAGAAAAATGGATTCCTGTTTTAAAAATATCGTATTATTTTATCCTGCTTTTTTGCTATGGATACGTACTGTACGCTGCACATTGCTGTGTCAAGCACGCTGAAATATAGAGAGATTCTAAAAAAAGAAGCCCCCGCAGGATTGTACCACAACATTTCGTGTCCGTAAGTTAAACAAAAATGGTACCATTAGTACTCCTTGCTCAGGTTGGCCATTTGAATAGCCGTGATCGCAGCCTCCTCGCCTTTGTTACCGTGTATTCCACCTGCGCGATCCATAGCTTGTTCTATGTTGTCTGTTGTGAGAACGCCAAAGACGACCGGTTTATTGTATTTGAGGGATACATTAGCAATGCCATGGGCCACGGCATCACAGATAAAATCAAAGTGTCTGGTCTCTCCCTGTATCACGCAGCCTAGACAGATGACGGCATCTATCTCTTCGTTGCGGAGAACAATATCCGCTCCGGAGATCAACTCGTAACTTCCCGGAACCTGAACAACGTCAATGTCATTCTCCAAAGCCCCGTGTCTCTGTAAGCCATCTATCGCGCCGCTCAAGAGGGCGCCTGTTACCTGTGCGTTCCACTGTGAAACGATGATCGCAAATTTTAATCCTTTGGCGTTGCCGACTTCGATATGCGAAAAGTCTGACAAATTTTTCAAGCTACTTGACATGGGGGCAAAGATAAATAAAAAAGGCTGCTTTATAAAATAAGCAGCCAGTCGTATATTTTGAAGCCTGGTCGTTGAAAGGCTTTTTTCTTCAAGGTTATTGCTTTGCTTGTACGCGTGCTAATGGGCCATCGATCATGTTTGCCTCGGGGCTTTCCGGATAATCAGATTTGATGGATTGATAAGCCTTTTCTGCGTTTTTAAAATCTTCCAAAGCTTCGTAAACTAATCCAAGTTTTTTAAGAAACAAAGGTGTGGTATACGAGTTTTTACTTTTGTCGGCCGCTTTTTTATAGTAATCTGCGGCACTTTTATAATCTTTTGATTCCGAATAAGCGTCGCCAATTAATCCGGTCACGAGTGGGTCTAACATGTCACTTCCGGTGTCCGAATATTTTTGAAGGTACTTTATGGCCTCTTGGTAATTTCCTTGACGTAAGTATAGACCGCCAAGATAAGCATTTGCGATGTTTGCTGTCTTTGTGTTCGAATACTCGTCTGCGATTTCCTTGAATCCCAAAAACGATCCATCGCCGTTGATTGCCTTAGCCTGAAGCGAGTCGATCAATGCATACTCTTCTGCTTTATAAATTTGGTTTGCGGCTTTTTCGGCACGTGGAGCAAGATATAATTTTTGATAACCCCAGTAGAGCACGATTAGAACGACGATTGCGCCTACGATAAAGGTTATGCTTTTTTGGTTGTCTTGAAAAAATGAACCTGATGATTTTTTAGGTTCAGTTGGATTTACATTTGTGTTTGACATCTGTTATTCTCGTATAATATGGAACGCAAAATTACACTTTTAAAATTTTATTACAAGTTTAAGTGAAAATTCTCGTCTTTATATCAGTTAGTTGTGGTTTGTACTTCTTTGTCGAGTTGTTCATAGACGGAATTTTGGCTTTTGAATTCGGGCACGATAGCTTTCATCTGGCGAACAACATCCATGTTGTTGCTGGTTTTGGTCTGTTCAAAAAGTATTTGTATCTGTTTGCTTACGAACAGATAATTGTTCTCTCTCACTTGAGCGATCATAATCTTTTGATGATGTGTCGGTAGGGTATTTTCCAAATCGTTTAGAAGTTCCTCGTACAATTTTTCACCGGGACGCAATCCGGTAAATTTAATATCGATATCTTGATAGGGTACAAAACCGGATAATTTGATCATTTTTTCGGCAAGATCCACGATTTTGACCGATTTTCCCATGTCGAACACAAAAATCTCTCCTCCATTTCCCATGCATCCCGCTTCGATGACGAGTTGACATGCCTCCGGGATGGTCATGAAATATCGGGTTATTTCAGGGTGTGTCACGGTAAGTGGTCCCCCTTTTTCGATCTGTTCACGGAATCGTGGAATCACTGATCCATTAGATCCTAATACATTGCCGAATCGTGTGGTGATAAAACGGGTTCCTTCCTTGTCACCTTGATTGCCGATATGATTGTTAAGGGACTGTACATACATCTCAGCAATACGTTTGGTCGCTCCCATGACATTGGTCGGGTTTACTGCTTTATCCGTCGACACGAAGACAAATTTCGAAACGCCGAACTCTACCGCTAAGTTGGCTAGTGTATAGGTGCCTAGGACATTGGTCCGCACACCCTCTATGGGGTGGCTTTCCATCATGGGCACGTGTTTATATGCCGCGGCATGATATACATATTGGGGTTTAAATGTGTCAAAAAGCAAGCGCATGCGATCTTCATTTTTTACGTCAGCAATAAAAGAGTGATACGATTGGTTTTTGAAACGTTCCTGCAAATCCAGATGAAGGTTGTGCAATGGAGATTCGGCTTGATCGCAAAGGATAATGAGTTGGGGATTGAAAAGTCCAAGCTGTTTGGCGATTTCACTTCCAATGGAACCAGCTGCACCGGTGACGAGTATGCGTTTGCCTTCAAGCTGATCCCGGATGTTGTCATGAGACAAGGTGATGGGAGCCCGTTCAAGTAAATCTTCAATTTTTACCTTTTTGATTTGACTGGGAGAGAGGGTGCCGTTGATGATCTCACTGACTGGCGGTAACGTGAGTACATTCACTTTTCGTTCTAAACTAATGTCTATGATCACGTCCTTTTTTTCCAAGGCGACGTTATGTGAAGCGAAAATCAGTTCATCGATAGCTAATTTTTCGATCAGCCTTTCCAGATCTTTAGAGTCATAGATTTTTACCCCATCGATGTATTTTCCGATTTTCGTTTCATCGTCGTCCAAATAAGCGACAATGAATTTATTGGACTTTAGGTCGTGGTCGAAGGTCCGCTTAACCGCGATGCCCAAATCGCCAGCACCATAAACGGCGACGTTTTTCTTCTCGGCTGTTTTCGTTTTGCTGTACTGAAAGAATATCTTGATGAGTGTGCGGTAGGTGGTCAGCCCTGTAAATGCAAATAGGCTATAGATTATGATAACATTCGTAGGAATGAGTGTCGGGATTTGTAAGGCAATTAATATGAGTTTAATCGCAAAAAGAATAATGACATTAAACAACAAGGTGGATAAGATCCGAATCGAATCGACAGCACTTGTGTAACGGACAATGCCGGAATAAAGCTTAAAAATTAAGAATGAAAATGACGTGATGCCCAAGCAGTAAATAATTTCTGTTGCGAAATGTACCCGCGCGTAGGCGTTTAAATTAAAGGAATAAAAAACGGCATATGCGAAAACAAAGGCGATCGCAGCTATGGTCAGGTCGAAAATAAAAATAGTCCATCGAGGAACTATACCGATTTGATTAAAAATAGGAAATTTTTGCATCCGCACGTCTTTACACTAAATGTAAATTTATACAAAAAAAATGGAATTGCTAATCTAGGTCTCTTAAATATCAATAATAATCTTTAAATTCACTAGTTAAAAAAATGATAAAGTGATCGAGAGGAAACATGAATGAAATATCAAAATTGGCGCAGAAGGCTATATTTCAACCGCAAGAGGCACTGGCCAGTGTAGGTAAGGGACGTCATGCGTTGAGTATTGGCGTTCCTAAGGAGATCTCCTTTCAAGAGAAGAGAATACCGCTTACACCGTTGTCTGTCGCTTTACTGGTCGAGTATGGACACGAGGTGGTTATTGAATCGGGAGCGGGGGATGCATCTAATTTTTTGGATCGACACTATAGTGAGCAGGGAGCCCGGATTGTGGACAACAAACAAGAGGTTTACCAATGTGATGTGGTGATCAAAATAGCGAGTCCGACGTTGGAAGAGGTGGGTATGATGAAAAACAAACAGGTCCTGTTATCTTCTCACCAGCCTTCTTTAATGCACTTGAAGGTCTTGCAGGCGCTCATGCGCAAACAGGTGACGGCTCTTTCGTACGAGTATTTAAAAGATGAGGGGGGGCACTTAACGGTTGTGCGGGCCATGAGTGAAATTGTCGGTGCGACCTCTGTTTTGATTGCAGCCGAATATCTGAGCAATATATTTGATGGTAAAGGCCTCATGCTCGGGGGGATTACCGGCGTCCCGCCGACCGAAATGGTCATTATTGGTGCCGGCACAGTAGGGGAATACGCGGCAAGGACTGCCATCGCCTTGGGGGCGCAGGTGAAAGTGTTTGATAGTTCCGTGTATCGGCTGCGACGTCTGCAGAACAATGTGGGAAGTCGCGTGTTTACTTCGGTGATGCAACCCATTGTCTTAAATAAGGCCGTACGTTCTAGCGACGTCGTTATCGGCGCGGTGCGCGCGACGAACGGCCGCTCGCCGTGCATTATCTCCGAGGATACCGTCTCGAAAATGAAGCCAAATTCCGTGCTGATCGATGTTAGTATCGATCAAGGCGGATGTTTTGAAACGTCCGAGGTAACCACACACGATAAACCCATTTTTCGAAAGTATGATGTTATTCATTATTGTGTGCCGAATATTGCGTCTCGAGTCGCAAGAACAGCGACCTACGCGCTTACGAATATCCTGACTCCGCTGTTGGTACAGATTGGAGAATACGGTGGTATGAATAATATGATTTGGTCCGACAAATGTATTCGTAGTGCTATTTATCTGTATCAAGGCATGTTGACAAATAAAGATATGGCGGAGAAGTTCAATTTACCGTCCAAAGACCTTGATCTCCTAATTGTTGCTAATCAATAACCCGATGAAGTTTTATCTTTCCATACTATTTTTTGTGGTGTTAATCAATTACTATACGCTCGCACAGGAAAAAGTGAGCTTGTACACAGCGATCCCCAATTCGACCAAGAGCGCGGAAGCATTGGGCGAGGAAAATATTCCCGTGCTCTATACGTATGACTTACCCGGTGCGAAAAGAGCGGTGCTGGTGATTCCTGGCGGCGGTTATTCGCATGTGGCCATCCAGCACGAAGGTCACGAAGTGGCTAAGGAATTCAATAAGCACGGCTACAGTGCGTTTGTCCTCTATTATCGGTTGCCAAAGGATGAAAATATGCCCGTGCGAAAGATAGGCCCCTTACAGGACGCACAGCGAGCCATGCAAATAATACGGGAGAATTATGCGTATGATTACCTTGGCGTGTTGGGATTTTCTGCAGGGGGGCACTTAGCCTCCTCACTTTCCAACCACTATAATGACGTAAAAATAGATAATCCCAAAGGAACGGACTTACGGCCTGATTTTTCTGTTTTGGTATATCCGGTGATTTCTATGGACGATGCGATTACACATAAAGGCTCAAAGGCGAATTTAATAGGGGCAACTCCGCCGCCATCGGATTTGTCCTACTTTTCGCTTGAACAACAGGTCTCCCAGAAAACACCGGTTACTTTTTTGATTCATGCGCAAGACGATAAAGCTGTGCCGATTGCCAATTCCCTTCGTTATAAAGAAGCACTTGATAAAAAAGGCGTCCCGAACGAGTTGTTCACCTATACGACGGGTGGGCATGGATTCGGACTTATTAATAAAACGGATGACCGAAAATGGGCGGATCAGTTATTTAAATGGCTTGACAAATGGAATGGAAGAAAATAAGCTGTACGGTATTGTTTATGGTGGCTTGTGTTTTTGCGCAAGCGCAGGAGTGGAAGGTGCCATTGAAAGGCGTTGTACCTGATTTTTCGGTGGAAACAAAGACCGGGGATAAAATAGAGATCAAGTCCTTGCGGGGAAAGGTCGTCCTTCTTAACTTTTTTGCAACTTGGTGCCCCCCTTGCCGTCAGGAGTTGCCGAGATTACAGCGGGAAATTTGGGAAAAATGGGGTAAGCGTGAAGATTTTGCGGTATGTGTACTCGCACGAGAAGAGGGGTGGGACAAACTGGATCCCTTCATAAAGAGCACAGGTTATACGTTTCCGATTTATCCGGATTTAAAGCGCGGGGTTTTTGGGCTGTTTGCGGAATCGCAGATACCTCGAAATATTTTGATTGATCGAGACGGTAAGGTCATCTATCAGTCTATTGGTTATGAAGAAGCCGAGTTTACTCAACTAATCCACATCATAAAAGCAGAACTAGACAAGTAGTTCGTCAAGACATAAACGTACTATACCGATCCACAGTGACGGAAAAACGTTGTCCTATAGGCAAATAAACGATGGGATGCAAAATGGCATGTAACGTGAGTGATCCATTGCCGAAAACGACCTCTTTGTAAAAACCGCGAAAACGGATATCTTTCAGGATAAACGTGCCCTGGGAATTTTGCTCAAAGCGGATATCCTCTTGGTGGATTCCGATCGTTGATTCGGTTTGTATACCAAGGCTAGCTGCTTGTTGCGGTGAGAGGATGTTACTTTTTGCCAAGAGCTGAGCGGTGTATCCGTGGGCAGGATTATAATATAATTTTTCGGGTGTTCCCTGCTCCAGTATTTTTGCGTTTTTCATCACTATCAGTTCGTCAGACATAGCGAGAACTTCGGTTGGATCGTGGGACACTAAAACAATCGTTAATCCCGTTTCATCGACAATATGTCGGATATCTTGTTGGAGTGCATCTCGAAAAGCCGCGTCAACCTGATTGAAGGGTTCGTCCATAAGCAACACCTCTGGTTCGTTAATGAGTGCCCGAGCGATAGCAACCCGTTGTTTCTCGCCTCCACTGAGATCCGCGACACGTTGCTGCGCGAGATGGGAAATCTTAAGTTTTTCCAATGTTTCCTGTGTTTTGGATACTTTTCGTTCCAGGTTCGTGTTCGGAAGTTGGGAAGCGATATTGTCCCACACTTTTGCATATAAATTGAGGTCATCAAAACCCTGTGAAACAAGTTTCATAGCATCATGGCCGGGGATGAGCTTATCTTTCCGCGTGGGAACCAGCCAGCCTTTATAGCGAATTTCGCCCGTGTCCGGTTCCAGTAATCCATATATGAGTTTCAGCAACGTACTTTTGCCACTACCGGACTCGCCAATGATTGCCGTAATCTTTCCTGCTGTAATGCCAAATTCGACTCGATCTACAGCGGTTACTTGTTCCTTGGCATGAAAAACGTGAGAGACGTTCGCGCCATGGATCAACGGAAGGCCGAGTTTTTGTTGATCGCTTGGGATATACTGACAAGATGAGGGTTGTTGTGCCATAAATAAATGTGCCGGATTCATTGTCCGGCACAAAAGTACGTATTTAAATATTAAACCCGAATGCATTTTACGGGGTATGACTTTCGTAAGTCCGTGGTCGTTTTAGAATCCTAACGTTAAGCCGAACGTGAAATTGCTCAGGTTTTGCTGATTCGGGCTGTTTTCGAACATATCGTTAAGATAATACTTGGCGAAGACTCCTAATGATCCAAATCCTACGCGGGCAAACGCTCCATATTGAAATGTAGCCAAATTATAATTATCTCTGTACTTCTGTTTCCCGAATTCTTCGCTTTTTAATCGCTGCGTGCCTTTTAGGAGAATACCCGTCATGGCTCCAAACGCAATTTTCGCTCGATCGCCGTGTTTATTTTTTCGCGTCCGGAATTCAAAGCTAAGCGGTACGCGTAGATACGTGGAAGTCAGTATGTTTTTTTTATACGCAACATCCGATGCACTGTAGGTTAATGTAGTGGCATCTTGATCCAAAATGACATTATTTTTCAAGCGCAAATAATTCCATTCAAAGCCCGTGGAGAGATACATCTTGAACTGGTCAGTGAAGCGAAGTCCGATCTGGGCGATATCGAATCCGAAGTTTGACGCTTTCTTGTAGTCTAGAAACTGGTTCTCTTCCGAGAGATTAAAACTGCCGTCATCAATCAACCGGGAGAAACCCCAATCAATCCGTGTAAACGTCAGTCCTCCAAAGACGCGCGGATACTTGATCTCTTCGCCTCGGTCATCGTAATCCTTTTTTCCCAAGGTTGGTGTAAGATCCATTTTCCTATCTGCTATCGTGTCTGGCGGGGTATCCTGTGCATGTGCATTGTTCAGGGTAAGAAGGCACAATGCTAGGACTGGCCAGAGATAATTGGTAAGTTTTGTCTTCATCATGGTTATTTCTTTTTTCTTCTGTTTTTTACTAGTGAATGATATATATCTATTCGAAAGGATCCTTCGTCGTCTTTGCTAAAGTGTATTGTTTTATTGTCGTCCGGATTAAGAACATCGGATATCTTGTTAAGAAGGTTCGGAACCAATCCCCCGGCGGAAGGTGGTAGAGCCGCCACCATGGTTTCTTCTTCTTCCGGATTATCGATCAGTGGTTGGATGGGCGCGGCTTCTACGACCCGACGTGTCGGTAATTTGGCCGGTATGCTATCTGTGTTTTTACGTAGTGAAAGACTCGCTAATGACACTTCCGGAAGGTTTGGTTCATCCACATCCCCAGATTTTCGAGTCGAAGTTGTTTTGATCTTCCGTGCCCCCTTAATTGATGCTGTCCGCTGAATGGCAGCGTTAGGGATCGGTGGCTCGTTGATTGCGATCCGTTCTTTTTTTAGTGGGGCGGATACAGGTCGTTCATCAGTCCGCTGTTCTTGTGGAATGGTCACATGTGTTGCGCTCACCTTATTTTCTAATTGTAAAGCTCGGTAGGTTAGGATACCTGCAAGAACAAAAATTGCCAAAGCGGCTGCGTAACGGGTCCAGTAGCTCGTCTTTAATGTTACGCCACGCTTTCTGTCGAGCTGCGTATCGATGTTTTTCCAGACGTGGAGTGGCGGATTTTCTTCTCCGTTTGCGAGCCTATCGCGGAATAGTTTGTCAAATTGATTGTCGTTCATCGCTCTAGATCCTCCAATTTTAATAGTTTGTCTTTCAGCCATTGTCGCGCCCGCGATAACTGCGATTTGGAATTTCCTTCCGAAATAGACAGCATCTCTGCGATTTCCCGGTGCGAATACCCTTCAACAGCGTAGAGGTTAAAAATTGTCTTATATCCTACGGGAAGATCGTGCACTAATGCTAGCAAATCTTGGTACTGGAGATTATCCTGAAGCGTGTATGGAATCGCTATGTGTTCGTGTCGCTGTTCGATAGGATCTGTAAAATTGATCCTATTTCTTCGATGCGTTTCGATAGCCGTATGGACGATAATCCGTCGTATCCAACCTTCAAGAGAACCTTGTCCTCGATAGAGTTCCCCTTTGGTAAAGACTTTTATAAAACCCATTTGCAAGATATCTTCTGCTTCCACTTGATCTTGTGCATAACGCAGGCAGACTGCAAACATTTTCTTGGAAAAGAGTTGATAGAGTTGAAACTGTGCTTTTCGGTCTCCGATCAGGCACTGTTTCCATAGCGTATCCAACATATTTTTTTCCAAGGTTAATTAGTCTTTTATAAGGAAGACGATGGGAGGGTCAGAATGGTTGCATGCGCGCATAATTATTTTACCACGACACGTCTGCTTTCAGGAGATACGATATGGATCGTGATGCATCGGGCATGGGCCGGAAGGAGATTGGGAATCTTTTCTGGCCATTCTACAAAACAGTAAGCATCGGCGTAGAAATACTCTTCGTAGCCTAAATCATACGCTTCACTTTCCTCTTTGAGGCGATAGAAATCAAAATGATAGACCGGACCGTGTGACGAAGCGTATTCATTAACAATAGAGAACGTGGGGCTAGACGTAGTTTCGGTGACCCCTAATTGTTGACAGAGTGCATTGACCAACGTTGTTTTGCCTGCCCCCATCGCTCCGTACAATAAAAAGATACGATCCTGTGAAAAGGTAGCTAAAATTTGCCCTGCAGCACGTTCTACGTCGTGGAGGCTGTTCATCATGATTTCCATGTCCAAACTTATGCATTTTGTTATTTTTTTGCAATGTGGACCGTGCCTTGTGCGGACTTAGGCCTAGACTATTTAGGGGTGTATACAGCATAGGGAATGATCATTTCCTCGAGAGAAATACCACCGTGCTGGAATGTTCCGTTGTAATAGTTGACAAAATGATTATAATTATTGGGATAGACGAAGTAGTAATCGTCTTTTGAGAATACAAAGGATGAGCTGACGTGTAATTTTGGTAGTTGTGCATCGTGTGGATTCTTGATAAGAAACACTTCTTTGCCGTTGTAGTTGAGGTTTTTTCCTTGTTTGTAACGAAGATTGGTGTTGGTATTTCGATCGCCAATGATTTTGCTCGGTTTTTTTACACGTATTGTTCCATGGTCTGTGGTGATGATTACCTTTACATGACGCTGTGCGAGCCATTTCAACGCATCTAATAATGGCGAATGCTCAAACCAGGACAGCGTTAGTGAGCGGTAAGCACTTTCATCGTTTGCCAGTTCCCGGATCATCGCCATGTCGGTTCGGGCGTGTGATAGCATATCGACGAAATTATAGACCAATACATTCAGGTCGTTTTGCATCAGGTTGTTTAACGAGTCGACGACATCCTTGCCCTGCTCTAGTGTCAATATTTTATGGTACGCGTGTTTAATTTCCCGTCGATATAAACGGTTGACCTGATCCGTTAAGAATTTGTCCTCGTGCATATTTTTCCCTCCCTCATCATCATCGTTTTGCCATAGGGCCGGAAATCTTTTTTCCATCTCTAACGGTGTTAATCCACTAAAGATAGCATTTCGGGCATACTGTGTAGCGGTGGGAAGAATGCTGTAATACGCATCTTCCTCTTCTAACCTATAGTAGTCTGTGATGATCTCGTTGACCACCTTCCATTGATCGTACCGTAGATTGTCGATGAGGAAGAAAAAAGTGGGGCGTTCTGCATCTAAGGATGGGAACACCTTCTTTTTAAACAGTTGGTGGGATTGTATAGGTCCCTCTTCTTTGTTCTGTATCCAGTTGATGTAGTTTTTCTCGACGAATTTGGAAAAAAGAGTATTGGCATCCGCTTTCTGCATCGTTAATATCTCATGCATATTGGCATCCTCCAGTTTTTGTAGCGAAAGCTCCCAATAGATTAATTTTTTATACGCTTCTACCCATTGTTTGTAGTTCAGATCGTCGTTGATGGTCATGCCTAGGTTCCTGAACTCCTGCTGATAAGCCATTGAAGTCTTCTCGTTAACAAGGCGTTTGTTTTCGGTGAATTTTTTGATGGTTAACAGGATTTGTTTCGGGTTGACCGGTTTGATCAGGTAATCGTCTATTTTTGATCCAATTGCATCTTCCATCAGGTGTTCTTCTTCATTTTTCGTAACCAGAACTGTTGGAATAGTCGGATTAATTGTCTTGAGGATGGCCAAGGTCTCCAAACCCGTCTTCCCCGGCATATTTTCATCGAGAAAGACTAAGTCAAAAGGCTCTCGTTGAAACGCATCGACGGCGTCGTTCCCATTGTTCACGGTCTTAACACGATACCCTTTTTCTTCCAGAAGCAGGATGTGTGGGCGTAAAAACTCAATCTCATCATCTGCCCAAAGAATATGTATTTTATTTGTCATATAATATTTCTCATTATGTTGTGTAATAGCCCTTTTCCGACGTAGAACCGAGCAAGGTAAGGAGGTTGTAATTTGAATCTAATACTAAAATAGTCAAAAAGGAAGATTATTGCTTGATTTTTAACACTTATTAACTTCATTCTCCTTATCTTTGCCTTTAATTTAGACGCGTCAACGATTGACGAGCTAGCGAGAGCGTTAATTTCGATCAGGTTACGTAACCCATCGTCTTTTTTCGCATGATCTGTGTAAAAACTTATGCGGGTTCTTTAGAAGCCTGTGCTGCATTTGATTTTTTTTCAGAACGTTTCGTTCCTGTCTCAAATTTAAGGATAATAAACTATAGCGGCTGCAACTTGAACAAGAAAAAGATCATAAATGACCCTGTGTACGGATTTGTCAGCATTCCGTCGGCTTTCATTTTTGATCTTATTCAACATCCTTTTCTTCAGCGACTGCGTTTTATTAAGCAGGTTAGCATGACGCATTTAGTCTATCCTGGAGCGTTGCACACGCGTTTTCAGCATGTTGTCGGAGCTATGCATTTAACGTGTTTGGCCATTGACACGTTGCGGAGTAAAGAGGTGGATATTTCGATGGAAGAGGAGGAGGCCGTCTTAGCGGCGATTCTGTTGCACGATATCGGTCATGGTCCATTTTCGCATTCGCTTGAGCATACACTCGTAGAGGGGGTTTCTCATGAAGTTATTTCATCGCTGCTGATGGATCGCTTGAATGAAGAGTTTGGAGGACGACTGTCGCTAGCCATTACTATTTTTAACGATCAATATCCTCGAAAATTTTTTCATCAGTTAGTTTCTAGCCAGCTCGATACCGACCGCATGGACTACTTGAATAGAGACAGTTTTTTTACGGGAGTCTCTGAAGGTGTGATTTCATTTGACCGTATTATCAAAATGCTGAATGTAGAGCATGGGGAGCTGGTGGTTGAAGCGAAAGGGATTTATTCGGTTGAGAAGTTTTTGATAGCGCGTCGATTGATGTATTGGCAGGTATATCTGCACAAAACGGTGATTGGTGCCGAACAGATGCTTATTAAGATCTTGTATCGGGCCAAAGCATTGAGTGGACAAGGCCAAGAGCTGTTTGCTACCCGAGCGTTGCGGCATTTTTTGGTGAATAAGATCACTATCCATAATTTTTTGGAAGATCCGGCTCATTTAGCTTGGTTTACCAAATTGGATGATACGGATATCATGTCTGCGCTAAAAGAGTGGATGTATGCGGAAGACAAGATCCTGAAGACATTGTGCAGGAAATTGATGGATAGAAATTTGTTGCGCACGGAGCTCAGGAATACGCCTTTTTCCGAATCGGAAATAGCGAAGGTGCGGAGCCGTGTAAAGGCATATTTTGAGCTGCAGGATGATGAAGTTGATTATTTTGTATATACACAAGTGATTCAGAATAGTGCATATGACACACAACACAATAACATTAAAATAGTCAACAAACAAGGTGACATCCAAGATATTACCGAGGCATCTGACCTTTCCAATTTGGAAGCGTTGGCCAAAAGGGTGGAGAAATTTGCGATCTCCTATCCCAAGGAAGTAGGCTATCCGCTACACGAAGGTTAATAATTTGGTAAAAAATAATTAAGAAAAAGTATACATTTGTAAGATGCAATTTACTGCAAATCAAATAGCAACATTATTAGGTGGATACGTTGAAGGTAATCCCGATGTGGTTGTAAATCAGTTGGCTAAGATCGAAGAAGGAGAGCGTGGAGCATTGGCATTTTTATCGAATCCCAAATACGAGCAGTTCCTTTATGAGACGAACGCATCAGCCGTCATTGTGAACGAGGACTTTCAACTATCGAAGCCAGTTCAGGCCAGTTTGATTCGCGTGAAAGATGCGTATTCGGCTTTTTCGGAATTATTACGCATCTACCATCAGCTGCGAAACGAGCGTAGTGGCATCGAGGAACCGTCGTTTATTCACGAGTCGGCGCAGATCGGTCAAGATTTTTATCTCGGTGCTTTTTCCTATATCGGACGAGATGTAAAGATTGGAAATGGTGTCAAAATTTATCCTCAGGTGTATGTAGGAGATGGAGTGACTATTGGCGATCAATGCACCTTATTTCCGGGAGTCAAAGTGTACTACGATTGTAAGCTCGGAAAACATGTTGTCATTCATAGCGGTACCATAATAGGCAGTGATGGATTCGGCTTTGCCCCTCAAAAGGATGGTTCGTATAGCAAGGTGCCTCAAATAGGAAACGTAATTGTAGAAGACGATGTTGAAATCGGTGCCAATACAGTGGTGGATCGGGCAACATTGGGTTCGACAATTATTCGAAAAGGTGTAAAACTAGATAATCTGATCCAGGTTGCACATAATGTAGAGATCGGGACCAATACAGTCGCCGCGGCTCAAACTGGGATCTCCGGAAGTACCAAGATCGGCGAGAACGTTGTATTAGGTGGACAAGTAGGTGTTGTCGGCCATATTTCAATTGCTTCTGGAAGCCAGATCCAAGCGCAGTCTGGGATTAATCGCTCCATCGGAGACGAGAATAAAAAATGGGGGGGGACACCTGCCATGCCTTACAATAGTAACCTACGCTCACAAGTTATTTATGCCAAGCTTCCCGCGCTTGAGCACCGGATTGCCGTATTGGAAGAACGGCTGAAAGAACTAGATAACGAAACTCGATAAATTTGCTAAATAGAATGTTAGATATGAATGTAAAACAGCGGACTATACAGTCTGAAATATCTATTTCAGGGATTGGCTTGCATACAGGTAGGGCTGTGAACCTCACCATCAAGCCTGCACCGGAATTTCATTGGTATAAATTCAAACGAGTAGATCTCGAAGGTATGCCGACCATAGCTGTTGATGCGGATAATGTCTCAGATACTTCTCGAGGTACAACAATCTCCCAAAATGGAGCATCGGTGAGTACGATTGAACACCTGATGGCGGCTTTGGTGGGGCTCCAAATAGATAATGTGTTAATCGAAATTGATGGCCCCGAAGTGCCAATTTTGGACGGTAGCTCTAAAATTTATGTGGAGAAGCTGTTGGAAGCTGGCTATATTGACCAGGATGCAGATCGGGATTATTATGAGATTAAGGATAATATTGCATATATAGAGAAAGATCGGAAAGTAGAAATTATTGCTATGCCATTGGATGGCTATCGCTTGACGTGTATGATTGATTTTAATTCGCCCGTTTTAGGAAGCCAGCACGCCTCGATAAGTAATATCACGGAGTTTAAAAATGAAATTTCGGGTTCACGGACGTTCTGCTTTCTTCACGAATTGGAAAGCTTACTGAATCACAATTTGATAAAAGGAGGTGATTTATCCAATGCAATTGTTATTGTTGACAAAGAAGTAAGCAAGGAAGAGCTCGATAAACTATCTGGTCTATTTAATAAGTCGGTGGACGTCGCTAATGAAGGGATATTAAACAATATTCAGTTGCGTTACCAAAATGAGCCTGCACGTCATAAACTGTTAGATATGATCGGAGACTTGGCACTGGTCGGACGCCCGCTGAAAGGACATATCATGGCAGCCCGTCCTGGGCATGCGGCCAATGCAGCCTTCGCGAAAAAAATCAAAGCCCAGATCAAAAAAGATAAAAATCGTAAGAACATGAAGGTGTATGATCCAAACATGCCCCCTGTGTATGACACCGTGCAGATCATGAAGATTTTACCGCATCGTCAGCCAATGTTGATGGTTGATAAAATCTTGGAATTGTCGGAAACGCATGTGGTTGGTCTAAAAAATGTGACCATGAATGAAGATTTGTTTATGGGACATTTTCCTGAAGCTCCGGTTTTTCCTGGTGTTTTACAGATCGAAGCGATGGCACAGACAGGAGGCATTTTAGTGCTAAACACTGTTCCGGATCCAGAAAATTGGTTGACACTGTTCCTAAAAATAGAAAACGCACGTTTTAAGAATCAGGTAACACCTGGTGATACGATTATTTTCAACTGTGAATTGTTGGAACCTATCCGTAGGGGAATCGCCCGGATGAAGGGAATCGGCCTGGTCGGAGATAAGGTCGTATGTGAGGCGGAGTTAATGGCTCAAATTGTTAAAGTAAAAGGTAATTAATATGATACAACCGTTATCATACATACATCCAGAGGCTAAGATAGCCCAAAATGTTGTCGTAGAACCCTTTTCTACCATCTATAAGGATGTGGAGATCGGCGAAGGAACATGGATAGGATCCAATGTGACCATAATGAATGGTGCTCGTATAGGTAAGAATTGCCGTATATTTCCAGGGGCGGTGATCTCGGGAGAACCGCAAGATCTGAAATTTGAAGGGGAGATTACTACCGCTGAGATCGGCGACAACACGACGATTCGGGAATGTGTTACGATCAATCGTGGCACTAAAGATCGATATAAGACCGTGATTGGGAAGAATTGCCTGATCCAAGCGTATAGTCATATTGCGCATGATTGTTTTGTGGGCGATAATTGTATCTTCTCGAATTCAAGTACCTTGGCCGGACATATCACCGTGGGTGACTATGTGGTGCTAGCCGGTATGGTTGCTGTACACCAGTTTTGTCAAATTGGTTCACATGCCTTTGTGACTGGCGGGACGCTCGTCCGTAAGGATGTTCCCCCATTTATCAAAGCGGCCCGTGAACCTATATCGTATGCAGGGATCAATTCGGTGGGATTACGACGTCGTGGTTTTACTGCCGAACAGATTACGGAGATCCAGGATATCTACCGGGTCTTATTTGTACAGAATCGAAACTTGACAAAGGCTCTTGACTTGATTGAAGCTGAATTTGCACCAACGGAGTTGCGGGACGAGATCCTATCGTTCGTTCGTAACTCTAATAGAGGGGTGATCAAGGGATTTAATCAAGGAAGAATTTCATCACTTTAATGTAGACTTATTGAGTATAATTTTACAAGACTTAGGTAGACGGTATAATAGGGAGTGGATTTTTCGCCATATCAATTGTACCTTTTCGTACGGAAAAAAATATGCAATTCTGGGGCCTAACGGTTCAGGGAAATCTACTTTTCTCAAAGTTATTTCAGGAAGCTTATCTCCAAGTGAAGGTCAGATCGCCTATCGATCTGCTTTAGCAACGGATATTTCGAACGATGCTATCTATCCATATTTATCGATTGCAGCTCCATATGTTGAGCTAATCGAAGAGCTTACCTTAAAAGAAATGTTGGATTTTCATTTTAGGTTTAAATCCTATCTCAAGGGATTTGATGCTGCTGCCGTTGTGGATTTTCTGCAGTTGGATAAGGCAATAGACAAGGAGATCCGGTTTTTTTCCTCGGGTATGAAACAACGGCTGAAGTTAGCGTTGGCCTGTTGTTCAGATTCATCGATAGTCTTGCTTGATGAGCCAACCAGTAATTTAGACGTTGCTGGAGAGCGTTGGTATTTATCCTTATTGGAGCGCACAATCGGTCCGGACCGACTGCTTTTTATCGGTTCGAACCAAGAAAAAGAATATGCTTTTTGTGAGGAAACGCTCGACATGCTTTCATATAAATAGGGCGAACTACCATTTTCATAAGAACAGTATATTTTGTAGTTTTGTATCGATAAAATCAAAGAAATTGTTATGTCAAAAGCATCTGAAGTAAAATCAGGAAATATACTTCGTTTCAACGGAGAGTTGGTTTCAGTAGAAGAATATATTCACCGTACCCCCGGCAACTTACGTGCTTTTTATCAGGCGCGTATGCGGAATGTGCGTACCGGGAAATTAGTCGAATATCGCTTTAGAACGGATGAAGAGGTCGAAATAGCACGAGTGGAAACGAGCGATTATCAGTACCTGTACGATGATGGCGAGTTTTTTGTTGTCATGGATAACAACACCTATGAACAATTTAATATTCCAAAAGGGTTATTCGGTGATACAGCCCGTTTCTTGAAAGAGGGAATGAATGTAATCATTGCGTTTGAGAGTGATGAACCGATCATGGCGCAGGCACCGACTACAGTTGAATTAGAAATTACGTATACAGAGCCGGCCGTAAAGGGGGATACATCGACCAACGCATTAAAAACGGCAACGGTTGAGACGGGCGTGGAAATTCGGGTGCCACTTTTTATCAATCAAGGCGATAAAGTGAAGGTGGATACACGTACTGGAGACTATATCGAGCGTGTAAAATAACGTAGGGCATTGTGCCGGTAGCGTAAGAAGAATGTCGTAGACAACGATATAGGTCCTCCGGACAAAAATTTTAGGTTTAGGTTGATTATCGGTCTTGTTAGCTTCTCCAAGCGCAAGGCCGTTTTTTTTAGGTATGACCAAAGCAGAACTTAGGAAGCACTATCGGGCGATACGATCGTCGTTGACGGAGCAAGAAACAAACCGTTTCAACGAACAGATAATATCACACCTCCTAGCATTTAGTTGGGAAGATGTGCGCTATGTACATTGTTTTCTACCCATAGGCCGGCATAAAGAACCTGATATGTGGGCCTTTATGGATATTGTTCAAGAGCGTTTTCCGAACCTCCAGATGGTGGTGAGTCGATCGAATGTGATCGATTTCTCTATGGTGCATTATTTGTTTTCGAGAAGTTTGATCTTAACAGAAAATGAATGGGGTATCGTCGAGCCCCTCGACGGGGAACGTGTTGTAGAATCGTTGCTAGACGTGGTCTTGGTACCTTTACTAGTTGCAGACGACAGAGGAAATCGTGTAGGATACGGTAAGGGTTTTTACGATCGTTTTCTTGCTAGATGCAGGCCGGATTGTGTGAAAATTGGCATATCTTTCTTTGAGCCAGTCGAGTTGATTACCGATGTCGACACATTGGACATACCGCTCGATAAACTGGTTACCCCCTTGTCTGTTTTTGATTTTAAAGCTTCGTAATCTGTTCGGACATTCGCGGGCGAATTGTCCGAACAAGTATATTTGGAACCTATTTGTATAGGATGCGGAACTTAATGGTATTATCGATCTGTTTCAGCTGTTTTAACATATCCTTATCGTACGCGGTATGTATGTCTGTGACAGCATATCCGATTTCTCCTTTGGTCATCAGGAACTGAGAGATGATATTGATGTTGTTTTCGGCATAGACGTTATTTATCTGGGCCATAATACCGGGCACGTTTTGGTGGATATGTAGCAAACGATGTGCTTGCGTTAAACGTGGTAATGTTAAATTTGGGAAATTTCGACTCATGTATGTGTCCCCATTGTTGATGAAGTCTGCCATACGGCGCGGGATGAACTCCGCATTTCTTTTCTTGTTCTTCTTGTCATCAAAGACGACAATACCTTTTTCGTTGCAGACCTTTTTGCTGATATGTCCTTTGACATCGCCTAAATAACCAATGGTTTTTAGCTTATCAGCCCTTGCCAGTTGTTCTTCTTCAATAGTCACGCCCTCGGCAAGAAGAAGCAGCCCCACATCTTTGGTGTATTTTTCCTCGAATGTATCCTTCACCCGAACGGAAAAACCGTCACGTTTCAGAATGTGAACGGCGATTTCCGGGACATCACCGACTATCAGACATAAAATACGGTTCTTTGGGTAGGAAATGGCGCGAGGCAAATCATTGACATATAAGAACTCGTCGAAGCTTGGCGTAATGTGGTCGGCTTTGTCCGTGACACTTTTTCTTGATATATTCTCCGTAAAGGCAAAGAACTTTTCGATCAAGCCGGACTCTTTAAGTTGGAAATCCGAGTATCCATCTCCAATTCCAAATATACGTCCGGCTATCTGCAATTCCTTTAATAGCTTGACTTTACCGCCTTCGTCGGAAAGGGGATTTGTTTCGTCATATCCGATAATGTTTCCCGCTTCATCGAATTTGAAGGTATTGGCGTATATATTTTCTTTTTTGATGTGATAAGGCGTAACCACCGGAGTGATAAACTCTTTAAATCCTCCGGAGACAATCCAAGCGGTTTCTTGATTCTCTTTAAAAAAATCTTTATTACGCTCGAAGGAGCGCGATACCTTTTTTTTCAGGTGTGTAACCAATTTGTCCAGATGCGATTTGTTCGCGTTGAGTAACTGTACACGCCCTGTCAAGCTCTCCCGGAAGGAGATCTTTCCTTCCATGGCTAAGTTAGTGAAGTCTTCTATCTGTTGATAAATTTTGTCCTTATCGGGATGGTTTTCGAGGGATATGCGGGCCAGTTCATCCAGAGCTTCGACTTGTGTGAATGTACTATCGAAATCAATGATGTAATAATTTTTCACGATGGTTTAGTTTGATATTATAGATTACGGTTTAAATTCTAGACTCATTTCTTTCAAAGTTACGTCAACGGGCTTGAATTGGTATCCTGTGCTGTCGGTTATCTTCTTGTTGGAGTAGGCTAATTTTGCGGCCGAAGCTTTCGCCGCATCCCGGGTTAACGCGGGCCTTTCTCCTTTTAGAAGCGCGATCATCTTGGCGACACGCCAAGCAATGCTAAGCATGAAAGGCTTGGCTTCCATCCGCGGTACAGGTTTGTCAAGCAGTTTTGCGATACGTTCCAATAGGCTTTTGTTCGAGAGGTTTTCACTGTTCAGTACATAACGCTCTCCGGAGATTTCCTTCGATTGCATCAGTAAGATCATCAGCTTGGCAACATCAGCTACATCTACAATACCTACCGTGCCAGGAGGATAAATTTTCAAACCTTTTTGCACCATTTGGAAAATAACACCGGACGCTTTTTTTCCTGTCCCTACACCCATGATAACCGATGGATTAACGATCACAGCATCTAGACCTTCTACGACTCCCCGCCAAACTTCCATTTCGCTCTCGTATTTGGACAGGGCATATTTGGAGTTGTCGGCGCCGTCATCCCAGTGACTTTTTTCAGTAATCAGTTCATTGGCTTTACTTGATCCCAATGCGGCAATGGAACTGACGTGGACCAGTCGAGCCTGATGTTCTAAGCACAGATTCACGATATGTTTTGTTCCTTCGATATTCGTATGGAGCATAGCTGCTGCATCCTCCTTCTGGTAGGAAATCATGGCCGCACAGTGGTATACCTCTGTTACGCCCTTAAATAGATCGGATAGGGCAAAATAGTCGGTGATGTCCGCATTTATCCACTGGATTAAGGACGACGCGAGCAGACTCATTGGGATTTCTGAACCTTCCCGCTTCGTCGCGATTACGGACACTCCGTTATCGATCAAAAATTTGATCAATGTCGATCCCAAAAAGCCCGTTCCACCTGTTACTAATATCACTTGCTAACTAATTGTTGAAAACTTATTCTTTCCAAAAATAGCTTAATAAATGCATATTTGCGAAATACTCAGTACATTGTTTCTGTTTTTTGTTTTAAAAATATCACACATCGTATGTCGTTAGCTGATTTCTTTACGCCTGTATCTCCGAAAGCGTTCTGCGCTGGAAATGATTTTTACAATTCTCAATTTGGAAAAATTATTCAAGCGCATGGGGAGTCGTTTCCCGATCTGGAAGATCCTGCGCGTAAACCCCATCTGGCTTTAATCGGGGTGGAAGAGGAGCGGGGTGCGGTAAATAATGCAGGAGCAAAGAAATCGCCCGATGCGGTTCGAAAGTATTTGTATAACCTGTACCAGGGTGATTATGCCGTGCGGATAGCAGATTTGGGGAATATTCAGGCTGGTGCTACTGTCCGTGATACCTATGTAGCGTTGAAAACCGTGATCGAAGAACTGGTGAAGCAAGATATCGTACCTATCATTATCGGCGGTGGGCAGGATCTTACCTATGCCCAATATACAGCATATGAAAATTTAGAACAGCGCGTGGAAATAGCTGTTATTGACGCACGATTTGACCTTGATCAAGATAATGGAGAAGATACGGCCTTGAATTCAAATACCTACCTCAACCATATTATTTTACATCAGCCCGACTATCTGTTTAACTTGAGTAACCTGGCCTATCAGACGTATCTCGTCAGCAAGGAGTCGATTAACATGTACGACAAATTGTTTTTCAGTACGATGCGGATTGGAATGATGTCCGGCAAACTAGATCAAGCAGAGCCCCTGATCCGTGCTGCCGATATGTTAAGCTTTGATATAGGCGCCATCCGAGCCTCTGAAGCTCCTGGCAATGCAAACGCGAACCCGAATGGATTGTATGGCGATGAGGCTTGCCAACTAGCCCGCTACGCGGGGATGTCGGACAAATGTTCATCCATAGGATTTTATGAATATAACCCCACGTTTGATCCAATGGGACATACGGCAAGCCTAGTAGCGCAGATGATTTGGTGTTTCGTTGATGGGTATTATAATCGGAAGAATGATGCTCCATTAATACCTAAATCTGCCTATATTATCTATCGAACTACGTTGGAAAACGACGATTATGAGCTGGTGTTCGTAAAAAGTAAGAAATCGGATCGGTGGTGGATGCAGGTTCCGTATTTCGGTTCAAAATCGGTGAACGAACGGTATTATTGGGTGCCATGTCGGTATGAAGATTATCAGCAAGCTGTGGGTGGAGATATGCCCGATCTCTGGTGGAAAACACATCAAAAGTTGCAGTAAAACCGGATATATGCGGTAGGTAAATGTGATTTACGGAGATGGATGAGGCTGTGCTTCTCCCGAGGCGGTCCTTCATCTTGTTTTTTGTTCATTCAATAAATTAAGCTATGGAAATATTGTTGTTGATCATCATTGGCGTTCTTGTGCTCGGAATCCTTTATTTGATGCGAGCGAATGGACAGGGCGTTAGCAAAAGTATGATGGAGCAAGCGCTTGCAGAGCGGAATGACGCGTTATTGGAGCTGGCTCGTTTGCGCGAACGGGAACGTTTACTGAGCGAATCAAAAGAAAGTGTGGAGCGTGCTTGGGATAAGGAACGGCAAGAACGGGTTGCTGTGGAAAGAACACTAGAGAGCACTCATGCGTTTCTTCAGGCACAACAAGAGAAATTTCAAGCTCAAGAACAAGAAATAACCAAACTACGGGCACAATTTCATTTGGAATTTCAACACATGGCTAACGCTATCTTAGAAGAGAAAACGGAGAAATTTACGAGTGTTAACCAACAACAAATGGAGCAAATTTTGACACCATTGAAGGAACGGATAAAGATGTTCGAAGAAAAAGTGGATCGCACATATCAGCAGGAGTCTGCAGAACGTCATGTGCTAAAAGGAGTGGTGGAACAGCTGATGCAACAAAGTCTACTCATCAGGGATGAGGCAAATAATCTGACCAAAGCGTTGAAAGGGGATTCAAAAAAACAAGGTAATTGGGGAGAGATTATTCTGGAACGGGTGTTGGAACGATCGGGTTTGGTAAAGGACCAGGAATATTCATTGCAAACGGTTTTTCGAACGGATGATGTACGAAAAATTCCCGACGCGATTATATTGCTTCCGGAAGATAAACATCTGATCGTGGATTCGAAAGTATCGTTGACAGCGTACGAACGATGGGTAAATGCAGAAGAGGAAAATGAGGAAGCAGACTATTTAAGACAACATGTGCAATCTATTGAAAGTCATGTGCGCGAATTGTCTGCCAAGAACTATCACGATCTGTATGGTATACATTCTCCAGATTTCGTGCTGTTGTTTATGCCTATAGAGTCTGCGCTAAGTGTCGCTGTGCGCGAAAAACCCGATTTGTTTTCGGATGCATGGGATCGGCGTGTGGTTATAGTGAGCCCATCTACATTGCTGGCGACCCTACGGACCATTGCCAGTATATGGGTGCAGGAGCGGCAGAATAGAAATGTATTGGAAATTGCGAAAGAAGCCGGAGCGTTGTATGATAAATTTGTTGGCTTCCTATCAGATATGCAGCAAATTGATATCCACCTGCAGCGGGCGGCGGAGAAACAGCAAGATGCCATGAAGAAACTATCGACTGGTCCGGGAAATGTCATCCGGAAAATCGAGAACCTCAAAACGCTTGGAGCCAAGGCGAATAAACAAATCGATAGCCGTTTTCTTGAGTAAAAATATAAAAACAGCTATCTCATGACGAGATCGAGCTTACTAATATCCAGCCGCGAAGTCGTCTCCTCTCGGGTCTGCGCCGGTTTGCCGTTTTCCATTCGGGAGGATGATAATGTTTTCCATACGACCGATAGAACCACGTTTGTAGAGTGTATATCCATCTTTTTCGAGGCTATGACGTACGGAATCACTGATGGCTCGCTGCTCTACATCAATACGGTCTGGTTGCCACTGGTGGTGAAAGCGGGGGCTGCTGACCGATTCTTGGGCGTTCATACCAAATTCCAAAACGTTCAGTATGCCTTGAAATACCGAGGTAATGATCGTAGATCCTCCGGGGGTTCCAATCACCATTTTGAGTTTGCCATCTCGCTCGATAATCGTGGGAGACATCGCACTAAGCATACGTTTTCCCGGTTCAATTGCATTGGCTTTGCCTCCAATAAGTCCGTACAGATTGGGTGACCCCGGTTTTGCAGAGAAGTCATCCATTTCGTTGTTTAAGAGGAAGCCGGCGCCACTTACCCATACGCAAGAACCATACGATCCATTTAACGTGGTTGTTAGCGATACGGCATTTCCTTCTTTGTCCACAATACTGAAATGTGTTGTCTCTTCCGATTCATAGCCGGGAAATACAGCCGCTTTAACGGCGCTGCTCGGCGTTGCTTTGGACAGATCAACGCCAGCCATGCGATCTTGATTTAGTTTCCTGTCGGTTAGGTAGTCAACGGGCACTCGGTAGAAATCAGGGTCGCCCAAATGCGTTGCCCGGTCAGCATAGACACGCCGTTCCGCCTCAACCATAACCCGAACGGTACTGTCGGACTGAAATCCCCATTTTGCCAGGGGATAGGGCTCCACAGATTGCAATAGCGAAAGGAGGGCTATCCCTCCGCTGGAAGGGGGAGGCATGGAAATCAACTTATAAGCTTTGTAGGTGCCGACAATTGGCTGACGCCAGATGGCCCGGTAGTTGGTGAGATCGGCATGCGAAATAATTCCGTTTCCGCGTTTCATTTCCTGAACGATGAGGTCGGCTGTTTCCCCTTTGTAAAATCCATCGCGTCCCTGCAGAGCAATGCGTTTTAATGTATACGCCAGCTCTTGTTGACTGAACACATCGCCTTCTTGCCAAGGCACGTTTCGGATGATAGCTATACCCGGAGCATTCAACGCTGCAAATTTTTGCTGATAGTGATTGAATTCGTTGGCCTGCCGTTTCGTGATCTCGAAGCCGTGTTGCGCGAGCTCAATCGCGGGATGGAGCAATTCAGCCCAGGGTAGGGAGCCATATTTTTGGTAAGCTTCTTCCATGCCGGCAACGGTACCCGGGACACCCGCGGCAAGTTGACCATATAAGCTGAGATCTGTGATCGGATTGCCGTCTTCATCGAGGTACATATCGCGAAAAGCCTTTTGCGGTGCTTTTTCCCGAAAATCTAAGGAAGCTACCTCACCTTTACTGCTGCGGTAAACCAAGAAGCCGCCGCCGCCGATATTTCCGGCATTTGGATACACCACAGCCAATGCGAACTGGACGGCTATCGCTGCATCAATCGCATTTCCTCCTTTTTTCAGTATATCCACACCGACCTGTGAAGCAATAGGATGTGCCGTGACAACTGCGCCGTGGTCAAACTCCTTTACTATGGAAGCGTGGCGCTTGACAGATTGTACAGTACAAGAAGTGACTAAAAAGAAGACAATAAAGAGTCCGGAAAATAGTTTCATAAAGTAAACTTAGAAAATTTGAATTTCTATCGCAAATTCGAAGGTCTCGTACAGGAAATATAAAAATGTACAGGTGGAGAAACAAAATTAGTTTGTATCTTCGGTTGTCAATCGACCAACACCGGTTCGTAACGGTGTTTAATTGAAAAGCACGGCATGCTCCCTGTTTCTATAGACGGCATGCGCATCGAAGAAAGACGCATACTAAAAGAATGGATCTGTTATGAATAAAATTTTTTTGACGCTCGTATTATCCTTATGTCTGGTTGGGCTTTATGCACAGTCGATACGAATTCTATCCTATAATATCCACCATGGAAATCCTCCGGCGGAAAGCGGCAAGATCGATTTACAAAACATCGCACGGATTATTACCGAATCAAAAGCGGATCTGGTCGGTCTTCAGGAAGTCGATGTGCGTGTTTCCCGTTCACAACTGATAGACCAGGCGAAGGAATTGGCTGCACTAACAGGGATGTCGTACTTCTTTTCGAAAGGTATCGACTTAGAAGGTGGGGAATATGGCACGGTAGTTCTTTCAAAGCATAAAATTGTCGGAAACAGACGCTATGATTTGCCTATGGCCGTCGCGAGCGAAAATCGATCGTTGGCCGTCGTAGATGTTGAGCTTCCGGGTGGTAAAGTTATCTCTTTTGCGAATACACATTTGGATTTGAAGGAGGAAAATAAATTGGTGCAAACGAAATATATTACTGAACTTGGTGATTGGTACGATCGTCCCTTCATCTTGGTCGGCGATCTAAATGCGCGTCCCGATAGTAAACCCATACAGATTCTAGAGGAATACTTCGTACGGAATACAAAGACAAACGGTCCCACCCATCCGAACACCAAAGCGACAGGTGAAATCGATTATATTATGGTTGGCAAGCACACCCCATTCCGGTGGACGGCCTACAAAACATTGCCTGAAAGTACGGCATCTGATCATCTCCCTTTATTTGCAGAAATTACATTGGACTAGTAGTAAGCGCATTGTGGTCGCGTGATGTATGGTAAAATAAGGAGCGATTATTTTAGCTTTTCATTGTTTTTATGCCGGTCGGCATCCCGAATAGATTTTTTTTCTAGGTTTTTTTCTAAAGCTTCTGTCAAATCTATGCCGGTTTGATTGGCTAAACACATCAGAACAAATAGCACATCAGCCATTTCGTCGGCTAAGTTGACTTCCGTATCTGATTTTTTGAATGATTGCTCGCCGTATTGTCTTGCCATGATACGGGCCACTTCTCCCACTTCTTCCATTAAAATAGCGGTGTTGGTTAACTCATTAAAATAGCGTATTCCTGTCGTTGTGATCCATTTGTCGATGATCTGCTGTGCTTCTAGTATAGTCATGATTGTTGTAGTCCTTAGTGGTTTTCTTTATCTTTTGTGTTCATCACAATGGTTACCGGGCCATCGTTGCGTAAGTCAATCTTCATATCTGCTCCGAAAACTCCAAGCTTGATTTGCGTCCCGAGTAGATCGGACAAGCGGGTGGCCATGTTGATGTACATAGGTTCGGCGTAACTTGGTTTTGCCGCCCGAATGAACGAAGGCCTATTTCCTTTTTTTGTTTGCGCAAAAAGGGTAAATTGAGATATTAAGAGGATGTTTCCTCCGACGTCTTGTACGGATTTATTCATTAAGCCGGCTTCATCAGAAAATACGCGGAGATTAACGAGTTTCTGGGCTAGCCATTCCAAATCTTCCGTTGTGTCTTCTTCTTCGACGCCAAGTAAGACCAAAAGGCCTTGTTCGATTTTTCCGGTGCATGTATCATCAACCATGCAGGCCGCATGCGATACGCGTTGTACAACAGCTCTCATCGTAATATTTAACGGTTATATGCCAAAAATAGAAATAAGGATTTTGTAAACAAAGCGATTCCATACCGCTAAGCTTCCATTTCTACCTATTTTTGTGACGATTGTCTTTCTTGCCTAGCGTGGATGTCACCTCTACCTCCTGCGTCCTCACCGTCATGATGATTGGTAATGCACCATCGTAACCCGTGCGTGACGCAGGAGAGTAAGGTTGATAACATTGTTGTGTAATTTGGCCTAGCGATAGGGGTGTGCGCTAACTCTTCTTTTTAGTCGTCTATGTTTCATTTCTAGTCTTAATTAAACCGGATGTTTAAGCCTAAAAGAAAGTTGGTTTCGGCCTGTGGATAGTAAACGTTCCCAAACAGGAGGCTCCCATCAGATTCTGAGATTCCGCCGTAGCTGTAACCGTTCGACTCATATTTTTCATTGAAAATATTGTTGATAGCTAGGTTTGCATCTATATTTTTGATTCCCCAGATCGTAAAATTATACCTCATCCGTAGATTGTTAATGAAGAAAGCATCGATGCTCCGATCTTTAGCCTGCGTGTTGTCCAAGAATTGACGGGAAACGTATTTACTGGCTAAACTGAGCGTGAATGCGTTTATTGGAGAATAAGATAATTCATTAGATAATACAACGGCAGGAGAGAAGGAGATTGTCGTTGATTTATATAAGCGTTCCACTTGTGGAGCGCCCGTGTCTTCCCAGTTTTCGTCCAAGATGCTCAAAAATTCTGTGTAGTTTTTAATTTTATTTTGGCTCAGGCCTGCGGTTGCTCGCCAGTTGAACTGCTGAGTGACCTGCCATGCGCCATCTAGTTCTAATCCGATACGATAGCTGTCAGGCACATTTTCTCGTATCACGGCTCCGACGTCATTGATCTCTCCCGTACGGATTAACTGATCCTTGTAGAACATACCGTAGGCATTTACACCCAGGTTCACCTGTTGGTTCCGTAAGCGGTAGCCCACTTCGATATCGTGCATTTTTTCGGGTTTGGGTCGAGCATTGGCAGACGATTCGACATAATCGTCGCGTACCGGCTCCTTATTTGCAAAAGCATACGAGGCATAGATATTGGCGGCCGGCGACAAAAAATAGGTGGTACCGATTTTCGGGTTGAAAAAATGGTGTTTTACATTAATGTCTGCCAGCTGTTGGTTATGGTTATACCCTTCAAAAGTATAGTCTACGAAACGGTACTGTAAGTCTGCGTACACATGTGCGGCGCCAAACTTGCCATCCCATTTGCCGTAGATATTGGCGTCATTTTTCTCGGCATCGTTAAAATAATATTTATCCCCTAAGCGACTGGTCGAAGCATATTGCGCCCAAATAATTTCTCCGTAATGATCGCCGCGGTACTGGTTGGCCGCACCGCCCAGCGTGAGGTTTTGATTTTCATTTAGCTTATGGTTCAGCGAAAATACGGTGCCATAGAAATAATTATCTAACCACCGACGACGAACGAGATCCGTTTTTTCGACCATAGCTCCTCCGATTGAGGCAGGGGGAAGATTATAGCTATTAAGTTCTTGTGCCTCTTTGTATTCTTCGTAATATCCTTTGCCCCGTGTGTAATGTAAGGCTACATTCAACGTTGTATTTTCCGATGCAAAATAATTATAATGTAGGTGGTGGTGTGTTTGCGTATAATTATCCGTTTGATTGTCATAGGTGAAACCATTGTAACGGCGGTTTGTTTCCAGCATATCTTCTGGGACACCATCCCAAGCTTGGTAGGTCTTCTCTTTTCCCGAGAAAATCGTCGCTTTTAGATGGTGTTTTTTTCCGTAATAACCTCCATCGACGTAGAAAGACTGGAGATCGGATGTGGCGCGGTCGATGTATCCGTCCGAAGCGATACGTGATAAGCGTGCATTGAAGGCATATCGATCGTTAATTAGTCCTGATCCCGCCTTGATCGTGTTTTTCCAGGTGTTGTACGATCCGAAAGTGTTGTTGATTTCGGCGTAAGGGGCGGTTTCCAGGGCATCCGTTTGTATATTGAGCGATGCGCCGAATGCGCCGGCGCCATTGGTAGACGTGCCTATACCACGCTGTACCTGTATGCTCTGTGTACTCGATGCAAAGTCGGGCAGGTTGACGAAGAAAGATCCCATACTCTCTGCATCGTTTAACGGTATGCCATTGAGTGTAACATTGATGCGTTGGTTATTCGATCCACGGATAGTCATATTGGTGTAGCCTATCCCTGCACCTGCATCCGATCCAACAACAACAGACGGAGTTTGATCAAGCAAATAAGGAATATCCTGTCCCAAGTTTGTTCGTTGAAGCTCGTCCTTGGCTATGTTTTTGAACGTCGTGGCCGAGTTGTCCGCAGCGCGTGTTGCCATCACAAAAACCTCGCCGGTAAGTCGGCTGTCCGAATGTAGGTAAGCATTGATGATGGGCTGCTGAATCGGATCAACGCGCTTACTGTAGCGACCATATCCCACGTATCGGATAGATAAATCGGAAGGTTGAGGTGCGATATTCTCGAATATCGCTGTACCTTTTTGATCCGTAGATTTTGTTTGGCCTTGATACAAAACCGTGGCGCCTTGAAGTGGCGCATGGTTGTTGTCGAAGACATGGACAGTCACACGTTGCTGTGCAAAAGAACTGAAGCCTAGTAGCAAGGCTACGAAGGTTGTTGTTACCTGTTTTAGCATAATTAAATAATCGTATTTTTTATAGTTAAACCTACTGTAGCCAGGGGTAGACGACAGCCATTAATTTAACCAACCTTTCCCTACGCCAGCATTATCTGGATCAGGTGCGTCCCGGAATAAAACGGAACTGGGTATAATCTCAGCCTGTGTTTGTGTTTAAAAACAAGGCACCCCTTTCGATGCCGCAAAAATAGACATTAATTTGGTAAACACAAATTGTCTGTTTTATTTAAAATATTTTGAATAAAATTTTTAACTAATGAAATTTGTTGTTCTTTGAATAAAAATTATAAATTAGCAGATGTATTTTTAAGAAATACTTTTACGGACGAGATCATGGCTCCATTTTTGATTTCTTTTAAGTATCACAAAATTAGTTAAGTAGGGAGATGAAGTACATTTCAGCGAGTATTGTTGTACCTGTTAGGGGCAACTTTATAAAAAATGGTGTCGTAGCGATTGACAATTCGGGTATGGTGACGGGCGTTTACGAAGAGGATGATCCGGTTGTTCAATCGGTAAAGACAGAGTTCTACGAAGGTGTGCTCGTTCCTGGATTTGTGAATGCACATTGTCATATTGAGCTGTCGCACATGAAGGAGAAGACGAATCGTCATACTGGGCTGCCTACCTTTCTCTCCGAGGTTATGAAAATGCGCAGGGCAAGTGAGAAGGAGATCGTTGCCAGCATGGAAGCCGCAGATAAACAGATGTACGAACGAGGCATTCAAGCCGTGGGCGATCATGTCAATACGGAAATCTCGGCGACCCTTAAAACGCGGAGCAAGATTATTTACCACACCTTTGTGGAGGTCATGGCGATGGTAAAAGAGGACATACAGCCGCGTATTGACCGTGCACGCGACATTGAATTCTTTTTTGAGCCTGACTTTGCCTCGATCACGCCACACGCTCCATATTCCTGTTCGAAGGACTTTTTCAAGGCTTTACGCAAAATGATCGGAGAAGATAACCTCTTGAGTATACATAACCAAGAGAGTGAAGAGGAGAACAAACTATTCCGTTATAAAGAGGGCGATTTTTTGGATTTTTACAAAGAGATGGGGTTAAATGCGGATGCGTTTAAAGCGCAGGCAAGAAACTCGGTGCAGTCTTATTTACCCCACCTTCCCAGAAATAATAAGCTTATTCTAGTACACAATACGTTTACATCGTTGAAAGATTTGGACTTCATTAACAGACAGGGACGTGATGTGTTTTTCTGTATATGCCCGAAAGCAAACCTATACATTGAAAATCGGCTGCCTAAGATCCTTAACTTTATTCCAGATCAGGACCGGATGGTTATTGGTACGGACAGCTTGGCTTCAAATGATACATTGGACATGTTAGAAGAGATGAAGGTGTTGGTAGACAGCTTTGACCATTTAGATTTTTTGCAAATTTTGCAGTGGGCTACTTGGAACGGAGCAGAAGCTCTGGGATTATCGGATGTTTTGGGTTCAATCGAGGTGGGAAAACGTCCCGGTTTGATTTTATTGGAGCAGATGAATAATTTACGACTGACAGAGAAAGTCGTGTCACGGAGAATTATCTAATCTCCGGAAATCAGTATGTTGTCCATGATGTTGCGTTGTTGTTCATGGGCGGATAGTGTACGTGACTCTGTTTTTCACCCGGTCTCTATTATTTTCTATAGGGTCCCATTCTTCCTGGTGAAACATAATAAGATTTCATTTTGAAGGAAATCTTCTCTAAGTTTGCTTCGTATGAAGAGACATTTCAATATACAGGTCAGCGGAAAGGTTCAAGGTGTGTATTTTCGAGCTACATGCAAGGCAGTGGCCGATCAACTAGGCGTAAAGGGCTTTGTCGTTAATCAACCCGATGGTGGTGTATACATAGAGGCGGAGGGCGATGATTTCGCCCTGGAATCTTTGCTGGAATTCTGCGAAGAAGGCCCGGAGCATGCCATTGTTGAGGCTGTTGATGTGCAGGAAGGTGAATTGAAAAGCTTTCGTAATTTTGAGGTGATTAAAAGAATACAAGCCTAATTTTTTTTCAATTTGTCAGTACTGAAGAAATTTGCTGGGCAGACCATGATTTATGGCCTGAGCACAATTATAGCACGGCTGCTATACTTTGTGATGACTCCCCTGTACGTCCTTAAATATCCGCCGGCTTCTTACGGTATATTTACGCATATGTATGCTTGGGCTTCCATGATTAATGCAATACTTGCATTTGGGATGGAAACAACATTCTTTAGATTCCTTCAGAAAGTTGAAGAGAGAGACAAACACAAGGTCTTTAATAATAGTTTGATTGTAATTGCCGTATTAGCGACGCTTTTTTTTGTATCAACTTTTGTTTTTGCTGGTTCTGTCGGTTCCCTGCTGAACAAAGGGGAATATAGTCCAGACTTCGAACGATATGTGAAATATTTTGCGTTGATATTGGGAATGGATGCTTTGGCCATTGTGCCTTTTGCTAAACTCCGCGCGGAGGGCAGACCGTTTCGATTTGGAGCCATAAAATTGGCGAATATCAGCGTTATGATAGTCCTAAATTTGTTTTTCATCGTGCTCGTTCCCTATTTGATTCATCAGGGCGGGGCACTCGGAGACTGGTGCCTACGATGGTACCGGAACGAATGGATAGGCTATGTATTCATTTCCAATATCGTAGCTAGCGCAGTTACACTTCTATTGCTTTTGCCGCAACTGAAAGGTTTTTCTTTTAAACCAGAGAAGCAATTGATCCTAAAAATGCTGTCGTATAGTTTTCCTATTTTAGTAGCAAATGTCTCCTATATCATCAACGAAAACTTAGATAAAATTGTCCTTCCAATGTATCTGCCAAAGGATATCGGAGATCGGGATCTCGGCATATATGGTGCGGTCGGAAAATTGGCTATGTTCCTGAGTATTTTTGTGCAAGCCTTTCGACTAGGCGCCGAACCATTTTTCTTTTCTTATGCAAAGAACGCAAATGCGAAGAAAACCTATGCTTTAATTATGGAGTATTTTGTTATCGCGATGATGTTAGTAATGCTTGGCATTACGGCGAATATCGATTGGCTTAAATATTTTATAAAAGGAGATATAGCCACGCGTGAATTATACTGGTCTGGCCTTTTAATTGTCCCGCTTTTGCTATTCAATTATGTATTGCTGGGCATTTATATGAACTTATCCGTCTGGTATAAACTTTCTGATCAGACGCGTTATGCGTTATACATCTCATTGATCGGCGCGATTATCACTATTGTAGCCAATTATTATCTGATTCCAAAATACAGCTATGTAGGGGCGGCAATTGTCACATTCCTTGCCTATTTTTCGATGGTTGTGCTCTCGTATATCTGGGGACAAAAGAATTACCCTATACCTTATAAATTGGGGAAGATCCTGCTGTATATCGTCGTGGGCGTCTTATTTTCTTATTTATCTTATTTCGTCTTCGAACATCATATCCTTATCGGAAACGGTTTATTGCTGCTGTATACCGGTGGGGTCTTTTTAATCGAACGAGGTCAGCTAAAACTGTTTCTGAAAAAAAGTAGGTAAAAGAGTCCGCTCCAGAGACATGTCGGCAGGAACGGAATCATTCTTTCGGATTATACCATTTCGGAAGCAAAATGGTGCTCTATTTCATGCAGCACGTCTAGGATTTCGTCTTGCGTTTGAAGGCTAACAAGTTTCATTCGGTGCTCCTTGAAATTTGGGATTCCCTTAAAATAATTTGCATAATGCCGACGCATCTCGAAAATGCCAAGTTTGTCACCTTTCCATTCGATGGATTTTAGTAAGTGTGTTTTGCAAACTTCCACACGCTCCGCAATTGTCGGACCCTGAAGGCGTTCGCCCGTATGAAAGAAATGTTTAATTTCTCTAAAGATCCAGGGATAGCCAATGGCCGCACGGCCAATCATAATGCCGTCCACTTCATATTCTTGTCTCCATGCCGCAGCCTTTTCCACAGAATCTACGTCGCCGTTACCAAAGATAGGGATTTTGATGCGGGGGTTGCGCTTGACATCACGGATCATAGACCAATCTGCTTCTCCTTTATATAATTGTGCACGGGTACGTCCATGTATAGCAAGTGCTTTGATGCCCACATCTTGCAATCGTTCGGCAACTTCATATACATTTTTGGTGTTATCGTCCCATCCGAGACGGGTTTTGACGGTGACAGGTAAATGTGTTGCTTCGACGACAGCTTTGGTCATGGCGACCATTTTATCGATATCTTGTAACAGCGAAGAACCAGCTCCTTTGCAGACTACTTTTTTGACAGGGCAGCCGTAATTGATGTCGATTAGATCAGGATTTGCTTTCGTGCAAATAGCAGCCGACTGCCGCATGTTCTCGATATCACCACCAAATATCTGTATCCCGATGGGTCGTTCATATTCAAAAATGTCAAGTTTTTGCACAGATTTAGCGGCATCGCGAATTAATCCTTCAGAGGAAATAAATTCGGTATACATTAAATCAACTCCATTTTGTTTACAGACATATCGGAACGGAGGATCACTAACATCCTCCATAGGAGCCAATAACAGTGGAAACTCACCCAAATCAATATGTTCGCCAATCTTAACAGCCATCTTTCCAATTTTTTACAAAGGTACAAAAAATTGAAGAGTTGTGATTCCGCCCTAGTTTCTACAGTTGGACTGGTTTCTGCATTTGGATACCTGCTAATTTTTAAAAGTACAGTTATCCAGGTGATCATTGACCATACCTACAGCTTGCATAAACGCGTAACAGATAGTCGTTCCGAAAAATTTTATGCCACGCTTCTTTAAATCTTTTGCGATGCGGTCGGAAATTTCGGTATGAGTCGGAGCGGAGCGTAAATCTTTTAGTGAATTAGTCATGGGTTCGCCATTAGGCATGAAGGTGTACAGATACGCGAAGAAAGATCCAAATTCTTTCTGTATTTGCATAAATACTTGTGCATTCTGAACGGTGGCCTCAATTTTACCGCGGTGTCTTATGATGTCTGGATTATGAACTAATTTTTCGATTTGCATGGGGGTAAACTCTGCTACTTTTTTATAATCGAAATTGGCGAACGCTTTGCGGTATCCCTCACGACGTTTTAAAATGGTTATCCAGCTGAGTCCCGCTTGCGCCGACTCAAGTACGAGGAATTCAAACAATACCGCGTCATCGGTGACTGTTTTCCCCCATTCCTCGTCGTGGTACCGCATGTACAATTCGTCATTACCACACCAAGGGCACCTTACAATTTGAGTTTGGTCCATGTTTTTGCTTTTTAGCTTGCTAATATTATTCTAACTTTACAGCCAAAGTAAGGATTTTTCGTATGTATCGAATCAAAAGTATTGTTCTCAGCGGCTTTTTTTGTTTGCTGGTGTCGTTCGGCTTTGCGCAAGCAGATTCAACGGAGCGGGTCCAACAGGCGCAGCAAGCTGTTGCATCAGAGCGAGATTCGTTTAATTACGTATTTCCTCCGCCGGATCGCCCCAATCAGCTCCTTGATCGGTTTTTAGCTGTCGTCCAGGCGCAAAGTATTAATCCGATGCAAATGATCGCACAATTGTCTAAATCGTCGGGTCACACTGATAGCCAGCAAGGTTACCTGAAAAATGCGCGACCGGCATGGGTTTTATTGGTTGTTTTCCTGCTTTTTTTATCGGTCGCTATCGTACGATTGCTATTTCCCGCAGACTTTGCCCGTATCGTACAAGCGTATTTTCACGAACGCACGTTGCAACAGGTGAGTAAGGAGGACAACATGTTGACATCTTGGCCCTACATATTCCTTTACCTGATATTCAGCCTGGCGTTGGGGCTATTCATTGTACTGGTCGAATCATCCTTCGTCCGTTTGGACCTTTTGAGTTGGGATAACTATCTTCGAACGGCGTTGGTGGTCGCGTTTCTTTTCATTGTAAAAATTCTCTTAATTCGATTTATTTCTTTTGTGTTCGAAATAGACAGGCTTGTCAGAGAGTATATTACGGTGCTCTATTTGGTTTACTTTAACAGCATGTTATTTTTGATGCCGTTTTTATTGCTTGTAACATTTTTGCCTACACAGTTCTTTAAATTTGTGTTAATTTTATTTACAGTAGTCGTGTGTATGCTGTTCATCTATAGGTTTTTGAGGACGGCTTTGCGGCTTTTCGGAAATCTAAAGTTTTCAATATTTTATTTAATTCTGTATCTTTGCGCACTTGAAGTAGCGCCGATCTTGATATTGGTTAGAACATTGAGCAATTAAAAAAATTGAATATGCAAGTAGATGTAGCAAGAGCCAAGAAGGTAAAGAGTATTTTAGTTACCTTGCCAAAACCTGAAAATGATAAGTCCCCATATTTTACTTTGGCAGAAAAATACAACTTGAAATTAGATTTTAGAGGATTCATCCATGTAGAAGGTGTGTCGGCTAAAGATGTGCGCAAAGAAAAAATCAATTTTGCCGATTTTTCCGCGGTTATTTTCACGAGCAAAAATGCGGTGGACCATTTCTTCAGGGTGTGTGAAGAGATGCGTTACGAGGTCTCCTCGGAGATGAAATACTTCTGTATTTCAGAAACGATTGCTCTTTATCTACAAAAGTATATTCAGTACCGTAAACGCAAGATATTTTTTGGTAAACAAACGGCTAAAGATCTAGAAGAAGTGCTCAAAAAACATAGTAAGGAGAAATTTCTATTTCCTTGCTCTGATGTGGCCAATGAAGAAACGCAAAAGTGGTTACAGGATAACGGATATGATTTTACGCCGGCGGTGTTATTTCGTACCGTGATTAGTGATATTAAGGACTTAGAAAATGTATTTTACGATGTGATCGTTTTCTTTAGTCCGTCCAGTGTACAATCGCTGTATGAGAATTTTCCTGATTTTAAACAAAACAATACACGTGTTGCCGCTTTCGGCGCCAGCACGCAACAGGAGTTGTTGAAGCATGATCTTATTTTAGATATTCCTGCTCCTACACCAGAAGCACCAAGTATGACCATGGCGGTAGAACAGTATATCAAGCACGTTAATAAATAGGGTTTGCTATTTGTCGCCTTATATATAGTATGAGGCGACTTCTTTTGCAAAATAACTTTTGCTTTTGTTTAACCAGTAGGCCCATCTATATGCCGACAACTTCGGTTTTTTAGTTAATTAGACAAAAAACGTTCCCATTAACTTCTCTTTCTCTCCTAGTACTTATTCCCTTCCGCCTCATTTTGCATTATGAAACGTCTGTTACGGAGAAGTTAACAATAATGCAGTTTTAATATATATTGGATCGTCCCTTTTCACTATTATTATTCTTATTAGTACGTTGTAATTTAGATTCTTTTCTTTTAGTAATAATGTGTAGCGCAGCAAAATAGTAGTAACCTAAATCTTCTGTTATTTCATTGGTGGTTTGCAGCTACACTTCTTTTTTTTCTTATTCGATTTACATTGTACTTTTTTTTGGTCATTGTATGGTCAATTTTGGCAGGATTCTTGCCTCGTTATAAACCGATATTTTTCGGCTTAATGATAGCGCCTATGAAATCAACAGCCCTAAACTGGTCAAATTTGTAATGAAATGTTTTGCCAACAAGAATTCTTAATATGAAAAACTCAATTTTTTTTTTACTGATATTCAGTATCTGTGGTTTTAAATCCGTACATGCACAATTCTCCCGTCCCATTAGTGTCGGCATTGGAGGGGGAACTACGATTAACCTGACAGATTTAGCTAATGTTGAAGCTAAATTTGCGGGCAGTATTGATGTTGATGGCCTTATTACGCCCTTCATTTCAGCGGGTGTTCATGCCGAAAAAGGTATTCTAAGCGGAAATGGATATGACAGTAATTTCAAAAATGATTATTATGCGTTTAATGCTAATGCAAAGGTCCGACTTGGGACGTTTATGTCTTTACCGGACAACTATAGCTACTACAGTTTGCAAGCCGGTACGTTTCACAAGATTCTCTCCAATATATATGTAGGCGCGGGTGCCGGCGTAATGAAGAATAACATCGAAAATACCATTTCTACTTTGTATTCCGATGCTATTACTGCTAATGGAGGAGAGATTTCTGAAGATTTAGATAGTTGGCATTTTCTGGTTCCGTTAAATGTTGGTGTGGATATTCCTTTTGGTAGAGGATTATACGGCCCACAATGGGCAATCAATGTAAATTACCAACACACACTGACAACAAACGATAATCTGGATGGTGTAATTAACAGTAAAAAGGACCATTATGGTTATATTTCCTTAGGTGTAAAGTATGCTTTGTTTCAAAGGAACTGATATCTGGCTCGGGTTAATTAACGTAATACTATTATACTATTAAGCAATGAAAAATATGAAAGTAAAGTTCCTAAATTATATGTACATACCCGCATTATTAACATTAACACTCGTTGTTTGGGGATGTAGTTCGTCGAATAATTTTTATAAAGCTCCTAAGGTGTCAGCATTTAAGGGAGGTAAATTACCAGCCCCTCCTGGAATGGTTTACATACCCTCGGGAACGATTTTGTTTAAAGGTTCTTTAGACAGCGGAAATGTAGGGAAGAACGTAAGTTTAAGTGCATTTTTTATTGATGAAACCGAGGTGACAAATAAGCAATATCGCCAATTTGTGAACTGGGTTGCCGATTCAATCGCGGTTACTGATTACTTACAAGATGATCAATATTTTCTGGATGTCGCAAGCGAAGATGGTGAAAGGAGAAGAATTAATTGGAAGAAAATAAAAAGAATTTCTCCGATCTGGAGGAGCTCTGATCCTTCAATAGTGGAAAAAATAACCCCTATGTTAGAGCTTAAAGGTAGTGTGCGCTCATTAAATCCAGAGGTAGTAAAGTACCGCTTTTCTTACCTTAAAGCAAAAGGAAACATGAAAAAGGAATATGTTACGGAATCAGTACCCGTTCTTATTGCAGAAGATATTTGGTCAAAAGACTTTCCTAATTCTCAGTTAACTTCGCTAGATGCGAATTATTTTACTCATCAATCATTCGATTATTACCCTGTAGTTGGTGTTACATGGAGACAGGCACGGGCTTACTCTGATTGGAGAGGAAAAGAGATGATGGCAAATTTAATGAAAAATTCCTATTTGAGTGGTTATCAACTGACTTTCAGCCTTCCTACCGAAGCGCAATGGCAATACGCCGCGGGAGGTAGAATAGACGCAAGAGACACCGTCGCAGGTTCTCAGCTTACTATCGATGGTGATGATGGCAAAGAGAAACTTGCCGTAAATTATAAACAAGGAGAGGGGACATATTCGAGAGATGGAGCTACGTTTACACTGCCCGTAAAATCCTACATAGCAAATAAGTTCGGTCTTTACAATATGGCGGGTAATGTGTCTGAATGGACATTAGATGCATATAGCCCATCGGCAGTCGCATTTGTTAATGACTTAAACCCGGTTCTGCTTTATGATGCGGACGAAGACGATGCTGATGCTTTGAAGAGAAAAGTCGTACGCGGTGGTTCCTGGAAGGATAACGGCGAGCAATTGAATAGCGATACAAGAAACTATTCGGTAGATTATGAACCTCATTCATACATCGGATTCCGTTGTGTGATGTCTGCATTCGAGCTCCCTGCGGCTCAAAGCAAAACCCGCAAATATCAAAATTAGTCTAGGTACGAATTAAAGATTGTAAAAATGAAAAATTGGATGATGATACTGGCGATGTCTACAGTTATTTCTACTGTAGCCGCCCAAAATATTGACACAATACCAGTAAAAACTGATACGGTACTGGCTGTTTTGGAGACCACAGCAGACAGTGTCAGTGGCGATATTTTAGCAGATACTATTCCCACTACTGACGGATTTTACCAAGTCAATAATTTGGAAGATGCGGTACCGTTTGCCTATCCTCAGGTAAATCTTAAAAACATTAGATTTTACAAGCGAGTGTGGCGTGATATTGACCTGAAGGATGAGCGAAATTTTATCTATGCCATTCCGGGCAACTCTCTGATGGAAGTGATTATGAAAGGGATAGAAACAGGGAAATTAACTCCATATAATCCTGAAGACGATTCTTTCAAAGGTAGACTTTCCGCACGTGAGGGTATGGCACGATTTGCAGATTCTGTGTTGGTGCCGATTTTTGATGATGAGGGAAATCAAATAGATTCCAGAATGACGTTAAATGAATTTAACCCTGCAAAAGTAACCAAATTCAGAATTAAGGAAGATATATTCTTTGACAAACAAAGAGGAAGGCTGGAGACTAGGATTATCGGTGTAGCTCCTCTCATGGATATTACGACATCATCCGAACTGGCAACCTCTGTAGGTTCGACACCGGCGTTTTGGCTATACTTTCCTCAATTGAGGTATAGCTTGGTCAAGGTCGATATCTCAGATCCGGATAGAGGACTTTATGACATGACTATGGATGATCTTTTTGTACAACGTAAATTTGCAAGCAGTATAGTTCGTGAATCTTCCCCCGGAATGCTTCAACAGGCACTATATGCCGAAAATGATAGCTTACAGACGAATAACTCGGAGTCTATGGAAGACAAACTTGAAGCCTACAAAAAGAAATTGTGGTCAGCTCCAAAAGGAATCAAAGCCGAAAATTTAGAAGGATACGAACAGGATCTGCAACGAGAAGAAGAGGAAAGAAAGCAAAAGGAGCAGTTTGAGCAAGGGCGTCAGATTAACCAGTCTCAGGAGCATCAAATAGAAGAATTGTTGGAAGAACAGCAACAAAATAGCGAAGGCACGGAGCCTCCTGTTAGTAATGAACAGCAGGAAAATGAAAACCTGTAAGAAACACAAGTAGAAAAATCCATTTTTTTGAACCCATAAAATCTAGAAATTAAGTATTCAAATTTACATTATGAGTAGAAAGAAAGACAATTCAAGGTGGCTGCATGTAGCCATTTCTTGGGGAGCAAGTATCGTCATCGTTGGTGTATTGTTCAAAATTCTTCATATAGGAGGAACTACAGCGAATTATATGATTGGATTAGGACTCACCGTAGAGGCTGTGCTATTCTTCTTGATGGGCTTCACTCCACCTCCGAAAGAACCTGACTGGAGTCGGGTATATCCTGAACTAGACGACAATTATCAGGGCGAGTTGCCGGTTAGATCTATGCAAGCAGTGGCGTCCATCCAAGGACCATCAGCAACGGCATCATTGGATAAAATGTTCTCTGAATCTAAAATTGAGGCAGAAATGATTGAAAACCTAGGAAAAGGTCTTAGAGATTTTGGTGAAAAAGTTTCGGCTATTAATAAGATTACGGATGTTTCCCTCGCAACGGATGAATTTACTGAGAAACTTCGCTCCGCTTCGTCAAAATTTGATAATTTGAGCGCTACGTTTGAAAAAGCGTCGGCGAATCTAGCTGCTATGTCGAATACTAATGCTGATACAGCCAGTTACCACGAGCAGGTTCGGAAGCTAACATCTAATTTAACTCAATTGAACAATTTGTATGAAAAAGAACTGCATGAATCGGCTTCTCATTTGCAATCCATGAGCGGCTTCTATGAAAATCTAAGTCATACCATGAAAAACTTCAATGAGTCTCTTGACGACTCCAAAGCATTTAAAGATGAGGTAAACAAATTGGCTAAAAATCTAAACGCACTTAATGCAATTTATGGTAATATGTTGAGCGCTATGAACCAACCTCGAGTTTAATTCAACCAAATTAAATTTTAAAATATAAAATATGGCATTAGGAAGAGAGACGCCTAGGCAGCGGATGATTAACATCCTCTACCTCGTATTACTTGCTTTACTTGCACTAAACGTACCTGATTCAATATTAGATGCCTTTAAGAATATCAATAACAGTTTAGAGGTCTCTAAATCAAATGTAAACAATTCTGTTCAGCAGCTATTTACAGCATTTGAGAGCACAAAATTGAAAGATGAACCGGATCGAGCGAAGCCTATTTATGATAAGGCAAAACAGGCTCAATCAATTATCCAGGACCTTAATCAATATATCAATGGAATAAAGGAAGAATTTGTACAGCAGGGCGGCGGATATGATGAAAAAACTGGAGACTTGCAAGCTCGCGAAAATGAGGATATAGCTCCTAATTTAATGATTAATGGGAAGAAAGGAGTCGAGTTAAAAGAAAAAATTAACAGTACAAGGAACAAACTGATAGGATTGCTGACTCCGGACCAACAGAAATCAGTTTCTTTCTCATTGGAAGCAAATAATCCCGAAAAACCAGTTAATGGAAAACGTACTTGGGAGGAAATTAACTTTGGGAGCGGAACCCCGTTGACAGCAGCGATGACTATTCTTACGAAAATTCAGACTGATGCCCAAAACGCCGAATCGGATGTTGTAAAGCTTATTCTGGGGGAGATGGATCAAGCCGTAGTAAATCTGGATAAATTTGCGGCCGTCGCGGTCGCCCCGACATCTTATTTGGTACAAGGCCAACCTTATTCTGCCGAGGTTTTTTTGACAGCTTCTGATTCTAAGTCCCAGCCTTCAATAACCGTTAATGGAGCTAATTTGGAAATTGTTGACGGTAAGGGTATTTATAAGGCCCCGACAAGCAGGGAAGGGATATTCACTTGGTCAGGTATAATTAAGGTAAAACAAACAGATGGTAGTATTAAAGAGTACCGTACCCCTCAACAGACCTATCAGGTAGCAAGACCGTCAGCGGTAGTTTCTCCTGACAAAATGAACGTCTTATATATAGGAGTAAATAACCCTATTTCAGTCTCGGCTCCTGGAACACCTACCGATAAAATTAAGGTGAGTATGAGCGGGGGAAGTATAAGTGGATCTGGGGGTAAATACAACGTAAAAGTACAATCACCAGGAACGGCAAAAATTTCAGTGTCGGCGGAAGTAGCGCCTGGAAGAAGCCAAATTTTAAGTACGACGGAGTTTCGTGTTAAACGTATTCCTGATCCAATAGCGCAGTTTGCCGGAAAAACCGGAGGTGCGATGGCCACGGTAGCTATAAAAGCTCAAAATGCGATTTTTGCAAAGTTAAATAACTTTGACTTTGACGCGTCTTTTAAGGTTACCAAATTTTCTTTGATTATTGCGAAACCTCGAGCGGATGCTATCGTTCTTTCTACTTCAGGGAACCAACTTAGTTCTGCTATGAAATCAGCAATAAACGGTATCACACCGGGTTCTAGGGTTATATTTGATAACATTATTGCGGTAGGTCCTGATGGCTCGCCAAGGCAATTGAATGCGGTTGCTTTAACCGCTAATTAAAGAGGACAAAGGGCTATCTCTAATCAAATGGAGGTAGCCTTTTTGTTGGACCTATATTTATCAGTTTTTTGAGGTGTTTGGTGATTAACGATAAAAAGTTCAACTGAAGATGACTCTCAGAACGAGATCTTTCCGATGTGCCCATCTAGCCTAGGCAGCACGAGACTGCTAAGGGTGATGGATAATCCAAAATGTATTGGCGTTTATCATATGCTGTCCCATATATCCTATTAAATTTTAGTTATTTAGAAGCGGTAAAAATTAAGGGGAGTGGGGATACATTTAATAGAGATATTTTTTTAAGTTTGTAGTTAGTTGTTAAGCGTTAAAACTTGTGAAACTAAAACCAGTAAATAGCATATCAGGAGTTTCTCCCAAAGAGTTTGTCCGGGATTACCTCACAAAGGGGCAGCCTGTCATTATCAAGGACTTTATCAGTAAAGAAAGCCCTTGTTGGACGAAGTGGAGTTACAACTATTTCAAGGAAATAGCAGGTAATGAACAAATAGACGTTTATGGGCGGGAGGAGGAGTCGCAGAATCATGCGGCTAGCCCACCGATCGGACGCATGAGCTTTGGCGAATACTTGGATAAGATTCAGACGGAGCCAACAGAACTTCGATTGTTTTTATTCAATTTGATGAAATTGCGTCCTGAGCTAAAAAAGGATGTGATCTATAATGACGTGACGGGAGGAAAAGTATTACAGTGGCTTCCTTACATGTTCTTCGGAGGAGAGGGATCCGCGACACGAAATCACTTCGATATTGATATGTCGCATGTATTTATCTCTCAGTTTCAAGGAGCTAAGCGGATTTGGTTATTTCCAAATAGCCAGTCGGATTTAATGTATAAATTACCTTACAACTTCCACAGTATTGCCAATCTAAAGACGAGCAAACAAGCGGACTACCCAGGGTTGCAGTATTTGGACGGCTACGAAGCGGTCATTAATCCAGGAGATACACTATACATGCCTGCAGGTTGGTGGCATTACATACAATATGAGACAGAAGGATATTCCATTTCTGTACGTGCGTTAGCCAATTCGATCAGCGAAAAGATAAAAGGGGCGCGGAATTTATTTATCACCCGGCATTTCGACGATACCATGCGTAAAATTTTTAAAGACAAGTGGTTAGATTACAAAGTGGACGTGGCGAAAAAAAGAGCCGCTAAGGCTATCCGCCGGAGGAGTTGATCCGATAGCAGGAAAACAGTTTAGTTGCAAAAGGGAGTCTATAGAGTGCCGATAGAAAGTTTCTGACTTTTCGGAGGCATTGCATACACTCCCTTTCGTTTTAACTTGTAGCTACTAATTCACTTCTAGCTGTTTCACAAATGCCTGGATGGCTTTCGCCGGATCTGTCGTTTTCATGAAATTTTCACCGATTAAAAAGCCTTGGAATCCCGCTTTTTTCAGTTGCTGAATAGTAGTTGGTTCGGAGATACCACTCTCAGACACCTTTACAAAGCGATCCGGTATCCGATCAACGAGCGTATAGGAATGCTGAAGATCGACGACAAAATCTTTCAAATTTCGATTGTTTACTCCGATGGCATCAATGCTGTCAAAGATATTGGCATCCAATTCTTCTGCATTGTGAACTTCCAGTAACACATTCATTCCGAGTGACTTGGCGTACTCTGAAAAATGTTTTACCTCCGATGGTGTCAGGCAAGCGGCGATCAAGAGAATAATATCGGCGCCGTAGGCCTTGGCTTCAGCAATTTGATAGGTGTCTACAATAAATTCTTTTCGCAGGAGCGGGATCTGCAGTACTTCCCGGGCCGTTTGTATATCCGCCAAGGATCCCTGAAAAAAGTCTGTATCCGTGAGTACAGAAACGGCCGAGGCTCCGGCTGCTTCATAACCAAGGACAACGTCCTGAACACGGGATGTTCCATTTATTAAGCCTTTAGAAGGTGAAGCACGTTTGAATTCGGCAATGATCCCGTTGCGTTGGGGATTTTCCATGGATTCCTTAAGCGAATAGCATGTTCGCAGGAAAAGTGGGGATGCTTGCAATTGGGCAAGCGAAACGTTTGATTTCGCCAATGCTACTTCCTCTTTTTTTCTTGAAACGATTTTATCTAATATTGTCATGTGTGATCATCTAACATCTAGTTGTTTAACATCAATCTTTTAACCAGTTGGCAATTAATAGTTTCCCGTTGGAAGTTAACACGGATTCGGGATGGAACTGCATGCCACGGACGTCATATGTCGTGTGTGTTAATGCCATGATAACGCCATTTGGATCCTCCGCTGTAATTTTTAGGGAGGGAGGGAGGTTCTGTTTCTCTACGGCCCAGGAGTGATAGCGGCCGATCTTCGAATCTGTCGGAAAGTCTTGGAACAGTTTTTCTTCTGGATCCGTAACGATAATATCTGTTGCTACACCATGGAGCGGTTTGGGCATATTGTAGAGCGTGCCGCCGAATACTTCGGCAATTGCCTGCTGTCCAAGGCAGATGCCCAAGATGCTTTTAATTGGGGCGTAGGTTCGGATTACGTCCATTAATAGTCCGGCTTCCTCCGGGATCCCTGGCCCCGGAGAAAGCAAAATCTTATCATAAGCGTTTACCTCATCGATCGTAAATTTGTCGTTTCGCAACACGATATACTCCTGATCCAATTCTTGAAGAAGATGGACTAAGTTGTAGGTGAAAGAGTCGTAATTGTCGATGACTAATATTTTTTTATTGCTCATGGCCTGTCTGTTGTTCGTTAGTGTTGGCGTGTTTGTTCATTATGTCGTGAAACGTTTCCTGTAACGTGGAAAGGAATTTGCCTTGTTCCCGCGGAAGGTTTGGATTCTTTTCACTTTGATGCTGATTATCGTTCAATTCCTGCTGTTTTTTTAGATAAGATTCCCGAAGCGCAATTAGCTCTAAAATTCGGCAATCTATCGTATCTATCGAAGTTCTTATGTGCGAAATCGTTTCGCAATAAATGAGAGGGCGTATCATAGTGTTTCTGCTAGTTCGAGGGCCCGGCGAAGTGCCGCAATTTTGTTGTTTACTTCCTGAAGTTCTTTTTCCGGGTCGGAGTCCAAAACAATTCCTGCCCCCGCCTGGTAGTGCAATACGTTGCGCTTGCTCAGGAAGGAGCGTATCATAATGGCATGGTTGAAATCGCCATTGAAGCCCATGTATCCTAACGCTCCTGAATAGAAAGAGCGTTGAAGGCCTTCATAACGATCGATCAGCGTAAGTGCCATGTGTTTGGGAGCTCCAGAAAGTGTTCCAGCGGGGAACGTGTCGCCCACCACATCAAATGGATTGGCAGAATCGTGTAGCTTGCCAGATACTTTTGAAACCAAATGGATAATATGCGAGTAATATTGCGCTTCTTTATAAGATTTAACCTGTACACGGGTACAGTGTCGGCTTAGGTCATTGCGCGCCAAATCTACCAGCATCACATGCTCCGCGGATTCTTTCGGGTCATTTTTTAGCTCTTCAGCAATTTTTTCGTCGAGCTCCATGTTGCCTGTTCGTTTGAATGTACCCGCGATAGGATAGATCGTAGCTTCTCCTTTTTTTATGGTAAGTTGTGCTTCCGGAGACGAACCAAACAATTTAAAATCGCCATAATCAAAATAGAATAAATACGGGGATGGGTTTACCGAACGTAAAGCACGATATACATTGAATTCGTCGCCGGCAAACGGGGTAGAGAAGGCCCGTGACGGGACGATCTGAAAGACGTCTCCGCGCTGAATATGCTGTTTCATTTTGTTGACCAACGCTTTAAATTCATCATCCGACATATTCGATGTTTCATTTCCCTTTTGCTGGAAGCGGTATTCGGGAAAATTTTTGTTCTGGATAAGGTATTCCATACGATCCAGTTCCGATGGCTCGCCATCCAATAAATTCTCGAATATGTACAATTGATTGCGGAAGTGATCAATAGCGATGACATAACGGTATACATGGTACTGGAGATGTGGAATCTCGCGGGCACCATCGGCGGGAGTTATCAGGCTGATATCCTCGAAATGTTCAATGGTGTCAAATGTGAAGTATCCGAAGAGACCGGAAGAGATTACCTGTACGTCTGCCAACGCTGGCTGGGTAAACTGCTGGCGAAAGGTAGAAACCTCCTGACGTAGGTCTATATTTTTTGCATCCTTGTGTATTACCTCTTCTCCCGGATAAGCGATACGAAGTTGATCTTTCGTAAGCGTGATTCCTGCTATCGGATGGCAGCAGATGTAACTGATGTTGTTATCTCTGCTTTGGTATTCTGAACTTTCCAGTAATAAACTATTTGGAAAGGTGTCCCGTAAACGCAAATAAATGCTGACCGGTGTCGTTGTGTCTGCAAGTATTTTTCGGTAATTTGTTTTTAGCCTATATTGCATAAGTTATCAAGTCAAAGGTTATTTGTTACCTATCATTAATCCGTATTTTTTTTGTTCTACTTCATCAAGAACATTTATATCTTCTTCGTATCGTAGCATCATCCATATACATGTCTTTGACGCTATTGAAAACGTACATTTTCCATAAAAAAAAGCCCGACGTTAAAATCGTCGGGCCTACTTTCACAATGGTTTTGGTTGATTATGAATATTTTTATAACATACCAAATTCACTCCCGACGTTATTCATTTCGGGCCACCACCAGTTTGTATGTAGATTTCTTATTGTCATTTGTACACCACAAATTTATAATTATTTTTTGTTTATCAAACTTTTTTTGACAAAAAAACAAATTTCGGTCAGGATTCTTATTCATTCAGCAAATCTGGACGACGTTCCCTTGTGCGTTTTAGCTGTTGATCATCGCGCCAGGCAGCAATATTGGCTTCGTGACCACTGAGTAGCACGTCGGGTACTTTGTGGCCACGCCACTCGGCAGGTCTGGTATAAATGGGCGCATCGAGCAGGTCGTCCTGAAAAGAATCTGATAAGGCTGATGTTTCATCCGATAGTACACCGGGGATCAGTCGAGCGATGGCATCGACAAGTATAGCTGCGGGCAATTCCCCTCCCGAAAGCACATAATCGCCTACTGATATTTCTTTTGTAACAAAAACATCTCGTATTCGTTGGTCGATACCTTTATAATGACCGCACAAAATCATGATATTACCAGCAGAAGACAGAGTGTTCGCGATGTGTTGGTTGAGCGTGGAGCCATCGGGTGTCATGTAGATTACTTCATCATACGTTCTTTCGGCCTGTAGCTTTTCAATACATGCGGCGAAAGGTTCTATCTGCATAACCATGCCCGATCCACCCCCATACGGATAGTCGTCTACTGATTTATGCTTGTTATTGGCATAATCCCGCAGGTTGTGAACAACAATCTCCACCAGTCCTTTTTTCTGTGCCCGTTGCAGTATGGAATGGGCAAATGGGCTTTCCAACAAACCGGGTAATACCGTAATAATATCAAAACGCATGGTGCAAAGATAGAAAGTTTGTGTGTAATGTTCCGTGGTTTTCTCGACAGGAAGGAACTAAAGGTGGTGGATTTCAAGTCGGTCCGATTCGATCGGGAGCGAGGTAGGGATGGATTGTTACATTAGTATGTGTAACAATTGTATGAAATTCGATTTGTGTTTACAAAAAGCAGTTGGGATTTATGTTTTTATTTTTGAGGCATATACGGAATTATATTCTGTATTATTATGTAAATGTGAATAAAATGTTAAAAAATTACACTTTTCAAGTTTCTCAATTTTATTGGCTTTTTGTTTTGTTTTTATAGGGCAATGCTTGTTTTTCTTTGTAAAACTTGTAATAACAACTTTATGACTCTATATTTGCTTCCCTTATTGAAGACTTGACAATAAGCTACTACCCTTCTTATAATTCTATCTTATCAAAAGAAAATTTGGTAATGGGTCTGATGTCCTTTTTCGCCGATATTTCTTCTGATTCGTTTTGGAATGTCGTGAAATGTTCGGCTCTCGCTCGATGCCAATGTTGTATAGCAAATTAATTAACAAACAACATAAACAAACATGAATCGAAAATTACTCAGTTTTATTCTGCTGTGTACGCTCTTTATCGGGGCTGCCTATGCACAGAATCGCCAAGTGAGTGGTAAAGTGACCTCGGCAGCCGATGGTTCACCTATTATGGGAGGTTCCGTTGCCGTTCTAGGCACCTCATCGGCAACACAAACGGATGCTTCCGGAAGTTATTCCTTAAATGTGCCGGAAAATGCAACGCTTGTTTTCTCGTACATCGGGTATGTGAGCCAACGGATACCCGTTGCGACGCAAACACAAATCAATGTGAGCTTACAGGAAGACGAAACCTCACTGGAAGAGGTTGTCGTGACAGCGAATGCGATCAAAAGAGAGAAAAGATCGTTGGGGTATTCTGCGCCTACATTGAACGCGGAAGAATTGACCGACGGAAAGAATGCCAGTGCAATAAATTCGTTAGCAGGTAAGGTGGCAGGTGTAAACATTACATCAACCTCTAACTCTCCCGGTAGTTCATCACGCGTCGTTTTAAGAGGTGGATCGTCAATCTCCGGTAATAACCAGGCGTTGATCGTCGTAGATGGAACGCCAATTGACAATACCAGTAAGATCGGTGGTGCATCATCATTAGCAAGCGTCGATTTCGGTAATCGTGGTAATGACATCAATCCAGATGACATCGCGTCCATAACTGTATTAAAAGGGCCTGCGGCAGCGGCTCTATATGGTTCTAGAGCATCTAACGGTGCCCTTATCATCACGACGAAAAGCGGTAAGAAAGGTGCTAAAAATGAAATCACGTTTAGTTCAACGAATACCTTGTCATCCGTGTTGAAGTTGCCAGAGCTTCAAAACCAATATGGACAAGGGTATTCGTACTACGATAAGCAAGGAAATTTGCTATTTGAGAATGATCCGAAGGAGAACTGGTCGTGGGGAGCGCCATTTACGGGCGAAGAACAAGAATGGGGGCAAGCGATAAACGGTGTTAGACAGAAAAAAAACTATTCTGCTGTAAAGGATAATGTCCGTGATTTCTTTGATCTTGGTGTCGCTTCAGATAACAATTTAAGTTTCTCTGGAGGTAGTGAAAAATCGACCTTTTATCTAGGTCTTAACGCCTTGAATTCAAACGGTGTTTATCCGGGGAAGAAGGATAACTTTAATAAATACGGCGTTCGTTTTAATGGGAATACAGAATTTTCAAACAAGTTCAGCGCGGGAATTTCAGTAAGCTATAGTCGAATCAACAGTAATAATGTCGGCGGTGGTCAAGGTGGTGGATCGGTGTATAACAATTTGTTGCAGACCCCACGAGATATTGATGTTGTCGGCTTGAAAGATTTGTCAAATCCGTACAACGGTTATGGTTATGTTGATGAGAACGGGGTGTCACACAACGATGTGTACGGTTACTATGGGGCTTATTCCATGAATCCATACTGGGTATTGGACAACTTTAACAACTACAACGATGTTAATCGCATTATAGGTAATTTCAACGTTACGTATAAACCCTTAGAATGGTTAACATTTCAAGAGCGCGTAGGTTTAGATAATTATTCAGATCGCAGACGTTCTGAATCGCCGAAGTATAGTTTTGTACCTGCAGACAAAACGACTGGAAACTATTCGGCAACGGCAAACATCCAAACAGATAATGGGCAATATCGCGTGGACCAATATAATGTAAATGAAATCGTGCATGATTTCATGGCTACTGCCACGCATGATTTCAATGAAGATTGGTCAGGATCATTGATGTTGGGTAATAACATTCGCCAGCGGAAGACGACGAACAACAGTACAGCGACAAACGCAAGCGGTGGTCTTGTTGTACCGGGATGGTATAACTTGGCCAATAGTAACGGGCCATTGGATTTGATCGAAGACTCCTGGAGCAATAGAAGATTAGTAGGCGTGTATGGTGATTTAAACGTCTCTTATAAGAATATGGTGTATTTGCAAGCTACAGCGCGGAATGACTGGTCTTCTACATTGCCGAAAAAGAACAATTCGTTCTTTTATCCGAGTGTGAGTGGATCATTTGTCTTCTCTGAATTGTTAAATCCGGCAGTGAAAAACATCTTGAGTTATGGTAAACTTCGTGCAAACTGGGCGGAGGTCGGATCCGACACTGACCCCTATCAGTTATTAACCACCTTTTCGAGAGGAGAGATCTTGAGCGGTTTCGGAAGTACAACATTCCCTTTTGGAAATGTAGCAGCTTTGATGTCGGGGAGCACGATTGGAAACATAGAATTGAAGCCGGAAATCACAACATCCTTTGAGATTGGAACTGAACTTGGTTTTTTCAACAATAGATTATTGGCAGACTTTACCTATTACGACAACAATTCTAGAAACCAGATTTTGAGTATTCCAATTCCAAACTCGACAGGTTACGGCTTTTATCTCGTAAATGCAGGTAAAATAAGGAATAACGGGGTGGAGCTAACATTGAGAGGAACGCCTATTAAGACGGATAATTTTTCATGGGAATTATTTGGAACATTCACGAAGAACAATAGTGAAGTTGTAGAATTGATGGACGGTATAGACCAAGTGTCAGTGGGTGGTTTTTCGGGCATGTCTATCGTAGCAGCAAAAGGGCGCACATATGGCGAATTTTATGCGGTTACAGATGCAACGGATGATCAAGGACGTACTATTGTAGACAGCAAAACCGGACTTCCATTGGCAAGCGCAGAAGCTCAGTATTTAGGATCTTACAATCCGGACTATCAAGCTTCCTTGGGAACAACTATTAATTATAAAAACTGGTCCTTGAGCACGTTGTTCGACACCAAGCAAGGAGGAGTATTCTTTTCTCGTACCAAAGACATCATGGGCTTTGTTGGGACATCAGCAGAAACTGGCGGGGAACGTTACGGACAAATTTTCCCGAATTCGGTGTATTTAGATGCTAACGGGAATTCCATCGTAAATACCGATGTTACGTATGATAAAGTGGATTATTACCCAAATATGCAAAGTGGTGTCAGTGTGATAGATGGTAGCTACGTAAAATTGCGTAATCTGACCATTACATATAAGTTAAGAGCCGACCAGTTGAAAAACACACCGTTTGGAGCAGCATCTGTTGGTTTGTTCGGTAACAACTTGTTTATTTGGACTCCAAGCGAAAACAAATTTGCTGATCCAGAAGTGAACTCGGCAGGAGCAGGTAATGCGCAAGGTTTCGATTTTACTGCTCAACCGTCGTTGAGAAACTATGGTATCAATGTTAAAGTATCATTCTAATTCTAATAGAACATATGAATTTTTTCAATATAAAAAGCGCTAAGAAGCTGTTGTGTATTGCTTTTATTAGCACCCTGGGACTTACAGGTTGTAACAAATTTTTGGACGTAAACGAAAACCCGAACAATCCCGATGAAGCAGAGCCTAGTCTTTTGTTGCCAACTGTTGAAGCTGGTCTTAGTCAGGTTGTGGGGAATTCTTTTCAGATATATGGTAATTTTTGGGCACAATATTGGACGCAAAATCCCACTTCTAGTCAGTATAGATCTATTGATCAGTACCGTGTTCTTAACACAGCCGTTGACCGTTCTTGGTCGATTTTGTATCGTAGCGCATTAAATAATGCCGAGCTGATCATTAATTCGGATGTTGCCGGAAGTGAATATTACAAAGGTATTGCTTACATTTTAAAAGCCTACGGTTTTCAGTTGGCTACAGATGCTTTTGGGGATGTTCCGTTGTCTGAGGCCTTAAAAGGAAAAGACTTCGTTAACCCGAACTACGAGGGGCAGGAAGTTGTCTATGATTCGATTTTTACCTTTATCGATAAAGGTAAGGCCCTTTTTAAAGCGACGAGTGCAACCGGAGTATCTTCTCAAGATATGATATTTGGCGGAGACCTTACGCAGTGGGAGGCTTTTGCAAACACGTTGGCCTTGCGTGCCTATCTTCGCTTATCTGAAGTGGACGCTACGAAAGCCGCGGCCGGTATCAAAACGCTTTACGCTGAAAACGCCAAATTTTTGACCAACGATGCTTCTATTACGTATACCACTACTGGCGGAAACGAAAATCCTTTGTACAACGAAATGGTTGGCTTAGGAAAAACGCAGAATATGGTTGCAAGTAGTACGGCGGTTACTGCTTTCACAAAAAATAATGATCCTCGATTGTTGGCCTTTTACGACATCCCATTAGATTCTGTGCATGTTGTCGCTATTCCGCAAGGATCTTATGCGTCTAACACAAAAGTGATGGCATCGTCACCGTCCGCATTGGTTGGTGCAAGTGCCAACAATGAGCGGTCCGCATTGGCTCCGGCTAAATTAATCTCGAAGACAGAAAGTCTGTTCCTGCAATCCGAAGCTGCCGTGCGAGGTTGGGGAGAAGGGGATGCCGAAGCCCTGTACCAAGCCGGAGTTGAAGCTAGTTTTTTGGCTGCCGGTCTTTCGGCTGTTGATGCAAGCACGTATCTTGGACAGTCGGCTGTTGCTTTCCCTGCGAATGGAACCGCTGCGAAAAAGATCGAATCGATTATTACGCAGAAGTATTATGCAATGTGCGGATTTCAAGGATTTGAGGCGTGGACAGAGTGGAGAAGAACCGGGTATCCGACGTTTTTCGTAGAGTCGGCAGCGAATACGTTAGGCGAAGGCCGTATGCCGCTTCGTTTGCCTTACGCGAATTCGGAGATCACATCAAATGCGAACTTTCCTGGTGCTTTGTCGATTGACAAGCCGGTATGGTGGGATGTAAATTAATGATTCATAAATACGAAAAAAGTACGTAGTTTATAAATTAGATCCCCGAAGTTAACTTCGGGGATTTTTGTTATATGAATTTATTCACACTTTGATTCAATTGAATTGTTAAAAGAGTGTTGAAATAGTTTGCTTTTTCAAAATTGTTATATATTTGTAATGTTTAACAAATTTTAACATATAGCTTGTTATAGTTTGCTAATAAGGGAAATATAACACTACTAACTTTCTCCGAAATATAAAAGGAAATTTTATTAACTAAACTCAATTTTTATGAATCAAAGACTACTTTGTTTTCTTTTTGCGCTGACCAGCTTAATTGGTCAATCGTTTGCGCAAAACCGCCAAGTAAGCGGGCGGGTAACAAGTGCTTCTACAGGGAATGCCATTGGCGGTGTGTCGGTAGCAGTCGTTGGAACATCTGTAGCTACACAGACGGATGCAGAGGGGAGTTATACCCTTTCTGTGCCGACGAATTCAACGATCTCGTTTAGTTCTGTTGGGTTCGAAGCGCAACGTATACCGGTCGACGGTAGAACCGTAATTAATGTCGTATTGACTGACGGTACGGAGGCATTGGACGAGGTCGTAATCACAGGTTATGCTCGGATTCAGAAAAAAACATTTGCGGGAGCTTCTTCATCGGTAAGAATGGAAGATTTTAGTCGGCAAACGGTCGGATCTTTAGATGCAGCTTTACAAGCCGCAGCTCCAGGTGTTTCTGTTGTAGGCCAAAGTGGGCAGCCGGGAACAAATGCTATCGTTCGAATCCGAGGAAATGGATCCATCAATGGAGGAAACGCGCCTTTGTATATCTTAGACGGAATGGAAATTTCTGCGGCCGACTTTGCATCCATGAACTCCTCTGATTTTGCTTCTGTTGATATCTTGAAAGATGCGGTATCTTCGGCTATTTACGGATCTCGGGGCGCAAACGGTGTCATTGTCTTAACTTCTAAGAAAGGAAGTCAAGGTCCAATTAAGTTCAACTATAGGTCTCAGTTTGGCTTCAGCAATTTACCTAAAGATAGGCTGATAACAATGAACAGCAGCCAAAAAATTGATTATGAAATGCAACGTGGTAACCCCTACGGGTGGTCAGATGAAGAGGCGGACAGTCTGCGAAATGTGAATTTTAGGTGGACTGATGCGTTGCTTCAAAAAGGAAAAACGCAGGAACATTCGATCGAAGCTGCAGGGGGAGGAGAAAACTCCACCTATTTTGGATCTTTATCTTATTTTGATCAAGACGGGGTCGTTAAGACTACTGGATTAAAGAGGTATACTGCAAGGGTCAATTTGGATGGAAAAAAAGGAAGTTGGCGATTTGGTCTAAACGTTAGTGGTGGTTTTTCGAAGATGAACCGAACCGTAGAAGGAGATACTTATACGAATACGCCGCTTAATGCTGCACGTTGGTCCAATCCTTATGAAACAGACAAGATACCGGGTACAGATTTATGGAATCAGGATCGAGGTGGCGGGCCCGGTAATTTGATTTCGGGACAGCCGAATGGCGCGATGGAGCTAGCTTTGGATTACAACTGGAGAAATCAGATAAAGGGGCTAGGAACATCTTATGTGGAGTTTCATTTTCCCTTCCTTGATGGATTGTATGCACGAACCAATTGGGGGATTGATTATACACAAAATGAAAATGCGATTTTTAATGATCCGCGTACATCTGGAGCGCAAGCAAGAAACGGGTCTTTACAGAGAAATATGGACCGAAACTTTCGGTATACGGGGACAACATCATTAAACTATTCTGGAAAATTCGAGGATCATGAAATTACCGCTGGTATTTTTGCCGAGGTTGTCAAAAATGATTATAGAAGATTTGGATTTACCGGATATGGCTTTACAAATGGATTTAATAACGAGACCGGTATAACAGCGGGAAGTGGGACAAACACAAACTATATTCCTTCTGTTTTCGGTGATGGAAATCAAGCCGGGCTTCTTTCATATTTTGCTATGGCCAATTATGGTTATAAAGACAAGTATTACTTAAACCTAGTTGGACGTAGGGATGGGTCGTCGCGGTTCGGTATTAATCGCCGATATGCAAATTTTGGATCCATCGGCGCAACCTGGTCTATTTCCGACGAAGAGTTTATAAAACAAGTGCCTGTAATCAGCAACTTGCAACTTCGAGCTAGTTACGGATCTAATGGTAACGCTGGAGATGCAGAATATCCATTGCCTTTATTTGGTCGAATTACATATGCAGGGGTTTCGGGTTGGTCTCCATCGGAAGCAGGAAACCCGGATTTGACCTGGGAAATTAGTAAAACCACCAATGTTGGTGTTAATTTCGGATTATGGCAGAACAGAATTTTCGGTTCGGTAGATGTCTATAACCGGGAAACATCAAACCTGTTCTATAATATTCCTGTCGATCCCGCTAGCTCCGGGTTCACTACAATTTTGGGCAACTCGGGTACAATGACCAACTCCGGTGTAGAGGTTGATTTAAGTGTAGATGTCATTCGGAATAATGACCTGAAATGGACCATCGGTGGAAACTTTACCTATAATAAAAACCGGATTAAGAGCTTGCCACAGGATTCTTTGGTTCAGGGAATTACTATTTTAGCCGAAGGTCATGCCTTAAATAGTTACTTCTTGGTTAACTACGCCGGTGTGAATCCTGAAAACGGTAATGCTCAGTACTATGATTTAGATGGTAATATCGTGGAGGGAACAGCGTATAACGCGTCCTACAAGGTTATCCAAGGGACATCAGACGCGCCTTATTTTGGAGGGGTCTTTACGTCTTTCTCTTACAAAGGATTTGATTTTGCAGCGCAGGCGTCGTTTTTCATCGGCAGAAAGCTCTTTAATAATGATATGGTGAACTTAACGCACCCACAATATTATTGGGATAATCTATCCGTTGATATGCTTAATGAATGGCAAAATCCTGGTGATATTACAAATGTTCCGCGGCCCGGCACAAGTGGAGGAAATGCGTTTCAGCAAGAAACAACCCGATATTTGGAAAATGCTAATTTTTGGAGGTTACGGAACGTGACGATAGGCTATAATTTGCCAGCATCGGTATTGGACAAAGCTAAGATTCGTTCGTTACGCGTATTTGTACAAGGCCAAAATTGGTTGACCGCCACGAAATATAAGAATTACGATCCTGAGCTTGTGACAAATGGAGCACATTCGGGAGCTGTTTATCCTACAATGGTGCAGACAACTTTTGGTGTTAATATTGGATTCTAACGTAAAAATAAATTGAATACGATGAATAAGATATATAGTAAGTTAGTGATGGCGATGTTATTGTTGATAACGGTTTTTATCCCCTCATGTAGTAAAAACGATCTAGTAGAACTGTATCCGGAATTTGAATTGGATGCGCTAACCAACCCGTCTACGCTGGATCAAGTGGAGCAAGTATTATCTGGGGCTTACGCAGGATTCAGGGATGCGGACTATTTTGGGTCTGCAAGTGGAACCGGCGCTTCGTGGGTGCTGATGCCAGACGTTATGAGTGATAATTTCTTCGAATCGGCAAGTCAATCTTTGGCCAATTCTAGGAGCATGGCGGACTGGTTGTATAATGAGTCTACGGAACAGGTCTCGTTGATGTATACTGCTGCATATAAAGTGATCGCGGCAGCTAATATTGTTATTCGGGACGCCGATAAATTTAGAGAAGGCAATGAGTTGCGTGTCAACCGTATAAAGGGACAAGCATATGCTATCCGCGCTTTGGCGCATTTTGATTTATTCCGTTATTTTGCGCCGTCGTTTGACCGGAGCAGTACGAACGACCTCGCTGTATTTTACAGTACGGAGTTTTTGGTGTCAACAGATGCGAAACCCGCAAGACATACAAATAAAGAGTTCTATGACTTGCTTTTCGCTGATCTAGATCAAGCCAAAAGCCTGTTACAGAATACGGATCAAGAGATCAACTCGGGGAACGCGCTATCACGGCCTTTTATCGATTTAACTGGCGTCCATGCCCTTCAAGCGAGAACATATCTCTACGCGGGGCTGTGGGCAGAAGCAGAAGCGGCAGCAACGGCTGCTATCAACGCGCGTCCATTGGTCAATTTAAATCAAAATGCTTTTTCTGGCATGTACAACCAGACTAGCGCTGGAGAGATTATTTGGAATGTGCAGTTTGAAGCTGGACAAGGTGGGCCGACATATTTGGTATATTTTCCGAACAGTAATAGAAATCCGTTTAGACCATCTTACGACATCGCAGTAGGGGACGGTTCATCGGGTTTAATCCGCGAAAATGATATACGGTTCGATGCCTTCTTTAAGGCGGATCCTGATGCGGCAGAAGCTAATCAACTGACAATCAAGAAATATCAGGGAAAAGGGACAACATTAGATGGTGTTGCAAACGTAAATGTGTTCCGTACGGGCGAAATGTACCTTATCCGGGCAGAAGCTAGGGCACGAAGTGGTCAAGCAAAAGAGGTGCAGGGTCTGCAAGATCTGAACACGTTGCGGGCGGCTAGAATAGCGGGATATACGAATGTAAATGTTTCGGGCGCGGTTTTATTAAATGAAATTGCCAACGAACGAAGGAGAGAGTTATTCGGTGAAGGCCATCGATTCTTCGATCTGAAACGTACCTCAAGAACGATTCAGCGCGGAGCACCGTGCGGTACGTCGGTGTCTTCATCTGGAGAATGTTCATTGGCATCTAGCGCAAGGGAGTGGGCTTTACCTTATCCAGAATCAGTGACGCGTGCAAACCAAAATATCATTCAGAATCAAGGATACAATTAATTCATAAAAATTTGATGAATAATATAAAGCCCGGTTTCCGTAACTGGGCTTTTTTATTTCTATTTTATCTTGCTGAATATTAATATTGAAACTTTTGGGGGCAGTCCAATAAAAGTGTTTCGACACCTTTTTTTATTGGAAGGAGCTTATATACGCATCCGCGTGCGCGGATATTAATTTATTTCCGTTTGTAAATCTTTAATTCGTATCTATTATAAGAATATTGGTTTAGAGAAACGTTTTTTTAAACAGCTATATGTAATCTTGGAATATTTAAGGATTTATAACAGCACCAATCTAAACTTTCTTTTTCTTTTTCTTTGAAGTTATGCCTTAACCCCTTATATTAGCGAAAATTAAATTTTAACAGAAATTAACAATCGCTACTAACACATTGTTACTTCCTGTCGGAAAACAAACTACTAACTAAACAACAACAACATGAAACAAAAATTATTCATCTCTATCGGCGCTTTCTTGCACTAACTCATTAGCAAGCTGTTTACCTAGCGTGTTTTTTACTGAATAATGTAGTGACGCCGCGACAGAATGTTGTTGGGAACGTTCTCATTAGGGTTATCCTAATTATTTATAAAAATAAAGCCAAGACTTATATTAACTAAACAAATAAATACACATGAAACAAAAATTACTCAGTTTTATTTTTGTGTTGACCTGTCTAATTGGACAGTCGTTTGCACAAAATCGGCAGGTGAGTGGAAAAGTAACGTCTACAACGGATGGTAGTCCAATAAGTGGAGTGTCGGTATCCGTTGTGGGAACCTCAACCGGTACACAAACCGATAATCAGGGGAACTATTCAATTGATGTTCCTACATCTGCCACTTTATCTTTTTCGTACATTGGTTTCGTCTCTCAACGTGTTGCTGTAGGTAATCAATCCGTCATTAATATTCAGTTGGTGGACGAAAACTCGACTTTAGACGAAGTTGTCGTCGTGGCTTACGGTACTGCAAAACGATCGGAAGTAACGGGTTCTATAGCGACTATTAGTTCTGAAGATTTAAGCAAACGTACGGTGACAAACGTATCGAATGCTTTGGCTGGTATGGCACCTGGTATCTCCGTTTCGTCTGGAAATGGGCAGCCTGGTACAGGAGCCAATGTTCGCTTGCGCGGATTTGGTTCTATGAGTGCGTCTAGCGCACCATTGTATGTTGTTGATGGGGCTGTTTTCGATGGTAATATTGGCGACTTGAATGCAGAGGATATTGAGAGCATGTCTATATTAAAAGATGCGACATCGGCTGCACTTTATGGATCTCGGGCAGGAAATGGAGTGATTATGATTACGACAAAGAAAGGTCGTGGGGCGCCAAAGCTTAGCGCATCAATCACTCAGGGTATTTCTGAGCGTGGTATTAAAGAATATGAGACTGTGGGTATCATGGACTATTATCCAACGGTTTTTCAGGCTGTGAAGCACTCCCGCATGTATCCTGCCTCAGGAACAGGAGCATTATCTGAAGCTGACGCTATACAGGCTGCTTTGAATTCGGTTAAAAATAGTTTAGTCTATAATCCTTTTAATGTCGCAGACAATGAAATCCTTACAGCGGATGGTAAGATGAATCCGAATGCAGGACTTAAATATGACGATTTTAATTGGTTTGATGCAATTCAACGAACTGGTAAACGGACCGATGCGAATGTGAATTTTTCAGGTAGCGCGGAGAAATCCGACTTTTATGTCTCGTTGGGGTATTTGAATGATCAAGGCTACATTCTAAATTCAGATTTCAAAAGATTTAACGGACGTATTAACGTTAACTCACAGCTAAAAGAATGGTTAAAGGCAGGGGTGAATATTTCGGCTGCTTCCTCTACAGGATCGTTGGCTGTTGACGCGTCTACAGGAAATGCGAGTTCGTTCGTTAACCCTTTTAGTTTCATACGGGGGTTAGGACCGATCTATCCTGTACATGCTTATGATCATGCGTCGGGGGAGCCTATCTATGATGCGGTAACCGGTGAACACTACTATGATTACGGAATGCATCCAGGAGCGTTAAACAGACCTAATGGAGCAAGTCCAGGACGACACGTAATTTATGAAACAATTCTTAACAATCGACTAAATAGAAGAACTGTTTTAGGCGGACGTGGATTTTTGGAGGTTAAGTTCCTGAAGGACTTTACATTTACACCGTCCGTTAGTGTCGATCTTACGAATCGTAATTTTGACTACAATTGGAATAAGAAAGTTGGTGATGGCGTATCCTATAACGGGTTAGGCTCCGATGAAAATGATCTTATACGCTCCTACACCTTCAATCAGGTTCTGTCTTATCGTAAATCTTTAGACTTGCACAATATTTCCGCGTTGGTCGGCCACGAAAATTATGATTATTCTTTTAGCAGAAGGACGGCAACGAAGGTTGGACAAATAACATCTAATATTAGTGAGTTTGATAACTATGTAACTCCTTATTCTGCTGGCGGCTACAAGCACGTAAATAGATTAGAGTCTTATTTTGCGAAGGCTTCTTACAATTATGATGAAAAATATTTTATTGACGGATCGGTTCGAACAGACGGTTCTTCAATTTTTCAAAAAGAGAATAGGTGGGGAACTTTCTTTTCTCTAGGTGGTGCGTGGGCTATTTCTAAAGAAAGTTTCTTGAAGGATGTAAGCTGGATAAATGATCTGCGTTTAAAGACCTCATATGGTCAAGTTGGAAACAACAATCTTCTCGACGCTGATGGAAATCGTATTTATTTTGGATATCAAGCCTTATATAATCTAGGATATAGTAATGGAGGACTTCCTGGCACTATTTTATATAGCTTGGCAAATCCAGAATTGACATGGGAATCATCAAATACATTCAATCTCGGACTTAACTTTGGTCTTTTTGAGAACAGATTACGAGGAGAGTTTGAATTTTACAAACGTGGATCGGATGAGTTACTGATGTCAGTACCTAACCCGTTGTCCTCAGCGGTTAGCTCGCAATTTAGAAATGTAGGATCCATGTATAACACGGGATTCGAAATTTCTATCTCAGGAGATATCATCAAAAATGAGAATTTTGTTTGGACACTTACAAAAAACTTAACAACGTTTAAGAACGAAATTACGAAGATGCCTGCAGAGACTCCAACTATTATATCTGGTACAAAAAAACGGGAAGTTGGAAAGGATTACTATGCATTTTGGCTCAGACAATATGCGGGCGTAGATCCAACGGATGGAGCTTCACTTTATATACCAGTCGACGGTACCGCACCTGCACAGTTAAGAGAGGTTAATGGCGTAAACTATGTGACCAACCAAAACTTTGCAAAGTTTGATTATTCTGGATCAGCGATTCCAGATGTAATGGGTTCCGTTTTAAATAGCTTTTCTTATAAGGACCTCTCTCTCTCATTTTTATTGACATATCAAATTGGTGGTAAAATATATGATAGCCAATATGCAAGCCTTATGAGTACCAACTCGTTTGGAAAATCCTACCATGTAGATGCCTTAAATGCTTGGAGAACAGATAATAAAGGGAGCGATATCCCTAGGCTAGATCAAGCGAATAGTGCAAATATAAATGCCGCTTCAACTCGATGGTTGATCGATGCATCATATTTAAGCGTTAGAAATGTCAATCTTTCTTACAGACTGCCTTCAAGCTGGATGAAAAAAATAGATATGTCATCTGCCAGGGTATTTTTTACGGGAGAGAACTTAGCACTATATAGCAAAAGACAAGGATTAAATCCGACGGAGGCATTTGACGGTACGAATAGTACGACATTTCTGCCGACAAGAATGTTTAGTTTAGGATTGAGTGTTGGTTTTTAATAGTAAAAGACAAGAAATCATGAAAAAAAATATATTGACGATATGTGCGGCTTCGCTACTCTTTGCGGTGACGGGATGTAGTAAGGATTATTTGGAAACATCACCGACAGACAAAGTTACTCAAGAAGAGATCTTTAGTTCCATTGAAAATGCAAACACCGCCATAAACGGGATCTACCGGTTTATGTTCGAAAGAACAACTATTGTGACGACCAACGCTCAGAATAAGCCTGGTGTGACAGGGATATTGTTAGGATTGGATTTTATGGGGGAAGATGTCGGAATCAGCGCAGCGAATTGGTATACCTCAACGGGAGAAGGAAATTGGTTGGCAGCCCGAAATGATAACCATAACGTAAATGAGTATTACTATCGAACATTTTATAAGATGGTCGGTGATGCCAATTTTATCTTAGATAATATAGATGGCGTTACTGCTACAGATGACCAAAAGAACGCATTGAAAGCGCAGGCGCTCACATTACGAGCATATGCGTATTCCTATTTAGTGCAATTATATGCAAAACGATATGACAAATCGCTAGCTAATAATGATCAGTTAGGCGTGCCACTTGTCCAGAAATCTTCGGATGGAGCTTTGCCGAGATCCACAGTGAGTGAAATCTATAATGCGATTATCAAGGATTTAGACGAAGCGATGGCATTCAATATAACAGCACGTTCCAATAAGTCGCAAGTCAACTTGCATGTCATTTGGGGACTTCGTGCACGGGTAGCATTAACGATGCAGGATTATGATAACGCGGTTTTGTATGCCAAGAAGATAATTGATTCGAATTCCTACCCGCTTATGAACCAAGAGAATTACCTAAAAGGGTTTAATGATGCGGCAACATTAAGCGAATTTATATGGGCGACTATGCCAACTCAAGATCAAGATGATGCTTTTGGTTCGTACTTCGCTCAAATAGCTTACAATGCGAATACGTCGTACATGAGAGCAAATCCCAAACGAATTAATAAAGAACTGTATGATAAAATTGCTGATTCTGATGTTCGTAAAAAACTATGGGAGCCTTCTCCTACGCCTGAGAACTTCCCGTTACCTTTGGCGTCGTTTGCAAGACAACCGTATATGTCTCGCAAGTTCTCTATTAAGGCGCCGGGAGGTGCATTAGGAGACGTTCCGTTAATGCGTACTTCTGAAATGTATTTAATTTTAGCAGAAGCTTATGCGAGCTCTGGTCAAGACGGATTAGCTCAAGATGCACTTTTTGACTTGTCAAAGGCGCGTAATCTTTCAGCTGTAAAAACTACAAAAACCGGTGCCGAATTGTTGGAAGAGATTTGGATAAATCGTCGGGTTGAATTGTGGGGAGAAGGTTTCCGCTATCTAGATTTAAAACGATTGAATCAACCACTGGACCGTACGGTTGTAAGTAACTATGCGGGTGGTTCAGTGAACAATTTTATGAAAGTTCCTGCTGGAGACGTACAGTGGCAGTTCTTATTCCCAAGAGCGGAATTGGATGCTAATCCACAAATCGTACAGAACGATTAATCAGAATATTTATTCGCTTAAAAGGCTTCCATACATCGTTTTGGAAGCCTTTTCTTGTTCAATATGGTGCTAACGGTTAAATATGGCTCTATACTGTTACATCTAAACCTTTCTATAGAATCGAGATATTCAATAGACCTTTATCGAAAGATACTTTTCTAGACTTTGGATATCAGTTGCCGATGGTTCCCTCATCTGCGACAGCGTCTTCCCAGTTGTCCCATTTTGGCGTAGTAGCGTCGTACCCGTCATAGCCATAGTTCTGGCTCAGCTGTCCCCGATTGTTTGCGGTGATCGCGGAAAACGGAATTGGCCAATACATGTTTTTCTTATCCATGGTATAATTCGGATTGCTATTTCCTGTGGCATTGATTTGTATAGGGCCTTTGTTGTACAGGCTGTAGTGTACGATCCGTTGATACCAATAGCTGCCGCCTGTCGTACCCGTACCGCTCTGTTTATCAAAATTATCCAAACTATACGTGTTACCCCATTCGTCTGGTTGGCCACTACGCGCCAGGCACAACGATACCCGCTTTAGTTCCACGTTGCGCCACTCTTCCCAGTACAGTTCACGGGCACGCTCATTCATAATGTCGCCGATGCTGACTACGCCTTGATACAGTTCGCTACATTGTGCGCGCTGCCGAACGGCATTCAGGTCGTCTTTAATTGTTCCGTCTCCGGGATTTATGTAATATTTTGCTTCAGCACGCAGAAGATAAGCTTCGGCCAACCGATATAGGTACCAGTCTGCATTGCTGCCATTAGTTGCGCCGCGAAGACCATCTGATCCCGTGATATTGGCATCATTGACTGGGTCATCTAAAAATAGCTTGTAGTGAGGCACATCAAACCAACGGCGTATGGTATCGCTGCAGAGCAAGGCGCCATTCTTTGGATTGAAGAGGGTCAAGGGTTTGCCAAAATCGATTGAAGCTTTATTGTTCACACGGTAATCTTCCATTTTTATCCAGTTGCCGCTGGCCGAACTATGCCTTAAATCGCCTTCGTCCAGCTTTCCGTTTACATGCCATAAACCGTCTGTCGAGAAACTCGTCGGGCGGAATGTCGCAATACCGCGTCCGAAAGCCCGCATATAATCGTATTTAGAATTGTAGTCGGCGCTGTTGCGTTTAATGTTTAGCAACGCCTGTTTTCCGTCTGAGGTTTGCAATCTTCCGTCAAATACAAACGGGTAGAGAATACGCATCGTCAACATTTTAATGAAGGATTCCGCTTCGGCGCCGCGGTTCGGCATCCCCATGATCACCTCCCGGTTGGCAGCGATCAATTTGTTTTCCGGGCGATGCAGGTCCCAGATAACATTGCGGGTAATGGGCCAGGTCAGCGGTTCCCCGCCGTCATTAAAGGTGCCAAAAGTATTTTCCATGAGCGAGTAACCCGATTGGTCAATCAGGATATCCAATTGTTCTTTAGCTTTGGCATATTCGCCGACAGCAAGATAGCATTTGGCGAGCAGCATGCGGCAGGCTCCTTTGTTCACCATACCGATAAGGCCCATTTGGCTTTGTTCCGGCACCCATTCTACGGCGAGCTCCATATCACGGGTAAGCATCGTTAGAATGGCATCACGTGTCGTGCTACGGTAATTCTGCTTGGGCACTTCCAACAATTTGGTCACGAGCGGTACGTCCCCATATTGAAAAACAAGTGCCATGTATCGGAAGGCACGATGAAAATAGGCGCGGCCCTTGTACATATTTTTGGTGGCTTCATCCAACTCTTCGACGTTGTCTACGTAGTTGATAATGGTATTGGCATACATGATCCCTTTATACGTCTCGTCCCAAAGATACCACATACTGTTGGTCCTGCCCAGGTTCTGATGGGTGTCTGAGTTAGGACCATCATCTTCCGTTGGCGTCAGCATGTTGGCTACGTCACAGAGCATCGTGCGTTTGTCTGTCGCCGCGGCAACCATCATCTCGGAGAAAATATATTCCGTGCCCAGCGTCAGCATTTCATTGTGATCGGTGGCCCAATATGCTTTGAGGTGCCGGTCACAGATCGCCATGGCAGCAATTAGTCCCTCTTCTGTGTTAAATGTAGCTCCCGGTTCATAAAAAGAGAGTGGGGCGGGTTTAAGAAAATCTTTCGAACAGCTGCTCGCCAGGAGCGTACCGCCCAACAAAACAGCAAAGGATATATGGTGTACATTTCGTGTTATTCGTTTCATAATGTCACAATTAAAAGATTAAAAAACTAAATTGAGTCCCAAGGTGTAGATACGTGTTGCGAGTCCACCTCGATCATTGTCGTTAAAATTAGGGCTAACTTCCGGATCGCCATATTCCCAGTCTTTCGCCCATGTGGCGACGTTGCGGATCGTTCCGAAAACTTTGACACGATTCAATTCATACCGGGAAGTCCATGCTTTCGGCAAGGTGTATCCTACCGAGATGTTGTCCAGACGGATGAAAGAGCGGTCATACAATTTCTGTGCACCACTGGCCCCCGTTGGTCCAGCCGCTTCGATTCGGCCGTATTCGTGGGTTGGATTTTCTGGTGTCCAATATTCCTTTGCCGGTAGGTTCGCCATTCCGTAGGCCATACGTCCACCATCATCGTCGTTGTTGAGGTAAAACCCCGCTAGGCTCTTGTGCCCCATGTAGGAGTAGATATTGAATGCGACGGTCAGGTCTTTCCAAAGAACGAAATCGTTGCGTAGCGACCAGTGTATCGGTGGCGTCGTTTCCCCGAGAAACTCATGATCGTTTTGGTTGTAGGTGGGTGTCACGCTACCGTCCTCATGTACGACATCATCAGCCGTATACGTGTTCGCAACTTTCGGATCGCCCGGTTTTTGCCCGTATTTGGCAGCTTCTTCGACCTCATTGGTTTGCCAGATACCAGTCACTCGGTAATTCCAGATGACGCTAATTGGTTTGTCGATGAACCAACCATTTGCCGAATCGTCCTTATTTTCGTACGTCAAGGCCTTTATACGGTTTCGGTTAAACGAAAAGCTGGCTGTCGTAGACCATTGAAAATTGTCTCGTTGTATGTTGATGGTGCTAAGTGCCAGTTCGACCCCGCTATTGTTTACTTGTCCAAGATTGGTCGTAATATTCTTAAAACCTGTGAAGGTCGGTAAACGTTCGTTCATGATCATATCATGTGTCTGCATGCTATAATACTCCAAAGTACCAGTAATGCGATCCTTTAGGAATCCGAAATCAAGTCCAAGATTCCAAGACGCAGTCTTTTCCCATTGTAGATTTGGGTTAGCTAACCTATCCATCATCAGGTAACGATACAGATCCAACTCGCCCGAATTATTGATATACCCTTGAAATTTTCCGGCGCCCGAGTAGAGGTTTGCTACGGCCAGATAAGGATGCTCTAAGGATCTGTTACCGTTTTTGCCGTACGAAACGCGTAATTTACCCGAGCTCATGACGTCGTTCCATTGGAAAAATTTCTCATTGGTAAAGGACCAGGCCACTGAAGCCGAAGGGAAATAAGCATAGGGATTGGATGCACCGAAGGCAGAATATCCATCCCGACGAAAAGATGCCGTCAACATGTATCGATCGTCGTAAGAGTAAAACATACGTGCTAAAAGTCCGTCGGCCGTTTGTCTTTCGTCGCCACTGGAAAAACTACTGTCTTCTTTGCTTCCGTTTGATGTGTTGTGAAAGCCAAGATAGTCTGAGGGGAGTATTCTACGGGCTTCGATGCGATCACTCCAATACTGACGTTTTTCGGCTTCTTGTACCAACGTGACGTTTAGGCGGTGTTTTTCGGCAAACGTTTGCTCCCACGCGAGGGTATTATTCAACGACCAATCGAAGCGCTTCGCCTGCTCACGGTTTACGCCGCGCGATGCGGGATCAGAACCGGGGAGATCCGCCGACATAAAGTACCGATCGTAGAAAAACTGATAACGAGGCGAAGCATTGAAGGTGTAGGTAATATTAAATGGTAATTTGATCTTGGCAGATAGAATCGTGTTTAGGGTAGTGTATCCTTTCTCCAGTTCGAGGTATTGTCGCTGAAAATCGTAATTGTATCCGCGTTGGCTGTATTCGCCACTCAATGGGAACTGCAAGGGATTGCCGAATTCATCGGCATAGTCGGCATACGGGCTGTTTCGTAAAGATTCATCTAAGGCGATGCCGATATTTCCGTCCGAGCGGTCTTGAAAATTTACGTTTGCGCCAATTTCGAACCAGCTGGCTACTTTTGTGTCCACCTTCATATTCGCGCGTACAGCTTGGTAGGCATCGCTTACCTCAGCGCCCTGATTTTTTAAATAACCCATCGAGAGGTAATAGTTAGTACGTTCGCTCGCTCCGCTGACACTGATGTTGTAATCTTGATCAAGACCGCTTCGATATGTGTGATCTTCCCAGTTCGTCACGTTGCCTGCTAACAGATTCTGGAGTGTGTTGCCCATAAATCCCAAGCGCTTGGCCCATATGCTGAGGTCGGATTCGCCTTCTTCATTAGAGCTGTATCCGCGCCAATCCGCCAGTGAAACATGTGAGGGAAGCTGGTCGGGACGCATATAAAATCCTGTCGGTACTGTCAGATTGCCCTGATTGTCGCGTGTTTGGTAGGCCTCGTAGGCACCGGTTTCTGGGTTTACATCGTACGTGTTCTTTGTAAACCAATCTTGACGGTGCTGTAAATATGCCTCTGGTGTGAACCGCTTGCGGTAGTTCGCTGGTGTAGTTGTACCAATATTGGCGGTCATGTTGATGATAGGCTTGCCTTGTTTTCCCTTTTTTGTTGTTATAATGATCACTCCGTTAGCGGCTTTCGAGCCGTATACGGCAGCGGCCGAAGCATCTTTTAGTACGTCGATCTGCTCAATATCGTCGGGATTGATTTCTGACAACTCACCGTAAAAAAACATTCCGTCGAGGATAAGCAACGGATCGCTATGTCCGCCTGCTGTATAAACCGACCGTTGGCCACGAATGTTGATGCTTCCGCCGCCCTTGGCTGAGGGACTATAGCCAACGCGTACGCCCGGGGCACCGCGTAGGATATCCTGTACAGTCTTGGGATTCTCGTTAGCAATTTTGTCTGGACGGATCTGCACAATGGAGCCGGTCAGATCTTTTTTTCGCATCGTCCCATAGCCTACGACGACGACCTCATCCAACGATTCATTGATGGATGCTAAACGGATTTGTAAATCGGTTTGATTGGCGACACCGACAGTCTGTGCCGTATAGCCAATATGAGATACGACTAGGACCGCATTTGACCCGGCCTGCAAGGTAAATGAACCATCTGCTGCGGTGCTTGTACCGTCATTGCTGTTCTGTACCATTATAGCGACACCTTCGATCGGCTGCCCAGTTGTCGCGTCGCTGACTTTGCCGCTGATGGTTTTGTTTTGCGCCAATGTAAGAAGTGGGGAGAGGAAAATACAGAGTAAGGTAAAGGCCCGATATACGTGCATTCTCTTCTCTGAATAATAGGGGTATGTGTTGAATATCATCATTTAAGTTTTACTTTACTGTTTAGATTGGGTGTGAAAAACCAGCGCATACTGGTTAAGCACGGATTAGTTCGTTTTCATGAGGTATTCCTTGTTATTTATGTATTGTCTTTCTCAAATGCGTCCTAAGGGGTTTACTATTTTGGAGCATTGTTTTAATTAGTTGTGTAGCAACATGTGCGTCCGAATAGGTGGTGTGCCGTAAGAAGCGTTTGTGTGTAGAATCGTTTATTAATTCGTTAACTGTACTACAAAATAAAGCAAAGTAAAGTGGCGCCGGTTGTACGATCTGTTCATCTTATTGCGGATATGTCTCAAATAAAGGGTGTCGGAATAGAACAGGAGCAACTTTTCGACTTTCTTAATCTACTTTTGGTTTCACCGTTTGTTAACATATATTTCATCCCTTGTTCATGTTAACTCCCTAGGTTTGTCGCAATTTGAAAAGACAAACCATGAGAATTTTTACTACACTATTATTAACTATTATTACTGTTTTTGGTTACGGACAGAGCACGATACTTACAGGAAAGGTCACCGACGAAACGGATGAATTTTCGTTACCGGGCGCGACAATTCGTATTTTGGAGAGCAATCGGTATACAGTATCTGGACAGAATGGCGATTTTGAATTTCTTGATTTGCCGGAAGGCAGTTATACGCTATCGGTCGTTTACATTGGGTACCAGCCGCTCGAATATAAGGTAACCGTAAAACGGGGGCAGAAAAATAATGTTGGGTTGGCCTTGGCTCCATCTGCTAATACACTCTCTGAAGTCGTGGTATTGGGGGATATGCGGAAAGGTCAGGCACGCGCACTTAACCAACAGAAAAATAACCAAAATATATCCAATATTATTTCGTCTGATCAAGTTGGCCGTTTTCCGGATGCGAACATCGGCGACGCCCTTAAGCGGGTGCCGGGTATCACGATGCAAAATGATCAAGGGGAGGCCCGGAATATCATCATACGCGGCCTGGCGCCCAACTTGAACTCCGTAACGCTAAACGGAGACCGTATTCCGTCGGCAGAAGGCGATAATAGGAACGTGCAAATGGACCTGATTCCGGCAGATATGATTTCCACGATTGAAGTGAATAAAACGCTTACACCAGATATGGACGCGGATGCGATCGGCGGTTCTGTCAATCTGATCACGCGCGCATCTCCAAACGGGCAACGTATTTCGGCTACGCTGGCAGGGGGCTATGGTCCCATTCGCGAAAAGGCAAACTACACGGCGGGTCTGGTGTACGGAAATCGGTTTGCAAACAATAAAATTGGTTTGGTATTGAGCGGCTCGTTTAATAACAATCGTTTTGGCTCCGACAATGTGGAGGGGGTGTGGGACCGTACGGATAATGAACAATTGTATCTGTCGGAAATGGAGATACGGAAATATGATGTGCAACGCATCCGTCGCAGTGCTGCATTAGCGTTCGATTATAAGATTAATGATAAGCATTTGTTATATGCCAATGGGATGTACAACTGGCGTGATGATCGTGAAAATAGATACCGCGTAGCGTATAAGGATATTGAACTGACGGAAGATGGATATGTGGGTGTGATCAGTCGTGAGACGAAAGGTGGTATCGATAACAACACCAATAAGATGGCTCGGCTGGAACGGCAAAAAGTTCAGAATTACGGTTTAGGCGGTGAGCATATTTTGAGTTCGAAACTGGATTTGGATTGGGCAGCTAACTTCGCCACGGCGAGTGAGTACCGCCCGAATGAACGCTACATCAGCTTTGAACAGGAGGACGTGCCTATGACATTGGATCTGCAAAATCCCCGTAAACCATTCGTGTCGGCAACAGAGGATCTTAGTGCATTCGGATTAGATGAAATTACGGAAAACGAAGATTTTACAGAGGAGAAAGAATTCGGATTCAAAGCCAACGTACGTTTTCCGTTATCCGTGATACAAAACCAGAAAGGACGTTTCCGTACCGGTGTGCGTTTACGAGTGAAGGAAAAATCACGGGATAATATTTTTTACGAATATAAGCCTCTGGAGGATTTCGGATCATTGGCCGACATGTCGACCGTGTACTATGACGGAAAGAATTTTAATCCTGGGGCGCAGTATGTGCCGGGTACATTTATACCCAATAGCTACTTGGGTGGTCTTGATCTAACGAACGGTGGTCTGTACGAACAGGAAGCGAAACCGGACGAATACTTGACGGCAAATTATCTGGCAAAAGAACGGATTTTTGCTGGCTATATACGTTGGGATCAGGACTTCAACGAAAAGCTTTCGATGATCGTAGGTGCCCGTGTTGAGCATACACGCATCAACTATACAGGTAATTATGTGATGGACGAGGAGGAATTACTCGGAGAGGTTAACAACAAGAATACGTATACTAACGTCCTTCCCAGTGTGTCGTTGAAATATAAAGCAGATGCATCTACAGTGTTGCGTGCAGCATTCACGACGGCGTTGGCTCGCCCGAATTACTATGCGCTGGCACCGTATGTCAGCGTCATCGGCGAAGATCGGGAGGTGGCTGCCGGCAATCCTAACCTAAAGGCTACGTACTCGTACAATGCCGACTTGATGGCTGAGCATTATTTCCGCTCAGTCGGCATCTTTTCAGCGGGCGTTTTTTATAAAAACTTACAAGATTTTATTTACACGTATAGTAATAATCAATATAGAACAGCGGATTTCGCCAATGATTTTCCAAATCAACAAAATCCGATTCCTACAGGAGAAAATTATCAATTTGTGCAACAACGAAATGGTGATCACGTCAATGTGTATGGGTTTGAAGTAGCTTTCCAGCGCCAAATGGATTTCCTTCCCGGACGTTTCCTTAAGGGATTCGGTATTTACTTGAATTATACCAACACCAACTCGAGAGCTAAAGGAATTACTAATGAAGATGGCGAAGAACGTGAAAATATGAAATTACCTGGTGCAGCGCCGCATATGTTTAACGGATCCTTATCGTGGGAAAATAGTAAATTTTCATCAAGGGTGTCGCTGAATTATACGTCTTCTTACATTGACGAATTAGGCGGAGAAGATTTTGAAGATCGGTATTACGATAAACAGTTGTTTGTGGATGCGAATGCGGCCTACAAAATTACACCGAAGTTGCGCATATTCTTAGAAGCGAACAATTTGACCAACCAGCCGCTACGTTATTATCAAGGTATTTCGGCTCGTACGATGCAGATGGAATATTATCAGGCACGCTTTAACTTAGGCGTGAAGTTTGATTTGTAGTAGCTTGATAAGTACAGCACTGACCGGCTGTAGAAAGACGCTAGCGCGAGCTTGTAACTCGAACTCGTTTAGAGTGGACAAAGCAGGGATGTTGATCTAGGCATTACGTAGTGAACCTCCTTTGGATAATTTTAGTAACCATAAAAAAAGAACTATATGAACAGAAAATGGAATATGATGAAGGCCTTGGTGGTAGCTTCCGTATTGGCTTCCTGCTCCTCGGGACTGACCCCTGTAGCGACAGACGCCATCGTGCCTACAGTGGTCACTGAGCAGACCGAATTCGATACAGACGATCCGGCTATCTGGATACATCCTACGGATCCGTCTAAAAGTCTGATCGTTGGAACGGACAAGGAAGTCGGTGGAGGCTTGTATGTATACGACCTGTCGGGAAAGATTGTAAAAAAAGTGACCGGCTTACAGCGTCCAAACAATGTGGACATCGCCTATGGTCTCGAACTGAACGGCAAGAAAGTGGACGTAGCGATTACAACTGAACGAAAAGCACATAAAATTAGGGTGTATTCCCTACCCGATTTGACACCAATCGATAACGGCGGGATTTCCATTTTTGATGGAGAGGAAGGAGAAGAAAGCCGGGACGGAATGGGGATTGCACTTTATACGAAGAAGGATTCGAGCGCATCGACAATTTATGCCATTGTTGGGCGCAAAACAGGTGCATCAGGATCCTACCTGTGGCAATACCAACTGAAAGGGAATGCCGACGGGACAGTAACTGGCGATGTCGTTCGGAAATTTGGTACATACAGTGGAAAAAAAGAAATCGAAGCGATTGCTGTGGATAATGAGCTCGGCTATATATATTATTCGGACGAGACAGTTGGCGTACGGAAGTATTATGCCGATCCGGAGAGAAAAGATGACACGGAGCTCGCCTTTTTTGCTCAACAGGATGCCAAATCAGACCACGAAGGCATTGCCATCTACAAAACAAGCGATTCTACAGGGTACTTGTTGCTTTCCAATCAACAAAATAATTCCTTTCTGGTCTATCCACGTGAGGGTACCGATGGAAATCCGCACGCACACAAAAAGCTAGCTGATATTCCGGTATCTGCGATCGAATGTGACGGTGCAGATGCGACGAACTTAAATTTGGGAGACAAATTCGAAAAAGGTATGTTGATTGCTATGAGTAATGGTAAAGTTTTTCATTACTACGATTGGAATTTGATACAAGATCGCATCGATAAAGGCGAAGGAAAGTAGTTGAACAGCATGAAAACCTGAACACAGCGCAGAGCCACAAGGCTCTGCGTTTTTTTTAGATCAATTACCTGTTTTTCGTTTTTGTCGAAATGGAACTACTTTTTTTGAAGCCGTTTTAAAATATTTTTAATACCTTGGTTTTGAAAATGAGACCTTATCCTACCGGTAACATTTTCCTACTAACAACTTTATTGACGAATTGCCGAAAATGAATGTAGTCGATCCCGATAAACTATTATTTACAAAGTACTACCGAGCGTTGTGTCATTTTGCGTGGCAGTTGGTGCATGACGAGCATCTAGCGGAAGACCTAGCGCAAGACGCATTTATCAGTTATATGCAGCATAAACGTGGTATCGCAGCAGACGAACGTGCGATCAAATCATTTTTGTATTCTTCCGTTAAATTTGCCGTCTATAATCTGAACCGCAAAAATAAAACCATGAAACGGTTTTGGAACCGTACAGGATTCGAAGAGGCAGACGATATGGACTATGAACATGAGCTTATCCGAACCGAATTTTCGAGGATGATACACGAAACAATCGCTACACTACCGGAAGGATGCAGGCGTGTCATGACAATGAGCTATGTGGATGGCTATTCCAATGAAGAAATTTCGGAGCAACTAGAGATCAGTTTGAATACGATCAAAACACATAAGAAACGCGGATTACACGTGTTGCGGTCAAAATTGCGCCCTGACTATTTTTCGGTTGCGCTAGCTCTATTTCTCTCCGATCTCTAGAAATCATTTGGTAAAATAATAACCCATCTATTTTCAACCGCTACAGCAATAGCTCAGTAAACATGGGGTGTTGTTTCAGATCTTTCAATTGCTTACGTGTTGTCCTGCATCTCGACTATTAGCAATTGCGCGACTCTTTTTCTCTCCAGTCTAAAAAAAATGTAAATTCTTGTCACCCCCAATCCAGTTTTTGGTTTCTTAATTAAAATTATGGATACTAACCCGTTCGAAATCGCCGAAATTTTGGCCAAAAAAAGCAATGGAGACTCCATTTCTGATGCGGAAGAATTGATCCTTTCAGCTTGGTTAAAGCAAGACGTTAAAAATCGGGCTCTATATGACGAACTTCTAACGAAGAATAGCGGCGTAGAACCAGCATGGATGGAACATATTGATGCGCACGGGGCATGGAGACGGATACAGCAACGAACAACACGCAAGAATCGTTTGTCGATCCGATGGGCGGTGGCTGCATCGCTGTTAGTGGCCTTGTCGATTGGTGGGTACCTTTGGCTACCTACTCGAAACGGAGCGGAGCAAACTCGGATCGTCGAAAGCACGGCTCAAAAGTATACGAATGATGTACTCCCTGCTAATCTCGGTGCAAAAATAATTTTGGCAAGCGGAGAGGAAGTCAAAGTGGATGATACGCTCAGCGTGGCCCACAGTGTCCAGCTGATGGATGGCCGTATCCGTGAGCCTCAAGAGACACTACAACATGGATTGACGTACCATACATTGTTGGTTCCGGCGGCGAATTTCTTTAAATTGACGCTTGCCGATGGAACCACGGTGTGGGTTAACTCCAATAGTGAGCTGCGGTTTCCCACACATTTTTCTGAAGATGAACGCCGCGTGTATCTCCGTGGTGAAGCCTATTTTGAGGTGGCAAAGGACGCTGCAAAACCATTTTACGTGGAGACAAGCGACATACATATTCGCGTGCTCGGCACGCACTTCAATGTATCGACGTATGGAGATCGAAGCAAAACATCCCTGGCGGAAGGTCGTGTAGAAATCAGTAACCATAAGCAGTCGGTTGTTATTTCGCCTGGCCAGAGTGCAGAGTGGCGAAACGGAAACCTCCAGGTGAAGTCGACAAATCTGCAAAAGGATCTGGCTTGGAAAAACAATGAATTCTATTTTCAGGAAGACAATATTGTCCATATCGCCCATCAACTTAAATTATGGTATGATCTGGATATTTCTTTTTCCGACGATGTGTCTTTGACGACAACCTACTCCGGCGAGATCCGTCGCGATGTACGGTTAACAGAAGTGCTTAAAATGCTGGAGTTTGTTAGTGACTTAGACTTCAAGCTGAATAAAAATAAATTATTGATCACTAAAAATCAGATTATGAAATAGGCAGACAATAGCGCAAAAAAACAGGAGTGTTGCAGCACCCCTGTCTAACATCAAGTTAACTTAAGAATACTAACCCTTTCACATTAACTCAATTACTCAAATGTATGAATAACTTCTCATTTGACAAAAGGCGCATGGAAGCGTGGAGACCGCCTTTTGTCTTAATTTTCCGGATTATGAAAATTACAACACTGCTCCTGTTGGTTTTTATGACATGTGCTTATGCAGAGGGAACTGCTCAGAAAGTTTCTCTTTCTTTAACGAATGCCAAATTGGAAGATGTTTTCAAGCAGATTAGCAAACAAACAGATTATCGGTTTCTATACAGCGACAATGTGGTGAAAAAGGCAGATCGCGTAAGTGTGCACGTGCGGAATGCGAACTTAAAAGACGTGCTAAAAGCTGTCCTGCCAAGCGATAATTTTTCGTTTAAGATCATTGCTGAAACGATTTCAATCGTCTATAAAGAAGAAGGGAAAGGGCGGATCGGCATCGTAGAAGATCAACAAAACAGGGTTACAGGTACAGTAAGAAATAAAGATGGGCAGCCGCTGATAGGCGCTTCAGTTTTAGTCAAAGGAACTTCCGTGGGTGCAACCACGGACGCAGAGGGTGAGTTTTCTATCGCTGCAACGGCTACATCTACTCTTGTCATACGGTATGTTGGATATGGTACAAAGGAAGTCTCCGTGAATAACCGGGGCACGGTCTCCATCGTTTTGGATGCAGATGATAAGACGCTGGATGCAGTAGATGTCGTTGCGACGGGTTATCAGAATATTGACAGAAAACTGTTTACAGGAGCTACATCAAAGGTACTTGCAAAAGATGCGGAGCGAGCAGGCGTACCAGATATCTCCCGCATGTTGGAAGGTCAGGCAGCTGGGGTATCGGTGCAAAATGTCTCCGGTACGTTTGGTGCTGCACCAAAAATCCGAGTTAGAGGAGCGACGTCACTATCAGGTGATAATAAACCATTGTGGGTCATTGACGGTATCATTTTGGAGGATGTCGTCAATATTTCTAACGAAGCATTATCAACAGGTGATGCAAATACGCTAATCGGTTCCTCTGTCGCGGGTTTAAATCCTAACGATATTGAGTCATTTACGATTTTAAAGGATGCGGCAGCGACTGCTATGTATGGCGCGCGCGCGATGAATGGAGTAATCGTGGTAACCACTAAGCGAGGGATACAAACAGAGGGTGCTCCTCAGGTTACCTATAGCTCAACGCTAACCACGTACTTAAAGCCGAATTATGACCAATTCGATATTATGAATTCCGGAGAACAAATGTCGGTGTTATTAGAAATGGAAAGGAAGGGAGCGTTTGCACATGCTGGATCGAGAAACTCTATGAACGGGGGAATTTTTTACAAAATGTACAATCAGATCTATGATTATGATCCTCAAACAGATTCGTATACGCTAAAAAACAATCAAGCATCTAAGAACCAATTTTTAAAACGTTATGCAGAGGCAAATACAGATTGGTTTGATGTTCTATTTAAAAACTCGTTGCTGCAAGAGCATTCGTTAAGCTATACATCTGGAACGGCTAAATCACAGACGTATGCGTCAACCAGCTATATGAGTGATAATGGGCAGACAATTGGGGATAATGTGAAACGTTTTACAGCAAATCTGCGTACAAATTTTAAACTCAGTGATAAACTTAGCGGAGAATTGCTGTTTAACGGTTCTATCCGGGATCAGCGAACACCCGGCACCCTGACGCGAAATTCTGATCCCGTTTTCGGCCAATACTCCAGGGACTTCGATATAAATCCCTATTCTTATGCATTGAATACCTCGCGATTGATGACTCCTTACGATGAAAATGGCGAACTGGAATATTTCGTAAAGAATTTTGCCCCATTCAATATCCTGAATGAATTGAACAATAATTACCTCGAGTTGGGTATGAATGAACTAAAGGTACAGGGAGGGGTGAAATACAAAATAATACCTACGTTAACCTACTCTGTGGACGGATCATATCGATATGCAACAACACGTAGAAAACATTATATTAAAGAGAATTCCAATATGGTTGGCGCCTATCGTGCACATGGGGACGATCCATTCATTATGGAAAATAATCGTTTTCTATTTGATAGACCGTTTGCTCCGACGGAATTGCCTTATGTGGTATTGCCGGAGGGGGGCTTCTACAACACGAACAGTAATGATATGGTCAATTATTATTTTCGGCAGAATTTGGAGTATGATGCAACCTACCACGAACGTCACCGGTTGAATGTCTTCGGATCGATGGAGATTCGATATACCGATAGGCAATACGATAATTTCGATGGTGTTGGCTATCAATACGAAAATGCCGGGATTGTTAATCCGGATTATAAATATTTTGAACGCGCGCAACTTCTGATTAACCCATACTTTGGGATGGGATATACCAAAGATCGGTATGCTGCCTTTATGATGCGAGCAGCCTACGCACTTGACGAAAAGTATAGCTTTAATTTTACGACACGTTATGATGGCTCTAACTTAATGGGGAAATCGCGAACGGCTAGGTGGCTCCCAACTTGGAATCTTTCGGGAGCGTGGGACATTGACAAAGAATCGTTTTTCAACCCGGATGGATGGTTTCTAAGCGGAGCAAGAATCAGGGGTACCTATGGATTAGTAGCCAGTTTAGGAAATGCGAGAAATTCAGACGTCCTTTATTATAACAGGCTTACGTATCGTCCTACCGAGTTAGACAAGGAAACTTTGGTTGGAATATCAAGTCTGGAAAACTCAGGTCTTACCTGGGAGAAATTGTATGAACTAAATATTGGGGCAGACTTAGGTCTTTTCAATAATAAAGTTGATCTGACCGTTGACGTGTATAAGCGTAATATATTCGATCTGATCGGGACCGTAACGACCTCTGGTATAGGTGGACAGTTTAGAAAAGTTGGAAATTATGGAAAGATGTCAGGCAAAGGGATAGAAATGACCATTGGAGGTACACCTGTACGGAACGATAATTTTAGATGGAGAACGTCTTTCAATTATGCGATCAACAAAAACGAGATTACGGAACTGGAGGTCAACCCGAATCAATGGACGTTAATACGGGCAGAGGGAGGTCCTTTGCAGGGGTATTCGCAACGAGGGTTGTTTTCTATAGCATTCGATGGACTCGATCCAATGTATGGATTTCCGACATTTGTGTCTCAAACAGGAGCTAGAAATGTCACGCGTGTCGATTTCCAAAGTACCTCAATTGACTATTTAAAATATCATGGCCCTGTGGATCCAACATTTACGGGTGGATTTTATAATCAATTGGGATACAAGGATTTTACGTTGTCGTTTTTGTTCAATTTTAGTTTTGGCAACTATGTCCGCCTACAACCTACCTTTACCCCTTATCTAACGGATGATGTTGTTATGACCCGGGATTTGGTAAACAGATGGATGGTGCCGGGTGATGAAAAATTGACGACCATTCCCACAATTTTGGATCCTCTTGTTTCAGAAACATTTATGAGCGACGATCCGCGCTATTCCTACTATGCGTATAATTATTCTGACCAGCGTGTAGCAAAGGGTGATTTCATTCGCTTAAAGAATATCTCGTTGTCTTACAGAATTCCTAAAAGTATTTCGGATCGCCTAAAAATGAGGTCGTTAGATTTGGCATTGGTGGGCAATAATGTGGCATTGCTTTATTCAGATAAAAAGCTTAATGGTGCAGATCCCGAGTTTTTTGGTAATGGAGGAGTGGCTTTGCCCATTCCTAGGCAATATACCTTTTCGTTAAAAGTTGGTTTCTAATTTTAAGATGTAAAAGATGATGGAAAATAAATATAGAATAGTTGTGCTGTTCGTCCTTTCTGCCGTGATGACCGGATGTTCAAAGTATTTGGACGTAAACCCAGATATGCGGACGGAAATAAATACAGTGGAGAAGGTCGGTCAGCTTCTGGTGACAGCTTATCCACAATATGACTACCTGGTGTTCACCGAATTGGCATCCGACAATTCTGTGGACAAGGGGCCCGGAGTTGGAAATTTAAATGATATCGCTCGGGATAGCTACTTTTGGGATGAGGTGATGCAAACTACGGGCAATAATGCACCAAACACCTATTGGAACGCTGCCTATACCGCCATCGCCGCGGCCAATCAAGCGATTGAGGCCATTGACGAAAATAATTTTGGCGAGCAGGGGGAACAATATCGTGGTGAGGCACTATTAGCAAGGGCTTATGCACACCATATGCTGGTCTCCATATTTGCAAAGACGTATCAAATAAATGGAGATAATTCATCGCCTGGAATTCCTTATGTTACGGAGCCGGAAACTTCAGTATTTAAACAATATGAGCGGGGAACGGTAGCTTCGGTTTATGAAAATATCGAACGTGATTTATTGCAGGGCCTCGATCTGATAAAAGGATTAACATTCAAAGCGACAAAATTCCATTTTAATATTCAAGCTGCAAATGCTTTTGCCGCAAGATTTTATCTGTTCAAGGGAGAATATGACAAGGTTGTGCAATATAGTAGTGCTATTTTTCCAGATAATAATTATAAAGAGAACCTGAGACCTGTTGCGACCACCTTGCGGACGATTGAGTTTGCCTCGGCCTCTTTAGAGTTTATGCGCTCCGAAAGAAGCTATAACCTGCTGTTGGCAAATGTGTTTTCTTCTATGGCAAATATTGCAGGACAAGGCCGGTATGGACTCGGTGTTGTTGGACAGGCCATGCTGAACAGTACGACTGTGGCCGGAAAGAACTTTTATCAACGGTATGGTACATGGGGGGATAACCAGGCGTCCGTGTCTAAATATCCGGGGTTGTTTTTTGTTACAAATCCATTATCCAATATCGGATATAACTATACAATTCAATGCTTGTTTTCTACCGATGAAGCGCTGATTAACAGGGCAGAAGCCTATATTAACCTTGGACGTTATGAATTAGCGCTTAGGGATTTAAACGATTTTTCTGAGGTCAGGATTCAGGATTATAATGCCAACACGCATCGTATTACGGAAGCCAAAGTTCTGGCTTTTTATGAAACAGCAGACATCAGAGAAGGACTCATGCAAACCGTATTGGACTTCAAACAACGCGCGTTTATGCACGAAGGAATCCGTTGGTTCGATATTAATCGACATGCGATTGAAATTCAGCATAACCACATCGATGCCAATGGGTTTGAAACCTTCGATGTGTTGAAAAAAGACGATCTGCGTCGTGTTTTTCAATTGCCGGAAAGCGTTGGAACATCAGGACTGGAAAAGAATCCAAGGTAGCATTTAACATTTAACGCGATGAAAAAAAGAAATCTAATCCTACCGTTGCTCGTCGTATTGACACTGCTGTACGGATGTAAAAAAGAAGATGATATTAATTTCGAGTTTGATAACAGTCAAGATTTTGTGCCTACGGAACTAGATGAATGGCTTGATGCAAACTTCTTAAACACGTATAATATTGAGGTGGTTTATCGATACGACAGGTACAAAGGCAATATCGAACGAAATATCACTCCGGTAAAAGAGGAAAAAGTTAAAGGGCAGATGCTTGTTGTACTGGATGGCTTTTTAAAGCCTTATGACGACGTAGCGGGCACGACGTTTATAAAGACGTTTACCCCTAAGGAGTGGGTACTCTTCGGATCGACTTCGTATAATGATGACGGATCCATGATCCTGGGAACAGCTGCGGGAGGAAGAAATGTTACCCTCTATGAAGTAAATTCATTGGACAATACGGATGCAGAGCAGGTTAGGAGAAGGCTCCGGACGATACACCATGAGTTTACACATATTTTGCAGCAAAATAAAACGATGCCGTTGGATTTTGAAGGCATATCGGAAGGGGATTACTTCGACGATTGGACGAATACAACGCTTAATCCGCAGAAGCTTTCGGATTCATTAGGTTTTGTGTCGAGATATGCCCGATCCCAGTATTTTGAAGACTTTGCAGAAACCGCTGCACATTTACTGATGGAAGGACAATTATGGTATGATCACCACGCTAAGCAATATAATAAGATCACCTACGATCGATTAAAGAAAAAGGAAACCTCGGTGGTTAATTATTTCAGAGATTCGCATAACATTGATTTTAGAAAGCTTCAGCGGGAACTGCAGTCGATCATGTATGAACAGTTTAATGATAAAGTTTCTCAATCGCTAGGAAATTGGCTTCTTAATAAACAGCTATTTGTCGCGCCGAGTTATAATGCTGCGACCGTGTCTACAGATTTTAAGGCATCAGTAGATGTGTTTAAGGAGGCCGTGTATAATTATCACTCGACAAATAGGTATCAAGTTCAGGATATACGATTCCTATTTAATTCAGCCGATAAGACCCTGATTGTACGTGTACCCTTTCGAGGTACCGGCGGTTCAAACACCACCACCGTGTATGAAGCGGATTACAATTTTGCATATGCCTACAATACGGGTACGGAAAAAGTAACCTTTACAAAAACGGCACAAGGAGAGGGGGCTAGGTACAACAATGCGAATCTCTTTATGGATGCATTTATGGATAATATTGGCGCGTATTTGACAGGCTCTCCCTTTGTTTTAGATTGGTCGTTGACCAGTCCGCAACTGAGCCGTAAAGATGAGGGGTATAACAATACAGGTGGTTTTTATAAAGAAAACAACAGGAATAGCTTCATGAACTTTGTTTTAGAGAGAATCAAATTTTAACAGTGTGTAATGATGATAAGCATGAAAAATAGCATTAAATTATTGCTTGCTCTACTTTTTCTAGCTGCAGGGTGCGGCAAATCAGAGGTGGATTTACTCTTCGACAAGACACCCGAACAGCGGATGAGCGAGCAACAACAGGAGATAAAAGATCAATTGGTCGGAGCGCAGTTTGGTTGGCGTGTCTTTAATGAAACCTTATCCAGAGGGAATTATGGCTACTACATGAGCTTTGATGATAAAGACAGGGTGAAGATGCTCGCGGATATAAATAATGAAAGTAGTACAGAATTGCAGGAGTCGTCCTATCGTTTGCGTCTGATAAATGGGCCGGTTTTGGCATTTGAAACGTACAATTATATACATCTTCTAAACGATCCGAATCCAGCAGTAATAGGCGGCGTCCGTGGAGATGGATTAAAGAGTGATATCGAGTTTGACTTCCAACGCGCCACGGAAGATTCTATATTCTTTAAAGGAAGGAAATATGCTGGACAGATGGTGCTAGTGCGTGCTACGCAAGCTGAGCAGGAAAGTTTTTTGAATAGCGGATATGCTGAAGCTATAGCAGAAACGAAAAGCTTTTTTATTGAAAACCCTATTTCTTATTTTGAAATTGGCGGTGTGAAATATCAAATTTTTTTTAACGGGGCTGGAAAAAAAGTTGATGTAGCAAGTTATGTCAATGGTCAGGCTATTATCAGTCCGGCGGCATCTTTTTCGTTCTTATTGGATGGAATAGAAATTCCTACCGGTATGCAAGCCGGTTCAACTTTACTGCGATACTTGATGAGAGAAAGCGACAAGTTTTATGCGAAGAGTGAGGTAGGCGATAAATTCGAAATTTTAGTGTCTGATGAGGCTATTGTCCCGCTTAACAAGTTAGTGGGCATTAAATATAGTTTGAGAAGTCCGTATCTGAAATACTATCCCGGCACATCAGAGGCTGGATTGTCAATTCTGAAAAGGTATCATGAAGGATTGGGAAATAGAGCCACCGGTTACACATTTAACAGCGGGTATATTGACCTAAAATGGGATTTAGTTAATCAGAGGATCACGGTGAGCGGTTTTTCAAGTCAGAACGGAGGAGCAAGTGGATGGACAACCACAGCGGTTTACAACTATACTTTTGACGAGCAAACAGGACAATATAAATTGACCAGGAGATCAGCAGCATCTGGTGGTTATACTGCAGTTATTTTGGATAAACTAGATGAGTTCCTGCTGAATAGCGCCTTTACGATAGAGTACTTTTTTGATTCTGGTAACGTATATGGTAAAATGAAAGGAGTGGATAAGCCCGACGTCGAAATGACCTTTCAACTCTTATAAATGAATGAGTAAATCGACCTTCCGGAAACATGCGGAAAGTCGATTTTTTTTAATTTTTGTCTTGGTTGAAGGCAAATTATTAAAGATTTGAGCTTTTAAAACTTCAAATGAAACGGAACTATGAACCAATTTTTTTTCAAAGTTAATGTAGGCAAAGAAAGCTATATATGGCTTTTTGTTGTAGGTACAGTGCTTGCTGCAATCCGATGCAGTAGTATACATAATGGTGTTTATCTATCTACAGTTCTTGCGCTACTCGTGCTTGGTTTAATATGGTATTTTGTATTTTACTACGCAAACTATAAAATTGCTGACAATAAACTTTTGATCAAAACGCTTGAAGGAAAAAAAGTATTGATATAAGTGGCATCCGTATTATTGAAAGAGGAAACTCCATTTGGACCAGTGGTTTTTTCTATTTCTGGTATCCCTATCAAAAAGGGCTGAATGTACATTATAATATTCAGGATGAGATTTTTGTCAATCCAAAGCAGCAGGCAGCATTTATAACAAAATTATTGGAGATCAACCCCTCCATCGAAATAAAATAGGGTTTTCACCCTATTTTATTTATTTGCTAAAATACTTAATTCTTGCGCAACGCGGCCGGCAATATCTTTATAGGCGCTTGTTACCGGCTCATCGGCATCCAGCAAAATCGGAAAACCATTATCGCCCGCGTCTGCTACAGCTTTCACCAACGGAATCTCTCCCAAGAACGGTACGTTATTGCTTTCGGACAACCGTTTGCCACCGTCTTTGCCAAAAATATAATATCTATGATCAGGTAATTCGGCTGGCGTAAAGTAAGACATATTCTCGACGATGCCTAAAATCGGAATATTGATTCCTTCCATTTGGTACATGCCAATTCCTTTGATTGCATCAGCCAATGCCACATGCTGCGGTGTGGTGACGATCACTGCTCCTGAAATGGGGTACGATTGCGCTACGGTAATATGGATGTCGCCCGTACCAGGAGGCATGTCCACCACGAGATAGTCTAATTCGCCCCAATGGGTATCTCCAAATAACTGTTTGATGGCAGATGTCGCCATCGGTCCGCGCCATGGAATGGGTTGATTCGGGTCGGTAAAGAAACCAATAGATAACAATTTCAATCCAAATTTTTCTATCGGTAAGATTTTTGTTTTGCCCTGTTCTGCTTGTATCGATTCTGGTCTTGTGCCTTCCAGGCCAAACATAATCGGAAGGGAGGGGCCATAAATGTCTGCATCTAGTAGTCCTGTTTTCGCGCCGGTTTCTGCCAAAGCCAAAGCCAGGTTCGCCGCAACCGTCGACTTACCAACGCCCCCTTTACCGGAAGATACCAGGATAATGTTCTTAATACCATCCAGCTGTGCAGACTCCGTACTGATGACACGGGAGGTCATGTGGATGTCTACTTCCACTTCTTTGCCAATAAAAAGAGCAATTGCATTGCGGCATGCATGTTCAATGTGACCTTTTAACGGACAAGCGGGCGTTGTTAAGACTACGTCAAACTTGACCTTATTTGGTAGGATTTCAATATGTTGAATCATGTTCAACGTCACCAAATCTTTTTTCAGATCAGGTTCCTCGACATGACTTAATGCGTGTAATACTTGGTCTTTTGTGATCATAATAACATTATCTCCAACAAAGTTACATATTGCGATGACAAATCTTGTCATCTAGATGTTGATTAAGCGGTTTTTAAAGTTGTACAGGCGTTGTTTCAAAATACAAGTCATGCGATCGGACGTGTAACGCGTAACACTACGCCCGTTCCGAAAAAATATACGAAACTATATCCCTACTGATGATAAGGGCAACACAAGGATAAGACAAGGAGAGCCCTTGTTTAACACAAGAAAATTACTAGCTAAGAACTGTCTAAGAACAAGAACAAAGCAAGAAAATTGCTAGAGGCATACAACAAAAATCACGAAAAAAGGGAACTGTACGAGTATGGAATGCTACAGGCCATGGATAACACCGGATGAAATACCGGCCGTGTCTCGGTTAAGGTCTGTTATTTTTTTGCATAAAAAAAGCAAATTGGGTAAGTTTAGATCGAATTACATCTTGTATGAACATATTGCAAAAATTACCTGCGCTGAGTGGGGGACAGAAGAAGATCGCATACATTACAGGCGGTGTATTCTTCGTGCTGCTCCTCGTGGTGCTGGGGGTAGGGCTTTCTGTGCGCGGGCGGATCTTAGATAAGGCAGTGGCGAAGGTAGAGCACGCCCTTTTAAATCGGTATCACGTCGAATTTAAGGTGCGTGATTATCAATTTACCGGATTATCGACCGTTACTTTCCAAGATATTGAGCTGTTACCTAAGGGGCGGGACACACTTGCCCGTATAGCACAAATGGGGGTGTCGGTACGTCTGTGGCCGTTGCTGTTCGGTGATGTCAAGATCGGTAATCTCTCGCTCAAAAATTCGTATGTGACACTAGTCAAACGAGATTCCATCAGCAACTATGATTTTCTCTTCAGAAAAAAAGATAAAGATACTGCGTCGGTAAACGAAGAGGTCGATCGGAATTACGCAGCATTAATCGATGGCCTGGTGAAACAGGTATTCTTCAAGATCCCACGGGATATGGAGCTGGAAAATTTTGAATTATCTTATACGGACGATAGTGTACACCAACGTATCCGCTTGCCGCAGGCTGTGATCGATGGAGGGGATTTCGAAACGAGCTTATTTCTCAACGACCATGATGCGCAGTGGAATTTTTCCGGTCATGTGAATCCAGATAGACAACAGCTACACGTAGAGGTTGCCTCTGATACAGAAAATGTCGAATTGCCATTATTACGCAGGAAATTTGGGTTGGGCGTGAGTTTCGACAAAGTGATGTTTGATCTGGATAAAGTAAAACGGGAATCGGAAGATTCATTGACGATCGCTGGTAAGTGGAGTTTTGAAAATCTGCGTGTGCAGCACCGCCGCCTATCGGAGGAGCAGATCCTTTTACCCGAGGCTACGGGTGAAGGACAAATCAATATTGGCAAACTAGCTATGGAAGTAGATCCATCGAGCAGGATCCGTGTAAAAGACTTTGAGTTTCATCCGTATGTGAAGTTTATTCCTAGGCCGGAGAAGGTGGTCAACTTATCCATTCGCACAGGACAATTCGAAGCACAAAAGTTATTTGATGCCATTCCAAAAGGACTGTTCGAAACGATAGACGGGATACAAGTAGCCGGCAATATTGCCTATGACCTGGATTTTTCTGTCAATTTTGACAGGCCGGACGACCTCACTTTTCAATCAAAGATGGACGATAAGCAGCTGAAAATTTTGAAGTGGGGAAAGGCAAATATCGCCGACATGAACGGTTCGTTTACCTATCGCGCCTATGAGGATACCGTGCTGATGCGCGAAATTGTCGTGGCGCCGCAAAATCCTAAGTTTACTCCGCTGGAACAGGTGTCAACCATTCTGAAGAAAACCGTACTGAATACTGAAGATCCGTATTTTTATGAACACCGCGGGTTTGAGGAAGAAGCCTTTAAGCTGTCTATTGCGACAAATATCAAAGAACGGGCCTTTAAGCGAGGGGCTAGCACAATTTCGATGCAATTGGTCAAGAACATTTTTTTGAACCGGAATAAGACCATGATGCGTAAATTCGAGGAAATCCTGCTAGTGTGGTTGATGGAATCGTCTCGACAAGTGCCAAAAGACCGTATGTTTGAAATCTACCTGAATGTTATTGAATGGGGAAAAAATGTGTACGGTATCCAGGAAGCGGCATCCTATTATTTCGGGAAAACTCCCGCTGTGCTGACCATTGGAGAAAGTTTGTATCTATCCAGTATCATCCCGAGACCAAAAACGGGGCTTGCATCGTTCGATTACACCGGACATTTAAAACCTTGGGTACAACGCCATTTCAATACCTATGGGTATATCATGACCAAACGAGGGCAACTACAGGATGAGTCTGTCCCTTCAAATTATGGTTTCTACGAGGTGACGCTCGAATCGGCATTACGTCCTGCTCGTCCTCAAGGGGTGATGGATACGACGTTTCAAGAAGTCGACCCAGAGCAGGAAGCGATTATGAAGGAAATGGAAGTGGAGGAGCAGAGACGGAAGAGCCTGTTGGAAAAACTGTTTGGTAAAGGGCAAGACGAACAACCGGAATAAACCGGTAGGCAATGGTTCGGAACGTAGCTGTAACGGGAAAATAGGAAATGGTGTATATCCACAAATAAATTGATTTCTGTATGAAACATATCCAAATAGATCACCTAAACTTCGAATTATTTATCGATTACGAACAAATCAAGAAACGTATTCGATTGATGGGGATTGATATTAGTATGAAATACGCCGATAGGCATCCTGTGTTCGTTGGCGTGCTCAACGGTTGTTTCATGTTTATGGCGGATTTAATGAAACAAATCCATGTACCCTGTGAGCTTTCTTTTGTGAAATTAGCTTCTTATCAAGGTGTGAACCAAGGACACGTACATGAGCTATTAGGAGTGGGGATGGACCTAACGGGTAGAGAGGTCATTATTGTCGAAGATGTGATCGACTCGGGCAATTCGTTGAAACACACGATAGAGGCGTTGGAGAAACTGCACGTAGGGAGTATTGCGGTTTGTACGTTATTAATGAAGCCAGAGGCTCTACAGTACGAATTTGACAACATTATGTATGTGGGTTTTGAGATTGACAAGGAGTTTGTGGTCGGGTATGGTTTGGATTACAACGGACAATGCCGCAATCTCCCAGACATTTATAAAAATGTAAGCACAGCCTAAAATCGTATGGACCTCCTTAAAACTATTGCCGGCGTGTTCTAACGAGGGCCCTGGAGGTGATCGTTAGGCTATCGGAGCAGGAGCTGTAAGCTCGCGCTAGCGATGTTCGGTAGCTGTATCAATTAAATGGCGTCTTCGCCCGTGTTACGAAGCTCGTGGGCGGACGTTTCAAACAGTTGCCTGAACAGAAACAGCCGGTACATGGATAATTATTGCAGGGCCTTCAACAACTTGCGCCGGTCTAAATAGTGAAAATGCCGCGATCGGACGGTGAAATCTTTCCGAAGAACAATGGTCGTAGGAAAAGTAAACTTCCCCTCACGTGCAGCTAACAGTTTTGTGATCTGGTGATAGTGCCCTGTACGTTTTTTGGACACCGCATTCGTCAGAATCTGATGATCAAAACACACGGTATCTACACTTTCGGCATCAAAGCGTAACGCATAATAATCTGCATCGAGCTTTCGAATCACTGCGGAATCGGTAAATACTACATTTTGCATTTTCCGGCAATACGCGCACCAGTCTGTATGAAAGAAAAGCAGGACGGGCTTAGGGTGGACCGTCAATGAATCGGACAGCTGTTCCCATGTAAGCCACTGCACCTGGTCTTTGTCTTGTGCAGAGAGTGGGTACCAAAGTACGGCAAGAAACAGCAGGATAAAAAACTTCTTTCTCATTTTTGTAAAAGTGTGAGCTGAGCCGACCTACCAGATGCGTTTGGAACAATCGGCATCATTTTTTACGGAAAAAAGTACGTGTTGAGGTACGGGTATCGTTCCTCGACACGTACTACGGATTAATGAAAATGACCAATTTTCACGCCAAACGTAAAAGTGCGCGGTTTGGTGGGGCCATAGACATAATCCGAGTCCCGCAAAGCACCCTTATCAAAATCCTTTTGGAAGGCGTTGAACATATTCTGTACACCCGTAAACAATTCCACGTTGAAATCCTTTTTGACGGAAAATGTATAGCCTAGACGGAGATTCAATTCGACAAAGTCGCGCGCATCTTTAACCAGCATACGTCCGTCCGGTTGGTAGTGCGGGACAAGCATGCGTCCGGTATAAACGCCTGTTAAATCGACCGCAAGCTGTTTCGTCGCCTTGATATTGGTGTTTAAATACCCATACATATTTGGCGTGCGCATATACCGCGTAGTTACGATGTTATCAACCGGGTTTTCTCCTTCAAAGATCAACTGTTCCTCGTTATACTTTGAGCGCTGTATCGTTCCGCCTGCTTGGATACTTAATGCGTTGGAAGGGGCAATGCTTAGCTCGACATTGCTGCCATAAACGCGTGAACGGCTACCATTTCGCATCTCTTGCAAAATAATATCTGCTTCTTCCGACGTCATAACGGTTGTAAATGGGTTTTGGAGATCGGTGAAGAAACCTTCGACCAGTAAACTGGCCTGCGTAGAACCAAAATTACGCGTATAGTTAAACGAACCGGTATAAGCATTGGAATACTCAGTTTTCAAATCTTCTCCCATGAGGACGAAAACCTGTTGTCCGCCGATAGAGGTTACATGCATATCTTCGTTGAAGGCTTGCGGTGCACGAAATCCGCGAGCGTACCCTCCCCGGAACTGCAACTCGGGCGTGATATCGTACAAGATCGTCAATCGTGGACTAAACGTTCCAAACCGTTGGTCGGACGCCCTGTTTCGGTCAAGCAAGCGATACGTGCCGTTCACGTACGTATAGTCGTAACGAGCGCCCATCAGCGCTTTTAATTGATCAATGACCTTCCATTCATACTGCGCATAGGTTCCAACGGCATGGGTCCGTTGGTCGATGCTTCTTTTATAAGCGGGTATATCATCTTCTGTTCGGTTCATGTTATATTCCACACCCGCCGTGAATACGTCCCGCTCAAAATGGTAGGTATACTGGCCTCCTGCCACCATGGCGAAATCATCGGTTGTGCCGTATGAATTGGCGGCAACTACACTGTCTTGGTGCGTTCGTGATCCTCCTAGTCCTCCATAATAACTATCACGCTTGCTTTTTTGAGCTGACGCATACACCGACATTTTATGCTTCCAGTCTTTTGAATAGTGATCGTAGGTAAGACCACCGATAAACGAGTTCGTTTGAATCTGCTCGGTGATGTCCGTAAAATGAGGCGCCAAATCTAAACGGTCACCCCCTCTCCGAAATTCATTTAGTACGCTCATATCCAAAGTGATTTTATTATACTCGGATGGTTTGAAAAATGCTTTCGTTCCAAAAGTTGTGTTGCGCAACTTTGTGATTTCCGAAAATCCATCGTCGTTAGCATCCCAAGGTTGCCGATCGCGATGCATTCCATAAAACGTTACACCATTCATGAGGTCGTCTTCGACAAACGACGTATTAAAGTCGATGGTGTTATCCCAAGATGTTCCATTGATCAACGAGTTGGTCGATTTGATCTGCCAGTCATTTTCCACGGGATCTTTCGTAATGATATTGATTGTGCCCGCGATGGCATTCGCGCCAAACAACGCGGAACCTCCGCTGCGGACAACTTCGATGCGGTCGATCATGCTCGTCGGGATTTGGTCTAGCCCATAGACACTATTCAACGCGCTGAATACCGAGCGGCTATTGATTAGAATCTGAGAATAAGCGCCCTCTAGTCCGTTTAGGCGTACTTGAGAAAAGCCACAATTTTGACAGTTATTTTCCACACGTACACCCGGTTGATAAGCAAGTGTTTCCGACATAGCGACGGATTGTGTGGCGTTGAAGAGTTTTGGACCGAGTACATTGACGACGACCGGCGCTTCTCGACGATCCAGCCCATAACGCGTAGCGCTCACAACTACCTCATTCAGGTTGAGATTGTCTTCTAATAGTTGGATTTCCACGAACGCTTGTTGCTGTGTGGCTGTCCATGTCTTTTTTTGGGTTTGGTAGCCGACCGCTCGTGTGATAATCGTGGTCTTATTTTGTGGGACATTGGTTAAAATGAAGTTTCCCTGTTCGTTTGTCGAAGCGCCAACGCTCGTGCCTTCTACAACGACGGTTGCTTGAGGAATGGGTTCATGCTGCGCATTTGTTACCTTACCGGTTATCGTGTTTTGGGCCAATAAGGCCATTGGTATACTATATAATAGGGTTAGGAATAGCTTGTAATATATTTTTTTCATTTGTTGTTTCAAAGTTGTCAATCGTTCAAATAGGTACGCAGGTCGTAACTGCTTATTGTTTCGTGAAAAATATTTAGTGCTGAAAAATGACGTCGACCTTTGCTTCGTTCGGCATGTAGCCTTTAGAGCTAGCACTCCAGGTATAGCCACCGCATGTACCGTATACATACCGACACACGCATGTGTGTTGCTTTCCAAATGGAATACGAGTAGATGGAGGTTCATAGGTAGACGTGATGCTGCTCCCTACGGGTCCGGTCGTGATTCAGAAATAAGAAGATTAGACGGTGTTAGGGGGCCCCCTCAGGTCATAGTGAACGATAGATTCTGAACGAACAGACTCGATCAGCTCTGCATAATGTATACGTAAATGGCGTGGTGTCAGCGCTAATTCGTAGACCAATAGGTCATTTGCCAGAAAAGCGCCCGCAAAAACAACGTTGAGATATTGGATCTCGCCATCGGAATGATGGTGGTGTGATTTTCCTTTTTTTGTAAAGTCGTATGGGTGAACGTGTGTAATGATCTCGCCTGTCGAGGTCACTTCTTTGTGCATAAAAACGACACCACTGATGATAATTGCAATCATCCACGCGCTTAAAAGCGAGGCGACGAAGGATCGGTATGTGGTCGATAGTTTATGCATTGTACTCTATTGCGAGACGGAGTCTGAACAAAAAAAAGCACTGTTAATGCAACAGTGCTACAAAAGTATAGAATATTGTTGAAATTATTGTATTAATTTATTGTTGTCATCTGGGAACAGCAAGGTAGGCGTATGGCCTTTTGCTTCTTCTGGTGTCATGCTACCATAGGAGATAATGATTACGATGTCCCCAACTTGAACTAATCGGGCAGCGGCGCCATTCAGACAAATAGTCCCCGTACCGCGCTCTCCTGGAATAACATACGTTTCTAGCCGTGCGCCATTATTGTTGTTGACGATCTGCACTTTTTCGTTTGCAACGATATTAGCTGCATCCATCAAATCTTCATCGATCGTGATACTCCCCACGTAGTTTAATTCAGCCTGTGTTACACGCACGCGGTGAATCTTTGACTTCATTACTTCAATTAACATGATACAAAATTACTTCAATTTTTTTAAAGAGTTGTTTTTTTTACGTCAGAAAAGCGTAGTCCTCCCATGCGTTCGGAGCGTTTTCTAAGCTGTTGCACCTTCATGGATGATCATATTATCGATCAAGCGCACGCCCTCCACCCACGCAACAATCAATGCCACGTGTTGTTTTTCCGGGTCCACCGTTTCCACTTCGCGTAGCGAACGGCTTTCACAGATCGCTAGATACTCGATGTCAATCTGTCCTTCGGTTTCTAAAATTTCAAACGCGTGTTGCTTGAGCTCCTTCGGTTGTTGTTGATTAACGTGTGTTTTGATGTAATGGAGCGATCGATATAAGGCCAATGCCTTTTTCTTGCCGGCTTCTGATAAACGTAAGTTCCGGGAACTCAACGCTAGCCCTTCGTCGTTGCGAATAGTTGGGCAGATGTGAATGTGTACGGGAAGTCTTTTGACGTCAATAAGACGTTGTATGACCATAACTTGCTGAAAATCTTTCTGACCGAAGCAGGCGATATCAGGTTGTACCAACGTAAAGAGTTTATAGACGATTTGTGTAACACCTTGAAAGTGTCCAGGTCGTTTTTCACCCTCCCAGATGGTATCGAGGTTGCCGAGATCGATACGCCATTCAAGCTCGTTGGTAGGATACATCTCCGCTACGGAGGGCATGAAAACAGCATCACAAGAGACGGAAGTCAACAATTTCAAATCGTGTTCAATAGGTCGAGGGTATTTTTCCAGGTCTTTCGGGTCATTGAATTGCGTCGGGTTGACAAAAATGCTGCAAACTGTTACATCGGCGACCCGCTGTGCTTCGTGGATTAACGAGAGATGTCCCTCGTGCAAGGCACCCATGGTGGGAACGAGTGCAATTTTTTTGCCGGTTGTGCGGAGCCCTTGTAAATAGGACTGTAACTCATGTTGGGTCTCGAATATCTTCACCGTTAAAGCATTAAATAAGCGGACAAAATTGCATAATTAATTTGGTAATATAAAGTGATGAAAACGAACAAATTGTAAAATTCACAAAATATTCGTACCTTTGTGTACCGATTTTACTGTTCGATAAATAAAAAATAATTGGAGATGGCAAAAACGAAAATATTGTTTGTAACCCATGAGATGTCGCCTTTCCTTGAAATAAGTAAAATTTCTGAAATTACACGCCAGTTACCTCAAGCTATGCAAGAAAGGGGATTTGAAATCCGTATTCTGATGCCTCGCTTTGGTAATATCAATGAGCGCAGAAATCGTCTTCATGAAGTGATAAGGTTGTCGGGAATGAACATCGTGGTGGATAACAATGACAATCCGCTAATCATTAAAGTGGCTTCTTTACCAGCCGCACGTATGCAAGTTTACTTTTTGGATAACGAAGAGTATTTTCAGCGGAAAAAGGTTTTTCGTGATGAAAAGGACTTTTTTGCAGACAATAACGAGCGTTCGTTATTCTTCTGCAAAGGGGCATTGGAAACCGTCAAAAAATTGGGATGGTCTCCCGATGTGGTGCATTGCCACGGGTGGTTTTCCGCCATGGTTCCGGCCTATTTGAAGACCGCTTATAAAGATGATCCGACTTTTAAGGACGCGAAGGTTATGTACTCGTTGTATGCCAATGAAGAATTTGGGACATTAGGTCCGAAATATGTCGAAATGGCCGCACAAGAGGATATGAGCGCCGATGAAGCAGCGCCGTATGGAGATGGATCGTATGTTGACCTGTATAAAGGGGCCTTGTCCTACACGGACATCGCTGTCTTCGCCGATGAGGATATACATCCGGAACTGAAAGCATATGTGGAGACAAACGGTATCCGTAGTTTTTCGCCAGGTGGGGACGAGGACTACGATGGGTTTGCGGAAGTATTTGACGAATTTTCGACGGTCGATGTAGAGTCTGCTTCTGCTTAAGCATATTCTTGTAAACGATAATAAAAGCGCTTCTCCGGAAGCGCTTTTTTTTTTGCCCCGATCACCGGTTCACTGTCTTTTTCGCCATTAGAAATTTATAAACTTTGTAGCCGGCATTTTATCAAACGTTTTACTGCGAAAAAGCGCAATCGATTGACCGTGACCATAAAGCAACAATACTAGAAAAGTAAGGATTTATTGCTGTTGTAGAATTTGTTTTTGCTATTCTGGATCCTATTTTTGTCTATAACCTAACGACTTTTTTATATGAAAATGACACGAAGACTGCGTGGTATACTATTTTTGGTGCTCGTTCTGCCCATACAGCTCCTTGCACAGGAACCTGCCGTACAGCATATCGCGGGGTTTGTATATGGCGACCACCAAGCGCCAACCGGCAAAGAATGGGAATCTCCTACAGAACTTTCACTGAACAAGGAATTACCGCATGCATACCACTTCTCCTTCAACACGGTAGAGGAAGCTAGAAAAGTACTTCCTGAACATTCTAGTAATTGGTTAACCTTAAATGGAACCTGGAAATTTCATTGGGTTAAATCTCCCGAAGAGCGTCCGAAAAACTTCTTCGACCCAAAAGTCGATGTATCGGCTTGGGATGATGTTCCTGTACCGATGAGCTGGAATATATTGGGTATACAAAAAGATGGCTCCCTAAAGTATGGTGTGCCAATATATGTAAACCAACCCGTTATTTTTCAACATCAGGTGAAAGTCGACGACTGGCGTGGAGGGGTTATGCGGACACCGCCGCAGCATTGGACAACCTATCAATACAGGAACGAAGTGGGATCCTATCGACGCATGTTCTCCGTTCCGAAGGAATGGAAGGAAAAGGAAATCTACATCAATTTTGACGGCGTTGATTCTTTTTTTTACATATGGATTAACGGAAAATATGTGGGCTTTTCGAAGAACTCAAGAAACGTTGCATCGTTTAACATCACGAGGTATCTATCGCCAAAGGGAGAGAACACGGTAGCGCTAGAGGTGTACCGCAATTCCGATGCCTCCTTCTTGGAGGCGCAAGATATGTTTCGATTACCAGGTGTCTTTCGTACCGTTTCTCTTACTGCAAAACCAAAGGTGCAATTGCGAAATGTCGTCGCCATTCCTGATCTTGACAGCTTGTATAGAAATGCGACACTGCGCGTGACCGCCGAGGTTGCTAATGCGTCTGGGAAAGAGGTTTCGGGATACGCCACTCGCTGTACGCTGTATGCAAACAGACTGTATAGCGACGACAGTGGGCAAGTGAAAGAAATCAATTGGCGAAGATCGATCGCTTCAGTAAATAAGGGACAAACAACGGTGGTTGAACAAGATCTAAAGGTCGACAATCCGAAAAAATGGTCTGCTGAAGAACCTTATCGCTACACGTTGGTTACGGAGCTGCTAAATCAAAAGGGCAAGGTTGTCGACGTCGTGTCTACCTATATTGGCTTTCGGGAGGTGGAAGTGAAAGATACCGAAGCAAACAATGACGAATTTGGATTAGCTGGTCGGTACTTCTTTGTCAATGGCAAACCGGTGAAGCTGAAGGGAGTGAATCGACATGAGACGAATCCAGAAACCGGTAAAGTTATTTCCCGCCAGCAAATGGAGGAAGAAATAAAATTAATGAAACGGGCTAACATTAATCATGTGCGGAATTCTCACTATCCAGATGATCCCTACTGGTATTACCTGTGTGATAAATATGGCATCTACCTGGAAGATGAAGCGAATCTCGAAAGTCATGAATATTATTACGGAGAGGCATCGCTTTCGCACCCCGAAGAGTGGAATAATGCTCATGTGGCCCGTAATTTGGAAATGGTTCATGCCACGATCAACCACCCTTCCATTGTTATTTGGTCGTTGGGTAACGAAGCTGGCCCCGGTAAAAATTTTACTTCAGCATATGAGGCGATCAAAAAAGTCGACGTTTCCAGACCGGTGCAGTATGAGCGTAATAATAGTATTGTCGACATCGGCTCCAATCAATATCCATCTATCGATTGGGTACGGGAAGCGGTAAAAGGCAAATATCGGTTGAAATATCCGTTCCATATTTCTGAATATGCACACTCCATGGGAAATGCAAGTGGCAATCTGATCGATTATTGGGAAGCTATAGAGTCAACTAACTTTTTCATGGGTGGTGCGATTTGGGATTGGATCGACCAATCGATGTATGCGTATGACAAGCAGACGGGAGATCGTTATGTGGCGTATGGAGGCGACTTCGGAGACAGGCCCAACGACGGAACATTTGTGATGAATGGTCTGATATTTTCGGACCTTACTCCGAAGCCGGCCTACTATGAGGTGCGTAAAGTATACCAAAACGTAGGTGTAAAAGCCTTGGATATGCGTGCAGGAAATGTAGAAATTTTTAATAAGAATTACTTCAGTAGTTTAGATGCATACGCGATCGAATGGTCACTTTGGAAAGATGGAGAAGAAATTCAACAAGGGTCTTCATTCCGAACAGCCATTCCATCTATTGCGCCGCGGACGCGTTACCTGTTGAGCATACCCTACGATTATGAAACCCTGGACGCGCAATCGGAGTACTTTGTGAAGATTCAGTTTAAACTAAAAGAGGACCGGCCATGGGCACCGAAAGGGTATGTACAGATGGAGGAGCAGTTGTTGGTTAAAGAGGCGGGTAGGGCACCTTCCATTGCTGCGATCACACAGGGGCATGCGTTATTATCACATACCGTTCACGGGAATTTGCAGGTGCTACAAGGAGACGGTTTTCTGGTGAAATTCGATGACCAGTCGGGCACCATTCATCATCTGACGTATGGCAATAAAGTAATGATCCGGGATGGCGAGGGGCCTCGTCTGGATGCGTTGCGGGCGCCACTGGACAATGACAACTGGGCGTACCAGCAGTGGTTCGAAAAAGGATTGCATCGGTTGAAACACACTGCACATACATCGACTGTCTATCGACGGAATGATGGGGCGTACGTTTTGTCGTATAATGTCATATCTCAGGCACCATATGGGGCGACAATCCGCGGAGGGAGTTCAGGAACCTATACGCTTGAAGAGCATACTGACCGGCCATTTAATGAAAATGACTTTAAATTCACGAGCAATTTCATCTGGACGGTATATACAGATGGCTCTATTGAATTGGAAAGTACGATTACTTCGAACAACAGCAGCGTAGTGTTACCGCATCTGGGTTTTGCTATGCAGTTGCCGGAAGATTTCGCCCAATACACGTATTATGGTCGCGGTCCCATGAATAATTATGCTGATCGAAAAACAGGCCAATTTATTCAAAGGTACACTAGTCCTGTAGCCGCGCAGTATGTAGCCTGGCCTAAGCCGCAGTCTACCGGTAACCGCGAAGAATTGCGTTGGTGTTCGCTGACGGATGGCGCTGGGGATGGCGTGGTGTTCGTCGCCAAGGATAAATTTTCCGCCTCGGCGCTGCCTTGGAGTGAACTGGAGATGACGTTAGCTCCGCATACACATCAACTCCCCGAAAGCTCGGGAACCCACCTTTATCTGTTGGCCGATGTGACTGGCCTCGGTGGCAATAGTTGCGGACAAGGGCCTCCGTTGGAACAAGATCGGGTCAAGGCCGGTGCGTACAATTTTGGATTTATTATTCGTCCTGTGCGTGGCCGTAACGAACAGTCTCAAGTCAAGGTTCGCGTGGCGGGCGAGATGCCAATCAGTATTACACAAGACCGAAATGGCTTAGTGTCTTTAGCAAGCGAAAGGGCAGACGCTGCGCTATGGGTTCAAGTGGACGCTGGGCGACCAAGACGATACACCGAATCGTTTAGCTTACGAGAGGGAGGGGTGGTGACTGCATGGTATCAAGGAAATGAAAAGCTTAAAACAAGTATGCGTTTTTCAAAGATAGAGCAAATTCCCATGCAGGTGATGTCCGCCTCAAGTCAAGAAATCGGCGAGGGGAATGCGGCGCACATTGTCGATGGCGACCCGTCGACAATTTGGCATACGATGTATTCTGTGACTGTTGCACAGTATCCGCATTGGATAGATTTTGATGCAGGGATGTCGAAAAAAATAAAAGGATTTACCTATTTGCCGCGACAAGATGGGCCAAACGGACAGATTAAAGGATATCGCTTGCAGGTAAGTGCAGACGGTAAGAACTGGAGCGAACCCATCGTGGAAGGTGAGTTTGAACGGGGCGGAAAGCTACAGTCAGTACTGCTGAAAAAAACGATCGAGGCACGTTATATAAGGTTCACGGCACTAAGTTCGCACAACGGGCAGGACTTTGCTTCGGGGGCGGAGTTTACGGTGCTGGCAGATTAGAGAGACAGACGATATCTGAAACTTGATCTAGGAGGAGAGTGTGCCCATCTGCGAGCATTTATTTCGGCACCTTCTTTTGATTATATGGTGGTGTCCT
>NZ_JBHULR010000005.1:0-176881 GCF_042684625.1 Sphingobacterium suaedae | reverse complement strand
CCGCTTCGTGTCTTTATAAAGTTAAATTTAGCAGTATTCGTAAACAAAAAAGCCTGCTCATTTTGTAAAATGAGCAGGCTTTTTTAGCGGTCTGGACGGGACTCGAACCCGCGACCCCATGCGTGACAGGCATGTATTCTAACCAGCTGAACTACCAGACCAATATTTTTAAAAGAATTACCGAGCTAATTTTTAGCGGTCTGGACGGGACTCGAACCCGCGACCCCATGCGTGACAGGCATGTATTCTAACCAGCTGAACTACCAGACCAATTTCTTTTAAAAGATTCTTTTTAAGAACGATTTTTGAAGCTTTGCTTCCTTTTTAGCGGTCTGGACGGGACTCGAACCCGCGACCCCATGCGTGACAGGCATGTATTCTAACCAGCTGAACTACCAGACCTAAACCCTTCTTCCGAGAAGGTGTGCAAATATAGTGTTTATTTCTAAATCTGCTAAACTTTTTTGAAAAAAACTAGTCTACAGCGCCCTCTTTCATCTTTTCTGCATTTTCGGCAAACTGCAGGGCGTCGATAATACCTTGAATATCACCATCCATAATAGCAGGAAGGTTGTACATGGTTAAACCAATACGGTGTTCCGTAACTCGGCCTTGCGGATAATTGTAGGTACGGACTTTTGCCGAACGGTCTCCCGTAGAGACCATTGTCTTACGCTTTGCTGCTACGTCACCGTGCTTCTTTTGAACTTCCAATTCGTAGAGCTTATTTCGGAGCATCTCCATAGCAAGTTCCCGGTTGGCGAGCTGCGAGCGTTCGACCTGACAAACGACAACAATGCCGGAAGGTTTGTGTGTCAACTGTACCTTCGTTTCGACCTTGTTAACGTTCTGTCCACCGGCACCTCCAGAACGAGATGTTTGCATCTCAATGTCGCCTGGATTTAGCTCCACGTCAACGTCTTCCGCTTCGGGCAACACAGCTACTGAGGCGGCAGAGGTATGCACTCGGCCTTGGGTTTCGGTGTCGGGGACACGTTGTACACGGTGTACACCTGACTCGTACTTCAATTGTCCATAGACGTCTTCGCCGATGACCTTTAAAATGACTTCCTTGTATCCGCCTGATGTACCCTCTGTTACATCCATCACTTCGTTCCGCCAACCCTTGGTCTCAAAATAGCGGGTATACATGCGGTACAAATCGCCCGCAAATAATGCGGCTTCGTCGCCCCCAGTTCCTCCACGGATCTCGATGATCGCATTTTTCGCGTCCTCCGGATCTTTAGGGATAAGCATCAAACGAATTTCCTCTTCTTTTTCTTCTTTTTGCGTGTAGAGTAAATCAAGCTCTTCTTTGGCCATCTCCCGCAATTCCTGATCTTTCTCGTTGATGAGGATGTCTTTGTTGGTTTCTATATTGCTGACCATATTTTTATAAATATGGTACTGCTCGACAATTTTGCTAAGGTCTTTATATTCCTTATTTAGCTTAGCAAAACGTTTCATATCGTTGATGGTGTCGGGATTGCTTAACTCCGCTTCTACCTCTTCCCATCTTTCCTTTATGGCTTGTAGTTTCTCTAACATAATCAATGTTGCGCTTAAATACGGAAAACTTCAATTTCCGTTTCGTAGCCACAAAAGTACGTAAATTTTTGAGATTAGTGCGAGGAAACCGCTTTGAGTCCGATGATGGATGCGATCAACGTGAAGATGAAAAATACGCGCCAAAAATCTGCGGGCTCCTTGAAGATCAAGATACCAACCAATACGGTGCCCACAGCACCTATGCCCGTCCATACGGCGTAAGCGGTGCCTAGCGGTAACTGTTGCGTGGCTTTCATCAAGAGCAGCATGCTGGCGACTAAGCAGACGCCAAAGCCACCGTACCACCAATACATCTCCGTTCCGGCTGTATGTTTTGCCTTTCCTAAACAGGAGGTGAAACCGACTTCAAATAGACCTGCAATAATTAAAATGATCCAGTTCATTGTTGTTTTCTTTAAGGTGTTTTTATATCGGAAAATCTGCATGCACAATATGTAGTATTCCTCCAACAAAAGTCGGAATTCCAGAGAGGAGATCTTTTTACAAATGCTAAAAAATTAAATTTTCGCACGGATGCGGCTCAGCGTTACCTGTGAGATACCCAAATAGGAGGCGATAAAACCTAACTTGATGGTATTGACCATGCTCGGAGCGCGTTCGAGTAATTCTGCGTAACTCTCGCTTGCGGTTTTGAATAGTTTGGACATCAGCCGAGATTCTATTTTCAATGTTTCCATTTCGGCCAATTTTCTTCCCCAATTGGCGATTTCCACGGATTGATCGAATAATGTCTGGAGATCGGTCGTGGCGATCCGGTAGAGGGTCGTATCCTCCATTGCTTGTATGGTTTCGTACCCCCGTTTTCCATGCACATAGCTATTGAGTGAAATCAGGGCGTCTCCAGGAAAGGCAAAATCCAAGATGACTTCCCGTCCATCTTTATGATAGAAAACGCGGCAGGAGCCTGTACGTATAAAATAGATGGAACGGGAGAGGCGATCTGCTTCAATAATATTTTGGTTTTTGTCTACGACTACTCCTTGGAATAGTGTGACGAGCTTTTCTGTCGCGCTATCCGGAAGAACAGCAATGCGCTGAATAATGGTTAACGCGTCCATTTATTTAAGATTAGCTGCTCTCCGTCCCAGACCGCATAAGTAAAATGGTAGATCCATTCGCCGAGGTTCACTACGCGTGTGTTGTCACCAATTGCGACGTCATATGGTAAGTGACGATGGCCGAAGATAAAATAATCAATATGCCTATGCGTTAGTTCTTCTTTAGCATATTGAATGAGCCACTCCTGATCTTCCCCTAGAAAACGTTCTTCTTCGCGGGTCGCCGCACGACTATGACGAGACCAACGCTGCGCGATGCCGATCCCTAGATTGGGATGTAATCTTGCAAACAACCACTGGCATATTCGGCTCCTAAAAAATGATTTCAAAAATTTATACTTCACATCCCCAGGTCCCAAACCATCACCGTGATGGATAAAGAACTGTTTGTCGTTACGTGTGAGGATAAGTTCATCGTCGACGATCGTGGCATTTAACTGTTCTTTCAGGTAGCCAAACATCCACATATCGTGGTTGCCTTTAAATAATGTGATTTTCACGCCTAGATCCGCCAATTCGGCTAATTTACCTAAAAAGCGGATAAATCCCTTAGGAACAACTGTGCTATATTCAAACCAGAAATCGAAAATATCACCGACTAAAAATAGCTCTGCCGCGTCGTTTTTTATGGCGTCTAGCCAAGCGACGATCCGTAGTTCTCGTTCTATTGAAGTCGCTTTAGGTAGTACTCCTAAATGAAAATCCGACGCGAAAAAGATTTTGTTTCTCATCCTATGGCTCAAAGCTAGATAAATCCTGACGGATATACAAGGGGCGGGTGATTAGGATACAGGTGTAGGTTTGCTTTTAGCGCTCCTTTTCGTAACTTGCGGAGAAACATATATGAACAACGGTTGTTAAAAAAAATCAAATTATGAACAAAAATTTCGGAATTGTCCTCTTGGCTTTGAGCGTTGGTGCTTGTCAACAGGAGAAAATCATCGAGGCAAAACAAGATTTAGCGGTCAAGCCTTATCCCAAGACCGAAAAAATCGATCAACAGGATACGTATTTCGGGACGGTTGTTGACGATCCGTACCGCTGGCTAGAAGATGACCTTTCGGAAAAGACAAAGCAATGGGTGGTTGCGGAGAATGAGGTAACGCAGGATTATCTAAAACAGATTCCGTTTCGGGAGGCAATTCGTCAGCGATTGGAAAATCTTTGGAATTATGAAAAAGAAACAGCTCCATTTAAGGAGGGGGATTACACATATTATTATAAAAATGATGGTTTGCAGAACCAATATGTGCTGTATCGAAGAAAAGGGGATAATGGAGAAGAAGAGGTGTTTCTAGATCCTAATAAGTTTTCCGAAGATGGAACGACCTCGTTGGCGGGCATATCCTTCAGCAAAGATGGTTCGTTGGTTGCATACCAGATCTCAGAGGGAGGGTCAGACTGGCGGAAAGTTATTGTATTAAACGCTGCGGATAAAAAGGTGATTGGCGATACATTGGTTGATGTAAAATTCTCCGGTCTCGCATGGCGCGGAAATGAGGGAATCTATTATAGCAGTTACGATAAGCCAAAGGAAGGTTCGGCGTTGTCAGCCATGACAGATCAGCATAAATTGTATTTTCATCAGCTGAACACGCCGCAGGCGACAGATAAACTTGTGTTTGGAGGTTCAGCTAAGCCTCGTCGTTATATTGGCGCGGGATTGACCGAAGATGAGCGATTTCTGATTGTGTCGGCTGCGAATGCAACCTCCGGGAATGAACTTTATATCAAAGACCTTTCTAATCCCAATGCCGATTTTGTAACCGTGGTTGACAACATGGAAAAAAATCACTCCATTATCGATAACGATGGGTCGAAACTGTTCATTTATACGGAGCTTAATGCACCGAATGGTAGAGTGGTCACAACGGATTTTGCGGCGCCACAGCCAGCGAATTGGAAAGATTTGATTAAAGAAACAGACCAAGTACTGTCGCCGTCTACCGGCGGAGGTAAGCTGTTTGCAAATTACTTGAAAGATGCTACATCTTTGGTTAAGCAATATGATCGAACAGGGAAATTAGAACGGGAAATCGAATTGCCTGGGGTGGGGTCAGCTTCTGGCTTCGGAGCAAAACGGGATGATAAAGATTTATACTATTCATTCACAAATTATGTGAATCCTGGGACAATATACCGATACGATATCGCTTCCGGAAAATCGGAAATCTATAAAACGTCCGCTATCAAATTTGATCCTTCTCAATACGAGTCGCATCAAGTATTCTATACATCTAAGGATGGGACGAAGGTGCCGATGATCATCACACATAAGAAGGGAATTCAATTGGATGGTACAAACCCAACCATGCTGTATGGTTATGGTGGCTTTAATATCAGTTTGACGCCTTCTTTTTCAACGAGCAATGTCATCTTGTTGGAACAAGGCGGGATATATGCGGTAGCTAACTTACGCGGAGGTGGGGAATATGGAGAGAATTGGCACCTTGCGGGCACGAAGATGAAGAAACAAAATGTTTTTGATGACTTTATCGCGGCTGCTGAGTACTTGATCAAGGAGAAATATACATCAGCAGAAAAATTGGCCATTGCTGGTGGATCTAATGGAGGCTTGCTTGTAGGGGCTTCGATGACACAGCGTCCGGACCTATTCAAGGTGGCGTTTCCTGCCGTCGGGGTATTGGATATGTTACGTTACCATAAATTCACGGCGGGCGCAGGATGGTCTTTCGATTATGGTACCGCGGATGATAACAAAGAGATGTTTGAGTATTTACATACATACTCTCCATATCATGCTTTGAAACCCGGAACGGCTTATCCGGCGACTATGGTAACGACGGCAGATCACGATGACCGCGTGGTTCCTGCTCATTCGTTTAAATTTGCTGCGCGTTTGCAAGAATACCACAAAGGGAATAATCCGGTGTTAATCCGTATAGACACTAAAGCGGGACATGGGGCAGGTAAATCGACAGCGATGGTCATTGCCGAACAGACTGATAAGTGGGCATTTATGTTCCAAAATATGGGGGTCGGATATAAAGAGATAAAATAAAACCACTGGACAAAAGAAAATAGACGTGTTTTTTACACGTCTATTTTCTTTTGTCTATGTAGGGTTTACCAAGTTGGTTCTCCTTTTTTCATTTTGTTTAAGGTGGTTGCATAATTTTCTTTTTCGTCTTCCGTGGCGGTAGCGAGTGCTTTTTCTTGCCATTTTATAGCGTTCTCTTTATCTCCGGATTTGTACAGCAGATTGGCATAGGTATCTAAAAAGGCGGGATTTTCGTTGTCTTGCAACGATTTTTGACTCCAGCTTAAGGCTGCTTGTAGGCAGGCCGGATCGTCGCAGTTTTCGAAGATAGACCAGGCAAAGGAATTCAATGAAATAGGTGAGACATTTTTATTTTTTGTTGCAATCAACGTATTGACGGCGTCCTTAAATGCGGGCCAATTCTTTTCTGCAAAGTAATATTGCGTTTTAGCGTATGTGATAGCTGCGGTCATATCCACATAGGGGTGGTCGTGCTCTATTTGTTGTTGCAAGGATTTGAAATCAAGCTGTTTTTCTTTATGTCGGATTTTAGGCAACACCAATTCATTGGCTAGAACCGAGGATAATACATCGTTGGCCGTACTGTTTTTAGAGGAAAGTAGTTCATCGACTTTGGTGCGGTTGTTTTTGATAACGGCATAAGCCGATGATTTGCTCGATTTGGCGCCTTTTACCAAGAACTGAATGTTTTCGGCAGTAAGTAGGGCATCGGAGCCTACCAATTCTACGTACCGGTTGATGGCTTCGTTCGCCAGTTCCTGGTCATATGAAGCTAGGGCCGCTTTAGCCGTCTTTTTTGCTATTTCTGCGTCCGTTGGATGTTTTTCGAACTGTTTGACTAACGTGACGTATTGTGTTTCGGGATGCAGGGCTTGTTGTGCTTTGGCAATAAAGGCATCGGCTTCGCCGCCACCGACGATGCGGTGCACGAGCTCTCCATCTGGGTTAAAAATCAAAAATGTTGGGTATGCCCGCACCGCATATTCGGTGGCAAACCGTTTGGCCTCTTCATACCAGGATTTTACCTCGTCGCTGTCATCCTTGGTTTCATCCATCTGTAATTTGAGATTGACAAAATTTGCGTTGAAGAAATTGCCCACTTTCTCTTGTGGAAAGATCGTAGAGGACATATATTTACATGGTCCACACCAAGTGGTAAAACAGTCCACAAAAATATGTTTGTTCTCGGCTTTGGCCTTGGCTTTTATCTTTTCCCAAGTGCTGTGGTGCTCAAAGTGTATCCCCTTTTCTTGCGCGAGGGCTAAGAAAGGAATACAAAGGAGGATAACGAATAGCTTTCTCATAATTTTTGTTGTTAGTTGAACGGTGTTATATGTTTAAGCTACAAATTCTAATAAAAAATCCCAAGAATTAATTCTCGGGATTTTATAGCATTTTTCAGAAACAGGCTTAAAGACTCAGTTTCGACTGCATATTTTTCGTCAACGCCTTTTTATGTAGTAAAATAGAAATCGTTTTGTAACGAACATATTCCTTCGTCGCATACATGTAGCCTTTGTAATCATTGGATTCGCCCCATGAATTTTTAACAATATAATATTCTTTTCCGTTTTGATCCTTGACTAGTCCCACGATGTGCATGCCGTGGTCGTCAGTTGTCGAATAATTATCAAAAGCTTCCTGCCGTTGCGCTGCTGAGATCGTAGGTTCAGCTTTAGGTCCATTAAACATATTTTCGACTTGTTCTTTCGTCATTTGTTCGACAGGTGTTTCCGGAACATATGCCACACCGTTTTTCCAGCTGAAACTTTTCTCGGAAACATCGGTAGCCCATGCTACTGTATAACCGTTTTGTAGGGCATTGTCGATGATGTCGGTTAGGTCGTTCATCTGAACATTGTAGAACCTTTCGAATGACCAGTTGTCAGGGATTAACAAGACAAACGGTTTGTAATAGGCATGCTCATCAAAGGATGAAATGCCGACATAATCGTCCGGATTAATGCCGATTACCTCATCGGCAAAGGTACGTGGTGTATACGTTTTATTTTTATATTGGAAAGACTCAGGTGTTTCGCCCAAGTAGGCATCCATAGCTGCCGTGAATGCTTTTAACCAATTGCTACTTGGCTTTTTGCTTTTAGCTACAGTTTCGGTAATGCCTTGTAATAGTGGTCCCATTTCTGAAAAGTTATTACGCGCTTGCCCAGGTTGTAATCCGGTGTATACTTCGCGCGGTACGGCGCCATATTGACGAAAAATGGTTAATACATCGTGTAGCTGTCCTCCATCTCCTTGCGCTTGATCGCCGTGTAGACGAACGAAATTTTTTGCTTTTTCAATATATGTATTACGCGCTGTAAAGATTGGCGAAATTTCTACAGGCTGCTTTCCCATGCGAATCATCTCGGACTCCAAAAAGGAGTTGCCGGAATAGGACCAACATGTTCCTGAGGATCCCTGGTCTTTAATAGAGGTGTTACCTAGATTAATAACTTCTGTAAATTTAAAGCCTTCTTTGCTGTTGTCACTGACGTTGCCTTTTAAGGAGTTAATCAGGTTGTCTTGAGCTTGTACATGGATGGAGGCGGTGAATAGAGCGGCAGCCAACCATATCGATTTGTTCCAGTTCATTATGTTGTTGTGTGTTATAATTTTTACGAAGTTAAAATTTTCTGCAGGAGTTAACTCGTTTTCCGTGTAAAAATCATAACACAGATAGGGATTCAAAAGCGACAACTAGTCCGCCGTTTGCATAAACAACAAAGTCCTCGTGCATACGAAGACTTTGCTGTGTATAGATCTTCCTGGTATCAGTGCAATAGGTCTTGCTTTTTTGGAAACATTAATGAAGCGACAATACTCAAGACCAAAATAGACACGATGATAATCAACGAGTGTATCGTTTCAAATCCTATCTTTTCAAGCCAGCTATGTAAGAGCATTTTTGCTCCGATAAAAATTAGCAGAAAGGCTAATCCCACTTTCAGATAATGGAATTTGTGAATAATATTGACGAGAAGGAAAAACATAGAACGAAGTCCGAGCACAGCAAATATATTCGAGAAGAAGACAATATAAGGGTCTTTCGTTACAGAAAATATAGCTGGAATTGAATCAACGGCAAATATTAAGTCGGTGAATTCAATAACCAAAAGCACCAAAAATAAAGGAGTCATATATTTTACGCCATTTTCTACGTGGAAGAAATGTCCGCCATCCAGCCGCGGAGTCACCTTAAAATATTTTGATGCAAATTTGACGACGGGGTGGTTCTGTGGATCAACCTCTTCTTCTTTATTACGGTTTATATACATATTAATACCAGTATAAACCAAGAAAGCACCAAATACATAGAGTATCCATCCGAATTTTGCGATCAACGCGGCACCAACGAAGATGAAAATACAGCGGAGCACAATCGCACCGATAATTCCCCAAACGAGAACTTTATGGTAGTATTTTTCCGGAATGCCGAAAGAGGAGAACAATAAGACCATGACGAATATATTATCTACGGATAGGGCATACTCCACGACATAACCAGTAAGGTATTCAATAGTTAGATTGCGGTTATAGAGTTGTATACTGGCCGCTAGATCGTTTTCGTTTACGCCAATATTATGATAATGTTTGGCAATGACCTCTCGTAATGTAGCAAAGTCATGTACGTTGTGCAATTCATTTCCCCATATGTATAATACTAACCCAAAGGCTAAGGCAAATAACACCCAGACGGCGCTCATGATAGCGGCAGATTTTAGCGAAACAGGTTTGTCACTCTTCGAAAATAATCCGAGATCGATGGCTAGCATGAGGATAATGAAAACAATAAACCCTCCAAAAAACAATAACTCGTGGCTCATATATGTAGATGTTCTATTTAGTTCTTTCAGTCGTAAATCGTACCAGCTGTTCCAAAGCGGTTTTGTATATGTTGTCCGGAAACTCTCTTAAAATCTCGAAAGCTTCCTGTTGATAGTGCATCATTTTTTCGGTAGCGTAGGCCATGCCACCGCTACTCCGTACAAATGCGATAACTTCAGCAACCTTCTCCTTGTTCTCACTATGGTTCCGGATCAGGTTGATGATGCGTCTTTTTTCTGTGGAAGACGTGTTCTTTAATGCATAAATAAGTGGAAGCGTCATTTTCTTTTCTTTTATATCGTTTCCTACTGGCTTTCCCACGTCGTCTAAACCGAAGTCAAACAGATCGTCTTTGATCTGAAAGGCAATGCCTACTTTTTCGCCGAAAGTCTTTAACAACTCTACATGCTCGGCGTCTGCTCCCGCTGAGGATGCCCCACATGCGCAACACGAGGCAATCAGTGAGGCCGTCTTTTTGCGGATAATCTCAAAATAGATATGCTCCTCTATATCCAGTTTACGCGCTTTCTCAATCTGTAACAACTCGCCTTCACTCATTTGTTCCACTGCTTCTGAAACGATTTTGAGGAGGTCATGCTCATTATGTCGGACGGAGAGGAGCAAGCCTTTTGCTAATAGATAATCGCCAACTAATACGGCGACTTTGTTCTTCCAAAGGGCGTTGATCGAAAAAAAACCCCGGCGCTCGTTGGCATTATCGACCACATCATCGTGTACCAAAGATGCGGTATGTAGCAACTCTACCAACGAAGCTCCCCGATATGTGGAGTCGTTGATCGTTCCTGACAGACCTGCCGAAAGGAAAACAAACATCGGACGCATCTGTTTTCCTTTTTGTTTAATTATATATTGTGTGATACGGTTAAGCAGCGGGGTCGCACTTCTCATCGATTCTTTAAATCGACCTTCAAAAAGGTCAAGCTCCTTCGCTATCGGCGTTTGTATATCTTTTAATTTCAACATGAAAAATGGTTACTGAACCATGTCTTTATAAAGCGGTTAAAACTGGAATAAAGATAAGAAATAGATTATAAAGCGTCGACAGCTAATTCCAATTCTTTGTACCAATCTTCGCCATATTCACGTATGAGCGGATCTTTTAGAAATTTATAAACAGGGACACCGAGATCTTTGCCAAAGGTGCACGCATCGTGGCAAATATGCCAGCGATCGTAATGCAAAACATCGAACTCCGGATAATGGGTAGCGCGGATCGGATACAGGTGACATGAAATAGGCTTTTTCCAGTGTACTTCTCCCAATTCGTACGCTTTTTCGATGGCACATTTAGTGATGCCGTTTTCCCAGGTCACATATGCGCACTCCTTGTCGCCATCTACACAGGGTGTGGTGAGGTCTCCATCTGCATCAATCACATGGGTACCCTGTTCTTCAATGGCCGCAATGCCCTTCGGCGTCATATAAGGCTTGACTTTTGGATATATCTCTTTCAGCACACTTGTTTCGTGTGCGAGCAAAGGTGCACCTGCGTCACCTTCGACACAACAGATGCCTTTACATTTTGTAAGGTTGCAAACAAAATCGTTCTTTATGATATCCTCATGCACTAAAACGCTTCCTACTTCAATCATGTTCGTATTTATTTTGAATAACTGACACGCTCGCCCAATTTATGCTTTAGGCCGCTTGCTTGGACTAACTCCATTGTGACAGAACCGATTAATATCTCCACTTGCGCTTTAACAGGTATACGGTTTCCGTCGTTGGTTACCCATAAGAAAAGTTGACTATCTTTCTTGAAAATCCGTCCTGGGGTTATCTCCGGGCTGAACTTAATGCACTCCACAGTGCCCAGTGAGGTTTTTATCTTTTCTATACCGATATACTTGACACCCAGTTGGGCCACCTCGTCATTCAAAAAATAGGTGATCTTAAAGGTATCGCCTTTCTTGAGCGATGACAGGTCAAGATTCCGTGAAAAATAATAGGCAGAGAGCAGATCAAAAAACTGACCCGTAGGGCTCTTAAATGTTCCTTTTTTGCCCGATACCTTTTTGTTTTTATGATCAAATGTTGCGTACTCTCGCCGCGTATAACTCCCTTCATGTATATCTTCGGTATACAGATAGGGTAGATAACTATCAGCATCTATATACGAATCGTATTGATTTTTTACCGTATAAAAAACAGAGAAGGCGCCAGACGTTTGGCCAAAGGCCGATAAATGAAAGGCATTTGGATTGCTAAACCGGAGTTTTGATTTTTCGACCTTCAATGTCCCTGTGGCTGCTGATATGATTCCGTAACGTAGCTTGTACGTTAATTTTTCTCCTTCCTTATAGGTAGGATTTGGCAAATAAGGTAATGTTTGGGCCATAGACAAGCCCATGCTTCCTATGAATATAATAAAGGCGACATATAGATTTCTCATATAAGAGGGACAATGGTGGCGGTCAATGGTTTAACTTTTTCGTTTGAAAACGGGTACGGTCGAACAGGGCTCGCCATACATAATGCTCTTAGCTACTTTGCTAAGTCCCACGGTAAATCGGACGAATGCAGATTCGGGGACATATATATCTCCACATCCTTTAACGACTACCCGTTGATCAGTATATTGGTGGAAGTCAATGACGTCCAATGCTTGGTTAAAAAGATTGTTGATCACCATGTCTTTGTCTCCAAAGTGTACCGAAGATGCATAGGATGATATTTTATTGGCGAGTAACATGTATGCCCAAGTAGGAACAATTGCGTCTGTTGAGCAGACGATGCCTACGTGTTTTTTAGCATATTGACTCCAATCGTGATCTTTAATAAACGCTCTGAAGTCTTTCTCTTTTAGGATGAGGCCGTGGAATAAATTTTCTTTTATATCGTATACCACGATCTCTTCCTTAGGAGCATAGTTGGCCAAATCTATGGTCATCAAACCACTTTGGGCGACCTTATTAACGATGTTTTCTTGAATATCCATATGATCCGTAAAACAAAAAGCCGAGCAATATCTGCTCGGCTATAAAGTTAAGGATTAAATCTTAATAGAATCTAATACGATTGTCATCAATATCTGCTTTGTTTTGAAGTGCCTGATACACGGCAGACCACGCGCGCTGTGTCTTAGCGGATTGTAGCTGCTTCTTCTGGTTGCTCATGTCGCTGGCGACAAGTTCTTTCGGATTGACAAAGCCGGTCACCTGAACAGCGAACACGCCTTGTTCACCCTTTATTGATTTTGAGAGCTTATTAGGCTGCAATCCAAATGCCGTGCCGACTACAACCGGTTCTAGAGCTACGCCTGGAAGCACTGGATTGGCCAATACGATGTTTTCTACGCTCACAGCAGTTTTGCCCACTTTTTGTGCGGCCTGATCTATTGCTGATGCACCATTTAAGGCGTTGTTGAGTTTTTCCGTAAGCATCTTGGCTTTCACCTCGTTGCGGACTTGGGCTTCAATATGGGGTTTCACGGCTTCCAGTGAAAGGAGACCTTTAGGTTGTACATCGACCACACGAGCGACGATAAAGTTTTGCTCGGTGTCATAAATCTTGTCGGATACATCTCCCTTTTTCGCTTCAAATACCCATCTTACGAGCTCCCGTGGAACTTCTACACCATTGAAATTATTATCCATGGCAACAGCACGGTCGATTTTCTGAACTTTCGCGCCTTGTTTGTTTGCAATTTCGGTGAAGTTTTTGCTGTTGGCATCACCAAAGAAATTATTTGCTTTCGTGTACGCGGCGTCTGTCGTTGCTTTTCCAGCGTTGATAGCTTTATCAATGATCGCTGCTTTTACAATTTTAGAGTTTCCAATTTGTTTCTCGATTTTAATGATGTGTGTGCCGTAACGACTGTTGAGTACGATAACATCACCCACTTTTCCAGAGAACACGGCCTCGTCAAATTCAGGTACCATCTGGCCACGAGCGAACGTGCCCAAATCGCCTCCGTTTACTTTGCTAGCTTGGTCCACACTAAATTGAACCGCTAAAGCAGCAAAATTTTCTCCCTTTTGAACAAGCCCTTTAATGGAATCTGCTTTGGCTTTTGCTTTATCTACACCACCTTCTGCTGTGGTGTTGAGTAAGATATGCGCGGCCTTTACCGAATCGGGACTAAATTTGGCATCGACAACTTTGGCGATCTCAAAAGCACCATTCGATAGGAATGGGCCGATAGTCGTGCCAACCGGAGTATTGAAAAGAACGGAGTCTAGCGCTGGATTTACCTGTCCTTTACGTAAGTAAGTAAACGGGTATTTCGTGTCGGAATTGGAAGTAGCAAACAGAGAGTCGGTTTTTGAGGCCACCAATTCTGTTTTAAGCTGCTCGATAATGGATTTTGTTGCCGCAGTATCATTAACCGTCGGGGTAGCATCAAACAGTACGTACTCCACAGTTCTTGTTTCTTCTGGATTTTTGAAACCGTTTTTGTGTGCATCATAATACGCTTTGTAGTCCGCGTCAGTCAACTTTATTTCTCCGTCTTTGATCGACGAATAATCCAACATCAAATACTTAAAGTTAACGAGTTTGTTCCGTTGGTTGTATTCTTCCTGGGCTTCGAGTGACGTGACATAAACACTGTTGCTTAAAAGATTGGAATATTTTTGATTCAAACGTTCGTTGCGAATATTTTCCAACAGTACGTTCCACTGTTGCTGCATTTCTGGTGTACCCTGTGTGTTCACTTGGGAAATGAACGTGTTCAGTTGATTCTTATCGAACATACCGGTCTCGGGATTCGTAAAGGCTTGAACAATCTGCTGTGACGGGTTGGAGCCAGTAACAAGGCTATTCAGCTCGTCTTTACTCACACTTAAGCCGATTTTTTCAATTTCTTGCTTTAACAATTCTTGCGAAAGGAATTGATTCCAGACCTGCTGCACCGCATAATTGCGAATCTGTGGAGATGCTGCTCCTCCCATTTGTTGTTGGTACATAGCCGTGGTTTGCTCGACCTGTGCATTGAATTGCTGATAGTCGATGGATTCTCCATTAACACTACCCACTTGATTTTGACTCTTCATCCAGAAAGGAGTACCATAATTTACAATGTCTCCTAATAAAAACGCAACAATTGCCAAACCAATGATGGTCACTACTAACCCCGCCCGGTTCCGCAAATAGCTCATTAATCCCATAGTCTATATACTGTGTTTATTTTGTAAATGCTTCTTTTCAGTTATTTAATTGACCTATATTAAAAACAAGGCGCAAGATACAACTTTTATGAAAAAAAATAGAAAAAATTGCGTAAGTCGGAAACTAAATTTGGTAAAATTTGTTATACGCGCTACTATTGTGCGAAGGAAGGGAATTGCTGCTCCCCAGTAGGAATATAAAATCCGGTCATATTTTGCCCGTCTATCTTTTTAAATTGCGTGTCCGAAATGAAAGAAGTGGCTTGAAGACTTCCACGCTGGTCTTTGAAATCAAACGTGATCGGAACGGAGTTATAATAGATCTGTTTCTTTTCGTCGTAAAACAACTCTTCAGTTTTGATAACGGAACCATCGGCCATATTAACTACGACATTCTTATGAAATTCAGTTAAACCATCTTTTTCGCGGCGCTTAGCAATGTCTGACTTTATCCGCTGCGACTCTTTTCCTGTATCGTCAAAGAATCGGATAAGGACACCTTTGCGAAACTCGAAGATGCCCACGCTGTCGGGGTATTCCCGTAATTCCGGGCTGGTGAGTTCTGCCTTTACGATCGCCGAGTCGCTATAGACAACCGTGACATCCTTCGAAATATTTACATTTTCCTCCTGTTGAATATTGGCGATTTTCTCTACGTCTTTTAGATCATTTTCACAGGCATTGAAAATACCGGCTCCCAACAGAAGTAATACCGCTAGGAGCAACGAATTTCGACGGATGTAGTTTGCCTGTTGCATGCCGGCTAATCTAAACTTCGACGGATAAACCAGGAGTCATTAATGGTAAAACCAAAGTTAATGTTGATGTAGCGTTCGCGTACCAGATTACTTTTTAAAGTTCCCTGTTGGCCAAAATCTGCGGAAATGTTGATTTGCGAGAACGTACGTCCGAAATTGGTCTCTGGTAGTGGGAATCCAAAACCGATCGTTACGGCCATGTCGTTGATACGCTGATTCCGGTAAACGATTGGAGTCTGATTATAACGGAAGCCTAGCCGATAATCGACCTGGTTCCAATAACGGACCGAGGTTGGATCGGGTTTAACCTGTCCTCCTATGGCAAAACCATAGCTTTTTTCCAATTTATTGTGCCCTTCGCGAACTTGAAACTTAGACCAGTCTGCATATTTGAAATCGGCACCGACCATCCAGTTATAACCTTTTGATAGCGTAAAACCTACACTATGTTTTAAGGGCAAGTTTAATTTAGTGGTACCGAAGCTAAGTGTGGTAATGGTGTCCAACGGCGGCGCAATGTAATCGGGATCTGTGCTTCCTTCATTGATCGTTGTGATTCTGTCTCGTTTAACGGATACCTGATTATTCAAGCTCCCGCTATATCCGACCGTCAGGTTATATTTTTTACCTAGGGATTTACTGTATTGTACACCATAGTCAATAGTTGCTCCTCGGAAGTTTCTTGTTTCTCTTAGTTCGGTTGGATAAGCGCCCGGAACGCTCAAAAACGTTACGTTCGTGATGTCGTAGAGATTGCCGAATAAAAATCCGACGTTTGCTCCGACACTAAGCCCTTTAATTGGCGATACGCCGTATCCTAGAAAGGCTTTGTTGACTCCACCTTCACCAGATGCTGTTTTTCTATATACGATATCCTGAACAGACTCGGTGATCCCACCGGAAAATCCGACATCAGAGTAAGGAAGTAACCCGAAAGCTAATCCACCATATTTGGCTAACGGAACGCCAATGGCGATATGACTAAATGCAAAATCTGCCGTGTGGTCACTTGCGTTATTTTTGGACAATTGCGTGAAGTTTCCATACATCCCTGCTTCCAAAACGGTTCTATTCAATACTGAATAAGAAGCTGGATTGGCAATATTTAACGTAGGAAGGCCGTTGAGATATCGCACTCCTGCCGAAATGCCGCCCATGGCACGTGTCTGTGGCAAAAGATCTTCTCGCATTTGTCCCAGTCCAAACTGTGAATAAGGGGAATGGGAGGTCGACCGTTGTGCATACGTGTCTTGCGCGCCCAACAAAGCCAATCCTACTAATAGGCGAAATGCTATCTTAGTGAAACTTCCTGTTGAATATTTGTGCATATATAATGTGTGTGTTACATTCAGCAAATCCAGTATACTATTCATTTTTAGGCTTTTTTCCGTGCTGGGCCTCTCAAAATAGGCAACTTGCTAAAATGGTTGCTCTGTCAAAATTTGTTACAAAACTATCTAATTTTTAATTATTCCGTTAGTTCTATTTGTTAAAAAAGGTTAATCGCCTATCTGTTAGTGATTTAGCTTGTTTTGCGTGTGGCGTAAACCGTTGCAGTTTACGTAAACTGAAAGTAGACGATTGCCGCTACGATAAGCACGTAAAGGGTTTCGTAAACCCATTTAGCTTTTGAGTTGGTGAAATAAAATGCCAAATAGATGGCGATCGGGGGGGCACATAATAAAAAATGATTAACCGTTATGTGATCGTTCAGGTAAAAGGATCCGAAAGTAAGCAACACCATAAAGAACAACAGTTGAAAGGATTTGCGGAGATGCACGACGCTCTTAAAAAAATGATCTTTCAACACAAAAAGGAAAAACAACAAGGCGACGATAATAGGCAATACCACGAGGTAATCATATACATTTAGAGATAGCTCGGTCGGAAATGCGTAACTGAGTGGTTTAAATATGGCATAAAATGTTTGGATGCGCCCAATCCAATAATAAACAACACCCAGCAAAAAGTAAATGGCAGAAAAACCGAGCAAGGGTGTAGTCCATTCCCTCCAATTGAAGGGGCGGAAAATGATTAAGCTGATCCACAACAGAATCATCATGACCATAAACGGGAAGTAGATCAGACTGCCAATAGCGACAATCATCCCGAGATCAAACATGAGCCCTTTTATATCTTGTTGCTTGTAAATGTTGAACAGTTTGCCCATCATCCAAATCGCGATAAAATTACAAATGAGTGGTGGAGATAGCACTAAAAAGGGAGCTAACATACTAACCAGCGTCATATACAACAGCGCGGTTAGAAAATTGGGCTTACCTAAAAAGTTGAAGTGGTTGATTATCCGGTTTAGAAAGAACGCTTGTAGCAAAGTGAGGGCAAGCGTTATCATGACATTCTCTCCGGGGGATAAATTTGAGCCAATCCGGATGCCGATCAGGTTGTTGATGGCCGGTTCGAAAAGAATAGGCGTTATCTTCTCGGGAAGATGAAGGAATATACCTAAACATAAAGCCAAGCCGATAAGTGAAACCGATATGATATTGAAAGGGGTAAACTTTCGATGTTGGTTTATTAGCATAGGCGTGCCGCGGTGTTTATTTTTCCAATTTCTTAATCCGTCTATCCAATATGTATAGAAAGATGCCTAATACGGCAAAAATGGTTAGCAGAACAAGTACGACCACGTATATCTTTCCAGAGCTTCGAAGACCGCTCGCCATTTCCACATCATTTTGTGCGAAAGTCGATGCCGCAGAAAACAATAAAAGCAAAGCTGCAATAATATTTTTCATTTATATTCTTAATTCAACAATTAATCAATTTGATTTTTTTTATTCTCCAACAGACGCAGGCGATACCGTAACGTACAGATCCACGTACCGATCAATATCCAACCGATTACTGCAGAATAAAATATCGGCCGCATCTGATTGTCCATATCTAAATCGCCAAATGTGCCATTTCCGCCACTTCCAGGATGCAAAGAGTCCGTTAGCTTCGGTAGGATATAGAGTAAAACAATCATCACAGGAAAAGCGAAAATATTGTATATAGCGGAAATTTTTGCCCGTTTCTGTTCTTCTTCCAACGCGTTTCGAAGAACTAAATAGGCGAGGTACATTAACGTAGCGATAGCAGAGCCGTTTAGTTTTGGATCATTAGGCCAAGGTTCACCCCAAGTGATGTTTGCCCAGAGCATTCCGGTTAGTAACCCCATGCCACAGAAAATTATTCCAGTATTGACCGCTTCCACAGCCAACAAATCATACGACTCTTTGCCCGTGTTCAGGTATTTTATGCTGTAAATTACGGAGATCAGGTAAAGCGTTAGCATGGTAAACCACATCGGAACGTGAAAGTAGACATTGCGAATAGTCTCATGCAGAATAGGTAAGGCCGGAACGGGGCCTAGTAGGCCTGCAACAATGGCAACTCCAACCAGCACTAGCCCCAAAATTTTCCACCAAGATGTTCTCATGTTCGAAAAATTGAAAATTAATCACGCCAAAGGTACGGAAATAACAACAAAGAAATTGTAACCGTAATTACATTAATTGCCAAAAGGACCATTATCTCACCTAAGCTTATCGCGCGGTCAAGACCGGTCAACGCATTTTGAGACAGTTTGATCAGAACGATGAGAAGGGGAATGATGACCGGAAAACTGAGGATGGCCATCAAGGTACTGTTATTGCCTGCCTTTGCACTTATACCCGATACCATGGTGAAGACAGAAGCAAAACTAATGCTACCTAGCAATACAGCCACCGTATACAAAAAAATGTCGCCTACCGGGTTTTTAAAAGTAATGGAGTAGGCTGTATATGCTATCATTGAAAGCAGCAACATCACCAATGTATTGTAAATTATCTTGGCGAGAATCACGGCTTGCGGACTAATGATGGTATAATAATAAAGTTGCCTGTATGTACTTTCTTGCGTAAAACTACGGCTGATGGCGTTGATACTCGCAAATAACAGAATGATCCAGAATAAAGCGTTCCAAACGAGTGTATCTACAGATTTGAATGCTTGATAGCATACAAAAACTGTAGATACAACATAAAGTAAGATACCATTGATAGCGTATTTAGAACGCCATTCTAAAATGATATCTTTATATACTAGTATTTTTACCTGTTGGAGAATTGTCATGCGCAACGCAAAGATACAAATACTTCACGTTGAATTGCCTACAGTTTCTCCAAATTGACTTAGGCTTTATTAATTTCTGATTTAGCGTCAGCTAATAATTCGTCCGCCTTGTTGCCTGCACCATTTGCAGCTTCAGAAGCTTTGCTCGCCCATTGATTCGCCTTTTCTGAGGCGGCGTCGATCGCGTGCTTTCCTGCTTCCTTTGCTCTATCCTTAAGGTGTTCTAAGTCTTCCTTGGCAGATTTTGCTAATTTGGCTGCTCGTTTAGCTTCTTTTTTTGACAGCTCTTTAATCGATTTGGTTAAGCTTTTTACGCCTTCATTTGCGCGATCTAATTGACGCTTTCCATCTTCCGTACCTAACAAATAGTAAGCGGCTGTACCCACTGCTAATCCTAAAAGTGCAAATGCAACTAATCCATTTTTATTTTCCATGATTTATCCTTTTAATATTTCCTTATTCCACTTTTAATTACTAACAAGAGAGTATAAAAAAGGTTTGGTGAAAAAGATATTTAACAGATTTTTAACATGACGCTCTTTCCAACAATGTAGTAATTCTGTTGGAAGGCTTTTTTAGCTAGCAAAAGCCCCCTGTGTTTTATTCAACCTGGATTTTCTGTGCAGATTGGAGCGAGTACAGGTGGTGATAGAGACCACTTCCTTTAGTCATCAGCTCGACGTGATTGCCCATGTCCGATACTTGGCCGTTCTCTACAACAACAATATGATCTGCGTCTTTTATGGTGCTTAAACGGTGTGCAATAATAACCGATGTGCGATTACGCATAAGTTCCTCCAGCGCAAGCTGTACAAGGCGTTCAGACTCGGAGTCTAAAGACGAAGTGGCTTCATCCAGAATGAGTATGGCTGGATCTTTTAACAGCGCCCGTGCGATGGCGATGCGTTGGCGTTGCCCGCCAGATAGTTTTACACCGCGTTCGCCAACCAAGGTGTCGTAACCTTGTGGAAAGGCCATGATAAAGTCATGCGCATTCGCTCTCTTGGCGGCTTCAATAATGTCTTCGGCGTCGGCATCCAGTCGACCGTATCCGATATTTTCGCGAATAGTCCCCCCAAACAACAGTACATCTTGCGGAACTATAGCTACCTGATTGCGGATGTCTGTCAACGAGAAGGAACTGCTGTCATTTCCGTCATAAGCCATGCTACCGGTTGTTGGTTTATAGAACTGGAGAATAAGGGAAGCAATGGTTGACTTTCCCGTTCCACTCGGTCCTACGAGCGCTAACTTTTTTCCAGCCTCCACATGGAAAGATATGTCTTTCAGGATTGGGACATCCGGTCGGGACGGATACGTGAAACCTACATGGCTAAACGTGAGTGATCCATGGATCTGTTTTCGGATATCCTTATTTTCTTCGGAGATGATAATGTCTTCCTGTTGTTCGTTGAGGATTTCCAAAACCCTCTCGCTAGCGCCAATGGATCGTTGTATATTTGCGTACAGCTCCGGAAAACTGCCCATTGATCCGGCAACAAACATAGAGTATAAGATATACGTGGTTAAATCTCCTACTGTGATTTCGCCCTGCGCAACAAGCGATGCGCCATACCAAATGACGGTAATGACCGCCCCGAAAATGCAAAAAATGATGAATGACGCAAAAATACCTCTGTACGTTGCTCCCTTCACTGCCAGACATACAACGGCGTCTAATTTGTTCGCATAGCGATTCGTTTCATAGTATTCATTGACAAAAGCCTTTACATTACTGATGCCTAATAATGTTTCCTGTACAATACTGTTTGAATCAGCGAGCTGGTCTTGCGCTTGCCTCGAAAGATTACGGATGAAGCGTCCGAAGATCATCGCGGTGATCACAATAATGGGCAAAATACATAGATTCATTAAGGCCAGCTTTGGCGATACAAACACTAACAAGCACACGCCGAAGGCTAGGCTGATTGTCTGACGCAGTATTTCCGCCAATGTAGTCGTCAACGTATCCTGAATCTGGGCCAAGTCTGCCGAAAGCCGGCTATTTAATTCACCCACACGTCGATTTGCAAAAAATTCGATGGGCAATGTAATTAACTTATGATAGGTGTCTTTACGGATATTGGATAGAGCCTTCTCGGCAATTTCGACAAACAGTCGTATACGTCCGAATGATACGATGGATTGAAAAAAAAGAATAATCATAGATATACCACCAATGGTTAGCACACTTGCTGGAAGCCAGAGATAGGTTTGTTTGCCCTGAGCGGCGTCGATCATGGCACCGAGCAGGGCGGGAAATGTCAGCATGGTGAGACTGGAGAGTGTCAAAAAGATCATTCCCAAGATGAATTTACCACGATAAGGACGTAAATACGAGAAGATTTTTAAGGCCTTCTTAATTAGTTCTTTGTTTAGCTTGGGTTTGGGTAAATCATCTGACTGTGTATTACCACTGTTCAATCGCGCTCTAGCCATCCGTTACATTAAATTTGCCAGCAAAAATACAGTATTATTTAACGCAGCATATCAGGGTTGCGTCAAATTTTGGAGGTATATTGCCTGTACTGCCGATACAGCACGAAAAGCAGTGCAGCGATAATAATGAGGAGGACGTATGTCAGGACGTGGCTTGAATGATCTTCTTTATCCAACGTATCGATCTGGAGACGTAATCTGTCATTTTCGTCCTGGAGCTTTGTGATGGTCTTCATGTATGCCGACACTTGTTTGTCATATTCGGCAGCCAATGCTCGGTTTTTGTCACTTTCAAAATCTTTAATGTCCAACAGCCGTTTTGTTTCCACAAAGATGTTGTTGTCTGTCAGTACGATCTGTTTCAAGATGTCGATAGACTTTTGCATATCTCCCTTCGTTTTGAAGATGCCAAAAATGCCCGTTTTCTTTTGAAGACTGCTGTCGTACTCTCCAAATCGACGACTTCGCTCTTCCAATAGCGTATTCACTCGGTCACGTTGCTGCTCGAAATTGACAGAGTCGGTCGTTGGTGTCTGTTGTGCGGCGAGCGAGCTGGCGAATAGATTCCAAATTAAAATAATGAAGTAAATGATTTTTCTCATGTCGTTTTGAATAGTTGCGTCGGTTTTGATCAACGTAAATACCCATATTGACATCGATCGGGACTACGCGATTAAACATTAATGTTCAAGAAATTCGATCATGATGATTTCATCTTGATGAAGTCCTAAGAGCCGGCTTGCATGCCCTTTATTGATCGCAATTTCAAGAAAGTTACTGATGCCAAAAAGACAAAGCTTTTCTCCTTCCGGTACTTCATTGTAATGCCAGCTTAGCCTGTTAATCGTTTCATTTCGCTTAAAATGTAAACGGAAGCTACGCCCCTTTTGTGTTTCGTTGAAGAGCTCTTTACTGATATTGCTGATCACGTTGCCAAAAGCATCGATATAAGAAACGTGCCCCTTGATGGTATTATTGTCAACCAAAGGCTGCACCATCACCTTTTTCAGAGGCCGGGCTATAGGCTGTCCGATTTCAGCTAGTTTACCACCCTTCGCAATGTGGCATGCCGCTTTGGTCAGGATATCAGCTAAAGGAAAATGGAGATATCGTAAGTCTTGCATAATATCGATTTCGAAGAGTTCTTGAGGTTGCCGGTCGCTTAGGATAATGCTAAATATACCATTATCTGCCCCTACAAAAAAATGATCTTCAAACTTCATCATGGTGTAGTGAGCCCCTTCTTGGAAAACAGTATCTATCCCGATTAAATGCACGGTGCCTTTTGGGAAATAGTGAAACGCATTTCGAAGAACAACTGCTGCGCGTTGGATGTCAAACGAAGGGATTTCGTGGGTGATATCTACCAGGCGCACATCGGGCAACTGCGATATAATGCTGCCTTTTAATGCTGCTTGGTAAAAGTCGCGGTGTCCCAGATCTGTCGTTAGCGTTATTACTCCCATATTGTACCTGCTAAAGATACTAAACGTAATCTTTATTGTGCTGAATCCTTAATGAAAAAAGGACTACAAAAGTAATAAAAGAAAGTGCAATAACGATCTTAAAAGCGGTAATTTGTCCATTTTTTGATTCATTTGAATAAATACACAATTATACTTTGTACTTTCGTAAAGTAAAATGGTTCAGCACAGCCGCTTACAGAAAAATGTAGACTAGATACACGGATTTCAAAGTAAAATAACGTGATTTTCGTTGAAATGAAGAGCAATTTCCGGAGGCCTACCCCATGGTCATATCTGGGACTCTTTTAAGATATGAATACGGTCTTTCAGTAGTGAGAGCTGGGCAGGCAGATGATCACATCGTTTTTTCGAGCATAAAGAATATTTTGCAAAGAGAAACAAATTATCTAAGTTTATTACAGAATTTAAAACGAAAAATTTGAACGAAGTACTTATACAATTAGATGACGTCAATTTGGTGACGTTATGGGGCGCCCAAAACGAAAACTTTGAGCTCATAAAAAAAGGATTTCCGAAGCTTCGTCTCGTAGCCCGTGGTAATGAGTTAAAAGTATTGGGTGAGGAAGCGGAACAGGAACGTTTTCAGACTGTTTTTGAAGGGATTTTAAGCCATATTGAGCAGTTCCAATCATTGAATTCTAATGCGTTGGAGGATCTCGTTGGAGTCCCGGTTAAGGCAGACCGAAAGGAAGAAAAGAAAGAAGGAGAACCTACTGCGTTTAAGGGCGAGCCCATTGTATATGGGCCGAACGGGTTGATTGTTCGTGCGCGCACGCCGAACCAACGGCGCATGGTGGACAGTATTGGGAAAAATGATATCCTGTTTGCAATAGGTCCGGCTGGGACCGGAAAAACGTATACCGCGGTTGCCTTGGCGGTTAGGGCCTTGCGCAACAAAGAGATAAAACGGATCATCTTGACTCGCCCTGCAGTGGAAGCGGGGGAAAATCTAGGTTTCTTACCAGGAGATTTAAAAGAGAAAGTGGATCCCTACTTGCGTCCGCTGTACGATGCGTTAGATGACATGATCCCGGTAGATAAACTTAAAGACTATCTGGAACGCAGGGTTATTGAAGTCGCTCCTTTAGCTTTTATGCGGGGGCGAACACTCGATAATTGCTTTGTAATTCTAGACGAGGCTCAGAATGCGACCGACATGCAGTTGAAGATGTTTCTGACGCGGATGGGGCCAACCGCGAAATTTATTGTTACCGGTGACCTCACGCAGATCGATTTGCCTAAGAAAACCCAATCTGGATTGGCAACGGCGGTAAAATTATTAGACAATATAGAAGGTATTGAAGTAATTCACCTTAGCGGCTCAGATGTCGTGCGACATAAACTAGTTCGTCGTATTTTGGAAGCCTACGGAGATATTTAACAAAGAATGGTGCTGTGGCACAATGGAGATATGAATGCAATAAACGAAACGAATTTTAATTTTGACAGGCAAACTGCCTTTTATCGGGGAAAGGTACGGGATGTGTATACCATCGCCGACACGTATTTGGTAATGGTTGCTTCGGACCGTATTTCGGCATTTGACGTGGTCCTGCCGAAACCTATACCCTACAAAGGACAGGTCCTCAATCAAATCGCTGCGAAATTTTTACAGGCGACGACGGATATTTTGCCCAACTGGGTACTTTCCGTGCCAGATCCTAGTGTGACGATTGGACATCAATGTGAGCCATTCAAGGTGGAGATGGTTATCCGCGGTTACTTGGCAGGACATGCCTGGCGAACGTACAAAGAAGGTGGGAGAAGTCTATGTGGGGTTTCATTAGTCGGCGGCTTGAAAGAAAACGATCGCTTGCCTGAACCGATCATCACACCGACAACGAAAGCATCCGTTGGCCATGACGAAGATATTTCTCGTGAGGAAATAATTGCACAAGGAATTGTGAGCGAAGAGGATTATGTACAACTGGAGGCTTACGCGCGGGCCTTGTATCAGCGTGGAGTGGAAATGGCCAAAAATCGTGGACTTATTTTGGTGGATACAAAATATGAATTTGGAAAAAAGGATGGGAAAATTTATCTCATGGACGAAATCCACACCCCAGATTCATCGCGCTATTTTTACGCGGAGGGGTATGAAGAACGTCAGGCAAATAATGAGCCACAACGGCAGCTTTCTAAGGAATTTGTTCGTCAATGGCTTATAGAAAATGGTTTTCAAGGAAAGGAAGGACAAGTAGTTCCGGAAATGACCGAGGAAATTGTACAATCGATATCGGAACGATATATTGAGCTCTACGAACATATTACTGGTGAAAGCTTTCAGTATCCCGCTGAGGGCGAAGTCATTGCGCGTGTCGAACATAATGTGCAGATGGCACTTGCCCAAATGGTGTAACGACATACTTGCGATATGAACAAAAATGATGCTGTCGGAAACCAATAAGACAGCATTGTTGTTCTAAAACGCGTAGTGGAATTAGGAATAGGAATAAGGATCTGACAAACGTAGTACCGTGTATAGGCTACCCTGCGTATGTACGAATAATCATAGAACAAATAATTACTTATGAAATTTACAGTTGACAAGCACGAACGTTATGTGGTAATAGAACCGCTTACTGATTTTTTGAATGGTGAGGCGGCAGCAAAATTGAAGGGAGAGTTTATGTTGCGCCACACTGGGGGGCAACGTAATATTGTTCTTAACCTTTGTCACGTAGGGGATGCGGATGAAGACGGACTGCGGATGGGTTTATTGGCGAGACGGTTATGTAAGGCCTCTGGAGGATTGTTTATTCTGACGGGATTAAATAAAAAACTCATTGACTTGCTTAAGGTTACGAACTTGGAAGGATATTTTAAGATCGCCCCGTCGGTTTCTAAGGCTGAGGATATGATCTTTGGGAATGAAATCCGATTAGACTTACGAGAGGGACAGCAATGACACGGTTCGAGGTATTGATTTTGGGAAACAGTTCGGCGACGCCTATGTACGGGCGTCACCCTACTGCACAAATTATCAATTACAATGAACAACTTTTTCTTGTCGACTGTGGTGAAGGAACACAGATGCAACTTTTCAGGTACGGTATCCGGAGCAATAAGATCAATCATATATTCATTAGCCACTTACATGGTGACCATTATCTTGGACTCGTAGGGTTGTTATCGTCTCAACATTTGATGGGAAGACAAGCAGACCTGCATCTCTATGGTCCGGCAGCACTCAAAGAAATTTTAGATTTACAGTTTAAGCATTCGGATACGCGTTTACGTTATGCGTTAATATTTCACCCTACCAATCCCGAGCACGAAGACCTATTACTTGAAACACCCATGCTGAAAGTCCGAAGTTTTCCATTGCGGCATCGAATCGCGTGCACTGGCTTCCGGTTTGACGAAGGCAGACGGTCTGCAACCTTAAAGGCCGAAGAAGTGGAGCGTTTGCGTATCCCTACACCTTACCTCAAATTATTGAAGAAGGGCATTGATTATTTAGGGGCAGATGGCACGGTTTATCCGGCAAAGGACCTGACGTTTCCAGCTCCCGCATCAAGAAGTTACGCTTACTGTTCAGACACAGTCTTGACGGACGCTTATTTTGATGCCATACGTGAGGTTGACCTGCTTTACCATGAATCAACCTTCTTGCACGAAATGGTTGATCGGGCAAAGGAAACGTTTCATACTACAGCATTGGAAGCCGCACAAGTAGCACAAATTGTGCAGGCCAGGAAGCTGTTGCTCGGACATTTTTCCGCTCGTTACAAAGATTTACAACCATTATTAGACGAATCCCGTGCAGTTTTTGCTAATACTGTCCTATCTGAAGAAGGTAAGTGGTTTTTAGTATAGGGATTTTGTAGATTTTTCCTCATCTTTACACGCTCAATAAAAAACGTTATGAAAGAGTCTTTTAGCCTAGACGCTCTGCTGAGAGATAATATTAAAAAATTAGTGCCTTATTCATCCGCACGGGATGAATTTAAAGGAGAGGCTTCGATATTATTGGATGCGAACGAAAATGCTTTTGGTTCGCCTTACAGTAAGAATTTTAATCGGTATCCCGATCCTTTGCAGCATCGGGTAAAAGAGAAGCTATATAAGATCAAGGGAGTGCCTGCCGAAAACATGTTTCTCGGAAATGGCAGTGACGAGGCGATCGATATACTCTACAGGGCGTTTTGTGAGCCAGGAAAAGACAACGTAATTTTAGTACCCCCAACGTATGGCATGTATGAGGTGTCGGCGAATATCAATAATGTAGCCTATCGTAAAGTGAATTTAACGATGGACTACCAACTCGATTTGGATAATATTGCTGGAGCAATTGATCCGTATACGAAATTAATCTTTATTTGTTCACCAAATAACCCTACCGGTAATAGTATTCGTCGACAAGATATTGAAACCATTCTGGTTAATTTTCAGGGTATTGTGGTGGTCGATGAGGCCTATATTAACTTTGCAAAACAGCCCTCGTTTTCGAAGAATTTAGCCGAATTTCCAAACTTAGTCGTTTTGCAGACATTGTCAAAGGCTTGGGGGTTAGCAGCGCTACGATTGGGTATGGCATTTGCAAGTCGCGAAATCATTGACATTTTTAATAAGATAAAACCTCCTTACAATATTAACCAAGCGACGCAGGACATTGTCTTGGAGGCGTTGGACAATGTTGATATGGTAAACGAATGGATCAAGGAAATTGTTGCCGAGCGCGACAAGCTGACCGTCTCATTAGAGCGGCTTCCTCAGGTCGCCCGTGTAACGCCATCGGACGCCAATTTTATTTTGGTAAAATTAGAAGAGCCCCGGCGCTTATATAATTTTCTGGTCGATAAAGGCATTATCGTCCGGGACCGTTCCAAAGTTGAACTTTGTGAAGGATGTCTTCGATTGACGATCGGGACACCTGGAGAAAATAAAGTTTTGTTACAGGCTATTCATACATTTTATAATACTACTGCATAGGCCTGAACTCGGGTTTGGCCATGCAATGACATACAGATTTTTTAAACATATTATGCCTGATTTTGTGAAAAGAGTGTTATTTATCGATCGTGATGGTACGTTGATCTTAGAGCCGGAAGATGAACAGATAGATTCTTTTGCGAAGCTTAAGTTCTATCCTGGCGCTTTGCAGTATTTACCGCGGATTGCGCGAGAGCTTGATTTCGAACTGATCCTCGTATCGAATCAAGATGGCTTGGGAACAGATGCTCACCCGGAAGCGAACTTTTGGCCCGTTCATCAATTTATTATCGATACATTTGCCGGGGAGGGAGTCATTTTTGCCAATGAACATATTGATCGTACTTTTCCCCACGAAAATGCGCCGACCCGTAAGCCCGGCATAGGTATGTTAAGGGATTACTTTGATGCGGAAAAATATAATCTTGCTGAATCTTTTGTTGTTGGGGATCGAGTTAACGACGTGAAGTTAGCCGAAAATCTTGGGTCGAAAGCGATTTGGCTTCGGAACGATGACAATTTGGGAAGATCCGAGAACGTTCGTTTTGAAAGCCAGTGTATAGCCTTAGAAACAACGGATTGGAAATCAATTTATGAGTTTTTGAAATTGGGGACTCGTACTGGCGAGCATCGGCGTAAAACAAATGAAACGGATATATTTATTCAATTGAACTTAGATGGCTCGGGTAAATCCGATATCGATACAGGACTTCCGTTCTTTGACCACATGTTGGATCAAATTGCCCGACATGGAGCGATTGATCTAACAGTAAAAGCCAAGGGTGACCTGCATATCGATGAACATCACACAATCGAGGATACCGGGATTGCTTTGGGGGAAATTTTTTTGCAGGTTTTAGGAGATAAACGGGGGATTGAACGGTATGCTTATACGCTGCCGATGGATGATTGCTTAGCGCAGGTCGCTATCGATTTCGGAGGTAGAAATTGGATTGTTTGGAATGCGACATTTCACCGGGAAAAAATTGGCGATATGCCTACGGAAATGTTTTTCCATTTCTTCAAATCCTTTTCTGATGCGTCAAAATCAAATTTAAACATCAAAGCAGAAGGTGATAATGAGCACCACAAAATTGAAGCTATTTTTAAGGCTTTTGCAAAATCAATCAAGAAAGCGGTACGTAGGGATGCCGAAAATATGCAATTGCCAAGCACAAAAGGCGTTTTATAGGTAGATGTTAGTTACGGGATGAGAGACGGAGATGAAGTCTCCACGTTTGATATTCTCGATCGCTCATTCGAAATTTTTTACAATGGTAGGAATAGTGAATTACGGTGCCGGCAATATTTTTTCCTTGACGGCTGCATTAGATAGGGTGGGAATCAGCTACGGCATGATCAATAGCGTAGACGATTTTGACCGTTACGAGCGGATCATTATCCCGGGTGTGGGGCATGCGGGCGCAGCGATGGAAAAATTGAAGGAATCCGGTCTTGCGGAGCCAATTTGTCGGTTGACCAAGCCTGTTCTCGGAATTTGTGTGGGGATGCAGCTGTTGACGGCGCATTCGGAAGAAGGGGATGCCGACCTGTTGGAGATCGTCCCGTTGAGGACGTTACATTTTGATAAACGCGTGGGCGAAAAGGTGCCACATATGGGCTGGAATGCCATTTCACCTAAGAAAGGATGTCCCCTGTTTCAGGATATTCCCGATAATAGCTATTTTTATTTTGTTCATTCGTATTATATCGAGTCTGACGAAAACTATACCAGTGCATTTTGTCATTATGGCATAGATTTTTCGGCAGCATTGCAAAAAGATAATTTTTTTGGGGTGCAGTTTCACCCGGAGAAATCGGGAGAAGTTGGGGAGCGCGTGCTGCTTAATTTTTCTACAATATAAACAGGGTTTGTTGATTGACGGAAATAATGTCAGTCATCCTATAAATGAATTTTAACTTAGTATAGAAGATATGTATATCATTCCTGCAATTGATGTATTGGACAAAAAGGTTGTCCGCTTAAGAGAAGGTAATTATGACGATGTAACCACGTATGCTATTTCTTTGGAAGAGCAGATCGAGAACTACCACGCCAACGGAACCGAAATTGTTCATATTATTGACTTGAATGGTGCCAAAGGGGATTTCAGTAATCAGGAATATCTTTTCGAAATCATTCAGAAAACTGACATGAAGGTGCAGTATGGTGGTGGCGTTCGGAGCATTGAGAAGGTAAAAGAACTCGTTGATGCAGGTGTGTATCGTGTTATTGTAGGAACACAGGCCATTACGAATCCGACATTTTTGGAGGAATTAAGTAAACTGAACGAGGGGCGCGTGAAATATGCGGACCATATTGTTATTGCTATCGACGTACTAGACGAGGTAATTAAATATTCGGGCTGGTTGGAAAGTTCGCCCATCAAGCTTATTGAGTACATCGACAAATGTTTGGGCCTAGGTTTTTTCCGCTTTTTGTGTACAGACATCAGTAAAGATGGGAAATTGGGTGGTGCAGGAGTTGAACTTTATCAAAAGTTATTGGATCACTCCCCGATCATTAAATTGATTGGATCGGGAGGAATAAGCTCGATGGATGATATTCGCGCGTTAAATGCGTTGGGACGAATGGAATCTTGTGTGGTCGGTAAGGCGATTTATGAAAACAAAATCACGATCGAAGAGATTAAAGATTGGAACTTAAAATCGCTTATCAACTTCTAAACATATGTTAGCGAAGCGCATCATACCCTGTTTAGATGTAAAGGACGGCCGGACGGTTAAGGGGGTTAATTTCGTTGATCTTCGAGACGCTGGAGATCCTGTAGAGCTCGCGTGGCAGTATTCACAACAAGGAGCCGATGAGTTGGTCTTTTTAGATATTACCGCAACGCACGAAAAACGTAAGACAACGCTTGATCTAGTACGGGCGGTCGCACGTCAGGTTAATATTCCGTTCACGATTGGTGGGGGGATCAACGAATTGAAGGATGCGGAATTGTTGTTGAATTCGGGTGCTGACAAAATTTCTATTAATTCAGCTGCTGTTCGACGTCCGGCATTGATCGATGAATTGGCGCGATCGTTTGGACGACAGTTTGTTGTGGTTGCGGTTGACACGCGGGTTGTCGACGGCAAAAATTTTGTACATCTCCGTGGCGGACGTGACAAGACCGATGTACAAACCGAAAATTGGGTCAAGGAGGCGCAGGAAAGGGGTGCTGGAGAGATCTTATTAACTTCCATGGATCATGATGGAACGAAGGGCGGATTTGACAATACTTTTTTAAAACTTATTAATGATACGATACATATACCGCTGATTGCCTCAGGTGGGGCCGGTAATCAACAACATTTCATTGATGTTTTTCAGCAAACCAATGTGGATGCTGCTTTAGCAGCCTCGGTTTTCCATTATGGAGAAATATTGATTCCGGCGCTTAAGGATACCCTACGCCGGAATGGAGTAGTGGTACGTTGATAATATACAGAGGTGTTATCGGCTTTTTTTTAAAAATTTGATTTTTCAACATGCTAGATTTTGCAAAGGGAGACGGATTGGTTCCCGTGGTTATCCAAGATGAGCAAACGCTTGAAGTATTGATGTTAGGATACATGAATGAAGAAGCGTGGGAGAAAACCCAACGCGAGGGACGTGTCACATTTTATTCAAGAAGCAAGAACCGTTTGTGGACGAAAGGGGAAGAAAGTGGACATTTTCTTCACCTAGTGTCTTGGCATTCAGACTGCGATCAGGATACCTTATTGATTAAGGTCGTTCCCGCAGGTCCTACCTGCCACACGGGGTCAAGAAGTTGCTTTAAGACCGAGTACAACCAAAACTTTCTACTTCAGTTGGAACGTATTGTTCATCAACGTTACGAAGTTCCATCGGAGGAATCGTATGTGAATAGGTTACGGCAACGGGGAATCAATAAGATTGCTCAGAAAGTCGGAGAGGAAGCTGTTGAAACGGTGATCGCAGCATTGGCAGAAACCGAACATGATTTTATTAACGAATCGTCCGATTTACTTTTCCATTTACTTGTCCTGCTTAGGGAAAAAGGACTGGATTTACAAACAATAGCAAAAAATCTGGAAGGTCGACATCAATAAATCTTTGGCTTTTCAATGACATAGTATAAGAAGAAGTGCTGTATGTTTGTATAGCACTTTTTTATTGAAGTGTATGTATTCCATGGATAATAAGAATTTTTACGCCAATTGGTGATCCAAAGGTAGAATGGAATTTTTTTGTAATACGGAGTAATATAAACCCGTATCGGCTCGGAACAAGAACAAAATCTTTTACAAACAATTTTATGTATACTGCTGATATCAGTTTATCGACCACATTAACAGGACATCAGAACCCAATTTTTGCGTTGGCGAACGGTTTAGATGCATCCTCGATATTTTCCGCTGGAAATGACAAAGGCGTGGTGGAATGGGATCTTCGAACTGGAAAATTTAAACGGATTTTGTGCGCTGTTCCCTCGTCCGTTTATGCCTTGGAGCTGTTGAAAGATCGTGGGCTTTTGTTAATCGGCATGCGTAATGGTGAATTATGGGTGGTTGATGTGGAGAAGCAGCGTTTACTCCACAAGCTGAAAACGGAGCGCGGAGCGGTGTTTGCTGTTCGAGCGCTTATGGAAAAAGGCGAGCTGATCGGAATAGGTGAAGAGGGGGTCGCATACGTATGGTCGTTAGACTCTTTCGATCTCTTATATCGTTTTCGTGTTTCCCATACCACCGTACGGACTGTACAGCCGTTTCCCGGAGCGAATCAAGTCGTGTTCGGAGATAAGGATGGGGTCATTCATGTATACGACGTTGATGACTTCAAGGCGCTCTATAAAAAAAAGATACATAGTCTCCCAGTCACGGCACTGAGCGTAAGTGAAACATATATATATTCGGGTGGACGGGATGCGCAGTTCTATCAGCTAACACAAAGCGATTTGTCGGTTGTGCGAACCATGACACCACATATGTTTACGGTGTATGGTATATTGCCCCATCCGGTTCATCCTGTTTTTGCGACAGTGAGTCGTGACAAATCCATCAAGATCTGGGATACCGTTTCACTGGGATTGATGAAAAATATCAGTGCTGACCGAGGATATGACACACACCGGTTATCTATCAACACAGCGATTTGGAATGGTGATCAATTTCTTACCGCGGGCGATGACAAAGTAATCAAAGTTTGGGACGTCGTCATCCAAGATATTTAATGCGGTCCTGTTAGAAACGAACTGCCGCACAAATCTGCTGTAAATAGTGAGCGTCAATAGTGTCGAAATGATCCAAATGCTCGCTATCCACGTCTAGAACGCCAATACAGTGTCCATCTTGAAAAAAAGGAATAACAATCTCCGATCGTGATAATGAACTGCAAGCAATATGACCGGGGAAAGCTTCTACGTCAGGGACAATAAGTGTTTCGCTATTTGCCCAGGCGGTTCCACAAACGCCTTTGCCGCGTGCAATACGAGTGCAGGCCACAGGCCCTTGAAATGGACCCAATACCAATTCTTCTTCTTTTACGAGGTAAAATCCTACCCACCAGAACCGAAACTGCTCTTTTAGTGCTGCCGCGATATTGGCCATGTTGGCGATTGGATCTCTCTCCCCGCCGACTAACGCCTCAATTTGTTTGGTGAGTAATCGATACTGTTCTTCTTTACTTCCTGTCGCTATTTGCAAATCTTCTGCCATCGTACCTGGTTCTTTTTACGAAGGTACAGCTTGTCGTGAATAGTTGTGTCATAGTGTCGTTAGGAATTTCACAGTTGTTTTTTCTTTTGTGAGAAAAGAATACTACAAACGTTTGAGTGCGGATTTAATTAATTCTTCAACGCTTTGGTTGGGATCCTCTGCTACTAAACTATTCAGAACCTTTTCTGTCTGCGGTTTACCGAAACCTAACATAATCAAAGCCGAAAGGGCTTCTTCCGGTATCGATTGTTTTGTAATGGGTAACGGAATCAGTGCGTCAGGCCCTTGTTTTTTTAGTTTATCTTGAAGTTCGAGAATAACACGCTGTGCTGATTTGGGACCTATGCCCTTTATTTTCTGGATCACTTGAACCTGTCCCTGTATGATGGCTGACTGAATCTCTTCTGGAGTGATGGAAGATAACATCATGCGCCCTGTATTAGGACCTATGCCCGATACCGAAATGAGATGGTTAAAGAGTTGTCGCTCAGCTTCTGTTCCAAATCCATAGAGTGTATGGGCATCTTCCCGCACTTGAAATGACACGAACAACTTACAGTTTTCCTGATCTTTGATTTGCGAAAATGTTGTAAGTGAAATATGTATGTGGTAACCTATACCATTGACATCAAGGATGACATGCGTTGGCGACTTAAAAACCAACTTACCGTTGAAATAATCGTACATAGAGAGGGGACGTTTTCATTTAAAAATACAACCAACAGATGGCTGACCATACCAGCTATCTGTTGGTTGGAATAAATTTTTAGCTTCCAGCTTTTTCGTGTTCTTGCACATCTACGACGGCGATCGTCACCATATTGACAATTTCGCGTACAGAGCTGTCAAGCTGCAGCACATGCACAGGTTTATTCATACCTAAAAGAATTGGTCCTACCGCTTCAGCGTTACCAACTTCTTGCAATAATTTATACGCAATGTTTCCCGATTCCAAATTAGGGAATACCAAGGTATTAGCGGCTTGGCCATTCAGCACACTGAATGGAAAATTGGCTTTTAACATATCGCTGTTTAGCGCAAAATTAGCCTGAATATCACCATCAACGATAATATCAGGTGTCTTTTCGCGTAAGATTTTCGCCGTTTCTCGAACTTTGGTTGCTACACGTCCATCGTTAGATCCAAAATTCGAATAGGATAGCAGGGCTATGCGGGGTTTAATATTAAAACGTTTAATGGCATTTTCCAGCAACACGGTGATGTCGGCCAGCTCTTCCGGTGTAGGATCTTCATTGACGGTTGTATCGCCAAAGAAAATAGGGCCTTTAGCGGTCAACATCATGTACATCCCTGCGACACGGCTGTTGGGTTTTGCACCGATAACTTGCAAAGCAGGCTTAATTGTTGCGGCGTAATTGCGGGTTAATCCTGATATGAGCGTATCCGCTTCGCCAAATTGTACCATACTCGCCGCGAAATAATTACGGTTGGTCATCAATTTGCGAGCGTCGTTTTCCGAAATACCGCGACGTTGTCTCCGTTTGTAGAGATGTTGTGCAAACCTATTAAAGCGTTCGGAGTTTTTCTCTTCGTTAGGATCGATAATATTGACGCCTTGTAAATCGAAATCGTATTCGCGAATTAGGTCTTCAATTTTTTGTCTGTTTCCAAGGAGAATAGGATAGGCAATTTTTTCTTCCTTTACGATCTGCGCTGCGCGAAGGGTTTTGTAGTTGTCGGCTTCGGCAAAAACAACACGTTTCGGGTTTTGTTTTGCCTTGGTTGTTAGGTTGCGCATAATGCCGTCATCTTTTCCTAGGCGTTTACGTAGGTCTTCTTTATATTGATCCCAATCTGTTATTTCCTTGCGGGCTACACCAGAGGCAATTGCGGCTTTTGCAACGGCGATGGATACCTCATAAATCAAACGAGGGTCCGTTGGTTTCGGGATGATATACTCCGGCCCAAACTTGAGGTTGCTGGTGTCGTATGCCTGATTTACTTCCTCAGGGACAGGCTCTTTCGCTAAAGCTGCTAAGGCGTGCACAGCGGCTATTTTCATCTCTTCATTGATGCCTGTCGCGCGAACATCCAAGGCTCCGCGGAATATATACGGAAAACCGAGGACGTTATTTACTTGATTTGGGAAATCTGAACGGCCTGTGCCCATGATCACATCGTCCCGTGTTTCTAATGCCAAGTCGTAGGCAATTTCTGGATTCGGATTAGCCATTGCTAGGACAATAGGACGTGGGTTCATCGATAACAACATGTCTGGTGTCAAGACATCTGCAGCCGAAAGACCGATGAAAACGTCCGAACCTTTTACGGCCTCTGCTAACGTGTAAATGTCTCTTTCTGTTGCATATTCCGCTTTAGTTTTATCTAGATTTTCGCGGTCTTTACGAATAACTCCTTTACTATCAAGCATGACGATGTTTTCCTTTTTCGCACCCACTGCCATATACATAGCCGTACATGAAATCGCAGCCGCGCCAGCGCCATTGACTACAATCTTGACCTGGGCGATATCTTTTCCAATGAGTTCACATGCATTGATTAACGCAGCGCCCGAAATAATAGCGGTACCATGTTGGTCGTCGTGCATTACTGGGATGTTCATTTCTTGTTTCAGACGACGTTCAATTTCAAAACATTCGGGAGCTTTAATATCTTCCAGGTTGACCCCGCCAAATGTCGGCTCTAACGCCTTAACGATATTGACAAATTCGTCTACATTTTTGGTGTCTAATTCGATGTCGAAAACGTCGATGTCCGCGAAAATCTTAAAGAGAAGTCCTTTTCCTTCCATAACCGGCTTACCGGCCTGAGCACCGATATCGCCTAATCCGAGCACGGCAGTACCATTACTGATTACAGCGACTAAATTTCCTTTAGATGTATATTTATATGCATCCTCACTATTTGCAGCAATCGCCAAACATGGTTCGGCTACGCCCGGTGAATATGCTAGTGATAAATCTCGTTGCGAATTGTGGGGTTTTGTTGGTACGACGGCAATTTTCCCCGGGCGTCCCATCGCATGGTAGTCCAACGCGTCTTTTTTTCTGTTGATACTCATTATTTTCTGTGAAAAGTGAAAAGTAAATAGGCCCAAAGGCGTCCATCTACTAAAGCGCTCATCGGCTGTTTTCAGGGCCGGTCAAGCGTTTGGTTTTTGGGAACATTCTTGGTTGCTATTTACTACTACTCTGTTAATTCTTTCGCTACAAAGCTAAAACTTCAAAAGAAGATTCGCTAATTTTTTTCCGAAACTGTATATTTTTCAAATAGAACATATTTGTTCGTACTATTTTAGCTGATCGAGCAGCTTAAACATATCTTGACGCATAGCTGAACCACTGCCTGAATAGTTGTTGACCAGCAGCGAGAATACTACTGGACCAGATTTGCCGGTGTGGTAGCCGGTATATCCCAGTACCCCACCTATGGTACCACTTTTCATGGATATGTTGTTGATGGTAGGTAGACTCTTTTTGAAAGCCGGGAACCACGGACGGTTCTGCGCGTAGTGCATTATTTTTGTCATGGACATTGTGGTCACTCGATTTTGAGGTGACAACCCCGATCCATCTAAGATTCGTAGTTCTCCGACCGGGATGCGAAGCTTTTGTTCCCAGTATTTGGCGATTAATGTTGCCGCTTCATCCGTGGCTGTCTTATTCCCGCTTATCATGCCAAATGTCTTGAGCAGAGCTTCTCCATACAAATTGATGCTTTTCTGATTAAACCAATGCACGATCTCCGGTAAAGGTGGAGAGTGGTGTACATTAAGCTCTTGTTGTTGTGTCGTTAGTCGTATTCCCTGATTTAGTAGGAGTTTTCCGGTTGTGGGAAGGCTATCCACTTGGACCCCTTGATCTGACAAAGACGTTGTCAGCTGCTGCGCAAGATCCATAGCTGGATCAGGAAGCGAAATTTCGATGATTTTTTTTAAGTCCTTGCCGTATGTCCCGCGCAAGTAAATCGTATTGGAATAAGGTGCTGAATAAGCGTACACGCGGTCGCCAGAGCCGTTTGTTCCAGTTGTTACTTCGTTTATGAGTCGTATGTCATGGAACGGTATGCTCGTTTTTACGACCGGCGCAAGTTGCCCCACAATGGTAGGAGCAAAGGTAATTCCCGCTTTATTTTCCAGCCAGTTCAGTCCCGAGATACCCGCACCATAATAATTGCCCATGTCTGTCCAATTCCAGCCACCGGGTATGTCATTGCCATTGAAAGAAAGGTCATCCCCAATAACTCGTCCATTGACCCGGTTGATACCTGCAGTTTTAACCGAGGATAACCATTTGCTAATGATGGATTCTTTTTTTGTTTGCGGGAAACGATCACTGCCTAATGTGGGATCCCCTGATCCGGTTATGATAAGGTCCCCGTTGAGTACACCTAGGCTATCAATGTGCCCTGTGTAAGCCAGCCGTGTTTTATATGTATAGTCGGGTCCCAAGATGTCTAGTGCGGTAATTGAGGTAATGACCTTCATCGTCGATGCGGTCGGTAGGCCGATGGCCGCGTTGTCGGAGAAGATAACATGACCTGTTTTGCCGTCCAATACGGTCAAAGAAGCGATGCCGTTTGTTAATTTTCCGTTGTCTAAGAAGGTTTGATAGGCGGACGCCATCTTATCTTTTAGCCCTTGGGCATCGACGATAGGAGCATATAACATGAACGCCGCGAGCGTGAAAATATAAGTGTATCGTGTCAACATGGTAATTCGTTTGAACAAACTTATATAAAAAAGATCTTTTTGCGGAATTTTTCGCACGGGTATCCACTTTAGTGTATGTTGCTTTGTAGTGAACGAAAAGGGAGTATATATCTTATCGTGGTCAAAAAAACAGGTAAAAATCGGCATTTTCCTGACTTATTTTCTAACTTGCGCGAGTACTAGAAAAGAATGAAAATGGCACATGCAGAACGACTACAAGCACTACGCGAGCAAATGAGCGCCCGTGGTATCGATGCGTATATAATTCCTTCATCTGATCCGCATATTAGCGAATATCTGCCCGAACGCTATAAATGCATTGCTTGGACTTCCGGTTTTACGGGATCGGCTGGGACGTTAGCGATCACACAGGATTTCGCAGGATTGTGGACGGATTCCCGGTATTTTGTCCAAGCCGCCGATCAATTGGCAGGGACAGGTTTTGAATTGGTGAAATTAAGCGTGCAAGCCGCGGCAGAGTACGCGTTTTGGCTTGCAGATCGGCTGCCTGCAGGCAGTACGGTGGCCTTCGATGGTAATCTTGCGTCCTTGGCAGTGGCACAGGCAGTGGAAGGAGCGCTTCTCCCGCTGGATATACAGGTTAACGGGCATGTTGACTTATTAGATGTCATCTGGAAAGATCGTCCGTCACTTCCTCGGTCAAAGGCCTATCTGTTAGATGAATCGACTACTGGAGAGACAGCAAATAGCAAATTAGTGCGCGTGCGTGAACAGTTGCGCCTAAAGCGTATTAGCGCACATCTCATATCCTCTTTAGATGACTTAGCATGGATATTGAACTTGCGGGGGAGCGATGTAAAATGCAACCCGGTCGTCTTAGGGTTCTTGTTGCTCGAAGACGAAAAAAATACGCTGTTTATTGATGAGACGAAACTTTCCGTAAACGATCAACGTAGCTTGCAGCAAGCCGGAGTATCTATTCAACCCTATTGGGAGGCTTTTCAGGCTGTAGCAGCGATACAGACAGAACGTATTTTGTTGGATCCCAAGCGTACTTGTTTCGCGATGTACGATGCCGTGCCGGAGGGGGTGGAGATTATTGAAGATATTAATCCATCGACGCGTTTGAAGGCGATAAAAAATGACGTCGAGATTGCGCATACCCGTACCGCGATGGTGAAGGATGGTATTGCAATGACGCGTTTTTTCAAATGGGTTGAAGAACAAGTTTCACATGGAAAGCTAACCGAGATCTCCATTGCAGACCAACTACAGACACTTCGCGCGGCAAACGAAGGTTTCGTTGATATATCCTTCGACACGATTGCCGGCTATCTGGAGCATGGCGCTTTGCCCCATTATAAAGCCTCTGAAGATAGTAATGCGCCTTTACAGCCAAACGGGTTACTGTTGATAGACTCCGGCGGACAATATAAGGATGGGACTACGGACATCACCCGGGTTATATCGTTGGGAGGAATCACCGATGCCGAACGTTCAGACTATACAATCGTGTTAAAAGGTACCATCGAAGGTTCTATGGCCATATTTCCGAAGGGTACGCGTGGCTATCAAATTGATGCCATTACTCGACGTCCGATTTGGGAAACGTTGCGGAACTACGGACACGGGACCGGACATGGTGTGGGATTTTTCTTGAATGTGCACGAAGGCCCGCATACCTTTAATCCATCCAATATCGATATCCCTGTAGAAGAGGGGATGATAACGTCGATTGAACCGGGTTTGTACCGGGAAGGAGAATATGGAATCCGTATTGAGAATTTGGTGCTCAGTAAAGCGTTAGAGAGCAATCCTTTCGGTGATTTTATACATTTCGAAACCCTAACAATCTGTTACATCGCGACGGATCTCGTAGACAAGACCTTGTTAGATCAAAAACATGTTGATTGGCTAAATCGCTATAATGCTTGGGTATATGAGCAGTTAGCGGGGCACTTAACAGATGTAGAGCAAGCTTGGTTACAGAAGAAAACGAAAGCGATCTAATACCGATTGAATTATCACAACGGGTTCTGTCCGATGAAGCCAAACAGAGACAAGTGCGTCGGAAGTATAGCTTTATCGACGTGCCATTAGGTAACTCGAAATGTAATGGAGAAGGACTTGGTTCTTTCGTCGATCGCATGGAACATGAACAAATGTCTCCTCCGCCAGTAAAGTGACGACACAACGTTATAAAAAGTTCATCTTTGTAAGATATGAAAAAAATAATCTGGGGCAGTGTGTTCTGTCTTTCGTTATCCGTTGGGTCTGTTTTGGCTCAACAACAGTTAATTCCCCAACCGCAAGAAATGCAAGTGGGCAAAAAAAATTTTTTGATCAATAAATTGACGATCTCTGCAGATGATCAAACGCCGGAGATAACTTATCTCCAACAACAATGGCAATCCATTTTGGGGACGGAACTGAAAAGATCAAATCAGCCTACCTTAAAGTTTACTGTGCGTACAGATGTAGGTATTGCTCCAGAGGGGTATAAGTTGTCCGTTGATGATACCGGGATCTTGGTCTCAGCTTCGAGCGAGCATGGTCTCTTTTATGGGATACAGAGCTTGCTGCAATTGCTTGAAGAAAACCGTACAGCAAAGAAACTTCCCTATCTGCAAATTAGCGACTACCCAAAATTTGCCTATCGAGGCATGCACCTGGATGTCTGTAGGCATTTTTTCTCGGTAGAGGAGGTCAAGCACTTTTTGGATTATATCGCAACTTACAAAATTAATAAATTCCATTGGCACCTAACGGACGACCAAGGTTGGCGCATTGAAATTAAATCGCACCCGAAGCTTACTGAAATCGGTGGCTTTCGTAAAAGGAAGCCGTTTGATGGGCATGCGCATCAAACCGCCAATCCCATGATATACGGCGGTTTCTACACACAAGAACAGATTAAGGAGATAGTCACTTACGCAGCAGCACTTCACATCGAAGTGATTCCGGAGATTGAGATGCCCGGACATGCGCAAGCGGCTTTGGCCGCCTACCCGGAACTTTCTTGTACGGGCGGACCATTTGAGGTAGGGACAAACTGGGGCGTGATGGAAGATATCTTCTGCCCGAAAGAAGAAACATTTGCCTTACTGGAAGATGTTATTGATGAGATCATCCCGCTATTTCCGAGCAACTATATACATATCGGTGGCGACGAAGCTCCAAAAACACGGTGGAAGGCATGTGCTCATTGTCAGGATTTAATTAGACGCGAAGGACTGAAAGATGAGCATGAACTACAGAGCTATTTCATCACTCGGATGGAGAAGTATATCAATTCGAAGGGCAAGAAAATTATTGGTTGGGACGAAATTTTGCAAGGTGGATTAGCGCCAAATGCTACGGTGATGAGCTGGACGGGTATTGAAGGTGGGATACATGCCGCGAAATCCGGACATGATGCGATCATGACGCCATCTTCGCATGTATATTTTGACTATTATCAAGGTAATCCTCAAACGGAACCGCTGGCGTTTGCTGCGGATCTGCGATTGGAAAAAGTGTATAGCTATCAACCGATACCGTCTGAGTTGACGGCAGAGGAAGGTAAACATGTTTTGGGAACACAGGCAAATATGTGGACAGAATATATTCCCAATTTCAAACAGGTGCAACACATGTTGTTTCCACGGCTGATGGCGCTGTCGGAGGTGGCTTGGGGAACCTCAAATCCAAAGGAGTACAAAACATTTGAAAACCGTGTCATCGCGCATTTTAGTAGTCTCGATCGTAAAGGTATTCACTACAGTAAAGCCATCTATGAGGTGGTAGGGAAGGTTGTGCAGCGCCAAAATCAGCTAGCATACGAGTTGCATACAGCTAAAGATCCTGCTTTGATCCGCTATACAGTGGATGGCTCCATGCCGACTGTGAGGTCGAAAATTTATGCCGGTCCAATTCTAGTTGGAGACGCATCCATCATCCGGGCCGCCTATTTTGAAAACGGTGTACAGATCAGTGCGGTGGTAGAGCAAGTATTCGTGCGTTCGAAAGCAACTGCCAAATCTGTGACATTGGCCCATATACCAAGCGAATCCTATTCAAAAGGGGGAGCGCAGGCTCTGGTAGACGGCGTGTTGGGATCCCGCTCCGTGCATAAAGAACATTGGCTGGGCTTTATCCGAACAGACGCTGTAGCGACAGTAGATTTGGGCGCGGATACGGATGTGCGCACGGTAGGTGTTTCGCTGCTGGAGAATAAAGGAATAGGCGTGCATTACCCGGCTGCTGTAGAAATTTCCATTTCGCAGGATAACCACACGTTCATACCGCTAAAAACGATTTCAACAGAGGCCATTGTTGCAGCAAACGGCATGGTGAAGATTGATGTTGGTACGCAACGAGGACGTTACGTTAAAATAAGAATGAAATCTCGCGGAAAAATTCCTAAAGGAGATCCGCTTGCCGATAGCGATAGTTGGATTTTCACCGATGAGATCATGATCGATTAACACGAAATTTACTTTCACTTGAACGATTCCGGTGATTAACTCATAGATTTAACGACCGGGATTCCCGTGACAAGAATATCTATGCTATAAAGGCAGCACTCGCACTTTCTCGATGTGCTGCCTTTTATTTATTTACGGCTATCCAACTATTGTCCTTGTTCATTTTTATTCTTCATGGATCATCAAATGACCGTATAATCTGTTCAGCATTTCGCGAGGGTCTGCATCAATTGCTTTTGCGATTAGATAGAGCTCATCGAGATATAACTTGTAGAGCTGTTGTCACTTTCCCAGTCAAAACCTTTGAGGACTTCTGTTTTATGGTGCTTTAAAGCCTTTACCATAGACTTCCTTACATCGCGCTTCAGATAAAGCGTGCAACCGCTAACCTGAGCTGTTAGGCTGTGCCCATGGGGTGCGCGCCCACGCATTGCTTTGCGGTGATTGGTAAGTCGACTTAGGTGTCATCCTCTTCGGGTGATGCACTTGCATTTCGATAGAATAGGGTGTATGGATCCGAATCATAGACTTTTGCATTAGGATGATGCTTAAAAGGAACAGCAGGGTCAAATATTTCTTCCAGCGTATGGCGCAGAAAACGGACGAATTCTTCTTGTATACAAACGAGTTGCTCGCCTTCTAAAGTTTCTTTACCGTTGTTAAACAATGTCCCTTCCTCTCGCATCTTGCGCGCGACATAGAGATGTGGTTCTAATCGTGATTTGCCGGTGACTTGTTCAAACACATAAGCGTAGAACAAAGTCTGTATTAGGGCTTTATTTTCCGTATCGGTAGCAAATACTTTTTCCAAGCTACGGAAGACAACGCTGTCGCCACCTGTTTTATAGTCAACAATTCGCGTTTTCAACTGACCATCACTTGTCAAAACTTCGTCGACACGATCGATAATGCCGAATAAACGAACGGTTTCTTGTCTACCATTTATGGTGATTGGGAAATCTAGGGTATAGTCCTCGTTATTTTCGAGTTCTATAATCCGAAACGCTTTGTACTGATCGATATCGTATTGGAGATACATTTTTACGTATTCACTGGCTACCTTGTGCATGATGCGTTGCATGCTGTTCAGTGCATCAACGGAAGGAGTCTCCGTATGATATTGTCGGCCGATTTCATTGGCGACCAGTTGATCCACCAGCATTAATTTTTCCTTTAGTTGCGTAGTTGATGTCCACTGTTTTATGCCTTTGAACGGCTTAAGGAATTGTTCCATCACCTCGTGAATAACAGTGCCCAGGCGGTTCATTTCGAATTCGTAGGAGATGGTGGGCGGTTCCTTAATTTCTGCAACATGTTTTAGGAAAAATTGTAAGGGTGATTGCAAATACGTTGTTAAGGCCGTTGCAGACAGTTTCTTTTTTCCGAGGATATAGCTGTCATACATGTTTGACCAGACAGCGCCCTGTTTGTGGACAATCAGCTCGGGCGCTGGATTTTGGAATCGGATCGGCTGTTGTTGGGTATGTGTGACAAAATGGAAGTTGCTTTCAAATTGTAGCTGTTTTATAAATCGGCTTTCTTCTCCGCTACTATTTTCATCAACGATACTGTTGTAAAAGATATGGATATCTTTGCTGTACTGAAATTGACGATAGAAGAGATAGGCTGAAAGGGCGTCTTGATTTTCCAGGACAGGGAGACCATATGCGCGTCGTAAGCTATCGGGAAGAAAAGTGGGGGCATTGGCTGTTTTTGGCAAAATGCCTTCGTTGGCGCCAAGGATATATATGCGATCGAAGTTGAGGCAACGGCTTTCTAATAACCCCATGATTTGCAATCCGCACAGGGGATCTCCTTCAATCGCCGAATTGATCGGCAAGATCGCTTTACGTATGAGTCCGAGCTGAAAGGCTATGGAAGATGGCGTCATGCTGTCCACACCGGTTTTCAACTGGTTAAGGATCTTCTTTGTTTCGACGATTAGGTTGCTGTCTAACTGGCTGATGCGATCTTGCTCAGCTATTGCGATGAGTAGGCTGTCTAGTAGATGTATTAATTCGGGGATCAACAGCCGCGAATCGGAAAGGGGACGGAAAAAATGTGGGAGGGCGCTGCTGGATATGATGATTTGATCAAGGGATATTTCAAAGAGCTGTTTTTCAGCAATTTCATTGAGTAGCTTGGTGCGCTCATGCGACGATACATGGGTTAACGGATGATTCATAAACGTTTCTACCTGCTGAAACGATATTTTGGTCTTTTTTGAGTGAGAGATATCCTGCTGCACGTCCATCCAAAGATCCAGTAACCCAAATATCGGGGACTGCGTTAAGGGATACCCGGTGGTAATATTGGGGCGAACATCCGGTAAGCTTTGCAAAAGCGGTACCAACAGATTTTCGTCAGCTAGTAAGATGGCCGAGCTTTCCTCGGGACGTTCACGGATGTTCAGGATATCATACAACAATTTAGTCTGGCTATTCTTTCCGGCTGCAGCATACAGATGGACATCGTCCGATCGGTTTCCCAAAATATTTGGACTTTCGCCTAATGCGTTCGTGAATTTATAACTATGTATGTTTCGTCGTATAAAGAGTCCTGCCTCTTGCTGTCTATCGTCTATATAATACGCGTCCGCGTCAAAGTAAAATAGCGCGCGTCCTTCCTCCTGCCACTTTTGGAAAAGAAAAACTTCAGCCTGATTGAGCGCGTTGAAGCCAACGAACAGCACTTTTTTGTACCGGTCGACGAAATTTGGGTAGGCGACATGTCCCTCTACCAGGTTTCGATATAAAGCCGGATAACTTAATTGTTTTTCCTGTTGAAGTTTTTCCTTAAATCGCTTGTAGAGGACGGGGAGTCTTTTCCAAAGCCGTAAAAAACGTTGTTGTAAACCGGTGTGCCCTGTCATACTGAAGGATTGCCAGAACTGCCGGATAAATGCTTGTTGTTCAGTTGTCAAATGTTGGAAGGCGATATCTATTTCGGTGCTGTCGTAGAGCTCCATGTAGATCTGGTCAATATCGACCAGTTCGTAATCCAACTGTCCGAAATCGCTTAAGATAATTTCGGCGATTGGATAAAATTCTTCTAAAGTTTCCAGTTCTCCCCCCTCTGTCTGTAGTAAATCGTTATGCAATTGAAATAGATAGAAGAACTGTGTAAGCGCAGAGGCTTCTGATGCGTCCGTGGCTTGCTTTAGAAATTCCTGAATCGTGAAAAACTGCGGCGACCAGATCGCTTTGGCATATACCTCTGCCAAGTGTTTCTTGAGGTAGGTGATAGGACGTTTGTTGTTAAAGACGATAGCGATGTCGGAAAGATCGTTGTCGAATCGTTTTTGTATATCTTCTGCTACTAAGCGTAAAAATGGTTTGTTCATGATGGAGATAAATGTAAAGTCTTAGGGTTTAGATGACCTCTACGAGCTCATTAATCTTGGCATAATATAAATAACCCTTGACATTTATATATCCTAGGTTTTGTAGCGCCTTTTTGTAACTGTCTACCTGCCATTGATGGTCGGCATAGTCGCCTTTGGTAAATTTAAAGTCTAATACAATAGTTTCCTGCTCACTGGTGAAGACTTTGTCCGGTCGTATAGTTTCCCCATTTGCTAAAATGATGCTTGCCTCATTCCATATTTTATACGATCCTGTTAGCCACTGATGGATTTTAGGGTGATGCCAGATTTGATGGATCTCCCGTTGTATAAATGCTCGATCGTCTTCTGTTAATACACCGTGCTCGATAAATTGGTCGATGAGTGGTTCGATCTCTTCTTCGGCAGTGATCTCCGACATGATTTCGTGCGCCAGGATGCCATATTGTGCCGCTTTTTCAAGCATTAGAATGTTGTTTATCGTGCGTTTAGTCGATTTATTAAATGCCTTTTGCAGTTCCTGAGAGATCGGGTAGACGGTCAACGCAATGCGTTCATGTCTAATTTTGGAAGATTCGCTCGGTACCATCATTTCTAGAGGTAATGGTTCGTCTGGAAGCGGAGCATTGTTGTCGATCAAAAGTCGATTCGCTTCTAAGGCAAAGGGAGCATCGGGCTCGTCCAACACCTGATAAAGGATGTCGCTGATGTATTCATTCTTTTTGTCATAGCCCAGAATTTCCCCGGTCTTTTTATCTACGTTTTCCTTAAAAGAAGGCGCCAAAATAAAGAGGTGCTGAATGGCTCGGGTGGTAGCGACATAAAACGTGTTAAGCGAATCCATATAGTTGAATAACATCTCCTCGAAATATTGTTTATAGAAGATGGAGCTGCCGACGTTACTGTTGTATTTGATTGGGATTTTTCCAAGGGCTTCAAAGGGCGAATCTTGTGTATTTATCCAGAATTCGCCATTGATCATACCGTCCAAATCCCACGAACAGAATGGAAGCATTACGACATCGTAGGCTAAACCTTTCGACTTATGGATTGTGGTTACTTCGATGGCGTCGACTTTACCATTGGCCGGTAGCGTTGCCCTATTCCCATCTTCTTCCCAAAACTGTAAAAACTGTGTCACCCCGCGTTCGCCAGTGGCGGAGAAATTCGATATCACATCTTTAAATGCAAGCAGATAAGGAAGATGAATATTCCCCGCATCGTGCAGGTTGTAAATCTCGATCAGTTGTTCGATCAAGTGGATTAAGGGTGATTGTTGGAGCTTAGACCATTGTGTCAACAACGCCTGCGGCAAGATCTCCGCTAGATCATGCATGTTGTTCGTTTTAAATAGCAACCAATAATCGTTGTCAAATGATGTTTGTTTATGGACAAGTTGAAATAAATAAGCCATATTCGCCCTATGGATGATATGCTTATTGGAGGTGTATACTAATGCTTTTAACGTTTCGATAAGCAACAGGATGGCATCGTTTCCGGCTAAAGAAAGGGCGTCTCCCGAGATGACATCGAATTGGAGCCCCTGTTGATTTTTATATTGCATGAGTGCTTGTATAACTTGCTTGGCCTGGGTATTGCTCCGTACCAGAATGCCGATTTGTTTAGGACGGTACCGTCCCGTCGAAATCCATTCGCCGATCTTCGCTGTTAGGAATTCCAGCGCCTGTTCCACTATTTGATTGCGCCGGCGCAACCCGTTTTCCACAGGCAGATAGCGGATCTCGATAGATCCTGGTCGATTTACATCAGTTTGCCGATACGTTGGAATCTCCTGTTTCGAATTTTCGTATGCTTTTATCAACAGGTTGGCGTTGCCGGACTGTGCCCACCAAACTTGTCCTTGGTCGTCGAGTTGTGTTTGTACTTTCTCGTTTAAAACTTCCTGCAGTCTTTTTGGGATTCGGTCAAATAAGTAGTTATTTAAGGTGATGATATTTGGGAGGCTGCGAAAATTGCTGTCCAGCGATCCGCTCTCTATGAACGTATACCGTTCTTGATCTGGAAGGTGAAAGGCTTGCGCCACTTGCTCCTCAACCTGTTGCAACAATATCCGCCAGTCCCCATTCCGCCATCGATAAATGCTTTGTTTTACATCGCCCACGATCAGATGTTCGCTGACCTGTTGTCGTGCGTTTGCCAAGGCATTTATAAGCAACGGGCTATAGTTTCTCCACTGTACGCGAGAGGTATCCTGAAACTCATCAAACAAAAAATAATTATACCTATTACCAATTTTTTCCCATATGAAGGTAGGATCGTTATGCTCATCTAGGCCGAGACGGTTCAATAAGATCTGCGAGTCGGAAATAAGTTGTGCGCCGTTTTCTTTCCGCCATTGGCTGAGCAGGTCGCTCATTTCTTTCAGTAGACGTAGATAGTATAAGTTTCCTTGCACCGCTTGATAGGCAATGAAGCTGGGAAATAAACGGTGTAAATCAGTAAATTGTTGGAGAATGGGCCGTAATGCAACCCGTATATCCTCGCGCAAGCTTTTATCCGAGGCAACGAAAGCATCACCGCTGTCTGCGATTTTGAGAAAACGATCCACTGTTTTTTTGAGTTCAGAAGCGGTCTGTTTGTGCACGTTACTATCGGTTTTACTCGCTATGATCAAGGCGTTTTTGGACTTTCCTTTCAGGTCATCGGGAGTCACCTGAAAAGAATGTAAAGTCCGCGCAAATGCGTCTATGGTTTGCTTCAAGGTGTCTAGGAAAAAAGAGGTTTTTTCTTGCACATCCTTATGAAGCAGATTAAAGACATCCACCGCATCGGCGACAGCTAAATAGGCGTTAAATTCCTGAAAATTTTCAGTGAAGATAAGGTTGGCTAAATTGAGCAATTGTTGCCGGTAATTCCAGTTTTCATTATTGGCAATCTTTTGTTCGGCAAAGTCCATAATCCAAGCCAATAAGTCTGGTCTGTCGTCTAGCAGTTGAGTTAACATTATAGCTAACTCTTGTTTAACCTTCGCGGTATTCATCTCGATTTTGTACGCAGCGTCCAAATTAAGCTCGTAGGTGAAGCTACGTATAACTTTCTGGGAAAAGCCGTCGATGGTACTTATGGTAAAATGTCCATAATCGTGAAGAATTTTTCGATAAACGCGGTACGCTTTTTCTTGGATAAGTTGATCCGTCCAGTTTGGAGATTGCTGCCGTAAAAGTTTCCGAAAGTCTTCAATTTTCCCTGATGGACTGCCTGTGGCAAGGCCGTTTAAAACGCTCAAGATACGTTCCTTCATTTCGGCTGTCGCTTTGTTCGTAAAGGTGACCGCTAAAATCTCCCGGTAGCTGTTTTCATTGGAGAGCAGCAGCGTGAGATAGTGGAGAGTAAGGCTAAAGGTTTTTCCCGAACCAGCGGAAGCCTTTAGTATTTTTAGTGGAGCAACTGCGTTCATGGTTTGAAAATAGCGATAAAAAGGGGAAAAATAAAGTAAGTAATGATGAGCGTTTGTCTACGAAGGCCTGCAACTCGCAGAGGTAGACAGACCTAGCTTCTTTTTTGTTTTTATTTTTCAGATTTAAATTGCTATCTTTGCGTCCCCTCTTGCATGAGGCACGGGGGATATGTTGAATACATAAACAAAAAAAACATGGCAACTAAAATCAGATTGCAAAGACATGGTAAAAAAGGAAAGCCTTTCTACCACGTAGTAGTAGCAGATTCACGTGCTCCACGTGATGGTAAATTCATCGAGCGTATCGGTTCTTACAATCCAAACACAAATCCAGCGACAATCGTTTTGGATTTTGAAAAAGCATTAGATTGGGTGAATAAAGGTGCACAGCCTACAGATACAGCACGTGCTATCCTTTCTTACAAAGGTGTACTGTACAAAAAACACTTACAAGGTGGTGTGAAAAAAGGTGCATTTGATGAAGCTAAAGCAGAAGAACTTTTTGCACAATGGTCAGAAGGTAAAGATGCAAAAATTGAAGGTAAGAAATCAGGCTTAGCACAGTCGAAGGAAGAGGTTAAGAAAGCTGCTCTTGCTGCAGAAGCAAAGAAAAAAGCGGACAAAGCTGCTGCTATCGTTGCTAAAAACACGCCTGCTGTTGAGGAGGCTCCTGCTGCTGAAGAAGCAGAAACTGAAGCTCCAGCGTCAGAAGAAACTGAAGGATAAGTATTATTCATACAGATTCAAGAAAGCCGTACCGATTAGGTTCGGCTTTTTTAATTGGGCGAATTGATCGGGCGATGAGCGGACAACATGATCTTATCATTGCTCTGCCTTTTTTGAATTGTCATTTTTTACTTCTTACTTTGCAGGATGAATCTGAACGACGCTTTTTATATAGGCTATATCACGAAAACCCGAGGATTGAAGGGGGAATTGCAACTTTTTTTCGAGTTCACTGATTACGATGAACTCGATTTTGATGTGCTTTTTCTGGAAATAAACAAGAAGTTGGTGCCTTATTTCGTGGATTCTATTAAACTGCAGAAGAATAGTACGGCTTATCTCCAGCTAGCGGATGTTGATCATATCGATAAAGCACAGGGATTGGTGAAAAAAAAGGCCTATTTGCCCACGGACAAGATGCCAGAGCGTGATCCGGACGACTTCCGTTATTCTGATTTAATCGGTTTTAGGGTAATTGACGAACACGAAGGCGAAATTGGTGAGATCATTGACGTGCAAGAACTTCCTCAACAATTTATAGCTAGGGTGGACTTTCATGGAAAGGAACTGTTATTTCCGTTGAATGAAGAGCTGATATTGGATATAGATCCTGAGGAAGAAATCATCGAAGTGGAACTGCCGGATGGTCTCATTGATCTTTACAAAGAATAAGTCTCCAATTTTCCGCTGTTTATTAGCGATTTACCCCATGTTAAAGGTTGCAAAAAACGATTTTTAATTTTTACTTCTTGATTAGAATAACGATATTAGCCTCCGCTTATAGAGAAAGGCAGAGGGAATAGACCCGCTGAAGCCTTAGCAACCTGACCATGGTCAAGGTGCTACATTCTACTCGACAAGGTGGTTGAGAAAGATAAGCTGAAGAATCACAATTCCCCGTGCGTTTTCTCTGAGCCTAAATAGAAAAAAATGAAAATTGTAGATCATATTAAGAACGCCAAGGGAAAAACCTTGTTTTCATTCGAGTTGCTACCGCCTGCAAAGGGTCAGGGGATCCAAAGTATTTTTAAAACCATGGACGAATTGATGGAGTTCAAACCTCCATTTATCGACGTAACATACCATCGGGAAGACTATTTGTATAAACAACATGATAGTGGCTTGCTGGAACGTGTTGCCTATCGAAAACGTCCAGGAACCGTTGCCATATGCGCAGCCATAATGAGTAAATACAAAGTGGATGCCGTGCCTCACCTAATTTGCGGTGGTTTTACCAAAGAGGAAACAGAAAACGCATTGATCGATTTAAATTTTCTAGGCATTGACAATGTATTAGTCTTGCGTGGGGATGCAAGAAAAGGCGATCCTGATTTCGTTCCTACACCAGGCGGACATGCCTATGCGACTGATTTGCTGGAACAAGTCATTGACATGAACCATGGCAAATATTTGCATGAGGATATTGAGAGCTCAGAAAAGACAAATTTCTGTATAGGTGTTGCCGGATACCCAGAGAAACATTTTGAAGCACCTAATTTTAACACCGATTTCAAATGGTTAAAGAAAAAGGTAGACATGGGAGCGGAATTTATCGTGACCCAGATGTTTTTTAACGTAGAAAAATACAAGGAATTCGTGACCAAATGCAGGGATAACGACATTCATGTACCGATCATTCCGGGGTTGAAACCACTGACAACCAAGAAGCAGTTGATCACCCTGCCTAAAATCTTCCATCTGGACATTCCAGAGGAATTGAGTGATGCTGTTGACGCTTGCAAAACAAATGCAGACGTGAGGCAGGTGGGCGAGGAATGGTTGGTCAACCAATGCAAAGAGCTAATTAAGTTCGGCGCACCGGTACTGCACTTTTACACCATGAGTAATCCTGGTCCGACAAAGAAGATTGTGGAACGACTAGCTTAACATAAGCGATTCACCGTCCGAATTTAAAAAAATATAAAAGCGGGATACGCCGATAAATCGTAATCCGCTTTTTCATGCAAGTCCATGGCTATGTACATGGTTCAAAGGCCTCCCGTTAAATAATGTTAATGCGAACGGATCCCCGTATTTTGTTTGTAATTTAATATCCAAATTACCCAAGAATAAACGATATGAATTACGAAAAGATTAATAACCTCATCGGTTGGCTTCTCGCCCTTATTGCTACGTGTGTTTATATGGTGACGGCAGATCAGTTTAACAGCTGGTGGGATACGGGGGAGTTTATCGCATCTGCTTATAAACTTCAGATCGTTCACCAACCGGGTGCGCCTCTATTTCTGATGATCCAGAATGTGTTTTCAAATCTTGCCATGGGAGATACGTCGCGTATCGCGTACTGGATGAACGCTGGATCGGCAGTATGTAGCGGAATGACGATCTTGTTTTTGTTCTGGACGATTACTGCCTTGGCCCGTAAAGTGTTCGATAAATCGAATATTGCAACAGGCGGGTGGCACATTGCGCGGATTATGCTGGCGGGAACGATAGGTGCTGCAGCATACGCTTTTACAGATTCATTTTGGTATTCAGCTGTAGAATCTGAAGTATATGCCATGTCGTCGTTATGTACTGCCGCGGTATTTTGGCTCATTTTAAAATGGGATAGACGAGCGGATCAGCCTAACGCAGATCGATGGCTATTGTTAATTATGTATATTATGGGGCTGTCTATAGGTGTACATTTGTTGAACTTATTGACCATTCCTGCATTGGCCTTGATCGTTTATTTCCGCAGATACCAAAAAATATCGACAAAGGGAATCGTCGCTTCCTTAACGATTGGAATTGGTATCCTTGCCTTTATTCTTTGGGGTGTCATCCAATATCTGATTCGTATAGCGGCGAAATTCGAACTGCTATTCGTCAATCAGTTTGGTTTTGATTTCGGTACAGGGATATGGATTTTTGCATTTTTGTTGGTCATTTCGTTAGGTTGGGGGATATACTACAGTGTGAAAAGATCAAAACCTGTATTGAATACTGCACTCTTGGGTATTTGTTTTGTCTTGTTCGGGTATACCTCTTTTGCGATGATCGTCATCCGTGCACACGCAGATCCGTCGCTTAACAACAATGCGCCAGATAACGTGTACTCATTTTTAGGATACCTTAGTCGGGAACAATACATTAGTGAGCCGCTCATCAAAGGCCCTACTTTTGATGCCAAAGTGGTAGATGTGGTGTACGGAAGCACGTATAAGAAGGGCAAAGATCGTTACGAGAAGATGACGGGTAGCCCACGATATGCATACGATAAAGAAATGTTGTTTCCGCGCGTGTACAGTGATAAACATCCAGATTTTTATCGGATGTATTTAGGCCTAGCTCCAGGTGAATCTCCAACCTTTTCAGACAATTTACGATTTTTCTTTTCCCATCAATTGGGGGATATGTATGGACGTTACTTTCTGTGGAATTTTGTAGGCCGGCAAAATGATGAGCAAAAATATGTAGGAAGTACCAGTGGTAATTGGCTTTCTGGAATTCCCATACTAGATAATCAACGCCTCGGAGGCCGGCAAGAATCGTCCGGTAATTCTGTCCATCCCAGTCGGAATGTTTATTATTATTTTCCGTTATTGGTCGGTTTAGCAGGTTTGTTGTGGCATATTAGGCGAGATAAGAGGCATGCATCCATTGTTGGCATACTGTTCTTTTTTACCGGTGTTGCTATCGTACTTTACCTTAACCAGTCACCGCTCCAACCCAGGGAGCGTGATTATGCTTATGCGGGATCATTTTATGCTTTCTCCGTCTGGATTGGCTTCGGGGTTCTTGCGATAATTGACGTATTACAACGAAAATTGTCTGTTCGGGCTGCCACGTGCCTTGCTGGATTGGCATGTTTCCTTGGAGCTCCCGTACTTTTGATTTCGGAAAATTGGGACGATCATGACCGGTCAGATAGGGATTTTGCGCGAAGCGTGGCTTACAACTACCTACAATCTTGCGAACCGAACGCTATTTTGTTTACTTACGCGGACAACGATACGTTTCCATTGTGGTATCTACAAGAAGTGGAGGGGGTCCGCACGGATGTGCGCATAGTTAACGTCAGCTACCTGCAGTCGCATTGGTATGTAAAGCAATTAAAGAACAAGGTAAATCGCGCTGCACCTGTTGATACATCGATTGCTGATGAAAAATTGGTACAGGGCGTCCGTGACTACCTCCCTTTTGTGGATCAGGGAATAACCGAGGAAGTGGATTTAGATATGCTCCTGCAGTTTATGCTGTCGGATAACCCAAAGAACCAATTAGAGGCACAAAACGGAAGTGCGATCAATTATCTCCCGGCTAGACATATTAAAATGTCCGTTGATCGGGAGAATGTCCTTAAATATAACGTTGTTCCTAAAAACTGGGAAAGCCATATTGTCGACGAAATGACTTGGGAATATTCAGGAAATTACGTAACTCGTGCAGAACTGGCTTTGCTCGGTATCATTCGTGCGAATAATTGGAAGCGACCTATTTATTTTACAAATTATACCCCGCTAGATAAAATGGCGGGTCTTTCGAAATACCTGGTTGAAGAAGGGTTGGTGAAGAAACTTATGCCAGTGCGGATGGATGGGCCAAGAGTGGAGAAACCACAGGAATTGGTCCATGTTGATCGATTGTATGTGCATGCGACCAGAACGTTTGCCTGGGGGAATTATGCTACTCAACGTTTTGTAGATGTTGACTCACGGAATTACATGGAGAATTTCGTGCTGCCGGATGTGTACGCGCGTACGGTACAGCTGCTATCTGCACAGGGTGATTTACGGCGAGCAAAAGAGGTTGCAATAAAAGCGGCAAAACTGCTACCTACCCGGACTTACGATGCAAAAGAAGCGTATCACTACGGTAGCATTGTAGACACGTTGTACAAGAGCAAGGAAATTGAGGCTGCAGATCGAATTGTGGACCGACATATGCAGTTCTTGGCAGATAATTTTGATTATGTGGATGCATTGGCAAGAGATAAACCAGAGGCAGTCGATGTTCGGTCGGTGCAATTTGCCTTTGCTGCACTGGAACAATATAGGAGTATCCTATCCTCTTCCCAAAAGGACCTATATGCTTCCGTCGATCACTTATATCATCGCTATCGGAATCGCTTTTTTCAGAAATAAACATACGCATAAAACAGAAGAGCGCCTTAAAAGCGCTCTTCTGTTTTATAAATTTCAGTATCTGCATCCGATCAATTTTTCTTCACCTCTTTCGCCCAAGAGTCCTTTAAGGTCACAGTTCTATTGAAAACAAGCTTTTCCTCAGTCGATTTGGCATCCAAAGTAAAATACCCTAGACGTATAAATTGATATCCCTTGACAGCCGTAGCATGAGCTAAGTCAGGCTCTATATAAGCTTTCTCGATGACATGTAAACTATTTGGATTGATGGATTCCTTAAAATCTTCTGCCGCAGCCGGGTTTTCGTCGTTAAACAATCGATCATACAACCGAACTTCCGCTTCTTTAGCATGTGGTACGGAAACCCAATGAATCGTCCCCTTAACCTTCAACCCGGATGTATCCTCGCCAGACTTGGAATTTGACACATACGTACAATGTACCTCTGTGATCTTACCTTCGGCATCTTTAACAAAATCATGACATGTTATAATGTATGCATGTTTAAGACGTACGGAAAGTCCAGGGCCCAAGCGAAAGAATTTCTTGGGAGGTTCTTCCATAAAATCATCGCGTTCAATCCATAATTCTTTCGAAAATGGAATCCTTCGCGTGCCGTCACCTCCTTCAACTTCAGGATTGTTTTCGCCGATCAATTCTTCAATCTGACCATCAGGGTAGTTTGTGAGGACCAATTTAATTGGGTCGAGCACGGCCATACGGCGCCAAGCGCTTTGGTTGAGGTCTTCTCGTATACAAAATTCTAGTAAGCTCACATCGATCATGTTCTCGCGTTTCTGAACACCAATGCGGTCGCAGAAATTTCGGATCGACGCTGGTGTATAACCTCGGCGTCGCAAACCAGAAATGGTCGGCATGCGTGGGTCATCCCAGCTTTCTACAAAACCTTCATGTACAAGTTGTAAAAGCTTGCGTTTGCTCATCACGGTGTACGAAAGATTTAAGCGGGCGAATTCATATTGTTTGGAGGGAAAAATCTCTAATTTTTCGATACACCAATCATACAATGGTCGGTGGGGAATGAATTCCAACGTACAGATGGAATGCGTGATTTTTTCAATAGAATCAGATTGCCCGTGTGCAAAATCATACATAGGGTAGATGCACCACTTATTTCCTGTACGGTGATGATGCGCGTGTTTGATTCGATAAAGAAGCGGGTCGCGGAGGTGCATATTGGGACTCGCTAGATCTATTTTCGCCCGCAAAGTTTTCTCGCCATCTTTATATTTGCCCTCGCGCATTTCCTGAAACAAACGTAGGTTTTCATCCACCGATCTGTTGCGGTAAGGAGTCGGAACGCCAGGTTCGGTAGGTGTTCCTTTTGCAGCCGCAATTTCTTCTGCAGTACTGTCATCTACATATGCCAAACCTTTCTTGATGAGGTCTACAGCGTAGTTATACAACGTTTCAAAATAATCGGATGTATATAACTCTTGCGCCCATTGAAAGCCTAACCACTGTATGTCCTGTTTGATGCTTTCCACATACTCGGTGTCTTCGGTTACAGGGTTCGTGTCGTCGAAACGGAGGTTGGTTGCTCCGTTGTACTTCTGTCCTAATCCGAAGTTAAGGCAGATCGACTTCGCATGCCCAATGTGGAGATAACCATTCGGCTCTGGTGGGAAACGCGTCAGTACACGTCCGTCGTGTTTTCCCGTGCGGAGATCTTCTTCGATGATTTCCTCGATAAAATTCAGTGGTTTTTCTTCGTCTAACATACAACAAAGTTAACTATTTATGTGCGATATCGTATGCGGGAACCGTAAATTAAAGTTCGTATAACCTCATTCAAGTTTAACATTTCTTAAAGTGGCTTGCTCGATCGAAATGTGTATTTTAGGCGGATCAGACAGTCATAACCAACAATGAAACACATCTTCTATTCGGTTTTAATTCTTTTAGCGTTGATTGCGCAGCCTAGTTGGGCACAGAAATCGAAAAAACCTCAGGTACTTATTTATGGATCCGGAGTGTTGGCATTTGCAGCGGCCATACAGAGTGCCAAATCGAGTGTACCTACGATATGGGTTACCGATACGGCGATGTGGGTGCCTGAATTTTCTGAAAAGGCTAGACAATTGGAGGGGATATCCCATACCGATGGGGGGATTTGGTTGGGCATACTTATGGATATGGCGTTATCCAAAACCCGAAGTGATTCCTTGGCTGTAGTTGTAAAACGCGATATGAATCCGCGGCTCTTTCAAAACGCACTTGAAAAAACAGTGAGCAAACAGCCGGAGCTCACAGTGATTAAAGATCAACGTATTATAGGACTTAAAAAGCATAAGAGAGACTGGCAAATAACACTCTCTAACAAACAAAAGTATGAGGTGCGAACGATCCTTGACGCGTCGGTTCCGCAATCGTTGCTGGAATTGATCGCTGCGGAGACACATCAAGCCGAAAGCAGATCGCTCCCTTTGTTGCATGACCTTACCTTGGCTCAAGTGCGTACGGTTGTCGCCTCCGGGGAGATCGAGGGTAAATTATATGCCGTGTTGTTAGACAATCTGCTTGCTGGAGAGCAGGACGGATTTTTTAGCTTAACAGCTATCCATCAGATGCAAGGGATTGGAGTTGTGGAGACAGCTCCATTTCGGGGCGCAATAGGCCAGGCATTGGGCGCTACGGCAGCCTATTTAGCATTCTTTAAAACGTCGGCTGATAAGGTCGATGTCCGGAAGTTGCAGATGGAATTGCTGAGCTATGGAGCAAGATTGCTCCCTTATCAAGATATCGACATCAGTGATGCTCATTTTGAAGTTGTTCAGAAATTTGGTGTTACGGGCATGTTGCCGGCACCGAATAGGAGCGAAGCGGTTTATAAACTAGGTAAAGATTTACCTGTGTCTTATAGGGATGTTCAGCCCATATTTGATCAGCTTTATGCCAGAAGCCAGTTATGGTTTTTGGATCATAAAGGGGAGGATTTCAGGTGGAAAGATTTTATTTCCTTGATCAAGTTTGTCGGATTACGCGGTGATGAGGTAGAAAAACAGATTGTGAAGGATTGGAAAACTAAACTAAAATTTGAAGGAAGTTTTGATCCAGAAGGGGTGGTAAAGCGTTATGAGTTTGCGGTTATCTTGGATCGTTACGCAGCTGCATTCGTAAAAGCGGTGAATCAGCAAGGTCAATTCATACGGTAGCCGGTGGACCATAATTGACGAAGAAAAGGTTTCTAAAAGCAAATGGCTTCTATATATTAGAAGCCATTTGCTTTTTGGAGTAAATAAAGGTTATTGAAATGCAAATACTTTTCCTAAGGCATCATTGCTAGTAAAGGTATTATCCAAATTGATCAACTCCCCTGTTCCGATATTGATCACCATGCCGTGGACGGCTAAATCTTGACCGTTTTTCCAAGCATTTTGGACGATTGATGTGGTGCATAAATTGAATACTTGCTCCTTTACATTTAGTTCGACTAGCCTGTCGGTCTTTTTTTCATTATCATCGATAGCATCGATTTCGTCGGCATGCAAACGATATACGTCTTTAATATGGCATAACCAGTTGTCGATGATACCAAATTGTTTACGGCTTAAAGACGCCGCCACACCACCGCAGCCGTAGTGACCGGCGACAACGATATGTTTTACTTTGAGCACATTAACAGCATAGTCTAAAACGGAGAGCATACTCATGTCCGAATGCACACACATGTTCGCAATATTACGGTGTACAAATACTTCCCCTGGTTTCGTTCCTGTAATTTCATTTGCCGGAACACGGCTGTCTGCACAACCGATCCATAGAATTTCTGGGTTTTGTCCTTTCGCCAATTGTTCAAAACGACCGGTTTTGTCTTCTTTTACAAAGTCTACCCAACCTTTGTTGCCGTCTAAAATTTTCTGAAACCCTAATTCTAATTCTTTATTTCCCATGTTTTTCTTTTTATGATATGACTGGATAAAATCCAACCAAGTTAATTTATTATTTAGTTGTTTTCAATTATTTTTTATACGTAATCGCTTCAAGCTCTATATCAATTCCTTTGCTAACAGCGTTCATTTCAAAATCTTTCAGTACTTCAATAACATCCTTATCGATAAATTTACTCTGTTTGCCATCAATACGGATAGCCTCTACACTCTTTGGTAAGCTATAGAGCTTTTGTTGGATCGGCACTTTATTTAAAAATGAAACTTCTTCAGCTAATGTCATAATAACTGTCTTTTCGCCATTTTGTTCACGGATTTCCATTTTAAACGCATTCTGCATATTGGCGCGAATGATGTAAAATATAGCGACCAAGATACCAATCCCTACCCCCATCAACAAATCAGTAAAGACTACTGCAGCAATCGTTACGAAAAACGGGATAAACTGATCCAACCCTTTTCGAAACATTTCTCTGAAAAGTGCAGGCTTAGCTAATTTGTATCCGGTGTGTAAAAGAATAGCTGCTAGACTGGCCAAAGGAATGAGATTAATGACGGTTGGAATCGCTAATAATGCAACCAACAACCAAAGTCCGTGTAACATCGCTGACTGTCTAGTACGTCCGCCGGCCTGTACATTTGCCGATGACCGTACGATAACTGATGTAAGTGGCAATCCTCCAAGAAAGCCGCTGGTCATATTCCCAATACCTTGAGCCATCAATTCTCTATTTGTCGGCGTGTTTCTTTTGAATGGGTCCAGTTTGTCTATCGCCTCAATACTCAAAAGCGTTTCTAAACTCGCAATGATCGCGATGGTGATGGCTGTAATCCATACATCTTTGTTTACGATCTGCGAGAAGTCAGGGAAAATGAATAAGCCGGTAAACTCTTGGAATGAACTGACGATCGGAATAACCACGAAATGATCCGCCGAAAGCCCCATGCCGGAACCTCGGAAGGCCATCGCTAACACAATGCCTAGAATAACAACCATCAACGGTGCAGGAATTTTATTTGCGCCTTTAATTTTGGGCCAATAAATCAGTATGGCTAACGAGATCAAGCAAATAATCGTTGCTCCCCAATTAACGCTTGCCAAAATCGTATCGCTAAACGAGGCGATTCCACCTCCATTATCTATCTCAAAGGCATGAGCTTCGGTCATGCCGAATGCTAATGGGATTTGTTTCAATATGATGGTGATCCCGATGGCCGCCAGCATTCCTAAGATGACTGCGGAGGGGAAATAGTTGCCAATCATCCCGGCTTTGATAATCCCTAAAATAAACTGAACAATACCAGCAATAACAACGGCTAACAGGAAGGTTTCATAAGCTCCTAGTTTTTCAATGGCGCCTAAAACGATCACGGTTAATCCTGCAGCCGGACCACTTACACTCAGAGGTGATTTACTAATAGAGGCAACAACGAGCCCTCCAACGACGCCTGTGACAATTCCTGCGAACAATGGCGCTCCTGAGGCCATCGCAATACCCAAGCATAGTGGTAGTGCTACGAGAAACACAACAACACTCGCTGGGAAGTCATATTTTAAGTCCCTTTTCGAAAGTTTTAGAAAAGCGGACGTACGAGTTCCTAACATAAAATTTTAAACTAATTCTGTTTGATTTAATTCCAATAAGTGCATAAAATTCCCCATAAAAGCTATTTACAGCTTTATTTACGATGAAGGAATTGGAAAATTAACAGTTAGGAGGCGGTGTGGGAACAGACGGATGAAAAGCTTCAATGAGCCGTTCGTTTTTGAGATAATGCCGAGCTTTACCTAGGTTTTCTACGATTGGACAAAAAGAAAGATAGTCTGAACTCAAGCTGCTGAAAAATTTCGAACCGGTTTCGTGCAGATCTTCCGAAGGATTATTTCCTTTCGCCGTGTTTTCAATTTCCAGTTGCAAGACAATCTGTAAAATTGTTCCTTTATCCAAGACATCCACAAACATAGGAGTAGCCGAGATCAACATCTTGATCACGAAAATCGCGAAACATATTTTGGCGGCTACGAGTTGTGTAATCTTGTTTAACACGTTTATTTAATTTTGTAGACTGTAAAAATACAATTTTTCCTTTTGATAATATAACGTTTGGCACTAAGAAATGTTATTTTTTTATTAAATATCCATATCTTTCTATTTTTAATTGAAATTGTTACAATTCTATGTCATTATTGTTTTAAAATAACTAACTTGTTGAATATGGATTCGCGCAAACAAGAATTTATTGATAAGATCAGTGCATCTTATAGCCCTAAAGGCGCTTTTATACAGCTAGGATCAGGGATATTGGATGGCGAAATCGTCACCGACGCCAAGGTAAATTTAGCTTTAAAGATGATGAACCGTCATGGTTTGATCGCCGGGGCTACAGGTACGGGAAAGACGCGTACTTTGCAGTTAATTGCAGAACAACTTTCCGATGCTGGGGTTCCTGTTTTTATGTTGGATGTAAAAGGGGATCTATCGGGACTGGCGGAGCCAGGGAAAACAAATGAGGCGTTGATCGAGCGAGGCAATTTAGTGGGAAGTCCTTTTGAGCCGGCCGCTTTTCCGATCGAGTTGTTCTCTTTGAGCGGTAAACTTGGAGCACCCATGCGGATTACGGTGGAAGATTTTGGTCCCGTTCTGTTGTCTCGGATCTTAGATTTGAACGATACACAGACAGGTGTCTTGGCAGCCATTTTTAAATATGCAGAGGATCAACAGTTTCCTGTTGTAGATCTAGGAGATTTAAAAAAGTTATTATCTTATCTCACCGATGGGCCGGGGGCTGCTGAGATAAAAGAGGACTATGGAAAAATCAGCTCGGCTACCGCCGGAACAATCTTGCGAAAAATAGTGGCAGTTGAACAACAAGGTATTTCTCATATTTTTGGCGAGAAGGAATTTGAGATTCAAGACCTCTTTAATAAGGTTGACGGCCGTGGCGTTATCTCACTTCTTACGATTTCGGATATTCAAGATCAACCATTATTGTATTCTACCTTCTTGTTGAGTTTGCTGGCGCAACTTTTCAAGAAACTGCCCGAAGCGGGAGATTTGGATAAGCCAAAGTTAGTCTTTTTCTTTGATGAAGCCCATCTGTTGTTCAATGGAGCAACAAAAGCTTTTTTATCGCAGGTTGAACAAATCGTGCGATTGATCCGGTCCAAAGGCGTGGGGGTATTTTTTTGTACGCAAGCGGCAACCGATATTCCAGAATCGGTATTAGGGCAGTTGGGTAACCGTATTCAACATGCTTTACGTGCATTTACTCCGAACGACGCTGAAAATCTTCGTAAAACGGTGAAGACGTATCCACATTCGGTGTTTTATGAAATCGATAAAGCATTAACCTCTTTAGGGACAGGTCAAGCGTTGATTACCGTCTTGAATGAAAAGGGGATCCCGACGGAAGTAGTAGCGACACATTTGGTGCCTGCACGGGCAATTATGGGCCCATGTGCTGCTGAAACATTCGCAAAAATCGTAGAAGAATCTGAATTTTTCGAAAAGTACCAAGAGCGTGTAGAACGTCGCAGCGCGGCAGAAATTATTGAGGAGCGAACAGCTGCGTTTGATGCTGAACAGGCGCAAGAGCAAGCCCGAAAGGAAGCCGAAAAGGCGGCAAAAGGCAATTCACGTCGGAGTACGAGACAGACACCTTTGGAAGCGGCACAAACACAAGCATCCCGAACGTTGGCGCGCGAAGGAGCAAAATTACTTGGTAAGATTGCTACAGGAATCCTCAATGCGATCTTCAAAAAGAAATAGAATAATATTTTTATCTTTGCCCAGCTTACATGTGTAATTGTTACTAACACTAGATAATAAATAATGAATAAACCAACATTGTTAATTCTTGCCGCGGGTATGGCCAGTCGATATGGATCATTAAAACAGATTGATGCCTTTGGGCCTCACGGCGAAACCATTATTGATTATTCCATCTTTGACGCTATACGGGCTGGTTTTGGAAAAGTTGTATTTATCATTCGTGAAGAATTTCTAGATAAAATGCGCGAAGTTTTTGATGAAAAACTTCGGGGAAAAATTGAGGTAGATTATGCTTTCCAAAGTTACGACTTGACGAAATTTGGTATTGACAAAGTTATTGAACGCGCGAAACCTTGGGGCACAGCCCATGCGGTTATGAGCGCAAAAGATAAAGTGAATGAACCGTTCTGCGTAATTAATGCGGATGATTTTTATGGTGCCGACTCCTTCGCACAAATGGCAAAGTTTCTGACGACAGACGTGGCCGACGATACAATGGCGTTAATGGGCTTTCAGGTTGGTAATACCATGTCTGATTATGGCTATGTATCCCGCGGCGTGTGTGAAGTGGATCAAAATGGTCATATGATATCGGTTACAGAACGTACCAACATCTATTACGTAACGGACGAGCAAGGAAAGAAGAGAATTGTTTATGAAGAAGATGGTGTGCAGCATGACTTAGATGCGGAAACACGTGTTTCTATGAATTTTTGGGGATTTACACCGCGTATTTTTGAAGTTGCGGAAGATATGTTCGGTCCTTTTGTAGAAGCAAACGGAGACAACCCAAAATCAGAGTTTTTTATTCCGTCTGTCCCAGATTATATGGTGAAAAATGATATGGCAGATTTTCGGGTTATTCCCACATCATCCAAATGGTTTGGAGTAACTTACAAAGAAGATAAGCCTATTGTGCAGGAGTCTATCTCGAACTTAGTTGTAGACGGTATTTATCCAGAAAAATTATTTTAAACGTATATGCTTAGTTAGAAGAGGGTTGGCGGAAGTCAACCCTCTTCTCGCTTAAAAGGTTGCGGTGTTTTTTTGTAACAAATATTTTAGTAGAAAGGTATTGGTTATTCATTTACTTTTGAAGGTGTAAACCGTTTAGAATGTAACGTATGATTTTTCTTCGAGTTTTTATCAAGTCTGTCCGTGTCCTAATGGTGGTTATGTTGCTTTGGAGCGTTTTATCTAGTATTCGTGGGGCGGAAGGGCCGTTTTGGTCTGAAGTGCGGTGTTTGCTGACTTGTGAAGTGGAAAAAGGATATGTGAACATCCGGACGGATTTGCAGTGTTTTTCTTCCGATTCCATATTGGTATCGTTGAAAATTTTGATTGACACCAGTCCAGTGTTTGGATAATTAGCGTGTGAAGCATAAAATATCCCCATCATTAAACAAAAAACAAACGGCCGATGAAATACTCATCGGCCGTTTGTTTATTTAGGGGTGAATATAAATTATTTCACTTCTTCAAATTCTACATCTTGTACATCGTCACCACCTTGTTTACCACCTTGCGCTTGCCCAGCATCACCCTGAGGTTGTTGTGCTCCACCTTGTTGAGATGCTGCATACATTTCTTCTGAAGCCGCGTTCCAGGCATTTTGAAGTTCGGCAGATGCCGCATCAATTTCTTCGAAATTTTTGGCGGCATATGCTGCTTTCAATTTCTCCAAACCAGCTTCGATTGGAGCTTTTTTCTCCGCAGAGATTTTATCGCCGTACTCTTTGAGCTGTTTTTCGGTAGAGAAAACCAACGCATCAGCTGCATTGATTTTGTCAGCTTCTTCTTTTACCTTCTTGTCTGCTTCTGCATTGGCCTCTGCTTCTTGCTTCATTTTTTGAATCTCATCGTCCGATAGGCCAGATGAAGCTTCGATGCGGATGTTTTGTTCTTTACCTGTAGCTTTGTCTTTGGCAGATACTTTTATGATTCCATTGGCATCAATATCGAACGTTACTTCGATTTGAGGAACACCGCGTGGTGCTGCTGGAATACCATCCAAGTGGAACCTTCCGATCGTACGGTTTTGAGATGCCATCGGACGCTCGCCTTGCAGGATATGAATTTCTACTGACGGTTGATTGTCTGATGCCGTAGAAAATACTTCAGATTTCTTTGTTGGAATGGTCGTATTTGATTCAATTAATTTCGTCATCACACCGCCCATGGTTTCAATACCTAAAGAAAGCGGTGTAACATCTAGTAATAACACATCTTTCACTTCACCGGTCAATACGCCACCTTGAATAGCTGCGCCAAGAGCAACGACCTCATCTGGATTAACCCCTTTGGAAGGTTCTTTTCCGAAGAAAGCTTTAACAGCATCTACAATGGCAGGGATACGTGTAGAACCACCTACTAAGATGATTTCGTCGATGTCTGCTGTAGAATATCCTGCGTTCTTTAATGCCGATCTACATGGTTCGATCGTACGTTGGATCAGATCAGCTGCTAAAGATTCAAATTTTGCACGAGACAATGTGCGTACCAAGTGTTTCGGTCCAGTTGCATCTGCGGTGATATACGGCAAATTGATTTCTGTCGACGTTGTGCTCGATAATTCGATTTTGGCCTTTTCAGCAGCTTCTTTCAAGCGTTGCAAAGCCATAGCATCCTTTTTCAAATCGAAACCACTATTTTCAGAGGCAAATTCTTCGGCCAACCAGTTGATTATAACATTGTCAAAGTCGTCACCACCCAAATGCGTGTCACCATCGGTAGATTTAACTTCGAATACCCCATCTCCCAGCTCTAATACGGAAACGTCGTGCGTACCACCACCACAGTCAAACACAACGATTTTCATATCCTTATGTGCTTTGTCAAGCCCATAAGCTAACGCTGCCGCTGTAGGTTCGTTGATGATACGTTTTACATTTAAACCTGCGATTTCTCCGGCTTCTTTTGTGGCTTGACGTTGTGCGTCATTGAAATAAGCAGGAACCGTAATAACCGCTTCTGTTACCTCTTGTCCCAAAAAGTCTTCAGCTGTTTTTTTCATTTTTTGAAGAATCATAGCTGAAATTTCTTGCGGAGTATATTTGCGATCGTCGATTTCTACACGAGGTGTATTATTGTCTCCTTTTATTACTTTATAGGGTACTTGTTGAGCTTCTTTAACCGATTCATCGTAGGATAAACCCATAAAACGTTTGATAGAGTATACCGTTTTATGAGGATTGGTAATTGCTTGACGTTTGGCCGGATCACCCACTTTGCGCTCACCACCATCTACGAAAGCTACAATCGAAGGAGTAGTACGTTTACCTTCATTGTTTGCAATGACTACGGGCTCGTTACCTTCCATCACGGCAACACAGGAGTTCGTAGTTCCTAAGTCGATTCCAATAATTTTTGACATATCTTGTTTATTAATATTTACGAGTTACTATTTTGTTATGTACCTGTTCTATCAACAGCTATGCCAACGTTAAAATCGTCATAAAAACGTAAATAATGTCTTTTTTAATGTCAACTGCTCTGCCAAACTGTCATTTTATTAGGGCGTCGTCGTGGAATCCATGGGAAACTATAAAGGATTGTTTACGGCAACGCTACAAAAAATGCGATTTAGGATGGTTATCCCCAGACATGGAAGAAGTGCGTTCTATGGTGTGCGATTTTTTTACCAAAAATAAATTGCTAAATTCGTCTGAATAACACACGACAAGATATGACCTTCCAGGAATATTTAGATTATTTTGAACAGGTATTGGCCTCTCCGCAAGATTTCGACCCCTACGGGGATGCCGAATATTTCAATTACACAAAACTGAACTGGTCTAGGATGAACCGCTGGCTAAAGCGATTTGAACCAAATGAAGCGATTAAAAACCTAATTTCATCGATAACTGAACATCAACATTGGATCGTGATTACTGAGCCTTGGTGTGGTGACGCGGCCCATTCGGTGGCACAGCTTTATCAAATCGTCAAAAATAACCCGAATATTGATTTTGAAATTCACCTTCGGGATTCGGAACCTTTCTTGATCGAAGATTACTTAACGAGCGGGGGTAAATCAATCCCTAAGCTTATTATTAGAAATGATGTTGGTCATGACAAAGTGATTTGGGGGCCGAGGCCGAAAGCCTTGCAGACTATTTTTATTCAAATGAAAGCAGACAATGCCCCTTTTGAGGAGATCAAAGAGGTGCTGCAGAAATGGTACAATGAAGACAAGGGGCAGGAGCTGCAACAAGAGCTTCTTGCCGAACTCAGCTAACCATGCACATCGAAAATTTACGTGAATATTGCCTCTCCAAAGCCGGAACCACAGAAGAACTGCCTTTTGGGCCAGATACGTTAGTATTCAAAATTGGAGGAAAGGTTTACCTACTAGTCGGTTTAGATCAAGTCGACGCCTTGCGGTTTAATGTGAAATGCGATCCCGATAGAGCGTTAGAACTTCGTTCTAATTATCCTCATTCCGTAATTCCGGGCTATCATATGAATAAAAAGCACTGGAATACGGTATATTGTAACCGAGAACTTCCGGACGATGACATAAACGAACTCATTGACCATAGTTACGATCTGGTTTTCGCGTCGCTTTCCAAAACTATTCGGGAGAACATTATAGCCGTATAGATATATCTTTTCACTGGTTCTATAACACATTAATAAATCAGGTTCTCAAACAGATTTCTTCGTGTCTGTTTGCTGTTGGCTCCGCCGCCAAAAATGCGATTGTTCCCCAGCGTGTTGAAGAAATCATTCATCGACATGCTCGTACTTTTTTTGTCCCGCCACTGTTTCGGGACGTTGTCTACGGTGAAGTCTACTTCTCTGGCCCAATAATTAATATGCATCTCAGGAATGGCCAAACCTAGGATCATTCCTGGAAGACCTTGTACTAAAGCAGGCCCGCCCGATATTGGAATTTGATCGGTATAAAAGGCAACGAGGTATAATGAATCTTCGGTCGCACCATTAACACGCCGACACTCATACCCTGCGATATTTCTATACTCGTCTGTAAAACGCCAGGTAATTTGCTGAAGGGAGTCTTGAAGGAGGTATTTTTCGTCCAGTTCCAACTCGATCTCGTTTTTGCCAGTCCGTAGATCTTGGAAATATACTTTATGTTGGTTACGGCCCATGCCGCGCCCCCCACCCCCCGGAGGCCTATTATTATTGTTTCCGCGCCGGCCGCGGCTGCTGCGATTACCGGATTCGGTCCCTGTGCGCGGAGTGCGTGTTGTTTCGGCCTCGCTTTCCACTGGCATCATCAACGTTTCGTCCTCATCAAACTGTAAACTGAACATGCTTGAGTTTTTCTCGGGTATATCATCGATATTCCCTCCGAAACGCATCATCATTCCACGGTTTTGGTTGCCTTGCCGATTACTCATTTCGCGAATGCGCGCTCGTAAGTATATCTCTTTTTCAAACTTAATAATACCTTTTTTTGGAAAATACGCGTGCTGTGCATGGAGATCGCCGCTAAGTATTCCTGCGAAAAAAAGGAGTATAATATAAATGGATCTAGTCATTCTTTTTTCCTAAATTTTTATTGAAATCCCATTTTAGACCAACCATAAGGTATTGAGACAACATCTCTTGCTGGGTTTCAGAGAAATTGTTATTTCCGAAGGAACGGTTCGTGTTGTTGAAGCTGTTGAATACATCGAAGGCCTTGATGCTAAGTAGGAGCGATTCGCTTTTTAAGAGTTTTCTTGTCAGTTCCAGGTTCATATAAAATTGTTGAATGGGCTCTGGAAATACCTTTGTTTTTCCCGTATAACTATAGAAGATAATCTGTGTGAAACTGAACTTGTATGGAAGGAAATACTTTAATTCTGCATTCATGGAAGATCGAAACGCTGTATTATTAAGTTGTGTTTGTATCGTGTTCGCTTCGTTATTGAGTCCGATGCCTAAGTTCACGTTGAAGTCGATAATCTTCGAATTTTGTTTGTTGGCATTGATACCTAGATTTGCATTGGCATTCTTACTGTTGTTGAGTTCGCCGTTGATGTACTCATAATTGTTGGAAAAATAAACCATTGCGAATGGTCCAAATTGAACGAGTCCATTAAAAATTGGCTTTCCATAATTCACATTGACGCGTCCATTCCAATTGACATGGTCCTGAATATTGACAAATGTCGCTGTTGTTCTTCCGACGCTATCCGTTATTGAGTTATTCACAATAGCATTGTTTGTGAAGCTTGTTGACGCATTTACGTTGAAAGAAGATGCTTTGAGCAAACTAAACTTACTAAAGTTGATATTTAAAGTATTGTTCACTTCTCTTTTTAGATCCGGGTTTCCGAGTTGTCTATAGAGCTCATTCGTCGGCGGCTGAAGAGGTTGCAACTGCGAAAAGCTAGGGACGTTTGTATTATTCTGATAGCCTAGGTTTACGCTTTTGCTATTGCTGATCCGGTAGGATATATTTGCGTTTAGATTGTTTTGCCAGAAGTTTCTTGCCAGGTCGATATCCCGATAACTGTCTGTCAGCTTTTGGTTCCGGTAGGTCATCCGGTTGGAAATATTTATGTTGAGTTTGTCCGAGTGGTAATTTAAATTGACATCCACTCCGTTGTTCTGCGTAGCGTCTTCTTGGTTTTTCGAGTACAGGGTATCTATCGTAGATGTGCCGCTCTGCGGATCGTTGTTAAATGCATTGACGAGCCCATGGTTCTTAGATGTACTAAACGAGTATCCCAAGGCTACATTTAGGTTTTTCGTAATTGGTTCACTGATATTAACGGATGCACCTAAACGGTTGTTTTTATTTTCAGTCATACGCGTTTGGTCGACGATCTTCGTGCGTTCGAGTGTACCCGTGCTGTCGTATAAGTTCGTTGTTTCGTCGACTAGATTGGTGCCTTCAGCGTTATTTAACTGCGTGTTTAGGTGAATATTGACACTACGTCCGTTTTTATTAAGCCTGCGTCGGTAGTCCATACGTAAGTCTAAGTTTTCGTTATCAGTTTGGCTGCTATTCTTTTGTTCGAATTCGTTCGCTTTGATTAAATCGTTATTGGTCGTGCTGTTGGAAGCATTGTTGACAGATTCTCCTCGACCCTTGCTGCCATTGAGCTGAATATTTAGATTACTCAAAGAATCTAGACGATATCGTATTTGCGAACGTAGCACATGATTTCTGTTGTCAGAGCTTGAGTTGGATGCTGATGCGGTCTCCTGCGTTCGTGTTCCATCCAAAACACGTTTACTAAAACGTGTCGATTCATTGGCTTGCCCATTATTATTAAAATTATAGCTCGAGGTGAGATGCAGTTTTTTCTTTAAAAAATTATTCTCGTAATTGATACCTGCACTTTTATATATCGGGTTTCCAATAATCTGGTTATTCATGCGGATACGGCTGGCGTCGCCACTATTTCCCATATTATTCCAGTTGCCGGTCACACCAACTCGTTCGGTTTGATTGAACTTTGCAGTAAACAGGTTGGCATCAAAAAGCCCCTGTGTACCTATACTCGCATTGGCATTGCCAAAAACACCTTTTCTGGCTTCTTCCTTTAACACCACGTTTACAGTCTGCAGGCGTACGCCGTCATCGATGCCGGTGAGTTCCGCTTCTTCTGATTTTCGTTCGTAAACCTGTACTTTGTCCACGGCGTCGGCGCGGACATTCCGGATCGCGATTTTGGGATCATAGCCGAAAAATTCTTCGCCATCGATTAGTACTTTTGAAACCGTTTTCCCTTGGGCAGTTATTTCTCCCGAAGCCGAAACAGTAAGGCCTGGCAGGCGTCGTAATAGATCTTCCAGTTTGGCATTTTTTTCGGTCTCAAAGCTTCCGGCGTCGTACTCTATCGTATCGCCCTTTATCTTAATTGGTATTTTTTGGTTGATTACGACTTCCTCCAGCAAGTTAGACTGGGAGCGGATCTTTATCGCTTCCAGATCGATTTTTTTGTTGTGTACGGAAATCCGTTGACTGTAAATTTCAAATTTTGGGTAGGTTGTTAACAGTAAGTATTCCCCGTTTTTCACGTTGTTAAACTGAAAAGTACCCGTTTCTGTTGCCCGGGTGAAGTACCGCATAATGGAATCACTGTCCAATAAGACAATGGAAGCGTTTTCAAGGGCCTTGTCGTCTGCTTGATCTACCACTATCCCCCGGATGCTCTGCGCACCAGCATACTGTACAACAACCAATAAAACAAGCAGGATAATTCTCTTCATAATCGCAGTTAGATGTCCAAAGAAAAAAAGAAATAGAGTAAATTAATGTTAAATAGTTGCGTGTAATAGCTTTGATACAAATGTGCTGACGATGGACGGCAGGTGTGTTCTCAAACAAATCAAAATCTTTTGGAGAAGAAGGGTTGATGAGTGGACGAGATTGCTGAGATTGGAGCAAAACAAAAGGAGCCGTTCGCAATGAACAGCTCCATATCGATTTGCTCCAATACGTTTTTATTTAACTTCTGACACACGGATGGTGTTCGTCCTACCTTTTTCGTGCAGTGGCGTGGACGATGTGTTAATAACGATTTGTCCAGGTGCAACCAGGTTGTTTTCTTTTAACAATCTGTTTACATCTTGGATAGTTCCATCAGTGCTTTCAAATTTTTCATAGATAAATACACGGACACCCCATACTAAACTGAGTAAGTTTAATAATTTTTTATTACCCGTGAAGACATATATATCTGCATTCGGGCGGTAGCTAGAAATTTCGAAAGCGGTATATCCTGAAGACGTCATGACAGCGATGGCTGACGCTTCGGTGTGAGCAGCTAAGTGAATGGATGAGCCACAGATGGCATCCGGAATTCGTGTTACGGCCTCATGTACCCCTTGTTTACTACTGTAGTAGGGATATGAAGTATGTTCCACGTGTGTGATGATTTTTGCCATAGTTTCGATGACGATCTCGGGAAACTCGCCCACAGAAGTTTCTCCACTTAGCATTACCGCATCTGCACCATCCAAAACAGAGTTTGCAACATCGTTTACCTCGGCACGTGTAGGGCGAGGTGTCGTGATCATGCTTTCCAGCATCTGCGTAGCAATAATGACTGGCTTTGACAAGTTACGGCATTTTTGTACGATCATCTTTTGTAAGCCTGGTACTTCTTCCATAGGCATTTCGACACCCAAGTCGCCACGCGCCACCATCACAGCGTCCGTAGCTTCGATGATCGCATCGATATTGTCTATAGCTTCTGGTTTTTCTACTTTCGCAATAACTAACGCGTGGCTACCTTTTGCTTTGATGATTTCTTTACATTGTTTAATGTCATCGGCAGAACGAACAAAAGACATAGCTATCCAATCGGCTCCGTTATCCAAGGCAAAATTTAGATTATCTAAATCTTCTTCTGTCAGCGAAGGGATAGATACTTTGGTGTTTGGAAGGTTAACACCTTTACGGGAAGTTAAAACACCGCCATGTACCACCTCGCATTTAACCGTATCTTTATAGTTGGTATTTAATACGCGGAGTTGAAGCTTTCCGTCATCTAACAAAATGATTTCACCTTCTTTTACATCGTTCGGAAAATTTTCATACGTAATGTAAATACGATTTTCATCACCGATCAGCTCTTCGGTTGTGATTTCAACTTGAGACCCGTTAATAAGCACCGCTCCGCCCTCTTTCATTTTGCCAATGCGTATTTTTGGGCCTTGCAAGTCTGCGAGGATGCCGACATTGAACGGATGCTCAGTATTGATTTCTTGAATGGTTTTGATCACTTTTAAATGGTCATCTTGGCTTCCGTGTGAGAAGTTCAGACGACAAACATCCACACCTTTGGCAATCATATTGGTCAATATAGTCTTGTCCGACGATGCTGGACCAAGTGTGGCAACGATTTTTGTCCTTTTTTGAAGCTTGTTCATTTACAGTATTTTAATTATGTTCGTTTATGTTCTCTTCTAAGAAAAAACTTATTCTGCAAAAATAGCAATCTGTTTTTAAGTTAGGTTTACTAATGTGTAAAATTTACACTTTGCTAAGTTATTTCACTAAAATATAAGATTTTCTTTGGATTTCAATGAGGTAGGGTCTAATTCTTTTATTAAAATAACTTCCGGAATCGCCTTAATGTCCTCCTGTAGTGCTCGAAGATCGTCTTGGTCGATGTAGTGTTTAACGATGAGAAAATAATCGAAATTTGGTAGCTCTGGTACAAGGATGCCTCCTTCGAGACTTCGATTATTTACCACATAAAATTCAAATTCAAAGTTAGCCTCACAGTATCGGTATATGGTGAAAAGATGCTTAGTAAGTTTCTTTTGCCTGTTTCGTTCAAAAACGATGTGATAATCCATTTCGTCCCGTTCCTTTTCCTTAACGTAGCCTTTATGATCAATATAGTCTTCCTTTCCCCGGACGAAGGCTAGCCCCGTGTGTTTATATATGAAATGACAAAGGCGATAATCACGTAAGGGCGAGCTGATGCCGATCAACACGAAATCCAATTCCAGGTCAAAGTCGAGATCGAGGGTTAGATGTTTTTTTGTTACGCTCACGGTTTCCGAATTAACTTCGAAATTAGAAAAAATAGGCGAGGTTTCTATTTTTGTATATAAAATCTTTGTTTCTTGGTAGATAAAAAAAAAATTATTAATATTGGGTATATGCCTAATGATGACGGTTTTTAAAACAAATAGGGGGTAAAAACGTTCTTATTTCAAATCTTCAAGTCAAAAAAGGTTTGATAATTGGGGAAATTTATTTTTCTTTGCACAGATTTATTAAACAATTAAACTATAAAATCATGTCAGATATCGCATCAAGAGTAAAAGCAATTATCGTTGAGAAGTTGGGTGTAGACGAAAACGAAGTAACACCAGAAGCTTCATTTACGAATGATTTAGGTGCAGACTCACTTGATACAGTTGAGTTGATCATGGAATTCGAAAAAGAATTTAACGTAGCTATTCCAGATGATCAAGCTGAAAACATCAGTACAGTAGGTCAAGCTATCTCTTACTTGGAAAAGAACGTTAATAACTAATTTATTAGGCCAAACATATTTAATGGAGCTTAAAAGAGTAGTTGTAACAGGGTTAGGCGCTCTTACACCACTAGGCAACACCGTCTCAGCTTACTGGGAGGGATTGGTTAATGGTATAAGCGGCGCTGCTCCTATTACGCATTTCGATGCATCAAAATTTAAGACCCAATTCGCTTGTGAAGTGAAGGGATTTGATCCACATGATTTTATGGATCGTAAAGAGGCTCGCAAAGTCGATCCTTTTGTTCAGTATGCCATTGCTTCAACAGATGAAGCAGTAAAGGATGCTGGATTAGAATTTAGTAAGCTGGATACCAATCGGATAGGTGTGATTTGGGGTTCGGGTATCGGCGGTTTAAAGACGTTTTTGGATGAAGTAGTGACCTTTGCTAAAGGGGATGGCACGCCGCGGTTCAACCCGTTTTTCATTCCAAAGATGTTAGTTGATATTGCACCAGGCCATATTTCGATGCGCCATGGACTTCGCGGTCCCAATTTTTCTGCAGTATCAGCCTGTGCTTCATCCACCAATGCGATGATTGATGCTTTTAACTATATACGTATGGGAATGGCGGATATCATTATCACGGGAGGATCAGAAGCTACTATTAATGAAGCAGGTATTGGCGGCTTTAACGCCATGCATGCGCTGTCCACCAGAAATGATGATCCAAAAACGGCATCACGGCCTTTTGATAAAGATCGGGATGGGTTTGTCTCCGGAGAAGGCTCGGGCGCCATCATATTGGAAAGCTTGGAGCATGCGTTAGCACGCGGAGCGAAGATATATGCAGAAGTTGCTGGTGGCGGAATGAGCGCCGATGCGCATCACATCACCGCATCTCATCCTGAGGGGCTCGGTGCGAAATTAGCCATGAGTAAGGCTATTGCAGACGCAAACTTTGGTTATGCCGATATTGATTATATCAATGTGCACGGCACATCGACTCCTGTGGGAGATATTAGTGAGACAAAGGCGATTATCGATTTATTTGGTGAGCATGCCTATAAGCTGAACATCAGTTCAACTAAATCGATGACCGGACATTTGCTAGGAGCTGCAGGTGCTATTGAAGCCATTGCGTCAATACTGTCCGTAAAAAACGATATTGTCCCTCCAACGATCAATCATTTTACGGATGATCCGGATATTGACAACAACCTGAACTTTACCTTCAATACTGCACAGGAGCGTGTAGTGAACGCGGCCTTAAGTAATACATTTGGTTTCGGCGGTCATAACGCTTCCATTATCGTGAAGAAGTATCACTCTTAATGCATATAAAGAGGATCATGTAGATACAAATGATAGGTGGTTTCGATGAGAAACTACCTATTCCTTATTTATACATACTAGAATGCCTTTCGCAAGGATATATTATTTATATTTCTCTCCCCATAAAGCTTACGTTCGTAAACTGAAGAATATTCTTGGTTTCGTCCCGGGTAATATCAAGCTCTATCAGATGGCTTTTCGTCATAAATCGGTGGCAACAACGATTCGCGACGGGGTGAAGAATAGTAATGAACGACTGGAGTTTTTGGGCGATGCCGTATTGGGATCGGTCGTTGCGGAATTATTATTCAAATTGTATCCCTACAAAGATGAAGGATTTCTAACGGAACTCCGGTCGAAAATTGTCAGTCGTGCGAATTTAAATCAGTTATCCCGTAAGTTAGGTTTTAACGAGTTTATCGAATACGATGCGCGGATGATCAGCTACCCAAATAAACAAGGCTCGTTGCTGGGGGATGCTTTTGAAGCGGTAATCGGAGCCGTTTATATGGATAAGGGGTATCGGTTTACGAAGGAATTTTTGCTTACCCGTATCATAAAGCCGCACGTGGATATCCATACACTGGAGATTACAGAAACCAATTTTAAAAGCAGGCTTATCGAATGGTGTCAACAATTTGGCAAAGAAATCCAATTTCTTCAGGTAGAAAATCCACAGGGAGAGTCGGCCAAACTATTCACCATGGAGGTGTTGGTCGATGGTGAAGTATGTGGTTTAGGACGTGATTTTAACAAGAAGAGCGCCGAGAAATTAGCTGCAGAGAAAGCTTGCGAATACCTTAAAATATTCGAAACGGAAGAATTTTCGCGGTAAACTAGTCTTTCGCATTTCATTCGGATATCTTACCTTTGCCGTATGGCAAATATCAAACCTTCACTTGCTAAAGGTACACGCGATTTCTCCCCTCTGGAGATGGAAAAACGCAATCATATTTTCAATACGTTACGCTCTGTTTTTCGAAAATTCGGTTACAACGAAATCCAAACCCCGTCTTTCGAAAATTTGTCCACATTGACGGGCAAATATGGCGATGAGGGCGATAAATTGATCTTTAAAATTCTGAATTCGGGCGACTATTTAAGTAAGGTTCCCCAAGATGTGCTGGCCGAAAAGGCGTCTAATAAGTTGATTCCAGTTATCTCGGAAAAAGCATTGCGCTATGATCTTACGGTGCCGTTTGCCCGTTACGTTGTGATGCATCAACATGAACTCACACTGCCCTTTAAGCGTTTTCAGATACAGCCTGTTTGGCGTGCAGACCGTCCGCAGCGCGGGAGATATCGGGAGTTTTATCAGTGTGATGTGGATGTCGTGGGCTCTTCGTCGTTATTGAATGAGGCAGAATTTATCTTGATTTACCACGAGGCGTTATCTGCATTAGGATTAAAAGACTTCACGATTAAGATCAATAACCGAAAAATACTTTCCGGTATTGCGGAGGTAATCGGAAAACCTGAACTTATCGTGGATATGACGGTAGCCATAGACAAGCTCGATAAAATCGGCTTAGAGGGGGTAAACAAAGAATTGCTGGAGCGCGGTTTCACAGAAGATGATCTCAATGTATTGAAACCTATTATTCTGTTAGACGGCACAAACGTTCAAAAATTGACATCCCTTCGGTCTGTTCTTGCATCGTCGGCTGTCGGACTTGCAGGCATTGCTGAACTCGAAGAAGTATTTTCTTACATCTCAGCTTTCGGACAAGCAACATTGCTCGAGCACGAGGTTGAGGTAGACATTACATTGGCACGAGGTCTGAATTATTATACGGGCTGTATCTTTGAAGTGAAAACAAACGAGGTCGCGATGGGAAGCATCGGTGGTGGAGGACGTTACGACGATTTGACAGGTATGTTCGGACTGAAAGATCTAACTGGTGTGGGTGTTTCATTCGGGGCAGACCGAATCTATGATGTACTTGAGGAACTGCGTCTTTTTCCGGCTTCATCCACCGCATCGACTCAAGTTTTGATTGTCAATTTTGGAGAAACGATTGAGCAATACACGCTTCCCGTGCTAGCGCGGTTGAGGGCTGCTGGTATTCCTGCCGAAATTTATCCGACGGCAGCGAAACTCAAGAAGCAAATGAGTTATGCGGACGATAAAAAAGTGCAGTATGTTCTCCTTGTGGGTGAAGAAGAGGTAGCTTCAGGCCAGTTTTCCGTAAAAAACATGAGTTCAGGAGAACAGCGGAAACTCAACTTGGACCAATTGATAATTTTGTTAAAAAAGGAAGCGGCCGTGTAGGCCGTTTGCTTTTGGAAGAATTCAGAAAATAAAATACTTTTGTGACAAAAAAGCATGATTTCGCCCCGATTTTTTATCCGAAATATCGTTATAAATGATTAGATTTGTGGTCGGATTAGTTAAGAAATTCAATACTTTAAAATGAGTTCAACACCTATAACAAAAGAAACATATTTAGAGTGGTATAAATCTATGCTACTTATGCGTAAATTCGAGGAAAAGGCTGGACAGTTATATGGACAGCAAAAAATCCGTGGATTTTGTCACTTATACATCGGTCAGGAGGCTGTTGTAGCAGGAACAATGTCTGTTATCAAGCCCGAAGACTCTTTGATTACGGCGTATCGTGACCACGCGCACGCATTGGCAAAGGGCGTTTCTGCCGATGCCTGTATGGCGGAGCTTTTCGGTAAGGCTACGGGATGTTCTAAGGGTAAAGGTGGTTCTATGCACTTTTTTTCTAAAGAGCACAAGTTTATGGGTGGACATGGTATCGTAGGGGGGCAAATTCCACTTGGTGCCGGTATTGCATTTGCTGAGAAGTATTTAGGAACGGATAATGTTAACGTTTGTTACATGGGGGATGGTGCGGTGCGTCAGGGGGCTTTCAACGAAACGTTGAACATGGCGATGACGTGGAAACTGCCTGTCATTTTCGTTTGTGAGAACAATGGATATGCCATGGGTACTTCCGTAGCTCGTACGACAAACATGATAGATATCTACAAAATGGGACATGGTTTCGATATGCCAAGTGCTGCTGTGGACGGAATGGATGTGATTGCTGTACATAATGCTATGGATGAAGCTGTACAACGTGCGCGTGCCGGCGAAGGACCTACGTTTTTGGAAATCCGTACTTACCGTTATAAAGGACACTCGATGTCCGATCCTGCGAAGTACCGTACCAAAGAAGAATTGGAAGAGTACAAAGGAAGAGATCCATTGTTGTCTATTAAAGCAGCTATCGTGGAGAATAGATATGCCGATGAAGCTTGGTTTGCAGAAGTAGATGCCGAGGTAAAAAAAGTCGTAGAGGAATCTGTGAAATTTGCGGAAGAGTCTCCGTATCCAGACGCTTCAGAGATCTATAAAGACGTGTACGTTCAAGAAGACTATCCGTTTATATTGGACTAATTTTAAAAGAGGAATTACTTTAACTTAAAGATATAATCTACTATACAAATGGCTGAAGTAGTAAGAATGCCGAAAATGAGCGACACCATGACCGAAGGTGTAATTGCTAAATGGCACAAAAAAGTCGGTGATAAGGTGAACTCCGGTGATTTGATCGCTGAAGTTGAAACAGATAAAGCGACAATGGACTTCGAGTCTTATCAAGAAGGCACATTGTTATATATAGGTCCAAAAGAAGGCGATGCTGTGGCTATTGATGCTGTTATCGCTGTTTTGGGTGAAGAAGGAGAAGATTATAAAGCGTTATTAGATGGTGGTGCTGCTGCTCCTGCAAAAACAGAAGAAACGAAAGAAGAGTCTCCGGCTGTTGCAGAAACCGCGGCGCCTGCAGGGAATGCTGTTTCTGCAGAAGAATTAGGCTGTACAGTGATCACGATGCCGTTATTGAGTGACACGATGACTGAAGGCGTGATCGCGCAGTGGAACTTCAAGGTGGGTGATACCATAAAATCGGATGACGCGATTGCTGATGTAGAAACTGACAAAGCGACTATGGAGGTGACGGCTTATGCCGAAGGAACACTACTTTACATCGGTGTTGAGGCTGGTTCTGCGGCCAAAGTTAATGATATTATTGCTATTGTTGGGCCTGCAGGTACTGATGTAACACCATTATTGAATCAGAAACCTTCCGGTGGTGCCCCTAAGGCGACGACGGAGGATGTAAAGTCAGAGGCGGTTGAGGCAAAATCGCACGCTGCTCCAGCAGCGTCGTCAAATGAAGACGACTCGCGTGTCAAAGCATCTCCTTTAGCACGTAAAATCGCTAAAGATAAAGGAATTAACCTGAACGATGTTAAAGGTTCTGCTGATGGTGGGCGTATCGTAAAGAAAGACGTGGAAGGTTTTACTCCATCTGCGAAAACCGAGACACCAAAGACGGCTGCATCGTCGTCAGCCCCTGCGCAAGACGCAAAATCCATCACCTTGCCACAATATATCGGAGAAGAAAAATACACAGAACAGAACGTTTCGCAAATGCGTAAAACCATTGCTCGTCGTCTTGGTGAGTCTCTGTTTACTGCTCCACATTTCTATTTGACGATCTCCGTAGATATGGATAATGCTATGGCTGCTCGCGGACAGATTAATGATGTTGCTCCGGTCAAGGTTTCATTTAATGATATTGTTATCAAAGCGGTAGCTATCGCCCTGAAACAGCATCCAGCTGTGAACTCATCTTGGAGGGGGGATAAAATTCGTTTCAATGAACACGTGAATGTTGGTGTAGCAATGGCCGTTGAAGATGGATTATTGGTTCCGGTAGTGCGCTTTGCAGATGGTAAATCATTATCTCATATTTCCGCAGAAGTAAAGGAATACGGTCAAAAAGCGAAAGCTAAGAAACTGCAACCAGCCGATTGGGAGGGCTCAACATTTACGGTATCTAATCTAGGAATGTTTGGTATCGATGAGTTTACATCTATTATCAACTCCCCAGACGGAGCTATCCTTTCTGTAGGTGCTATTCAACAAGTGCCTGTTGTGAAGGGCGGCGCAGTCGTACCGGGCAATGTCATGAAGTTGACCTTAGGTTGTGACCACCGTGTCGTGGATGGAGCTACAGGTGCTGCATTCTTGCAAACATTAAAAGGACTTTTGGAAGCGCCTATTCGCTTATTGGCGTAATTCTGTCTTGATGATATATAAAGCCCCTCGGTAATACCGGGGGGCTTTTCTGTAGGTTTGCTTTTCGGCAAATACCTGATTGAAAATTTTTCCTGTAAAAAAAACGCTGTAAATGGCTTCGCCGTATGTTTTAGTTGATTTTTAGGTTTATTAATACTATTTTGGAAAAATCAGCATTTATATATTTGAAACGAACATTTTTGAAGTAGACTAGTGAGAGTAAATTTTTTGACTATAGCCTTCGCGTGTATGGTGGTAGCGTTTAGCGCTTGTTCTTCACCGGAGGCCAAACAGAAGGAAATCGAACAGAAACAAGAAGAGAAAGACAGCATAGCTCTTTTATATAGCCCCGCAGAAGCAGATAAGGAAATCGACGCCTTTATGCAGAAGCTCCATCAGAAGTCGGCCTTTAACGGCAATGTACTGATCGCGCGAAAAGGGAAAATTATTTATCAGCATTCATTTGGTTGGGCCGACTATCTGTTAAAAGACAGTCTCAAGATCGATGATAAGTTCGAACTGGCGTCTGTTTCCAAGCCGCTTACTGCGTTGGGTATCCTTAAGCTTGTGGAAAATGATAAATTGAAACTCACGCAAACGGTTAACGACTTTTTTCCGGACTTTCCGTATCCAGGTATTACGATACAGATGTTGTTATCCCATCGCAGTGGCTTACCTAACTATGTATATTTTTCAGAAGGGGTATGGCAGGATAAGAAAAAAGGGATGAGTAATATGGAGGCAATGAGCTTGTTGATTCAACATAAGCCCGCACGATATGGAGCTCCTGACGGACGATTCCATTACAACAACTCTAACTTTATGGTATTAGCATCTATTATCGAAAAAATAACTGGCAAGAGCTTTACGGAATATATGAAAGAGACCGTTTTCGACCCAGCTGGAATGAAAAATACAGCGGTTTTATCCAAGGCAGTATACGAGAAAATTCCCACGAACGTCATAGGGCATGATAAAGTTTGGCGGAGATCGGTTGTGCAGAACTACTTAGATGGACCCGTTGGCGATAAGGGGATCTACAGCACGGTTCACGATTTATTTTTACTTGACATCGCTCTAAAGGAGGGGCGTATTTTGTCGAAAGCAATATTGGATTCCGCCTATGTACCAAGAAGTGATGCAAAAAGGAGCCTTTTTAGTTACGGGTATGGTTGGCGTACATTTTCTCCAAAGGAAGCGCAGATCGTGTACCACACCGGTTGGTGGCACGGATTTAGGAATCTTTATGTACGGGATCTTACGAATGATGTTACCATTGTACTTTTGTCGAATATGGCTAACGGCAGTTTAGTGAAATTGGACGACTTGTATAAGATCTTAAAAATGCCTATTTTGAGACAAAATGCCTATAATGCCAACGGCGATTTCGTGGTGAATTAAACGAAACAATAGCAGGTTGGTCTATATAGCATACGTCGGGGCGGAGCCTTGCTAGGCTTTTGCAAGCTACGGTTACAATTAATCAATATTGACGAATAAGGAAATTATATGAAAAAAACGCTTATACTTGGCGCAAGTCCAAATCCAGCCCGATACGCCTATCTGGTAGCAAATAAGTTGGTGCGAAAGGGATACCCTATCGTAAACGTAGGACGTAAAAAAGGGGCGGTAGCAGGTGTCGACATCGAGCAGATGGATGTTATCCATTCGGATATAGACACCATCACGCTATATGTCGGCCCACAAAATCAAGCACCGTACTATGATTATATCCTGCAGACAAATCCAAAGCGGGTAATCTTTAACCCGGGAGCGGAGAATGAGGAGCTAAAGACAAAATTACAAGAGGTCGGAATTGAGGCAGTAGAGGCTTGTACCTTGGTCATGCTCAATACCGGACAATATTAGGCCGTTGCATTGGTTTTAATATGAGCCACCCGACTGATGACCCTATCAGTCGGGTGTTTTTGTATCGTAGACGTTTCTTCCCTTTCTAACTTTCACAGCATTTAATTCTTCAAGTCGTTGAAAATAGGACAAACGTTTGCATGCGTTTTGAAAACGTTATCGTTAATCTCGTAGTCTATTGTCGCTTGGGTAGTCGCTTTTAAAAAGCTATATTTAATGCTTATAGACTATTTGTTATGAAAATTTTTTCGTGGATTTTAAGTGCATTGCTGTGTATCACCTCGTCTATTGTTGGGCAGACGCGCGAGCCCTTAACATTGAAATTAGGTAAAGAATTTATTGCAGAACAGCTCGGGATGGCCGGACAACAGATCCTTTTTCTGGCTAATGTGACACCGGCGGATAAGTTCCCGCGGACATTTGAGCATGATGCGCAGAAATTCTCTGGTTCGTCGTGGTGGTGTTCGGGATTTTATCCCGGTACATTATTATATCTGTATGAAGGTACGGGTAATAAAAAACTATTGACATTAGGACTTCAGAAACTCGAGCCTTTAGCGAAGGAAAAGAACAACAAAGGGACGCATGACCTAGGTTTTATGCTGTATTGCAGTTTTGGCAATGCACTGCGTTTAACTGGAGATTCCTCACGATATAAGGATGTATTAATTTCGGGCGCCAGTTCATTGGCAAGCCGCTTCAGTCCGATTACCAAAACCATTCGTTCATGGGACCATAAACCATGGCATTACCCAGTGATCATCGATAATATGATGAATCTGGAGTTTCTCACTCAGCTCTCCAAAGTAACTGGCGATCGTAAATTGTATGATGTTGCCGTTATGCATGCTAATACAACCTTAAAAAACCACTTTCGGAAAGATTACAGTTCATATCATGTGATTGACTACGATGGTGAGACGGGGAAGGTATTGGCCAAGAAAACCCATCAAGGTGCATTCGATGAATCGGCTTGGTCTCGAGGGCAGGGATGGGGCTTATATGGGTATACCATGATGTTTCGAGAAACGGGCGAAAAAAAGTACCTGCGCCAAGCCCAGAGCATCGCCCATTATATCTTTACCCATGCTAATCTCCCAAATGATTTGGTACCGTATTGGGATTTCGACAAAGATAAGATATCAGCAACCGATAAGATGTATGGGCGAAAGGACCTTCGTGACGTATCGGCAGCCGCGTTGTATAGTGCTGCATTGTTGGAATTGTCGCAATATGTCGATAGAAACGAAGGTGAAAAGTACCTGCGTTGGGCAGAAACACTACTTACTAACCTTTCTAAAGGACCTTATCGTGCGCAGTTGGGAACGAACGGCGGATATATCCTCCAGCATAGCGTGGGTGCCTTACCTTTAAATTCTGAGGTTGATGTACCCCTTACGTATGCCGACTACTACTACGTGGAAGCATTGGTACGGTATCAACGATTGTTAGAAGGGAAATCGGTTGTATCGCAACTAGTTAAGTAATGCGGACTACGCTATTATCCATTTTTTTTGTAGCGCAGGTGATTTTTGCGTGCGCCCAACAGACGGAGGGAATATTCCCCGTGGAACAGCTTGGCAATACCATTTATTCTGGTGTTTTTACTGGAAACGGTCTTCTTGGTACCATGACCTACCGAAAGTCTAACCACGCCATCCGAATTGATATCGGACGCACCGATGTCTATGACCATCGGAAAAATTCAGAGACAGCCTTGTTTGACAAAGCGCGTTTACCAATCGGTCATTTTGAATGGTCCTTTATGGATACCATACAACAGGCGGTAGGAAGAATGGATTATAGAAATGCTGAAGCAGAGGCAACAGTAATTGTGGGAGGCAAGCCGATCGTATTTAGGACGATTACCTTTGCACACCGTGATATCATATATATCGAATTATCCGGCGATCTATCCACATTTGAACAATCTGGCGTATTGCAGTGGGTATCCGAGCAAGCAAAAAGCCCCCGAGTGAATTTCGCGCATGCCAAAAAGCCCGATCAATATCCACCGAACCCTCCAGCACACACAGGGAAGCAAGGTGATGTGCAGTTTCACCATCAGCCTTTATTGGCTGGTGGCGGTTACAGCGTAGCATGGAAACGAGTGTCTCGAGGTGATAAACCGGCCTATTTGGTCAGCGTTGCTTATGATACCGTAGGCTCCGACCATTTGGCAAATGCAGTGACCAATGTGCGAACATTCCCCTGGAGAACGTTGGATGAGGAGCTACAGCAACATCGTCTATGGTGGCAGAAGTATTACGCCAAGTCCTCTATCAATATACCCGATCCTGTAATCCAGCAATTCTATCATATGCAGCTGTACAAGTTGGCTTCGGCGACGGGCGATGGCCGACCTGCAATGGATTTACAGGGACCGTGGACGGCTAATACACCTTGGCCGGCGTACTGGCACAACCTGAATATACAATTGGCTTATTCACCTACCTTTACCGCTAATCACTTAGAAATTTCAAAATCGCTTATACAGATGATCGACCGCAATGTCGACAATCTGATTCGGAATGTCCCAGCGCCTTATCAATACAACAGTGCCGCCATAGGGCGCAGTTCGGCTCCAGACATGGTGAGCCCTGTCTATGTAGCGCGTGGCAAGGATGGCCGTGCCTGGGACGACGGAAAGCGTGAGGTCGGAAATCTTACATGGATGCTGCACAGCTACTACCAATATTATCGTTACAGTATGGACAGCAGCGTGTATGATCGCCTCTTTCCGTTGCTGAAGCGGTCGGTTAACTACTATCTGCATCTATTGGACGAAGATGAACAAGGACGTTACCATATCGTTGAGAAGACCTATTCGCCAGAATATGGGAAAGGATATGCATACGATACGAATTACGATCTGGCCATATTACGTTGGGGGCTTCAAGCATTGATCGCGCTGGATGATGAACGGCCGGGGAGAGATCCACTGTACGAAAGATGGAAGGATGTACGTGCAAATCTCCGGGATTACCCGCAGGATGAAGATGGCTTTATGATCGCCAAAGACGTTCCTTACGCGGAATCACACCGGCATTATTCCCATCTAATGATGATATATCCCTTTTATGACGTGCATTGGGAACAGTCAGAAAATCGGGACCTGATTGTGCGCTCTATGCAGCACTGGCAGAGCAAGGATGCGTATCTGCAGGGATATTCTTTTACAGGTGCAGCATCAATGTATGCGATGATGGGGGATGGAGACAAGGCATTGCAATCGTTGCAAACCTTGTTGAAGCATTATGTTAAACCCAACACGTTGTATGCCGAGACGGGCCCCGTTATTGAAACCCCTTTGGCAGCGATGACGAGTATACAGGAGCTATGCCTGCAATATTGGAATGAAACTGCTCGTATATTTCCAGCTATGCCGAAGACATGGCGCGATGTTAGCTTTCACGACCTGTTGACGGACGGCGCCTTTTTGGTGTCCGCAGAAAGAAAGGAAGGCAAGACAACACACGTTGTTGTCAAAAGCCAATACGATGGTGTGCTGCGATTGCAAACCGGCATTTGGGAAGGGGACGTGCGCATACACGGAAAGGGCAAGCTTTTAGAACGAGATGGCGAAGAGGTGTTATTGCAGCTTGTTAAAGGCGATGTGGCCACCATTACACGAGATACCGACGGTTTAGCAGACAAGTACCACAATATCGGGCCTCGAGGTCACGTATTGTCGGAATTGTCTCCATGAACGAACTCCGAGGGATTAATACCGAAGTGCTTTTTAAACTCCTTACTAAAATATTTGCGATCTGAGAATCCGACGGCGTAAGCAACTTCACTGATGTTCATGGTAGTTCCAAGCAACTGTTTTGCTTTGTTCAATCGGTAAATTTTGACGTAGTTGTTTAGCGATAAATCGGTGATTGCCTTTAGTTTACGGTACAGGATGGGGGCACTCATACCCATAGATTTTGCAATAAAATTTACGTCGAACCCTTCACTACACAGGTGGTTATCAATCAGCTCATCGAGTTTGTGTATGAATTCGAAATCCAAATCGTTTGTGCCATACATCTGGTGTTTGATAAAATTCCGTCTTTTGTTTCGGCTGATTTGCAAGAGATTGATCACAGACAGATAAAGTTCGTTACGGTCAAACGGCTTCTGGAGGTATAGGTTTGCCCCAAACTGCAATGTTTCGGTTTTCAGGTCGTTGTCTGAAACGGCAGTAAGAAGGATAAATGGAATGTGGCTGGTTGTTACGTTCGTTTTTACATTTTTACAAAATTCCACACCGTTCATGTTCGGCATCATAACGTCAGAGATGATGATATCGGGTAAATGGCTTTGCGCTATTCGCAGAGCCTGTTCACCATCGGATGCTTTGATAACCGTGTAATTCTCCTCAAAAATACGGTAAATAAGATCCAGTAACTCTTTATTATCTTCCACGATTAAGATTACTTCTTGACGATCATCAGCAGGTGTGCCTGGCCGCCAAACCGAAAGTTGCTGGTCTTGAGTATGCGTGTCTATGCCGGGCTCCTGCAGTTCCTTCCAAGTGGTCTGGTTTAACACGATAGTGAATATCGTCCATGCTTGTTCGTTTTCGACCACGGTTCGGCAAGATATGGAACCGCCATGTCTTTCGACGATGTGTTTGGTCAAAGCTAATCCTATTCCTGTGCCAATAACATTTGCTGTCTCGTTTTCCCGGTAATACTCCTCGAAGATCTTGAACTGGTTATCGATCGCTATACCGATGCCGCTATCGACAATTTGGATCTCGATGGTGTCGCCGTTCTTCAGCAGATCCAGATAAACGGATCCTCCTTCTGGGGTGTATTTAATCGCGTTGGAAAGTAAATTGAAAAGCACTTTATCAAATTGTAAGGTGTCCAATGGAAAGAGTCCTACGTGATCAATTTTTCGAATGTAATAGTTGAGATGCTTGGCGTGTGCAAGTTCGTACAACAGGTAAAAATTATCTTCTACATATTCTCGTAGTGGAACCTCCGTGAGTTGCAAAATCTGGCGTTTATCATCGAATTTTTTGAAGTCGAGTAGTTCGTTAATGATTCCCAATAGTTTGTTTGCATTTTTTTTTATCCGTTTTACTTTCAATTGTGTCTTTGCGTCGTTTGCCGTTTCGGCGATAATTTCATCCAACGGAGCAGTAATCAATGTCAAAGGTGTCCGGATTTCATGCGAAATCTGTGTAAAAAATTTAATTTTCTTTTTTTGTTCTTTTTCTGCATTTATTAAAACCTCGCGTTCTACAATAAATTTAATCAGTAAGTGGATGATAGAGGCGAACAACAAACCATATATCAAGTATGCCCACCATGTCTTCCAGAAAGGAGGGTGTACAACGATATTGATATGTAGCGGCGTTTTACTCCAAACCATGTCGTTGTTGCTGGCATAGACTAACAACGTATGTTTTCCGATGGGAATATTCGTATAACGAATGGTGGGAGTGCTGATTTCTATCCAGTCTTTATCAAACCCATCCAGTTTATACCTGAACCTATTTTTGGCCGGTTTGATAAAATTCGAACTTGAAAAATCGAGAGTTAGGAAATTTTCATCATAGCGTAGCTCCAAACGATACGTGTTTTTATTCCCGTCTTTTGACAAACGGTTGAAAGGTAGAAGTTGATCATTTACCCACAGATTTCTTAAAATGGTGGAAGGCACGTTTTTATTGAAAACGAGATGTTCCGGACGGAAAGCAATCAATCCGTTTAAGGTCGTAACAAAAATAGTTTGGTCCTTACTGAGAAAAATCTTTGCGCCCTGAAGGTTTTTGACTGGAAGACCATCGTGCTCTGTCAAAATATTTGTATACTTATTTTCTAAGTTATAGTAGATCAGTCCTTTCTTACTCGTAATCCATAATGTGTTTTCTACAGCTATTGGCCATCCCAAAGTGTTGCCTTTAAAAGTCGCTACACGTTCGAATCGACCATTGGTCGGACGTCTGTATACAGATTCTTTCGACGTGAACCACAAAGTCGCATCTGCATCGATAAAAAAACCATCTACACTAAGTTTGTCTAAGCTGTCTAAGCGAAATATGTCTTCGTCTTTGCTTTTTCGGTAAATCTGTGAGTTGGTAAGTGCATAAATGGTTTGATTGTGCCCCTCTTGTATATCGGTTACAGGACCGTTTCCTAATTCAGGCAAAAACTGAGGGGTGCCCCCCTTTAAAACGCGATGCAGTCCGAGGTTTGTGCCAAGGTATATGGTCTCGCTAGTGTCAACATAAATACTATAGATGTTATTTTTTGGATGAAACGGGCTTTCATTCAGAGAAAAATGTGTACCGGACTTTGTCGATGGAGAAATGACTGAATAGCCACCAGCGTATTGCGCGACGTAGAGCTTATCATGGCGGGCATACACATCTTTGATGAGGTTGGATGTTGTCCAAGACGGATAGCTGGTAATCTGGCGGGTTTGTTTGTTCATGGCGCTGATGCCTTCCTCTTCGGTGCCTATCCAGTACGTATCTGCTGATTCGGTAAAGCTTGCGACGATGTCGCTATTCAGCCTTTGGGTCGACGATGACCTCGTGGAATAATGTTGTAATTGGATGAAATTTGGATAAAGGGCGTTGATACCCCCGAAATAGGTTCCTATCCAAACAATTTGTTGCTCATCAATAAAGATATCGTAGATGGAGTTTTGACTTAAGGAATAAGGAGTCAGTGCATTATGCCGGAAATTGTCGAACGAGCCCGTACGATGCATGATGGACAGTCCTTTCAGGGTACCAATCAGTAACCGTCCCTTGTTGTCATGGATAATCTTCCGTACGTTGTTGCTCAGTAGATTACTGTTTTTCTCTGTATAGTTCGTCCAAGATTTTGAGACCATATCATACCGAAATAGACCGTGAAATTTGGAGGCTATCCACAGGTTTTTACGATCAAAGTACATGCAGGGGATTGTTCGCTCGGATGCATTCGTTATGGGCAAGTGTAAATCGGTTACGGAGGTCACGCGACGATCATCGATCCTAATCAGTTCGACTCCTTTTCCGCTGGCAAGTGCAAAACGACCGCCACCCAAACTCTCTAAGGTTTGTACCTTGGGGCGCGGAAGGATGCGCTTGATGGTGTAACTATTGTTTTCGAAAATCGCTAGGTATAGACCATCGGAAGCGCAGATAAAGGTTTCTTTGTTAAAAATTCGAACATCATAAACGATTAGATTTCTAATGAAGGGTACGCCATGATCGGCGATAGGCATTCGTTTGTTGATATCGTAAATACGGAAATCGGTAGAGGTGGCAACAAAAAGATGATTCTCGGCATTGATCGCAATTTTAGTAATGTACCCAAGCGTGGAAAAAATTGTATCGTTGGCAGCGACATTCAGTACTTGTTGGGAATCATAAACAAAGAGATTATTTTCGCCACCGAACCACAGTTTTCCTTGTGCATCTTGTGCGATGGTGAGCACGGGCTGTTTGTCGAATACATTCTCTTGGGTTAGTGGTTCGAAACGTAAATCCTGCGCATAAGTGGCAATCGAGATATAGAACGCGATAGCGAGTAAGTAACGCAGGGTGCTGCAGAATTTCATGGCTAGTATTCGGTATTGTTATAGATTCCGAATTTAGGATTTTCCCCCTATAAAAAGCTCTCCCAGTCGGTATATCTTTGCGGAATTTAGGATTTTCCCCCTAAATATTTAAAAATGTCCCCCTCTTGAACCCATAAGATCATACACTTTTGATTTCAAGTTAAGTAACCAATTTTCATTGTAACACAAATAACCAAAACTATGATGAAGTTTTACAAATTGGGGCTACTGATGTTGCTGCTCAGTGCTGCGCATTTAAGTATTGCCCAACAGAAGATTACTGTTTCCGGACGGATAACAGATAATCAAGGACGACCAATATCCGGTGCAACAGTAAGTGAAAAAGGAGGAGGCACTTCAACATCAACGAATGGAGAGGGACTGTTTTCGTTGTCCTTGGCGAACGATGGCACTATGGTCATTTCGTATATCGGATTCGAAAATCAAGAAGAGCCTGTACGGGGGCGTTCTACAATTAATCTAACTTTGAGCAGTTCCGATGCTGCAATCGATGAGGTCGTCGTCGTGGGATACGGTACCCAGAAGAAGGCAAAATTATTGGGGTCGGTCGCAACTATCGATGCAAAACAGCTGGAAAACAGAGCTGTGACAAATGTGTCCTCTGCGCTATCGGGACTTGCAGCTGGTGTTCAAGTCAAAGTGGGGAACGGTAAACCTGGAAGTGATGGTGCAATGATCCGTGTGCGTGGTGTCGGTACAATGAACAATAATGACGCTTTAGTTATTATCGATGGAATTCAAGGCGTGATGGATGCGGTCAATCCAGAGGATATCGAAAGTATTTCCGTATTGAAGGACGCTTCGTCTGCGGCTATTTATGGGGCTCGAGCGGCAAACGGAGTTATCTTGATCACGACCAAAAAAGGTAAAGTTGGGCAAGCTCCTCAAATTTCGTATTCGGGTCTGTTTTCTAGGACAACACCAAGTGTGAAACCGGTATTTTTAAGTGATTACTTGACACATATGAACCTGTTTCAGGAAGCAGCCCAAAATATTGGTGATGCTGATGGTCCGTACACACAGGCTGCTCGTGATGCCTGGGCAGCGGCCAATGCAAATCCCAACGGTATGGCCGAATCAGGTGTGCCAAACTACGTGGCCTATCCCAATACTAACTGGGGGGATTGGATTTACGATGATAGTTGGCTTCAAAATCATAATTTAAGTGTGCTGGGCGGAAGCGAAAAGATAAAATATAATTTATCAGGAAGATTACAAGATAATCCCGGGATTATGCATAATACGGGTATGAAACGTTATGAAGGTCGTGTTAATTTAGAAACGGATATTACCAACTTTCTAACGGTTGGTACACAAACGTTCGTAATCAATGAGCATCGCTCAATGGCATCCGATGCCAATCTATACAACTATTTGCGTCAGACGACACCAGGTATCTATCCGATGTATGAAGGGAAGTTCGGTGGGGCGGTAATTAGTTCTGGTGAATCATCGCAGCTAAATAATATTTTGTTGTATTTGTATGATAATAAAGGGAGTAACGAGCGAACTCGTTTGAACTCTACCTTTTTTGCGAATATACGACTATGGAAAGGATTGACTTTCGAGACGAAATTCAACTACCAAAATCGTTTCGATGAGGTGAAGAGCTGGTCTGATCCCTCTGATCGATACGATTTTTCCACCATGCAGATTATATCGACACCTGTTAATTTATCACAGTTGACTACTGGCCAGTCCTACGGTAAAATTTACAGAAAGTCCTTTGACAACGTGTTACGTTACCACACAGAAATAGGTAGGCATTCGATCAGCGCTTTAGTTGGTCATAATGAATTCTATTATAATGACTCTGGTTTTAGCGCATCAAGGAAGGGGTTGATAGACCCGACAATCACGAATATTGGTACAGGAACAGAAATGAATAGTATCGGGGGGAGCGAATCGGACAATGCTATGCGGTCATTTTTTGGACGAGTAAGTTACGATTATGACGCGAAATATCTTGCGGAATTTAGTCTTCGAAGAGACGGAGCTTCTAAATTTGGCTCAGGGAGGAAGTATGGGACATTTCCTTCGGTGTCGTTGGGATATATCCTTTCTAGGGAATCATTTATGGAGCCTGTTGCTCCTTATGTACAGGATATCAAAATTCGTGGTTCTTGGGGACGGTTGGGAAATGACGGTGGCGATGATCTCAATGTATACGGTTGGCATGGAGTTTATGGCTCCGTGGGATATTCTTACAATAGTGCTCAAGCCAATGGATTGAGGTTATCGCGTTTTGGGAATGACCTTTTACAATGGGAGGAATCTGAAAACAGAGAGCTTGGGCTGGAGTTTTCTACTTTGAACCGTAGGGCATTTTTGGAGTTCAACGTGTATGACCGCAGAACATCGGATATCATTCGTACCGCCCAAATGCCGATTACCGCAGGGACTGCTAGTCCCCCGTATTATAATCAAGCGTCTATGCGTAATAACGGTATTGAATTGAACCTGAGTTGGAGGGACAATATAGGTGACTTTAGATATAACATCGGAGGCAACTTTGCATACAATAAAAATAAGGTAACCAAATTTGAAGGTAAATTGGTTCAGGGAATGGTTGATGACGGTGCAGGTAACCAAGTTTGGGAAACTAATTTAGGTGATGTATCGACAGGCGGGTTAAACCGAACACTGGAAGGATATCAATACAACGAATTTTATCTTCGTCAGGTTTATAAGGGAGACGGCAGTTATTTCAATAGCGATGGATCGGTTAATATCAATGGCGGACCTACAGGAGGGATGATTCGAACGGATCAGGACTATGAATGGGCTAAAGCCATGAAGGCTGCTGGTTATTCTTTCTTAAACTCGAATCAGCAAGTGGGTGAAACGTATGGAACAACGAGCATGTATTATGGTGATTTGATTTACGCCGATTTGAACGGAGATGGGATATACGGTAATAATGCTGATCAGTATTTTACCGGTACATCAACTAATCCAAAATACATATATGGTTTCAATTTAGGGTTTTCCTACAAAGGCTTTGATTTATCTATGATATGGGCAGGAGAGTCTGGTTTACAGTACTATTGGACAGATCATGGATACAATAGCAATATATTAATTTTAGGTAATCAGGTGACCACGCGGGTCGCCGAAGATCATTACTTTTATAATCCTTCAAATCCTTCCGATCCGCGCACGAATACGAACGGATATTTTCCGAGACTGAAGTATGGCACATCGGCGGAAAATATTAACAACCAAGCCAGTGATTATTGGCTATATAATGCCAATTTCTTAAAGCTGCGGAATTTGCAGGTAGGGTATACCTTTAATAAAAGTCTGACAGATCGATTTAAAGTGCGTAATCTTCGTGTGTTTTTCTCGGGAGAAAATTTGTTAATGTTTACCGATTTTCCAGGTTTGGATCCGGAGGTTGGAGCAGGAGCAGAATATCCAACGATGAGACAATTTGCTTTTGGATTGAATATTGGATTCTAAATAAACTAGATTATGAAAACGAATAATAAAACAAAATATAACTTTTGGAACAGGGGTGTTCTGTTAGGAGTGTTTCTTGCAGGTGTAGCGCTTATTTCTTCCTGTGAAAAAGGATTGTTGGACACCGTACCGAAGACACAGGTATTGACCAATAATATGTGGCTAACAGAAAACCTAACGGATCAGGGGGTAAATGGTGTTTATCACGCTCTGCGTCTTGGACAGAACCTCTATGTATACGATTCTTATGTTAGTATGCAGGGACGTGATAATTCTGCACTCATGAATGGTACGGCGACAACTTCCTACGGTCTTTTTTCGTCAACGTGGCAAAATCTTTATGAAGGCGTTCATCGGGCGAATACAGCGATCTATGGTATTACGGAAGTCTCGCCTGTCGCGGCAGAAAAAAAAGCACGTCTGGTAGCGGAAGTTAAATTTTTGAGAGCCTATTATTATTATCGTCTCAACCAACTCTACAGAGGGGTACCTATTTATATTGAACCCATAGAATGGGATAAGGTGGATAAACCCCGAAATACTGAGCAAGAGGTTTGGGATTTAATTATAACTGATCTCACCGATTGTATTAATGAGACGCAGCTTCCCGATAGGTACCCCAAAGGTAATGCAAATTTTGGGCGTGCGACGAAATCAGCAGCGTACGCACTTCGAGGCAAGACCTATATGTATATCGGTGAATGGGCAAAGGCTATTGCAGATTTTGAGGAAGTCAAAAAGTTAGGACATAGCTTGTTCGAGAACTACGCGACGTTGTTCAAAGGAGATAATGAGCAAAGTCCAGAAATAATATTTAGCATACAGAATATGCCGCTAGCGGGATTCGGATCAGATTATCAATTTCGATTTGGGAGTAGATCAGCCTTTGGGTCAAACTGGAATACGTATCTAATAGGACCCGATATGATTGACCGATATCAGAAGAAAGACGGAACGCCCTTTAATTGGAACGATTATATGCCTGGTTACAATCAAATGGATCCTAAGAAGCGAGAAGTTTTTTTCCTGCGAAACAATTTGACAGAGTCGGAGATACAAGGAATGACAACAAAAGGACTGGATATGTCATTGTATCTACCAAATGGTAATGAAGAAAGGGTAAAGGCAGCGTATGCAGATCGTGACCCTCGTTTAGCAAGTACAGTTATTTTGCCCTATTCGACGTTTATAGGGGCAAATGGCGCGGCAGATCAAGTATTCACATCCCGGTGGCCTTATAGGCAGGAGTTCGGAGGTGTATTTGACCTCCGAACAGATATCGTACCACGCTTTTACTACTATCCGCGTAAGTTTGTGTATGAAGGCGCGAATCCGGGTATCCCCAATAGAGAAGCGGGGGCGTACGATTATATTGTTATGCGTTATGCTGATATTCTATTATTGTGGGCAGAAGCACTAAATGAATTGAAGAGACCGAGTGAAGCCGTATTAAAAGTTAACGAGGTGAGAGCACGGGCAGGTGTTGCGCAGATTTTGCTAAGTATTGGCGAAAACGAACTACGAAACGAGATTAGAGAGGAACGAAGACGAGAGTTGTTAGGTGAGGGAGTGATATATTTTGATGAATTGCGATGGAAGACATTGAAAGAAACCTCTTTTAAAGCAGGTAGTGGTATCAAGGAAGTTTGGGGCACCATTAATTCTCCTTATGCTTGGGGGGGTGATCAATTATATATTTGGCCGATTCCCCAAGTGGAAAGAGAGCGCAATACAAATTTAACTCAGAACCCGGGGTGGGATGACTAAAGTTTGTTCGCATTTTTTTGTGCGACCAGATTTGAAGGACGATAGGACATCGAAAAAATGTAAGATATCGTAGGAAATGATTGTTTTTTTGAATCAAACAACTACAAGAAAGACGGTTGTCGCTTTGTAATGAAGAAGTTACTGATTGCTTTGTGCTACGCAACCGATTGAGGACAACTTCTGTCTAACGATAATTTTGCTGACCGTTTGATTTTTTACATCTTCGAGAAATGTATCTGTACCAGATGGCGAGAGTGAAAAGGATATGTTGAATTCCATTTGCTTGTAAGACAAATTAGCTAAACGATATACCACGTGTTTTCAGAGCTAGTAGGTTGGTGATTAAAAGCATGATCAAAGACTTAGTTATGAACAGAAGATTTTTATTAAAACTTTTTGGGGGCGCCGGACTTGCTTCATTGGCATCGCCAGTTATCGGATTACCAAACCCGAAGAGGGTGAAAGCATCCACGGGTACCGATGACCGCGCTTATTGGGTTAATTTACTGTCGAAAATTGCTGCTCCTATTTTGGAGAATATCAGCAAGCAACAGTTTCGCAAAAACATGCCTATGGAGGTTAGTCCGACGTTTGACTCGCGAGATCCGGGAGTCGGTTATTTAGAAGCGTTCGGTCGATTGCTGGCAGGGATGGCCCCTTGGTTAGCTTTACCAGATGATGTGACAGCTGAGGGACTGGTACGTAAAAAATTTCGGGAGCAAGCGTTATTAGGCATTCAGTATGGGGTAGATCCGGAATCTCCCGATTACTTTACGTGGCGAGGGGCATCTTCCCAAACGCTTGTTGATGCGGCGCACCTCGCCCTGGCGTTTTTGAGGGCACCTAAAGCATTGTGGGAGCCGCTGACCGACCTCACAAAGAAGCGGATCGTCGAAGAGTTTAAACTTTTGAGGCGCATCAAGCCTAATGAAAGCAACTGGCTACTTTTCGCCGCTATGACCGAAACCTTTCTATATAGTATTGGCGAGCTGTGTGCGCGCGAAAAAATTGACTATGCTGTGAACAAATTCGACAAAGAATGGTACGTAGGCGACGGTTGGTATAGTGACGGGGCTCGGTTTAGTTTCGACCATTATAACGGTTACGTTATTCATTGTATGCAGGTAGAGTCTCTTAGGCACAACCTATCAGCGGGCCCCGTATATCAGGAAATGTACAATCGTGCATATCAACGCATGCAACGATACGCCCATCATTTAGAGCGTCTTATATCTCCCGAAGGTTATTATACTGTCGTGGGACGATCGTCGACCTACCGAAACGCAGCATTCCAACCGTTGGCAGCGGTAGCACTCGACAATAAGTTGCCAGATGACATTACAAAAGGACAGGTGCGTGCCGGTTTGACGGCTGTGCTTCGGCATATCTACAAAGACGCTACGATCAGTAAATCGGGTTGGTTGACTATGGGAGTGGTAGGTGATAAACAGCAAAATCTGGCCGATTACTATACGAATGCCGGATCCATGTATGTGGTCTCTCTATCGTTCTTGCCGCTTGGGCTGCCCGTAATTGACGAATTCTGGACATGTAAGCCGGAGAAGTGGACTTCCCAAAAAGTATTTGCAGGCGAGCCTTTTCCGAAAGACTATTATGTAACGTATTAATATGCGAATTGATTTGAAAAAAACATTCACGATGTGGGCAGCCTTATTGTGCATAGGCTGCCTTCGCCCGGACGCTATGGCACAGCAGCGCAGCTTGAAGCTGTCTAAGCAGTTTATTCAAACGAACTTGAACGATGCGGCGAAGCAAATCCACTATTTGGAATCCCGGATCAAGGAGTCGGATATACCGACTACTTACCGCGAAGGCAAGCATGTTAATTGGGGCACGTCTTGGTGGTGTTCCGGATTCTATCCTGGAACCGCGCTGTACCTATATGAGGCTACAGGTGATACCCGTTTACTGGATATTGCAGAATCAAAACTCCGCTACTTGGAGAAAGAAAAAAATAACACAGGAACACATGATCTTGGATTTATGCTGTTCTGCAGTTTTGGTAACGCGTTGCGGTTGACAGGCGATTCCGCAGCTTACCAACCTGTCCTGGCTACCGGTGCAGCCTCTTTGGCGTCTCGGTTCGGAGAAACCACGCAGGCGATCCGTTCTTGGGATGGGGGTAAAAACTGGGATGGACAACCCTGGTCCTATCCAGTCATTATTGACAATATGATGAACCTTGAATTTTTGATGCAAGCGACGAAACTGACCGGAATCTCAACATATGCAGCAATAGCTAAAGCGCATGCGAATACAACTTTGAAAAATCATTTTAGAAAAGACTACAGTTCTTACCACGTTGTGGATTACAATCCTGCAGATGGCTCTGTCCTCGCTCGGAAAACGGCTCAGGGGGCATTTGATGAGTCATCGTGGGCGCGGGGGCAGGCTTGGGCATTGTATGGCTATACCATGATGTTCAGGGAAACTAAGGATAAGAATTATTTAAAACAAGCGCGTAAAATCGCTTCATTCTATCTGAGTCATCCGAACCTCCCGGCAGATTTGATCCCGTATTGGGATATGGATCAGAATAAGCTAACATCGGATAGCCCATATTACGCTCAGCGAGACCTGCACGATGCATCGACGGCGTCGGTTGTTGCTTCGGCGCTGTTGGAACTAAGCTTATATACTAAAGGCAAAGAAAAGATGATCTATATTGCTAAGGCAGAGAAGATGCTACAATCGCTATCAGAGGCGCCCTATAAGGCTGCGTACGGGAGTAACGGCGGCTACATCTTGAAACATAGCGTTGGCTCTATCCCGCACAAGACCGAAGTGGACGTGCCTTTAACGTATGCTGACTACTATTATGTAGAAGCGTTGGTTCGCTATGGTAGGATGCTACGGGGAGAGAACGTTATAAAACAATAGCGCGTGATACCGCATTGCTGCCACTAATAAATGGGAAAATAAAATCGGTTATATGAAAACATTAGTCGAAGAAATACGGTATGTCAACCAGTCGGTTATTTGCATTATCTTTTTACTACTGTTGACCTTGGCGTGCCGTGGGCAGCAAACGAATCCTTTCGCAGGTAAACTCGGGCCAGTTGCACACAATAGTGGTTTTTCAATGGACGATTATTGGGTCTGGTGCGGTTCCGTCATCAAAGATGACGAAGGTATTTATCACATGTTTGCCTCGCGATGGCCTAAGAAATTTCCGTTTCATCCGACGTGGATGGTTGCCTCGGAGATTGTTCGGGCAGAAGCAAGGAAGCCAGAAGGACCCTACACGTTCAAAGAGGTCGTATTGCCGGCACGTGGCGCGCAGTATTGGGATGGTCGCGCCACCCATAATCCAAGCATTACAAAATCAGGTGATAAGTATATCCTGTTTTACATGGGGTCGACCCATCCCTTTGCGGATCCCACGGAAGCCGCACAATTGACGCTCACATCGGCATATGCTACTGTTGGACGATCGAACAAGCGGATCGGCATAGCCACAGCCGCCTCACTAAAGGGGCCTTGGACACGATATGATAAGCCTATACTGGATACTAGGCCGAACACGTTTTATAGTTTTCTAACCTCAAATCCTGCGCCGCTGATCCGCAAAGATGGATCCGTTTTGCTTGTTTTTAAAGGGAGGGCTTATGGCGAAAAGTATCCTTTTCAGACCCGTCAAAAAATAGGTATAGCCTATGCTAAATCTATTTATGAACCCTTTATTATACTTCATGATGATATGCCGTTGTTTAATAAGCCCGAATATAGCGAGTTTGAAGATCCGTTTCTTTGGGAGGATAGTGCTGGGCTTCACTTGCTGATGAAAGATATGTCATCGAAAATGACGGGTGAACATCATGCAGGCGTGCTCTTTCATTCATTGGATGGCAAGATCTGGAAAATGGATAAAACCCGAAAAGCGTATTCTCGTACATTGACGTTTGACGATGGAACGACCAAGACTATGGGGCAACTGGAGCGCCCTTTCGTCTTGTTCGAAAACGGAAGGCCGATTTGTATGTTTTTTGCCACCATGGATGGTCCGGGTGGTTTCGAGCACGGTACCCGGTCCTGGAATATCGCCATTCCCATTAGGCCGTAAAGGAGGGGTGCTGCCATTTGCGCTTGGCTGGGACTGTCGTAATTTGAAATGCACGACGCTCAGTTGGGCGAAATCCCCCGACTAAACATTTAACTTATCGTGTAGATTCCGGTGGCGATAAAGAATCAAGTCTTTTATTCCTAGTTGAGTAAAATATCGGTCGGAACCTGTGGTAATCTATCCCGTCAAATGGAAATTCTCGTTCGCATATCCATCAAAAAAACGTCGCTCAGAGGGTTGTAAAGTATCCGCCTATATAGAGAGTCTACTGAGGAAACGAGTACGGCAGTGTCATGTATGCCCATGCTAGAAAATGAAGCAGAACGGTAGGTTAGTCGCCTCGAAAAGTTATCCAAAAAAATAAATAGTGTCGGAAGGAGCTCAAATTGATATCCGAGAATTCTAAAAATAAAAAAAATAATGCACTAATTATTTGACAGTTAGAAAAATGTTTGTACTTTTGCAATCCCTTAATGGGGATAGTATGTCTTGAGCGAAGCCCTACTGCTTCGATGGACTTTTAATTAATTAATTTATAACATGTCAGGAATTATTGGTAAAAAAGTAGGAATGACCAGCCTGTTCGATGCAGAAGGGAAGAATATCCCTTGTACAGTAATTGAGGCTGGGCCGTGCGTGGTAACGCATATACGTACGGTAGAGAAGGATGGCTATGCGGCTCTTCAACTTGGCTATGATGATGCTAAGGAAAAGAATACATCAGCTCCTTTAAAAGGACACTTCGCAAAAGCGGGCGTGACTCCTAAGCGTAAACTAGTTGAATTCAAAACTTTCGAAGATGAGAAACAACTAGGTGACATCGTGGATGTAACGATTTTTGAGGAAGGCGAGTACGTAGACGTAGTTGGTACTTCAAAAGGTAAGGGATTCCAAGGTGTAATGAAGCGTCACGGATTTGGTGGTGTAGGAGGTGCGACTCACGGTCAGCACAACAGACTACGTGCTCCAGGTTCATTGGGTGCTTCTTCTTGGCCTTCACGTGTATTCAAGGGAATGCGCATGGCGGGTCGTACAGGTGGAGAGCGAGTGAAGGTTCAAAATTTACAGATTTTGAAAGTTTACGCAGAGCAAAACCTAATTGTTGTTAGTGGTTCCATTCCAGGAGCTAAGGGTTCATATGTAATCGTAGACAAATAGTAGAGATGGAAGTTAATGTATTAAATTTATCAGGTAAAGAAACAGGTGCCAAGGTGCAACTACCTGAGTCCGTATTTGGTGTAACACCTAACGACCATGCGATCTATTTGGATGTGAAACAATACTTAGCGAACCAACGCCAAGGAACTCACAAATCAAAGCAACGTAACGAAATCGCGGGTTCAACTCGTAAACTGCACAAACAAAAAGGTACTGGTGGCGCTCGTGCGGGTTCTATCAAATCTCCATTGTTTAACGGTGGTGGTCGTATTTTCGGTCCTCAACCACGTGACTACAGCTTTAAATTGAATAAAAAATTAAAGCAAGTAGCGCGTAAATCAGCATTGAGCTATAAAGCGCAAGAGAACAATATTTTAGTATTGGATGAAGTAAACTTCGATTCGATCAAAACAAAAAATTACCTCGCTTTGATCAATGCATTAAATGTAGCTGACGAAAAAACTTTATTAGTATTGCCAGCATACAATAACAATGTTTATTTATCAAGCAGAAACTTGAAGAAAGCAAAAGTAATCGCTGCTTCAGATTTAAACACATACGATGTGTTGAATGCAACAAAACTTTTGTTAACTGCAGATTCTGTTAAAACTTTGGAGGAAGCATTCGCTAAGTAATATGGAGATTATCAAAAAACCTATTTTGACTGAGAAAGCTTCGTTATTGACGGAGAAATTGAACCGTTATGCTTTCAAAGTAGATCACAGAGCTAATAAGATCCAGATCAAACAAGCTATTGAGGAAATGTTCGGTGTAACTGTTGTGACAGTAAACACAGCGGTTGTAGCTGGTAAAGCGAAAAGCCGTTACACAAAAGCAGGTTTCGTTTCTGGCAGAAGCCCTAAGTATAAAAAAGCCATCATCACGGTGAAAGATGGTGAAACTATTGACTTTTACAGTACACTATAATAAGAAATGGCAGTTAAAAGATTCAAACCGGTTACCCCTGGTACTCGCTTTAGAGTAGGTGCTGATTATTCAGACGTTACAACTAACGTTCCTGAGAAATCATTAGTAGTTAGCATCAAGAAGTCAGGCGGTCGTAACAATACCGGTAAAATGACTATGCGTTATCTCGGTGGGGGACATAAAAAATCATACCGATTAATTGATTTCAAACGCGATAAAAAAGATATCCCTGCAAAAGTTGCTACTATCGAGTACGATCCAAATCGTACGGCACGTATTGCTTTATTGCACTACGCGGATGGTGAGAAACGTTACATCATTGCTCCTGCTGGTTTAACAGTAGGTCAAACTGTTGTAGCAGGTGAGAAAGTAGCCCCAGAAATTGGTAATACATTGCCACTAGCAAACATTCCTCTAGGTTCGATCATTCACAACATTGAGCTTAACCCGGGCCAAGGAGGTTCTATTGCACGTTCTGCAGGAACATATGCGCAATTGTCTGCTCGTGACGGTAAGTATGCCATCATTAAATTGCCTTCAGGTGAAACACGTATGATCTTGTTAACTTGTGTTGCTACTATTGGTTCAGTATCCAATGCTGAGAAAGCAAACCAAGTACTAGGTAAGGCGGGTCGTAAACGTCACTTGGGTCGTCGTCCTCGTGTTCGTGGTGTGGCTATGAACCCAGTAGATCACCCAATGGGTGGTGGTGAAGGCCGTACTTCAGGAGGTCACCCTCGTTCACGTACAGGTGTGTTGGCTAAAGGCTTCAAAACACGCTACAAGAAGAAAACATCGAATCGTTACATCATTGAGAGAAGGAAAAAATAATGGCTCGTTCAATTAAAAAAGGTCCTTATATCGATCACAACTTAGAAAGAAAAGTTCTTTCTATGAATGAAACAAACAAAAAATCAGTTATTAAGACTTGGTCTCGTAGATCAATGATTTCACCTGATTTTGTTGGCCATACCTTCGCAGTGCACAACGGGAATAAATTCATTCCGGTTTATGTAACAGAAAACATGGTTGGTCACAAGCTTGGTGAATTCGCGCCTACGCGTACATTCAAAGGCCACGCAGAAAAGAAAAAATAATTAGGTAATGGAAGCAACAAAAAAACTTAAAAAATCTGTCCTTATTAGACAGCGCAAAGAGCAGGAAAAAGCTCAAGTAGGAGGAGCTTCTACTGCCAAGTTATTGAACTGCCCTACTTCGCCACGTAAAATGCGCTTAGTAGTGGATCTGATCCGTGGCGAAAAAGTGGAGACCGCTCTTTACATCTTGAAACACTCTGGAAAAGAGGCTGCAATCCGCGTTGAGAAATTATTATTATCAGCGATCAAAAACTGGGAAGCTAGCAACGAAGGGGCTTCTTTGGAAAGTAGTGCCTTGTTTGTAAAAGAGGTATCTGTTGGTGGCGGCCGTCAATTGAAAAGATTGCGTCCGGCTCCGCAAGGCCGTGGTTACAGAATTCGTAAACGTTCAAACCATGTAACTTTGGTAGTAGACAGTTTAAACAACGTAAACAACTAATTTATAATAAGAATGGGACAAAAAGCAAATCCAATAGGTAGCAGGTTAGGTATCATCAAAGGATGGGACTCTAATTGGTTCGGAGGCAACAACTATTCTGATAAGTTAGTTGAGGACGAAAAAATCAGAAAATATCTTTCTGTACGTATCGCTAAAGGTGGTGTAGCAAAAGTTGTAATTGAAAGAACATTAAAACGTATCACTGTTACGATCCACACTGCACGTCCAGGAATCGTTATCGGTAAGGGGGGTCAAGAAGTTGACAAGATTAAGGAAGAATTGAAAAAATTGACGAAGAAAGATGTTCAAATCAATATTTTCGAGATCAAACGCCCTGAGCTTGATGCGAAGCTGGTAGCAGAAGGTATCGCTAAGCAATTAGAAGCACGTATTTCATTCCGTCGTGCAATGAAAACGGCTATTGCGTCAACTATGCGTATGGGTGCTGAAGGTATCAAAGTAATGTGTTCTGGCCGTTTAGGTGGTGCTGAAATGGCACGTACTGAACAGTACAAAGAAGGAAGAACTCCTCTACACACATTGCGTGCAGATATCGACTATGCATTAGCGGAAGCGTTGACAACTTACGGTAAAATCGGTGTTAAAGTTTGGATCTGTAAAGGTGAGGTTTACGGTAAACGTGATTTATCTCCAAACATCGGACAAACTTCCAACACGAAGACCCGCGGGGGAAACGAAGGCGGTGAGCGTCGTGACAACCGTGATAACCGTAAAGGTGGACGCGGTGGAAACCGTGGTGGAAACAACCGTGGCGGAAATAACCGTGGCGGTGCAAACAGAGGATAATTAGTTTAATTAGATTACAACAGATGTCTGCGTAGGCAGATTAAATAAAATACGAACATGTTACAGCCAAAAAGAACGAAGTTCAGAAAGATGCAGAAAGGCCGTATGAAAGGTAATGCTTCTCGTGGAGCAGAATTAGCTTTCGGTTCTTTCGGTATCAAATCACTGGAGCCAGCATGGATCACGAGTCGCCAGATTGAGGCAGCGCGTATCGCCGTAACACGTTATATGAAACGTGAAGGTCAAGTGTGGATCCGTATTTTCCCGGACAAGCCTGTTACGAAAAAACCTGCAGAGGTACGTATGGGTAAAGGTAAGGGTGCTCCAGAATACTGGGTAGCAGTAGTACGCCCAGGCCGTATGTTATTTGAAGCAGAAGGTGTGCCTTTGGAAATCGCCAAAGAAGCATTACGTTTAGCTGCTCAAAAATTACCGGTTCAAACTAAGTTTGTTATACGTAGAGATTACGTAGAAGCATAAAAATCGTTGGTAATGTCAATAGTTTAGCCTTGTGGCCGTTACCCACAAGGCTCTTCATAAACATAATTGATAACCCAACACAACACTGAAAGAAAATGAAAAATTCAGAAATCATCGAATTATCACAAGAGGACCTTACAGCTCGTCTTAAAGAAGAGAAAGCTGCTCTTAACAAGTTGAAATTTGCACATGCTGTTTCTGCTATTGAGAACCCTAACGTAATCAAAGCAGCGCGCAAGACTATCGCTCGTATCTCTACAGAGATTTCGAAACGTAAAATTGCTGCTAAATCTGAAACAGCCGCTGAGGCATAAAAAGTAAAGTCGAAATGGAAAGAAAATTAAGAAAAACAAGAATCGGCTTAGTAGTTAGCAACAAGATGGACAAATCTATTGTCGTGGCTGTTGAACGTAAAGTAAAGCACCCGATCTACGGTAAGTTCGTTAAAAAAACTACTAAATTCAAAGCTCATGACGAAACAAATACCTGCGGTATCGGCGATACGGTATTAATCATGGAAACTCGTCCGCTGAGTAAGACAAAGAACTGGAGATTAGTTGAAATTTTAGAAAGGGCTAAATAATGGTACAACAGGAATCAAGATTAAATGTGGCCGACAATTCTGGAGCTAAAGAAGTTTTAGTAATCCGTGTATTAGGCGGTACGCGTAAGCGTTATGCATCTATCGGTGATAAAATTGTTGTTACCGTAAAGAGCGCTTTACCTTCAGGAAACGTGAAAAAAGGGTCAGTTTCTAAAGCAGTAGTGGTTCGTACGAAAAAGGAAATCCGTCGTAAGGATGGTTCATACATTCGTTTCGATGACAACGCTGCAGTATTATTAAATAATAACGATGAACCACGCGGTACACGTATCTTCGGGCCTGTGGCTCGTGAGTTGCGTGAGAAGCAGTTCATGAAAATTGTATCACTAGCACCGGAGGTTTTATAATTATGGCACAGAAAACAAAAACAACTCACAAGATCAAAATTAAAAAAGGTGATTTAGTGAAAGTTATCGCTGGTAACTCTAAAGGTAAGCAAGGAAAAGTATTGCAAGTTTTAGTGGATGCAAACAGAGCTGTTGTTGAGGGCGCTAACATCGTAAAAAAACACACTAAACCTAGCGCAGCTAATCCTAATGGTGGTATCATTGAAAAGGAAGCTGCAATAAACATCTCAAACTTGGCTTTGATCGATCCAAAAACAGGTGCTCCTACCCGTGTTGGTCGTAAAGTTAATGCAGATGGGAAAATTGTTCGTTACGCAAAAAAATCAGGGGAGGAAATTAAATAATGACTTACGTACCAAGATTAAAAGCGAAATATGCGGAGGAAATCCGTACAGCGCTTAAAGATAAGTTCCAGTATAAAAGCGTTATGCAAGTTCCTAAACTGGAGAAGATTGTAGTGTCACAAGGTATCGGTGCGGCTACAGCAGACAAGAAATTGATCGATAACTCTATTTCAGAATTGACATTGATTACAGGTCAGCAGGCGGTTCCTACTAAATCAAAAAAGGATATCTCAAACTTCAAATTGCGTAAAGGCATGCCAATCGGTGCGCGTGTGACATTACGTGATAACACCATGTACGAGTTCTTAGACCGTTTGATTTCAGTTTCGTTACCTCGTATCCGCGATTTCCGTGGTATTAACGAAAAAGGTTTCGATGGAAGAGGTAACTATAACTTAGGTATTACAGAGCAGATCATCTTCCCTGAGATCAACATTGACAAAATTAATAAGATCCAAGGTATGGATATCACGTTCGTAACTTCAGCAGGAAACGATGTGGAAGCGTTGGAGTTATTGAAGCAATTCGGTTTACCATTCAAAAATCAAAATACAAACAACAATGGCTAAAGAAGGATTAAAAGCGCGCGAAGTAAAGCGTCAAAAATTGGTAGCTAAGTTTGCGGAAAAACGTGCTGCATTAAAAGCAGCAGGTGACTATGCAGCATTAGACAAATTACCAAAAAATGCTTCACCAGTTCGTTTGCACAACCGTTGTAAATTGACTGGTCGTCCAAAAGGATATATGCGTCAATTCGGTATCTCTCGTGTAACGTTCCGTGAGATGGCCTTAGACGGTAAAATCCCGGGAGTGAAAAAAGCTTCTTGGTAATAAGAAAAAAAAAATTTACTTTTGCCCGGATAAACCCCAAAAAGGGTTTATCGGGGTTTTTCATTGAAATGGCTTGTCCAGCAGTGACAGGAGGTTCTGTATGAGTGGTCTAGCTATCGCTATTTGTCTCTCATGCCGTTCTTTATCAAGTAATTTATGAACAGACAAAAGGTCTGGAGCTTTGGTTAGTATCCGGAAACCCTTGTCATAATTTAAGTATAATAATGAATACAGATCCAATAGCGGATTACCTTACACGAGTAAGGAATGCCATTAAGGCCAACCACAGGGTTGTTGAAATTCCTGCATCGAACCTGAAAAAAGAGATCACTAAAGTTCTTTTTGACAAAGGTTACATTGCTAATTACAAATTTGAGGAAAATGGTCCTCAAGGAAACATCAAAATCGCTTTGAAGTATCACCCAATTAGCAAAATTCCGGCTATTCGCACATTGACACGTGTGAGTAAACCTGGTTTAAGAAAGTATGCAAGTGTAGATGACATGCCTCGCGTTTTGAATGGTTTGGGTATCGCTATCTTGTCAACTTCTAAAGGAGTAATGACAGATAAAGAGGCTCGCTTACAGAACGTAGGTGGTGAGGTTTTATGTTACGTTTATTAATCTAGGTAAAAAACACAAAAGAAATGTCAAGAATTGGAAAAGCGCCTATCGCTATTCCTTCGGGAGTATCGATCACTGTATCAGATAAAAATCTGGTAACAGTAAAAGGACCGAAAGGCGAATTAACACAACAAGTAGATCGTGACATTACCGTTAAAGAAGAAGATGGTAATATTTTAGTAACACGGCCTACAGAACAAAAGAAACACAAAGCGTTACACGGATTGTACCGCGCCTTAATCAATAACATGGTTGTAGGTGTTACTGAAGGTTACAAAACTACGCAAGAGCTAGTGGGTGTAGGTTATCGTGCTGCAAACACGGGCAATACCTTAGAATTGACCTTAGGTTTCTCTCACCAGATTGTTTTCGTATTGCCAAAGGAAATTAAAGTAACAACAACTGCTGAAAAAGGTAAGAACCCAACGATCATTTTGGAGTCGGCTGACAAACAATTGATCGGTCAGGTAGCCGCAAAAATCCGCAGCTTCCGTAAACCTGAGCCTTACAAAGGAAAAGGTATCAAGTTTGAGGGTGAAGTATTAAGAAGAAAAGCAGGTAAATCAGCTAAAAAATAATAACCATGGCAGGAAATAAAACATCTCGCAGAGAGCGAATCAAACAAGGAATAAGAAAAAACCTGGCTGGATCGGTTGAGCGTCCACGTTTATCAGTTTTTAGAAGTAACAAAGGTATTTACGCACAGATCATTGATGATACGACTGGCAAAACATTAGTTTCTGCATCTTCTATCTCTAAAGATTTGGCAGCTTCAGGAACGAAAGTTGAGCAATCGAAAGCTGTTGGTAAATTGGTTGCAGAGAAAGCTGTAGCAGCAGGTATTAGCAAAGTAGTTTTTGACCGTAATGGGTACTTATACCATGGCCGTGTGAAATCATTGGCTGAAGGTGCTCGCGAAGGCGGTTTAGACTTTTAATCAATAAAAACATGGCATTAAGCAATATAAAAAGAGTGAAATCAAGCGAAATTGAATTAAAAGATCGCTTAGTAAGTATCCAACGGGTTGCGAAAGTGACTAAAGGTGGTCGTACATTTAGTTTCTCCGCTATCGTAGTTGTCGGTGACGAAAACGGTATCGTGGGTTACGGTCTTGGAAAGGCAAAAGAGGTGACTGAAGCGATCACGAAAGGTATCGATGATGCCAAGAAAAACTTGATCAAAGTTCCTGTTATTAACGGTACGGTTCCGCACGAACAATATGGTAAATTCTCTGGTGGTCGCGTTTTGGTTCAACCGGCTGTACACGGTACAGGTGTACTTGCAGGTGGTGCTATGCGTGCGGTATTAGAGAGTGCAGGTATTAAGGACGTATTGGCAAAATCATTGGGGTCGTCTAACCCACACAACGTGGTAAAAGCGACAATCGATGCATTGTCCAATCTTCGCGATGCATATACAGTTGCACAAAACCGCGGCGTCGATTTGAATAAAGTATTTAACGGTTAATTATCATGGCAAAAATCAAAATCACCCAGATAAAGAGCGTTATCGACAGAAGCGAGCGCCAAAAGAGAACTATTGAGGCTTTAGGTTTGAAAAAAATCAATCACTCAGTAGAAGTTGAAGCTACACCTGCCATTATCGGTATGGTTAGAAAAGTGAATCACTTAGTAGCTATCGAGACTATTTAATATGACAATGGAAAGGATCTTCGGATTCTTTCCGTTCCGTTTATTAATTATTTATTTATCGTTACGACCTGTTTAGTGAGAGCGAAGGCGTAACACAATCTTAAAAAAAATGAATTTAAGTAGTTTAAAACCAGCTAAAGGTTCTTTAAAGAGCAAGAAACGTATTGGTAGAGGTCAAGGTTCTGGTCGCGGTGGTACGTCCACTCGTGGTCACAAGGGAGCTGGTTCTCGTTCTGGTCATTCCACAAAGATCGGTTTCGAAGGTGGTCAAATGCCATTACAACGCCGTGTGCCTAAATTTGGTTTCAAAAACATCAATCGGGTTGAATATATCGGTATCAACTTAGATGTGCTTCAAGGCTTGGTAGAGAAACACAACTTGACGGCTATTGATTTCGATACGTTGAAAGCTTACGGTTTAGTTTCTAAAAACGATGTGTTCAAGATCCTAGGTCGCGGTGAGTTTTCGGCTAAAGTTGAAGTGAAGGCACATGCTTTTTCTGCTTCAGCTCAGAAAGCTATAGAAGCAGCTGGTGGTTCTATCGTAAAACTTTAAAATTACATGAAGAAACTAATCACAACCTTAACCAATATATGGAAAATTGAAGAGTTGCGTAATCGTATTATTACGACTTTGCTACTTCTTCTTATATACCGTATCGGTTGTCACGTGGTTCTACCAGGTGTCAATCCCGATGCATTAGCGGCTAAAAGTAGCGAAGGCAATAGCATATTGGATCTGATCAATATGTTTGCCGGAGGTTCTTTCTCTCGTTCAGCAATTTTTGCGTTGGGCGTCATGCCGTATATTTCTGCATCGATCGTTGTTCAATTATTGGGGATTGCGGTTCCTGCATTTCAAAAGATGCAAAAAGAAGGTGAGTCTGGTCGTAAGAAAATGACCCAGATTACACGTTATTTGACATTGGCCATTACGTTGGTACAGGCTGTAGCTTATGTGAAAACACAGGTTCCTGCCGAAGCGAAAACGTTGGCGGAGCCGATGTTCACGATTCTTTCAGCTATTGTTTTGACTGCGGGTACGCTGTTTGTGATGTGGCTTGGTGAAAAAATCACCGATAAGGGTATTGGTAACGGTATCTCATTGATTATCATGGCGGGTATTATTGCACAGTTACCAGCGGGTATCGTAGCGGAGTGGGGATCTCGGATGAGCCCTAGCGGCGGTGGACCGATTCCACTTTTGCTAGAGTTTGTGGCCTTATTCTTTGTGGTTATCTTTGCAATTTTGGTGGTGCAGGGTATTCGTAAGGTCCCGGTACAATATGCTAAGAAAATTGTGGGCAATAAGCAAGTTGGTGGTGTTCGCCAGTACATTCCTTTGAAGGTGAATGCTGCGGGGGTAATGCCTATTATTTTCGCGCAAGCGATTATGTTCTTGCCTATGGCTTTATCGCAGTTTTTTCCAAATTTACAATCTGAGTTTTTAACTTCTTTGAGCAATTATACGTCGGTAGCATATAATGTGACTTTTGCAGTGTTAATCATTGCGTTCACCTTTTTCTACACAGCTATTATGGTCAATCCGCAGCAAATGTCTGAGGATATGAAGAAGAACGGAGGATTCATCCCTGGCATAAAACCAGGATATGACACTAACCTTTTCATCGATAACGTGATTTCACGTATTACGTTTCCAGGCGCGATTTTTATTGCCATCATTGCAATCATGCCAGCATTGGCCAGCAAGTTGGGTGTAAATAATCAGTTTGCTCACTTTTACGGAGGTACATCGTTATTGATTTTAGTAGGGGTGGTTTTAGATACACTTCAGCAGATAGAAAGTCATTTATTGATGCGTCACTATGACGGGTTAATGAAGACAGGGCGTGTGAAAGGTCGTTCAACGGCTACAGTGGAAGGTATTGATCAATCAGCGATTTAAGAAAATTAATGTCTAAAGTTTATTTTAAAACCGAAGAACAAATCGAGCAAATACGAGAGTCGGCAAACGTACTCTCGTTATTGCTTGGAGAAATCGCCAAGGAAATCAAGCCGGGTATTACCACCCTTTCACTGGATAAGTTAGCCTATGATTTCATTCAGGATCATGGAGGCACGCCAGCCTTCTTGAACTATCACGGTTTTCCATATTCACTTTGTATTTCGGTGAACGATCAAATTGTTCATGGCTTTCCTAGTGATTATGTGATTAAAGACGGGGATTTGGTTTCGGTAGATGGAGGTGTCAACCTGAATGGTTTTATTAGCGACTCTGCCTATACGTTTGGTGTAGGGGAATTAACACCGGAAGCACAACAGTTATTGGACGTTACGAAGGCTTCTTTATTTAAAGGCATCGAACAAGCGGTTGCTGGAAAGCGGGTTGGTGATATTTCTTCTGCCATTCAGGAGTATGTGGCTCCCTACAATTACGGAATTGTCCGTGAGTTGGTAGGACACGGAGTGGGTTTGCACCTGCATGAAAAGCCGGAGGTGCCGAATTATGGAAAACGTGGAGCTGGACCTAAGTTGGAATCCGGCTTGGTGATCTGTATCGAGCCGATGATTAATGCGGGAAAAGCGGGTGTGAAATTTTGGGACGATGGCTGGACGGTCAGCACGGTTGACGGTAAACTGTCTGCACATTTTGAACAGATGGTCGCCATTCAAAAGGGAACACCCGATGTTTTGCTCACGTTTGAGCACGTAGAGAAAGTTTTGGATAAAAAGTAGTTGAGTTTCAATATTTTTTATTTATCTTTGCACTCCTGTTTGTGCAGGCTAAAATGTAAATTAAGTTAGAGCATATGGCTAAACAAGCCTCAATAGAACAAGACGGTATAATTAGAGAAGCGCTTTCAAACGCTATGTTCCGTGTGGAATTGGAAAATGGGCATGAAATCATCGCACATATCTCTGGTAAAATGCGTATGCATTATATCAAGATTCTTCCGGGGGACAAAGTGAAGTTGGAAATGTCTCCTTATGATTTAACAAAAGGAAGAATTACGTATCGTTATAAGTAACGGTCTGTTGTTCTTTATGGTAATTAGCTTTTAAATATTATTACAATGAAAGTAAGAGCATCAATAAAAAAACGCAGCGCGGATTGCAAAATCATCCGTCGTAAAGGAAAAGTTTTTGTAATCAACAAAAAGAACCCTAAGTTCAAACAACGTCAAGGGTAGTTTATTAACATAATCGCTTAAAATATTATATGGCAAGGATATCAGGTATAGATTTACCTAAAAACAAAAGAGGTGTTATAGGCCTTACCTATATTTTCGGTATAGGACGTGCTACTGCTGCTTATATCTTGGATAAAGCCGGTATCAGTGAAGACGTTAAAGTTTCTGAGTGGAACGATGATCAATTGGCAGCTATCCGTACAATTATTAACGAAGAGGTAAAAGTAGAGGGTGCACTGCGTTCAGAGGTTCAGTTGAACATCAAGCGTTTAATGGATATAGGTTGTTACCGTGGTCTACGTCACCGTAAACATTTACCGGTTCGTGGTCAACGTACAAAAAATAACTCTCGTACACGTAAAGGTAAACGTAAAACAGTTGCTAACAAGAAAAAAGCTACTAAATAATAAATAAAATGGCTAAGAGTAAAAAGGTTACTAAAAAGCGTATCGTCGTTATTGAGCCTGTAGGTCAAGCTCATATCAACGCTACCTTTAACAACATCATCGTTACATTGACGAACAACCAAGGGCAAACTATTTCATGGTCTTCGGCTGGTAAAATGGGTTTCCGTGGTTCTAAAAAGAACACACCATATGCTGCTGGTCAGGCTGCACAGGATTGCGGTAAAGTAGCGTATGACTTAGGTTTACGTAAGGTAGAAGTGTTTGTAAAGGGTCCTGGAGCTGGACGTGAGTCGGCGATCCGTACATTACAAACAGTAGGAATAGATGTGACTACGATTAAAGATATCACTCCGCTTCCACATAACGGCTGTCGTCCTCCAAAACGCAGAAGAGTTTAATAAAATTAGTGTTTAAGATAAGATTCGTCAGCTATAGGCTGATAGATACTTCAAACAGAACGAAAAATGGCAAGATATACAGGACCTAAGTCCAAAATAGCTCGTAAATTCAGAGAACCAATTTTTGGACCTGATAAAGCATTAGAGAAAAAGAATTATCCTCCAGGACAGCATGGTCCTTCAAAAAGAAGAGGTAAACAATCTGAATATGCAATTCAGTTGTTAGAAAAACAAAAAGCAAAATATACATACGGTGTTTTAGAGCGTCAATTCCGCACATTGTTTGGAAAGGCATCTGCGAAACAAGGTATTACCGGTGAGAACTTCTTAAGATTATTGGAAGCTCGTTTGGATAATGTTGTTTACCGTCTAGGTATTGCAACAACTCGTGCAGCGGCACGTCAGTTGGTTTCCCACAAGCATATTACTGTTAACGGCGAAGTTGTTAACATCCCATCATATAGCCTACGTCCAGGTGATGTAGTTGCTGTTCGTGAACGTTCTAAAACTTTAGAAGCGATCACCGCTTCTGTAGAAGGTAGAAAAATCAACAAATTTAGTTGGTTAGAGTGGAACGCAAACGAATTACAAGGAACGTTTGTTGCTTTCCCTGAAAGAGCTGATATTCCTGAAAACATTAAAGAGAATTTAATCGTAGAGTTGTACTCTAAATAATAATTAATAAAAGTAAGCGTAGTCTGAAGAGATTGGGCTTACTTTTATTATATTTTACGTTATTAATAAAAACTTTTAAAAAGAAATAAATGGCAATTTTAGCATTTCAAAGACCGGATAAAGTTATCATGCAAAAATCGACTGATTTTGATGGTACTTTCGAATTTCGTCCATTAGAGCCAGGTTTTGGTGTAACTATTGGTAATGCTTTGCGCCGTATTTTATTGTCCTCCTTGGAAGGATATGCAATTACGTCGGTAAGGTTTTCAGGCGTTTCGCACGAATTCTCTACGATCAAAGGTGTTGTTGAAGATGTTACGGAAATCATCCTAAACTTGAAGCAAGTACGCTTCAAGAAAACAGGTGAGCAAGGTGATAACGAAAAGATCTTTGTCGTAATCAATGGTCAGGAACAATTCAAAGCTGGTGACATTACTAAGTTCTCCAATAACTTCACGGTATTAAATCCTGATTTGGTTATCTGCAATATGGATAACGGGGTGACTATTGAAGTGGAGCTATCGGTAGCGAAAGGACGTGGTTATGTAAATGCTGAAGAAAACAAGGTTACTGACGGTCCTGTAGGCGTTATCGCTGTCGACTCGATTTACACGCCAATTAAAAATGTAAAATATACGATTGAGAACTACCGTGTCGAGCAAAAGACGGATTATGAGAAATTATTGCTTGACATCTCTACGGACGGTTCTATTCATCCGGAAGAGGCTTTGAAAGAAGCTGCTAAAATCTTAATCCAACATTTCATGTTGTTCTCGGACGAGAATATGTTGTTGGAGTCTCAAACAAAGGAAGAAACGAAAGTGGTTGATGAGGAGATTTTGCATATGCGTAAAATCTTGAAAACTGAGTTGGTTGACCTAGACCTTTCTGTACGGGCACTGAACTGCTTAAAAGCTGCTGATATACGTACATTAGCGGAGTTGGTTACCTATGACGTGGCTGATATGTTAAAATTTAGAAACTTTGGTAAGAAGTCTTTGAGTGAGATACAAGAATTGGTAAAATCGAAAGGGTTATCATTCGGGATGAATTTGGCCAAGTATAAACTTGACGAAGAATAAGTACATTTATTAAAACAAAATAAGCGACCTGTTGCGTAATTCCTCTTATACTTATAATAGTATAAATACTAATGAAGTAAGAACGGTACGCACGAAAAAACAACTAAGAACATGAGACACGGAAAAAAAGTAAATCACTTAGGCCGCACTGACAGTCACCGTAAGGCGATGTTAGCTAATATGGCGACTTCATTAATCAAACACAAACGTATTACGACGACGTTAGCTAAAGCTAAAGCGTTGCGTACCTACGTTGAACCTTTGATTACAAAATCAAAAAGCGATACGACACATTCTCGTCGTACAGTATTTGCTTACTTAAAAGATAAAGAAGCAGTAACTATCTTATTCCGCGAGGTGTCGGAAAAAGTTGCTACACGTCCAGGTGGATATACGCGTATTATCAAGTTGGAAAATCGGTTAGGTGACAACGCGGAAATGGCGTTTATCGAATTGGTTGACTACAACGAAGTGTATGGAGCGAAAGCCGCCGCTGAAAAGAAAACTACTCGACGTCGTGGTGGCGCTAAAAAGAAAGCTACTGAGGTTGCTGTCGAGGCCACTGAAGAAGTTAAAGCGGAAGAACCGGCAGTTGCAGAAGAAGCTTCAGCTACGGAGACTCCAGCTACGGAAGAAAAGAAAGAAGATTAATCTGCTTTATTCTTTTACTGATAAAAATCCTCGACGCAAACGGTCGGGGATTTTTTTTAGTGTTCGGAGGATGTTTTATATTATATTATTGTTTTAACAAAGCGAAATTACTGTTTTCAATCTGATTGGCTTGACGATGGACGAAGGCATATTTTATCGGAAGACTTTGATAATTTTGCTTTTATATTCAAGGATTTATCGTTGTCTATAAAGGTAAATTTATCTAAGTTTGCATACAGTTTTTTGCTTCAGTCATTAATTTTAAAAAATGGACTTATTTAATGTTTACCCTATTAATCCCATCAATATTGTTCGGGCAAAAGGCTCTACAATATGGGATCACGAAGGGAATGAATACCTAGACTTGTACGGTGGTCATGCGGTAATTTCGATTGGACATACCCATCCGCACTACGTGGACACATTGACCCAGCAATTAAATCGAATTGGTTTTTATTCGAATTCTGTAGAGATTCCCATTCAAAAACAGTTGGCTAAGCAGTTAGGTGAAATTTCGGGAAAAGAAGATTATACATTGTTTCTTTGCAATTCCGGTGCGGAGGCGAACGAAAATGCACTGAAGTTGGCATCATTTCATAACAAAAGAAAGAAGGTAGTTGCATTTTCAAAATCCTTTCACGGACGGACATCACTAGCGGTGGCAGCAACGGATAACCCCGCTATTGTCGCCCCCGTAAATGAGACAGAGAATGTGGTGTTTCTGCCTTTTAATAATGAGGAGGCATTGCAGCAGGCTTTCGATCAATATGGCGCTGAGATTGCTGCGGTGATTATTGAAGGTATTCAAGGCGTTGGTGGAATACGGGAGGCATCTGCATCTTTCCTCCAACTAATCCGTAGATTGTGTGATCAATACGATTCTGTGTACATTGCCGATGCAGTACAATGTGGCTACGGGCGTACTGGCGAGTTTTATTCCCACGATTATGCAGGTGTGAAGGCGGATATCTATACGATGGCTAAAGGGATGGGTAATGGTTTTCCTATCGGCGGTATAGTTATTGCACCTCGATTTGAAGCGTCATTTGGTTTACTCGGTACCACCTTTGGTGGTAACCATTTGGCGTGTGCTGCTGCTGTGGCCGTGTTGGATATCATAAAACAGGAAGAATTGCTTGAGAATGCCCGGAAGGTAGGTGAATACCTAATACGACAAGTAAAAACCCTTGATAAAGTAAAAGAGGTACGCGGTAGAGGGCTTATGATCGGCATTGAGCTTCCGGAAGAATTGAATACAGTAAAGAAAGATCTCCTCCTTAAAAACCGTATCTTCACGGGTGAGGCAAAGCCAAACGTGATCCGTATATTACCGGCGCTTAATATTACTAAGGAAATCGCGGACAGATTTTTGGACGCCTTGGACGAGCGCCTGAAAGCATAGGGAAGAGACGTACTGGAGTACGATTTTTATAAAATAGAAATATAGAATTCGGTAGGACGAGTGGTGTGGTGTATCATGTTATTTAGGAAGAGAGAAACGCACTCAACATGCCAATAAATTGATAGTGTATATGAAAAAATTTTTCTCTGTGGCAGACGTTGATAACTTGGGAACTGTCGTCGAAGAGGCACTGGCTATAAAAGCGGCACCTTATGCTGAGGAGCAATTGGGAAAGCACAAGACCTTAGGACTTGTTTTCTTGAATCCGAGCTTGCGGACACGTTTAAGTACACAAAAGGCGGCCATGAATTTGGGAATGCAGGTGATGGTCATGAATATGGATAAAGACGGCTGGGCGCTGGAAACGCAAGATGGTGTGGTGATGAATGGGACGACGGTGGAACATATTCGGGAAGCTGCTGCCGTAATGGGCGAGTATTGCGATATTCTTGGATTACGCTCCTTCCCGAGTCTGAAAGATAAAGAGGCTGATTATACAGAAGACTTGTTCAATAAGTTTGTGAAATTCTGCGGTGTGCCGGTTGTCTCACTCGAAAGTGCTACGCGTCATCCTTTGCAGAGTTTGACAGATTTAATTACCATCACCGAACATAAGCGCGTAGATAGGCCAAAAGTGGTTCTGGCGTGGGCTCCGCATGTCAAAGCCCTGCCCCAAGCAGTACCGAACTCGTTCTCGGAATGGATGTGCCAAGCGCAAAAGGAAGGGTTAGTTGATTTTACGATCGCACACCCTATGGGGTACGAACTGAGTAAAGAATTCACGCCAGGTGCGCAAATATCCAATAATTTAGAGGAAGCCCTTCAGGGAGCTGATTTCGTATACGTGAAGAATTGGTCTTCGTTTGTAGATTATGGTGCGGTGTATCCAGTTGCGCAAAACTGGATGATGGACAACGAGAAGTTAAAGCTGACTAATGACGCGAAAGTAATGCATTGTTTACCGGTGAGACGTGATTTGGAACTTTCCTCAGAGATCTTGGATGGGCCGAACTCGTTGGTTATTAAAGAAGCAAGCAATAGAGTGTGGGCTGCGCAAGTAGTCCTAAAAAGAATGTTGGAAGATTTAAGGAAATAGCAGGAAAATCGATGGGAAGTGTGTTGAACATTATTAAAATTGGAGGAAATGTTATTGACAATGCCGAGCAACTCGAGCAATTCCTGGAAATGTTTGCCGCGTTGCAAGGCAAGAAAATATTAGTACATGGGGGAGGCAAGATCGCTACCCGGGTTGCTTCGGACTTAGGGATAGAAGCTAAGATGGTAGACGGCAGGCGCGTAACTGACGAAGCCATGCTCGATGTGGTTACGATGGTGTATGCCGGTCTGACTAATAAAAAAATCGTGTCGTTGTTGCAAAAATTTGATTGCGATGCATTGGGACTGAGCGGTGCAGACGGTAACGCGATCAAAGCAGTGAAGCGCCCTGTTAAGGAGGTGGATTATGGACTTGTGGGGGATATTTTGGTGGATTCAGTGAATGCCCTTAGTATCAAGAAGTTTTTGGAAGCTGGGTTTACCCCAGTTTTTTCGGCGATCACGCACAATGGCTTGGGGCAGTTGTTAAACACGAATGCAGATACCATCGCTTCGGCTTTAGCGGTTTCCTTATCGAAAATTTACGAAACCCGATTGATATATTGCTTTGAGAAGAATGGGGTCCTTCGTGATGTAGAAGATCCGACATCGGTCATACGAATCATAAAAGCCGGGGAATTTCAGGAGCTAAAAAGCAGTCGGACAATTTACGAAGGAATGATACCGAAATTAGAGAATGCGTTTCATGCTATTGGCAAAGGAGTTAAAAATGTCTATATTGGCAATGCATTAAACCTACACCTATATCAACAAGGGGAGTTTGGCACCTGTCTAGTATCCAAATAAATACCTTACATGAGTAAAATAACGATAATCGGTAGTGGAAACATAGGATTTTCATTAGCCAAAGGATTGGTGAAATCGGGACAATTCGATCCCTCGGCGATTACTTTGACGCGTCGGTCGATTGCGGCGCTTAAAGAGGAGGCGACCTTAGGATTTGCTGTCAGTGATAACAACTCCGAAGCAGTGGTTTCGGCGGATATCGTAGTATTGGCCATATTGCCTCAGCAGTTAAGAAAGGTTATGGAAGAAATCAAGCATGTGCTAACAAAGAACCAGGTTATTGTGTCAGTTGTGTCAGGTGTGACGTGCGCTGATGTAAAACAGGTCTTGGGAATCGACAAATCGGTGGTTCGTGCGATGCCAAATACGGCAATTGCGATTGGTCAATCCATGACATGTATCGCTACAGACGATGCGGCGGAAGAAAAAGTATCTATGGTAGAACGTCTTTTTGAGTCTGTAGGATCGGTTGTTGTTATTCAGGAAGATTTAATGACATCCGCGACAGCCTTGTGCGCTTGCGGTATTGCTTTCTTTTTGCGCGCTATCCGAGCAGCTTCACAAGGCGGTGTGGAAATCGGTTTCCATGCGCACGACGCGTTGAAGATGGCGGTTCAGACAGCAAAGGGGGCTGCAGATTTGTTATTGCAAACACAGAATCATCCCGAAGGAGAAATTGACAAGGTTACATCTCCAAAAGGTTGTACGATTGCAGGGCTTAATGAAATGGAGCACAATGGATTCAGCTCTGCCTTCATAAAAGGTATCAAATTGTCCGCAAAAAAAGCTGGAGGATTGTACAATGATTAGAGACATCGGCAGTTTATATGCAGACGCATTGGAGCTGTTGAAACAATTGATTGCTATACCTTCGTTTAGTAAGGGAGAGAGTGACACAGCAGATTTGTTGTGTCATTTTTTTGAAAAGCGGGAGATCCCATATCAGCGTATTGGAAATAATATCTGGGCCTATAATAAACATTTCATTGAAGGAAAACCGACTATTTTACTGAATTCTCACCATGATACTGTCAAACCGAATGCTGGTTATACGCGCGATCCGTTCTTACCCACGGAGCAAGAAGGAAAGCTTTTTGGACTAGGAAGCAATGATGCTGGCGGCTGTTTGGTATCCTTAATTGCTGCCTTTTTGTTTTATTATGATGAGGATCATCTAGCGTACAATATTTGTCTGTTAGCCTCAGCCGAAGAGGAAATTTCGGGAAAGAATGGGGTAGAAAAGGCTTACCCACAGTTAAGGACAGTCGATTTTGCGATAGTAGGAGAGCCTACTTTACTGGATCTAGCTATTGCTGAAAAAGGTCTTATGGTATTGGATTGCAAAGCTCATGGTTTAGCGGGACATGCGGCTCGGGAGGAGGGGGAGAATGCCATCTATAAAGCGCTTGAGGCTATTGAGTGGTTCAAAACATTCCGTTTTCCAAAAGAATCTGCGTTTTTGGGGCCTGTTAAAATGTCTGTGACGCTTATTCATTCGGGATCGCAACATAATGTAGTTCCGGCGTCATGTACATTTGTGGTCGACGTGCGCACCACTGATGCGTATACGAACCAGCAGGTGCTTGACGTGATTCGACAGCATGTGCAAGTCGACGTTTTTCCAAGATCGACGCGACTTAATCCATCGGTTATTTCGATAGACCACCCTGTTGTACAAGCTGGAATATCGTTGGGAGCGAAAATATACGGAAGTCCGACAATGAGCGACCAGGCTCTATTGCCTATTCCGTCTTTGAAAGTGGGGCCTGGCGATTCAGCACGATCTCATTCAGCAGACGAATTTATATACCTACATGAAATACAGGATGGAATCCGATTTTATGTAGACCTCCTTGGCAAGATTCTTTAAAAAAACAAGAAAGGCGATAATATTATCGCCTTTCTTGTTTTTTTAAAGTGTTATTTGTCGTTTTATACTTTCTTCTAACGATATAATCGTTTCTGTACGTTGTATTCCTGTTAAAGCTTGTATATCTTCGTTCAAAACTTTGCGAAGATGTGCCGTATCACGGCATACAATTTTGGCAAACATACTATATTGTCCGGTACAATAGTGCAATTCGACTACTTCTTTTATTTCCTGTAGTTGTTTTACGGCGTCGGAATATTGTGATCCCTTCTCGAGATAGATTCCTAGGAAGGCAGTAATATCAAATCCGACCCTTTGGGGGTTTATAATTAACTCAGAACCTTTGATTATTCCTAATTCTTCCATTTTTTTCATGCGAACATGAATGGTTCCTCCTGAAACTATTAGTTTTTTTGCTATTTCTGTGTATGGAATTGATGCGTTTTCCATTAAAATAGACAAAATTTGAATGTCTAAATTGTCTAAATCGTAATTTGAATACTTTTTATCCATAAAAATGGTGTTTTGTGTTTAATTTTCTTGCTATTTTTTGTAAAATAAATAAAAATCAAATAAAATTTGCAGTTTTTTTATAATATATATATGTTTGTATTAACAAAACGGGGTAAAAAATGAAAGTTTTGTTAAAATTAGCATGTTACTTCCCTCAAAATAACATAGGTTTATAATTGGTTAGCGTAGAAGCTCCTCGCCCGGGGAGCTTCTTCCTTTTTATGGCTTTCCAATATCCAACCAGCGTCCATGCAAAATTTATTTTTTTTGTAAAATTACTAAGTATTTTTGGAATATGATTTTACGATTTGTAATAAATAATCTATTTATTGTAAATGTTTCATTTTTGATACAGTAGCTGAACGGCGTTTTGTGAAATTGGAATTTGATTACCTTTATGCGAGGAGGAATTATGGAAAAGATTGACGATGTAACGATCTCAAGGAAAAAACCTATTTATCCGGTAGGAACCGGGTTGAGCAAATATTTGCGTATTTATCAACGAGATGCTAAATTACCCGTGAGGTATGGCGATCTACTTGAATTTACGGAGACTGTACCTGTAATGGACAAGAATGGAAATGATACTTTTTGGGAAACTCCGCTCTATCCTCCCCACCTGTTAGACCAGTTGTATGAGGGGCTGAAGGTGGTTTATGCCATCCTAAAGGCATCAGGGAATACTCGCATTGTGGAGCACAAGATTATCGATCGTATTGAATATTGCGCCTTTGGTAATACCAAACCCTTTCGTGTACGCATCATTAATAGATTGAATGATGTATACGATTATTTTTATATCAAACAGGCGGATGCTTCTCGGATTTATGGTTTGGAGTTGGAAGAAATCTTATCGCCCAATCAGGTTAATTATTTAGTAGATCGCGATACGTTAGTGGAAGAGCATATCGTCGGTATCCCAGGAGACGTGTTTAGTAAAGGTGGGATCTCAAATCCTGACTATAATCAGACACGTATAGCAAAAGAATTTGTGAAGTTTAACGAGCGGTGTATTATATCGTTGTTAGGAGATATGCGTTCCTATAACTTCGTGATGCAGATTACACCTGATTTCGACGATTTTCAATTTCGGATCCGAGCTATCGATTTTGATCAGCAATTTTATGAGGGGAACCCGAAGGTGTATATGCCACAATATTTTAAAGAGAATTTGCCTTATGTTAAACTTGCCATGGGGCATTTAAATGAAAAAACAGTGCTCCAATACCAACAGGAGGAACGATCATCCATTGTGCATCGTGTACGAAGCGAACGCCATCGGATCAAAGATTTGCGGGATGCTTCCCAGTTGCAGGCACTATCTACTGCCGAAAATATTGATCGACTACGCGACGGATATGCCCGCTTCTATGAAAACGAAGCATACTACCGTTGTAAGACCATGACGGATATCGTGGAATTAAATGTAAAAAATGTAATTCGACAAGTAAAGCTTTAGCGGATACGTTTCTGGTTGTCTTTTACGAATGCTTCCCAGCCGGAATAACTCTTGCTATTTGTCGATGTATTTTGTTGGAAGGCATGACACACAGCTACGGCAAGGCCATCAGTAGCGTCGAGAAATTCAGGGGTCTCGTTAAATTGTAGTATGGTTTTTAACATGGCAGCGACTTGCTCTTTGCTTGCATTTCCACTGCCTGTGACGGATTGTTTAATCTTCCGTGGTGAATATTCGAATATAGGGATGTCTAAACTCAACGCTGCGGCCATTGCAACCCCCTGAGCTCGGCCTAATTTTAGCATGACCTGAACGTTTTTACCGTAAAATGGGGATTCTAACGCTACGCAGTCTGGCTTGTACTCATCCATCAGAGCCGCTGTTTTTTTAAAGATGCGCTGCAGCTTCAAGGCATGATCATCTAGGTGACCCATCTTTACTACACCAAGAGAAATCAGTGTTAGTTTTTGTCCAACCTGCTTCACAAGACCATAGCCTAAAATGACTGTTCCAGGGTCTATTCCTAAAATAATCCGCTCTTTCGACTTTTCACGCTGCATACTGCAATATTACGATTTTAAGACGGGAATATCATGAAAGAGCACTGGTGCGGCATTCGCATATTTGTCGTTACATTATCATACTTTAGCGCGAGCCGGTTTTCGTTATATATGGAGATAAGTCAATTGAGAAAGGCAGAGATTATAGACCTTTTCGCCGTTAAGATTTCGTTAAAAATTAGTAACATTGTGCTTTTATTTTACATAATTGACAAAGCAGCAAAAGAAATATTTGAATCTCGGAATCAAACTAGCCATCGTTGGACTGGCGATGTGGTTCATTTTTTCGAAAGTCAATAATCAGAAGAATCTACTAGAGTTTAAGTCTCTTATTCAAGCTATCCAACCCTGGGTTGTGCGCGCTACATTGTCGGCTGTAGTGCTGATGATGTTACTGAATTGGGCGGTGGAGGTTATAAAATGGAAATATCTGAGTAAACGTATTGAGCAAATTAGTTGGTGGACAGCAATACGGTCGGTTTTTTGCGGTTTGACATGGGCTATTTTTACTCCAAATCGCATTGGAGAGTATGGAGGAAGGGTGCTGCTATTGAAGCCGCATAACAGGGCATCAGGCGCGGTAGCCATGGGGGTAGGACTTTTCGCCCAGTTAGTGTTGACGAGCGTCTTTGGCGCACTCAGTATTGCTTGGTTTGTAGCTACGTTTCTTCCCACGCCGGCTGCGGTTAAATTTGGCATCTGGCTCTTGGCAATCATTTATGCTTTCGCTTTTCTTATTCTTTATTTTAATGTGCAATGGGTGGACTATCTCGTTGGAAGATTTCGTTTTCTGCAAAAGATTCGACCTTTTTTTACCATTTTAGAGGACTTTACAGCACAGGAACTCTTCCATGTATTAATGTTATCTTTGGCACGCTTTGCGATTTTTACGTCACAGTATATCCTTTTAATGATAGTGTTTCTTCCAGAAATGCCGTTCTTATCTATGGTTTTAATGATTTTCATATTATTTTTTGTTCAATCTGCTGTACCATCCTTAGATATTTTTGATTTTAGCGTCCGAAGTTTCGTTGCGAGCAATTTATACAGTTATATTACAACGCAGGATATTGCAGTAATGGCTATCGTCTCTTGTATCTGGTTTGTTAATCTTATTTTACCTGCTATCGTTGGTTCTGTTTTCGTTTTTAATGTAAATTATGTCGGTGGTAATAAGTCTTAACATTTTTTTGATTGTGATGATGCTCGTGTATATTGTGCTCGTTTTGTATATGCGAAACGGCTGGTATAAGATTAAGTCATTTGACAGGATGCAACATGCGGTGCATACGAGAGTGTCCGTGCTGATTGCAGCAAGAAACGAAGGAGACAATATCGGCAGAACACTGGATTGCATTATAGAACAGAACTTTCCCAAGGACTTGCTGGAAATCATTGTTGTCGATGATCATTCGACAGATGATACAGCAGCTGTAGTCCGCGCGTATGCGGATAAAGGAGTGGCACTGTTGCAGCTTAGTGAGGGGGATAAACTGAATTCGTATAAGAAACTCGCCATTACAAAGGCGATAGCGAGGGCCACGGGGGAGCTGATCGTGACTACGGATGCCGATTGTCGGATGGGGAAAGAATGGTTGGGTACCGTGGTGTCTTACTTTGAAAAAACAGACGCATACATGGTGTCTTCACCGGTAGTTTATTCAGAAGAAAGTAAATGGTTTGAACGCCTACAAACGTTGGAATTTCTGTACCTCATTGGACTTGGTGCCGCTGGTATAGGAAATGCCAGTCCAACAACTTGTAATGGGGCAAATCTCGCCTATCGTCGCGATATTTTTTTTGAGATGGGGGGATTTAACGGCATTGATAATCTAGCGTCAGGAGATGATGAATTATTTCTGCACAAGGTTGCGCAGCGATTCTCGAGTAGGATCAAATTCTGTAAGTCCAAAGCCGCCATCATTTATACGGATGCAAAACCAACGCTTGCTTCCTTTATCAGTCAACGCCGACGGTGGGCCTCAAAAAGCACCAAATACAAGGATAAGCGCGTTGTTTGGTTAGGTATCAGTATCTGGTTGTTTAATGTCGCGCTGCTTAGTGGTTTGGTTATTTTTTTCGTCGATTTGCCAGACGTACATCAATTGTTTTTAACAGCTTTAACGTTGAAAATAATTGCAGAATATATTTTTATACGTCCGTTGTGTGTGTTTGCGGGACGAAAAGAGTTGTTATGGAATCTTCCTTTACTGTCACTGGCTCATGCCATATATCTGGTGTATATTGGCGTGGCTGGCAATGTGGGCAAATACGATTGGAAAGGAAGAAAGGTAAACTGATTACCCTTCGACTCTCTGTTTAATCACTTCTTCTGCATATTTAACAATTTCCTCGACATTCAATCCCGATGTGTTTATCGGATCTAATACCTCCCAGCTCATGGAAGTAAACGGACGCAAGGGGAACATCCCATATCGTACCATGAGATAAGACCCCTTGATAGCTATTGGAACGACTAGCGCCTCCGGATTTTTCTTCAGTAACGTGGCTATACCGCCAACAGAAAACGGTTTCATCTTACCTGTTTTCGTTCTTGTACCTTCTGGAAAGATAAATGCTGACCAATTTTTGGTTTTCATGTTGTTTGCCAGTTTTAATATCTCAGCAATGGATTGTTTCGCATCTTTGCGGTCGATATTGGCTGCACCGCCGTGTACGAGGTTAAACGATATGCTAGGGATGCCAGCTTTTGCCAATTCAATTTTTGAAATAAATTTGCCGTGATATCGCCGTAAAAAATAGATCATCGGAGGGATATCGAAAGTACTTTGATGGTTTGCCACGAAGATGATTGGCCGGCCGGCGGGAATGTTTTTGTTGTCAATGAATTGTGTACGGTTAAATAGGGTATAATTGCAAGCGACTAAAAAACCATTGAGGAGATCTACGCTCTTCTTGTGCGCCTTATAGCCCCCAAGCTTGAGACAGAGCCATTGTAAGGGATGAAAAAGCAGAAGCGACAGCGAAAAACATATGTAAAAAATGGGCGATAAGATAAAGCCAATAAGTTTTCTCATATTTTAAAATTTGGCAAATATACGATTTATGAAATTATGGTTCTAGTCTTTACAGGCAGGTGAGCCACCTTTTGTTTTATTGTTGTCTTTCATAAAGATAGGCAGTTTTAATGAAACCTTGGCATAGGTGGACAAAACATCTGTACTTATTGGTATTAGTTTTGTATAATACTGAATAAAAGATAAAATGACGTATATAAAGGGGGCGTTCGTTTTTGTGTTCGCATTATTTCAATCGTGTTGGGGATACGGGCAATTGTTAAACGAAAGCTGGAAAGGACATATTAACGTGCAACAAACACAATTACCATTGATTTTTCATCTAAAGCAGAACCAAGGCCGGTGGAGCGGTACGTTAGTGAGCCCTGCGCAGTCTTCTGGTCATATAGCGTTGGATGATGTTTGGGTAGAGGGGGATTCGATCCGTCTGACGGTACGAAAACTTGGCTTATCATTTACAGGGAGACGTACAAAGGAAGCAACGATCGAAGGTGTTTTTTCCCAAGGCGCATTGCGTAGCACCTTGATATTGGATCGCTTCATCGAGAAAAAACGGCTGCGCCCCCAAACCCCCGAGCCACCATATAGCTACGACACGATTAATGTGCAGTTTAAAAATAAGTTTGATGAGACACGACTAGCCGGTACTATCTCTAAACCGAAGGGTAGAGGTGTTTTCCCTGCTGTTGTTTTGGTTACCGGAAGCGGGCCGCAGGATCGCGACGAAACAATTGAGGGGCACAAGCCGTTTAAAGTGATTGCGGATTACCTGACCAAGCGTGATATTGTCGTTTTGCGTTATGACGAACGGGGGGTGGGACAATCGGACGGTAACTACACACTGGCAACTATTGGCGACTTTAGCAAAGATGCAATGGCGGCTGTAGAATTTCTTCGTAAACGGAAAGAGGTAGATGCCTCAAGAGTGGGTATTGTAGGGCATAGCGAAGGCGGACTTATAGCATTGCTTATTGCGGGACAATCTTCCGTTAAAGTAGATTTTATAGGTCTTCTGGCGGCACCAACAATCCCCATCGATTCATTAATGCTGCTGCAAGCCTATGAGATTGGCCGAGCATCGGGAATGTCTAGGGCCGAATTGAACCGCGCAAAAGTAATTAATAGACGAAATTTTACAACGGTAAAAAGTAATTTAAACGACCAGCAGGCATATGAACAAATTTTGGACAATATGTCGTCGATTTTTCCAGAACCATCGCAACATCAAAGGAATGAGTTTAAGATGCTTGTTTTACCTTCCTATCGCTACTTTATGCGTATTGATCCAGTGCCTTTTATCCAAAAAATTAGGATACCTGTATTTGCTGCTTTTGGAACGAGAGATGTACAGGTACCGTTTGCTCCAAATTCAGAAAGTTTAACGGATAACTTGCCTGAGGGAACTGCAAAAGAGCTTAAGGTATATACGGGATTGAATCACCTTTTTCAGCATGCACAATCGGGGTCAGTCAATGAGTATGCAGAACTAGAAGAAACATTTGATACCGATGTCCTGGAGGATCTGGGAAGATGGATCCATACATTAAATTAGGAAATGCCTCCGGTACCGTTAGATAGAGAGGCATCTTAAATTAGGGCGTCGTGTTTGCTACAGGTAAAATCTTACCGTTATAATATTTGTGTCCATTCTGAGCAAACTCAGCAACATAACGCCCCATCTCAAATGCAAGCGTTCCTGCTTCTACGCCTGGAAAAGCTTCTTCAAACATTTCGGTTTGTGACGATCCGAGCGCAAGACAATTCACGCTGATGTTCAAATCACGGAATTCTTCGGCAAGGCATTCGGTTAAAGTGGCTAATGCACCTTTGCTTGCCGAATATGCAGCTAGTCCCGGGAATTTCGCTGAACCTTGAAAACCACCCATACTTCCGATATTAACAATATGCCCACCATTTTTCATCAAAGGTACAATATGTTTTATCATGTTGACTTGCCCTAGAAGGTTTGTTTGAAATACTTCTGCAAAATCTTCTAGTGTTGTTTCTAGGAAAGGTTTATTGATTAACATGCCGGCGTTATTGATCAAGATATCTACGGTTTCAAATTTGGATTGAATGAACGGAACAAGTGAATCTGCATAATTATCGTAAAAAATATCGAATTGTGCTGGATAGAGGGTTCCCCCTTCTGGATTTAGTGAGGTTGAGATTTCATGAAGCTTTCGCAATTTGTCTGCCGAGCGAGCGAGCGCGATCACGTTATTCTCTTTTTTTGCGGTCAGATCTAAGACGCTTTCGAAGCCTATGCCGCTGCTTGCGCCGGTAATGATAATATTTGCCATGGATTTATTCTTCTTTTTCTAGTTCTTCTTCTACTTCTGTAGCGGAGGGCAACTTGTCTGTGCCTAGTCGCTGCGGCCTGATTATATAATAAACGCCGGACGACGCCACTAGTAGAGAAATCACATAAAATGTTATGCTAACAAGTACAGCTAGATGGGCATCGAGTTGAAAATATGTCGCGCCGAATGTCATCATCGATTCGCGTAAGCCCACACCTCCCAAAATGGAGGGGACAATTGCTACTAAAGATGATAACAGGAATATTAATAGATACGGTGAGAATTTTCCTTCGAAATTTAGCGCGTATAAAATGGATATGGCACTTAACGTTTGAAAGCTCTGAACAGCCAAGGCTTTAATATGTGTGCGAATAAACTTCGTGATAAACTCCCTAAAAAACAGGCGTAAAAAGTAAAGGTAAGAGGCGGTGCCAACAAGCAGTATACCGATGGTGACCGTATTGGGTATGGCTAGTCGCGGCATAAAAATAATCAAGCAGCCGGTTATCATGGCTAGCGCCCAAAGTCCACTCAGCCTATCAAAAAAGACGGCACTCAGAACCCGCCTACCCTTAACGGGATAGTTCTTTTTTAGGAAGTAAATTTTATATCCATCACCGCCTATGCCACCTGGCAAAAAAAAGTTATAAAGTAGTCCCAACTGATATAGTCGAAGATTATAGCGCTCAGATAGGTTCAGGCCAATAACATTCAGAAAGCTGTTTAAACGCGAAGAAGCTATAACTTGAGAGATCATGTAGCACAGCATGGCCAATAAGAGATACATTGGGTTGGAAGTTTGCCAAGCTTCTTTCAATTCGTGGAGAGAGATCTTTTGGGAAACCCAGTACAACGCGCCACAGGTGATTATAATCTTGAGTGCGTGTTTTAGGATTGACCAATATTTATTTTTTTTCATGATGTTGTAATGGTACGGCAAAATTTTCTGTCAGCAAAAATCAATGAAGGCTAAAAAATCGATAGAACGCGGGTGTAAAATAGGATCAAGTAAAGACAGACAAATAAGCCTGATAAGGTCAGCAGCCAGTTGTACTCGATTTTTGTATACCTGTTTTTGAGGACTACAACCAGTAGTACTAGAAATGTCAAAAGAAGGAGAAGTGGGGCAGCGATTGCCCAAGGCGAAGAGAATGAAACCTGCTTGCTCATGATGGCAGAATTTGTAAAATAAATAATAATGGGTAGAGCAAGGAGAATAATGGTGATCCTAAAGACGGCCTTGGCGACAATTTTGCTTATGGTATGATTTTTGGATGGACTCATCAACGCAAAGTTTTATATTTGCGAATATACTCAAAATCGAAAACTAAATTTTACATTATGCGAAAACATATCTTATCCGTATGCACACTGTTTGCTTTGGTCATGTTACTGGCTTCTTGTGGAGCTCAGAAAAAATCGGGAATGGGAACGAATAGTAGCGGATCAACTTCAGCCGGCACAGATGGGCCATCTGCCTCTCAATGGAGAAGCGGCTTAAAAGGGAAATGGGTGTTGAATTCCGTGGATAGAGAGGATATTCCGGCAGCTTATACCATAAAAAACATCTTTGATGAAGCTCCTGTAGATTGTTTTCTGGGTAGTGTGTGGACGCTTCCGGGAGGTAACTACCGCGGTAATATAACGTTTAACGCTGCAGGGACACTTTGTGCGGATGGGGCTGTAAGAACGATCGTATGGTCTGTTTACGATTCAAAAGCAAATGATCAGCATCCCCAATTCCAATTTAAAAAGATCTACTCGGGCGAGAAAGCTGCAAATGTAACAAGTGGTTACCGATTGAATCTTTCTTATTCTGATGGACAATCGTTGGTTATGCGAATGCCGATACCCCTTGATAATGGTACAGGTAATTTAGTGTTTAACTTTACGCGCGTGCAGGAGTAATTATCAGAATATAGTCTAACGAAAGCTACGGTAACGTAGCTTTTTTTGTTTTGCGGTACCGCAGATAATTGCGCCAAAAAACTTAAATATTTCTAAATTTGCCTAATATTGAAAATATGGACACAAACAAACCGAAAATAGCGTTCGTAACAGGTATTACCGGGCAAGATGGTGCTTATCTGGCAGAATTCCTCTTAAGAAAAGGGTACATCGTGCATGGTCTGAAAAGACGCTCATCTTTGTTCAATACGGACAGAATAGATCATTTGTACCAAGATCCGCACCTCAGCCATCGTAATTTTATTTTGCACTATGGTGATTTAACCGATTCAAGTAATCTGATTCGCATCATCCAAGAAATACAACCAGATGAAATTTACAATCTAGCGGCTCAATCACATGTTAAAGTGAGTTTCGATACACCTGAATACACAGCAAATGCAGATGGTATTGGTACTTTACGCATTTTAGATGCGGTTCGTCTACTTGGGTTAGCGAAGAGAACGAGAATTTATCAAGCATCGACATCGGAGCTGTATGGACTGGTTCAGGCGGTGCCACAAACTGAGACGACCCCGTTTTATCCCCGTAGCCCCTATGCGGTCGCTAAACTCTATGGTTACTGGATTACGGTAAATTACCGCGAAGCTTATGGCATGTATGCCTGCAACGGTATTCTTTTTAATCACGAGAGCCCCGTGCGTGGGGAAACTTTCGTGACGCGGAAAATCACGAGAGCGGTGGCCAAAATAGCTTTAGGTCTGCAGGATAAATTGTACTTAGGTAATTTGTCGGCACAGCGGGACTGGGGACATGCGAAAGACTATGTAGAGGCTATGTGGCTGATTTTGCAACAGGAACAGCCGGAAGATTTTGTAATCGCTACGGGGGAGACAACGACGGTTCGCGACTTTGTGAGGATGGCGTTTGCGGAATTAGGGATTGACGTTGAATTTAGTGGAAAAGACACTGCAGAAAAAGGGGTAATTATAGACCGTGATGAAGAAGTGCTGCGTCGCCTTAATATCCCTGCGGAAAATATTAAATTAGGACAAACGGTCGTTAAAGTCGATCCTCAATATTTTAGACCAACGGAAGTGGATTTGTTAATAGGCGATCCCTCAAAGGCGAAAAACAAGCTGGGTTGGACGCCCAAATATACATTATCAATGCTTGTAAAAGATATGGTTGACAGCGATTTACAATTAATGCGGAAAGAAGAATATCTTAAAAAAGGCGGTTTTACTACACTGAATTATTTCGAATAATTTCTCATTTTGTTGAAGATGAGACTTGGAATAGTTTTTGTAGTAGTAACGTGTTGTTAATATTAATGTTACGTTGCCGTACATATGATTAGAAGATAATGTATAAACAGGAAGATATAGAGAAGGTGGAATCATCCAGTTCAGCGAAAAAATATCAAGAAGAGCCGTTGAAACGAAATAATTCGAAGGTGTATTTCTTCATCATCGCGATCGCAGCTTTACTTGCCACGAATATTTACTTTTATGTAAAGTACAGATCATCCGGTGAAAAGCTATATACAATGGCGATTCAGAAGCAAGATTTACAAATTGAAATTGACCGGATTGAAGCAGAATTGGATAACCTGGTCGCCTTAAAATCGTCCGATGTAGATGCATCTTTGGAAGCTTCCGAAGAGCGGGCTCGCGAAGCAATAAGTGGTCTGCGGATGAAGCTAGAGAACCAAACTGTTACGGAAGCGGATATCTTGGCAGCAAAAAAGGAAGTTGCTCAGTTAAAAGGTGATGTGTCGGTATTACGTACTAGCTTAAATGAGCTAAAAATGCGAAATGAGCTCTTACAAAGGGAAAATATGGATCTTAGCGACCAAGTTTCGACGACAGGTAAGAAGATAGACGCATTGTCTCAAGAAAACAACAACTTAAAGGACAAGGTTATTGCTGCATCGGCATTAAAAGTTTCAAATATTCAGGTCAACGGTATTTCAGTTTCTAAGAAAGGCAGTATCGAGACCGAAACGAGAGCAAGACGCGTAGATCAGCTGCAAATTTTATTCTCTATTGCAGACAACACTTTGGCAAAAGGGGGGAATAAAGAAGTTTTTATTCGGGTTATTGACCCTTCCGGTAATCTCTTTGGTGATGCCAATAATATCTTTTACGTACATGGGGAGAAGCTTCAGTATACATTTAAAGATGTTATAAATTTTACGAATAATGGTGAAGAATATCAATTCTTATGGCCGTTAGACAAATTTAAGAAAGGCGCGTACACGGTTTTGTTATATAATGATAATGCCATTATGGGACGAGCCGGAGTCGTGTTGAAATAAGTAAACTATGTAGAAAAAGAAACAGCGACCAAAGTCGCTGTTTCTTTTTTTAGCGTATGATAGAAATTATATAGTAATCAAACTCCCCGATAAATAGGTAACGTGATGATAAATGTGGTTCCCATATTCGCTTTGGTAATGAATTCAATTTTACCGCCTATGCCCGTTACTGTTTGTTTGACAAATGCTAGTCCTAAACCCGTTCCTGAGCTTTTTGTCGTAAAATTCGGCTTGAAAATGTTTGGAAGGACATCCTCTGAAATCCCATATCCATTGTCTTGTATAAGTACTTGTACAACATTTTTGCTTTCATAGCTCAGGGCCACGTTAATTTTTATTTTTTTTCGGCCCATGCTGGCTTCAATCGCATTTTTAAAAAGATTGTTGAAGGACCGTAATATTTGATCCCGGTCACCCAGGATTTGAATATCTTTATCGTCTGTTTCATTCGTCAAGACAATAGAGGTATTGGATGATGTATTGAAAAGGTTCATGACTTTCAAAATCTCTGCTACCAAATTTATCTTTACCAAATTTGTTTCAGGCAATTTTGCAAACGCAGAAAACTCTGTCGCGATTTTTGATAAACTATCTATTTGTTCAATAATTGAATTGGATATTCGGTGGAACCTTTCCGCAAATCGAGCGTCTCCTTCGTTATGTGAGCGAATCAGTTGCTGGATACCTAATTTCATCGGTGTAAGGGGATTTTTTATCTCGTGGGCAACCTGCTTCGCCATTTCTCGCCATGCTTTCTCCCGTTCGGCGTCCCGAAGCTGCTTTGCGCTTTCCTCCAACTTGATCAACATATAGTTGTATTCTTTAATGAGCATTCCTATTTCGTCGTTTCGTTCCCAGTATAACGGTTCGTTGATCTTGTTGGATAATTGTGTTTCGGCAAGTTTTTGACGAACAATATCTAATGGCTTGGTAATTTTACTAGACAATGCAACTGCGATAAATCCAAAAAGGATAATAATAAATGTGTAGATATTCAGAATGGTATTAAGTAACAAGTTTTTGCTGGCCGTAGCATCTTTTTCTGTCGTATAGTAGGGTATATTTAAGTAAGCGATGGTCTTATATTCCTCATTTTTTATCGCGGCATAAGCCGATGAAAATCTAAAGTTGGAAATGCGCTCTTGTTCATATGCCTCGGACTTACGCAGGACGGCAAGTTTGTTGAGCGCATCCGGATTGATATATTCCGAAATTAGTTTCAGATCGAATATGCGAGGTTGGGAAGAGTAAAGCAGCTTACCATTTTTGTCATACAGATTGAAATTGGTCAATGTCGAAGGGGCCATCTCTTTCAACATACTAATGATGGTCATGCCAAAATCGTCACGGATACCCGTAATGCTGTTTTCCAATTTTTTTGTTACTTCCGCGATCTCCTTTAGCCTATTGGCGGATGTTGTTTCTTCAAGCTGACGATTGATACTTATAAATGCGATAGCACCGGAGATAAATATACCAAGCAATACAGACATAATAACTAATGTCTGGATACGCGTACTATATTGTATACTGTTAAAAAGCATGCGGAAATGGTATCGGATCCTATTCCAGCGAAACGATTTGTCGAAGATGGTTTTGATCAGATAATTGGTTACATTGAATACGCCGAAAAAAACTAATAGGATGATAAATACAATGGATGCTAAAGCGAGGTATTCCCAGAGCGTAGTCTTTTGCTTGCTAAGTACGATCGTCGTGTATTGATCAGGCTTAAATGCAAGATGCAAAAAGCGCTCATTGCCTTTTATGTTGATATATTTCCCCAGCTCGTTAGGGATATCGAGATCATTCTCCGGATAGTTGTAAGTGCCGTATTGCGTCACCAAGTTATGACCTTTGTACAGGGCATAAGAGTTATTCTGAAAAGCGTCAAATTGCCAAGCTGACCCTTTGTTGTCCGAAAGTACATCTGGATAGGGTAATAGCGTGCTGTACGAGAGATTCTTCAGGTTTAGATAGATGTGAAAAAACTTATCGGGATCATTTTCATAGGGAATGGAGAGATGGGTGAAGTATTCGTGCGTACCCAGTTCACTTCTTAACCGATAGAAATTGGTTGTAAATGGGATTTTAATGGCACTCTTGATCACCTTTTCGCGGTATTCAGCAGCTTTATCCGAGATATAGTTTTCTAAAGGTCGGCCTTCGTTATCGTAATAGTAGACTTGGAATTCGAATTTTGATAAATAACCGCTTAGATAGCGTGTCTTGATGTAGTCAGTTATATAAGATATATCGTTTCCCCCCCTGTTCAAATTTAGCAGCTTTTCTAACTTATAGTCGATGTTGATATTCTTTTCAACATCGATGAATAAGGATACTGCGTTCACATCATCCTCTGCTAATAGATGAGAAACAGACTGTTTCATGCCGTCAATCTTTTTTATCCGGTTATAGTGGTTGTATGAGATGACCGAGATGGCTGATAGCAATAAGATTGTAGTAATAAATATGGAGAGTCTATACGGCGTGGAAAAATTGTAGGTCTTGTAAGTTCGAAGAAATATCAGAATGCCAAATAGTATGCAGAAGAAGACGCTGAATCCAATGACGGCAGTGACGATCAATGCGACTACCAAACAGATCAGTTCAATGTTGAGCATGATCGTAATATCCTTCAGGAAATAACGCACCATCTGCACTATGCTGTCGGCATACAGGATGAGGGTGGTGACATTGAAACAGAATAGAAGAATACACAGCCAGCCGTATAACCCGAGATTCAAAATCTTCGTAAAGTCATTTTCATAAATAGGTGAATGTGTCAGCAATGTTCCTAAAAAGTAAAACATGATTTGTGAGATCACATAAATGCTGGAAATACCTAATATGGAAACAATGATAGAGCAATTCCTGCGTTGGGCACAAGCCGGGACAGGCAGTTTTTTTTGCACAACTTTTGTAAAGCAGATAAGCCAGAAGATACTACCTGTCGTCATGAGATAGGACCAGATGTTTGGCAGAAACTCATTATAGGCATAGTATTTTGGGTCGAAAAGTTCGAGGCTCGAATGCACAGAAAGCCAGTTCGATTTAAGATCAATGAGTCTTACTAATATTAAGATGGCGGCAAATAATAGAATTCCCAACCAAGCGCGGCCATTTTTTGCAAAATGGAGACAGATGCTATTCGTCAAAATGATTAAGCAGATCAACGCGGAAACCCAACAAAAGAATTGCAAGTTGATATAGATGTTGTCCTTTTTGCCGCTCCTTAATTTAACGGAGAATAGATAGTTGTTGTCTTTACTGTAAATATTTCTAATATTGTCGTTGTCATCGTATTGTGCGATTTCTATATTTCTAACGTCGATAGAGGATAAAAAGTTATTGGAAAGATATTCATTGGTTGTTTCAAAATTACGTTTGATTGGAACCAATGCAACGACAGATATACCATGATTTAACTCCTTCTTCTTTACCAAAAAGGAACGATTCTCCGATTGGAGATAGGAGGTGTTACTACGTAGGCCTACGTCGCTTACGGGCACATATATATTTGTAGACCAATGAACAAGCTGGTTCTCGCGGTAGACATAAAAGAAAATAGCTTCTTTTGAGATATCATCTGTTAGTTTAGCTACCTGAACTGGATACTTTTCAACGTTTTGAAACGTTTTGAGTGTAAGACTGTCACTCCATATCTCGTCGATTCTGTCTTCGAACCCATGAATCTTTCGAGTTAGTTTCCTTTCATCGAGCTCGAGCATATCGTCATCCGTAATGGTGAAGTGGATGGTGATTGCAGTACCGATCAAAGAGAGGGTTAAAATTAATAGTAAGAATCGAATCTTTGTTAACATGTACGTCTCTTTACGCAAAAGTGTAAACTTAGATAAATTTAGCTTGATATACAATATAATCGGTGGTATGCATATCAAATATTGAGCCATCTGGAGTCAATAGCTGCAAAAAGAAAAAAGCCCCGTTAACAAAAAATAACGAGGCTTTCTTTATACCGTAAGCGATTTAGTTGTGTGTATGCACGTCTTCTTCGCGGAAAAATTTTGCGGTAAAATACTCACGATTCATTCTCGCGATATTTGATAATTTAATACCTTTAGGACATTCAGCTTCGCAAGCTCCGGTATTTGTGCAGTTTCCAAATCCTTCTGCATCCATTTGATCCACCATAGCTTGTGCACGTTCATAACGTTCGGTTTGTCCTTGAGGAAGTAAAGCAAACTGTGAAATTTTTGCCGAAACGAATAACATGGCTGATGCATTCTTACAAGCGGCAACACATGCTCCACATCCAATACACGTTGCAGATTCAAACGCTTCGTCTGCAATTCGTTTTGGAATCGGGATTGTATTAGCGTCGGGAACTCCTCCTGTATTCACATTGACGTAACCACCAGCCTGTTGAATACGATCGAAAGCCGTGCGGTCCACTGCTAGATCTTTTAAGACCGGAAATGCCGCTGCTCTCCAAGGTTCAATAACGATCGTTTGTCCATCGTGAAAAGAACGCATGTGTAACTGACAGGTGGTAATACCATATTTTGGTCCATGCGGACGACCGTTGATGACTAATGAACACATGCCACATATACCTTCACGACAGTCGTGATCGAAGTAAATGGGGTCTTCTCCCTGGCGGGTTAGGTCTTCGTTAACGACGTCGAGCATCTCTAAAAAAGACATATCATCAGCAATGTCTTTCGCTTGAATAGTCACGAATTGACCTTTGGATTTATCATTTTTTTGACGCCAAACCTTTAGCGTTAAATTCATATGTTGTGCCATGATAATATTATTAAGCAATGATGAGCGGGCTTTATCCAAAACCCACTCCATATACTATTTATAACTTCTTTGTGTTAATTTGACGTTTTCGAAAACTAACTCCTCTTTATGCAATGCTTCCGGTTGGTTTTCACCTTTAAATTCCCAAGCCGAAACGTATGCAAAGTTCTCATCGTCCCGTTTTGCTTCGCCCTCTTCGGTTTGAGATTCCAACCGGAAATGACCTCCACACGATTCGCTGCGGTTTAACGCATCGTCTACCATCAATTCACCGAGCTCTAAGAAGTCTGCCACACGTCCAGCTTTTTCCAAAGACATGTTTAGCTCCTCATTTTCCCCCAGTACTTTGGCGTCTGACCAAAACTGTTTTTTCAACTCTTGAATTAATCCTTTGGCTTTTGTTAAACCATCTGCTGTACGCGCCATACCGCAGTACTCCCACATAATCTTACCAAGTTCTTTGTGGATATCATCCACCGTTTTTGAGCCTCTTAAGCTTAATAGTGTGTTGATCTTACCCTCAACTTCTTTACGGGTTTCTTCGAATGCAGGGTGATTTTTATCAACAGGAGCGAAACTACCCAATTTTGCTAAGTAATCGCCTACGGTGAACGGTATAACAAAATATCCGTCTGATAAACCTTGCATTAATGCCGACGCGCCTAAACGGTTTGCGCCGTGGTCGGAGAAGTTACATTCGCCCAAGGCATATAGTCCAGGAACAGTCGTCATTAAATTATAGTCAACCCAAACACCACCCATGGTGTAGTGAACTGCTGGATAGATACGCATGGGTTGCTCATATGGATTCTCGTCTGTAATTTGATAATACATATCGAACAAGTTGCCATACTTCGCTTCTACAGTATCTTTACCTAAACGCTTAATAGCGTCCGCAAAGTCTAAGAATACTGCAACGCCTGATTTTCCGACGCCACGTCCGTCGTCAACCATTTCTTTGGCATTACGAGATGCAACATCACGAGGTACTAAGTTACCGAATGACGGGTATTTTCTTTCTAAGAAATAATCGCGATCTTCCTCTTTAATATCAGCAGGTTTCAACTCTCCTTTACGTAATTTAGCCGACACTTCTTGAGTTTTTGGTACCCAGACGCGCCCATCGTTACGCAACGACTCAGACATTAATGTCAATTTGGATTGGTGATCACCTGTCACCGGAATACATGTCGGGTGAATCTGTGTGTAGCAAGGATTAGCAAAGAAAGCGCCGCGTTTGTGAGCTCTCCATGCCGCCGTTACGTTACAGCCCATGGCATTAGTAGATAGGAAAAATACATTTCCATACCCTCCTGTACAAAGCAACACAGCGTGTCCTTCATGTGCTTCCACTTTGCCCGTTACTAGATCGCGGGTGATTATACCGCGTGCATGTCCGTCGATCTTCACTAAATCCAGCATTTCATGCCGCGTATACGATTTTACTTTTCCTTTCTTGATTTGACGGTTCAGCGCAGAATAAGCTCCGAGTAACAATTGCTGTCCTGTTTGACCACGGGCATAGAATGTACGGGATACCTGTGCTCCACCGAAGGAACGGTTGTCTAACAGACCTCCGTATTCACGTGCGAAAGGTACACCCTGCGCCACACACTGGTCAATAATATTGACAGAAACTTCAGCAAGACGATAGACATTCGCTTCACGCGCACGGTAATCTCCTCCTTTTATGGTGTCGTAAAATAGGCGAAACACAGAGTCTCCGTCATTTTGATAATTCTTTGCCGCATTGATGCCTCCCTGAGCAGCGATCGAGTGCGCGCGGCGAGGGGAATCTTGGTAACAAAATGTCTTAACATTGTAGCCTAGTTCTGCTAAGGAAGCGGCTGCTGAAGCTCCAGCCAAACCCGTACCCACAACAATGATCGTGAATTTACGTTTGTTCGCTGGATTTACCAACTTCATCTCAAATTTATGTTTTGACCATTTCTCGGCTAAGGGGCCTGCTGGTACTTTTGAATCTAACATATTTTAAATAATTTATATTTAACAGATATGAACACTATATCTTAAATATTATTTAACGAAATAAAAATATAACGGCATTAAAGCAAATGCGATTGGAATGATAACACCGAATACCCACACACCTAAAAATTCAATAATAGGTACATATTTTTTATGCGATACTCCAATTGTTTGGAACGCAGACTTAAATCCGTGGATTAGGTGGAATGCTAGAGCAGCCATTGCAATGACATATAAAATAACTAAGCCGACATTTTCGAACGCGAAATCTACTTGCCTGTATAAATCGCGAGCTTTTACGATTTCAATGTTGTTTTCCACCGTTACTTGGTAGTCGTGAAAATCGTTAGCCTGTAATTCTTGGGACGTGGTTTTTCCTGTTGCTAAGTCCGTGCGATATTCAATGTAAGGGACTTGATCGTTATGGTATTTCCACCAGAAGTTTTGCATATGCGTCGCCAAAAAAACCAAAATGACGGTACCTAGAATCCCCATATTACGTGAGTTCCATTTGCTATTTGCTTTCCCGTCATATTGTGCATAACCGACAGGACGTGCCGCTCTGTTTTTTAATGTTAAAACCAGCGCATAAATGGCGTGGATAACAATGGAAGCATAAAGTAGGTAAGAAACTACTTTAATTGGGGTGAAGTGCGTCATAAAATACGCATAGTTGTTAAAGGCGTACCCTTCGTCGTTTTTAAATAACTGCAAGTTACCAATCAGGTGAACTATGAGGAATGTACATAGAAAAATCCCCGTTAAGCTCATGATTAGTTTTCTTCCCAGTGAAGAACTTAAAACTGGCTTTGAATTACTCATTATCCTTGATATTTTATATTGATTCGCAAATCTATTTATTTGTTAACAGAAATCTGACAATCCACAATAAAATCGAATAATTTAGAACAATTCTAATCAAAAAAAACCTTGCTGGGTAATACAGCAAGGCCTTTGTAAAAATTTAAGTAGGGAAAATTAAAGTTATACCTAATATTTAGACTCTTATAAGAATGCAAATCCGACACCAATCGTCCACATTCTGATTTTTTGATCATAGTTACTGTTTTCGTTCAGGTTGGTCAAGCCATGTTCATAACGTAAGTCTACAGTAAATTTACTGATATCTGCTCCGATACCTCCAATAATACCCGTAGAGGTCTTTTTATATTTGTCCCAATCCGTCGCCGTAGTGAAGTTTACTTTGCCATCTTGGGCAAATGAGAATACAGGGCCGGCTTGAATACGGAAACCAATAGGACCTAATCCGATCTTGGTACCTAGCAAAACAGGCACATCGAAACTCTTGAACGTCGCATCGCCATCTTCTCCTTCAGCTTGCGTGTATTCGATTCCCACTTTCTTACTTGCATAATATGCTTCCGGTTGTACGTGGAATCCAGCGATACCAACACGTCCCCATAAACCAAGCTGGAAACCAGTCTTTGTGTCTGAGTTGAACATCTTCCCTTCTGAACTTAAGCTGGAAAAGCCAAGTGCGCCTTTTACACCCAGTTTAAACGTTGGGAGCAATTGTGCTTGCGAAAAGCCAACAGCAACAAGCAAACAAATTAAAGTAAGTAGAGATTTTTTCATTTGAAAAATATTTGTTTATTTTATTACATTACAATAATAACGTATTTATTTTAATATTCGGTATAATGAGTTCACTAAAAATATCTGCCGCGGATTGGGATATCCTGAAGATTAAGTTGCAGCGAAAATATAACCACTTGACACCAGATGATCTAATGTATAACCCGGGAGAAGAAGATGCTTTGCTAACTAGGCTGGCAAAACGTTTGCGGCGTAGTCAAGATTACATCATCTTCACCGTCTCGAAAGAGTTGGCAGATTTGTCCTCTAATCGGTTATAAAAATGGGGGAAGAGATTACATGGACGGATTTTGAAAAAGTTGAATTGCGGGTAGGCACCATTTTGGCCGCGTTCGACTTTCCAAAAGCTAGGAAACCCGCCTATCAGCTACATATTGATTTTGGAGAAGCATTTGGTGTTTTAAAATCGAGCGCGCAAATAACACATCATTATAGGAAAGAAGATCTAGTGGGGCGTCAGATTGTGGCTGTGGTCAATTTTCCAAAAAAACAGATCGCTGATTTTATGTCGGAGTGTTTGGTTACCGGGTTCGCAGATGAGGACGGACATATCGTATTAACCGCTGTCGACAGAACCTTGCCGAATGGCGCAAAGCTAATGTAAGATGCGTGTATATCATTTCGAAGAGAGCGGAGCAGAATTTAATGATACAGATGTAGATGTATCGTATATGCGTGAAGCAATAAAGCTTGCACAAAAAGCCTTTGATGCAGATGAGGTGCCAATCGGGGCTATAGTCGTCAGTCAAGGAAAGATTATCGGTAAGGGATATAATTTAACTGAAAGATTACATGATGTGACTGCACATGCAGAGATGCAGGCCTTTACCGCGGCGTCAAACTTTGTAGGAGGTAAATACTTGAAAGACTGTACATTATACGTGACAGTTGAACCTTGTGTTATGTGTGCGGGGGCGTCATATTGGACGCAAATCTCGCGCATTGTATACGGCGCCTCTGATGAAAAGCGCGGATCGTCGAAGTACGGAAAGCTATACCATCCCAAAACGGAAATAGTATCGGGAGTCTTGGCTGAGGAATGTGGTGATCTCATAAAATCATTTTTTCGTAATAAAAGGTAGAAAAATGCTGGATTTAATGATTTCGTAAAACCTAAGCTATATTGAAATTGTTATATTCGTGTTATTAATTGTACTAGTAATAAAAATAAATATTATGGCATTTGAATTAGAAGCATTACCATACGCAAGCAATGCGTTGGAACCACACATTGACAAAGACACCATGGAAATTCACCATGATCGTCATCACCAAGCTTATGTTGACAACCTGAACAAAGCGATCGCGGGTACAGATGCTGAGAATTTATCCTTGGAAGAGATCAATAAGAATATTTCTAAATATTCCGCAGCGGTTCGTAACAACGGCGGAGGGCATTTCAATCACAAATTGTTTTGGTCTGTATTGGGCCCTAACACTGGAGGTGAGCCGACAGGTGAGTTGGCCGACGCTATTAATGCTACATTTGGATCTTTCGCGGAATTGAAGACACAGTTACAAAATGCTGGTGCGACTCGTTTCGGTTCTGGCTGGGCGTGGTTGGTAGTAAAAGCAGACGGTCAACTTGCTGTAAGCTCTACTCCGAATCAAGATAACCCCTTGATGGATGTTGCAGAGGTACATGGCACGCCGATTTTAGGGATTGACGTATGGGAGCATGCGTATTATTTGAAATATCAAAACAAGCGTCCCGCATATTTAGAAGCTGTGTTTAACGTAATTAATTGGGATGCAGTGGCAAAGCGCTATCAAGAAGCGAAGTAATACACAATGATGTTGTTCAGGCAGGCGATGGTGATTACTATCGCCTGTTTTAGTTTTTAGAAAAGTATGAAAAATTTAATTCTATATTGGATTCGATCCATATTTGTGTTGGCTAGTGTGTATATTTTTGTGGCTTGTGCACAACCCGCGCCAAAGACAAAGCACATTGGAGAACTCCCCGAACGCACCATTTCAGGTTTGGATACGGCAACGTTCGGAGCGGGGTGTTTCTGGTGCGTCGAAGCGCAGTTTGCTACGCTCAAGGGGGTGCATACGGTGCTATCTGGATATAGTGGAGGGACCGTGGCTAATCCAACGTATAGTCAGGTCTCGAATGGAACCACCGGCCACGCAGAAGTTGTACAAATTGTTTTCGATACAGCTCAGATTTCTTTCGATGAGCTACTTGAAGCGTTTTTTATAGCACACGACCCTACGCAATTGAACAGGCAGGGAAACGACGTTGGAACACAATACCGCTCCGTCGTTTTCGTTCATTCGGAGGAACAATATGCAAAATGCACATATTATATTGATAGGCTTAATCAAACGAAAGTATATGATAAGCCCATTGTGACCGTCGTTGAACCGTTTACTATATTTTATCGGGCAGAAGATTATCATCAACAGTATTATGCAAAGAATGGAAAAGATCCTTACTGTACTTACGTAATTAGGCCCAAGATGGAAAAATTTACAAAGGTTTTTAAAGAGAGGCTAAAATAATTAGCTCAAGTTTATTATTGCATAGCACTTGCATGATTAAATGTCTCTAGAAAACAAAAAAGAGGCTGCCACTCGTCGTATGGCAACCTCTCAACAGTATATTATTACGTGTGGATACGCTAATTTTCGTCATTAAAGGCATGTTGGTCGATATCAACTCCGCTTACTTCTGCTCTGATTTTTGCTTCCAGTTCATCGCTTAGATCTGGGTTATCCAATAAGAGCGATTTTACGGCGTCGCGACCCTGTCCCAACTTGGTATCACCATAGCTGAACCAAGAACCTGATTTCTTAATAATACCATACTCTACTCCAAGATCAATGATTTCTCCGACTTTAGATATCCCCTCTCCGAACATGATATCAAACTCTGCAATACGGAAAGGAGGAGCAACCTTGTTCTTGACTATTTTTACCTTCACGCGGTTCCCAGATACTTCATCCGAATCTTTGATTTGTGAAGTCCGGCGTATGTCAAGACGTACAGAAGCGTAAAATTTCAGCGCGTTACCGCCAGTCGTTGTTTCAGGGTTCCCAAACATCACGCCTATCTTCTCACGAAGTTGATTGATGAATATGCAGCAACAGTTGGTCTTGGAGATAGTTCCAGTAAGTTTGCGCAATGCCTGAGACATTAATCTCGCTTGAAGTCCCATCTTTGAATCTCCCATTTCTCCTTCAATTTCTCCTTTAGGAACCAAAGCGGCAACAGAATCGATAACAATAACGTCAATAGCGCCAGACCGAATAAGATTATCGGCGATCTCAAGCGCTTGCTCACCGTTGTCTGGTTGAGAGATGAGCAAATTTTCTACATCTACGCCCAGCTTTTGAGCGTAGTATTTGTCAAAAGCATGTTCCGCATCAATAACTGCGGCTATTCCGCCCTTTTTTTGCGCTTCGGCAACAATGTGAGTGGCCAACGTGGTCTTACCGGATGATTCTGGGCCATAAATTTCGATAATACGACCTTTCGGTACACCGCCAATGCCTAATGCAATATCAAGACCTAAAGATCCTGTAGAAATAGCTTCTATAGGTTCTACCGCTGAATCACCTAATTTCATAATGGTTCCCTTACCATAGGATTTCTCCAATTTATCGAGTGTAAGCTGTAGTGCTTTTAGTTTATCTGTGTTGCTCATATTTTTAGTATTGTTCTGTCAAAAATACAATATTATTTTAGATTACAAAAATTATATTACTAACAATATTAGTTTTTATATTTCTTCCGCTCGGTAGTTCTTTTCAAAGTAGCGACAAAAATAGGTTATGGGGCATTCTTCACATTTGGGCCTACGTGCTAGGCAAATGTAGCGACCATGTAAGATTAACCAATGGTGTGCCACAGCGATCGTTTCTTTGGGAAGGTATTTCACGAGCTGTTTTTCGACCGCAAGGGGTGTAGTTGCGCGGCTTGTTAACCCCAATCGGTTGGCAACGCGGAACACATGCGTGTCCACCGCCATGGCTGGTTGGTTATAGACAACAGAAGATATCACGTTCGCTGTTTTTCGGCCAACCCCGGGAAGTTTGGTTAGCTCTTCAACCTTGTCCGGTACGATGCCTCCGAATTCTTCAATTAACTTTTTCGCCATACCAACTAGATGCTTGGCTTTGTTATTTGGGTAACTAACAGAGCGAATATACACAAATACTTCATCTGCTGTACTGGCTGCGAGAGCGTGCGCATCGGGAAAGCGATCAAAAAGCGCTGGCGTGACTTGGTTGATTCTCTTGTCAGTGCATTGCGCGGACAAAATTACGGCCACAAGAAGCTCATAAGGATTACTATAATTGAGTTCCGTTTGCGCGTCTGGATTATGGGTGGAAAAATAGGCGACAAACGCGTGATATCTTTCTTTTTTTAACATAAAAACAAAGATATTCAAAAGGCATCATAAAAAACAAAGTCTCTAATTTAATTAGAGACTTTGCCATTTTTACTTCCTTAAGCTTTTCGAGAAATTTAAAATATTCTCGATTGTACGCGGACTTGGCTCTTTTACCAATTTCGTAAAACTGGATTTTATGTTTTCTTCAAATATTTCATCTATTTTATCAACCATTGTCACTTGCGCCTCGCTTAATTCTGTATCATGTTCATTCTTTGTAAAGTATTCTACCATAAGCGTTTTTGTTTGTAAGTATATATTAAACGCAAGATAGAAATTTATAGTATATAGAATTTAACATTTTTTTACTTTTTTATTTGAATATAGCGTTCTGCCTCTTCTATGGCTTGTTTCGCATTAACGATTCCGCCTGTAACGCTGATTTCATCGAGGTACACTTTTTTCGTATTCCCGTCTTCTTTAATTTTTACTTTTTCGTCAACTTTGGTGACAGATTTCAAAATGATAGCCTTTACTTCTTTGGCCGATAATGCAGGATAGTACGAGCGAATCATTGCTGCCAAACCAGATACTACTGGTGCGGCCATACTTGTTCCATCCTGTTCTTTGTAAGTAGATCCTGGCATGGTTGAATTGATCTTTACACCAGGCGCAAAAACATCGACCGACTTATATCCATAGTTAGAAAAGCTAGCAAGCAGGTTGTCGTCTAATCCGGACGATGTCGCGCCGACCGTAATCCAGTTACTGGCTTCACCCACAATTGCTTCTAAGCTGTCCGTGTAGTATTTCATCGGATAGTTCTTCACAACGTCGTTATCCTTCGAATCGTTTCCCGCAGCATGTACCAAAAGCACATCTTTCTCTTCGGCGTATTTGATTGCCTCATCCACCGTTTGTTTATTATATACGTACCCTTTGCCGAAACTCATGTTAATGACTTTAGCACCATTGTCTACAGCATAACGAATCCCATTGGCAACATCTTTGTCCCGTTCATCGCCATCTGGAACGAGACGGACAGCCATGATCCGTACATTGTCGGCAACGCCATTGATGCCAACTCCATTTTCGCGTTTTGCTCCAATGATACCGGCCACATGTGTGCCATGATCAGCATCAGGACCTTTAACATCCGGATTTCCATAGTGACGTTCGCTAGCATCGTCATAATTATCGCCGACGATCGAACGGGAATCGTAGTTCTTGTTGAGGTGATATTCTGCCTGAGCACTAAAGTACTTGACTCCCTCTTCTAAATCTTTGTAGAATTTTTCAAATGTCGTCTCTCCCAATTCGCGTTTCGTCATTCGAATAGCCATCTTTTGGCGGTCGGAATTTGGGGTGTAGTTGTCGATGTCGGCTTTCGTAATATCTTTCGGTTCTTTACCTATTTTTTTAACCATGATATCGACTTCCTCTTTGAGTCGTCCATAATTTAGGTTTCCAAAGTTCGCCTGGTCTAGCTTATTTGTGTAGTCACTGATCATCTTTTGATAGGCCACGAACTCTCTTCTTTCCGATTCGCTAAGTGGAGTAGACGGCAACACTGAAATGTATTTTGGCTCATAAATACGGATTAAACGGGTTACCTCCAAATTATCGTACTGCACATTTTCTCCCCGCGCGTTTCCTAGAAAGTTCCATCCATGTACGTCATCTATATATCCGTTGTTGTCATCGTCTTTTCCATTGTTCGCGATTTCTTTTGGATTTGTCCACATGATGTCTTTTAAGTCCTCGTGATTATAATCAACACCACCATCAAGTACGCCGACGATTACCGGAGTCGATTTTTTACCAGCTAAGAGTGGATAGGCCGTTTCCGTACTTATCCCGCGAACGCCGTCCGCCTGGTAATCCAAATTATACCAGTTTTCAGGGTTAGCAGTTTTCGATTGCGCATTCCCTAAAAACGGGACAATACTTAAGCCCACAAGAGCACAAAGTTTCCATGTTCCAATCATATATGTTTTTGTTTCGTCAATAACAAATATAGTGCAACTCTACTGCAGATCTTGTTAAAAAAAGATAAATCCCATACTTTTTACATTAACTTTATAAGTAAAACCAGTTTATTATGCATAAAAAATGGAACTATATGATTATTATTGGAGCTATGATAATATCATGTTCTGATAAGACAGGGAAGCATCAAGTCACATGGCCAGATGCAGTTGCTCCGGTTGCGGAGCGAAAATCGCATTTGCGGATCATTCATGGAGACACAGTTGCGGACGACTATTTTTGGTTGAACGACTATTTTAAGAAAGGACCGGAGTCAGGAAACGTCGTATCTTATTTAGAAGAAGAGAATACCTATACTTCAGCGATGCTAAAAGATACCGAAGGGCTGCAACAGTCGCTGTTCCAGGAAATGAAGGACCGCATTAAAGAAAAAGATGAATCTGTGCCTTACCTGAAAAATGGTTACTATTATTATACACGTACGGAAGAAGGAAAACAATATTATAAGTTCTGCCGTCGGAAAGGTAGTATGAACGCGGCGGAAGAAATTTTGTTGGATGTAGATGTGCTGGCGCACGGATATCCCTACTATGCAGCGAACGGTTTTTCGGTTAGTCCGGACAATAAATTGTTATCTTTTGGCGTAGATACGGTATCCAGAAGAGAGTATACTATCTATATCAAAAATTTGGAAACTGGGCAACTTCTGCCGGATAAAATTGAAAAAACAACCGGGGACGCAACTTGGGCAAGTGATAATAATACGATATTCTATACGGCCAAAAATCCGGCAACCCTTTTGACCGAAAAAATTAAACGGCATCGTTTAGGCACAAGCCAAGCGACCGATGTTATCGTATATGATGAAAAAGACAATACCAATTATATTAGCGTTGGCAAGTCTAAAAACGACGAATATATTATGATTTATTCGGGTGGTACACTGTCTTCGGAAGTGCTCTTCCTAAAGGCTGACGACCCATTGGGCTCCTTTACTTCTTTCCAGCCGCGGCAGAAAAATGTTCTTTATTCTGTTACACCTTTAGCCGATCGTTTCTTAATACTGACCAACGATCAAGCAAAGAACTTTAAAGTGATGCAATGCCCATTGGATAAGACGTCAAAAGCACATTGGAAAGAATTTATCCCTCACCGTGAAGATGTGTTGATTGCCGAAATCGATGAATTTAGAGATTTTCTGGTTATTTCGGAGCGGAAGAATGGGTTAACCCAAATGGCTGTTCGATCGTTACGGGACGGTGTGCAACACTATTTGGATTTTGGAGAGCCAGCATATACAGTGTATCCGAGTACGAATGTAGAGTACGACACCGATGTCGTTCGCTACGGTTACACTTCGCTGATAACTCCATCTTCCACGTTTGATTATCACATGCGCACGAAGAAAAAAGAGTTAAAGAAACAACAGGAAGTAATTGGAGGGTATCAACCAGAGGATTATCTTACGGAAAGACTATTTGCGACGGCCAGTGACGGCAGCCAAATTCCAATTTCGCTGGTCTATAAAAAAGGGCTAAAAAAAGACGGTACTGCGCCTCTTTTGCTGTATGCGTACGGTTCGTACGGCGTTTCGATGGATCCGGCGTTTAACACCTCCCGATTAAGTCTACTGGATCGCGGTTTCGTGTACGCGATTGCACATATTCGTGGAGGTGAAGAGATGGGGCGACAATGGTATGAAGATGGTAAAATGATGAAGAAGAAGAATACATTTACCGATTTTATTGATTGTGGAAAATACTTGATTGCTCAGCAATTTACTAGTGAGAAGCACCTTTACGCTCAGGGGGGAAGTGCTGGCGGTTTGTTGATGGGAGCTGTCATTAACATGGCGCCAGAGATATGGAATGGCGTAATTGCCCAGGTGCCTTTTGTAGACGTGGTAAATACAATGCTGGACGAGACAATTCCGTTGACGACGAATGAATATGATGAATGGGGGAATCCCAATCAGGAACCTGCATATGCTTATATGAAATCATATTCCCCTTATGAAAACATCACCGCTAAGGAATACCCCAATTTGTTGGTTACAACTGGGCTACATGACAGCCAAGTTCAGTACTTTGAACCTGCAAAATGGGTCGCAAAATTGCGAGCAACAAAAAAGGGTTCAAATGTAATTTTATTGAAAACCGATATGGATTATGGTCACGGTGGTGCCTCCGGACGGTTTGACTATTTAAAAGACATAGCATTGAATTACGCCTTTCTATTTAAACTGGAAGGAATTCTGAAATAGGGTAGGATAAAATAAGGGCTTGGAGATATCTGAGCTCTTATTTTTTCTTAAGTGAATCTTGTCTATTTTCTTTTTCGATTTCGCGGGCGTCAATTTGGTGCTGTTGATAATTCTGAATAGCAACTTTACTTGCTTTTTGCGATACGATGATACCTATAATCGCGATAATAGTAACGACAGCTAATCCCCAGGCATATTTCTTTTTGTCCTGCTTGACCAGCCAATACATCACGAAGATATAGGGTACTGCGAAAAAAATATAAAATATAATACTTGGCCCTACCATAGATGCTGACTTTGAAATGCAAAAGTACCGAATTAAAAAGATATAAAAAACTATACCGGATACCGTGACAAGAAGTTGACAACTTTTAAACCTTTTAGCGAAATCGGCGTCCTATTAGTAGATTGATGATAAGGCGGATAGCTTAATGTTTTTTTAATAAAAAAACTACGAGGCTATTGCATAAAAGAAAAAAATATTTTTATACTTTTGCGCTGTCCTACAATAATAGACAAACAGAAAATGAACTACGGAACGCTGCATATTCAAATACCCGCACAACTTCCCCAGAAGTTAGCTTGGGAATTTATGTATGCGATGCATACGTTCAACTGTCCTATTCTCCGATTCCGACGACCTATTCTGCCTCGAGCTTGATTCGGAGGCAGGCTACTTCCATTTTTGATTATCATCCAGCTCGGTGATTCCTCAATTGTTAATTAATCAAGGTTTATTGCAGCACTTCGGTGCAAATTATTAGGTCGACATCAACAGATGACACTTTCAGATTTTTCAATTATTCCAGCTACATCTGCACACATAACATACGCAGAGACCATTTGTGACGAAATGTTTGAGTCCGCCAAGGCGCGTGGCACAGGCATTGCACGTCGGAAACCCGAATATGTGGCTCGAAAGATGGAAGAGGGTAAAGCAGTCATTGCTTTGCACAAGGACGGCCGGTGGGCAGGGTTTTGTTATATAGAGACCTGGAGCCACGGCGATTATGTAGCTAATTCTGGTCTTATTGTAAATCCGGAATTTAGAAAAGTTGGATTAGCAAAAGCTATTAAAAAGCGTGTTTTCGAATTGTCGCGCGAAAAATATCCAAACGCCAAGATCTTTGGTTTGACCACTGGACTGGCTGTTATGAAAATCAATTCGGATTTAGGATACGAACCTGTGACATATTCAGAACTGACACAGGATGAAGAATTTTGGAAAGGTTGCCAGTCGTGTGTAAACTATGATATTTTAGTGAGCAAGGAGCGGAAGAACTGTATGTGTACCGCGATGCTGTGGGATCCTGTGGAGAAAGAACGTGAATTGAAGGAAAAGATTCAGCGACGGGCAGAAGCGAAGGAGCGGTTGGACCGTATCGTTAAAAAACAATCACTGTTAAAACGTATCGAAGCAAAGCTCTGGAAGTCGTCAAAAAAAATGATTGCAGCTGTGCTCCCTGTGGGAACCGGCGCAGTTAAAGGAATATAATTTGTAGATTTGAAGCTAGAAAAATAAATTATTCGGATGAAAAAAGTAGTATTAGCGTTTAGCGGAGGATTGGATACGTCTTTTTGTTGTATCTATCTAACGAAAGATTTAGGTTTAGAAGTACACTCTGTAGTTGTCAATACTGGAGGTTTCTCTGCAGAGGAGCTTCAGGCGATCGAGAGAAGAGCCTATGAATTAGGAGTGAAGTCACATAGTGCCATTGACGAGACAGAAGATTACTACCGCAACACGATTAAATACTTAATTTTCGGAAATGTCTTAAAAAATGCGACTTATCCTCTTTCCGTATCTGCCGAACGCGTATGTCAAGCTACGGCAATAGCCAACTACGCTAAGCAAATTGGTGCGGAGTGCGTTGCGCACGGTTCGACTGGCGCTGGAAATGATCAAGTACGTTTTGATATGATTTTTAATACGCTCATTCCAGGGGTAGAAATCATCACGCCAATTCGTGATCTCAAGCTATCCCGTGAGCAAGAAATAGAATATCTTGCCAAACACGGTGTTGAGATTAATGCAGACAAAGCCAAATACTCGATCAATAAGGGGCTATGGGGAACCTCTGTAGGCGGAGCCGAAACTTTAACTTCCAGCCAGTACCTACCAGAATCGGCTTGGCCTACACAGGTAACCTCTGCAACCCCTCAAACTGTAACGATAGATTTTGTACAGGGCGAGCCTGTGGCCTTAAATGGTGCACAAATAGGCCCTGTCAAGGTAATCCAACAGCTTCAGGACTTGGCTCAACCATACGGGATTGGTCGCGATATTCACGTAGGAGATACCATTATCGGAATCAAAGGTAGGGTGGGATTTGAGGCAGCAGCCCCGCTGATTTTGATAAAAGCACATCATACGTTGGAAAAACATACACTTACGAAATGGCAATTGTCTTGGAAGGATCAGATTGCTGCGTTCTATGGCAATTATATGCACGAAGGACAAATGCATGATCCGGTTATGCGGGATATTGAAGCTTTTCTCTGCTCTTCGCAGCAAACGGTTACTGGACGTGCTATCGTAGAACTGCATCCTTATCGTTTTATTGTTATCGGAATTGAATCGGAACACGATTTAATGTCTAACAAGTTTGGAAGTTATGGGGAAATGAATAAAGGTTATACAGGTGACGATGTGAAAGGGTTCGCTAAGATTTTTGGAAACCAAACTATAATCTGGCATAAAGTTAACGCAAAAGAGGGATGATTAAGCAGGCAAACGTTGCGGATCTAGAGGATATCATATCGTTATTCGAAGCTTATAGAACATTCTATCGGCACCCCAGCGATCTGCAAGGTTGTCGGAAGTTTTTAACCGAACGTCTGGCCCATAAAGAGTCTGTTATTTTTATCGTATACTTGGAAGGAAAACCGGTCGGTTTCACACAACTTTATCCTAAATATTCGTCGGCTCGCCTCGCAAAAAATTGGATATTAAATGATTTATTTGTCGATAGCGATGCTCGGAATAGAGGCTTGGGTCAGCAGTTAATTCAGACGGCGGTGGAGTTTGCGCAAATTGACGGCGCGACGTTTGTTCAATTGGAGACGCAAGTAGAAAACGTGATTGCGCAATCCTTATACAAAAAAATGGGATTTGCGTTGCAAGAGCCGGATACGGAGTTCTTGGTGTTTAAAAAACAAGTGTAAACGGCGTTGCGGGCAATAAACATAGAGTTGCCAAAAATTTCTCTTTTTGTTTTTTACCCGTGAGGCCTAAAGATATGTATTATGAGTAAAATTAAAGTGGGTATTGTGGGATCGGCAGGCTATACAGGCGGTGAATTGTTGCGTGTATTAATTTACCATCCAAAGGTTGATATCGTCTTTGCAAATTCTGCCTCAAATGCAGGGAATAAAGTGTACGAAGTTCATAGCGATCTTTTTGGGGATACTGAACTACAATTTTCTTCCGATTTTCATTGCGACATCGATGTGCTCTTCTTATGCGTGGGACATGGTGACGCGCGAAAATTTTTAGAGACTACCCCTGTCAATCCTGCGGTGAAAATTATCGACTTATCTCAAGACTACCGTCTGACATCCAATACTATTTACCAGGGACAGAAATTTGTATATGGTCTTCCTGAACTGAATAAAGAATCGATTACAGAAGCACAATACGTGGCTAATCCGGGATGTTTTGCGACCAATATTCAACTTGCTTTGCTTCCATTGGCACATAAAGGAATGTTACCGTCGGAAATACACGTAAATGCGACTACGGGGTCTACTGGAGCTGGCCAAAAGCCCGGCGCTACCACACATTTTTCGTGGCGCAACAATAATTTATCTGCTTATAAATCTTTCGAACATCAACATCTTCAAGAAATTTCAGAATCGTTGAATCAGCTACAGCCAGGTTTTTTGGCGCCATCTGAGAAATCACTTTTGGGGCAAGCTGCCGAAAAAATTCATTTTGTACCACAGCGCGGAGCATTCGCTCGCGGTATTTTTTCAGCGATTTACGTGGAATCCACTTTGTCAAATGACGAAGCATATGCGTTGTATGAAGATTATTACAACGATCATCCATTTACGCACGTAAGTCGGTCAAACATCGATTTGAAGCAAGTCGTAAATACCAATAAAAGTATTATGCATCTGGAAAAACATGGCAACCAGCTTTTGATTTTGAACGCTACAGACAATTTATTAAAAGGAGCGTCCGGACAGGCGGTGCAAAATATGAATTTAATGTTTGGGTTAGATGAGCGTGAAGGTCTAAACTTAAAAAGTGTCGGATTTTAGTGAAAGTAAAGGGCTTGCAAATCTGCAAGCCCTATTTCATGTTTATTAAGCCTTCCGCAACTATTCTGCAGAAAGATTTATTTTTCGTTCCACAGTAACATTATCTCCTGTTACTGCATTACCATCCTTGTCTACCAGCGTAAGTTTCACTGTATTTTCACCCATAGGTAAGTTCAAGATCTCGTAAGGGACCCATTGATCCAATGTGAATTCTTGACCGTTGATATCTGCCTTAACTTTGTTTCCGTCGGCTCCCAATGTGCCATTTGCTACAAAGAAATCTAGTAATAAGGCTTTTGTGTCTTCACCTTTGTAATCTCCTTTGGGGCGGCTGTAAAACAACGAAAGCTCAGAAGGAGCTGGAAGTTCTTCGATTTTTCCATCCGCAGTAACTTTGAATTTAATCAACTTTGAAGCCTCTGCTGTTTTAATCGATTCATGATACGAGCGAGACAGAAAGGACATCAAATAATGTTCTGAATTGAGTGCCACGGTAACGTTATGCTCTGGTTTATACAACGCCGCATAAGGTTTATTGTCAAGTATAAAATGGATATGTTGACCTTCATGTGAGTTAGCCATATGATGTTCGTGCTCGGTCTGTGCCGTCAATTCAAAATTGGAAACGTCGTATTTAACCGTTACTTTCGCAGAGTCGGTGCCTACTTTTTCAGAGGTAATAGAAGCAATTTTTAACGTTGCCCCCGGGAATTCCTTAGAATGCTTTAATGGATTTACAGCAATGGCACCAACAGAATCTGACAATGCGGTAGAATCTTGTGTGTCTCCATCGCTGTTTTTTGTCGAGGGATTACAAGAAGCAATTGTTGCAGAAACGGCAAGGAGTGCTAGAGCCGTCTTTAAAGGGTTCATTTTCATATCTTTTGATTTTAAATGATGGTAATTATTAACCTGATATCTAACAAATATACTGGAAAAAAGTTTTCGACTTATTGAAAAACAATATCTAACGCTATTTTTACAGCCGCAACCGTTGTGTCTAAGTCGGATTCCGTATGTGCACTGGAGATAAAACCTACTTCGTAGCCGGAGGGACCAAAATAAATGCCTTGGTTCAATAATGCGCGATGCATGATTTTATAGTTCTCCATGGATCGTGGATCGATATCGTCGGCACGTTTAATACTTGATTGAGTGGTAAAGGCAAACCAAAATATAGAGCCTACCGTAAACAATTGGACTTCATAACCTTTCTCTGCAATGTATCTACGGATCGTTTCCACAAAACGTTTTGTCGTTTCCTCTTGCTTTGTATAAAAATCAGGTTGCACAAGGATTTCTAGCGCCGCAATACCGGCCGCCATGGCAACTGGATTGCCGGATAGCGTTCCGGCCTGATATACACCGCCATCGGGGGAGATATATTTCATGAGCGCCTTCGAAGCGCCATAAGCGCCGACCGGCATTCCGCCGCCAATAATTTTACCATAGGTGATGATATCCGGTTGCACACCATAATAGCCTGCTGCGCCTTCAAATCCCAACCTAAATCCCGTAATCACCTCGTCAAAAATAAGCAATGTACCGTGCTGCGCTGTGAGTTGGCGCAAGAAGTGAATATACTCCGAATCCTGAATTAAAAGCCCATTGTTAGCAGGAATTCCTTCGATAATTACAGCTGCTATTTCATTAGGGAAGGAAGTGAACACTTCTACTAGCGCTTCTTTATCATTGAGTGAAATAACAATCGTTTCATCCGCAAATGCTTTTGGAACACCAGCCGATGACGTTTCACCAAATGTTACCAAACCGGATCCCGCTTTGACCAATAGGGAATCAGAATGTCCGTGATAACAGCCATCAAATTTTACGATTTTATCTCGTTTCGTAAATCCTCTGGCTAACCGAATAGCCGACATGACGGCTTCTGTACCGGAACTGACGAAACGGATCATTTCTATATAACTGTTGCGACTTAAGATAAGTTCGGCCAGCTCGTTTTCTAAGCGGGTGGGAGCTCCAAAACTTAGTCCTTTGTACAATTGGGCAGCGACAGCTTCGCGGATTTGGTCGTTGTTATGACCCAAGATAAGAGGGCCCCAGGAACAACAGTAATCGATAAATTCGTTCCCGTCTGCGTCCCAAATTCGGGCTTTATCTCCTCTTTCGATAAACAGAGGAGTACCATAAACTGATTTGAAGGCGCGTACCGGCGAATTTACGCCACCCGGAAAGTAGTTTTTTGCCTTGTCGAAAAGTTCTGCAGACTTTTCACGTGAAATATCATGGAGTTGTGTCATAAGCCTAATTAAATTACGCGAAGTTATCCAATTTAAATGTAAGGAACCTCATTTTATGGTCAGTATTTCGGCTCGGATAATAAGAAAAGCTCAGCAGAACATACTGAGCTTTTCTTATAGAATCAGAATTTATGCTTTTAACCAGCCTTTTTCCAAGACCTCTTTTGCATGATACGTGAGGATGGAGGTTGCTCCTGCACGGCGAAAACTGAGTAAGGTTTCCATGATCGATCGTTCTTCATCTAGCCATCCGTTGCGGATCGCCGCTTTTAACATGGCATATTCACCTGAAACATTGTACGCCGCGATAGGCAGGTCGAAGTTGTCGTGCAACAGTTTGATAATATCAAGGTAAGGCAATCCTGGTTTGACCATCAGGAAGTCTGCCCCTTCTTCCATGTCCAACTGTGCCTCAATTAGCGCTTCTCTGGAATTGGCAGGGTTCATTTGGTAGGTTTTTTTATCCCCGGCCTTAGGAGCTGAATTCAACGCATCACGAAAAGGACCGTAGAATGCTGAAGCATATTTTGCAGTATAAGACATTAGTGACACCTGTTTAAATCCGTGGGTATCTAATAATTCGCGTATATAGCCAATGCGTCCGTCCATCATATCGGATGGAGCGATAATATCTGCTCCTGCCTCAGCATGTGCTAAAGCCATTTTCCCTAAAATTTCCAATGTTTCATCATTGAGTATTTCTCCGTTTTCAACGATACCATCATGTCCATCGGAACTGTAGGGATCCATCGCAACATCGGTGACAATGCATGCTTCAGGAAAGTTCTTTTTTACCTGCTCTATTGCTCGCAGATACAGATTTCCTTTCTGATGACTGACAGAAGCATACTTGTCTTTTAAACTCTCTTCAATATTTGGAAATAAGTCGAAAGCTTTTAGTCCAATATTCAGACAGCTCTCCACTTCTCTTAGTAGATTGTCAATGGAATACCGAAAAATACCGGGCATAGACGATACTTCGGTCTTCTGTTGATGTCCTTCTACGATAAATAACGGAAATATCAAATTGGCCGCGGATAGATGGTTCTCTTGAATCATGTCGCGAATAACCGCTGATTTTCTGTTTCTTCTTGGACGTTGTAACATAGTTTATCGTTTTTAAAATAGAAGGGAGCTAATGAAGCTCCCAGCGTACATTTAGTAGTCTAATCCGAAAATAGCTTCTGCCAGGCCGATTTCATCCGGTGTAAACGGCAATGCGTAAGGGAGGCCCATAGCCTCAATGGACTTCGCCGTAGAGTGTCCAATACAGATGATCTGTTGCCCCGGATCAACGAGATTCTCACGGAAGTAAGCTTCCACGTTACTAGGACTGGTAAAAATCAATACTTCAGCATTCGTTTTATCGACATTTTCCTCGAGGACAGTTTCATAAATAGGCATGTCAATCACCTTAGTATCTGCGGTAAGCGCGTTTTGAATAGACATAAGCGAATCTTTCGCGCGAGGGATAAAGACCGTCTGTCCATCTACGAGCTTGGCGAATTCTTTAGCAATATCTTCAGTTTTAATACCTAGGTTATCCCCAGAGAAATCTGCAATGCGGTCATATTTCCGCAATGCGTCCTCAGAACCTCGCCCCAGAACAGCTAACTTGGTTTTCTTTAAAATTAATGGGTCTAGCTTAAAGAAATGGTCGATGGCATTTTTACTGTTAAAAAATATCCAATCAGCCCGCTTTAAAATGAAGGAATCCAACTTGTTAATCGTGGGATATATACGGATTAGTGAGCGAGCGTCGGCTTGAATCTCATGTTTTGCAAAATAGCGGCCTAGATAGGAATTTTCATCAAGCTCGCGCGTAATAAATATGCTGGATGGGAGTTTCCGATCTTTCTGAAACTTAGAAAAAATGCGTTCTGCCATTCCTTCTGTCGTTGAAGATTGAATATACAGGCGATCTGGGAAATCTTCATTGTCCTCGGCAATAGAGGTCCATGCTTCATAAGATCCGCTATCTGTTCGCCGGCAGTAGCTGCCCAGCGGAGCATGGCAGCCGGCATCAAACATATTCAGCACTTTTCGTTCAACCGCTATGGTATCCGCAACGCTGTTATCATGTATCCGTTGTAGTAGTGTGAACAGTTCGTGGTCGGTTTCCCGAATCTGAATGGCTAAGACTCCTTGTGCGGGAGCCGGAATAATCTCTATCGGTGCAATTTCTTCGATGTGAAAATCCGAAAGATCCATGTCGATACGTGAGACGCCAGCCTTTGCCAATACAATGGCATCGTATTGCTCTTCCCGAAGTTTTTGGATGCGTGTCTGTAAATTCCCGCGGAGATCCGTAAATTCTAAGTCAGGTCGCAGCGACAGAAGTTGCGCTTTTCGTCTATTGGATGAGGTGCCTACCGAAGCGTTATGTTTCAAGGAAAGCCTTTTCTTTATATCAACGCAATCCTTATGAATGATGAGCAACTCAGATGGATCTTCGCGTTCGGAGACTGCCGCGATAATGAGCCCTGGAGGGTTTATGGTTGGCAAATCTTTATGAGAGTGAACAGCGAGATCAATTTGCCCATGTAGAAGCTCTTCCTCTAACTCCTTTGTGAAAAATCCCTTACCTTCCAGTTTATCCAAACGAAGGTGCTGTACAATATCGCCTTGGGTTTTGATAATTTTTAGGTCGGATTCAACACCAATTTCTGCCAATCGAGCTTTTACGAAGTTCGCTTGCCATAATGCGAGTTGACTGCCTCTAGTTCCGATAATAAGTTTTCTGTTCACTATAGATGCTTTATGGTTGAAAATGCGTACAAATTTAACCAAATAGTCATATAATCCCGACAACCATTGTCAGAATTAGGCTAAATTTTGGATGAAACGTAGAGACTAGTTACTTTCTGATTGTGAATTTTTTACCAGAATTTCTTTGGCCATTACCATGGGAACTTTAATGTATTTTTTCTCCATGTAATTGATTACCTTTTCTAATACTTCGCGGGCTTGCGGGTCTAGTTTTTCCACTTCTTGTGCAAAAACTTCATTTAAGGCAAACGATTTTATTTCTTTAATCTTCTCAGGAACTTCCCGCATAGCAACTTCTACGCGACGTTGTTTCAGAAGGGGTAGGAACTCTTGGATGTTGTCCTGAATAATCGCATCGGCACTAGCCAATTCATTGTATCGATCTTGCTTATTCTTTTCGGCTATAGCTTGCAGGCTACTGACTTCAATATATTGAACAGGAAATTGTGCAACCACATCCGCATCCACATCATTAGGAACTGCTAGGTCCACGATAACCTTTTTATCGATTTCACCATTCAAAAGCATACGATAGAGATTAACATCGATAATGGCTTCTGGCGAACCTGTACAAACAATCATAACGTCAAATCCTTTTTTATAATTGCCCAGTTCGGATAACGGATATGCTTCCGCATTTAGTTCTGATGCTAACTTTTGCGCATTTTTAAGGGTGCGGTTAAAAACCACAAAATTCGAAAGTTGGTGTTTCTTTAGGTATTTGGCTAAATTCTGATTCGTCTCTCCAGATCCAATAACTAAAATACGTGCATTTTGCGGCAATTTGGTTTCCTTCAGCTTGCGGTAAGCTAAAGAAACGACAGAAATAGGGTTCCGGGATATATTCGTGTATGTATATACCTCTTTTGCCGTTTTGACCAATCTGTCCATCACCAAACGAAGGTAGTCTCCCGTAAAACCTGCTTCACGACATTTTTCATAGGCACGACGAACTTGGGCAAGAATTTCTTTTTCTCCCACGACCAGACTTTCCAACGAACATGACATACGGAAAAGGTGGTTTAGGGCCTCCATGCCCGAATAACGGGTTACTTGACCAAGATAACACTGCAGACGCTCCGCGGGAACACAAAAGTTCATCCGATGCATAAAATTTGCGATAAATTCATCGTTCAATTCATGTGCGCCACAGAATACAAATTCCACACGATTACATGTTGCGATATAAAATATCTCAGGAATATCTAAGCTATTTTTTAGGTTAATCAAGCGATCTTCCAATTCTTCATTGCAGATGACCAAATTTCCCAAGTCTTTTAATTCGACATGTTTGTGGGTAAATGCTATAACTTTTAAATTCTTCAAAGCCTATCTTGCTCAATAATTTTCTCCTGCAAATGTAGATGAAAAGGAATGCTTTTCTGTCAAAAATCTGTCAATACAAAGAATTTAGAATGATTTTAAATAATGTTAAATAATTGTTAATCAATTGTTTTTCAGGTAGTTGTGTTTGATGGTGGATTTAAGTTTGCAAACAATCATTTGTAGAAAAATGAAATAGTGATTTTAGCTACAAATTTTCCATTTATTTTTTCCAAAACCTATCAATAATATGCTACGTTTTATAAATATTTGCAAACAAAAATAAACATCATATGTACATCCTTCGAAAGCCTTTATGCCTATTTGGTATTTTTATCTCTGCGCTAGCCCCGGTTTTCTCGCCCTTTTTGCGAGTACCGGTCAAAGGGAACTGGAATCTGTACCAAACAGATGTTAGTCTGTTTCTCATTACCTATGCATTATTGGGGCTATGCGTATTAGGATTTTTCATGCGAAAGGTGTCTCTTTACAGGCTCTTTACCAGAATCTATCTCGGTTGGTGTATCGTAGCCTTTGCGGCCGTATTTTTTAAGGTTAACAATTATTTTGGCATGCGACTGCTCGATGGACTCATGGCGAAGACAATTGATTTGAAATGGGGCTGGCTCATTCTGTTTATTGGAGCTCTATTACTTGCAATCAGTGTCAAGAAGCTTCAACCCATAGTAGGGGAATCGACAGAAGGAGACACGCAATACTGATCGTGGATAGGGAAGGCTTCTCCGATTCTGAAGAAGCTTCCCGTATGCTTTAGCGGTTACCTTTGCTTTGGACGGTGCGATATAAAATGATCTGCTAATTTTTCCAAGCCGATATTTTCTTCAGGTTTATCCAGTTCGAATTTCCATACTTTTTTTTCAAGGAGATCATCGGTTTGTTTCGGTTGAATGAGATCCATCGGTTTCACGCGAAACTCGCGACGGATCGGATCCGTTGGTTGATGAGGTTGTGTACTGTTACGCAGTATTTGAATCTCAAAATTCGGCCACTTTCCAACGTTATTGAAATTCGCCGAATAAAACGTGAGAAAATCCCGAGCAGAGATTTTCTCTGCAAATATTCCTGTTCGTTTGTTACCATTTACCTCACTAATAGTAGCTAGTATTGTAAATGATGTATGATTGATAAGGTGAAATTTGGCTAGGCCATCCTTTTGCTCGCCGTCCACACCGACAAATATACCCCGGTCGATAAAGGGTAGGTTCGAAGAGGGGGTGTGTTCTGTGATTTCGTCATCCTCTCGCTTCATATTCCCGTGTACACGTGTTATTTTAGTGATCTGCACGGGTATCTCGAATCCCGAATCATCGGTTACTCCAACAATGTCATTTTGTTGAAATGAGGTGATGTGTCCTTCTATTGGCTCGTCTACGAAACGAACTAAATCTCCAATTTTAAATTTCATAGTTGCCTTGTATATTGTAGGTGTCTAAGATACCCAATAATTTTTCGATATCCCAGTGCGTGTTATAAAGATGAAGCCCAATCCGGATTCCTGTTCCTCTTGGAAAGCATTTTATATCGTTCGCCGTAAGATCTGTATAGTGTTTGGGAGCGATTTGTATATTGATTAAGGACGACCTGACAGACCTGCCGACCACCGCAGGAAGAAGTAAATTTCGTTTAGCGAGCTCTTCGTGCGCAAACGCTGATATGGAGTGAATATGTTTTTGTACGTTTTCTAGCCCCGTCTCCTGTAAAAATAGTATAGATTGCTGTAATGTGCCATGGCTTAGTGTGTCTTGATGTCCAGGTTCAAAAAAAGTTTGCAACATGCTTTTTGACGCCCACATAGCTTCTTTTGGGGAAGGACGATCGTGTAGTTCTTCGTTCATCAAGTTTGTAAGGTGCTCACTTAATAGCATAAAACCGTTGCCAAATCCGGCCATTAACCATTTGTATCCGCTGGTTCCAACGGCATCAAAACCTGACTGATCGAAGTGAAAGGGTTCTGTTCCGAGAAACTGGGTGCCATCGGCAATAATTATAAGCTTTGGATTATCTTGTTTAAGTTGACGGATGAATGCTAAATCTATTTTAATACCCGTAATATATTGGACAATACTGAGAAGTAACACATCAGGTTGGTACTCTCGGATCGCTTTTAGGATGTTTTGCTCGAGGTGTTCATCGATTTTAACCGTTTTATAATTCAGATTACGATTGACGATTGGGTAATTGAGTGATGGATAGTCCTCGTCTAATAGTAGATATTTATAGGAAGAAGGGAGCCTATCTAAAAGTACATTATAGCCAAATGAAAAATTAGGTGTACAGAATACCCGAGTTGTACAAGCTTTGAAAATTTTTCCAATGTCTTCCCGGACGCTTTGTATAAAAGCGGGCTGCTGGTCACGGAGATCGCCATGAAGGTCGAAGAACCGTCGCTCGCGTTCCTCTCGCCAACGGCGGTTAGATTTTGGTAATATACCATTGCCAGGCGTATTGAGATAGGTAATGGACGACGGTATATCAAAAAGATGTTTGAAAGGCATAAGGTTTTAATGTTTGCTGCTGTAAGAATTTGTAGTACGCATCACCTGACAAGTATGTCGCTCCAAGAGAGGCCAGATGATCCGTATAGACCTGGCAATCGATCAGTTGGATGTCAGGCTGTTGACACAGATAAATAAAAGCTAATTTAGAGGCGTTGGATACTGAGGTAAACATACTTTCGCCACAAAATACGTGGCCTACTTGTACGCCGTACAACCCACCAACAAGCGTACCATTTTCGTCGTAAGTTTCCACACTATGTGCATAGCCTTGCTGATGCAGTTCTACATAGGCTTCTTCCATTTCCTGTGTAATCCAAGTTCCGTCTTGTCCGTGCCTTTGTTTTGTCGCACAGCTGCGGATAACTTCACGGAAGGCCCGGTCGCAGGTAACCGTTAGCCTTGTTTTCCGCAAGAATTGCTGCATACTTTTTGAGATACGTAGCTCTTGAGGTGCTAACACAAATCTTTCCTGAGGAGCGTACCATAATATAGGACTTGTTTCATCATACCATGGAAAGATGCCGTGTTGATAGGCGAGCAAAAGCCTTTCCGTACGTAAATCGCCGCCAATAGCAAGAAGACCATCGTCATCAGCAAGTGACGGATGAGGAAAAGTCAAGCGCTCGTCCAGTTGGTAGGGCATAATCTATGCGAAAAAAAACCAGATGATTAATCTGGCTGTCTAGGTTCCTTACTTATTTCCTCGAAAAGTTTATCCATATGTTCCACATATTCATTCGTGTCATCCAGAAAAAACTCCAGCTGAGGCACAATACGAGCCTGATTCTTAATTCGTGTGCCAAGTTTGTAGCGTATTTCGTTTGTTTTGCTTTGTATGTTCGCTAAATCATCCTTCGCAGTTTTGGTATTTAAGAAGCTCAAATATACGCGTGCAATAGCAAGATCCGGTGTAACCCGTACTTTTGTCACGGTGATAAAAGCTCCAGGTGCCCACGAATTACCCTCTCGCTGAAATAGCTCTGCTAAATCCTGCTGGATTACTCCTGCAAATCGTTGTTGTCTTTTACTTTCTGTTCCCATAATAATATGCTGTTTTATCGTTCGTATGAAGCGAACAGGGTACACACAAAGGTACTAATAAATAACGAGTCTTAGATGTGATTACAAAAAAAGCGTATCACAGGTCGAGATACGCTTCAGAACAAAATTAGTTTATAAATGGTTAGTCGTATTTTTTTAAGATTTAAGACCTTCGTCTATCAAATTTAGTTTGTTTAGCCTTGGGTGAAATAAAGTGTGAGTATTAACTCACTTGCCTTCATTTCGATTTTTCCATTTCCCCTTTACGCTTACAAACATATGGATATAAATTATTCAAGCAAAGATATTTTTTAAAAAAAAGTAAGTGATCACTTTTTATCATGATAACACACTTACTTGGAGCCCGCCTCTATATTCGGAACAAACATCAGCAGGAAAATACGGTAAATGTGCCGTTAATTGCAGAAGAATCGATAAATTTGTTACGAAGAGAATACTTCGTAGGATGTGGTCCAGATTGCGGGCCCTAAAAGCTGTTTAAAAAAAAGTACATGAAGATTTGGCAAAAAAATATAGATGTAGATGCGTTCGTAGAATCATTCACCGTTGGGAATGACAGAGCAATGGATATGCATTTAGCGGCGGCAGATGTGCTCGGTTCGTTGGCGCATACCCGAATGCTACATCATATCGGCCTTTTGGACGCTCAAGACTTGGCGCTAGTGCAGCGAGAATTAAAATCGATTTATCAAAATATTCAGGCAAATGAATTTGTGATTGAAGACAGCGTAGAAGATGTGCACTCCCAAGTAGAGATGCTGCTCACTCAACGAGTGGGAGAGCCCGGTAAGAAAATCCATGCAGGTCGGTCAAGAAACGATCAGGTTTTAGTGGACCTCAAGCTGTACTTCCGCTCGGAGATCCAGCGGTTGGTCGACGGGATTGATCAATTGTTTTATAAACTTATTGAGCTTAGTGAACAACATAAAGCGGTTTTGTTGCCCGGATATACACACTTGCAGATTGCTATGCCGTCTTCCTTTGGATTATGGTTTGGGGCTTATGCGGAAAGTTTGGTAGACGATTTGGAATTGCTTAAATCAGCATGGAAAATCTGCAACAAAAACCCATTAGGCTCCGCCGCAGGGTATGGAGCCTCTTTCCCTTTAAACCGGAGGATGACGACGTCGCTCCTTGGGTTTGATGATTTAAACTACAATGTTGTGTACGCCCAAATGGGACGGGGCAAGACAGAACGTATCCTTGCTCAAGGAATGAGTGCTGTTGCAGCTACATTGGGCAAGTTCGCCATGGATGTGTGTTTATTCATTAATCAGAATTTCGGTTTTATTTCGTTTCCTGCTCACCTGACGACAGGCTCAAGTATTATGCCGCATAAGAAGAATCCAGATGTCTTCGAGTTGATCCGTTCGCGGTGTAATAAAATACAAGCATTACCAAACGAAATCGCATTGATGACTACTAATCTACCATCGGGATATCACCGTGATTTGCAACTTTTAAAAGAAAATTTATTTCCGGCATTCCAATCCTTGGCAGACTGTTTAGAGATCACAGCGTTCATGTTGGAACATATTTCAGTAAAAGAGAATATCCTAGACGATTCGAAATACGATTATCTATTTAGCGTTGAGGTTGTTAATAATGAAGTGTTAAACGGAGTTCCTTTTCGGGAAGCTTACCGAAACATCGGATTAGCCATAGAGAATGGTACGTTTCAACCCCAAAAGGAGGTGCATCATACCCATGAAGGTAGTATAGGAAATCTATGCAATGATCAAATTGTGCGCATGTTTGAAGAAGTAAAGGCTGCTTTTCATTTTGATAAAGTAGAGAAAGCTCTTCGGGAGCTTATTAAGTAGCTATATCATGAGCGTGTTATAAAAAGGAGATTGTTTTACATCTCCTTTTTTAGGCTAAAGCGATAGATTGTTTCGGATTCAAATACTTCTCCAGCTTCCAAAATGACAGACGGAAAGCGAGGTTGGTTTGGACTGTCTGGATAATGTTGTGTTTCAAAGCAAAATGCGCTACGCGGGGTGTATTTTCCGCCGGATTTGCCTGTGTCATTTCCAGATAAGAAGTTTCCAGTATAAAGTTGTATACCCGGTTCTGTTGTAAAAACCTCTAGCTGTATGCCCGAATGTTGTGAGAAGGCTGTCGCGGCGGCGGTCGAAAAAGGCTGAGTATTCACGTAGGTATGATCATATCCATTTGCTCTTTTTAGCTGTATATTCTCTTTTTCGATATCGGCTGATATCTTCTTTGGGGTTCTGAAGTCAAAGGGTGTGTCTGTCACCGGTGTTTCACCGCCTTTTGGGATCAAGTTTTCATTCACAGGCAGATACTGGTCAGACGGAATATGTAAGATATGATTTAATATATCGCTGTGCCCTTCGCCGTTCAGGTTGAAGTATGCATGATTCGTTAAGTTTAATACCGTCTTTTTGTCGGTTTCCGCTTTGTATCGTATCACGATTTCATTAGCTTCGGTAAGCTCAAAAGACACGTTGACTTTTAAATTTCCCGGAAATCCTTCCTCACCATCAGCAGAAACATAATAGAAGTCTACTTTCTTTTTAAATGACACTTGTCTGTCCCACACCTTGGTGTGAAAACCGGAAGGCCCGCCATGTAGCGAGTTATTTCCATTGTTTTTCTCTAACCTATAGGTATTCCCGTCTAAAGCAAATTCTGCATTAGCGATACGGTTGGCAAATCGGCCAATTGTCGCACCATGATATTGCTCATCGGCTTGTATATATTTGTGGATAGAGTTAAATCCTAATACGACATCGCGGAGATCGCCATATTTATCTGGTACTAAGATACTGACAATGCGGGCTCCGTAATCAGTAAAGGCCACTTGCATACCTGTACGGTTTCTCAATAAGATTAAATGGGTATTTTTACCATCAATATTATATTCAAAGTCTTTTGGGAGAGGTAGTTGGTAAGTCATTTTATTTAAACTAGTTATTTTATAAAAATACGCATTCACGCGGATAAGCGAAAAGAAAGTGACAAAAGTCTTTTTTTTGATGAATATCGGTTCCCGATATGATTTCTTTTCGAATAAAGAAGATAAAGCATATGGCTCTTACCTAATGTCTTACCTTTTTGTATCCTAACTGAACAAAATTCTATTCCTTGCCTCAATTTTAGAAATCTTATATTTGCGATAAAGCACATATACATTGTACATGAACTGGAAACAATTGCTTTCTGCAAAGCGTTGGGGGTATGAATATCGGGAGGTGAGTGATCATCTAGACGCGCGTTCTGAGTTTCAACGAGATTACGATCGCCTTATTTTCTCTTCGCCATTTAGGCGTTTGCAAAATAAAACGCAGGTCTTTCCGTTACCGGGAGCTGTTTTTGTCCATAACAGGTTGACACACAGTTTGGAAGTGGCAAGCGTAGGACGATCATTAGGGCGCCTGTTTTATAATCTGATGAAAAAGGAAAATCCGGATATCGATGAAGATTGTCCGTTCTTACAAGAGGTAGGAAATATTATCTCTTCGGCGTGCTTATCACATGATCTTGGTAACCCCGCTTTTGGCCATTCCGGCGAAGCGGCCATTTCGTCCTATTTTACGGAAGGCGAGGGGCGTAAATATCAAGAACAAGTTACTTCTAAGCAGTGGGCAGATCTTACTAATTTCGAGGGGAACGCGAATGCGCTACGGATTCTCACCCACCCATTCAATGGGAAAGATGAGAAAGGATATGCGTTGACGTATTCAACACTGGCCTCAATCGTTAAATATCCTTGCGCGGCGATCGATGGACATATTAAGGGAAACCATCACCGTAAAAAGTATGGCTTTTTTCAATGTGAATCGGAGGCTTTTGAACGAATAGCGCATGAGTTAGGTCTGCAAAGAGATCCGACAAATCCTAATGGCTACCTTCGTCATCCGTTGGTCTATTTAGTAGAAGCAGCGGATGATATTTGTTACAATATTATAGATCTGGAAGATGCTCATCATTTGAAAATTCTGTCCTATCAACAGGTTGAAGAGCTGTTGTTGCCGTTGTGCGGAGGTGAAGACCTGCGCGCACGTTTAGATAGCCTGCAAGACACCGGGAGCCGGGTTGAGCTTTTGCGCGCGAAAGCCATCAATACGTTGATACACGGTTGTGCAGATGTTTTTGCCAGACATCAAGATCAATTCCTCTCTGGAACATTCCAAAGCGCCCTTATGGACGCTTTAGATGCACCGATCGTCGAACAGATGAAAAAGATCTCCGCGATATCTGTCGCCCAGATTTATAATGCACCAACGGTCGTTCAGATTGAGATTGCAGGTTACAAAGTTATGAATGCATTATTAGAGGAATTTGTTCCGGCATATTTGAAAACAAATAAAACTGTGTTCGATAACAAACTGGTTGCGATGATGCCCGCCCAATTCCATACGCATCAACAAGATACCTATTCAAAGATACGAGCGGTATTGGATTTCGTTTCCGGAATGACGGACGTGTATGCTGTTGAGCTCTATAGAAAAATTAAGGGAATTTCAATTCCTTCGTTGGATTAGCGCAGTCGGTATGGACGCGAGACTGTGTAGTATTTTACCTTTTTTGGTGTTTGATGAAAGTAGTAATAGCGGAAAAGCCTTCGGTGGCAAGAGATTTGGCTCGGGTGATGGGGGCCAAGGACGTAAAAGATGGGTACATTGCAGGCAACGGTTATGCATTTACCTATGCATTCGGTCATTTGGTACAGTTGTGTACGCCGCAAGCCTACGGTTTTACGAACTGGGCAATTTCCAATTTGCCGATTATCCCGCAAGAATTTAAATTAGAAGCAAAGAAAGTCAAAAAAGATGGGAAGCAAATCGATGATGCCGGAGCGATCAAACAGCTAAACACGATAAAACGACTGTTGGACGAGGCTGAGGAGATTATTGTGGCAACGGACGCCGGACGGGAAGGTGAATTAATTTTTCGAAATATATACCGCTTTTTAAATGCACAGGTGCCATTTAAACGTTTGTGGATTTCTTCCCAGACAGATAAAGCCATCAAAGACGGTTTTGCTAACTTAAAAGAAGGGACAGAATACGACAGTTTGTATATGTCTGCCCGTTCGCGTTCCGAATCAGACTGGCTGATCGGAATTAATGCCACACAAGCGTTAACACTAGCAGCGGGGAACAAAGGTTTATTGTCATTGGGGCGAGTCCAGACACCGACATTAGCCATGATATGTTCACGCTACATAGAAAATAAAGACTTTAAACCGCAGGCTTTTTATAAAATTCAGGCTGGATTTGAAAAAGATCAGATCAAATTTAAGGCGACATCTAACAAGATAGATAAAAAGGAGGATGCGGAACAAGCGATCTCAAAAATAGTAGTCGGATCTAACGCGAGAGTTGTCAACATAGAAGCCAAGGAAACCAAAGAACCGCCGCCCCTATTGTTTGATCTGACATCGTTGCAACAAGATGCAAATAAGAAATTTGGATTCTCGGCAGATCAAACGTTGAGTATAGCACAGACCTTATATGAGAAGAAAGTTATTACCTATCCGCGAACAGGCTCCCGTTATATTGGTGAAGACGTTTTTGAGAATATACATGATTTATTTAAACATTTAGCCGATACCGCAGAGGAGAGCATAGCAACCATCAGTAGGAATCTCATCGATGCGAAATTGAACAAGCGGTCAGTAGACGATAAGAAAGTCACCGATCACCATGCGCTGTTGGTTACCGACGAAAAACCTGGTCCCATGCCAAAAGATCAGCAGCAGATTTACAATATGATAGCGAAGCGGATGGTAGAGAGTTTTTCTGAGGTTTGTCTGAAGGATATTACTACTGTCACCATTGAAACACAAGGAGTGGAGCTTATCGCAAAGGGAACCGTAATCAAGCAGTATGGCTGGCGTTTGTCAGCAGATCAGGTTGAATTGCCAGATGAGGATAAAAACACGGATGATCAGGACAATGAAAACGCCCAATTGCCAAAGTTGGTACCCGAAGAGTTGTTGGAGATACTGTCGTTGGATTTGACCGAACGTTTTACAAAGGCTCGACCTATTCACACAGAAGCTTCTTTATTGAAAGCTATGGAAACCTCGGGAAAGGAGATCGAAGATGAAGAGATGCGTCAAGCTATGAAAGATTGTGGATTAGGTACTCCTGCCACGCGGGCCGCGACTATTGAAACGCTGTTTCAACGGGATTACATCAAGCGGGAAAAAAAGAAACTTATTCCCACGGAAAAAGGCTTAGCTGTTTATTATTTGGTAAAAGATCGGTCTATCGCAAAGGTGACGTTGACTGGTAAATGGGAACAGAAATTAGAAGAAATGCGGGCGAATCAAGTATCATACGATGTTTTTATGAGACATATTAAAGATTATACCGCCAAAATCACGAAAGAACTGTTACAATTGCGCATTGCTATACAACATGAAGAAATTAAGCCGCAACAAAAAGGAAAAATAAAGTGTCCGAAATGTGATTCGGGAAATGTACAATTGTATGTGAAGATCGCTCAATGTGACCATTACGCGAGAGGGTGTGATTTCAAGATATGGAGAACGCTCAACGGAGTGTTTTTAGAGGAGAAGGAGATGAAGAATTTGTTGGAGAAAGGTAAAACGTCCGTATTAAAAGGAGTTAAAACCAAGGCAGGGCAAACCGTCGAATCTGCGCTTGTTTTTCAGGATTTTAAAGTGCAAATCGCGGAAGCTACTTCATAGTACAGAATTGACTTAGGTTTAACAGAAGGTCAGTGCAAAAATAATATCTTTGCCGACTATGACAGCAAAACTTTATAATCCATTTCAGGATTTCAAATTTGATAATAAAACATGCTTCTTGTCTGGATCTCCTCTACAATCTCTGGATGAGCAAATGCAGGTCTTCCCGCTTTGGATGATGCGGTCATTTGACCTGGAGGAAAAGCCATTTAAGATGCTGGACGAGAATATGGTGACCTACAAATCCTTAAAATTACCTTGCTCTCCGCGCGTGGCTGATTTATTTGCTGTATTGGAACAGGATATCGAGCGTGCCATGACGAGTGGGTATGAGGCAGTACGGAATCTTTCTGAAATCCAATTATTTCAATGGGTAGCCAAAATTCTATACGGTGTAGTTTTTAACGAAATTCAATCCGGTATTAGGCAGGCGTTCATAAGTGGAGAAGACCTGAATTTTTCACAAGCGCTTGTTCACAAATTCCGCAATCTACACTATATGTTGCAGTCGATAATGCAACCTATGGAGTTTGAACATAAGAATCCTTTTTCTATATGTGTTCTACCGGTTGATAATGCTCCGGATACATTTAGTTACAGGGACGAAATCAATACACTTGTATTCTCTTTTCGGATGCGTGATTTCGCGATTCTCGCTACCTTGCAGGATAATGGTGTTCACGCTATTTACCACGAAGACGTCATGAATGCAATCGTTGGAAGAGTGTTGCATCCCATTCAATTTGAAGAGATTTGCGCCCGATACTTCTACTCCGCCTATCTTTTCAATAGGCTTCCAGAGTATACCTATATGGAAACTCCTGAATGTATCTTTGTCGAGCCGATGCCATTGAACGATTGGACTTTAAAGCCAATTTTTGATCACTGGCAGGTGAAAACCTATGGGCAAGTATTGGAAAACTTTTGGAAACCGTGGGGATACACTCTATTTGAAATCATCAAAGACCCAGAGCTCCCCATGACGTTCATTTTGGATAGACACGGGGAGTTTATAACCGATATTCATTTGGCAAAAGTCTAAATCTTCGGTAAATTTGGAAAAAGGTTGAAGGGAGGCAGTTATGAAATTCGTGTTGTTCGCAGGTTTTTTTTTGTTGGCATTTTCAAGTTTGTCGGCCCAACAGGCGCGGGACACTGCATCTGTTAGCCTGATAGATACCTATCCTCAGTTTAAGGGAGGACTACAAGGATGGAACAGATTTGTTCAACAAGAGATGAATTTACGTAAAGTGGTGAACGCAATGGATAGCGCCGCCTACGTTGATTATGGGTTTAGACAGACTGCTCTTTTAGAATTTACGGTCTGCGAAGACGGTACAGTCTGTGAAATTGATATTGTAAACAAAGATAAAATCAGCCCCGAATTCGCAGAAGAAGCCATCCGCATAATGAAGCGTTCTCCGAAATGGACACCGGCATCGAAAAACGGAAAAGGTATTAAAACACGATTTAAACAATCGATCGTGGCTGTCTTAGACTAAACGGCTCGCAAACTATGTAAAAGTACGCAGAGGGCCACCCCACTGCGTACTTTTTGGCGTGCCAGAAAATTTCTAGAGACAGTGCTGCATAATGTTTATCGCTTTATCGATCTCGGCTCTAGTTGCTGTCAAATGAGGTCGGAATCGAACGCTCCTTTCACCACAACCCAAAATGATCAATTTATTATCCATTGTTTTCTTTAGGAAGGCGTCACGCTGTGTGTCGGTTTCGAAATCAAATGCAGCCATCAGTCCAAGTCCTCTGGCACTAGACAAGGTCGGATGATGATCTGTTAATCCCCTCAATTTATCGAGTAAATAAGTGCCCGTTTTTTCCGCACGCTGTACCAATTCTTCCTGTTCTATAACTTCTAAAATTAACTTAAAACGTAACATGTCAATGAAGTTACCGCCGAATGTCGAATTTATTCGGCTGGACTCTCGAAAAACGTGATGTTCCACCTGATCAAATTTGTCTCGGTTGGCGAGGATCCCACACACTTGTGCCTTTTTTCCAAAAGATATGACATCAGGGACGATTTCGAAATGCTGGTAGGCCCACATTTTTCCCGTCATTCCTAGTCCAGTTTGAACCTCGTCAAAAATGAGAAGGATTTCATGTTGGTCGCAGATTTGTCGTAATTTTTTAAAAAATTCCTTTCGGAAATGGTTATCCCCACCTTCCCCTTGGATGGGTTCAATAATAATACAGGCTACCTCATGTGGTAACCGATCAAGGGTTTCCTCAATTTGGCGAATGGCAATTTCTTCCTCTTGAATCGTTCTACGGATAGATTCTTCGGTTATCGGGAAATAAAGTTTAGGATTCGGAATACGTGGCCAATCGAATTTAGGAAAGTACATGTATTTTCTGGGATCTTTTGTATTCGTCAATGACAACGTATAGCCCGATCGACCGTGAAAAGCCTGTTTAAAATGTATAACCTGTGATGCTTCCTTTTGAATTCCGTGGGATATATTCAATCTTGTTTTCCAGTCGAATGCCGCTTTTAGTGCATTTTCTACCGCTAATGCTCCCCCCGAAATAAAAAAACAGTAGGATAGTTCCTTGGGAATAGCAACACGCGCAAATGTTTCAATGACATCGGCATATTGGAATGGATAGGTGTCGGACATGGCAGGTTTATTCACGGCCATCCGTCCTAAAAAGTCATGTTGCGCTACAATATGCGGATGGTTATAACCAATCGGTGAAGAGGCGAACATCGAAAACATATCCAAATACGTATCTCCGTTTCTGTCTAAGATGTACGATCCGTGAGAACCTTCTAGGTCTAGTTCAATGGGAAGGCCATCTGCCAATATATGTTTGCTTAAGATTTTATGTAGTTCTCTCATTTTTTCGTTCTTTAATACGGTGTAATATCGAGGCGTCGTTTTCTCGTTCCGACGCCTTTAATAGTTAAAAATCAAAAGTGATTCCCTGCGCTAAAGGTAGGCTAGTGCTGTAGTTGATTGTGTTCGTTTGTCTACGCATGTACGCTTTCCAGGAGTCGGATCCAGACTCGCGTCCACCGCCTGTTTCTTTCTCTCCACCAAACGCTCCGCCGATTTCCGCTCCTGACGTTCCAATGTTTACGTTGGCAATGCCACAATCTGAACCATTTTGGCTCAGAAAAACCTCCGCTTCTCTTAAATTTGTCGTCATGATCGCAGAGGATAACCCCTGAGGGACGGCATTTTGAAGAGCAATGGCTTGCGTAATATCTCCTGAATATTTAATGAGGTAAAGAATCGGAGCGAACGTCTCCCTTTGAACGATTTCCCAGTGATTTTCAACTTCGGCGATAACTGGTTCGACATAACAGCCACTTTCATATCCATGTCCCTTCAAGACGCTACCGCTTACTAAAAAACTACCTCCCTGATCCTTAATATTTGCCAATGCCTCTTGATAGGTGCGAACAGCTTGATGATCAATTAGTGGGCCCATATGGTTTTTACTATTCAAAGGATCTCCAATTTTAATCTGTTTATAGGCTTGAGATAAAGCGATTTTAACTTGTTCATAGACGTCTTCATGTACGATCAAACGGCGCGTGCTGGTACAGCGTTGACCAGCAGTACCAACGGCTCCGAATACGGCGCCAATAATGGTCATCTTTAAGTCGGCGTCGGGGGTGACAATAATCGCGTTATTGCCCCCAAGTTCCAGGAGTGATCGTCCCAATCGGTTCGCGACAGTAGTGGCCACTTGTCTTCCCATACGGGTCGATCCGGTGGCGGATACCAACGGAATACGAACATCTTCAGCAAGCCAGCGTCCTACTGTGGCATCGCCCGTGATCAACGAAGAGATGCCTTCTGGAAGTTGGTTCTTTTGAAGCACTTTCGCTAATATCTTTTGACAAGCGATGGCACAACATGGGGTTTTTTCACTCGCTTTCCAAATGATTACATCGCCACATACTAACGCCAGAGCCGCATTCCAAGACCATACGGCAACAGGAAAATTAAAAGCAGATATGATCGCGACAATACCGATAGGATGATATTGCTCATACATGCGATGAAGAGGACGTTCTGAGTGTATGGTTGCACCGTAGAGTTGTCGAGACTGTCCGACCGCAAAGTCACATATATCAATCATTTCTTGGACTTCTCCCATGCCTTCTTGATAAGACTTTCCCATTTCGTAAGAAACCAATTTGCCCAATATGGGCTTGAGTTCTCGAAGTTGTTCACCGAACTGACGAACAATCTCTCCTCGTTTTGGCGCAGGAATCTCAGCCCATTTTTTTTTGGCTTGCTCAGCAGTTTTAAGGACAGTTTCGTAATCTTTCTTGGTGGTGGATACGACCTGAGCAATAGCTCGTCCATCTACTGGCGAGGTTGAGGTAACACGTTCACCCTGCGCAAACCAGTTGTCGCCGGTAGATGTTCCATCCATAATGTCGGTTATGCCGAGTGTCTGAAGTTCTTTATTTGTCATATTAAAGTTTATATTATTCGTTGTATAAATAAAAATAGTGAATAATATTTTATTTTTTTAAGATTTTGTGTGATATTTATTACATTGTGTGCACATAATATGAATATGACAGATACAACTCGAATAACTGATTACTATTTGTTGGACGATCTGCTTTCGGATGAACATAAAATGATCCGTGCCAGTATTCGGCAAGCGATTCGTAAGGATGTACGGCCATTCGTAGAAGACGCCGCGCAAAGGCACCAGCAGATTGATGGTTTGATGCAAACTTTAGGTGAAATAGGAGCGTTGGGTGCGTGTATTCCCGCCGAGTATGGTGGGGGAGGTTTAGATCAGGTGGCTTATGGGGTTATCATGCAAGAGCTCGAAGCTGTGGATTCGGCTGTACGTTCGGCGGCCTCTGTACAATCGTCGCTAGTAATGTATCCGATTTTTATGTACGGGTCGGAGGAACAAAAGAGAAAGTTTCTGCCAGAACTTGCATCTGGAAATTTGGTCGGTGCATTTGGTTTAACGGAGCCAAATCATGGTTCAGATCCAAGAAGTATGGAAACGACATTAAGAAAAGATGGTGTTGGATACCGTCTTAATGGTGCGAAGATGTGGATTACGAACGCGCCAATTTGTGATATGGCAGTCGTTTGGGCAAAGGACGAGGAAAGCCGAGTCAGAGGGGTGTTGGTTCAGAATGGTATGGATGGGTTTACGCGCAAGGAAACGTTGCATAAATGGTCACTGCGTGCGTCGTGTACTGGCGAGCTGATTTTTAATGAAGTGTATATTACGGAGGGCGATTTGTTACTGGGGGTTGACAACATGGCTGGACCGTTGTCCTGCTTAAATTCTGCACGGTATGGGATCTCGTGGGGTGTTATCGGTGCTGCGGTCGACTGCTATCAAACGGCATTAAGATATGCATTAGAGAGGATGCAGTTCGGAAAGCCCATCGCAAGCTATCAGCTGCAACAAAGAAAATTTTCAGAAATGTTGACGGAGATTACGAAAGCGCAGTTGCTTGCCTGGCGACTAGGAGTGTTGAAGGATGAGGGAAGAGCCAGCCCACAACAGATTTCTATGGCCAAGCGAAATAATGTGCAGATGGCTTTAGAAGTTGCTCGAGAATCGAGACAGATTTTAGGAGCGATGGGAATTGTAGGTGATTTTCCGATTATGAGACATTTAATGAATTTAGAGTCTGTTAGCACGTATGAAGGGACGCACGATATACACTTATTAATTACTGGGCAGGATGTAACTGGAATTAGTGCTTTCTAAGGAAGTGCTTGTGGATTATTTTTCGTGGATGCAGCGTAAAACCCATCTATCGTTTACGTGGATGAAATGTAAGCCACACTCCATTACACTTACATTGTGAATATTAACCCAGCGAAAGAATGTATTGATGAATTGTGTCAGGTGAAGCTTCACCTATTCAGGAGACGAAATAGCCATTTAGGCTGTGCGTATGGATTGCGAAGCTCACTCATCGCTTTGCTTGAGCAGGTAGTTCAGACTTATGGACGCTAGAGACGGTATTATAATTAGCAATTCCTTGCCCATCTCTATGGCAGACGAGGATGAGCTGTGATGCGAACAGCCTGTGACAATCATCCAGCGCAAGGATAAAACCAAAGGCAGCCCAAGGGTAGCCCTGGGTAATCACTTTGCCAGCCCCTGTTAAGGGAGGTCGCATAGCGGAAGCGGGCCTTTTTCTTTCCTTTGTGCGCTGCTTTCTAAAAAATATCGGCCAGGCTTACAGGCTGTTGCGGCGTATCGGCCAAAAAAAGGCCCGGGATGCTTGGAAGTAAGGGTGCGGAGTCCCTATCTTTGCACCACTCCGCGAGGGAGGGACAGCACTGAAAAGCGGAAAAAGGGGATTACGGCACGGCCGGATACCGGTTAAAAAAAAAGAAGCGCGGGAATTATTTTAAAATAAATTTTGCGGAACCGGAAAAACCTTTTACCTTTGCAGTCCCAAGCGAGACGAGGGAAACAAAAACGATAGTACGCCGGGCATTAAAGCCCGGAAAAAATAGTCGAAGCGCGATGCGGAGACGATAGGAGTTCTTTAAGAAAATGATCATGTAGCGTAACGAGTAACCGATTGGTG
>NZ_JBHULR010000004.1:484151-752356 GCF_042684625.1 Sphingobacterium suaedae | reverse complement strand
CACCAATCGGTTACTCGTTACGCTACATGATCATTTTCTTAAAGAACTTCTATCGTCTCCGCATCGCGCTTCGACTATTTTTTCCGGGCATTAAGGCCCGGCGTACTATCGTTTTTGTTTCCCTCGTCTCGCTTGGGACTGCAAAGGTAAAAGGTTTTTTCGGTTCCGCAAAATTTATTTTAAAATAATTCCCGCGCTTCTTTTTTAAACCGGTATCCGGCCGTGCCGTAATCCCTTTTTTCCGCTTTTCAGTGCTGTCCCTCCCTCGCGGAGTGGTGCAAAGATAGGGACTCCAGGCCCTTACTTCCAAGCTTCCCGGGCCTTTTTTTGGCAAATACGCCGCAACAGCCTGTAAGCCTGGCCGATATTTTTCGAAAAGAAGCGCACAAAGCAAAGAAAAAGGCCCGCTTCCGCTATGCGACCTGCCTCCCCCGCACCTTTCCTGCACGCCCCTCCCCGGCAGGGGCGCGCAAAGTGATTACCCAGGGCTACCCCTGGGCTGCCTTTGGTTTATCCGTGACCCGGAGGATTGTCACAGGCTGTTCGCATCACAGCTCATCCTCGTTCGCCCAAGAGATGGGTCAGGGATCAGCCCCGATCGGGTTAACACTCTTTGTTCATGCATACGTGTAATAGAATGACTCCAAATATATCTCCTTAATTAACGACTTGAAAAACCAATAAAAAAATAATATTGATCTAAAATAACATTATTAACGGAACAAATCTGAAAAAAAGTGCCTTCTCAATTGTGGCTCTGGGTTAACTGAACTAATACGATTTGGAACGCTATTTGTATGTTATAAACATATCATAAAAGAAAGGTTAAGAATGATTAAAAAACAAAAGACAAAAATCACCTTGGGAAACAACCCGTATATGTATTACATGACAAATTGGGGATTCATCGAACAAAGTTCAGAAACAACGGAAAAACCGTGCAGATTACACAAAAGAAGTTAATACTTCATTATTGAAACGGAAAAGAGGTGCTTTATGAGAAATAAAGCATTTTGCATTTCTACTCCCTCACTTCCAGCATCACTTAATTGGCACATTACTCAGAATCACCATCATCAAATAATATCCGAACCGAAGGCGTATAAATATCTGTATACTGCCCTGTGTTATTCGCCCAAAAAAAGCTGCCAAAAATATCAGGGCAATAAAAATAGCCGGGGTACCACCTCCTAAATGAATCTCCCTGATGGTCAAATTTTTTCCTAACACCGCTTTGTACATCGTCCATTCTCGCAATACATAGGGAATATAAGGTTCCTCTACCTCATGGTTTTTCCGTTATGGTGTATTGCAACCACAATAGGTACATAAGCTTTCGCAAAAGGGAAGGTGAGCATATACTAACGCTTTCAGCCTTTTTTCAGATGAAGTTCGCTGCAGCGACGCAAGTCATGCTTTTTCTGTAAACAGTTGAGCATCCCAAAACGGGACCGTTGGATAACTTGTATACCGAGCTACTGCCACATCGTATTTTTTTTTCAGGCTACGGTCTACGTTCATCATCACTCGCTTTTCTTTGGTCGACAACAACACATTCTTTTATACGGCAACAAGCTAATCCCACACATTTACCATGTTCCCATAAATCCAGGTTGCGAATCGTTTGCGGAGCAATTCCCTTTGCCGTACGATCAGGGTAAAGCATATTGGCAATCTACACACCCAAGTCATATGTTCGATACAAATCGATATGGGTGACTATTTTTTGCACGCCGACGCGCTTAAGGTCCTCTAACAGAACATCTTCCTCGGAAACAATAACGACTTCCTTTCCCTCAGCATAGTGAATTGTAGAAGAATTATCGATTGTCGATCGTAATAATGCCATCAATAGCATTGTCGATGATTGCTTCGAGAAGCTTGGTCGACTCTATCATCTAGTTCGTCAATTTCTTGTATTTGATACGCTTTGGTGCAATATCGCCCAGCCGTTTTTTGCGGTTTTCTTCATACTCTGTATAATTTCCCTCGAAGAAATAGACCTGCGAGTCTCCTTCAAAAGCCAAAATATGGGTACAAATACGATCTAGGAACCAACGATCGTGGGAAATGACAACGGCGCACCCGCCAAAATTCTCTAACCCTTCTTCCAATGCGCGCAATGTGTTTACATCAATATCATTCGTAGGTTCATCGAGCAATAAAACATTCGATGCCTTCTTCAATGTGATGGCTAAATGTACACGATTCCGCTCTCCTCCCGACAGCACGCCTACTTTTTTCTGTTGATCGGCACCGTTAAAGTTAAACTTCGACACATATGCCCGAGAATTTACTGGTCTATTCCCGAGCACAATGTTATCATTTCCATCCGTGATATTCTCCCATACGGATTTCCCTGGATTCAAGTCATCGTGATTTTGATCTACGTATCCCAACACGACCGTTTCTCCAACTTTGAACGTACCCGTATCCGGTTGTTCTTGCCCTGTTATCAACCTGAATAGCGTTGTCTTTCCCGCACCATTGGGACCGATAATCCCGACGATCCCAGCAGGCGGAAGTGAAAAACTGAGATTTTCAAAAAGCAGTTTGTCTCCGTAAGCTTTAGAGATTCCGTCGGCCTCAATTACCACATTTCCTAAACGTGGCCCCGGCGGTATGAATAATTCTAATTTATCTTCGCGTTCTTTTGTTTCTTCAGACGCTAATTTTTCATAATTATGCAAACGCGCCTTCGATTTGGCATGTCGGGCTTTAGGCGCCAGACGCACCCATTCCAATTCCCGCTCGAGTGTTTTTTGCCGTTTCGTTTCTTGCTTTTCCTCCTGTGCTAAACGCTTGGCTTTTTGATCCAGCCAAGAAGAATAGTTTCCCTTCCAAGGAATACCCTCTCCTCGATCCAGTTCCAAAATCCATCCGGCTACATTATCTAGAAAATAGCGGTCGTGAGTGACCGCAATAACGGTACCTTTATATTGCTGAAGGTGCTGCTCTAACCAATCAATGGATTCAGCATCTAAATGGTTGGTCGGCTCATCTAATAGCAATATATCCGGTTCCTGGAGTAATAAGCGACAAAGTGCCACCCGGCGTTTTTCACCACCTGACAAATTGACAATTTTAGCATGCGGATCGGGACAGCGCAACGCATCCATCGCACGCTCGAGCCTACTATCTAGCTCCCAAGCGTTGCTCGCGTCTATTTTATCTTGTAATTCGCCTTGTCTCACGAGAAGCTTGTCCATCTCATCGGGATTTTCGTATACCTCTGGCAAGCCGAATTTTTCATTGATCTTTTCATATTCCTGGAGAACCGCGGTGATTTCTGCAACGCCTTCTTCTACGACTTCCCGTACAGTTTTTTCCAGATCAAGTATGGGTTCCTGCGCCAAGTAACCTACTGAATACCCTGGGGAAAATACCACCTCTCCTTGGTATGATTTATCTAAACCAGCAATGATCTTTAATAAAGAGGACTTACCTGAACCATTTAAACCTATGACGCCGATTTTGGCTCCATAGAAAAAGGATAGATAGATATTTTTAAGAACTTGTTTTTGTGGCGGATAAATTTTGTTTACCCCTGCCATGGAGAAAATGATTTTTTCGTCAGACATAAATAATAACTAAATACAGCGTTTTGTACAAATATAGTCATTTTTCTATGGCGCTACCTGACATTTTGATAGTTTCGCCGCACTGGCTTAATTGTTGATAAATTCTATGAAACAATCAGCATAGGATTTATAATTTATTTTTTACATTTATACATCCTATCATTAATAAAGGAAAGGTTTAATACATGGAAGCAAAATTTTCACCACGCGTAAAGGATGTCATCTCCTACAGCCGAGAAGAAGCATTACGGCTTCGACACGATTATATCGGCACTGAACATCTTTTGCTCGGGCTGATTCGTGAAGGCGATGGGGTGGCGATAAAGATTTTGAAGAATATTGGGATAGACACCGGAGCTATTCGACAATCTGTCGAAGACGCTGTTAAGGGATCCTCAATGTCTCGTGCCCCGATAGGGAATATGCCGTTGACAAAACAAGCTGAAAAAGTTCTTAAAATAACATATCTTGAGGCTAAGATTTTCAAAAGCGACATTATCGGTACCGAACACTTATTGTTAGCTATATTACGAGACGAAGAGAATATCGCTTCTCAGGTATTGCAGCAGTATAGCATTACTTACGATTTATTTAAGAATGAGGTGGAACAAAATAAGACCACGATTACCGACGAGGCTTCGAATTCACCAACTGGCGATGATGACTTTGCTGACGATGACCAACAATTTACTGCACCAAAAAAGGTATCGGACATCAAATCCAAAACACCGGTCTTGGACAACTTCGGCCGCGATTTAACCAAGGCTGCCGAAGAGGGAAAATTGGATCCGATCGTAGGACGGGAAAAAGAAATTGAGCGGGTATCGCAAATTCTATCTCGTCGGAAGAAAAATAATCCCATCTTGATCGGAGAGCCGGGAGTTGGCAAGTCAGCAATTGCCGAAGGTTTAGCATTACGCATTGTACAGCGGAAGGTTTCACGTGTGTTGTTTAACAAACGAGTTGTCACATTGGATTTGGCATCTTTGGTAGCTGGAACAAAATACCGTGGACAATTCGAGGAGCGTATGAAGGCTGTCATGAACGAGTTAGAGAAATCTCCTGATGTAATTTTATTTATAGACGAAATCCACACGATTGTTGGAGCAGGTGGAGCGTCCGGGTCGTTGGACGCATCGAATATGTTTAAACCGGCATTAGCTCGGGGCGAGATTCAATGTATCGGAGCGACTACGTTAGACGAATACCGCCAATACATTGAAAAGGACGGAGCATTGGATCGCCGTTTTCAAAAGGTGGTTGTTGAACCGGCCTCTCATGATGAAACGGTGGAGATATTGAACCGCATCAAAGATAAGTACGAGGAACATCACAATGTAACTTACACACCTGAAGCGATTGAAGCCTGTGTGTCGTTGACGACTCGTTACATTACGGATCGCTTCTTACCTGACAAAGCTATCGATGCTCTGGACGAAGCTGGATCGCGTGTGCACTTGAATAACATTCATGTGCCTCAATCTATAATTGACATTGAAGAAAAGATAGAAGGGGTCAAGGTTGAAAAAAACAAAGTTGTTCGCAGTCAGAAATATGAAGAAGCGGCTAAATTACGTGACACCGAAAAGAAACTTCTAGATCAGCTGGAAAAAGAGAAAGCCGCGTGGGAAGCAGAAACTAAATCTAAGCGATATACAGTATCAGAAGACAATGTGGCCGAAGTGGTCGCTATGATGACGGGCATCCCAGTACAACGGGTTAGCCAAACAGATAGTCAAAAACTATTGAATATGGGCGAATCCGTCAAGGGTAGAATTATAGGCCAAGATGATGCCGTACAAAAATTAGTAAAAGCCATCCACCGGACCAGGGCCGGCCTTAAAGATCCGAAGAAGCCCATCGGTTCGTTTGTATTCCTAGGTCCTACGGGCGTCGGTAAGACGGAGCTCGCGAAAGAGCTTGCTCGTTTCATGTTTGATTCAGAGGATGCGTTGATCCAGATTGATATGAGCGAATATATGGAGAAGTTTGCCGTATCGCGTCTAGTTGGAGCGCCTCCGGGCTATGTAGGATACGAAGAAGGTGGACAGCTGACCGAAAAAGTACGTCGTAAACCATACGCTGTCATCCTATTGGACGAGATTGAAAAAGCGCATCCAGATGTTTTCAACCTCTTACTACAGGTATTAGATGAAGGTCAATTAACGGACAGTTTAGGCCGTCGAGTAGACTTTCGCAACACTATTATTATTATGACATCTAATATCGGTGCTCGTCAATTGAAAGAGTTTGGTCAGGGCGTGGGATTCTCTACATCCGCTAAAGTCAATCAAGCAGATGCGCACTCCCGAGGAGTGATCGAAACGGCGTTGAAACGCGCCTTTGCACCAGAATTCTTGAATCGGATCGATGATGTTATCGTGTTCAATTCGTTAACAAAAGAACACATCTTCAAGATTATTGATATTGAATTAAAATCGTTATTCACGCGTATAGAAGGACTTGGATATCACATCTCTTTGACCGATAAAGCTAAGGATTTCATTGCTGAAAAAGGATATGATAGTAACTTTGGAGCTAGACCTTTAAAACGGGCTATTCAGAAATACTTGGAAGATCCTATTGCTGAAGAGATATTGAAAGGTGAGGTGAAAAATGGCTCGCAACTGAATATTGATTATAACGACGATCAGAAGGAAATCACAGTCTATGCGGCACCACCTGAAAACTCGAACGATTCGATCGAATCGGATGTTTCTGAACCGGATGATAAAAAGAAAGAATAAACAATATAATTTCGAAAAGAGCGCTACTTCATTAGCGCTCTTTTTTATGGCGTATTTTTTGCTACTAATTTTAAACTATTAACACTTTTTAACGTCTTTATAACAAAGAGAACTCTATTTTTAACGTTTAAACACGATACACATGAAAAAAATTTTATTAGCCTGTTTAATTGGTACGGCGACTTTAGCGGTGGGAACGAGCTGTACGAAAGAGTATTATGATGTGATTCCGAGTATTACCATGGTGTATCAACGAGCGGATAACCAATGGACATACAACAGTAATACAAAAGTGTGGTATTTGGATCTTCCAGTCAACGAGCTTACGGATTACTATGTCGATCAAGGAATCGTTAATGTAGCGATGAGCTTCGATGGGGAAACAACGTACAATGCTATCCCGGCAACGTTTGGCGCGATCGCCTATTCCTATGACTACACAACAGGTTCCGTTAGAATTTATGCGGAAGATCCCATTGCCGATACTGGTGTCGAAATTACGCCTCCCGAAAATATTTTTATAAAAATTTCGTTAACCGAAGCCGATTTCGTCGAATAGTACTTCACAATGACGACCGTGCTATCAGCGAAAATGCTAGTACGGTTGTCATTCATGGAACTAACCGGTACAAAAAAAGCTACCGATATTTAAAAAATTTCTCTTCCGAGGTGTTTTTGAACGGTGAGTCTACGCTTATGTCTTATCATGGTGCACCGCACCTAATATTAATTTTCAAGCAATTCCTTGGCGTGCTTTAAGGCCGATTCTCCCGGAGTAGCGCCGCTAAGCATCTGCGCCACTTCTACCACACGTTCGTCCTTCTGTAGCAACACAATATTTGTTTTTGTCTTATCTCCCACGTCTCGTTTGTATACTTTGAAGTGGGAGCTTCCCTTAGAAGCGATCTGCGGCAAATGCGTAATCGCCATTACCTGCATGTCTAGGGATAGATTCTCCATGATTTCTCCTACTTTTAACGCTACTTCACCGGAAATTCCTGTGTCAATTTCATCAAAGATAATAGTTGGCAATGCCGATGTCTTGGCGACCAACGATTTAACCGCAAGCATAACTCGGGACAGTTCCCCCCCCGATGCAACACGATGTATTAACTGTAGAGGTTGTCCTTTATTTGCTGAAAACAAAAACTGAATCTCATCGGCTCCTGTCGTCCGGTATTTATCGACCGGCAACATCTTCAATGCTACTTTTAGCTGGGCATTCTGCATACCTACCTCCGCCAGCACTTGCTGCACATGTTGTTCGACCTGCGCCACGCTGCGTAACCTTGATTGATGAAGCGCTTCTGCTGTGCGCTCTAATACCGCTAAACTTCGGTTTACCTCAGAACAAAGTTCCTGCAGTTGATCCTCCTGATTAGTTACAGACCGTATTTTTTCTTCTAACTGATCCCGAAGCAGAATTAAATCGGACACTGCATCTACACGGTGTTTTTTCAATAGGTTATAGAGTACGCTAAGCCGTTCATTCACGACAGCCAAACGCCCCTCGTCCATGTACATCGTTTGTTCCAATGATACGACCTCATCAGCGACATCCTTTATCTCGATCAGCACGCTTTGCACACGTTCAGCCAGCTCTCCGGCGGGTTGCGCATAGCGTTGCACACCAACAAGTTGCTGATAGGTTTCTTTCAACGACTGTATGACCGATTGCTCGCTTTCGACAAGCAAATACCCCGCAGCCCCTAATCCGCGTTTAATTTCTTCGGTGTTCTCTAGTTGATTTAATTCTTCTTCCAATTTTTCTTGTTCTCCATCCTTCAGCCGGGCGTCGTTTAGCTCGTCAAACTGGAATTGATTGAAGTCAAGTTCTGCATTATTTGCACTGATAGCCTGTCGCAACTCGATCAGTTTAGTATTCAGATCTCTGTATTGCTGCAATTGCTTTTTATAAATAGACAATAAATCTTGATTCTTCGCGACGCTATCCAAAACCATCAGCTGAAAAGGTTCCATGTTTAATTGCAATGTTCCGTGCTGAGAGTGTATGTCTATGAGCAACTCTCCTAACGCTTTGAGAATAGATAATGTCACAGGTGAATCATTCACAAAGGCCCTGGACTTACCATCTATTGAAACTTCGCGACGGATAATGGTTTCCGATTCATATTCCAATTCATTATCCTGAAAGAAATCGTATATATTATAGGCGTCTATTTTAAAGAAACCTTCAATAACACATTTATGTTCATCGTTGAAAAAATGCTTACCTTCGGCCCGATTTCCTAAGATCAAGCCGAGAGCGCCCATAATGATGGATTTTCCTGCGCCTGTCTCCCCTGTTATGATATTTAAACCAGCATCAAATTGAATATCGAGATTTTCAATCAGAGCATAGTTTTTTATATATAGCCTACTTAACATAAATCAATTACAACTACAATTTATACGGTGTAACATTTTTGGTACAGCACCGCAAGCTTTTGAACCTTTTCATCACCTGTCTGGAAACAGATTGTAGAATTTAGAATTGCTCTTTCTCCTTGACGGTCATGTGATCAAACATACATAAATTCACGCGTATGTGCAATATATTAGCCGACGTGTACTGCATCAATTTGAGAGACTATTGATGAACAGAGATGTTTCTTGGCTCAAAATCACAAATTTTAAATTCTGCCAGCGAGAACACGATTGGCAGATTACCAAATAAAATAATATGTTTGTAAAACATGGCAGATTTTTCTAAAGAGCTTAGCAAATACATGCCGGCAGCGGCGGCACCGATTATTTCCACATGGATCAACGACACCGGTTGTCAATTTAGGATCTCGAGAAGTAGAAAAACAAAACTGGGTGACTATACAGCTCCTTTCCGGGGCGCATCTCATAGGATATCAATCAACCATGATTTAAACCCGTTCGCCTTTTTGATTACGACCATCCATGAATTTGCTCATCTCTATACCTATCAACATTACAAAAACAAGGTAAAACCGCATGGAGTCGAATGGAAGAGCAGCTACAAAGAGCTGATGTACCCGTTTCTACGACTATCTATATTTCCAACAGATGTGGCGCAAGCTATTGTTCACTATATGAAAAATCCCGCTGCATCCAGCTGTACCGACTTGGAGTTGTATCGTACGCTACGACGGTATGATCTAAACACCGCTGCGCATCGTACGGTCGAATCACTAGCCGCAAATAGCCTATTTTCCATTCCAGACGGACGTATCTTCCAAAAAAAAGAAAAACTGCGGAAACGATACAAATGTGTAGAGATCAATACAAACAAAGTCTATCTCTTTCATGCTGTTGCAGAAGTCATTTTAGTCGCGCTAGAAAAAGTACCGGATTTATCGCTCCAACGTGTAGAAACCACTTACTAATATACCATGAAAAAAACTCTAGTTACCTTGGCTATTTTCGGTTTACTGCTGTCCTGTGGTCAACAAGCTCGGAACGGTTATCAACGAGATCAACTAGATTCCTCTGCCTTATTTGCCATAACCGAGGATTCGTATGTGGGGTATGTGAAAACACTATCTTCTGATCACTTCTCGGGACGGATGCCTTTCACCAAAGGAGATACACTAGCGGTCGCGTACATTGAAGAACAATTTAAGAAACTAGGACTTGATCCGGGGAATGAAGGATCGTATCTCCAACAAGTTCCCATGGTAGAAACAATCACGCAACCAGAGGAATACAAGCTGACCTTCCGTTCTAGGTCTGATTCTTTAGAATGCACGTATTTAAACGACTATGTGGTGGGCAGCAGACAGCTCAAAAAACAGGTGAGAATTACGGACAGCGAACTAATTTTTGTAGGTTTCGGAATTGTCGCTCCAGAATTTGGGTGGAATGACTACGCTGGAATCGATGTAAAAGGAAAAACGGTCGTAGTGCTTGTAAATGACCCAGGAAAGTACGACAAAACTCTTTTTAAAGCAGACACGATGACATATTATGGACGGTGGACCTATAAATATGAAGAAGCTGCCCGTCAAGGCGCTACTGGTGTGCTATTGATTCACGATACAGATGCGGCGAGTTATGGATGGAATGTCGTACGTACGGGATGGTCCGGCCCTCAGCTTAATTTAAAAGATAACACAGGAGCGGGAAAGACAACAGATTTCGAAGGATGGATCAGCGGACAGACTGCAGCCAAATTATTCAAATTGGCAGGTCAGCCAAAGGATATCCAAGAGCGCGCTAAGAAAAAAGGCTTTAAAGCAGTTCCGCTTCCGATAACAACAACTGTAAATTTGAAGAACAAGATCCGTATCTCCACGTCTAATAATGTCATCGCTGCACTCAAAGGTACAAAGCGACCTGATGAGGTTATTATCTACACCGCGCATTGGGATCACCTCGGCATCGGCGCACCAGTCGACGGCGATTCAATCTATAACGGTGCTTTAGATAACGCAACGGGCGTGGCCGCGCTTTTCGAACTAGCTAAAGCATTTAAAATGGCAAAAGTTCGGCCGGAAAGAACAATCGTATTTTTAGCAGTAACCGCAGAAGAGCAGGGCTTACTCGGTTCCGCTTACTACGCAGAACATCCTACGTTCCCGCTTCATAAAACCGTAGCCAACTTGAATATAGACGCTTTTAGCGCTCTTGGCCCCACAAAAGATATTTCAATCGTCGGTCTTGGTCAAACCGAAATAGATGATTACGTAGCATTTTCCGCGAAAAAATTTAACAGAACCATCAAAGGGGAAGAGAATCCGTCTGCTGGAGGATTTTATCGATCTGACCACTTTAACTTTGTAAAAAAGGGTGTACCGGGACTATTCATGGGGAGTGGAAGTGAGCTATTGGATACCGATACGCTGAAGACCCAGAACCGGCGAAAAGCACTGGCAGGCAGATATCACACCGTGCATGACGAAGTGGATGAAAACTGGAGCTTCGAAGGCATACTGGCTGACATTCGGTTATTTTTCGATATCGGATACACTATGAGTATGGATAAGTCCCTTCCAAACTTTAAATCTGGATCAGAATTTAAAGAAATAAGTGACAAGAGGCTTTCAAAATAGTACCTTTGTCAGGAAGAATTCAAATTAACACGTTTATAAAAGATAAACAAGTTATTGTATTACCTTCGAATAAGAGATAATGTACAAAAAATAAATTTATGTTAACCGGAATGAAACACTTACACTCGACGATCGCAATCGTTTTGTTACTGACATTGGTTATTGCTATTGTAATAACCTTAGGAAATCTATTAGGAAAAAAACCGTACAACCGCAAAGTTGCCTTGATCGGGTTTATTTCTGCACACGTACAATTGTTGATTGGTTTGATTCTGTACTTTGTTTCCCCATTGGGCATACAGAGTTTTTCGGCTGAGAATATGAAAAACAGCTTGTCGCGCCTTTACTTCTTAGAGCATCCTTTAATCATGATTATTGCGATTGTTCTAATTACGATTGGCTATTCGAAAGCTAAAAAATCGAATGACGCGCTGAAGTCGAACAGAACAGTAGTTATATTTTACGTCATCGGTTTACTATTAATATTGTCAAGAATACCATGGAGCACTTGGTCACTTTTCGCCTAGTGTAGGTACATCGATCATCATCATAAACAATAAAAGCCTGTGCATATCATATGTATAGGCTTTTGTTTTACATCTCCTTTTGTTATCAATCCAATCAAAATAAAAAACCTCCAAGATGTGCATCCTGGAGGTTTTTAGTGTAATCAGAAAATAATTAACTTTTATTTTTTCCAAATCCTAAAATTTCAAAAACAACTTTAAAAGAAATAATCGTCGCAACAACCATCAAAATATTGGCTATTAACGAGAATAAAAATGTCATTTGATCTAAAGCAGGAATAACATCAGGGATAAAGCGAATAAACACACCTACCAACCCAATAACAATAGCAACTGTTAATGTCACATAATATTCCGTACGGTTAGCATTATTATTTGTTGTTTTTGCTGGTCTTTGCGACACTGTATTTTCCATATCCGTATAAATCTTTTAATTAGGCCAAATGTACGGAACAAATACCAAAAGCCAAAAATAAAAAAGCTAAAAGTTACATCTTGAATAGGAGCTACGAAACGGAAGCTTCCGATGACATTTATTGGAACATTCCATCGGCTCCACGGCTTATCGGGCTTATTGAAAAGCTTATATAACCTTGTAAAATTACTATCTCGCGAACGCCGATCCATACTTTCCAAACATGTAAACGAGTTGCCTCACGCACCAAAGATGCCATCTTGTTCAGAAGACGACAGCTAAAGATAAGACTTCAGGTTTCGCAAATTTTAGTTAATATTGCTGAAAGCAATAAAAGCAGAGCTGTGAAGAAAATTATATTGACGATTTTGGTGCTGTTCACGACGATCTTCTCGATCCAGGCACAAGCACAACGAATTGATAATTTTATGGTGAAAGAGAATCTGACCCAAAACGGAAAACTGGCTATTATTGTAATAGATAGTACAGAGCGACCTGTCGAATCAATAAGTGGCACATTTGTCTTTAGTTTAAACGGCTTCCAACAAGATCTTGTTTTTCACGATGGTATTGCCGTTGTTAAACATCCGCTGGAATCGTCCACCTTTGTTTTCTTTAAACACAAGAACGGGCAAAAATCGATTGGGAAGTTGTACTACGTCCATAAAGCGGACAAAGAATTAAAGCCATTCAAAATATATGGATTATTGCTCTTAATTATTCCTGCGGCCATCCTCCTCGTTGCCTATTTGTTCAAACGATTCCTGGCGGCATTTGCAATTCTCGCATTGATATATGTTTATTTCCATTACGCCAAGGGTCTAGATTTATCAAAAATACTAGAAAGCATTTTTTCGGCATTGAAAGAGTTCCTCTAAAACGGAAGCCCTACACTAAAATTATATTGAATAAAATTATATCGATCGGGACGGTGACTTTCGTAGAAAGATTGCTTGAACTTTCGTGCATTGAACAGTTCTTTGATGACCCATTGGTTACCATCGGCAAATTGCGGATCTTTAACCTTAAGTCCCGCGTCGAGCCGAATGACGAAATAATCCATATCCATGCGGAGGCCAAAACCTGTGCCAATGGCTATTTGCGACAAGAATTTGTCCACTTTAAACGTTCCCGCGCCATCGCTCGAAAACTCGTTGTCTTTCAGCAGCCAAATATTGCCTGCATCCAAGAATGTCGCGCCGTTTAATTTGGCTCCCAAAAAATTACTCAATAATCGAAAACGATATTCAACATTCGCTTCTAATTTAACCTCGCCCAATTGATCCAAATTGCGGAGGTTCAGTCGTAATCCATCGGAAAGGTTTTGGCGATTATAGTTCCCGGGACCTAATGTTCTTGCTTGCCAAGCACGTATTCCATTCATTCCCCCTCCGTAAAAACTTTTTTCAAAGATTAGTAGTCTCGAATTGTTGCCGTAAGGCACGGCAATACCTCCGTTAAAGCGAAACACCAATTGTCGGTTTCCTCCTAAATATTTGTACCGTCGGAAATCGATCTCCGTTTTCGCATACTGCAAATAAGGAACGCCCAACAACAGACGTTCACCGGTAGGCGATTCCTTAAACTTAAAAACTCTACTTGCCAATCCAAGGAGGTTTCCACTACTTTCCAACCCGATCCGGAAGTAATTAAAATTCTCTAAACGCAACAGTTTTTTCGCATTTAAGGTAAATGCATATTGTGCTCCCAAGCCTACATACTCCCGGTCGTTACTACGTATATAAAGAATGTACCCCTCTTCTTCCAATTGATTGCGGAATGCATCGTCTAACCTTCCTAAACGATATTCAACGGAAACCGGTGTCAGGCTATGTTGAGAGTTTAGTCCACTATACCAGGTATAATTCAAGGAGTTCGTAAAATATTGATTAGAATAAGTCGCATCTTGCTGGAAAAGTTGCAGGGTGCTGGAGAATGTAGTCCGGGGCAACCCATAGATTCCTGTACTCGAATTTTCAAAAGGTGTCATCAGCCGCGGAACAACCAAATTAACACCAATTTGAAAATCATTATTAAAAATCTTACGCGCCAAACTACCCTCTAATCTTGGATCAAAAAGAACACCATACCTCAACTTAACTTCCAGCTGTTCCGCTCCACCAAAAACATTACGGTGCGAAAAGGTATTTCCGACATTCAGTCCACTCATTCCTGAGCTAAACGTAAATTCGCCTTCGATTTGGTTTGCCATAACTGGCCTTGGAGTCAGATCATAATGAACATGTAAACGATTGGAATCGACGCGTTGATAGTTTATTTTTACATTCCTGAATCCGTTCATTTCGTACAAGCGATCGTAAGATTGCGTTTCTTTTTTAAGGTTATAGGTCATGCCGGATCGCAGATACATATAGTTGGCCATGGGCTTTAAGCGAAAGCGTCCGGTTTCGTCGAGATAGGTTACATGCAAACTTGTATCTGACATGAATCGGGGGAGCTTTGCTGCCGTTTGCCCATACGGCTGTCGCACATTAACAAACACGCTATCAATGGTATAAACTACGTGATTGGTGCTGTCAGTAGGATTCTGAATATCAACATGCAAGTCTACACGCCTATCCATACTGTTCGTATCTAATCCTACGCGCATATATTGCCGCAAGTAATCATAATACCCATATTCTTTCAGCCGGGCATATAGATTTTCTCGTTCACTTAAAAGATCAGCACTATCGAACTTTATGCCTGTTTTTGCTTTGGAAAAAGGTCGGATCTCAGTTTCGTAAACGCGCTCAATAACGGCGTCGGCTGCATGATAGTCTATCGTTCCGACGATAAAAGGCTCTCCGGTCTCCACCAAAAATCGAATACGAGCTTTTTTATTTTGCACATCCACCTGAGGTAAGACTGTGGCATTAAAATATCCTTTCGTCTGCAGAAATCGACTAATCTGTTTCGAAGAAAGATCAACCAACGAAGAATCGAGAATATGCGGAGGTTCACCGACGTTACGAATACCTTCTTTTTTATAACGACCATCTCGTGTATTAAACATATTATATATTGTCAGATTCAGCCTTGAGTTTGGCTTGATCTCATTGGAAATATAGGCGGCAGCATCTTCCCTAAATCGTGGAGTTAGCCCTTGTATGTCAACATCTATCACCAACGCTTGATCATCACTGAGGAATTTAGAGGAGCGACAGGATGCAAAAAATAGCAACAAAAGCGTTATACTTGCATAAGCAAAAAAAGGATACTTCTCAATCATCAAGCAATGTTATCAAAAGCGCAAATCAGTTTAATAACGTCATTGCAGCATAAAAAATTTCGCAAACAACATGGACTTTTTTCCGTTGAAGGCGTGAAGTCAATTCTCGAATTTATTCATTCGAACTACCATATTCACAGCCTTTATGCTACTGCTGAAGCTCGAACAAAAATGGGCAATTTACCGCAGAATATAAAATGTATAGACGTCGATACGCATGAATTTCAGAAAATATCCAACCTCACGACGCCACAAGGCGCTTTAGCACTACTACGCCTACCGGAAGAAACGGCTTTTGATTGGACTGAACTGCGCCAAGAGCATAGTCTCGTACTCGACGACATTCAAGATCCTGGTAATTTGGGAACCATAATACGTACGGCCGAATGGTTTGGCATTCAACATATTATTTGCTCGATAGGTACAGTGGATGCTTTTAACCCAAAGGTTGTACAGGCCACCATGGGTTCGCTCGCTCGGGTTAAGATCTGGTACACGTCATTAACCGGATTTATCGATCAGGTTCAGTTGCCAACCTATGGAGCGCTTTTACATGGGACATCTATTTATCACACGGATTTTGGCAAAGCGGGCCTTATTGTTATGGGAAATGAGGGGAACGGCCTTAGCTCCGACATCCTCGAAAAAGTAGACCATGCAGTCACGATACCCCGAATCGGCGAGGCAGAATCGTTAAATGTCGCTGTGGCTACGACAATCTTTTGTTCGGAAATTGCCCGCAGAAAGCTCCAAAAGCCTTAGATTGTGGATGAATCGAAGTCAATATATACATTTTCCTTCGCTTTACTTTGTCTAAGCTCCTTGCTGTTTTCAGCAAGTTTTAATATGATTATCCCGGAACTTCCGAATCACCTAAGCAGCATGGGCGCAGGCGAGCACAAGGGTCTAATCATTGCATTGTTCACGCTGACAGCAGGAATCTCTCGTCCATTTAGTGGAAAATTGACTGATCGCTGGGGGCGCGTGCCCGTCATGGCCGTTGGATCTGTTGTTTGTCTAATTTGTGGCTTTCTTTATCCTGTTATTAGCTCTGTCACGGGGTTCTTTTTTCTACGTTTAATTCACGGATTCTCTACCGGGTTCAAGCCAACAGCAACTTCAGCATACGTTGCAGACATTATTCCACAGCATCGATGGGGAGAGGCGTTGGGTATGCACGGCCTCTGTTTCAGTATTGGGAGCGCTGTGGGTCCTGCCGTAGGCAGTTACATCGCATTACACTACGGTATAAACACCATGTTCTACAGTTCTTCTTTCTTCGCCTTTCTTTCGATCGTTATTGTTATAAACATGCGAGAAACATTAGCGAATAGGCACCGTTTTTCGGTTAGATTATTACAAATCCGTCGCGACGAAATTATCGAAAGGCGTGTGTTACCGGCCGGGATTGTTACCCTATTATCTTATTCGGGATACGGAGTGATACTAACGCTAATCCCCGACTGGAGTGAGCACCTTGGTCTCACTAACAAAGGGTTATTCTTTACAGCATACACCTTATCTTCTATCGCAATTCGATTCGTATCCGGGAAGATTGCAGATCGTTATGGGCGGATACGCGTAATGTATGTCGGGGTAAGTATCGTTGCCTTCGCTGTGCTGCTACTCGGCATCGGTGATTCAAAACAAGGGATGATCCTCGGTGCGATTGTTTACGGGGTTGGCACAGGGATCCTGTCTCCTGCCGTAAATGCTTGGACCATTGATTTGAGCCTACCGCAACATCGGGGGAAAGCGATGGCCACGATGTATATCGCCCTTGAAGCAGGTATCGGAGGAGGAGCTATACTTGCCGGCTACATATACAGCGATCAAATCGAACGGATCTCCTCCATTTTTGTCGTCAACAGTTTTGTGATCTTCCTCGCTTTTTTTTATATCATTTACTGGGATGTAAAAAACAAAAGGACGAGTTAATCGTTGTTCAGTTAAAGAAAAACACTTATATGGAGAACAATTCGAAACGATTTCCGTACTCGCTTGATCTTGCATCAAGCCTTTTTGCGATGGCACTCATCTTAGCATTTATGGTGGCTACGCAAAGCGTACTCATCCCTTTGTTATTTTCAATTTTGATTTCCATCTCGCTCTTTCCGTTAGCACGTTTTTTTGAACGACTACGCTTAGGAAAAGCGTTTGCATCCATTTTATCAGTAATCATTGCGATTGCCATCATTTGGGTCATTGGCTGGTTTATAGTACACCAGAGCATTATTATAGGCAAAGATGCTTCTTCCATTACGGATAAGGTGGTTTCTGTACTGGAACGGGCACAGTCGTGGGTGGAACAAACATTTGGTATACAGCGAACGGCGATGATGGATCAACTTCGCGATCAAGGCAACAAGATGCTCTCTAATGCCGGGACTATGGCTTCCGCGACATTTGGTTCTATAGGAAATATCCTAGCTGGTGCCGTGCTTGTTCCGCTGTTCAGTTTTTTTTTACTGTACTACCGTGATTTCTTCCGAGAATTCTTCTTTAAAGCATTTAAAAGTGTCCCTCAGTCCAAGGTACATGCAACACTAAACAAGATTTATGATGTCGTGCAAAGCTATTTATTAGGCCTTGTTACGGTGATGGGAATCGTGGCGGTCCTGAATACGGTGGGGCTGATGCTTATGGGAATTGAATATGCATGGTTCTTTGGCACGCTGGCCTCACTCCTGATGTTACTACCCTACATTGGTATCGCCATTGGATCTATCTTACCTGCACTCTTCGCATTAGCCGTAAAAGATAGCGCGTGGTATGCTGTCGGGGTAATTGCATGGTTTCAGGTTGTCCAATTTTTAGAAGGAAACATTATCACGCCAAATATTGTCGGCAGTAAAGTTAGCATCAATCCGTTGATGGCCATCATTGCTATTTTACTGGGCGGCATGTTGTTTGGATTGTCGGGACTAATTTTGGCACTGCCTTTAACGGCTACCATAAAAGTGATTTTTGATGCCATTCCATCCATGCAGGCATTCGGATTTTTGATTGGAGAACCCGAAAAAGAACATTTAAAGCGCAATTCAACGCAAGAACTGTTGATGAAATGGGGTATTGTTAGGAAACCGAAAATGGAGAAAAAAATTAAGGTTGACATACAAGTGGACGCCACATCTCCAAACGAAACGACTAAAATACAGTACAAAGAAATTAATCAGTCGGCTGAGCATCCCTACGAAGATCTCGATCGGGAGAACAAGAATGACCAAACCAATGATTAGTCTTTTCAGGAGAGAGCACAGCCGTGCCCTTTGCGGGTCAATTCAATATTTTAAAAATCAATTCGCGAAGGATGTCCTTGCTCTCGGTAAAAGGACCGACATTCATTCCTTTCGTTTTTAAATCGTAATTACTGAGATGGTGGATAATCTCGAATGTCTTCTTGCGATTAAAATTGCGGGCCGCCGCCTCATATTCCTTCAGAAAAAAGGAATGCACACCGATTTGCTTTGCTGCAACCTGAGGAGATTTATCTGGCAAATAGTGGTATTTTAATATTTTGGTAAAATAAGTCCCAAGGTTCCCAATCACCATAGGTAACGGATTAGATTTTGGGTTGTCCGCGAAATAATTCACGATTTGTATGGCTTTTGTGGCATTTCGCTTGGCCAAAGCAGATTGCAATTCAAAAACATTGAAGTCTTTACTTATACCAATATTCTGTTCAATGTGTATTGCCTGAATCTCTTGATCCATTGGTACATTTAACACCAACTTTTCCACTTCGTTCGCTATTTTGGATAAATCTGTTCCCAAATAGTCTGCCATCATTGATGCTGCCTGTGGGTGAATAGATCGATCGACAGCCCGAAATTGGTCGATAATCCACTCTCCTATTTTATTTTCGTAGAGTTTCGCCGACTCGACTACAACACCGAATTTCTCAAATGCTTTATAGATTTTTTTCCGCTTATCAAATTTGCCGTATTTGTAAGCTAGGACCAAAATTGTTGTCGGCGTAAGGCGTTCCACATATTTGAGCAAAGCTTCTTCTTCCGTTTTCCATTTCAGATCTTGTGCTTCCTTGACAATGATCAGTTGATAATCACTCATCATCGGATATCGTTTCGCGGCATTGACAATGGTGATAATGCTGCTATCCTTGCCATAAAGAATTGTCTGGTCAAACCCCTTTTGTGCATCGCTCAACACCGTGCGCTCCAGCATATCCGTAATGAGGTCAATATAATACGGCTCATCCCCATGTAAAAGATACACTGGACTGAATTTTCGTTTTTTAATATCTCCGAGGACTGTATTCATATTCATACCTAGCGAAAATACGATTTTAAGCCGATTTCTCGATCACATTATGATTTTGCCCGGCAAAAGATTTTTTTTATTTTTGTATATGTTTGAGCCGATTCCGTTAAACTTGCCTTCCTATGCTTTAAAAATCACGCAAAAATTCGACAAACTTTTTATTTTTGACGAGCTGAGGAAGAAAGATTTGGTTCTCACACCGGAAGAATGGGTACGACAACATTGGATTCACTACCTTCACTTACATAAGCACTATCCGAAAGCGTTGATGAGGATTGAAGGTGGCTTGCAATTAAACACCTTGCGGAAACGCAGCGATCTATTAGTTTTTAATAATGAAGGTGAGAAGATACTTTTGGCAGAGTTTAAGGCCCCTACTGTCAAAATTACCGAAAAAGTATTTCATCAGATTGCCAACTACAATACTATCCACAAAATCCCGTTGTTGTTGGTGAGCAATGGCATACAGCACTATTATTGCGGAATAGATTTTAGAGAGAACAGCTTCGAATTTCTTTCAGAACTGCCAAATTATAATTCGGCAGTTAATTTGCAGTTCAGATTAAAATTATAGTTTTATATTAGTCTTTGAAAATACGTAAAAATAAAAAAAACGATGAATATAGATAAAAATGAATTTAGAAAATATGCGATTCAGCACCACCGTATCGGCAGCCAACATGTGGACGGTTTTATTTCGCGAGTACAGCAAAACGTGCCCAAAAATTTGACCCCCTACATCATCGAGGAGCGTCAATTGAATGTGGCACAAATGGACGTATTTTCACGTTTAATGATGGATCGTATCATTTTTTTGGGCGACGCCATCAATGATCAGGTAGCTAATATCGTACAGGCTCAATTACTTTTCTTGCAGTCTACGGATTCGCAACGCGATATTCAGATCTATATCAATTCTCCGGGCGGTAGCGTATATGCCGGTTTAGGTATTTATGACACGATGCAATACATCTCGCCAGACGTGGCAACCATTTGTACAGGTATGGCTGCATCGATGGGCGCTGTATTATTAGTCGCTGGCGCCAAAGGAAAACGCGCAGCATTAAGACATTCTCGTGTCATGATCCATCAACCGTCTGGAGGGGCGCAAGGCGTTGCTTCAGATATGGAGATCAACCTACGCGAGATGTTAAAGCTTAAAGAAGAATTATATACCATCATTTCTGAACATTCTGGACAATCCTATGAATGGGTAGAGAAGTCATCGGATCGCGATTATTGGATGAAAGCGGCAGAAGCCAAAGAGTTTGGTATGATTGATGAGGTATTGTTACCGAAAAAGGAAGTAAAATAACAAATTAATCAATGAGTAAGATTAATAACAGAGATATCCGTTGTTCTTTTTGTGGCATTAGTAAAAATGATGCGCAGATGCTTATAGCGGGCGACGGAGCTCATATCTGCGACCGCTGTGTCACGCAAGCAGGCGAAATACTAGCCGAGGAGCTTAAACAACGGAAAAGCAAGTCCCTACAGACGACCTTGAAGTTGGTTCGTCCTATGGAAATAAAACAGCATTTGGATCAGTATGTGATTGGGCAAGACGATGCGAAAAAGGTGATCTCAGTAGCTGTATATAACCACTACAAACGACTAAACCAAAAGGTAGATAAAGACGAGATTGAAATCGAAAAATCAAATCTTATTATTGTCGGCGAAACTGGGACAGGTAAGACGTTACTGGCTAAGACGGTCGCAAAAATTTTGAATGTTCCGTTTTGTATCGTGGATGCGACGGTGTTGACGGAGGCTGGCTACGTGGGAGAAGATGTGGAAAGTATTTTGACACGACTGTTGCAAGCTGCTGATTACGATGTTGCGGCTGCTGAACGGGGTATTATATATATTGACGAAATAGACAAGATTGCGCGTAAGAGCGACAATCCTTCGATAACTCGTGACGTATCTGGAGAAGGTGTTCAGCAAGCACTTCTTAAAATTCTAGAGGGGACAAACGTAAACGTACCTCCACAAGGAGGTCGGAAGCACCCAGATCAAAAAATGATTTCGGTGAATACGAGTAATATTCTTTTCATTTGTGGAGGAGCTTTCGACGGTATACAAAAGAAAATTGCTAATCGTTTACGCACGCAGACGGTGGGGTACAAAATGAAGGATGATGATGGCGAAATAGATGTCAACAATCTATATAAATATATCACGCCACAGGATCTTAAAAATTTTGGACTGATACCAGAATTAATTGGCCGTCTTCCTGTATTAACATATTTGAACCCTTTGGATAAAGAAACTTTACTAAGTATTTTGACAGAGCCAAAAAACGCCCTTGTCAAACAATATATAAAACTTTTTCAATATGAGGGGGTAGAATTGGTATTTGACAAAGACGTTTACGGCTTTATAGTTGATAAAGCGTGGGAATTTAAGCTCGGCGCCCGCGGTCTCCGTAGCATCTGCGAGGCGATTATGCTAGACGCTATGTTTGAAATCCCGACTACCAAAGAAGATACGGGAGAAAAGATCTTCCATATTACACTGGATTACGCCAAACAGAAATTTGCGAAATCAGACATTAAAAAGCTGCAAGTCGCTTAAAAAAAACCTCAACGCGTGTTGAGGTTTTTTTTTATCTTCACGAAAGCGGGCTTCTCCAAGCATGTGATTTCGTAGCAAACTAAAAATAGACTATATGACAAAAAAAAAGACAGTAGAAACCCCCATTACACCGGGTTTAAAATCAAAGAAAGATATTGTCAACAATTGGCTTCCCAGATATACGGGATGTCCATTAGAAGAATTTGAGCCTTATGTTATCTTAACCAATTTTTCCAAGTATGTTAAAATGTTCTCCGAAATGAATGAGGACGCGCATATTTATGGCGAAGATAAAGCCATGCAGGCATGTACGGCGGGAGGGATCACCATCATCAATTTTGGTATGGGAAGTCCCATGGCAGCAACAGTTATGGATCTTTTATCAGCAATTACTCCAAAAGCAGTCTTATTTTTAGGAAAAACAGGCGGCTTAAAAAAGAAGATACCCGTAGGCGAACTTATCCTCCCGATCGCCGCCATACGAGGCGAAGGGACGTCGAACGATTATTTCCCTCAAGAAGTGCCTTCTCTCCCTTCTTTCGCTTTGCAAAAAGCTATTTCGACAACAATACGAGATTATTCACGGGACTATTGGACTGGAACCGTTTATACAACGAACCGCCGTGTTTGGGAGCACGATAAAGCTTTTAAAAAGTATCTTAAAGCGATCCGCGCAATGGCGGTCGATATGGAAACAGCGACAATCTTCAGCGTAGGTTTTGCAAACAAAATTCCAACAGGTGCGTTATTATTGGTATCTGATCAGCCGATGGTCCCTGAAGGTGTAAAGACCTCAGAAAGTGATTTGGCCGTAACTGCAAAATATGTTGAAACACATCTAAAAATCGGAATAGATGCGTTAAAGCAACTGATCAACAATGGATTAACGGTCAAACACCTAAAATTCTAGCCCTCGTAATCAAAAGCACAATTATGTGGTACGAAAATATTTTAGAAACTATTGGTAATACGCCTCTTGTCAAGCTCAACAAAGTCACGCAACAACTCAAGGGAACAATATTAGCTAAAATCGAAACAACAAATCCGGGTAATTCCATTAAGGACCGAATGGCTGTCCAAATGATTGAGGATGCAGAGAACGCAGGATTGTTAAAACCGGGAGGAACGATCATTGAGGGTACTTCCGGTAATACGGGAATGGGGCTGGCAATAGCCGCTGTCGTAAAGGGTTACCGCTGTATATTCACCACAACGGATAAACAATCTAAAGAAAAAATTGATGCCCTTCGCGCATTCGGAGCGGAAGTGATTGTCTGTCCGACCAACGTGGAGCCAGAAGATCCACGGTCCTATTACGCTGTTTCAAGTAGGTTGGAAAAAGAGATACCGAATTCATGGAAGGCCGATCAATACGACAACCCTTCGAATGCCAAAGCACACTACGAACAAACGGGACCGGAAATATGGAAACAAACTGACGGAAAAATAACACATCTAGTGGCTGGCGTGGGCACAGGTGGAACGATTTCGGGAGTAGCAAAGTATCTTCGGGAACGCAATCCTGCCATCAAAGTATGGGGGATTGACACTTACGGATCTGTATTTAAAAAATACAAGGAAACCGGGGTTTTTGATAAGAATGAAATTTATCCCTATATAACAGAAGGTATAGGTGAGGACTTCCTACCCGCGAACGTTGATTTTAACCTAATTGATCTGTTTGAAAAAGTAAGCGATAAAGATGCGGCCCTCATGACCAGAGAATTGGCCCGTAGAGAAGGTATTTTCGCAGGCAATTCAGCGGGGGCTGCGGTGATGGGACTACTCCAACTCGGTCATTCACTGCAAGATGATGATCTCGTTGTAGTTATCTTCCATGACCATGGATCTCGTTATATGGGAAAGATGTATAACGAAGACTGGCTTCGTGAGCGTGGATTTCTAAAAGACGAAAAACTGACAGCGAAGCGTCTCTTAAAAAGACGCGGCGAACAAGCAATTGTTACGGCAGACGTGAATCAATCGGTTTCGGAGATATTCAACCTAATGAAAACGCTCAATATATCACAAATACCAGTGACGAAACGGGGGATGGTGGTTGGAAAAGTGACTGACTCGGATATTTGGAATGCGCTTTTAGAAAATCCCTCCTTAAAGTCGGCTCGGGTGGAATCGATCAGTACCAAGCCCTTCCCTTTCGTTGACCTAAACAGTTCAATCGATAAAATATCGGCATTGATCAATAAAGAAACACAGGCTGTATTGGTCGAAGATGAGTTTGGCAAATTAAATATTATTACGCAGTACGACATCATTAGTGCCATTTCCGAAAGTTAATCTACAAAATTCAAAACCGACAATGGAAAGAAATAATAGACTGAAAAGACTGGAGTATTGGATCAAGGCGCGTATGGGAAGAATCGCATTTATCGACGTTCAATATAAAATTCCCAAAGTTTGGTATGGTAGTGATTACGGGGGCTTTTACGTGCATCCAACACCTTTAGATCACAATGCCATCGTTTATTCCTTTGGTATAGGAGAAGATATCAGTTTCGACACGGCCATGATCGCCGAACATGGTTGTCAAGTTTTTGGGTTTGATCCCACACCGAAATCGATCGACTGGCTGAAAACGCAGAGGACTCCAGAAAATTTCCATTTTTATTCCTACGGTTTAGGAGAGAAAACGGAAGAGGTTACTTTCTTCCTACCGAAGAACAAAACACATGTATCCGGAAGTATATTTGGCCATCAGCTCGTGAACGATGATGACTATATTTCTGTTCCGCTAAAAAGCTTCCCCGATATTATCAAGGAAACGGGGCATACAAAGATCGATGTTCTAAAAATGGATATTGAGGGTTCCGAGTACGTCGTAATAGATAGTATATTAAAATCGGGAATTCCTATAGGGCAACTTCTTCTGGAAACCCACGAACGTTTTTTCGCAGATGGAAAAGAAAAGGGAGAAATATTTTTTGAGAAATTGTATAAGCAGGGATATCGAATCTTCGGAATTTCAGATACCTATCAGGAAATCTCATTAATAAAGGTATAACGAGACATCGAATATCTTTCGACGAGAGATCCGTCCAAAAATGGGATAAACTTATTTCTCTTCCTTTGCTTCGACTTCCTGAATGACAAAGATATCTTCATTATCTTTTTTCATTTTGTAACGCTCGCGAGCTATACGCTGAATTTCGTTAGGGTTATATTGCGCATCTTTTATAGCTTTCTCAATACGACCTATTTCAGTTTCATAATATGCTTTTTCATCTTCCAATTTAGTCTTTTCTTGTTGATAAGCAAACTGGGTACTGAAATCATATCGATCGAAAAAACACATCCAAATTATAAAAGCCACTCCAGCTATCAAATATTTATTTCGAATTAGCGTAAGAAATCGTTCCATAGCGATAAAAGTACAATCTTCTATTAAAGATAGCAAATTTTAAAAACAAAAACGCTACGTATAGTCTGCTTAACACGTTCATCGTAAAAACATGTAGATACATACTATTAAATTAAATTCACTACTTAAAAAAAGGGGAAACGTTAAGTTTCCCCTTTCCATACTATTTCTTTGAACGTGACTATTTCTTGATCGCGTATTTGAAATTTTTACCGATGAAGCGAGCATTTTCTCCCAACTCTTCTTCAATACGTAACAGTTGGTTATATTTCGCCATCCTATCCGAACGTGATGCAGAACCAGTCTTAATCTGACCACAGTTCAATGCAACTGCCAAATCAGCAATTGTTGCATCTTCTGTCTCGCCGGAACGATGAGACATTACGGATGTATATCCTGAATTCTGAGCCAACGTAACGGCATTGATCGTTTCCGTTAATGACCCAATTTGGTTTACCTTTACTAAAATAGAGTTTGCTGTATCACTATCAATCCCCTGCTGTAATCGCTTCGTGTTCGTAACAAATAAGTCGTCTCCAACAAGTTGAACACGATCTCCGATTTTCTCTGTTAGCGTCTTCCATCCTGCCCAGTCGTCTTCAGCCATGCCATCCTCAATAGAAATAATTGGATATTTTTGGGTTAACTCAGCTAAATAAGAGGCCTGATCCTCGCTTGACCGAACAGCCCCTTTTTCTCCTTCAAATTTAGCATAGTTGTAATTTCCGTCCTTATAAAATTCTGAAGACGCGCAATCTAATGCTAAACAAATATCATCTCCTGGTTTATAACCAGCGGTCTCGATCGCTTTTAAAATTGTTTCGATAGCATCTTCAGTACCATCAAACGTTGGCGCAAAACCTCCTTCATCTCCTACAGCGGTCGAAAGATTTCTATCGTGTAGAATTTTCTTTAATGTGTGAAAAACTTCAGCTCCCCAACGTAGCGCCTCAGAAAACGATGGAGCACCGATGGGCATAATCATAAATTCCTGAAACGCGATAGGCGCATCGGAATGCGACCCGCCATTGATGATGTTCATCATAGGAATAGGTAATGTATTTGCATTCACTCCCCCTATGTAACGGTACAATGGTTGGTGAGATTCCTGAGCGGCAGCTTTCGCTACGGCCAAAGACACACCTAAAATAGCATTAGCACCAAGGTTACCCTTGTTTTCAGCTCCGTCTAAGTCGATCATAATTTTGTCAATGGTATTTTGTTCGAATACATCAACACCTTTAAGCGCCCCAGCAATTTTGGTATTGACATTTTCGACCGCTTTCAAAACACCCTTTCCTAAGTATTTTGATTTGTCACCATCACGTAATTCAACTGCTTCATGTATGCCTGTAGAAGCGCCAGAAGGCACCGCTGCACGTCCAACAAAACCATTTTGTGTCGTTACGTCAACCTCGATCGTGGGATTACCGCGCGAATCAAGTATCTGACGCGCATGAACATCAATTATTAAACTCATTTTTTTATTTATTGTCTTTTTTAAAATTGCATCTTAGTGTATAACAAACACTAAGATAGTGTTTCTATTTAGGATAATCAAATATATGTAATCCTAATTGGAGTGTCAAATAGGATTGCTATAAAAAAGGCCAAACCAAATGGTTTAGCCTTTCCTATCTATGCTTTAATCATAGCGATGAAGTCATCAAATAAATAACGTGAATCGTGCGGCCCCGGCGACGACTCCGGATGGTACTGCACCGAGAACGCCTTTTTACCTTTTAAACGGATGCCCTCTATGGAATTATCGTTCAAATTGACATGCGTCACCTCCACTTTATCGGATTTTTCGATATCCTCAGCAACTACGCCAAACCCATGATTTTGCGACGTAATTTCACAACGGTTCGCAACGATGTTTTTAACCGGATGATTGATTCCGCGATGTCCATTATGCATTTTTTGCGTACGGATACCATTGGCTAAAGCAAGCATCTGATGACCTAAACAAATACCAAACATTGGCTTTTCCGCTTCAATAATCTCTTTAATGGTATCAATGGCATAGTCCATTGCTGCCGGATCACCGGGACCATTGGAAATAAAGTATCCGTCTGGACTCCATGCCTCCATTTCCTGGAAAGTAGTTTTCGCTGGAAATACTTTAGCATATACTTGACGAGAATCAAAATTCCGAAGAATATTCTTTTTTATACCTAAGTCCAACACAGCAACTCGCGTAGGTGCTCCTTCTTCACCATAGAAGTATGGCTCTCTCGTGGAGACTATGGAAGATAGTTCTAACCCTTCCATTGAAGGAACTTTAGCAAGTTCGGCCTTCAACGAATCAATATCCAGATTTTCTGAGGATATGATGGCATTCATAGCGCCTTTATCACGGATGTGACGGACTAACGAACGTGTATCGATATCAGAGATACCAACCAAATTTTCCTCTTCAAAATAAGTTTGAATGGAACTGTCAGCCATCTGCCGGCTATAACTGATGTTATAGTTCTTACACACCAAGCCAGCAATCTGGATTTCTCCCGATTCGGTGTCATCTTCATCAATACCGTAATTACCAATGTGCGCATTGGTGGTCACCATTATCTGCCCATAATACGATGGATCCGTGAAGATCTCCTGATAGCCTGTAGTACCGGTGTTGAAACAGATTTCTCCGGTCGTCGTTCCGATTTTTCCGGCTGCTTTCCCGTGATAAACCGTCCCGTCTTCGAGCACCAAAATAGCTGGTAATTTACTGTAGTTCGTCATTCTTTTATTACTCTTATTTATTTAATGTACTTTTCAGTGGATATAAAAAAAGCCCAAATGGGCTAAAATAAAAATCAAATATCCTGTAAACCAATGTAAACATTGAAATCTTGCAACGTTGCAACGAGAAATATTACCTCATTTTTCACGAGAAACAAAGGTACACATAAAAAAGGAAAAAACTAAAATATTCTATTACTCTTCTTCTAAAATTTCTTGTACACGTCCTATCTGTCCATCTTGCAAACGCACTTTGATACCACGATGATGAAAAGCGGATGATGTCAACAAATCCTTTACGATTCCCTCTGTGAGCACCCCTGTGCGTTGATCTTTTTTTAGTACGATATTAACCAGCATTCCGGGCTTGATATGCGCTCTCGTTTTTCCGTCCATATTTTATTTATTAAAGGAAGGCCTGATTCCTTCGGCCCCCACGGATTTTTTACCATTTGATAATATCGTTTCCAAGTGTGAAGAGCATCAATGCAATTAAAATAAAGAAACCAACCATCTGCGCTTTCTCTAAAAAATTATCGCTCAACGGTTTTCCTTGAATCATCTCTACCAATAAGAAAATGACGTGCCCTCCGTCCAAGGCAGGTATGGGCAATAGGTTCATAAACGCTAAAGCCATAGATAGCATCCCGACTAGACTCCAAAACTTAACCCAATTCACTTCGGTACCAAACATCTTGGCAATTCCTACGGGTCCCGATAAGGCCTTATCTGCCCGGACATCGCCCTTGAATATTTTCCCAAACCCTTTGATGTTATCAGTTATGACGGAAAACGCTTTATGGGTGCCGACCGGCAAAGCCTCTAAAAAACCATAAGTCTTTGTGATGACAGGCAGTTGTGCTATAGCTAAAGAAACACCAATTGTTGCGGAAGCATCGATTGTTCCTTTTAAATCTACAAGTTGGTTGTTACGCATTACTGTTATGGTCACTGCTTTATTCACATTGCTCTTCAGCACTTCCGTAAATTGATCAAAGAAAACAGTTGCCTCTCCGTTCACGGCCACGATACTATCTCCCTCGAGAACGTTCATACGTGCAGCCTCAGAATCTGTGACGACTTCCTGTACCCTTGCCATCTTTTGGCGGGGTTGTACAAATTCATTTTTTTTATGTTCCGCTACCGCATTTAATATATCGGCCGGAACCTTCAATTGTTTCGTTGCACCGTTTCGTTCAATGGTCAAGACTGCATCGCCCATTAGAACATCGGAACTCATGACGTCTCCTAAGAAATTGACCGCTTTTTTTCCGTTGACAGCAAGAATTTTATCACCAGCTTGAATGCCGATATTTTTTCCAATAATACCAGGAACAACACCATACCGCAGCTTCGAATTATCAATATCGGTTTCCCCATAACGGAAAGTCAACATCCAAAAAACGAAAATTCCGACGAGAACATTAACAATAATACCACCCAACATGACGATCAAACGTTGCCACGCAGGTTTTGAACGGAATTCCCAAGGTTGAGGTTCTTGTTTTAATTGTTCGGTATCCATCGACTCATCGATCATACCCGCAATTTTAACATATCCACCTAATGGAAGCCATCCGATCCCGTATTCACATCCTTTGTAAGTAAACTTGAATAATTTAACGCCCCAAGCATCAAAAAACAAATAAAACTTCTCTACTTTAATACCAAACGCACGAGCGGCTAAGAAATGTCCTAACTCGTGTAATATTATCAAAATCGACAAACCTAATATAACTTGTCCGATCATCACCAATGTTCCCATTAAAAAAATCTATTTAAGATGAGCTGCAGAGAGCTCGTTTAAAATTCAACAGTTTTCTGTTACTATAATTCCTGTTAGCATTTACCTATTAAATCCCGTGCCACAATTCTCGTTTCCTGATCAATCGCTAACAAGTCATCCAAACTAGGCGCTTCTACCTTTTTCTGCTGACACATTGTCGCTTCAATTAAATTACTCATCCCCAAAAAAGACAATTCATCCGAAAGAAAGGCGGCTACGGCAATTTCATTAGCTGCATTTAGCACACACGGTCGATCTCCTCCGTCGCGTAAGGTTTGATAGGCAAGCTCCAAGTTACGAAAAGTATCCGAATCTGCGGGCTCAAAGGTGAAAGAGGTATAACGCATAAAATCAAAGCGTTCAAAAGTATTATGTTGACGCAACGGAAACGTAAGTGCATATTGAATAGGAACCTTCATATCCGGCACACCCATTTGCGCCTTCATTGAGCCATCCTGAAATTGGACGATGGAATGAATAATAGATTGGGGATGTACAACAACATCGATTTGATCCACATTCAGGTCAAACAGCCACTTTGCTTCAATGACTTCCAGCCCCTTATTCATTAACGACGCTGAATCAATGGTAATTTTTGCTCCCATGACCCAATTGGGATGCTTCAACGCTTGCTGCTTAGTTACATGGGCTAAAAATTGACGATCTTTCCCTCGGAAGGGTCCGCCCGAGGCAGTTAAGTATATCTTTTCTAAAGAATTTTCAGGCTCCCCGACCAAGCATTGAAAAATAGCGGAATGTTCGGAATCAACAGGTAGCATCGTCACACCGAATCTTTTTACCATGTCCATGATAAGCGCACCGGCAACGACCAATGTTTCCTTGTTGGCCAAGGCAATGTCTTTACCGCATTCAATAGCCCGAACTGTCGGACGCAGACCTGCTGATCCGACAATAGCATTTAACACAACATCTATTTTATCCAACGTAACGGCTTCCTCCAATGCTTTCACTCCCGAGAGCACAGCTGTATCTAGATCAGACAGCGCTTGTTTGACTTCTATATAGTGTTTTTCATCTACGATGACGACCACGGTTGGTCGAAACTCCCGTGCCTGCTCAATAAGTGTTTTGTAATTTACACCAGCTGTCAACACAGAAACTTCCAAAAGGTCTGGAAAAGCTCGTACGACATCTAACGCCTGCGTCCCAATACTTCCCGTCGAACCCAATATGGCAATATTTCTTCTCTTCAAAATAGTGTCTATATAATATTTTTTAACAACTCGGGATCATCCCCTCCTTGGTAATTCTTCATCATATCGTGATAGGCAACAGCCATTACTACACTCACAAGCGGAATAATGACAAATGTATTAATAAAGCTAAAGATTTTTGCAACGACGAAATATCCTAAGTACTCGAACGAGACTTGCAAAATATAAGCCATTCCAATTCCTACCAACAGTAGCAATAATCTTGTCATATTACCCCGGGTCAAAGCAACACTCAAACGACATGATCGGAGCACATTGTATTTTTTATCGACGATAAAGTACGGAAAAAAAGTAATACGAATCAGCACAAACATCATAATGATCCCCGTCAGAAAAGGGTTCACCTCCATACTTACCGTCTCGAGGTCTGCGCCAAGATACAGCAGCGGAAAGCTTATAACAGATGAAAATAAGTAAACAATCCCGAGCAGAAATGAATATAATACAAAACCCAATAAAAAATTAAAAAATTGACGGGCACTAGGTATATAATCTTTAAAATCAGCATGTTCTACTCCGCGCGCCAATAAAAGCGCCCTTTTGATAAGAATTAGTTGCGTTCCAAAAAATAAAGACAAAAAAACGAAACACAATAAACCTTTAATGATATACGCTTTGGAGTCTTCTAGCGTAAAAGCTAAATAAGACGATAAGTTCGACGTAACAAATAACAAAAAGCACAATCCGGCAACCGAAAAATAGTGGCTTTTTAGAACTGCTATCGCTCGTAAAAAAACGTCATTTGCTTTAAATGTACTTTCCTTTAAATATTGTAACATGCTGAAAAATAATAATGCAAATATGAGATTATTTTTAATTTGCATCAATTGCATTCCTATTTATTTCGTGTGTTTGCATGAAATAACAATAATAGGATGAAAACGTCACTCCTATTACTGTCTCTTCGCGTTAACCTACTAAAAATCGTCTGTTACTGAAAATCGGATGGAACAGGACGCTCCAACAGATATTGGTAATAAAATCGTACGCGTTCATTAAAATCATAGGCTGATTTTGACCGATTGAAGCCATGCCGGCTTCCTGGATAAATCATGAGTTCAAACGGAACATCCCGTTCTGTCAGGGCATCCACCAATTGCATTGTATTTTGCAGATGTACATTATCATCGAGGTCTCCATGCATAATGCGGAGCCTACCTTTATACAATGGGATATAATTTAAGATAGACCCCTCCTTATAACCGATTGGATTTTCTTGAGGCGTATCCATCCAGCGTTCTGTGTAATGGGTATCGTATAACTCCCAACTGGTAACCGGAGCTCCTGCGATACCATAATCAAAATATTCTGCTCCTTTAGTTAATGCTAAACAAGTCATATATCCACCGTAGCTGTGTCCGGTGATCAGCAATTTATCCTTTTTTACCCAAGATTTGGCTTTTAGCCATTTTGCAACAGTAATATAGTCTACCATCTCCCATTTTCCTAAATTTCTATGCATCCACGCAACCCCTTGTTTTCCATAATGACCTGATGCGCGATGGTCGCAACTTACTTGAATCACATCTTCTTTTGACCAATACTGACCAGAAACACCTTTCCATGTATTACGAACAGTACCTGCATCTGGTCCTCCGTAAATGCTCATAATAACAGGATACTCTTTTGTTTCGTCAAAGTTTACCGGATAAGTGATAATCACGGGTAAGTCGAATTTTCCGTCATCAGAGGGAATAGTGAAATAGTTCGTTTTTCCGATTTTGTAATGGTCGAAGTCATTAGATTTACTATCTGCTAGCTCACGTATAATCTTTCCGTTGCGGTCAACCAGCGCGACTTTGTTTGGAGTAGCGACATTCGAATAATTCGTTATAAAATATTTGCCATCGGGCGAAACAGAAACATGGTGGGTGTAGTCGCCAAAAGTTAAGCGCTTCAGATTCCTTCCGTCATAATCAACACGATACAGGTCAGTCGTTGCCGAATTTTCCTTTCGCGCTGTAAAAAATACGACTTTATTACGTTCATCAACGTGCTGCAACGACGACACTTGCCAGTCCCCCGTCGTCAAAGGATTAATCAATTTTCCATTTAGCGTATATAGATAGTAATGTGCCCAACCTGAACGATCAGACTTCAATATATAATGCTTATTGTCAGAAAGATAGGTAATACGTTCATCGTGATCCAAGTTGATCCAAGAGGATTGTTGTTCATCGTAAATTTCAGTTTTACTACCATCAGCCGGGTTTACTGTATAAAATTTTAGATTATTCTGATCGCGGTTCATCCATTGCACCATAATTGACCGGCTATCGAAGCTCCAATAAGGTTGCCCAAAATACTGATCCGCCTTGGCATCAAAATTGGCCCAAATCACGGGCGATCCCTCGACGGAAACAAATCCGATCTTCACCGCCGGATTAGGGTCTCCGGCTTTTGGATATCGTGTTTTTTCGAGGTATCCATGCTGGCCTTTGGAAACGTAAATGGGAAACATTGGTACCTCCGTATCGTCGAAGCGCATGAAGGCCAAAGTTTTGCTGTCTGGCGACCACCAAAAGGCCTTATAATTTGTAGACCTGCCTAAGATCTCCTCATAATATACCCACGACGACCACCCGTTATAAATGACATCTGTACCATCGTTTGTATACCGAACCTCTCGTTTATTCGTTATTTCTAATCCGTACAAGTCATTGTCACGTGTAAATGCTACATATCGACCGTCGGGTGACAAGGTTGGATTTTTCTCTTCTTGTTCGGGTGATTCGGTAAGACGTTGTGCGGCCTTCTCACCATACTGTATATAAATATCCTTGTCTTTGGTAAAAACTGCAACATTAGATTTGGCAGGCGGTGTGTAAGAACTTCGCGTTCCAGTCTTTACATTTACGCGGTATTCTTTCTTGTCGCCCCGATCTTTTTCAATAAAATGTTCGGGATCCGCCCAGCCGATGTAATCGTTGATGGGTTTGGTTATAGAGACCTCCCGTCCCCAAGCTTGTTCAAAGCTAAGCTCTTTCTGTTGCGCCGCTAACTGCGTTAAAAATAGGATACCAAAAAAGGAGCTTGTCAAGGTTTTTCTCATAAATGCTTATTGATGAAGCTACGAAATTAGCGAATAATACGGAATATGACGCGATTCAGATGTAACATGTTTAAAAAGAAGAGGAAAATCATAACCAAGGAACCGAGTGCGACACCAATCTAATAGAAGACATGACATAAACCCTCTAGATCGCAGAAGGGACGGTTATTACATAAAAAAAGCCACTTAACAGTGGCTTGATATTCTTGATCGCTTAAAACGAAAAATCGTCCTTTTGTGCGTATTCGTTGCTTTCGTATGCAGAATCCTCCTGATTCGGTTCGTAGCGTTTTTCAACAACCTCTTGATTAGCTTTAATGTAATCAACAACGTCAGTCAACCCCTCGGCGAACTTCTCAAAATCTTCTTTATATAAAAATATTTTGTGCTTAATAAATTGACCATCTTCAAAACGCTTTTTGCTTTCCGTGATAGTCACATAATAATCGTTGGAACGAGTCGCTTTTACATCAAAAAAATAAGTACGTTTGCCCGCTCTCACCTTTTTTGAAAATACTTCTTCACGCTCTTTGTTTTCAAAATCTCCCATTAGTATTGTAAGTATTTAAGTTTTAATCCTTTTTCAGTTATAAATATATAATATTTAATTTCAATCAACCAAATTTTAAAACAAAAAATATGATTTTTTTTCTTTTTTTTGAAATAATCTTTCCTCTACTTAAAACAGCCTGATTGTTAGCAACAGAATTTTCACCGAAAAAATGTAGGCATTTACCGAAAAAGTGGGATGTATTACCTATTTTGGCTTAGTGGTTTTTAAGTATTGCGCTACTTTTGAATCAACAACAAAAAACAAACAACGTAATGGAAAGAGAAAGAGATTATAAAACACCACCACCGCCGGTTCCGCCACGTAACAACAAAAGCGCGAATATTGTTGGGGCAATCATTGTCTTTTTAGGTTTAGCTTTATTGCTGAAGAACCTGAACTTAGGTATATGGTTTCCTAGTTGGATCTTCGGCTGGGAGATGATTTTGATGATCATCGGATTGGTTATTGGTGTTAATTCACGGTTTGAGAAAAAGTCGTCTATCATCCTTATTGCCATTGGCGGACTATTTTTACTAAAAAATATGATGGATTTGTCTTTTGGTCGAGTCATTATTCCATTGGCTGCGATTATCATTGGGATATATCTGATCATGCGTAATCGAAGCCATTCCCCCCCCCCCGTTCTTCCGCCTGCAGCACCGATTGACGATAGAGACGAATTCGATTGGGATAAGCGTGTAGATCTAAACGAAACTGACACGACATTCCAATCACCCTTTAATCGCCCGGACCCTCAAGCTACTCATTATCAAAACCCTGAGCAACAGCAAAAAAAAGGCTATTCGTATGAGGGAGAGAATTATATCAAAGTAGATTCCATATTTGGCAATGCTAAAAAGATTATATTCTCTAAAAACTTCTTAGGGGGCACAATGACGAATGTTTTCGGAAGCACGGAGATTAACCTGCTGCAAGCAGATATGCAACAACCCATTGCGTTGGACGTATTCCAGCTGTTTGGTAGTACAAAGATCATTGTTCCTCCGCATTGGGTAATCGTAACCACAGTATCGTCTATTTTGAGCGAAAACGACGATCGACGGGTTATTCTGACGAGCGCGATAGACCAAAATAAATGTATGTACATCACAGGGACCTCCATATTCGGTAACATCACCATAAAGAACAGTTAAACGGTAAATGATATTTAAACTTACGTCCAAAAACCGGTTGATCCACGTCACTACGTGGACCATTTGTGTATTGTACTTTTTTATTTCATATTTCCTCTTGTGGTGGGATTGCCGCCCCAAGGCCGTCACGCCATATGAACCTATTATCGGATCGCTCTCTATAACTATCTGCTGCTACCTCATTTACAGCACGTTACAATATTACCTGCCGCGAAAAAACCAGTATCTTAAAATTACTTTGATATGCTTGGTTTTGACTGTTATGAGTGTCGGCCTTTCTATTTTTTTTCTTAACCAGTTTTTCGACGACTTCTCACTGACGCACTTTTATGAGGTTCTACCTTATCGATTTATCATCAATTTTCTTCTGTTACTCTGTGTGATTATCATTAACATTTTTTGGAATATCCAAGAAGAATACGAGGAAAACAAAAGGCGTAAAGATGAATCCGAACGGATCCTTCGGGACGCCGAGCTATACAATCTCCGGCAGCAACTGCAACCGCATTTTCTGTTTAACAGTTTGAATTCCATTATAGCGTTAATCGGCATTAAGCCTGACGAAGCCAGAAACATGACGTTCCAGTTATCCGATTTTCTTCGTGGAACCATGCGCAAAGACGACAAACAACTTATTCCGTTAACGGATGAAATTGCCCACCTAAAGCTTTATCTGGATATCGAGAAAGTACGGTTTGGACATCGGCTGACCACAACCTTCGGTTTACAAGAGGAGGCGAAACAAGCCAAAGTTCCGTCAATGATCATTCAACCTTTACTTGAAAATGCGATCAAATTTGGACTTTATAACGTGGTTGGTGATGTCGAAATTACGATCCATATCACTTGGACAAATTACATGTTGTATATTACCATTACCAACCCGTTCGATACGGATCAGTTTGAAACAAAAAAAGGGACTGGATTCGGTTTAACAAGTATCCAAAGACGACTTTTTTTGCTGTACAGCCGAACGGATCTGTTGGAGACTTCGATTAAAGACAATATATTTACATCCACCATAAAAATTCCGCAATATGATTAAGACTATTGTTATCGATGACGAGCCTTTAGCACGCATGATTATTATCGAATATCTCAAGCAACATACTGATGTTGAGATCTTAGCGGAATGTGGAGATGGTTTCGAGGGTGCTAAAGCGATACAAATACATCAACCAGATTTGGTTTTTTTAGATATCCAGATGCCAAAGTTGACAGGTTTTGAAATGTTGGAGATAGTTGATGATATGCCTAACGTTATATTTACGACAGCGTTCGACGAGTTTGCTATTAAGGCGTTCGAAAAAAATGCTGTGGATTATCTCTTGAAACCAATTAGCAAAGACCGGTTTGAACAAGCGCTTCTGAAATTTCGAAATACCCATACTCCATCTTCAGCACAACAGGTGTCGTCGAAAGTATCTGCCATAACGGAAGAAGAATCTATAGAACGTATTGTGGTCAAAAATGGCGCTCAGATCAAGATCATTCCGGTACAACAAGTTAACTTTTTAGAAGCCTATGACGACTATGTGAAAATCCATACAAAAGATGGAGTATTTCTAAAGAACAAGACGATGAGTTCTTTTGAAAAACAACTCGATCCGAAGCAGTTTGTACGCGTACATCGTTCCTTCATAGCCAAAGTAGATCAATTGGCTAAAATTGAACCTCTGGAAAAGGAAAGTTACATTGCGACGCTACTTACTGGCGAAAAAATCAACATCAGCAAATCGGGTTATACACGTTTAAAACAAATCATTGGCTTATAAGTAATTGTTTATGTAATTTTGCGCCATGATTCGCAATCTACTTTCACTTATCGGCATCGTATTTTCTTTGGCAACTTTCGCTCAAAGTATGACAGAACAAGCCAATCGGGCAGTTTTCAATAGGATCGAATTTTTTATTAATACCCAAACAACAGATTCCATTTATAGCTTAGCCTCTGATAATTTTAAATCGCAAATTCCAGCCGAACAGCTGGCCTTCGTTTTAAACAATGTATATCAACTCGGAAAAATTAAAAATGTGGAGGTTGTTGATTTCAGGGAAAACACGGCAACTTATCGATTGCAATTTGCCCAGCATGCAGTTCAGGCGAAATTCGCATTGGGTGACGATTACCACTATGACTTATTGAGTTTTGGCCCTGCTGCCGATAAGATAGAACCAAAAGCCGACAAAACCGAGGTCTTAAGCAATGTGGAAAAGGTATCTCCGTTAGATTTCTTTATCGATTCCGTAGCGAACACCTATATTAAAAAAAGAAATACACAATCGCTTGCGATTGGCATTTTTCACCAGAATCAGTATAAGACCTTTTCTTATGGAGAAACAGAAAACGGCAATGAGACTTTACCAACAGAAAACACAATCTACGAAATCGGATCAATTACCAAAGTGTTTACAGCTGTTCTGCTGGCTGATCTCGTAGAGAAAAAACTTGTCCAACTAGACGATTCTATTATTAAATTTTTACCAGATTCGCTTCAGCGGAATCCCTCCTTACAAGGAATCACATTCAAAAGTTTAGCGAACCATACTTCAGGACTACCACGGTTGCCTGACAATGCGGATGCCGACGCTGGCTTCTCAACGAAAGATCCCTACGCGTTGTACGACCGCAAGGCGCTATTCGCTTTCTTAAAAGGATTCAAAGCAAACCGACCGCCGGGTGAAATTTATGAATACAGTAATTTGGGTTTTGGATTACTTGGTGAGCTCTTGTCTATCGTGACGAAGAAAACGTATATACAGCTGCTTCAAGAGACTATCCTCACACCTTTACAGATGGTTAATACGACAGACAAAGCGGACCCGAAGAAAGAGCAAATCTTGTCAAAGGTATATGACGACCAAGGAGAAGAAACTCTCCCATGGAATTTTAAAGCAATGGTTGGCGCCGGCGGATTAAAGTCTAACGTGAAAGATTTGATACGGTTTGCCGTGGAGCAGTTCAAAATGCCACAAGAAGAACTGCAGTATGCCATGGCGCTTACTCGGCAATTTACATTCTTTACCCCTGAAAACATGGATATCGGGCTAGCTTGGCATATGAGCATGCTCGACGGCCTAATCTATTTTCATCATACCGGTGGAACTGGGGGCAGTAGCTCTTTTATCGGTTTATCCCCAGACACAAAAACAGCTGTAGTAGTACTTTCCAATGCAGCGAGTAGCGTTAACGCAGTAAGTATGACCATTATGGAAAAATTACTAGAGCAGAAAAATGAGTAAAATAAAGGTTTGCGCCAAAATGGCCTGAATATTAAAGCGTATTGTACACATTATGCCCCACCTGAGATTCCCGAAGCAACTTTTTGCTTTTCGCATCGTAGACGTAGGTAGCAGGATAGTTTTCTGGCCGAAAGCGTTCTAAAAACTCCACCCCAGGATCTTTCCAAAACGAAATCCGAGGTTTGTTTTTTAATTCCTTTGCGAACATATTGATAAAGCCATCCACATATTCCCTGTCGTTCATACTAATAAAGAAAAACGATACATCGGTAAGTCGAGGCAGGTTTTTCGCGATACTTGTGCCCAATTCTTGACAATGGCCACATCCGGTGTCGTAAAAAACTAGAACTATCCGTCCCTCTTTCGGAAGCGCTTGTTGTAACAGTCGTTCGGGACAGTAAACATCATGTATAGACATAAATTTCGGCAGTTCCTTTGGCGCATGCTGACCAAACGAATGGAACGAGAATAGAATAAAAGATAGGATTAATCTGTTTTTTGTCATTATTTACCGGTTATGGTTGTATTACGAAGCAATCATCATGCCCGCGGTTAAAATGTCCAAGAAATACCATATATTTGGTACAAATCAATATTAAAAGATAAAAGATTTATCATTGTGAAAAAACGCATCGCTATCTTTGCCTCCGGCTCGGGTTCAAATGCACAAAAAATCATGGAGCATTTCAAATACTCCAACGTAGCTGAAGTCGCATTGGTATTAAGCAACAATCCCGAAGCTTACGTTTTACAACGTGCTGACAATTTTGAAATTCCGTCACACATTTTTGACCGCAAGACATTTTATGAAACTAATGAGGTCGTAGAAATCTTAAAGCGACTGGAAATTGATTTGGTGGTGCTCGCAGGTTTCCTGTGGCTTGTCCCTGAAAATCTGTTGAAGGCATTTCCCAATAAAATTATCAATATCCACCCAGCTCTATTACCAAAATTTGGCGGAAAAGGAATGTACGGAGACAGGGTTCACCATGCTGTTTTGGCAGCTAAAGAAGATGAGCATGGAATTACCATACACTTTGTCAACGAAAATTTTGACGAAGGCGAAGTCATTCATCAAGCCAAATTTAAAATTGAACCGGAAGATACGTTGGAGATCGTAAAATTCAAAGGGCAGCAGCTCGAACATCAATATTTTCCCAAGGTGATTGAGAACTTGTTAAAGAAATATAATTAAAAGGAACGGTTCGTTCCTTTTAATTGGAATAGCTTAGAAAAAAATGGCCAGGTAGTCAAGCGAATTGGACCATGCGTGTCCACCGTCACTTTCATAATATTGGTATGTGATATGCTGCTATTCTAGTCTACGCCTGAACTTTTCTCCCGTTTGATACAGAAAAGTATATCACCTTTTAGAAACTGTTCCGTGAGGCACTTCTTGAATTTGATATCGTGCAGAACGGTCACCATTCGTAATCAAATAGCTAAACATATTCCTGACGTCTCGCATCTGATACATATTCAATGGATCTCTTGTCAAAACCCCATCTATCTCGAACTGGTATAAAAATACGTCGGATGGTAGTACGGTGCTTGTATATGTTTACATCTCTCCTTTTTTTCACAGGCATTTTACCTGGGGTTCCATTTGAATCAAGTTCCATCCAGTTTTCAAGCACATATACCTCGGTTGGGCTAGCAAAAGGTAGGTTAAACGTCACCGTATTATTCGCATGCACCACAGACGAAAGGATACGTTACCTCTGTCCGGATCCCCTATTTTCCTGACCACGAGTGGACATAATTACAACGATCCAAAACAATGGAGTAAAAAGAAAGACAGCTCTATACATAGCTAGTTGTTTATTCTTAAAGATACGAAAGCCTTTGATTACCAGTAGACGTCTAAAAAACGAAAAAGTCAAAATTTATTAAATCTATATTTGTATCTTTGCGGCTCCAAACATATTACAATGAATCATCCTGTTAAGATTAAAAATGCTTTGGTGTCAGTTTATTATAAAGACAACTTAGCGCCACTTATCCAACTTTTGAACAAATACGGAGTTACTTTCTACTCTACAGGCGGTACGGAAGCGTTTATCCGTGAACAAGGAATCGACGTGGTTCCGGTTGAAGAGCTAACCAGCTATCCATCTATCCTCGGAGGACGCGTAAAGACCTTGCACCCGAAAATATTTGGAGGTATATTAGCACGTCGTCCGTTAGAGAGTGACCAACAGCAGCTGACACAATATGAAATCCCTGAGATTGATCTGGTAATTGTTGATTTATATCCATTTGAAGAAACCGTGGCATCAGGAGCATCGCAACAAGATATTATTGAAAAGATAGATATAGGCGGGATTTCGCTTATCCGAGCTGCCGCAAAGAACTTTCATGACGTCGTTATTCTATCTTCCAAAAATGATTATCAAGAATTGGAAGATCTATTAGCTGCACAGGACGGACAAACATCTGTGGAACAACGTAAAGAGTTCGCAAAAAGGGCTTTTAACACGTCTTCTCATTACGACACGGCAATCTTTAATTATTTCAACCAAGAATCACCAATACCTGTATTCAAACAATCTGTTCAACAGTCCCAAACATTACGGTACGGTGAAAACCCGCACCAAAAAGGGACATTTTTTGGTGATCTTGATGCGATATTTGACAAACTCAATGGTAAGGAACTTTCTTACAACAACCTTGTTGACGTAGATGCTGCTGTTGCTATTATCGATGAATTTGAAGAGCCAACCTTTGCCATTCTTAAACATACCAACGCCTGCGGTGTAGCTTCACGTTCGACCGTAAAACAAGCTTGGCTGGATGCCTTAGCTTGTGATCCCGTTTCGGCATTTGGGGGTGTATTAATCACCAACGGTGAAATAGATGCTGAAACAGCATTGGAAATCAACAATCTATTTTTTGAAGTGCTAATCGCGCCGTCATACACGGAGGAAGCGCTTCACGTGTTAACAGCAAAGAAAAATCGTATTCTTTTAAAACGAAAAAACATAACGTTACCGAAGGAACAGTTTAAGACTTTGCTGAATGGTGTGATCTTGCAAGACAAAGATCATACGGTAGAAGGTCCAGATTCCATGGAAGCGGTCACTACAGTCAAGCCGACAGAAGACCAATTACGTGATCTATACTTTGCTAATAAAATTGTCAAACATACCAAATCCAATACTATCGTCTTTGCGAAAAATGGAACTTTAATTGCTTCAGGTGTAGGACAGACATCACGGGTCGACGCGCTGAAACAAGCAATAGAAAAAGCGCTGTCATTTGGTTTTGACATCCAAGGAAGCGTAATGGCTTCTGATGCATTTTTTCCATTTCCAGACTGTGTCGAAATAGCTGGAGACGCAGGCGTCGTCGCTGTTTTGCAGCCGGGGGGATCGATCAAAGATCAATTGTCTATCGATATGGCCAACGAAAAAGGAGTTGCCATGGTGATCACTGGTGTTCGACATTTCAAGCACTAAAAGCCATCATCAAAAGAGACAAATAAGGAGCCTAGGCTCCCTATTTGTCTTTCTTTTGCTATAAAAAACCAAGGAGCCAATAGATAATGATGAATACGACAATTGTGCCAAAACACCCCAGTCCCACTTTCCTTGCCCCCCAGCCTGCTATCAATGCCCTGAAAAACTTGTTCATAATCTGTTTATAATTTTTGTAAACACGATCAAGAACAGTGCCGAAAACATTCTGCTTTTAATAAATCTCGAACGACCATTTGTTGGGCAAAGTGTTTTTGTAACGCTCGCCCATCCCCATGAATAGTCCATATCTCAGTAGGTTCTACTTTTGCTATGAAAGAGAGCAAGTCATCCCAATCCACGTGATCGGATATATAGAGTTCTATATCATTTTGCTTTTGTAAACGTTCCCAACCAGATGCAAATGCTTTTAACACGTTTTTTGCCTTGAAATAACTGTTAAATGTCAGTGGCGGCACCAAGTATATTTTGTTCGTCGCTCCTTCCTTCATTGCCTTTCGGTTGTAAAGGGAATAACGGAGGGCCGTCCGCCCAAACAGCTCGTACAGCTTATGAATCGGGTGCATTTTATGATGGACAAGAACTTCACGCTCCGGCAAATATTGATTAATCAGTGCAGTCAAACGCTGAGCTTTCCCAAGCGTGTAGCAGCCCAGCATAATGTTGCTTGGCCGATCTTTGAGCTTTAAAATCTCTTCACGGAAATCAGGATGTTTCGTTGCGGGATCTGCAAACGTAGATTCGGTAATAAGTACCTCCGCCGGTACGATCTGCAACGGCTCACATGTTGCATCCTCCTGTAGTTTATAATCTCCCGTGTATAGATACCGTACGCCTCGAAATATCATAAGAATTTGAGCAGAACCTAATATGTGGCCAGCGGGAAACAACGTAAGTTCTACCTCTCCTAATCGAAAGGGAAAACCAAAATCTTGTTTAAGCATTGATATTTCGGGAATTTTGGCATATTTATTTCTCATAAAGGCAAATGTGGCTGCTGTCGCATACATCCGCCCATGTCCGTTTGTGGCATGATCACCATGAGCGTGCGAAATAACGTTTGTCTCTACTGGAGCCAGTGCATCAATGTAGAAATCTCCGTACCGACAGTAATATCCTCTTTCCTCTCTCACTAAAAAGTCTGCTAACACTACTGCCATACGTTCCCCTCTTTCAAAAAAAGCTCATGCAACGCAAGCACCTCCGATAGCAGCGGATTTTTCTCATCATTCGACAGCACAAAATCCGCCATCTTTATCTTCTCCTCATCTTTCATTTGTTTTTCAATTCTATCGAGCACTTGTTCCCGCGAGAGACCGTCTCGTTTTATTACTCTGTCAATCCTTAGATCCATGGGTGCCATAACCAATATCGTATAATCTAACGACTGATATGAGCCCGTTTCGAATAGTAGTGCTGCTTCTTTTAAAGAATAAGCAAAGGTCTGATCCTCAGCCCATTGTTTACCGTGTTCAATAACAATTGGATGTATAATCGCATTCAATGTGTTCAATTTCTCTTGATTCGTAAATACCACTGCGGATAAATAATTCTTATCCAACCGTCCATCGATATTATAGACCCTTTCGCCGAAAACATCAATTAATTCGGCTCGTATGGTTTCGCTGGTATTCATTAAGTGTTTAGCTTCATAGTCAGCGTCGTAAAACGGTACACCCAGCGCTCTAAAAATCTTGGCTACATAGCTCTTTCCTGAACCAATACCTCCAGTAATGCCTATTTTCAATCCCATGCTAACGTCTTACAAAAAAATCTACATTTTGTGGTTCAATACTAATAACGTGACAGAAGTCAGGAATTTTAGTCAAAATTACAGAGAGACTTTGCACCTTATTTTTTTCCCAACTCTCCATATCAACTACTGCTTCAAAATCACGAGACGACCACTTGTTATAATCCTTTAGTGAAACTAAGAATGTTACCTTTATCTTGCTAGGAAGCGTGCGCACTGAAGTATATCGAGATGCGTTTTCTACCTTCAAAGGGAGTTCAACAGTTTTTTCGGTGATCTCACCAACGGGTATCGTAATCTCCGAAAAGGTTGGATAAATCGTAATATTATTTTTTTGATGTTTATTTAAGTAGGCTACGGTACGAATGTCGGCACCAACATTACGGCCCCGGATCGTATCCGTTTCTAAAAACTCAATATTAGCAACATCTTCCAAAGGACCTGTTACGGTTACATACTCGGGATTGGCCTTAGTATCCCCAATAATACCATATTGTTTTTTAAATTGTATGTCATACAATGGGCGAACAGGCACCTTCCGCTGAGTCTGCTTTGAAAAGTCAAAAAACAAAGTATCTGGACTAACGGATACCACCTGATTGTCTACTGGAAACTGCCTGTTAATATAGCCCAGTTGATTTGTAAACACGATAAAACTTCGTGTTTTCAAGCCGCTGAGATCGACTTGAATATGCGGTGTATCGGGCTGCAATTTCTTCAGAAAGATCTTCCAGCCGCTCATTTTCATCTTTACACTCACTGTATCTGATTGTAATGGATGAAAGGCCTTCTGTTCCGGGATATTGACATAAGAAATACCGGCTTTAATGGTGTATGTCTGTATACTGGAAACCGCAAACAGTAACCAAGCGACAAAAGAGATCGCCATACATCGCAAGAATATTGCAATTTTCCTTCGCTTTACTTTGCTAATTCGCGGTTGAGCCATAGGCACAAAGGTAACAAATCTTCGTTATTTTGCAGCTATGTCCATTGGTGTAACGGCTGCTACAAACAGAGAAGAGGCGACCAAAAAAGGTTGCCTCTTCTTCCATATAATACTTCCGAATTATTTTTTTACTGCTTCTCCATTTGCTGCTTTTGAAGCATCCAATGCGATGGCTGATTTATCAAAACGAATGCGTACACCTGATCCGACGTCTACTAAAAATGTGGATTCCGCAACCTCTACAATGCGGCCATGAATACCCGCCGTCGTTACGACCTTCGAATTTACGCCTAGCTCTTCAATATATTTTTTGTGATCTTTTTGTTTCTTCATTTGCGGTCTAATCATAAAGAAATAAAAAACCACAATAATCAAGATCATGGGTAAAAAACTCATAAGGTTACTGCCTCCCGGTGTTGCCTGTAATAATGTTGTCATCATATCAAAAATCAAATTAAAGTTAAAAACTGAAAAAGGACAAGGTCTGTTCGTTACTTCGCTGCTACTTCTCCCTTTAATTGAATGGTTGTTACTCCATTTTCCGCATTGGAAACTACCGTAACAATCTTTTGTTGTTTGCCCACTTGCCCATTGCTATCAAAGCTCACTTTGATCTCGCCTGTCTTCCCGGGAAGAACGGGCGTCTGCGTGTATGACGGAGTCGTACACCCGCAGGACGCAGATACCTGGGATAAAATCACTGGAGATTTGCCCGTATTTTCGAACGTATATACGTGTTCCACAATGTCTCCTTCGTTCACTTGTCCGAAATCAAATGCCGTTTCGGCAAACTCGATTTTACCTAAATGGGACGAATCCTTCGTGGCGACAGCTGAACTATCATTTGTTGCATCCGTATTGCCTCCTGTAGTACCACAAGACGTAAGTGTTGCTAACACAAAACAAATAAAACCTATGTTAATTATATTCATATCTTCTGTATTTGAGCAGTTTTTTACTCTTTTCCATGCTAATCTGAACTAATCCTTCAACCCTCGTCCCTGTTTCTGTATACGCCGTTGTTGTGTCAGGTCAGCTAAAATTTTATCCAAAATACCATTAATGAAGGTATTACTTTTTGACGTACTGAAAGCTTTAGATAACTCGATATATTCATTAATAGTAACCTTTACTGGAATTGTCGGAAAATTTATCAGCTCACAAATAGCCATACGCATTAATAAATTATCTACCAAAGCAATGCGATCCGCTTCCCAATTCTTTGTCTTCAGTGAAATCATCTCCTGATACTCGCCCCCATAGCGGATTGTCTGTTTCAGCAAGTTGATAATAAATTCCAAATCTTCGTCCCAATTGGGCGTTAACACCGCCAACTTATTTTGTACAGGGTTTTCACTATTAAAGTTCTTGAAGGTCTTGGCGATCATGGCTTGTAATACTTCTTTGTCTACCGGCCAATTAATAAATCTGGTCTCGAATACCTGCTCTATTTCCGATGATTTCAGAATGATCTTTTTGAAAATGTATTTGATGATGTCCTTCTCTACTCCAATGGAGCGATCTTCTTGTTGAAGGTAAGCCATATATTCTTCCGATTCTTTCAGTTCTGCGAAAATGGATCGAACAATTTCAGGATCAAACCCCCACGAAACCCGATATTTTTTGACATTTTCGAGGTAAGTCCTGTTTTGCCTAAGGGATTCGATAAAACTGTTGCTGTTTAACTTGGTTGTGTACGCCTTGTCCTTTTCGGTCGGCAAAAATTTATTGGCTCTTCCCTCTGCGTCAATCAACACATATTCCGCAACTTCATCCAAAAGATTCAGTGTCCAAATATACATTTGATTGACTTCATCCACACTGGTCATCAGCGCTTTTTCAAAATCTTTGATGTGTTTATCTTCTGATAAACTAAACGCATAAAGCGTTTGCATGACTTTCACCCGAAGGTGCCTTCTGTTAAGCATAATGTAATTTAAAGAACGATTGTATATAAATAAGAACGATATTATACTTGATAACGGATAGCCTACACTATCTTTTTAATTTCTTGATGTCAAAGATACGCTTTTCTGCCAATTGTTTAGCCGCTTCATAGGTGGTAATTTCATCTTCCACAGATTTCTGTATAACGTGTCGAGTGGCATTATAGATGTTTTTCACGAGCGACTCAGTTCGGTCGCTGCCGTAGCCCTCCAATTCCGAATAACAACTGATCAATGCTCCCGCATTAATCAAAAAGTCGGGGGTATATAGAATATTATGCTCCTTCAACAAACGATTTGTCGCCTCTTCGTCTTTCAACTGATTATTGGCAGATCCAGCTATAATTTTACAGCGCATACGTGGAACCGTATCCGGGTTAACCGTCCCGCCTAATGCGCATGGCGCATAAACATCAGCATCCAACTCGAAACTTGTAGAGTACGTAATTGGTTCCGCCTTATATTTGGCAGCAATTTTCATTTTACGTTCCTCGGTCATATCGGATACATATACGCGCGCATTCTCAGCACGCAACATTCCCACCAATTGTTCGCCAACGCTTCCAACACCTTGCACGGCGATTTTTCGACCAGCTAAACTATCATCACCATACAGCTCCTTAATCGCAGCCTTTATCCCATAAAAGACACCCCTCGCCGCAAACACCGTGGTATCTCCTCCGCCATTTAACGATGCCGGTAGCCCTGCCACGTAGTTGGTCTCGGAAAGCATATACTCCAAATCTTTCTGCGTTGTCCCAATATCCGTGGACGCTATAAAATTTCCATTCAACCCTTCGATAAACTGGCCAAAACGACGCATCAGTACTTCGGTTTTGTCCAAACGGTTATTACCGATAATGATAGCACTGCCCCCGCCTAAATTTAATCCCGCTATAGATGCCTTGTACGTAATCGCCTGAGAAAGCCGCAATGCGTCTTCTACAGCATCCGAGACGGATTCGTAAGGTAACATCCGAACACCTCCTATCGCCGGCCCTAGCGTCGTGTCATGAATGGCAACTATAGCCTGCAAACCTACAGCCTGGTCATGACAGAAAAATAAGTTCTGATGACCCGAAAGGCCCATCTTTTCAAATACAGAAGAATTGTATACCTCCATAGCACTTAAATAGAAACAAATTAACTTTTGCAAAAGTAGGAAATATTTCCGGCACCCGATTTCGATTCTTTGCAATATTTACACAATTGCAATTCATTGACAGAACCTACGAATTCTTGGAATCTTTTTTGAAATTTTAGCCTTACATTTGTTCTCGATGAAAGAGCTCGCCTATCTGAATAAATATTTTTATAAATATCGCTGGAAATTGATTCCCGGAATCCTCTTTGTAGTCATTTCTAACTATTTTGGAATTCTTCCTGCCAAAGTAATTCGCGAAGCCTTTGATCTGGTTAAAGAAAATATTGATCTTTATCGTCTTTATGATGGCTTCGATCGTCAAGATCTCGTATACCAAGTTTTCGGAAGTAGCTTACTTTTTTTTGGGGCAGTAGTGCTACTCCTTTCCTTATTACGAGGCCTTTTTCTTTTTTTCATGCGACAGACGATTATCTTAACGTCACGACATATTGAATACGATCTAAAAAATGAGATTTATAATCACTATCAACAATTAGATTTCGCTTTTTTTAGGAAGAACAATACCGGCGATATGATGAACCGTGCAACGGAAGACGTAAATCAGGTTAGAAACTATCTTGGTCCAGCCATTATGTACGCTATTAACACAGTAGTGTTATCGATCATGATCATTTATGCCATGTATGATGTAAACCCAAAATTGGCAACCTATTCTTTGCTCCCCATTCCAATTCTGTCTGTCATTATCCTATACATCAATAAAATCATCAATATACGAAGCGAGCGTATACAGCGACAACTCTCTACGTTATCGTCTTTTGTCCAAGAGACCTTTGCGGGTATTCGTGTCATTAAAACTTACGCGCGCGAAGAACATAAAATGCAGGTATTTGCCGGAGAAAGCAATGTATACAACAAAGTATCTCTGGACCTAGTTCGGGTACAGGCAATTTTTTTTCCTTTAATCATTTTTTTGGTCGGTTTTAGTACGATTATTACGGTGTATGTCGGGGGAATTGAAGTCAATAACGGTACTATTACAGCGGGAAATATTGCTGAATTCATACTATATGTAAATCAATTGACTTTTCCAGCGATGTCGCTGGCTTGGGTAACTTCACTTTTCCAACGAGCTGCGGCGTCCCAGAAACGGATCAATGAATTCTTAAAGACAACTTCAGAAATCGCCGACGGCACCGAAAATATTCAGGTAGTGGGAAATATCACAGTAAACAACCTATCATTTACATATCCGGAAACAGGAATTAAAGCAATCGATAACTTATCTTTTTCCATCGCACAAGGCAAAACTTTAGCCATCATCGGAAAGACTGGATCAGGGAAGTCTACCCTTGCTAACTTACTACTTCGCATGTACGATGCCGACGAAGGCGTGATCATGTACGATGGAATTCCGGTTAACAAATTGAAAATCAGTAAACTTCGAACACAAATTGGCTTTGTTCCCCAACAAGTTTTTTTGTTTTCAGATACTATTGCCAATAATATTGCCTTTGGTCTAGATACCTTAGCATTAGAAAAAGTAGAGAAAGCGGCAAAAAATGCAGCAGTTTATGAAAACATCATCGGCTTCGACGAAGGATTCCAAACGTCTATTGGCGAGCGAGGAATAACGCTTTCTGGCGGACAGAAACAACGTGTGTCCATAGCCCGCGCATTGATTAAAGATCCGCAAATTTTAATATTTGATGACTGCCTTTCTGCGGTTGACACCAAAACAGAAGAAGAGATCTTATTTAATTTGAGCCGTATCATGAAAGACAAGACGACCATATTTATAGCTCATCGTATCTCGACGATTAAAAACGCAGATCACATATTAGTCTTAGACCAAGGTCGGATTGTAGAACAAGGAACACATACGGAATTAATGGCCTTAGGCAGAGACTATTTCGAACTACATGAAAAACAGTTGTTGGAGACCGAATAAGTAAATAAAATGAGAGCAATCTCATTTTATATCTGTATATTGCCGACCAAATTAACCATGGTTATGCGCCTTTTATTAACAGCATTTTTTATCCTGACACTTGGAACAGTATTTAGTCAGGAACATCCAATTCCTTCATTAAAATATGATGATTTGACAAAATCATATCAGCAAATTGATTCCAACGCTTCCGCCGTTGTTGTGGATGAATGGGGCAAAACAGAACTCGAAGTAGTAGAAGCCGATCACGCGTTACGTGTGGTACATACCTATGCTGTTCGAATTAAAATCCTCAAAAAAGAGGGGGTTGACTATGCTAATTTTCAGATTCCACTATACGCCTTTGGCAATACATTTGAAACGATTGCAGATATCAAAGGAAAAACATATAATCTTCGAAACACGGGGATATCAGAGTCGGAGATGAATAAACAGTCGATATTTCTGGAGAAGACTTCACCCTTTCTACATCTTGCAAAATTTACCCTTCCTCAAGTGGAAGAGGGTTCCATCATTGATGTGCAGTATCGTATTTTTTCGCCAGATGTACTAAATTTTCGGACATGGCAATTTCAAACCGATATTCCCAAAATACATAGTGCTTATACCGCCATCATGCCAGCGACATACCAGTATCGTGTTGTGCTTCGTGGACCTTACAAGCTTACGGATACAAAGACAGAGGTGCTTCGTTCACATTTCCTTTTGAATGGTGTGCGGAACGATTGTTCGAAAATTACATACGTTATGGACAGCGTTCCTGCATTTTTGGAAGAAGAGCATATGTTAGCCAGCAAAAATTACAAGTCAGCAGTATATTTTGAACTAGAGCAATATTACCTAACGAACGGTTCTAAAGTACGAGTTACAAAGGAATGGAGAGATGTAGACCGTGAATTGCTTACCGAAAAATCGTTTGGCGGTCAATTAAAAAAAGAAGACCTTTTCCAAAACCTTCTTCCAACGTGGATTGCCACCGCGTCGACTGATCTGGAAAAAGCAATGGCCATTTATGACCATCTTAAACGTACTATTCGTTGGAATCAGGTGTACGGAAAGTACGCGCAATTTGGTATTAAAGAGAGCCTCGAACAACACAAAGGAAATATCGGCGATATAAACCTCGCCCTTATTACGGCCTTAAACGCCGCATCCTTACCAGCCTATCCAGTTTTGGTATCAACACGGGAAAATGGAATACCGAACAACCTCCATCCTGTAATTTCTGATTTTAACTATGTGATTGCCTCCGTGACAATAGATGGAAAATCGTATTTTCTAGACGCTTCCGAGGCTGCAACACCTTTTGGTGAGCTGCCGTTGCGATGTATCAACGAACAAGGACGAATTATCTATTCGAAAAAGTCTTCAGAATGGATACCATTGAAAAATGAGCAGCCTTCCCTCGTTTCTTTTACGTTCTTAGGACAACTGGACACGGCATATAACCTGACTGGCAAGCTAACGATCAGCTACAAAGGACTTGATGCATTGAAAAAAAGAAACGAAATAGCGTCCTTCAATAGCCAGGAAGAATATTTCGAACGTATGCAGGAAAAAATCCCAAACATTGGGGTAAAAAAAAGCTCCTTACAAAATCTTGACAGTCTGAAAGATTTCTTGTACGAACAACTGGAAATTGAAATGCCAATGGATGAATATGTACAAAATGGCATCCTTCACATCAATCCCATTTTTATCAATCGAACGTTGAAGAACCCGTTTAACCTCAATGAGCGATTTTATCCCGTTGATCTCGGCGCACAACGACACGTTACACACAACGTGAATATTCGAGTACCTGAAGGATTTATCATTCATTCATCACCAAAGAATAGTGCGATGAAGCTCCCTGAAGACGCGGCACGATTTATGTATCAATCGTCAATCGATAAGGACAGGTTCGTGCTACGTCAGGTTGTGTCCTTAAACAAAGCTATATATTCAGTTGATGAGTATTTTCATCTAAAGGAGTTTTTTTCGAGGGTGATTCAACAGCAACAACAAGAACTTGTCATCACCGGCACGCGCTAAAACGCAATCAACATAGACAAAAATCTGTATCTTCGCAAACAACGGCTAATTCCCGTTGTTAATGGAGAAGAAAAGTAGATATGCATGTATAGAATCTTAATCGTCCTTTTTTTGGTGTTCAGTTTGTATTCCGCTTCGGCGCAAAACATCATTTTAAAAGACACGATTATCAACGACTCAAAAGATTCGATTCCATCATACAGTCATTTGTATGACATTAGTGACGGCTTCAAAGATATTAGCCGTTTTATCCGTCGGGATACCTCGAAAAAAATAATAAAAAAAAGATCCGGCATCTCCATCCTGCCGAATATAAATTATAACCCCAGCATTGGTTTTCAGATTGGCGCTAAGGTTGTTGGTGGGCTCTATCTTGGTGATCCCTCAAAAACGACGATGTCGACCTTTGCCACCGCCCTCAGTTACACCACACGTGGCATTATATTTGGTTACCTCGCTCACGATACCTATACCAAGCAAAATAAATGGAATATCAAAGGCGGACTTGTGGTCGCCAAGATGGTTGCACTAGATTACGGTATGGGAATGGGAAACAGCATCAGTTCAACGAGTCTAGAAGAATCAGTGCTTAATAACCCAGAACGCACGCGCTTTGTCAACGAATACACCGTTTACAGCCTTAACGAAAGATTATACAAAAATCTTCTCCCAGGCATGTTTGTCGGAGCGGGCATATTCATCGAACTTAAAAGGAACATTCACACCCTAGGTAACCCTGACACCACCCCCCTTTCGGTTTATAGCAACTTGACCGGATATCACCCAGAAAAATATAACAACAACGGCTTAATGATCAACTGGCAATATATGACACGCGATAATCCCAACAGCGCTTATAAAGGTATCTATGCCGACATTGTATTACGCATGAGCCAAACTTGGATGGGAAGCGCCCAAAATGCCCTGCAGTTGCAAACAGACTTTCGAAAATATTGGTCATTATCTAAAACACGTCCTAATCACGTACTTGCTTTTTGGCATTGGGGATCCTATAGTGTAGATGGAAAACTTGCTTACCTCGACTTACCAGGCACCGGGAGAGACACCTATTCCAGAAGCGGGCGGGGATATACTAATGGGTATTTCAAAGGAAACTCATTTTTCTATTCTGAAGTGGAATACCGTTTTCCAATACTAAGAAACCAGTTTCTCAGTGGTGTGGTTTTCGCAAACATACAAACCGCAAACGACCGGCTCGGCACAAAACTATTCGAACGTTGGGAACCGGCTGCAGGTACGGGTTTACGCATATTATTCAACAAAGCTACCCGAACTAATCTCTGTATAGATTACGCCTTGGGTCGGTTTGGACAAAGGGGGTTATTTCTGGGGCTGAACGAAGCGTTTTAAGTCTCATGTTCGTATTACAATACGAACAATTTGCTGTCACATCGTCCAAAATACGTACCTTCGAACTACTCGAAGCGAAAATTTACAACATGAACTATCTTTCAAAATTTCTGTCGATTATACCATTCATTTTTTATACATTTTTCGTATCTGGCCAAGAAACCCGTGATACAGCGTCCATCCAACCTATTAACATCCACGCTTATTTCAGTACCCAACCCTTACTGGGGTTAACAACTTCGGCTCAATCCATAAATGAACTCCACCTGCAACGCCAACAGACACACTCACTCTTATCTGCCCTGAATGAGATAGCCGGGTTACGTATGGAAGAGCGATCGCCAGGAAGCTACCGTTTAGCTATGCGTGGAAGTCTGATCCGCTCCCCATTTGGTATTCGCAATGCCAAAATTTATATTGATGAGTTCCCGCTAACGGATGCTGGGGGCAACACCTACCTGAACCTTATTGATCCCTTTTCAATTCACAGTATCCATGTATTAAAAGGACCTGACGGCTCATTATATGGAGCCAATTCGGGAGGAGTGGTACGCATTGATCCCAAAGGATTCTCGTCAGCGCCCGATCAAGCGGAGGTCCTTTTCACCACAGGTGCGTATGGTTTATTCCAAGAACAGCTATCTCTGCAGAAAAATATGTCAGATACTTACCAGTTCTCCTTCGATCAATCTTTCCAACGTTCGGACGGTTACCGTGATCAGACGGCATTGAACAAAAAAACATTTCAGACTGCCCACCGTTGGCGTTATCATAACGACAACGTTTTGAAATTATTCTTACTCTATTCTGATCTTGGCTATCAGACGCCAGGTGGGCTTACCGATACTCAGTTTCAAGAGAATCCTCGAATGGCACGTCCTGCAGCAGGGCCGAACCCCGGAGCGAAAGAACAACATGCAGGAATATATAACAAGACCTTATTCGGTGGTATCTCGCATACAGCGATGCTTTCTTCGAAATTATCGCATCACATCAGTCTTTTCGGTTCACACACGGACCTCAAAAACCCGTTTATCACCAATTTCGAGGTACGTGCTGAACGTAATCTTGGAATCCGGACATATCTCTCTTTTGCAAAGAATAAGCATGCACGGTTCAGCTGGCAAATGCAGGCGGGTTTCGAGGGACAAAAAGGGTGGAATATGATCGAAAATTACGACAATAACAAAGGAGTCCGTGGGAATGAACAAAATAAAGATGATCTATACAATGCGCAAGCCAGTTTATTTTACCGCGCGATGGCGAAGATAGCCAACCGCTGGACAGTGGAGGGATCTATCGGTTTAAACACCGCTACGATAAACTATGTTTCTCATTATCCTAAGATTATCGATCCGAATGGTGAAATTGATTTTGGACATATTTGGATGCCTAGATTCGCTTCCTCTTATCTAATCAACTCGCACGTAGCGATTCGCGCATCCGTCTCAAAAGGTTACTCCGCCCCAACGCTAGCTGAAGTCCGATCTTCTGACAACCAAATTAATACAGAATTGCAAGCCGAAACAGGAGTGAATTACGAACTCGGAGTTCGGTTGGAAAGCAAAAATAGACGGTTGTTAGCAGATGTTTCGGCTTACACGTATCAAATGGATAATGGTATTGTCCGACAGCTCCGCAATGACGGTGCAGAGTATTACGTCAATGCCGGGAAAATAGATCAAAAGGGAGTAGAGGCTATGTTTCTTGCTCATATTTTGTCGCCTTCTTCTACAAGACTTGTAAAGCAACTTGATTATCAAACCTCCTTGGCCCGCAATTTTTATGAATTTGACACCTATCAAATTGATAATGAAGACTTCACCGGCAATGCCGTGACGGCGGTTCCTGATTGGACCGTGACGAACAGCTTGTCGTTTACTTTTCCAGCAAATATACAGTTTCATATTTTTCACAATTATGTGTCGTCCATGCCTTTGAATGATGCCAATACGGTATACGCTGATGCCTTCCACCTAGTGCAGGCTAAAGCTGGAATTACGTTCCCATCGATAAAAAAGTTGCAACTCCATATGTTTGCAGGCGTAGACAATTTGCTCAACGAGCGGTATAGCCTAGGAAACGACATCAACGCATTTGGTAACCGGTTTTTCAATCCGGCACCTCCAAGAAATTTTTACGGTGGAGTAAGAATCTCATGGAAAACAATACGTCATCAAATCATATAAGCCAAAAAAGGCCACTCTGGGGAAGAGTGGCCAACCTACATAACCTATCACATTATAGAAAAACAAACGTTACATATCTCTTGAACGACCCATCCTTAGCTCTTTCCCGTGAGATAGGTGATCGTAACCCAAAATTAATATGCTTAATGGCAAGATCACATACCCGGAAATGGGTAATTTACAATGTTCTATGATATTTTATTCCAATCCCCGTTTCCAAGCTGTTAGTTGTCAAAACAGGTAAATATCCGTATTATTGCCTTAAAGCATTTACATGGAAATTACCGAACATACAATTGGACAACTTCGCGTAGCTCAAATACATACTACGGAAACTCTATTTCAAACAGTGGATGATGCCACCGATTTTATAGGATATATATATTACCAAGGCTTTGATGCCCTAATTTTGGATGCTACCCATATCGCTACGCATTTTTTTGATTTAAGAACGAAAATAGCAGGTGAGATTTTACAAAAGTTCACGAACTATCGAATGCGAATCACACTGGTTGGCGATTGGAGGAACATTTCTTCCGACAGTTTATCGGATTTCATTCGAGAGTGCAATTCAGGAAAACAGGTTCATTTCGCCCAGAATCTGGATGAGGCCTTGACAAAATTAGCGACGTAACGGACGAACTTGGCGTCCATCATTGCGGCAGCGTCTTCATAGTAAGCAGGCGTTCTAAATGATGATACCCAATACCAAAATAAGCCTTACTCGTAGCGATCTTTTGAAGGATTTCTTGCTGTTTTTCTACACGTAAGGGCTTCTTTATACCGACAATAAGTATGTTCTTCGGCGTATGCGTGTCGGCAATAAATTGAAATACTTTAGTCTGATAGCCGAAATATTCCATAATAAGTGCACGAAATCCATCCGTCAACATTTCTGCTTGGCGTTCCATGAAGATTCCGTGCTGAAGCAAGAAATCTAGTTCGTTTTTCGTTCTAGCTTGCTCCATTTCTCTCCGGATCTGTTTATGACAACAGGGAGCTACCACAATCAATTCCGCGCCATATTGAATACCTTTGGCGATAGCGTCATCCGTAGCTGTGTCACATGCGTGCAGTGCAATAAGCATATCGAGATGCCCAGTTGGTATATAACCTTCGATGGTTCCCTGTGTAAAAGACAAGGCCTCAAATCCAGATTGTTTAGCGATATCATTACAAAAATCTACCAGATCTTGCCGGTATTCCACCCCCGTCACATGGACACTTCCTTTTATGGAATGCTGCAGGTAGTCATATAACGCAAAAGTGAGGTAACCCTTTCCTGCTCCCATATCCACCACTTCAAGTCTCTCCTTCGAGGGCAACCCATCCAACATTGCGCTTAAAATTTCCAGGTAATGATTAATCTGCTTCCATTTGTTTTGCGCATTCTTATAGATTTTGCCATTCGAATCACTGATACGTAAAGCTTGTAAATATGTTCTTGCAGTATCGGGCAGCTTGCGGATCTTTTGGCGATCATGCATATAGGTAGGTAAAGACTTTACAGTCGGAGGTTCGTTTCTTTCATACCACTGGCCTTTTTTTCCCAATTGCAAGGTTGTATTTGCCTCGAGCGTAAACAACGTAGCGGCACAAAATCCATTGGAACCTAGGCAGTTGACTAAGAACTCCATTCCGTAATCCACTGGATAATTCTTCGTTATATCTTTTGTTTTATACCTGAACACAAAAGACAGGTTCTCGACGCGTTTAATCGATATCGGCTTCACATACATATTTTTGAGGTCCGCTTCCGTTCCCTTATAGTTTCCAAGCGATAATTTAACAAATGTTTTCGTCTTCAGACACTGATTAATACGGTTCAAAAAATTTAAATACGGATCCATAGCAACAAAATATCTGCAAATATAGGCAAATGCGGAAAGACATTCACGCCACCTTGAACAGGTGTCATAACTTTTGTAGAATTTTACAAATATGTCACGAGAATAAGTTGACCACTCTGTTCCGCTTTGTTACTTTTGCTTTATGCAGGATTTCACCATTAAAGCCGTTTTTTTTGACATCGACGGTACGTTATTGAGCTTCAAAACACATCAAGTACCTAAAAGTACCGAAGAGGCTATTAAGAAACTAAAGGAAAGAGGAATAAAAGTTATCGTTTCGACAGGACGATCCATCAATAGTATTGACCATGTCAAATACCTAAATTTCGATGGATTCATCACATTCAATGGCGGTTATTGCGTCACCCGGGAGGGTGAAGTATTATTTAGGCAAGCTATTGATCCTCGCGATATTCAAGCCGTACTTAATTATGCGAAAGACCATCCGTTAAGCTTCTCCTTCATGTCCGAAGAAAAGATCACGATTCACGATGTAACACCGGAAATCGCAGGTATGTATGCGCATCTCAATCTGCCGGTTCCACCACTTGTGGACGTGGACAACGTCGATCTTTCCAGTGTATTGCAAACCAATATCTTTCTAGGTCCCGAAGATGAGAGCGAATTTATGCAAAAAGTTATGCCCAATTCCCTCGCTTCGCGCTGGACGCCTCTCTTTGCGGACGTAAACCCAAAAGGACAAAGTAAACAAGTGGGTATAGATATTTTTTGTGCACACTTCGGACTGGATATTAAACAGACCATGGCCTTTGGTGATGGAGGAAATGATATTACGATGTTAAAACATGTTGCGATCGGAGTAGCTATGGGCAATGCAAATCCAGAAGTAAAAGAAATCGCCGATTATGTAACGGCAGATGTTGATAGCAAGGGTATTGAGAAAGCACTACAATACTATAAGGTCATTTGATATCACATTTATTCTATTGAACATAGGTATAGAATGAACGGCTCGACTCCCTCTTTAAAAAAACGGAATCTAGCTTATCGCAAGATTCCGTTTCCATTTATCTATTGTCTACAAAGAATAAAACATGTTATTCTCCACTATGTTTAGCCGCTAAGTAACGCTCTGCTTCGAGTGCGGCCATGCATCCAGTACCAGCGGCTGTGATCGCCTGGCGGTAGATATGATCTTGCACATCTCCACAAGCAAATACTCCCGGTACATTCGTCGCTGTACTATCAGCTTTCGTTAAAAGATATCCTGTTTCATCCATTTCCAAAACACCTTGGAACAACTCGGTGTTAGGCTTGTGTCCAATAGCCACGAAGAAACCTGTCACATCCAGCGTTTTTTCCTCATTGCTACGATTGTTTAAGACCTTCACAGCATGCACACCTTGTTCATTACCCAAAATTTCCAATGTTTCTGTATTGTAAAGAACTTCGATGTTTGAGGTGTTCATTACACGATGTACCATCGCTTTAGAAGCACGAAATTCGTCTCTACGGACAAGCATATATACTTTTCTACATAATTTCGCAAGATAGGTCGCTTCTTCGGCTGCCGTGTCACCCGCACCTACAATCGCCACATCCTGCCCTTTGAAAAAGAACCCATCACATACCGCACATGCGGAAACCCCAAATCCATTATATTTTTCCTCTGATGGTAAACCAAGCCATTTTGCTGTTGCTCCGGTAGCAATAATTACAGTTTCCGCTGTAATCCACTTTGCCCCGTCGATTTGTACCTTATGGGTTCCTCCGTCTTTAGAGAAGTCCACCTTTGTCGCATAACCAAACCGAACATCTGTACCAAAGCGCTCAGCTTGGGCTTTCAAATCCTCCATCATAATGGGTCCGGTAATACCCTGTGGATAGCCTGGAAAATTGTCGACTTCCGTAGTCTGTGTCAACTGTCCTCCTGGAACGATCCCTGTGTAGACTACGGGTTTCAGATCCGCTCGAGCAGCATAGATTGAAGCTGTATATCCCGCAGGGCCTGAACCAATGATTACGCACTGTAAATGCTCTAATTCCTCCGTATTTGTCATGTGTATTAGTTAAAATTTTATTTACCAAATTTGCCTTGCAATTGTTTTAGCATGTCCGTGGTTATCGGACGATCTTGCTCGATTTTCTTCGCAGGATTTTCTTTACTGCTCGCCTCACGTTTTGTTACGACCCGGGAATCTTTTTGCTCTTTTTTCTTATTTCGGTGCGTATTCCATATCCCTTCTAATACCTTTTTGGTGTACAACGGAAAATCACCATTCTGCATCCAGGCATAGTAACTGGGCTCTACGTCGAAGACATCCGTCACTTTTTTTCCTTTATGCTTCCCGAAGTTAATACAAGGATCTCCTGCTTCATCGTAAACCAAACGGCCCGCAAAATCAACTGGATTACTTAAGTTGGTAAATTTATGTAGTGCTTCCACATCATTGACCACCGGTTTGGAAACGTTACCGTGTTTGTCCTCAAAAAGTGCATGCTCATATTTAGAAAGCTGCGCTTTTAAGACCTCATACGTTGCCCGAACGTCTGCTTCTGCTGTATGCGCGTTTTCGAGGTTAGCATCACAATAAAAACGATACGCCGCCTTCAATGTTCGCTGCTCCATTTGATGAAATATATTTTGCACATCAACAAACGCACGCCCTTCCAACGAAAAGTCAATTCCTGCACGTAAAAATTCTTCCATGAGCATCGGCACATCAAATTTGTTGGAATTGTAGCCGGCAAGATCAGCGTCGCCAATAAAATCTCTGATTTCCAATGCACGATCCTTAAACGGCAGAAGGTCTTTAACGTCTTCGTCAAAAATACCATGGAAAACAGATGATTCCGCCGGGATCGCCATTTCCGGATTGATCCGGGTAGTCAGGACTTCTTCTTTCCCGTCGGGCCACACCTTCAATATGGAAAGTTCAACAATACGGTCTACAGAGATATTCACCCCAGTTGTTTCCAAATCAAAAAAAGCCAAGGGGCGTTTTAATTGTAATTCCATTTAACAATGTTTGATTAAACTCGAAAAACAAAAATACAAAACTCTTTCATTCTTCTCTTGTTCACATCAAATTAATGACACTAATCTCACGGTTTTTCCTAAAGAACGACCCCTCGTTATCTTTTTCACAATCGCCCTTCACGGCAGCCTCTGATTGATCGTTGCCTTAAAAGAAACTAAACTCGCTACATGCCAATAGTTTGTACGATCCTTTAAAAGAAAAATCCCGGATCAAATGACCGGGACATCTTAAAAAAAGCCACCACAGCGGATTACGCCAATGTTTCTTGCAACTTATTTACTTGATGATCAACCAACTTTTGAAGAGGGCCTGCAGCCATCATCTTCATCATCATATTCAGTTCAGCTTCAATGACAAATGTTGCCTGCGTAACCTTAGGAGATGTTTCAAGAACTCTCCAGCGCAATGTGATCGTAAAAGGCGCCTCTTCGGACGGTATGCATACAATTTCTTTGTTTTCGATTCGTTGACTAATTTTCAGCGCTAATTTAGCCATATTTTTAATCGTGAAACGCGCCTCATCTGCCGTCGATGTCCAATTATAAATATTATCAGGCATCAATTGCTCGTGGTTGTTGAGGTCAGCGAGAAATGTATAGACCTCCGCTATTGGCTTATGTATATCAACACTATTTTGAATGATTGTCATATCCTTACCATTTGGAGTTATTCACTTGTCCAAGTTGAAGGATCTTTACGCCATTGCTCTAACAATGCCACATCCGATTCCAGCACGTATCCGTTCGTCACCGCAACTTTGATTAACGAATCATAATCGCACAAACTAAAGAAAGAACATTTAGCTTGAGCAAAATTTTGCACCGCCTCTTCAAATCCATACGTGAAAATCGACACAAGCCCCACCACATTACAACCTGCAGCACGCAAGGCCTCAACAGCTTGTAAACTACTTTTCCCCGTAGAAATCAGATCCTCCACGACAACTACTCGTTGCCCGCTAATCACTTCTCCTTCAATCAAATTTTGTCGGCCATGATCTTTAGCACTACTCCGCACGTAGGTAAAAGGCAAACCTAGATCCTGTGCAACCAAAACGCCTTGCGGAATTCCGGCTGTCGCTACCCCTGAAACCATTTCTACCGTACCAAATTCTTCCTGAATAAGTTGTGATAGTTTCTGACGAATATATGTTCGGATAGATGGATGTGATAGCGTAATACGATTATCACAATAAATTGGAGACTTCCAACCCGAAGCCCATGTAAAAGGGTTTTTAGGTTGTAATTTTATTGCTTTAATTTGCAATAAAGATTCAGCAATTTTTTGTTCAACCTCATTTAAATTATTCATGGCACAAATTTATAAAATTTATATGAACGAATGTCAGCTAATTTTAGCTGATTTCGTACCAAAGAAACTATCTATTGTTCAAACAATTGGTTTACAAGATATTGACCTAGAAAAACTTTTCCAAGCATCCAAGAATAAGACTAGCAAGGGCCTAACGTATTTATATGTACATCCGGATATTGAACTGGTTTTCAAATCCATTTTGCAAAAAAACAACATTATCAAAGCTGCTGGCGGCGTGGTGAAAAATGGCGAAGGAAAATACTTGTTTATACATCGATTGGGAAAATGGGATCTTCCAAAAGGGAAAGTTGAAGATAATGAAAAAATGAAAGAAGCTGCGGTTCGAGAGGTGGAAGAAGAGTGCGGTATTCGCATAAATTATTTGGGACCGAAGGTACAAACAACCTATCATACATATGTAATGCGTGGCAAATTAGTCCTAAAACAAACCAACTGGTACGAGATGGGCGTTAATAAATCTCCAAAGCTTGTTCCACAGACAGAAGAAGATATAACCGATGCGCGTTGGTTGGGAAAAGGGGAACTAACATCGGTTAAAGAAAACACATATCCACTCATTGCGCAAATCATCAAACAACTTTAAAAAAAGAAAGGGGAAGTCTCCCCTTTCCCTTCTATCTAGAAATAGACTTGACCGTTACTGTTAACGCTTTGTTAGCCTTCTAACTTACCCTCAGGGGACTTTTGATTATCCATAGAACCACCTTTCCTAAACTCCCGCTTTTTACGCATAAACTTTTCTCCCTTGCGGTGTGTAAATCTCTCCCTTGCTAACTTTTGTTGTTCGGGGGTAAGCAATTGATGCAACTTACTCATGTCCGACTTTTGTTCCGCTCTCCTTGCTTCGTGTAATTTCTTCATCTCCTGCTTGTAGGCCTTCTGACGTTTGGCCTGGTCTAGCTGGAGCGAGTACACTTTTTCACGTTGCGTGTCAGTAAATTTCAACTCTTTGTCCAATCGGATGGTTCGCAATTTAGCGATTTGCTCAGGTGACTGATTTTCCTTGCTGCTGGCCTGGCGACCATGTCGGTGTTTGTCTCTGTTTGTACGATCTGGATCCAATGTTGTTTGCCCAAATGAAACTAAATTCAAACCTGCAGCCAAAACAGCTAATGTTAGTATCTTTCTCATATTTTTTACGTTTTAAGATTTATTGTCACGTTCCTTTACAGCCAATAGATTGATTCGGACGCCAAACGTTTAAATGGTGTTCGTTAAATTATGTTAATCCACCCACAACACTGCTTTTCGGCGCTTCCTCCTCGCCAATTAAAATAAATAAGTTAAGAATCAGCAACTTCAATAAATTTAGCAAGAATATATTTGGGATTACTTAAAACATATTCTATATTTGCATCGTCAACAAGGAAAAACAGCTTGCCCAGCTGGCGGAATTGGTAGACGCGTTGGTCTCAAACACCAATATCTTCGGATGTGCCGGTTCGACTCCGGCGCTGGGTACTTTACTAGAATGCGAGCCGGTGACGACTCGCATTTTTTCGTAAAACCTTGTTTGAACGACATAAACACACCCTTGACACGGATGTTTTAATAATTCAAGCCGAAAGTTTCGCGGACATTTTGCAGACATAATTTTCGGCCATGGTATCATTTAATACATCCGAACATACTTTGAATTTTCAGGCATATTCTAGGTTTTGAATACTGAGTAATGAAGAATGGTTATTCTCTATTGTCTCTCATTCCGTATGAAGGTTCCGTTGATTGGAGCAACTTAAAAATGAACCTGCAATAGCGAATCAAGAAAATCGATTTGATATACCATGGTCCTAGCCTATTACGAGAAGGCATGAACATCAAATGGGGGCATGATGGGCAGAAACATAGCAATATTTTACAAAAACAATATGGGCAGAACACTCTCTTGTGGTCGGATGGCTATTTGGTTTGTTCAATAGGTCCCACCAGATACAATTCGTCAATACATCCTTTAGCAAGGTTAATAATTCACAATATAAGTGTAATGAGTATCGCTTACGTCCCATCAAACTAAATGATAGATAGTTTTACGCTCCATAACATAAAAAGGTTTCAAGCAGAGATTTTTTTTCGTGCTCAGTCTATGAATTCTGATTGATCCAATATTATTTATTCGTTAAGCCTTTTTTTTTGATAAATGAGTACGTGTTTATGTATATCTTTAAAAAAATATTGATAAAGTCTCGTCTCTGACAGCTAAGCCGATCAAGCTCGGAGTAAGTTATTGAAATCTAGAATAGAAACTATGGAAGTTAACTATATCATCATCGGAGCCGTTGCCCTTGGCATCATCTTGTTGATCTTTTGGCTCGTCTTTCGAAACCAACGAGACCGAAAAGGGTTGGAAAAAGATTTAAACCGTACCACAACCAGGACAGAAAAACACAATGGCGAATAAGCCCAGAATAATAGATATACACATGATTATCAAATGTTTGAAAAAAAAGCAAGTCAAATGACTTGCCTATTTATCTCAGTTCCTGTAAACATCTCAATTAAGCTCAAACTTGTAACCCACACCTTTTACCGTAGCAACGTAGTTTTCTCCGATTTTCTCGCGCAACTTCCGTATATGTACATCAATAGTCCGGTTCGTAACGACTACCGAATCTTCCCAAATAGCTTTTAAAATCTGCTCTCTCGTGAAGACTTTATTTGGTTTGGAGGCCAAAAGATACAAAAGTTCAAATTCCTTTTTCGCCAATGTTATCTTGTCAGTATCGCGATATACCAAAAAAGAATCTCTATCAATAACTAGATCCATGATTTCCAACTTATCACCATTGCTGATTTCCGTTTCTGCACTATTTCGACGAAGTATCGCGTTTATTCTACTCATCAAAGCACGTGGCTTGATGGGCTTCGCGATATAGTCATCCGCACCTACATTAAAACCTGCAATCTCGGAATACTCTTCACTGCGAGCCGTAAGGAAAACCATAAACGTATGTTTGAACTCAGGCATAGAACGCATCAAACGACAAGCTTCAATACCGTCCATCTCCGGCATCATCACGTCCAGTATAATGAGATCCGGATTCACCTGTTTGGCCATCTCTATCCCCTCTTTACCGTTGTGAGCTTGATAAACTTGATAACCTTCTTTGGTTAGATTATAGGAAATCAAATCGACGATATCGTGTTCATCATCTACCACTAGTATTTTTTGATTGACGCTCATTTGTAGTTTTTTTGCTAAATTATGTACTAAATGGTAAAATAAAGTTAATGTAGTGTTATTAAATTGTTAACACTTAACACTAGTTAAACATATATTTTTAGTGTAGTGTTTTTTGCAGAAAAGCTTCCAATTCTTTTCCACGTAAATTTTTCGCTAAAATATTTCCGCTAGGGTCGACAAGATAGGATGTCGGTATCGCTTTAATACGATAACTGATGATTAGTGGCGAACTCCATGCTTGTAAATCGGAAACCTGCGTCCACTCCAATTGATCATCTTTTATCGCACGCATCCAACTGCCGGGATTGTTGTCCAAAGATACTCCTAAAACTGTAAAACCTTTCTCCTTGAATGCATGATACTGCTTTAAAATATTCGGATTTTCCTGCCTACACGGTGCACACCAAGATGCCCAAAAATCAACCAATGTATACTTCCCCCTAAAATCTGATAATTTGACTGGTTGATTTGTTGGCGTAAACGATTCAATCTCCGGCGCCGGCTGGCCTACAGCTAGTCGCTTTAGTTTCTTTGCCTCTTCCTTAAATTGGGAAACATATCGGTTGTCTGCAAATTGACCAGCGATTTCCTCTGCATATCGAATAATCTCTGATTCGGCAACTTCTGGATCCAATGTGCTGATCGCATAAAACCCGGCCAAGTTATCTTTATGTTTATCGGCAAACTGAACGGCCTGGGTAGTATACGCAGCCAATTTAGACTTGAACGCCGTCAGATAGTCAAAACGAAGACGTTCTATCTCTTCCGCAGACTTACCAGAGGTCACTTTTGTAAAGGCGGCTTGTAATGAGTCCTGGACAAATTCCTTCCTTCTTTTGTGCGGAGCAAATTCCTTCAAAGCTGCGGTTAATGGAGACCCTTCTACGCTATATTCCTCGGGGCGATGCATATCTGCTGTAAACGAAAGGGGTTCGCCTGGGCTAAGAATCACCGGATACTTATTATTCCCGATTGCGATAGACAGCAAACGCGGTTGTGTAGCCTCACGTTCAAATTTAAATTGGTTACCATCCGCTAAAAAAACAGAATCTAATTTCCGATCGCCCTCATAAAACGCGACGACTTTCACGTTTCCTGGGTTATCAATCCGTCCGGAGACCAAAATCACATCCTTCTTGGAACAAGCACCAATAAACAACAAACTTAAACAACCTAAAATACCGATAGCTTTTCTCATCTCCTATTTATTTACGCATATTGGCTAATAGTCCTGTATAAACATCTCCAACATGCAATTACGTTTATTACAAATGATGGCTATACACCAAATGGTGCATAGCCATATATGTTATTTTAAAAAATCTTTTGCTCTATCTATGGCTTTTGACAAACCGGGACTAAACTTACCTCCAGCAGTTGCAAAAAATGGTTGGCCGCCCCCCCCGCCTTGAATGTCTTTCGCTAATTCTTTAACAATAGCGCCTGCATTCCAGCCTTTAGATTTCGCCAGATCGTCCGAGATTGCAACGGTTAAACTTGGTTTTCCTTCAAAATCTGCTCCAAGAACTAAAAAAATATTCTCAATCCCACCTTTTAGGGCATAAGCCAGCGTCTTCACCGCATCAACATTTGGCAGATCAACCTGAGTCGCTAAGAAATTTACGCCATTCAAGGTTTCGAATTTTGTTATCAATTCATTTTTAAGCGCTAACGATCGTTGATGAATATGACTCTCGATCTCTTTTCTCAGATCATTATTTTCATCGATCAATTTGGAAACGGAAGAGACAAAATCTCTCGGATTGTTCATCAAATCTCGTATGTTATTGACGAGCTCGAACTGTTCACGAATCGCCGCATACGCCTGCGTACCTGTGATAGCTTCAATCCGTCTGACTCCTGCCGCTACAGCCGACTCCGACGTAATCTTAAAGAAGCCAATCTGTCCGGTCGATCGCACGTGTGTTCCTCCGCACAACTCCTTCGAAAAAGTATCATCAAAAGTGATTACTCGCACATAATCTCCATACTTTTCACCGAACAGTGCCGTAACTCCGCTATCCAACGCCTCTTGGAAAGGAACCATTCGTTCTTCTTTCAGTACGATATTCTCCCGGATCTTGCCGTTTACTATATCTTCAATTTGTTTAATTTCCTCGTACGAGATCTTTGCGAAATGAGATACGTCAAAACGCAATAGATCACACGTTACCAACGATCCTTTTTGATTAACATGATCTCCAAGCACATGCTTCAATGCCGAATGAAGCAAATGCGTTGCCGAATGGTTGTTTTCGATATCGAAGCGCCTGTTTTGGTCAACCAAAGCTTTAAAGTCACCTTCTAACACCGAAGGTAACTCATTCACAAAATGTACAATGAGCCCGTTTTCTTTCTTAGTATCCGCTATACATATCTTCTCATTGGTCTCTGATATCAATAAACCAGAATCACCGATCTGCCCACCTCCCTCCGGGTAGAAAGGTGTTACGGATAAAACAAGTTGGTACTGATCCTTTCCTTTGGCAGACACCTTTCTGTATTTAAGAATTTTTGTTTGCGCCTCGAGGTAATCATACCCGACAAACGTCGATTCTTCTTCATCATTTACAACGACCCAATCCCCGGTATCAATCGCTGTTGCCGCACGTGAACGCTCCTTTTGTAACTGCAGGGCAGCCTGAAACCCCGTCATATCGACAGTTAATCCTTTTTCGCGAGATAACAAGTCGGTCAAATCTATTGGAAAGCCATAGGTATCAAAGAGCTCAAAGGCAAAATCTCCATCAATCTGTGTGTGACCTGTCACATAATTCTCGAACCGCTGAATACCTGTAGTCAATGTTCGTAAAAACGAAACCTCTTCTTCCAATACTACCTTCTGAACAAAGTTCTGTTGCTGAATCAACTCGTCGAACACACCAGCAAATTGCTCTGCTAATAAGGGAACCAATTCGTTGATAAATGGAGTTTTAAACCCTAGGAAAGTGTAGGCGTAACGCACGGCGCGACGCAAAATTCGACGGATGACATAACCGGCTTTATTATTGGACGGCAGTTGACCGTCTGCAATAGCAAAACCGACGGCGCGAATATGATCAGCAAGTACACGCATGGCGATATCCGACTTCTCTTCGGCCCCATAGGCTATCCCAGATCGTTCAGCTATATACTGTATAATCGGTTGAAAGACATCAGTATCATAATTTGACGTTTTACCCTGTATAGCCCGAACTAACCGCTCGAAACCCATACCTGTATCCACATGTTTCGCGGGTAGAGTTTCCAGTTTACCGCTTTTCAGACGATTGAATTGCATGAATACCAAGTTCCAAATTTCGATTACTTGCGGATGATCAGCATTGACCAGTTCCTGTCCGGGTAGAGCCAAACGATCTGCTTCCGATCGCATGTCGTAATGGATTTCGGAACAAGGCCCACATGGTCCCGTTTCGCCCATTTCCCAAAAATTATCCTTCTTGTTTCCTAACAAAATCCTATCTTCGGCGATAAAACTCCTCCATAAGTCTTGAGCTTCGGTGTCGCGCGCGAGCTCTTCTGCCGGATCACCTTCAAATATAGTCACATATAAACGATCCTTATCCAGCTTATAAACTTGCGTCAAAAGTTCCCATGCCCATGAAATAGCTTCCCTCTTAAAGTAGTCGCCAAACGACCAATTTCCCAACATCTCAAATAATGTATGATGATAGGTATCGATTCCGACTTCTTCCAAATCATTATGTTTTCCCGAGACACGCAAGCAACGCTGAGTGTCTGCCACGCGAGGAAATTTAGGTTGCGCCTCGCCTAAAAACAGTTCTTTAAACTGGTTCATCCCCGCGTTGGTGAACATCAGCGTGGGATCGTTCTTAACAACTACTGGCGCTGAAGGCACTATTTGATGGGATTTGCTTTTAAAAAAATCTAAAAAAGCGGCACGAATTTCTTTACTGGTCATGGAATGTTCTTATTCTATTTTAAGATGCAAATTTAGTCAAAAATGATCGCTCTCACAACGCGCAATCTTGACAACAATGCTGCATCGTGCAATCTGACAAAATGTTCAGGAAACCGATTCTATTACCATATATTATTCGTACTTTTATACAGAAACCCAAGCATTTTTATGAAGAAACTTCTAGTACCAACTGATTTCTCAGATAATGCCTTTTTAGCGGCGACATACGCAGCGGAACTAGGTATGAAACAGAAATTCAGCTTACATATTGTACATTATTACACCGCGCGCTCTTCTGGTTTCGATGAAGCTGAACTTACGGAAGAATCCGAACATTCTGATATCCTCAAAGCCGACTTGACTATAAAGGACTGGGCAGGAAAACTTCAAGCCTTATACCCTGAACTACTGATTTCATACCATAATGACCGCGGATTGTTAGAAGAGGTTCTCCCGAAAGAGGCAAAACGTGAGGAGTATATTGCCATCATCATGGGTACAACCGGGGCAACAGGAGATAAAAACATTTTTTGGGGCAGCAATACAGCTGCTATCGCCGCAAAATCCCCCATACCGGTAATTGCTGTACCCAACAAATCGCTACCTAACGAATTGACAAGAGTTGGTTTGTTGACGAATTTCAAGCAGGAGGAACTAATTACTCTTCAGGAATTCTTACATATCTTTAAACAAGATGTACACGTCGATCTAATCCACGTATACAAAGATACAGAAGACATAGAAACGGTCAATAGCCGATTGGAATCTTGGGTGTTTAATATCCGTGAATTTTCTGCGGTTCGTGAAACGCAGATTTGCACAGCGCCCACAGTGAAGGACGACAAAGAATTGGATAGCGTTTCAGAAGTCATAAGTAAACTTATTGCAGAAAACAACATTGATCTGATCCTGATTTCCAGAAGCAGAAAGACATTCTTTGAGCGATTATTTACACCGTCGGTGTCGAAAGCCATGGCCCTTGAGCTTCAAAAACCGGCATTTTTTGGAAAAACTATCTAAACACAACGATCATGAAAAAAATATTAGTACCCGTTGACTTTTCAGAATACTCGCAACGTGCAGTCGACTATGCCTGCCAAGTAATTGCAACCAATAACAATGGACAAGAATTGGACATGGTCCACATATTTACCAATCACTCAAACGTGTATGTAAACAGACAGATCCATCCCGACTTAGTCGATCCTCAGGTAGAGATTGCTAAAAAGGAAATGGATAAATTGAAGGAATCTATCCGCGTGAAGTTTCCTGCTATAGTTTGTCACGAAATTTTTAAGGAGGGCAATTTATTTGAAGAAGTCAGTAAAGTCACCGCCTCTTTCGCTTACGATGCCGTCATTATGGGAACCAAGGGATCATCTGGATTGGAGGCCATCTTTTTGGGTAGTAATACGTACGACGTCATTCTCAATACGAAAACCCCCGTGTTAGGTATCCCAAAAGAAAAGGCACAATATAAAAAAGACCGTGTCGGGTTGTTATGTAATTTTAAAGAAGGAGAAATCGAAGTTCTCCTACAAGCTATCAACCTTATTGGCAAGGATTTCGAGCTGTATTTAATACACGTAAACAAGGATGACCGAGACATCCGTGTCATTGATGGACAATTCAAGTCTTGGATTCAGGAAATCATTGACAGGACAAACATCCAAAACATTTCGTATACTGTAAAGTCTCAAGCTCTTTACAACCGAGCAGCAGAAAACCTCTCCCATGCAATCCACAGCGTACTGATTGATGAGCAGATCGACCTACTTCTTATCACAAAAAGTAGAAAAAGCATTTTTAGAAAATTCCTCGAAGAGAATATTGTTCGAAAAATGGCATATAACCTGTCGGTGCCGACATTTTTTGCGCGCGTTCACGCCCAATCGTAGCTTTTAGTTTCGCAGATACATAACTGTTATATGCTTCTTGGTTAACCATTACCGAGAGGCGTATTTTTGCATTCTCTCGCTGGGGCAAACATGCCATCCGTCCCTTTTTCACTTGAAAACCTCCCAATTGTAGCAGAAAGACGACAAATACCAAAACGAGGAATACAAAAGAGAACGGCGGATCACTTTTGGCAAAACAATTGCGTAGGCTCTTTTGTATATAATCAAAAGATTAACACATATTTTTATGGGAAACTTTAACGTTAAAAAAGTAGGCTTTTTAGGCTTAGCAGGTGTAATTGGCAGCATATCCATTGCCCAAGCACAAAACAACACAACAATCGAAGGCACTACTCCATTTGGATCACCTACACAATATCGTACATGGTCTGTCGGTATCAATGCAGGTGTATTGAATCAATCCAACATTTTTGGTTTTAACCGCGACGGTTTTGATAAGCTCGAACATAACGTGGGATATAGCGCGTACATAAAAAAACAAATTTCACCTTCATTTGGAATTAAAGCACAGTATTTAGGCGGAAAGGTTGGCGGCACAAACGAAAGTGCTTCCTCCGAACAGATATCGTCTTTCGAAACGAAGATGCCTTGGTCGGGCGCACTTTCTGGAGAGTGGACCATGGCAAATACCAACTGGAGATTCTTTAACAGTATCGTTAAACCTTATGCTGCTATCGGTTTAGGAGCAATGAATTTTGAGACGACGACGACCCAGGATGGAACAAATACAACGGCTGAGAAACAGACTAAATTGTATGTACCTGTAGATTTCGGATTCAAGTTCGCGGTAGCGAAAGGTATCAACCTAGACCTTGGGTACCAATTAAACTGGGCGAATCAAGATTTTAACGGACAGACAGGAGGCACGTTTAAAAACGACCTGTTCTCCTATGCACACGCCGGTCTAGAGATTGCACTCGGAAGCGGGACGAAACCAGCATTGAACAACTCGAACCCAGTTGCGACGCTGGTAAACGATTACACTGCTAAGTACGATGAAATGAAGGCAGAACGCGATCGCCTCGTTGCCGCTAACAACGAACTGAAATCCCAAATGGAATCCTTAACTAATGACTTAAAAGATGATGACGGAGATGGTGTAGCAAACAAATATGATAAATGTCCAAATACACCAGCAGGCGTCAAGGTAGACGGTTCAGGATGTCCGCTTCCGGAACTGAAAAACGAAACCAAGGTTATAGAAAAGATCGTTGTTACCGAAGAAGACAAAAAAGTTGTGGATGAAGCTATCAAGAATTTGGAGTTTGATTTAGGCAAATCAACCATCCGTTCATCTTCATTCCCGTCGCTCAACCGCGTGGCAACCTTATTGATAGAAAAGAATTTTAGTTTAAAATTAGCTGGGCATACTGACAACACAGGGTCTATGCAAACAAACATGCGCTTATCTAAAGAACGCGCTGAAGCGGTAAAAGCGTATCTCGTGTCGAAAGGCGCAAATGCGTCGCGCATTGAGGCGACAGGATATGGGCCAACACAACCAATCGCATCCAATGCTACAGCAGAAGGACGCCAGATAAATCGCCGCGTGGAATTCACCTTATATTAGGAGCTTGAGGGCGTTATATTTTTGCGCTGGCCGTATAATTTTATAAAAAAGCTGCCTATTCTACAATGCCCCCAAAAAGTTAGACACTTTCTGGGGGCACTCTATTTTAGAGTGGCTTTTTTTCTGGTTTACATTTGGGTAATTTTTAAATATTTGAAAATTAAAAGGTTAAATATTTTTTTTTATAAAAAAACATCATTATCTTTGCACCGCCTTAGGCAATAGAGCCTATTGTATATTTTATTTCATGAACCCATTTTTAGACTTGGGAATCCGTCATGAAGTTGTTAATGCCATCGCTGAGATAGGTTTTGAAAAACCATCTCCCATCCAGGAAAAAGCCATTCCTGTATTACTGACTGGTAACGACGATTTTGTCGGATTAGCCCAAACCGGCACAGGAAAGACCGCGGCATTTGGTCTTCCATTATTAGAGTTAATTGACTTTTCTCACAAGCATCCACAAGCGTTAGTTTTATGTCCTACGCGTGAATTGTGTCTGCAAATCGCAAAAGATTTAGAAAAATTTGCTAAATACATTGACAACGTACATGTTGTTGCCGTATATGGTGGCGCAAATATTTCTGACCAATTGCGCCAAATCCGTCGTGGTGTCCAAATTGTTGTTGCCACTCCGGGACGTATGTTAGACATTATCGGCAGAAATGCTATCGACTTCTCCAACGTGAAATATGTTGTGTTAGACGAGGCAGACGAAATGTTAAATATGGGATTCCAAGAGGATATAAACAATATTCTTTCGGAGACTCCTGACTCAAAAAAAACCTGGTTGTTTTCAGCGACCATGCCGAAAGAAGTGCGTCGTATAGCACAAAACTATATGAACAACCCTTTTGAGTTGACAGTTGGAACAAAAAACACAGGAAATGCAAACATTGAACACCATTACTATTTAATTAAGGCTAAAGATAAATACGCGGCGTTCAAACGTATAGTAGATTACTATCCTGAAATTTTCGGTATTGTATTTTGCCGCACGAAGATCGAGACCCAAGAAATTGCAGAAGCCCTTGTGAAGGACGGCTACAATGCCGATTCTCTTCACGGAGACCTCTCTCAACAACAACGGGACAAGGTCATGAAACGTTACCGAGAACGTAATCTGCAGCTTTTAATTGCTACCGATGTTGCTGCACGTGGAATAGACGTTAACGATGTAACACACGTGATCAACTTCTCGTTACCCGATGAAGTAGAGAACTACACCCACCGCTCAGGTCGTACGGCACGTGCTGGAAAAACTGGTATCTCGCTTTCACTGGTAAATGTGAAAGAACTGAGTAAGATTCGCCACATCGAAAAAATCATCGGCAAGGCTTTCGAGAAGAAGCAGGTACCGCAAGGAACAGAAGTTTGTGAGAAACAACTTTTTGCTATGATCGACAAAGTGCATAATGTGGATATCAATGAAGAACAGATCACCCCGTTCTTGCCGTCAATCATGGAAAGCATGAACGATTTGTCTAAAGAAGATATTATCAAGAGATTTGCATCTCTCGAATTTAACCGCTTCTTAGATTATTATCAAAACGCTCCTGACCTTAATATCGAAGCACGCGAAGGAAAAAGAGACAGTGACAGAGAACGTGGTGAACGCAGAGATAGATCTTCATCAAGAGGCTATACGCGTTTATTCATGAACTTAGGTTCAGTAGACGAATTTAGCCGAGGCGATATGCTTGGCTTCATTTGTAACACCGCTAAAATTTCGGGAAAATCAATTGGAAAAATCGACTTAAAGGGCGTGTTTACCTTCTTTGAAGTGGAAGATGCTGAAGTCAACAAAGTTTTCGATGGTTTTAAAGGAGTAGATTTCAACGGGCGCCAAGTCCGGATCGAAGTATCCGGAGATGGAGGAGGCCGTTCTGAAGGTCGCAATTCTCGCTCTCGCGGAGGAGATCGTAGTAGTCGAAGCGGTGATAGAGACCGTAAGGACAGAAGAAACGGAAGAGACAGAAGAGAATCAGGTGGATTCAGAGATTTCTCTGGCAAAAGACAGGCATCTCGCTCTAAGTATTAATCTTTTTTTTAAAATTGAAAGGCCAGATATTCTAACGAATATCTGGTTTTTTATTATTCTAACTGGTAGCAAATGCATAAAAATTCCTATTTTTTTCTCAACGTTCATTATCTGAAAAAGCATTAGATTCCTGCTAAACTTTTTTCACCGAAAGAGGTTATTCTTAGACAAAAAATGGAACTCATAAATCCGACGTTAAACATGGACAATCCCAAGAGAGTATTCGATCTAGCCTACCGACAAATTTTATCCTTCCCTGATCTCCCTATGTTCGCTTATAAGTCTGCAGGACAATGGCAAATGGTGTCGTCTCGAGATTTTCTAGAAGAAGTATGTGCGATCTCTAAAGGCTTGATCGCTTTAGACGTAAAACCCGGAGATAAAGTTGGATTAGTTGCAGAAAGCCGTTATGAATGGCATGTCGTTGACTTTGCTATCCAACAGATTGGTGCGGTAACCGTTGCCGTGTATCCAAACATTACCGACGCTGATTATCAATTCATTTTCAATGATGCTGAAATACGCTTGTGTATTGCGAGTGACAAAACGCTCTACCAACGTATTTGCAACTTGGTAGATTCTATCTATTCCTTGAAGTATGTCTTCGCCATAAACAAATTTGCTGAGTCGCGCCATTGGAAGGAATTGGCAGATCTTGGTCGTGCAGTAAGCAACTCGCAACTCGATGATCTTCGGGATGCAGTACAGGCACATGATCTCGCAACACTTATTTATACTTCCGGAACGACAGGCAAACCAAAAGGGGTTATGTTGACCCACTTGAATTTATTAAGTTGCGTATTTGCCGCAAGGGAAGTTACTCCCCTACAGACAAACAGCAAGGCCTTGACTTTCCTCCCACCATGCCATGCTTATGAACGTATGGTCATTTATACCTATTTCTATATTGGCATAACAGTGTATATCGCAGAAGGGCTGGAGCATATCGGACAGAATATCAAAGATGTCAAACCGCATATTATGACTGCCGTGCCCCGTATCATGGAAAAGTTATTCGAAAACATTATGAAAACTGGGAGCAACCTTCCAGACTTCAAGAAGAAGCTATTTGATTGGGCAATAACACTTGCGGAACAATTCGACCCAACAGGAGAAACAAATGGCTTTTTCTACAAACAAAAACTTTCCATTGCGCGGCGTTTGATTTTAAATAAGTTTCACGCGGCACTTGGTGGAAATCTAGTAACCGTTGTTTCAGGAAGTGCGTCCTTACAACCCCGAATCATCCGCGTACTATTGGCTGCACGTAACCCCATATATGAGGGCTACGGCCTTACCGAAGCCTCGCCCTTGATCGCTGTCAACTTTTATAACCGAGGGGTTCGCGTAGGAACAGTTGGAAATGCGGTAAAGGGTGTAGAAATAAAACTGGCTTCCGACGGAGAAATCTTGGTCAAAGGTTCCAATGTCATGGCCGGTTATTACAACAACCCCGAAGCTACCGCAGAAGTTTTAAAAGATGGTTGGCTTTACACTGGCGATATCGGCAAATGGATAAACAACGATTATCTAAAGATTATTGATCGTAAAAAGGAGATGTTTAAAATCTCCGGGGGCAAATATATTGTTCCACAACCTATAGAAACGAAATTGGTCGAGTCAGCCTTTATCGAACAAGCTATGGTGGTAGGCGAGAGTATGAAATATGCGAGCGCCTTTATCGTTCCAAATTATGCATCTTTAAAGGAGTGGGCGCGGGAAAACGCACCAACCGTAGTGGATCTACCCAAACAACAATTTCTATATAGTCCTGCCATTTACAAGCGCATCAACCAAGAAGTAAAACTTGCAAACAAACATTTTGGAAATTGGGAACAGATCAAAAAAATCACTATTCTACCTCAAGAGTTTACGATAGAAAACGGAGCGCTGACACCCACGCTAAAAATGAAACGAAGAGAAATTATGAAGAAATACCAACACGAATTTGAACAAATGTACAACTAGTACACAGCATTCAATTCATCAGGCTCTCCCGATCGACTATCCAGGATCCTTTCGCTTCATTCGCGTACATCGACAGTCGCTGATCTTATTAGACGAATCGTCTTCTTAGATGCTGTCTTCGTGAACGGCGCAATCGAGAACCTTTTACGGGATAGTGCCTCTTCCTAGTTATATTATTAAAAATAAGGGCAACTGCAAAAAGGATAATACAGCCTGACAGCACAGGACTTAATACATACCAATAGCCTAAAGAAGCGATCTTTGTACCGCTACTCACGGCTATTAAAGCTGTAGCGCCGCCAGGGGGGTGCAAGGTCCGCGTCACCTGCATGCAAACGATCGACAGAGCAACCGCTAGCGGTGCAGTCAACCAAATGATGTCTGGTAGAAGCTTAGCGACCGTCACACCCGCTAATGCCGATACAACATGACCACCGATCAAATTTCTCGGTTGCGCCAATGGGCTCTGAATAGCTCCATACACCAACACGGAAGACGCTCCAAATGATCCAATAAGAAAAATATTCTCCATATTGGACAGACTGAGAGATTGAATAAAAGCGATGATAAAAATTCCCGAAAAGGCACCGACAAACGACCAAAAATGCTCCCGCGGATCTACTAATGTCTCTCGGTAAAAGACATAGCGATAAACACGTAATTGCCTATGAATCTGTTTCTTCAAGGTACTTAACCAATTTTAGCTCGTTGACGAATAGCCTCGTAGATAACCACACCGGCAGATACCGATACGTTTAACGATTCGATCTCACCAAACATCGGTATTTTAGCCAGCTTATCTGCTATCCGAATCAGTTCATCTGATACGCCAACATCCTCCGCCCCCATAATTACACAAGTTGGGACTGTATAATCTACATTATAAATCGATTCCTTGGTTTTTTCGGTGCTCACCACCAATTGTATACCGGAGTCGATTAGAAATCGTCCAGTACGCCCCAAAGAATCCTGACGACATACCGGAATTTTATACAAAGCTCCTGCCGACGTCTTTATGGCATCCGGATTTATTTCCGCGGAGCCCTTACGTGGTACGATAATAGCATGAACGCCTGCACACTCAGCAGTCCGGGCGATAGCTCCCATATTGCGCACATCGGTCACCCCATCCAACATCAATAGGAAAGGAGTTTCTCCTTTTTCATAAATAGCAGGCAAGAGATCTTCAATATTCTGATAAATTATCGGGGAGATTACTGCAATCACGCCTTGATGGTTTTTGCGCGTGATGCGATTTAATTTCTCAATTGGAACCTGCTGAAAACCAATGCCATGTTCTTTCAACAGCGTTTTTAATTCCAAAAACAAACTTCCGCTCAACCCGCGCTGAACAAACAACGACTCAATTTCTTTCCCACTATCGATTGCCTCAATAACCGCCCTGATTCCAAATACCATTTGATTAGATTCTCTTTTCTCTCCTCTTTCTCTTCGCTGAAAGTTTTGCATGATGAAACGTATAAAGTTATAAATTAAAAGCTTTGGTCTTTTCAATCACCATTGTCTCCAATGCTCCTAAATCGAGTGAAATAAGATCATTTGCGAAAACAAACTGGAATCAAAACACAAGCACTTTTAGAAAAAAAGACATGGGCTTCCCTCCCCAATACTTTCAAACTTTGGTCTGCAAAGATAAGAAAAAACTGAAGGATTTAACAAAGAAACAAAGGTATATGTTTCACACTGTTAGGATTAACTCAGCCCTAGATTAAATGCCTTACGAAGTGTTTCTAGCGCTGGATTTTTAGACAACATTGCCTGATACTTCTCTTGCGATGTGTAGGGCTTGCGCGATCGGGTCATCTCCACCTGAACTCCTTTAATATCGAGCGCAAAATTATTGAGCTCTACACGCAAAAAATTCAAAATATCGATCTTTCCGAGCTTCAATTCATCCATTTGAACGCCATTTTCTACGTCAATTTCAATAACAGTGCCGTTAAGACGGGGCATGTTTGCTGTCATAATCGTATACAACGTTATACGGCTCGTTTGCTTCAAACTATCTGCAAAGACATTCCACTTGGATAGGAATGCATTCAAGGTCACCTCCCGGAATTCGTTACCCTGTACTAAATCAGGCTCGTCCGACTCCTCTTCTGACTTGTCTTCAAAAATGGTATTTAGATTGGGAACCTGAACCGAGGAGGTCACCTTTCCCCACCCTTTTTTGAGTGGTACAGTTACGCTCTCTTCTGAGGACGAATTACTACTCGATGCTGTTGAAAATCTAGCTTCTTGCGTCCGAGATGCTACCGTAGCGGGAGCCACAGCCGTTGGGGCTGAAGAGAGAGCCGATGGAGTGAAAGAGACGGGCTTATTTATAAGTTGCTCAGGAAGTTTTTTTTTTTCCTCAGGCGATGCTGAGGACACAAAACTCCCCTGTTTATTGAGCAAAATTGCGGCAGCAATATGACACATCTTCAGAAGGGCTAATTCTACTTGAAGACGTTGGTTTTTACTATTTTTATAATTGATCTCACACTGATTGGCAATATTTAATGCGGACAACAATAAACCCGAGCTCAATGCTTGAGACTGTTCTAAATATTTCCGCTTGATATTGTCACTCACTTCCAGCAACTTCAACGTAGAGGGCTCCTTTGAAACGAGCAAATTACGAATGTGAGTGGCCAAACCGCTAATGAAATGTCCTCCGTCGAATCCATTGTTTAGCACCTTGTCAAAAGTCAACAAAGCCTGCGCTGCGTTCTCGCTCGCAATGTTGTCCATCAGCTGAAAATAGTAATCGTAATCTAAAATATTAAGATTATCAATGACTGCCTGATAGGAAATGTTCTTATTGGAAAAACTCACAATCTGATCGAACATAGACAACGCGTCGCGAAGACCGCCGTCGGCCTTTTGTGCAATAATATGAAGGCCATCCGACTCAAACGCCACTTGTTCCTTATCAGCGATAGAGGCCAAATGCGCAGCCATATCTTCTACTTTAATCCTATTAAAATCAAAAATTTGACAACGGGAAAGAATCGTTGGTAGAATCTTATGCTTTTCCGTGGTCGCCAAGATAAAAATAGCATAAGAAGGAGGTTCTTCCAAAGTCTTAAGAAACGCGTTAAATGCTGCTTGAGACAACATATGCACCTCGTCAATAATATAAATTTTGTATTTTCCTGCCTGAGGCGGAATTCGCACCTGTTCGATGAGGCTACGGATATCGTCCACCGAATTATTGGACGCCGCATCTAACTCGTGAATACTAAAAGAATTTCCGTTCTGGAAGGATTTACAGCTCTCACAGGTACCACACGCTTCAACCTGTTCATTGATCTTTTCACAGTTTATTGTTTTTGCTAAAATCCGTGCGCAGGTAGTTTTTCCCACCCCTCGTGGACCACAAAACAAAAAGGCTTGTGCTAACTGACTGTTGTGGATCGCGTTTTTAAGCGTACTGGTAATATGCTGTTGGCCTACGACAGAATCAAAGGTTATTGGGCGATATTTCCGGGCTGAAACAATAAAATTATCCATTGCACGAAGATAAGTATTTTAAGAAGTAAAGTATGAAAATTCGAACGTAAAAAGTCGTAAAAAGGTACAGGAGTTACAAAATACAAAACTGGCTTGGTTTGGAAAAGGCATGGCTGATAATACGCCATGCCTTTTCCTATTTCTCAATTCGTGCTGGGCGCTATCGCCCGCCACGCAACAGCGGCAAGCACAGCCCCAACAATGGGAGCCATAACAAATAACCAGAGCTGCGCAAGCGCCTGTCCTCCAGCAAAAAGCGCCGGGCCTAAAGAGCGGGCTGGATTAACTGATGTTCCGGTGATCGGAATAGCTACGAGGTGAATCAGTACCAAGGTCAAACCGATAGCCAACCCGGCCATGGTGCCATTTCCCACATGAGAGGTAGTTGCCAGAATAACGAACAGAAAGATAAATGTCAAAACAGCCTCAGTTAGAAACGCTGCTGCTGTTCCATATTCATTCTGATAGCCTTTGCCCCAACCGTTAGAACCAAATGCCCATTCACCCGGTGTAAAACCAACTAGCTGACCACTAACAATCTGTTGGAGAACAAACGCACCTAAAAGAGCACCTAAACATTGGGCAACAATGTATACTAATGCGTCCTTGACTGACATTCTGCCTGCTAAGAGAACCCCTATGGTTACCGCCGGATTGATATGGCACCCGGAAATACCACCTATGGCGTAGGCAAATACAACAACTGAAAGACCAAATGCCGTGGAAATTCCGAGCAATCCCAGACCAGATAAACCGCCCATTGTGTCGACGCCCGCTACCACCGCAGCACCACAACCGAATAAAACCAAACCAAACGTACCGATTAGTTCAGCAATAAATTTAGAAGATGTTTTGATTTCCATAAGAAGTGTGTTTATTAATTAGTTAGCCCTAAGTTAACGATTTTTCATATATACACTCGTAGAAATAATATTTTTTGTATCTATTGTGGGGGCGGACGTAAAGTACTATTCAAGGCTTTTTATTCAAGCCAGATCTCATCACACGCAAGCAGAGGCTGTCTATTTGGGACAAAACGCCAAGGCGGTAATGAGGTTTGGGGAGCGGCGTAAATACGTACGGCCAGAATGTCCCGCCTTACCGAAACGTTGAATCGCACTTTACGTACCTTGTCATCTTTCTCGATTTTTTTTGTCTTATGTCGAAAAATTTCTTTAAAATGGATGCCGTCGGTTGAGACAAACATACGGACTTCTTTTGGCGGAAATATCCAGTGACAGGCATCCTGCAGAAAATTAACGTCTAATGAGTCAATATACGTTTTCTCACGTAGACGAACCGTAGCATCCATAGGTTTTCCGTTCCAAATGAGCCAATTGTAGCTAAAATCCAGGTATCCAGGAACACTGTCCGTTAACGCGCTGATGCCATTCGCAGGAAATGACGGATCGAACATGTGCTTCACAGATATCACAGCATCATTTGCCTTGTTAATTCGTATCCCTCCGTTTAGTATGCTGTCCCATGATGCCAAGTATTCATCGGGGGAAGGGCCAACTTCTGCGAGTTCTCGCATTCCTATTTGTTTCGTATCGGAAACAAGCTGTTTAATTTTTTGAACAACATACGGCCGAGCCATCCAATGACCGTCAATTTTTTCGAAGACGCCATATTGACGTGATCCAAAAAATAGACACAGTTGCAGATAGGTATAGTCGAGTCCCAAACCGATTCTTCGGATACGTTCTTCCAGTTTTTTATCTCCCTCGACCGAAGTTTCAGCTTTTTCCAGCAGCGAGCTATAACTATCCATTGCCGCTGTGCTTAAAAAGTCGTTCCGATTATCGATTGGATTGCCATATATAGAAAGTCCCGATGAGCGTAACGGCAAAGCGTCCCGACGCATGTGTACGTACGCTCGGACAAACGGTGACGCTTTACCGTAGTAGCCGTCCAGAAATTCGTTTGTCAGATGGCCCTCTGATAAATCAACATCCCAAACCAAATGAGCCAAAACATAAGCATTAAGCTCTGCCATGTCGGTATAGGTACTTCCGCCACCTTGAAGAAAAACACCCTACACATTTCTTGATTGCAAATAATGCAAGTTGGGTTGCATCGTGCCCTGAATCGGGAATGGTGCTAAATAGCTTGTAAACTGTGTGAGGTAGTCCCAGACAAAAACATGTTTACTTTTGGCTTGCCAGTCGCTTAATTGTTTCCTAAAATTCTCAGCCGAAGGTTCGCGACAAATCTCCTTTCCTCTGAATGCCTCTGCGTTACTCAATATAACATATACATTATCCGCCACACGTGTATGTGTTGGCGCATTCGCAGTCTGTGAATAGGCTAAAGTGCTAAATTTTTGTTCTGGAAATCTTGTAGCCACACGGTTTACAAAATGAATAAGAGCTCCTTGGGGACCACCGTCATACTCATTTTTCGCTTTACATAAGCCGCACGTGCAATATCCGATGGCATCATTCGGAGCGATCGACCAATAGGTCGCCCGCGGATTCTCTTGAATTTTCTCTTTGAAAAAACGTACGGTATGTTCAAATACCGCTTCATTAGAAAGACAAAGTTGGATAGGTTGTCGCCTTCCCTGATAATAAGCGTAGTATGTCGGGTAACTTTTAAAGTACAGTTCTGCCGGAAGAATCTTATCAAAAGTATGCCCCCATAACCCCCACAGCTCCTCTAAATTATGCAACCCATACCAATCTAAATATTCTCGGTCTAGCTCAACCGGGAAATAGACTTCTCGGAAACGAAAACTTGGTCTAGCTGACAAGTAAAAATCCATATTCACAGGTAATTCTCGGCGCATGGGGATCCAGGTATTTTCTGTTCCCGTATACCACTTCCGACCGCCAATTATTTCCCTCACATAGCGGTAAGCCGCATAAACAACCCCTAGTCCCTCTCCTCGAATATGGAGGTTCTCTCCTTCAACGTAAAGCGTATAATTGACGGTCTGATCAGACGACCTATCATTGTCAATGCGCTTTATAATAATAGCGTTTCCGGAGGCTTGTCCTGATCGGATAGAGAGCTCCTGTCCAGTGCTTTCTTTTGTATATCGTTGTACAATTTTCGCAGCGCGCAATGCTAGAGAGTCAGCACGATTTACATAGATCGAGTAATCCGTTTTTCCGTCTTTCACTAAAAACAATCTTTCTTTTCCGTAGACCGTCTTTGTCATCAAGAACATGGCACCCATACCCAACATACACATATGCCTAAACCACCCTAAAAGGTTAGAAAAAGACGACATGGTAGCACCTTTCCTTTGTGTACGTATGTTTTGTACTCTCCCAAGCGACGTAAACTTCTCTAGCATAAAATATATACAAGACAAGGCGTATTTCTTAAGCATGCATTCGAAGCCGTACCCTAGAAATCAGTTCTGCTGGAGATAAAGGTTTTTTGATATAGTCATCTGCTCCCACTTCAAATCCTTCAGTAATGCTAACATCATCCTTGTATCCCGAAACAATAATAATGGGTACCTTTTTGTTATGTTCTCCTTTACGGATGTGATCGATGATCTCATAGCCATGCACCTGCGGTAGCGCCAAATCAGTGATTACAAGATCAATTACTTGTTCATCAATTAGCGATAAACCTTCTTTTCCGGATTTAGCAAGAACCAAATTGTACCCCTCTTTTTCCAAAATAAATTGCATGGTAGCAATTAGTATCTCATTATCTTCAATAATTAAGATCTTCTTCTTTGCAGACTCCATAATTCTCCTTTTTGATTTCGTTATAAAACAAAGGTCAATCAAAAAAAGGGAGACAATTGTAGTTTTTCTCCTACAAGCTTCTTTACAAGCTAAAAAAAGAGCCTTAACAATTGTAGATTATTTTAAAAGTAGCCCTTGTACTACAACTTTACCAAAAAAGCATGCAGTTCATTGTCACTTCGCATGTGTTTTCTCGAAAAACTTAGGTGTAAATTCACAACCTCCAACCTATCCTCTAACAGCAACGACATGATAAGAAGCGGGCGTCGACGAGACTTTGTTGCACAAATAATACAACCTGAAGGTAGCTGTATCCGTTGCGACCATATATCTATCTTACAAACAAACAATACTGGGCTAGTCATATAAATTCCATTGTATGTACGAGCGCACCGCCTCAATATCGGCTCACTATAGCTCGCCATGTTCCTTCTCACAGTTAAAATGTCATGCTATAAAGTCTCGTAGCTAAACGCTTGTTTTTACAAAAAAAACATCTTTGTAAGATTTAATATTATCTTTATGTTATATTTATATTATAAAAATGTTACATAATGAAACGATTCGTTGCCTATATAGCCTTCCCGGTGATTGCTGTTTTGAGCATATCGTTGTCACCTCTTCGAGGATTTAGCCAAAATCGATTTTTTGATTTCTTTAACAAACAGTTTTCGTTCGCCGCTGACTCCTCTATCCTTGTTCCATTTGAAGACGCGCTATCAACAGCTTCAATTAGAAAGTTTTATGCAACGATGGATAATGGTAGCTTTCATCCAATTATCCAATCATTATTGAAGCATAAGGAAAACAATAATATGAACGACTGGCTCTACTACCAATTGGTTCGCAAAGTTGCACAGACACTCAGTCCAAAAGAAGACAATTATGCGCGATACACACTTTACAAATGGTTTTTTATGCTTAAATCTGGATTCGATGCCAGGCTGGCTTATCGGAATGAACAAATTATATTCTACATACGGAGCGAGGAAGATATTTCGGATCTACCGTATTTACAACTGGAAAAAGGCACATATATCTGTTTGAATTACCACGACTACGGCGCATTGTTTAATAACAAAGAACCTTATACCTTAGCGGACTTAGTTGATTTATTAAATCCTCAAGCTCGGGGGTTCAGTTACAAAGTGACTAGATTGCCGGAGTTTAAGCCGGAGAATTATGTCGAAAAAGAATTGGCCTTTAAGTACCAAGGAAAAGCTTATCATTTTAAAATAAAAATAAATGATGAGGTAACCGATATTTTTAAAAATTATCCAATTGTTGATTTTGAAACTTATTTCAACATTCCGATGAGCGCGCACACATACGAATCATTAATACCAGTTTTGCGAACTCACTTAAACAAACTACCGGTGGCTAAAGGCGTAGACTATCTTATGCGGTTTACACGCTACGCGTTTCTTTATGAAGATGACCGAATGATATTTGGGAAAGAAAAACGAATGTCACCTGAGGAAACATTGAGTAGCAACGCCAGTGATTGCGATGACCGAGCGGCCCTATTTTTTTATCTCGTAAAAGAAATTTATAATTTGCCTATGCTCGCCATACGGTATCCGACACACGTCACTGTCGCCGTTCAATTTAGGACCCCCGTGGGAAAGAGCATTTTCTACGAGGGAAATTACTATACAATATGTGAACCTACGCCCCAAGACGCGGATTTGTCTGTTGGCGAAGTCTCATCTAAAAATGAACGAGAGTCATATGAGATTGTCTACCATTACGCACCGCAATAGTTATAGATGTGCATAAATCGCATAACCCTGCTATAAAAGAAAGAGGCTGTCTCATAAATGAAATTCAGAATTACAAACCAGAATTAAATTTGGGAGTATAGCTTTCAATTACTGAATCATAAAAAAAGGACCAAAACTTTTTAGGAATTTGGTCCTTTTTTCGTTGAATCTGGTAAAACGTCAAAATTATATTTGGTGTCAATCAGTTAAAATCGACTTTTGAGACAGCCTCTTTCTGTGAATAGAGCTGACATTTAAAAATTGTAGCTATAGCCAATACTAAAGGTGCGTCTGGGAGAGCGTTGCTGATAAATCTGATCAGTAGCCATGTAAGCTTCATAGACACTTAATCGTTTACTATCCAAAAGATTGTCTATTTTAAAACTAATTGCACCACCATCTAAATTTTTACCTATTCGTTTAGACAAGTTCACATTTAAGCTATTAAAAGGTTTAGCGTACACATCAGAGTTTCTCGAAAATCCGATCAACTGTAATGTTTTTCCTTGTACATTATAGAAGACACCGGCTTCGAAACCTTTATCTGTTGTCATATAACTTAACCCCGCATTAATTAGATAAGGTGATTGGCCTTGTAATTCCCGCTCTTTCTCAATAACTTCTCCTTGCCTTGCAAAAGACAAACGTGAATTATATTCATTATCCCCCATTTCAATTTCCGACTTTACAACGGAAGCATTCAAATTCAAGCTTAGATTTTGTAAATCTTCCGTCAAAAAACCAAAATTCTTACGCGCCTCAACTTCTACTCCGAATACATTAGCCGTTTTTGAATTACGAGCTATGATATTGTTTGGCAAAGCATCAGAATATGCTTGCAATTCAATCGGATTTTCAAATCGTTTATAAAATCCGCTTAACGCAACCATTTGTGCTTGGTCCCCGAAAATTTCATACCGTAGATCGACATTATTAATATAAGTCGGTACTAAGTCCAAATTACCTAAAAATCTAGTATCCGTCAACGGATCGTAAATTTGAACGACTGAAAGTTCTTTGAAAGAAGGTCGAGCAGTTGTACGTGAATATGATCCTCTTAGATTATGGTTCGCCGCTGGACTATAAATTAAGTTGAGCGATGGAAACAGGTCGAACTTGTTAATAGTCTTAACATTATCATACGTTACTCGATCTATGTTCTGTCCTGTAAAAAATGACATATATTGCTCAGCTCTTAAGCCAATTACTGCTCGAAATTTCTCCCAAGGCTTAACTTCAGCTGAAGCATAAGCTGCAGCCGTATGTTGGGACGCATCAAATGTGTTAGCAGCTTCAAACTGGCCTTGTATATAAAATCCCGCGTCACGCGAAGCGTTATATGCATTATCAGAGTTTAATATTGCATTGGGATCGCCATTTGGACCAGACAAATCAACATTTCTGTAATTAACAGTGTAATTATTTATGGAATAATCACGTTGTTTATAACTATAAAGACCGCCGAATTTCAATGATGCGTCGCGTTCAAAAATTTGTGTTTTCTTAGTAAAATCGATTTTACCAATAGCATTAAATTCATCTAATGAGCGCCAAATACGCATGGGAAGTCCGGCATCCGTACTAATAACAAAATTTCCCGATGGATTTAAAACAAATGTAGTTAATCGGACATCCTTATCGTTAACTTTCGCCACAGAAGGTGAAACTTTCCATTCTGTTATAAAATCGGCATTTTCGTTACTGTGCTTACCACTCAGTAAAACGTTAGAAATAGATCGCTGACTGTAATCCAGCAAATGCTTGTTCGTATTATTTGAATTTGCTATCCGCGTCTCTTGATTAAAAATAGCGGATCTTGATTCGCCGTTTTGAATATGCAATAAATTTAATGTGTATTTAGAACGAACAGTCTTATAATTGAGGCCCAACATTCCGGACAATAACACGTTTTGTTCCCCTAAATCCCCAATAGATGTCCTGTCAGCTCTTAGTTCCGAACTTTCATCACTCTGGTTGGGCTTTTGGTATATTCCGTTTTGATAGCCCTCATAAAATACGGTAGTTTTCTTGTAATTTAAAACGCCGATGAGTCCAAGTTTATTTCCCCATAAATTATACTGATTGCTAAAGTCAAAACCAAGGGACAAGTCAGGCATATTATTAGTCTTGCGATCGGCGCCTAGAAGTGACGAAAAAGACTTTGTCACTTGCTCTACTACCGGACGATTTGCAGAAGAGACTGGATTGGGAATGTCATACCCCTGTGAGATTGGAAGCTTACGATCACCATTATCAAACCCTAAAAAATCACTGCTACTACCTTTATAAGAAACAAAGTTATCTTTAAAATGCATGTTTGGATTGTACCCCAAAGAGAACGACAATCCGACTTGCTTTTGGGCCGGAATATCCTTCGTAACAATATCAACCACACCTCCCGTAAAATCAGCGGGTAACTCAGCCGATGCTGATTTCATCACAACTATATTCTCAAGTACTCCAGTTGGAAATATATCCATTTGTACGGTATTCTTGTCAGGATCCAAACCTGGAATATCCACCCCATTTAGAATCGATTTCGTATAACGATCTCCTAACCCCCGTACGTATAAATATTTTCCATCTTGTACAGAAACTCCCGGAACTACGCGTACGGCAGAAGCAATATTACTAGCTCCCGAGCGCTGAATAGCTTGAGACGAAAGCCCATCCATGACGACGCCAGAATTTTTTTGCATGTTTAAAATGGACTGTTCTGTATTCTTTCGCGCAGAGACCGAAACGATGACCTCTTCAAGTTGGTCGGAAGATGGAGCTAATGTTATATCCACATTGGTAGCTCTACCAGTTTCTACCCTTACGTCTGTAATTTCCTTACTTACATAGCCTACATACGTAAAAACTAGTGTATATGTGCCGGGAGCTAACTCTAGATGATAGTCTCCCTCAAAATCTGAACTTGCAGCTTGGTTTCCTCCGAGAACGGCAACGCTTACACCTGCCAAAGACGCGTTTGAACTTTCGTCCTTAACAATTCCATGTATTTTTCCGCTTTGCGCAAATAAAATAACCGGAGAGACTACAGTCATCAGTAGCAATATAAAATAATGCTTGTTCATTAAAGTGTGTTATGTTATGGTAATATTGAGTTTCATACGAAATCCATCTTCCATCAAGATTAGTTTCTAAGTTGGAAGATGGATTTTTATACTAGCTTTAGAAAAAGCTTAAATTAAAATGCGCTTTTAGTTTTAGCAAATGTCCAATCAAATACTGAGGTATTCGCACCAACTGTTTGTTGACCAGCAGTAACAGACGTAGCATTGCTTGTGAATTTCGCTAGCATTGGAGTGGTTTCTCCTTTAAAGGTTAAAAGATTTTCAAGAGTCTTTCCAGTAGGTACAACAATTTCCCATTTCCCCAGTGTCAACTTATCCCCATTGAAATTACCTACACTCAACTCATCATTAATATTAACTGTCGATCCTGTAGCGTTTACATTGTAGACATAAATATTCTCTAAACGTCCCATAGCCCCATCTCGGAAATCAGCAACAAACTTCCCTTCAAAATTGCCCATGTTCACAGTAACATTCTTAATAGTAAATGAACCAGTCGCATTGCCTTCCGGACCATCGATTTCAAATGCACTTCCAGAATTTGCTGTTTGAATCACTAGAGCATTGTCGATAGTACCGGAATATGCTTGGTCAATATCTAACCCATCATCTTCTTGTCCATAAATCACAACGTTTTTAACATTCACAGTTCCGCCAAACCACTCAATTCCATCATCTTTGTTGGAAAAAATTTCGATATTTTCAATCGTTGTACCACTGCCAACTCCTCCCAATGTCAGTCCTTGAATTTCAGCATCCTGTTCTAATGCGACACCGCTAAAACGAATCGAAACATATTTCAAAGAACCAGAATTATCTGTTGGATTATTACCACCATATTCACCGTATGACAATCCACCAGGTAACCCCTCAATGTAGTCAATCCCGTCTGCGGCAGCAACAGATATAGGAGCATTACCAAGTACAATTACGCCTCCCCACTGTCCTGCATCCTCAATGTTCAAAGTGCTTTCTTTTTGACCTACCTTGATATCGTCATTTACAGAAGTAAAGATGATCGGCTTTTCGGCCGTTCCGTTCGCAATTAATTTTCCTCCTCTATCCACTATTAAAGTAGACGCGTTTGATCCCTGTCCATCTTCAGCTTTGATAATGGTTCCGGGCTCTATTGTCAAAGTTACTCCGTCATTTACCACCACTCGGCCGTCCAATACATAGATATTGTTTGCTGTCCAAGTTTCATTTGCTTGAAGAATACCTGTTTTAACAATCTCCTCTCCTTGTGGAACTTCAGGATCAACTGGATTATCGTCCGAACAGCTAGTAACACCTCCTAATAAGGCGATTGTCAATGCAGAGAATAAAATCTTTTTCATTGTATAAAATGTTATGTTTTTACAGCTACAAATATTCAGCTATTCTATTAAGTATGTGTTAACTTAAGATTATCTTAAAAACACTTTATTGTTATATTAATATTAACAATATCCAAATAGATTGTATATCGTCCTTTTAACAGATCGTTAGTGAAACAATGTTAATTTGATACTAACAATTTTCCTTATTACGTCCGAGCCTAACACCCTGTATCTGGAGCGTCGCATCCAGTGACCAGGTGCTCCCACTGTATTTTTTTCGTTAAACAAATCAAATGCAACTATATTTCATTCGTTGTTCTGTAGAATAGTTAGTAATTTGCAGCGTAAAACTACAGGTTATGGCAGATTACGTTTTATCCTCGGCGCAACTGAGCTATCAATACCCACAAGGTCCAACATTAGCCTTTCCCGACATACATATGCTCGAAAACCAGCACACCCTATTATTAGGCGACTCAGGACAGGGAAAAACCACTCTTCTGCATCTTTTAAGTGGTCTTTCTATTCCAACCACCGGCTCCATCAAATTGATGGCGCAAGACTTGTATAGTTTACGTGGTTCTGCCTTAGACGCCTTTCGTGCTAAAAATTTAGGATTTATTTTTCAAGAAGCACATCTGTTAAAAAACTTAACCGTTTTAGAAAATATTAAGCTCGCTCAAAGCTTAGCTAACAATTCTGTTAACACAGCCGAAGTCCTCACTATACTCGAGGTACTTCAGTTAAAGGATAAAGCTCACTCGCTTCCACAACACCTCAGTAGAGGACAGAAGCAACGTGTCGCCATAGCCCGTGCCCTCATTAACAGGCCGGCCTTATTGCTTGCCGATGAGCCTACCGCTTCGTTAGACGACTCCAACACAGCATTAGTACTACAATTACTTTTCGATAGCGCAGAAACCTATGGATCCACGTTACTTATTGCGACGCACGATAAACGAATAAAAGACCAATTTACCAACGCATATCAACTTTAGTCGTTATGAACAACTTGCAACTCGTTTGGAGAAATATCACCCAACAATGGGGTTCGACTATACTCAGCATACTTCTTACGTCCTTCGGCGTAGCCATTCTCTGTGTGATTTACATAACGGGAGATTCTTTCGAAAAACAATTGACAAACAATACGAAGAATATCGACCTTGTGGTAGGTGCAAAAGGAAGTCCACTCCAGCTAATTTTAAGCTCGCTCTATCACGTAGATAATCCCACAGGAAACATAAAACTGGATGACGCTCGTCAATTAGGCAATACTCCATTTGTAGAATTGGCTGTCCCCATATCACTTGGAGACAATTATAAAGGGCATCGTCTAATTGGAACCGAACCCAAATACCTACAGCTTTACGATTTATCTATCGAAAACGGGTCCTTGTGGACAAAACCTTTCGAAGCCGTAATCGGCAGCGAAGTGGCTAGAAAACGTCACCTTCAGAAAGGAGATACTTTTCATACGGCCCATGGATTAGCTGCAGAAGGCCATGTACACGACGAGCACCCCTTTCGTGTTGTTGGTGTATTAAAAAAGTCAAACTCCGTTGTTGATAATCTAATTCTATGCAATCTGGAAAGCGTGTGGGACGTGCATGGCATTACGCATGAAGGACACGACCATGATCACGACCATCCCCAGGACGACAATCATTCAGATAAAATCAACGACGAGGCCGCAAAAAAAATGGCATCAACAAACGAACACGATCACGATCATCACGCGCACACAAACGGGCCACATAATCATGCTGGCAACGGAGAAATTGTATCAGAACGACCTCGTGAAACATTTGTCAAGAGTATTGGTGATGATCTATTCGAAAGCCGAGGTGATGAAGTGACTGCTTTATTGATTAAATACGCTTCGCCGGCAGCGATGGGCATCGTTCCTCGTCTCGTCAACCAATCAACAGATATGCAGGCCGCTTCTCCTGCTTTGGAAAGCACTCGGTTATTTTCATTACTGGGCGTTGGATTAGATTCACTAGCGATCCTAGCTTATGTTATTATGTTCATAGCAGGTGTAAGCGTTTTTATAAGTTTGTATAATGCCCTAAAGGAGCGGAAATACGATTTGGCAATAATGCGTTCTATGGGAGCGTCCAAGACTAAACTTTTCACCCTCGTGTTAGTCGAAGGATTAGTAATTACATGTATAGGGGGAGTGATCGGCCTCTTGTTTGGCCATGCGACGTTATTCTTTATAAATCAACAGGCAAGTGAAACGGCGGATTTTCTAGAAGCATTTCACATAAATAGCAACGAATTATTCTTAATTTTGGCGGCTTGTTTAATTGGTATACTTGCCGCCGCAATTCCGGCAATGAAAGCATATAAGACCACCATTTCGACTATACTAGCAGATAAATAACATGATGAAACGAAATATTATTCTTATTCTATTTAGCATCCTAAGCATTGGAGTAACCCGCGCACAAGTCGGGCAATTTCCGGAAATGAACGTTCCGGACCATACACCAATGATGAATAGTACATGGGAGGCTATAGACAAAATGATGTACAAAGTGACTTATGAGGGCAATAAAAAGGTCTATACACCTACCTATCCTCCTGCTTTGAAATCACTAGAGAACAAAATTGTCGAATTACCGGGCTATCTCATACCTTTAAACAGCGGTAGGACACACAGCACATTCATGCTGTCGGTGTTACCAGTTATGCAATGTATGTTTTGTGGGACAAACGGTATTCCTCCCATGGTGGAAATCTTCATGAAAAATGGGTCGGTAAAATTTACAGAAGAGCCTATAAAGGTAAAAGGAAAAATGAAATTCAATCCAGAACCGTTAAAAGGAAATGCAGAGATTCAAATCATAGATGCTGTACTGCTTAAATAAGCAGATATAGACTAACTGCCACCTGCTATAGTCGATTTAACAACGAAATTTCAAGACAACTAGCGAGCGCAGCCGTTTCAGTACGCAGACGGCTGTTCCCTAACGAAACGGGCTTAAAACCCATTGACAGCGCTTCCGCAATCTCCGCTTCTGAGAAATCTCCTTCTGGACCAATCAAGAGTAAGTAACGATCGTTCCTACGGCATATATCAGACAAATATTGCTTATCTCCATCAGCACAATGTGCTATTGTCTTGACCGTATAAGCATCATCTAGATTGTGTCTCAAAAACTGGCGGAATGAAATTGCCGGATTAATTTTGGGTATATAGGCTTTTAAGGACTGCTTCATCGCAGAAACAGCAACCTTATGCAGTCGATCTGTTTTCACCTCCTTACGTTCGGAATGTTCCGCAATAATTGGTGTAAATTCTTGAATCCCTATCTCCGTTGCTTTTTCTAAAAACCACTCTATACGATCAATATTCTTAGTGGGTGCAACAGCCATATGCAGGTAGTAGGTAGGTTTACCGAACGCTTGCTCTACGCGCTGTACAGCCAATGTCGTTCGCTTTGGATGTGGATCGATTATTTCTGCATCGTACCATCCCCCACGCCCATCGACTAACTGTACACGATCAGTGACCTGCAGCCGAAGTACCCGCACTGCATGCTTACTTTCTTCCTCGTTTAATACAAACTGTGTATGGTGAGGCTCGAGGGTCGGCGTGTAGAATAAATGCATGACTTAATCTTCGTCAATATCGTCGTGCGGCGTTTCTACCAACTCCAATTTGACAAATTCTATGTTTTGTTGTGTCTTTTTAATAATGGTAAAAGAATAACCTTCAATCTCTTTAGTCTCTCCGACATCAGGTATCTTTTCAAAATAATGGCCGACTAATCCAGCAACGGTATCATAATCGGAGCTTTCTGGTAGTTCCAACGGAAGATAGCCATTAGCGTCGTGCACGCTCGCGCCCGCATCGACCATATACTCTGTCTCAGAAATACGTTCCACAACGGGCGTTTCTTCGTCGTATTCATCCTGAATTTCTCCCACCAATTCCTCTACAATATCTTCCAAAGTCACCATCCCGGCCGTACCACCAAATTCGTCCAAAACAATAGCGATCTGTATCCTCTTCTGTTGGAATTCAGTCATCAGGTCATTGATCTTTTTCGTTTCAGGAATAAAATAAGGCTTCCGCATGATGTCTTTGAGTACCACTTCTTTCCCTTTTACAATGATTGGAAGGATATCCTTGGTATGCACGATACCTACAATTTTATCGATATTATCGTCATAAATAGGAATCCGGGAATACCCTTCTTCCGTCACGGTATTGATGAAGTCTTCCGCCGTATCGGCCACCTCTATAGCTACAATTTTAGTACGTGGCACCATGATGTTTTTTACAATGCGCTCGTTAAAATCAAACACGTTTTTAATCAACTCGTGTTCCGCATTATTCAATGCACCACTTTCTTTTCCCTTTTCCAATAAATATTGTAATTCTTCCGACGAGTGGTTTGCTTCGTGCCCTTGCACTTCTATCCCCATCAAACGCAATAAAAAATTGGCAAAACCGTTCAATATCCAAATAATCGGCTTAAAAATGTAGTAAAAAAACTGTAATGGGGCAGCAATGCGCATCGTTGTGGCCACAGGACGCTGTATAGCGATCGATTTAGGAGCTAATTCACCAAAAACGATGTGTAGGAATGTAATAATGCTAAAGGCCAGCACATGTCCCAAATTTTTCGCAATAGTTCCCGTCAATTCAATGTCAAAAAGACCGAATATCTTGTGTACAATCTCGGTCATAACAGCTTCTCCTACCCACCCAAGAGCAAGAGAAGCTAATGTGATACCGAGCTGTGTAGCAGCTAAATAACCGTCGAGATGTTCTGTAATATTCTTTGCAATTTTTGCGACTTTACTTCCTGATTTTGCCTGCAGTTCGATTTGCGAAGCTCTGACCTTAACAATAGCGAATTCCGCCGCTACGAAAAAACCATTAGCTAAAACCAAAAATATAGTCCAAAAAACGTCAACGGCCATGTTAGAACTTATTTATTTCCGAATTCTTTCTTATACAATTCGATGCTTTCCAAAAGAATTTCTTGGGCACGCTCGCGTCCATGTAGGCCCTCCACCACCACAGATTTCTTTTCAAGCGCCTTATAGCTTTCAAAAAATTGCACGATTTCTTTCATCACATGCGGAGCCAATTGCTCAATATCCGTAATATAATTATAAATAGGATCGTTTTTCGCTACAGCGATGATCTTGTCGTCTTGTTCGCCACCGTCAACCATATTCATGACACCAATAACCTTTGCTTCCACCAAGGTCATAGGCAAAATATCGACAGAACAAATGACTAAGATATCTAACGGATCTTTGTCATCACAATAAGTCTGCGGAATAAAACCATAATTGGCCGGATAAACGACAGAAGAACTCAAAACACGATCTAATAGCAGCAGACCTGTTTCCTTGTCCAGTTCATATTTTCCCTTTGAACCGTTTGTAATTTCAATAATCGCATTTACGGAATTTGGCACATCGCTCCCAGGAGCTATTTGATGCCAAGGATGTTGTTTACTCATTAACTAATATTACTGTTTGTTTTGTTTTCTTTCTTACTTTTAAGCCAACGTTTTAGTAAAGCAATAACAATGGGTAAGAACGCTATTACGATCAGACCTACAATGATATACTCTACATAATTAATAATTGTCGGAAACTTTACCCCTAAAAAATACCCAGTCAACGTCAGCAAGCTCGCCCACAAAAACGCGCCTACGACATTATAAATGACGAATTTTCTAAAGTTTAGTTTGACGACACCGGCAAATATAGGTGCAAATGTACGAATAATCGGAACAAACCGTCCAATGATCAGTGCAGTTCCACCGTATTTTTGATAGAATTCTTCCGCCATAATGACGTACTTACGTTTGAAAAGAAGGGAATCCTTACGTTTAAACAGAACAGGGCCTGTTCGATAGCCAAACCAGTACCCTGTGAAATTCCCCAAAATACCCGCCGCTAGAATACCCAAATACATAGTGGTAATGTCTACGTCGATTTTACCCAGCGCACAAAAAAGACCGGCTAAAAACAACAAATAATCTCCCGGCAGAAAAAAACCAAAGAAGAGTCCCGTTTCCGCGAAGACAATCAATACAACAATATAGAATCCTCCATGACTAAGCAAATACTCCGGATCCATCAATTGCTGAAAGGACAGCCACAAATCTTGCATATATTCTATTTAATCGAGTGTGTCCCGATGACTTCGGAGATAGAAAAGCAAAAAGGACCGCGCTCTTCTCTAGGAAAATCATAGGTGGCCAACTTACTTACTCTAGACATCTCTTTGAATTTAATAACTTTCTGATATTATGAATTCGAGGTACTTGTCACTCTAGATATAGCTTCGCGAATACGTTCCGCAATAGATATCATTTCCTCGCTTGACAAAGACAGTTTCGGCCGGGCGAAATTCATATCATCCACTTGATTTAAGGGGATCAAATGTATATGTGCATGTGCCACTTCCAATCCTACGACAGCAACACCAACTTTACGGCACGGAAAAACGCGTTGAATACCTTGAGCAACTATCTTCGCAAAGACCCACATTCCCATATATTCATCATCGTGAATATCAAAAATATAATCGGTTTCCTTTTTCGGTATCACTAAGACGTGTCCTTGCGTCAATGGGTTGACATCTAAAAACGCCAAATAGTCATTGCTTTCCGCTACTTTATATGCAGGTATCTCACCTGATACGATCTTTGAAAAAATTGTGGACATACCCTATCTTATTAAGAATAACAACAAACTTAGATAAATTTGCTTTTATATGCAATTAAATCCGATCCAATATGAGCCCAATACCTGTACATGTTATATAAATTTATACAAAAGAAACAATTCTTAAACAACAATAGGCACCAGCTAACGTTCTTTTACCTTTACCGAACCGACAGCTTAGACTAAAACAACGGAAAGAATGAAATAGACACACGCGTTTCAACCAAACTTTCGTACTACATTAGATTATTGACACGCATAAAATTCTTGATGTCCACAAAAAAACGGTCGCTGATCGCGACCGTTTACGTATATTACTCTCTAAATTATGTGCGGTTATGGCAATACCGCACATAACCTTTACGCTTTTATCTAGAGATTTCTAAGATCTCAAACTCTAACACACCCGCTGGTGCCTCTATTTGAGCTACCTCCCCTACAGACTTCCCTAACAAACCTTGAGCGATTGGAGACTTAACCGAAATCTTACCGGATTTTAGATCGGCCTCTGTTTCAGAAACCAACTGATAAGTCATCACGGCGTTGTTTTTCTTGTTCTTGATCTTTACGTAGGATAACGCCAAGACTTTCGATGTGTCTAACGTGGATTCGTCGATCAAACGGGCACTGGCCAATACCTCTTCGAGTTTGGCAATTTTAGCTTCGTGTAAACCCTGAGCTTCCTTCGCTGCATCGTATTCAGCATTCTCCGATAAATCGCCCTTGTCTCTTGCCTCCGCAATCGCTTTAGCAATATTAGCTCTACCTTCCGTTTTTAGATGCTGCAGCTCCTGCTTCAGCTTATCTAATCCTTCTTGCGTGTAATAAGTTACTTCTGCCATATTTATTTACCTATATTTATTTCCAAAAAAAACAAAAAAAAGACAAGACCACACCGCCCTTCAGCAGGACAACATGGTCTTGTTCGTTGATTGCTAAGATAGCGATCAACTTTTATAAAACCAAATTTCTTTTTATTCCTCTTCGTCCGTATCCACGAATTTGTATCCTAACCCACGTACTGTCTGCAGGTAATGAGGTTTATCCGGATTTGTCTCAATTTTCTTACGCAAGCGCACAACGTGCATGTCCAGTGTCCGCGTGTTGACGTTCGAGCTGTATCCCCAAACAACCTCCATTAACTCCTCGCGCGTAATCTCTTTCCCCACATTTTGTAGAAAATAGAGCAGTATCCTATTTTCTAAAATAGTCAACTCGATCTTTCTTCCATCCCGAATGAGTGAGTGAATGTTAGGATGATGCTCGGTCTGTCCAAAGGTATAGATATCATTATTCTTCGGAAGAAAAAAACGTACCTTGTTCTCAATCATGGCCACTAGGACATCCATATTAAATGGCTTCGTAATATAGTCCGTAACACCATAAGCATACGCATCTATTTTGTCTACGTCCTGCGATTTAGCGGTCATCATGATAATGATGTTCTCAAAACCAGCTTGACGAACGGCTTCACAAACTTCTATCCCCTCCTTGCCCGGCAGCATCCAATCCAGCAAAACGACGGCAGGCTTTTGCTGCAAAATTATGTCTTCCGCTTCTAAGCCGTTAGAAGCTTGGACAACTTTGTATCCTTCTGTCAGCAAACGATGGGCTACCAGAAATCGTAAATTTTCGTCGTCTTCGACTACCGCAATGGTGATATCTTTACTCATAATACTTCTTAATTCTTTTTTGGCCCCAACGGAAAAAGCAAGGTGAACGTGGTGCTTTGGCCAACTACACTTTCTACCTTGATTTCTCCTCCCATAAAATCAACAATTTCTTTACAAAATGCCAGTCCCAAACCTATGCTGCCTTGTTGATTAAATTGGTTCTTAACTCGATAAAATTTTTTAAAAATACTATTAAATTCCTTTTTATTTATACCAATACCCTGATCTTTAAATTTTATAACAAAATTCTTTTTGTTTTGTTGCACATCAATATGCAGAAATTTCCGTTGTGGTTCCGAATATTTATATGCATTATCAATGAGGTTTTGGAATACACTCAACAATAACGTCGTATCAACAACCATATTGTTTTGGACATCGATATGATAGGAAAAGTTTAAATCTGGATATTTTAATTTGACAGCTTCGAAAATCGGTTCACAAAACTCTTCCACATGTACCTCTTCCTTGTTTGGCTTAATGGATTTATTCTCAATCTGCGCAAATGAAAGTAGTTTATTCATCAGGCTATTCAGCTTATCTGCCTCCTGATCAAGTATTTTACCGTACATCCGCTGTTCCTCCGTCGACAGCTTCTCCGAGCTCTGTATATTATTGCCTGCGATTTTGATAACGCTCACCGGCGTCTTAAACTCATGTGTCAGATTATTTATAAAATCATACTGCAATTGAAATAACTTGCCGTTTATCGTAATATTACGATAAATGAGATACGCAATAAAAATCAAGATCAAATAGATTATAGAGATACCTAAACTCACCGGAAGAAACCGCCGGTTGATCTCTTTATTAATAAACCCTTCCGAACTGGTGTACTGCAGTTTATAATCAGATAGAGCTCCAGGAAGAGGTAGCTCTGTTTCTAAGTAAAAATGCTGATCAGTAACCCGTCCTGATACAATCGGTAAAATCTCAATCTTTTCATAAAGGTTCGCTGCCACGTTTTTGATTTGTAATCTACTCGGATTAATCAAAAACATGAACATGTCTTGATCATACGATACAATAGGATTGTCGGAGGAAGACATCATTCGCTTATAAGCCAATAAATCAGAGATTCGTGGGATATTCATATACGACACTTTTCCCGCATTCATCGTATAGAACACCTTATAAATGTCGTTGTCAGACATCCGGGTCGAGTCACTGACTCGATCTAGAAATCCGACAAATTTCAAAACCATGCTATTGAAGTCTTCCACAAATGCGCGCGTTTCATTGCTTTCTTTCCGTTGAGCAATAAGCCTGTTTTCCGCGTCTAAGGCAAAAGAGATAACACTCTTGGGATAAATCAATAAATGGTTATATTTGATCCCTGACTCTATAGAATCGGAGTTCGTCACTGTTACATCATAAAAAAGAACACGTTCTACAAATGCATTTCTACGAATAATATCGTTGACATATGCCGCTGCTTTGACAGAATCCAAATAGCCTTGATAATACGATATTTCAGGAATCTTGTCATTGAAAAATTCATTGAAAGGCTGCACCGATTGATCGAAAATTTCTACCTTTCTGTTATTGAATTCAGATTCAATAAAATTTGCTATCATAGACCGTGCAGCCAACATAGCCACTACAAAAAGAATCGTAACAAGAACCACGAATGCAATCAGCAAACCAAAATTTTTGCGGTATTTCAACTGATTATATCCCATGTCTTATTGCAAGTAGTCCTTAAGAAAGGCTTCTACTTCTTGATAATAGTTTATAATATTCTCTTCACTCTTAAACCGCCGACCTTCATCTTCTCTATATATATACTTAATCGGTACGTTATTGTTTTTCAGCTTTTGAACAAACTGATTAGCATCTGTCAATGAACTAAACCTATCATTTCCTCCCTGCGCAAACAAAACCGGGATCTTGACCTTATCAGCATGAAAAACAGGCGAGATGGCTTTAAACATTTCATATTCTTTACTCGGATTCCCAATGATGTTATAGAACAAGCGAACATATTGCTGCTGGTGGGGAGGAATTTCCTTAAAATAAGTAAACAAATTCGTATAACCCGACATCGATACTGCACATCTATAAAAAGACGAATTGTATGTAGCCGCATGTAAAGCAGAATACCCCCCAAATCCACTGCCCATAATCGCAACTCGATTTTTGTCAACGATACCTTGATGAATCAACCAGGTGACACCATCAATAATATCAGATTGAATCTTTCCGCCCCACTCTTTAAAACCAGATGCCCAAAACTTTTTACCATATCCTGCGGATCCCCTATAGTTTAGTTGAAACACGAGATACCCTCGGTCTGCCAAAAATTGCACTTCCTCATCAAAGTCGATACTCTCCCTCCTATACGGACCATCGTGGACCAATACGACAACCGGCAACCCTTCTCGGCTTCGGGTACGTGGATACGTAAGGTATCCATGAAGCGTTAGTCCGTCACGACTTTGAAAGCTGATCGGCTCTTTAGGGGACAAAGTTGCCTTAGACAACTTCGGATTGATGTCTGTTAATAGGTTAACAATATTCTTACTTGCATCATAAAAATAGATTCCGCCCGCATGTACATCCGTATAAATTTTGACAATCCATCGGTTTAAACTGGTATCGGTATCCAATATATCAATAGATTGCCCTTTGAATTGTGCAGATAGTTTTTCAAAATTACGCCGAAACTGTACGTCAAAAAAGTGTTTCTCAGGTTTATCAACAGTGTATTGACTAAACACCATGGTTTGCAAGTTATCAGAATATCCAGCAGATTCCAGATCGACTTCCTCATTACTATACAAGACGCGCTCTTCCCGACCTTCGGCTGCATTGTACTCCACCAATGCCAGTTTATCGCGTCCGTGATTGGATAAAGCGTAGATGTGACTTGCCGATCCTTTGACGAAACCTAAGGGCTGAATCTGAGTCTGATAGTCCGTGACCGTCACCTGCTTAAAGGGTCCCTTCCCGTCCGGTCGGTACAAAATACTCTCCTGCACGCTGTCACTCGTCACCGCTAATCGAACTTTGCCATCCGGAGATGCGAACCAATTCGAAACGTTCCCCGGATTTTGCGTAACCAATTGAGGCGTAGAACCGTCCACAAACACTTTATACAAATCAAACACGGTGGAATCCCTATCATTCAACGAAGCCAATAAATAGTTCCCGTGCAGGGTTTGCGGGGCTAACCAACGCAGTCGAGCCTTCTTGGAAGGAAATAGTGGTGTAGATCGCTCCGTGCTGATGTTGATAGAGAACAAACGTAAACTATCTCCAGGTGAATGACTATTGGAATAAATAATCAAAGAGTCTGATGCCCAAAAAAAATATTGAACGTTCATAGCCGATTGATAGGTCAGCTGTTTTGATTTTTTCTTATCCTCCACATCTAAAACGAAGATATTCTTACAATGGTCATCAACACCCAAATAAGCAATCTTCCTACCATCAGGAGAAATTTTAAAATTACTCTTTTCTGGTTTTACAAAAAAGTCCTCCACAGGTATTAGGTCATTGGCGTGCTGTCTATACCCACACGAAATCGAAACACAAAACACACAGACGAAAAACACCCAAGGCAAAAATCTAAACATATACTAATCCTATTCCACTTCAAATATTGCTAATTTTTACTAATATACCGAATATGCAACCTTATTTTTACAGGCAACCTTCTGCAGTCGAGGCGAACAACCTTTGCCGGCTATACCTGCACAAAGCTTTCTCGCCCGCTCGTCGAAACTTCAGTTATTTTTGTACTTTCGCATATGATTTTATACAATATTTCTATCATAGTCGAGGACAGCAATCATGATCAACTATATACTTGGTTGAGAAAAAAACTTCAGGAATCAACTTACGACGTCCAACTTCTTAAGATGTTGGAGTCCCCTCACGAAGGAACAACATACTGTGTGCAGTATGTCGCGGCAGATGAACAGCAGCTAGCGAGCTTCCAACAAGAGATCGTTCCCATGTTACACCTTTATATTACAGCAAACCATTCAGAAAAAGCCTTTCTGTTCGAAAGCAAAATGCAATATCTTATATTGAATTAGACGATTCTTATCGATCGTCTCGCTTAGCATAATTGGGATTATAGGTGATCTTCGGAGACAGATAATGCAAGAGCACTAAGCGGGAATAACGTAAATTAAAAGGAGCGAAAAGTAAAATAGCCGCAAAAAGCACCCCAATATACACCCAGGGAGACTCGCTCTTGGTCAAAAAAGCAGTCGCAAGCCCTAAACTCACTACCTCTGCGACGGAAAATGCATAGCTGACATACATCGCAGCATAAAAATAACCAGGTTCCACCTCGAACTTTAACCCACAATGCGGACAATGTTCATGCATCCGCTGTTTTCGCATGCCGTAAATAGGTCCTTCAAAGACTTTTCCTATTCGACAACGCGGGCACTTCGATTGTATCAATGCACTAAACTTAGAAGGGGTCATGACAAATGATTATTTCTCAAAAGGTGAAATTTGCTTTGTTTGCGCTTTGCGGTATTTTTTGTACCAAAGAAGACCAATTCCCACAGTGATCAAATATGGAATAGCCAACAAAAAAAGAATACCGTCGTTCAGTCCCTTGCCTTGCGTATTTCCATTTGTCGTGCCATTCTCAGCATTTAAACTACACATAGCACATTGTGCAGCGGCGTCCCTATAAAAAAAGAGGCCAAGGATCAACAACGTGGTGACAAATACAGGAATTGATCGTTTTGAAATCATAATACAAATGTACCTAAAATAGTCTAATACTCCTATTTTGAACAACGCATACAACTAGAGTAACACATTGAACTTTTCCCAAAAGCCGTCCATTGGTAAAGCGGCCTCTATGTAAATAGGTTCCTCCTTAATCGGATGAATAAATGTTAATGCTCTAGAATGTAGACATATCGTCCGACGCAAGCTCCCTCGCGGATAACCGTACTTATTATCGCCCACGATGGGACAATTCATGTAGGCGAGTTGGCAACGAATCTGATGGGTACGTCCGGTCAATGGGATCACCTTAAGTAAGGTGTATCCTTCTACTTCACCTAGAACTTCATAGTCAAGCTGAGCGAAACTTCCACCTTTTACTTCCCGATCATAAGCTTTCGTGATCATCTTTTTCCGATCACGGAGCAACCAATTTTTTATTGTTCCTTGCGATTGTGGCGGACGGTTGCGCACAACAGCAAGGTATGTTTTCGACACTTTACGGTCGTGGAACAGACGGTTCATTCGATCGAGTCCCTTGCTGGTTTTCGCAAAAAGAATCATACCACTTACCGGTCGATCCAAACGATGAATCACGCCGACAAAAGCACCATTAGGTTTTTGGTATTTCTTTACCAGGTATTCTTTCACCATGTCCTCCATGGATTTATCTCCAGTGTTGTCCACTTGCACGATGTCACCAGCTCGCTTGTTAATGGCGATGTAGTGATTATCCTCATAGATAACGTCCTTATCTGTTATATGCATTGTCTTTTCCAAAAATAAACCGCTTCTTTACGTAAGCCTTCAATCGTCATCTATTTAATCGAATCTTGAGCCGCTCGATCTTGTTCCTTTTGCCGCTTTTTAAAATAACCTCGGAATAAGAAATTGCTTTGCAAAGCTTGCATATTATCGTCAAGCTTTTCCGTACTCGAGTTTAAATTCTGCAAAATCTGTTTAATCTCCGCTGCGACCTCTGGATCATTAGTCAAAACACCAATAGCATTATCTTTATCATTCAGCCGAGCGGAGGTCGCGTTCAAATTGGCCATGAGCGCGGAAGCCGTTTGTGTAACTCCTTGTAATTGCGCCGCAGATTCCCGCAAGCTTGCAAAGACGGCCGTATCGGTAGTCAAATCATGAATCAGTCCTTGATTGCTGTTTAGTTTATTCATCAAAATAGCCAAATTTGCCGACGCCTTATTAGCATCGGACATGACCTTGTTTAAAGAGTTAACCGACCCCTTCAAAGACAATGCAATCGTCGAATCGGTCATCAATGCTCCTACTGTACCCTTCCCTTCTACCATCTGCTTCGAAAGCACTGCAAAATTTTTCGTGATCTCCACGAGATTCTCATTATTGGTTTGCAGCGTTGCAAACATAGCGTCGGTATCGGTTCCACCAACCGATTTCAAGACATCGCCGTCCTTAATCGGCGAAGCTTTGTCCGAACCGCCAACTAAACTCACAATCGCATTACCGATCAACCCATCAGAACCCAATTTAGCGACTACATCTTCTCGAATAAACTCACTGGATTTCTCCTCAATATGCATGACCACTTTTACGTCGTCAATACTCTGAAATTTGATCTCCTTGACAATCCCCACCTTCACGCCGGAGAACCATACGTTATTTCCGACTTTCAGACCCTTCACATCGTGAAAATAGGTCGTAACAACCAAGTTCTTACTGAATTTATTTTGTTGGGTACCCAATACTAGAATTCCCGCTACTAGAATAACTAGGCCGATTAAAACAAATAAACCAACCGTAAGCGTACGCTTTCTTTCGTTTGCACTCATATATCTTTAAACAATAAAATTATAATCATAAAATGGTTTGACACGCTCATCTTCCGTGTCGAAAATTTCTTTAAACGAGCCTTGCCTCTCAAATTTTCCATCCAGCAACATTACCATCCGATCTCCGACCATCTTCGCACAAGCCAAATCGTGGGTAATAATAATTGATGACGTGTTATACCGCTCCTGCACTTCATTGATAAGTGTATTAATATCAAGACATGTTATCGGATCTAACCCCGCCGTGGGCTCATCGTACAACATAATATCTGGTCGCAGGATCAGTGTACGTGCGATACCTATCCGCTTACGCTGCCCTCCGGATAACTCAGAAGGCATTTGATTTATAGCACGTAAAAGTCCAACACCTTCTAATACCTCTTCTACCTCTTTGTTAATTTCACCTCGACTTAAGTTACGCTTATTGCGCACCAATGGAAATTCTAAATTTTCGCGAACAGTCATACTATCATATAGCGCGCTGTTTTGGAAAGAAAATCCAATTCGTTGGCGCAAGGTGCGTAATTCACGGTCGTCCAACCGATTCACAATCTCGCCTAACACATGCACATCTCCTTTATCGGGTGCCAACAGACCGGATATCAGTTTGATAAGAACCGATTTTCCAGTACCTGATCGTCCCAATACGACTAAATTTTCTCCATTGTACAACTGCAGATTTACGTCGCGCAAAACGTGCAAATCGCCAAACGACTTACTAACGTTGTCAACATGGATAACCACGTCTTCATAATTGATTTTTACGTTGTCTTTCTTCATCTCGACTTCAATTAATCAATGATAATAGCTGAACGATTAACAACTCTTCTATAAACACCAAAAACATCGACGAAACGACAGCGCTGTTCGCCGCCTTTCCTACGCCTTCAGTACCCTTCGACGAATAATACCCCACATATGAACTCGCGAACCCAATGGTAAAACCAAACACCACAGCGCGCAAAACCATGGCGAATATGTCTTTAATATCAATGGATTCAAATACCTGCGTAAAAAACGCTAAAAAACTGAGGTCGTCCTTCGAGGTAATACTCAAATAACCACCAAGCAACCCGATACCCGCGACATAGAAACAAAGAACAGGGATCATAAACGTAGTGGCGATAATTCGGGTAGATACCAAAAACTTGGTTGGATTTGTACCCGACACTTCCATAGCATCAATCTGCTCAGTCACATTCATTGAACTGAGCTCAGCGCCAATCTGTGAACCGACTTTACCGGACGCAATAAGTGCTGTGACCAAAGGTGCCAAAGCTCGCACAATTGCAATAGAAATGAGCGCTGGCAACCACGATGTTGCCCCAAACTCTTCTAAGGAAGGCCTAGATTGTTTTGTAAACACAAATCCGACAATAAAGCCCGTCAAACTAATTAGCGGAAAGGATTTCCAACCAATTTCGTAACATTGACGAATAATTTCCTTGAACTCATAAGGTGGAGATACCGCTTCGCGTAAAAAACTCATCATAAACCGATGAATCCTCGCGAATTCGATAAGTAGTTTTTCTATTTTACTTCCCATTCAAGTATGAAGTTAAAGCTGATGTTCTTAAGATGTCTCTTCAAAAAATACCCGACAAATGTACAAACTTTTATGTTTCTATGTTAGTCGAGGTTTGCTAATAATTAATAAACGAAAATAATTACCGTTTGTTTACAATTTTGATCGGATGATTAAACCTTACAGCGAAACAGCCAGTCATACCATAAAATAAATAGAAAGTTTTACTAAAAACAAAATGCCATGAAACGCATGAAGACATCTACACTACTTATCGCCTTTATAGCGACTGTTTTCAGTGTATTTTCACATAAACAAGCGGCCGCACAACCTTACGGATCGGTGTCATTCGACGTATTCTATGACGAGCTATCTCCGTATGGATATTGGGATCGCGATGCCAACTATGGCGACATTTGGTTTCCTGACGTTGATCGTGATTTTCGCCCATATGGTACGAATGGTTACTGGACCATGACAGAATACGGCAATACGTGGGTATCGAACTACGATTGGGGGTGGGCTCCATTCCATTACGGACGCTGGGTGTATACCAACTACAATGGTTGGGGATGGATCCCGGGGTACGAATGGGGACCTGCTTGGGTAGACTGGAGAAGTGGAGGTGATTATTACGGTTGGGCTCCTATGGCACCTGCTGTTGGCGTAACGGTGTCAGTAGGCATACCGCTAAATCTGTGGATATTCTTACCTGCTCGTCGAATTTATGACCCTTACATTCATCGCCATTGGAGTTACGGAAACCGCAATATTTATAATCGTACAACGATTATTCACAATACATACATTGTAAACAATCACCGTTATTATGGTGGGCCACAACGTCGAGATATTGAACGCCACTTAGGTCGCCGCGTAGATGTACGTACAATTCGCACATCGGATCGCCCTGGTCGCTCCCGAATGGATAGTCGTTCAGTTTCAATCTACAGACCGGATCGCGGCGGTGCTCGATCCGATCGGAATACGGTCCGCAGGGATGACAACAGAAGCGCGCGAACAGGATCTGGAAGTTCTCGTAAAAATGAACGTTATATCGGTGACAATCCAACTCGTAACAACGGCAACAATAGAAATTCAGCGGAGAAACGTGTAGAACGGAGAAATACTTCTTCTGAACGTACATCCAACGAACGCGCTACACCTTTCGATCGCAATAATTCGTCGAGCAATCGCAATACGCAACGCGTTCAACGGATAAACGAACGCTCGACAACAACGACTCCATCTCGAAACGAACGAAATAGTTCATCCTCAAGACGGATACGTCACGAACAAGCTCCTGCAACAGCACAACCGCGCATGGAAAGTAGTCGGAATACTCGTCAGCCGGAACGTAGCAGAAACACCATGGAACGTTCCAGCAAAGGGAGACAACAAGGGACCCCAAATCGTAGCGACAACCGTCCCAGAAGCCAAGGACGACAAAGTACTCCAAACCAACGGATATATCAGTCGACAAGCCAACGCAACAGCGCTCCAGTTAAGGTGAGCCGACAAAGCTCTTCTCACATCGAACGTCGTACTGGTGGAGCCGCATCAAGAGGACAATCAAGCGGAAATGCGACGAGAGAACGTGGAAATGGACGCAGTTCCAGATAAACAAATAGAATGAACGAAAAAGCGGATGGGTGGATGACCATCCGCTTTTTTTGTTTGTTCAGCTTGTAATCCTATAACAATTTCCTAACTTCAACCATTCATTTTTATACGAACAGAGACGATGGCCTACTTGAAATCTATTTTCGACAACGATTTTTATAAGTTCACCATGCAATTTGCTGTCAGCAAACTGTTTCCAAAAGCACAAGCTAGATACCAGTTTATCAATAGAGGTAAACACCGCTTCCCGCCAGGATTCAACGAACGGCTTCGAGATGCTATCCAAGAGATGGCGCAATTGAAATTAACCAAAGCTGAGAAAGAATTTTTACGGGAAAAATGTCCTTACATCGACCCCACCTATCTCGATTTTCTACAGGGTTATCGATATGATCCCGAGGAAGTACGTATCACACAGGAAGAGACAGAGCTGACCATTAGCATCGAAGGGTATTGGTACAGGACGATCCTCTGGGAAGTACCGATCATGTCGTTGATCTGCGAACTTTATTACGAGCTCAATGATGCTGTACGGCTCTCAAACCCGGAGGTGTGTCAGATCGTGGAAGATAAAATGGTCAAATACGATAAACTTGATATTACACTTGCTGACTTCGGCACAAGACGTAGACATTCTTACGAAGTACACGACCTGGTGCTACACACGTTGAAGAATCATCCTTCCCGGACGTTTATCGGGACATCAAATGTACATCTGGCCATGAAGTATGAAACTACGCCAATAGGAACGCATGCCCACGAGTGGTTTATGTTCCACGCCGCGAAATACGGATACAAAATGGCTAACCTACTCGGATTGGAACACTGGTCAGAAGTATACCGAGGCGACCTCGGAATAGCGTTATCGGACACTTATACTACACAAGTATTTTTCAAACAATTCGATAAAAAGCTCACTAAGCTATTTGATGGAGTACGGCATGATAGTGGCGATCCGCTTGTTTTTGCACAAATGACAATCGATCATTACAAAAAACACGGAATTGACCCTCGTTCGAAAACCATTATATTTTCCGACGGACTGGACTATGAAAAGGTCGAACACATTGTAAACTTCTGCGAAGGGAAAATTGGACATTCCTTTGGTATCGGCACCGACCTAACGAATGATGTGGGATTGCCGCGCATGAACATTGTCTTAAAAATGGTGGAAGCAAAACCGGAAGACGGCGAATGGACAGAAGTAATCAAACTGTCTGACGAACCAAATAAACACACAGGGTCGGCTAGAGAAATAAGCATAGCAAAAGAAATCTTAAAAATCCAAGACGAATGAGACGCGACGTTTACGGTGAAGCCTTGTACGACTTCCATACGCTCCAAACAGTAGAAGAGCCGTTGCTCCTGCACAGCAGCTATGGCGACACTGAAGATATGCCCGTAGAGGTATTCTTTCGCGACGAAGAGGATTTTCCTGAATTGGAACATATTGCACTCGCCTTGTGCGACGGCCGCGTGCTCGATGTGGGTGCTGGAGTAGGTAGTCATGCGCTATATTTGCAAAAACAGGGATTTAACGTGGACGCCGTTGAACAATCGAAAACAGCGTGTGATGTGATGACCCAACGTGGTGTACAGCAAGTTATACACACAGATTTTTTTAAGCTGAAAAATAGACGGTATAATACTTTACTTTTTCTAATGAATGGTATAGGCCTCGCCGGATCATTAACTGGATTTCGACAACTCCTTCGACATAGCAAAACTTTACTCTCTGACCGAGGTCAATTGCTTTTTGATTCGTCGAATATAGCCTATCTATACGAAGAATATCGTATTCCAAAACCGATGCACTACTTAGGAGAAATTCAATTTCAATACGAATATAAGGGTGTACGTGGAGAGCCTTTTGCCTGGCTGTATATTGATCAACAAGAACTGATCCATATCGCTAGCGAAGAAAATTGGGTGGTACAGATCCTTTTTGAGGATGACAACGACCAATACCTAGTTCGTATGGAACCAAGAAAATAATATTGGCAAACAAACTGGTGAACACGACAGATACAAAGAACAGAAGCGTATCCAAAATTATTCCGATAAGATTGTCACTTCTGTCCGTCATCACTTAGGATAATTTTGTCATTTTTTTGCCCTACGCTGACCAGATCGTGAATCTTTGTTCACCACTTCCGGCACAACCGCAGCGACGTCTAGATCGTGGTGTTGCACCTGCGCTTTGGCTAGTCATGATTTGTACACTTACGTTAACCGCAAAAAAAATTAAAACTGCACCCACAGAGGTAAGAAAGGAGGAGTTCGATAGTGAGACGCAAAAAAATAGCGAGAAGCAAGGAAACTGAAGCCGCAATGGAGACCATGTCGGCTTTCTTTCTCCTCGCCAACAATAGAGCGAAGCTACTTATGCAGGAGTAAGCCTGCATGAAACAGCAGAACTAATCGATATACGCGAATCCGGTGTATGGAACAAGCACCGTTGGGATACGTATCCCTTTCTCTGTTTGATTATTTTCCAGAATAGAGGCTACAATCCGAGGTAATGCCAAAGCTGAACCGTTTAACGTATGTGCCAGTTGCATTTTTCCCTCGGAATTTTTAAAACGTACCTTCAGACGATTAGACTGATATGTTTCAAAGTTAGAAACTGAAGAAACCTCTAACCAACGCTGTTGAGCGGCACTGAATACCTCCATATCATAAGTTAAAGCGGATGTAAAACTCATATCCCCTCCGCATAAACGAAGAACGCGATAGGGAAGCTCCAATTTTTGCAACAGACCTTGTATGTAGCTACTCATTTCTTCAATAGCATTATAGGAACGTTCGGGGTGTACTATTTGCACCGTTTCAACCTTATCGAATTGATGCAATCGATTCAAGCCGCGAACGTGTGCTCCGTAAGAACCCGCCTCCCTCCGGAAGCATGGTGTATAAGCCGCATGCTTTATCGGAAACTGATCTTCTTTCACAATTACGTCACGATATAAATTAGTCACCGGCACCTCCGCCGTAGGAATAAGATACAAATCATCGTTCCCAACATGATACATCTGCCCTTCTTTATCCGGTAACTGTCCGGTCGCAAAGGCAGATGCTTCATTCACCACCACAGGAACTTGTACTTCTGAGTAACCTGCTTCCACAGCTTGGTCTAAGAAGAAATTGATCATCGCGCGTTGCAGACGAGCACCTTTACCTTTATATACAGGAAATCCAGCTCCTGTAACCTTCACCCCTAGTTCTAAATCTACAATATCATATTTTAATAGCAAGTCCCAGTGTGGTAAAGCGCCTTCATGTAATGAAGGTACTTCTCCATGTGTCAAGACGATCTCATTATCATCCGCAGATGTGCCCGTCGGAACTGATGCATGGGGCAGATTCGGCAATTGCACCAATTTATCATGCAACTCTTTTTCTACTTCCGCCAACTGCTCTGTGCGTAACCTGATTTGCTCCTTATATCCGGAAGAAGATGACTTTATGGCCTCGGCTTCCTCTTTCTTTCCTTGGCGCATCAAGTCTCCAATCTGCTTCGCAGCAGTGTTGGCTTCCGCCGCAATCGCGTCCGATTCGTTCTGAATGCTCCGACGCGACTCATCTAATTGAATTAACTCGTCAATTAACGCCACGTCTTTAAAATTCTTCACAGCCAATCGTTCGATTACGGAATCCCTGTTTTCACGGATATAATTTATCTGTAACATATAATGAAATGAATAATTAGTGGAACAAATATAAGAAGTGTAAACGATAAACACCATTTTATTAAACAATACAATAAAACGACATATTGTTTGCAAAAATGATATACAAATATTTGAAATATTAAAAATATAATATATTTTTGAAGAAATAGACAACGAATTAACAATTAATTGATAAACTCGTAATTTTTAGTTCATAGGCTAGGAGTACTTTTGATGTATTAAAAAAACACAATAGTTATGTTAAAAGACTTAGAAATTTTCGAACAAGACCTTTACACCGATTTGCTGGAGTTGGGATATGATGGAGACGACCACGTCAGCCTAGAAGACTAGGAGTTGGGTATACTAATGAGAACTAAAACTTGGCCAATCCTGTTCAAGATTCTCTCAATTGGTTCTACCTAACTTTTGGTTCATTTTTCCTTACCTTAACGTTTAGCCGATCGGCGCTTTCCGTATTTCCGCTATAAAGTACTCACGACTATTTACTACCTTTGAACATGCTTTACTTGGTACCAACGCCTATTGGCAATCTGGAGGACATAACTTTTCGGGCAATACGCATTTTAAAAGAGGCGGACTTGATATTGGCTGAAGACACGCGCACTAGCGCCCCTCTACTTAAACATTTCGGCATCGAAAAAAAGGTCTTCGCACACCATCAACACAACGAGCACAAAGCTGTTGCCGAAATCATTAAATTCTTAAAGGAAGGACAAAACATCGCGCTTATTTCCGATGCTGGAACACCGGCTATATCTGACCCTGGCTTTTTATTGGTTCGAGAGACTATTAAGGAAGGGCTCGAGGTCCAATGTCTGCCGGGCCCCACAGCTTTCGTGCCAGCGCTTGTAAATTCTGGGTTACCCAATGATCGATTTTGCTTTGAAGGATTTTTACCCGTAAAAAAAGGCAGACAAACGCGTCTAAAACAACTCGCGCTCGAATACCGAACCATGGTCTTTTATGAATCACCGCACCGAATTTTGAAGACCATTGAAGAGTGCATACACCATTTTGGAGAGGACAGGGAGGCATCCGTATCCCGTGAGCTTAGTAAGCTATACGAGGAAACCATCAGAGGTACTCTCGCAACACTAAAATTACATTTTGAAAACCATCCTATAAAAGGAGAATTCGTATTTTGTGTAGCAGGTTTAGGTAATTAATACATGCGCAATTTTGTTTGACACAATCGATTCTTTACGTTTAACATGAACATAGAAAAATATATTCAAGATGGACAAGACGCCAAAGTGGTGGAGAAAATCCATGATAAAATATTGGATATGCTAACCGGGGGGGAATATATCCAATATATTTCGTTACAGAAAAAACCTGCGGTCACGCTGTTGCCGGATAGTATTACAGTGAGTAACAAACGAATCTTCTTATCCGAATTCACAAAGCTTGGTTTGGCGACTAACTTTGAAATTTTCTCTTGGGCTGACATTAAGGACATCGCATTTAAAGAGGAAATTTTCGGATCAAAAGTAACGGTGATCCCGCTCGCAGGCGAGAATTTGACCATAGATTATATACCGAAAATACAAGCAAGAAAATTATATCAATTAATAAAAGACGCCCTAGAGCAGGAAAACAAAACCGTCATCAAAGCTCCGCAAAGCCGTGATATAGCGTCACCCCCTACTTCAGCTATGGTATCTAAGGAGGAAATATCCACCGAAGCCTACCCCGTCCCGAATCACTCTGACAAGAAAGACGAGCAGGAACCCGTTGAGCCACCTCGTGTACAAATCTCGTCAGCTCCCGACCAGCTACAAACAGCCCCCATATCTATTGAGGAGGACGATGAGTTAACGTTGAAGCTCCGAAAACTGAAATCTTTATACGATCGACAACTGATTACGCAAGCTGAATATGAAAACAAAAAGACCGAACTATTAACGAAGTTATAACTGTGAGACAAAACTATCTTTTGGCGCTGGGTAGCGCTATCATACTTTGGTTAGGATGGCCGCCTATACCCTATAGTAGCCCCCTACTTTTTATGGGTTTTGTTCCTCTGCTTTACGCTATCGAACGTATAATGCGAGGAGAATATACCCGCAAAGGAAAGAAGATATTTTGGCTCGCGTTCTTGACTGGATTTATTTGGAACACGGCCTCTATTTATTGGGTCTATAACGCCATGAGTGCATACCTACCGGGTTATGTGGCCATATTGATCGCTTTGATCCCTTTCGGACTGGCTCCTTTGCTCATGGCAACAGTATTTCGAGCCTACTACCAGCTGCGAAAAAAAACATCCATTTGGTACAGCTTTATAGGGCTCGTTTCATGCTGGTTAGGTTACGAGTTCCTGCACCAATGTTGGGACCTAGCGTTCCCCTGGATGACATTAGGCAATGGTTTTGCTAATTTTCACCAGTTGATACAATGGTACAGCTATACCGGTATTTTCGGAGGCTCCGTTTGGATATGGGGAGCAAATATCCTCCTATTTATGTTGGTGTGGCAGATTCGAGAGAAAATCGAGGCGATTAACAATAATTTATTAGCCTTGTCGCTAGTTGTCTGGTCGATATTACCTATAGCAATATCATTGGTTATATACTACAACTATATCGAACACATCAACCCTTCTCACGTCGTCGTGGTACAGCCTAATGTTGATCCTTATGGTAAACTAAGAAATATTCCACCACAGGAGCAACTGGAAGACTTAGTCCGTCTTTCTGAAAGTGTTGCCCAACCAAATACCGAATTTTTTATATGGCCGGAGACCGCTATTTCAGCCTCTGGGGGGATCGATGAAAATGAATTCAGAAGCTATCCAGCGTATGAACGGACGGTGCAGTTCTTGAATAAATACAAAAATGGGAACGTTTTATCCGGTATCGAAAGCCATCAGTTGTACACTTTTCCCAAAACGCCCACCGCACGTGAGGTAGTTCCTGGCCGTTTCTTCGATCCGTTTAATGCTGCGGTACTAATTGACCAATCAAGTAAATTGCAATTTTATCATAAATCCAAACTCGTTCCGGGCGTCGAGCAAATGCCGTTCGGTGGTGCTTTAGCTTTTATGAAACCGCTTTTCGCCCACTTCGGAGGATCTACTGGTGGATACGGCAGTCAAGACAAGCCTTCGGTTTTTTATACCCGAAGCGGCATTGGCGCAGCTCCGGTCATTTGTTACGAGTCAATCTGGGGAAACTACGTCACAGGGTACATCAAACAAGGCGCGCAATTCATAGCCATTGTGACTAATGACGGTTGGTGGGGAGACACGTCCGGAAAAGATCAGCACCTGCAATATGCTAAACTGCGTGCCATTGAAAATCGTCGCTGGGTCGCCCGATCGGCAAACACGGGTATCTCAGCATTCATCAACCAGCGCGGCGATATCGTCCAGAAGACAAGTTGGTGGCAGCCCAATGCTTTAGCGCAAGAAATTAACTTAAATGAAGAATTAACTTTTTATACAAGATACGGTGATTTGATCTTATTCCTTGCCCTAGTAGGCGGGGTATTTTCAGTATTTCTACTTTTCTCTAGCAAAAAAAAGCAGAAAACACCAGTCTTTCCTAATACTTAATCGGAGCTCGACATCCGCGCACAACAGCCGTTTGAAACACTGTTGTACTTGCTCATTTAAATGGGATCCCTATCTTCTCATACATTTCCTAGGCCAACGCTATAGTCTGACTAACACACCCTGAGGCGACCCGTCTTAGCAGTTCCTTACATAAAGATTATAGGGATTTACATTTGCTTTGTTTATTTTTGCGAGATGCAAGTATATTTCGATAATGCCGCAACTACACCACTGGAACCAGAAGTGATCGGTGTCATGACGGCAGCCATGCGCGAAAATTTTGGCAACCCCTCTTCCATTCATACTCATGGTCGTCAAGTGAAAACTATTATAGAGAAGGCACGAAGGATGATCGCAGGTTTATTAAAAGCCTCTCCCTCAGAAATTTTCTTCACATCGGGGGGAACTGAAGCCGATAATATGGCCATTGTACGTTCTATTATCGATTTGGGCATAACGCACGCCGTCACCTCTCCGATAGAGCATCATGCTGTATTACACACGCTGGAAGAACAGGAAAAACGGGGCTTAATCAATTTATCCTACGTTCGACTTGATGAACGAGGAAATATCGATCTGGATCACCTTCAGGAGCTTCTTGAAAATAGCCCCCGAACGTTCGTTTCACTAATGCATGCAAATAACGAAATTGGGAATCTAACCGATATAAAGAAGGTATCAGAAATTTGTCAGGAACATAATGCGGTTTTTCATTCCGACACGGTACAAACGATGGGTCATTACAGACATGATCTCTCCGATCTTCACATAGATTTTATTACAGGGGCGGCTCATAAATTCCACGGACCAAAAGGCGTAGGATTCTTATACGTCAATGGCCGGAATAAAATACAACCGTTAATCTATGGAGGAGCCCAAGAACGAAATATGCGAGGCGGTACAGAAAACGTGTATGGTATTGTTGGACTGGCCAAAGCCTTAGAACTTTGTTACGAAGGGATGGATGTACATCAACAGCATATCCAAGGCTTGAAAGATTATATGCGTACAGAGCTTCAACAGGCGATTCCGGATGTCCGATTTAACGGAAACGTTCACGCGAACGATTCGTTATATACAGTTCTAAGCGTTTCCCTACCTTGTACAGAGATCGCTGATATGCTCCTTTTCAGCCTTGACATTGCGGGCATATCCGCTTCTGGAGGAAGTGCGTGTAGTTCTGGATCGGAAATAGGTAGCCATGTGCTACGAGCTCTATCAAGCGATTCGCTCCGTCCGTCTGTTCGTTTTTCATTTAGCAAATACAATACGAAAGAAGAAGTTGATTTTGTTGTAAAAACCGTTAAAGATCTTTGCGAAAGTCATAAATAAAACAAGGTGCTCTTCGTTAAGGCTCGCTACAATTAAGCCGCACTGGCAAGTGGCAAACACGCATGAAAAAATAAAAAAGAGTTTAACGATGGCTAAACTCTTTTTTTTACACATTAGATTCACTTTTATTCCAGTACGCGCAACACGTATCGCTCTGCTAAATCACCGGTTATTTCCCTACCCGACAAATCCAATTGTCGAAGTTGGTTGGGCTCCACCTTATATTTATAATCCAAGCCTTCCAAATTCAGAAACTCGTTTTCCAACTTCCAAGTACCAGTTTTAGAAAAAGCTTCCGTACTTTTCCCTACATAGACATATTCTAACGTGTACGAACGATTGCTGCCTAACGTCAATACCGTTGCGATCGCCTCACAGTCTGTACAAGGCAGTTCTCCACGATACGCTCCTAACAGTCTACCTTCTGTGATTTTGCCAAATTTATTGCTCTCAATACTCGCATTTGTTCGAGTGTTTATGCAACCAATCCACAAAAACAGACCAACTAACAGTCCACTTATATATACAACGAAACGCATTCGATCATTTTTTGATAACCATAACAAAAAGGATACCACAAACTGAAATACGTGCACATTTAACCTTACTCGTCCCAATCGTCTTCCTCGAGACCTAATGCTAACCGATAGGCACCTAACAACTCGTTATAGGCATGTCTATTTCGCATACGATCTGCAACCAGCATACCAGACTGATAAATACTTATGGCATGTTCTTTTTCACCTTGCTCTTCTAAAAACTTTGCATAATGATAGTATGTCCCTACATAATCTGCATGTTTAGCAATCAAGTCTTCGAATCCCTCCCGAGTTTTCAATACATCGCCGACCTTCCTATATTCCATTGTCAGCGCATATTTTAAAAAGGGGTCGTTTGGACTCTCTGCTAAAAATCCGAGTAAATCATCTATTCGTGTCATCATGTATCGTATAGGACGACAAAACTACGAAATGCGATAAGTATTTAATAATTCCTTCTGAATAAAAAATACTATGCTAGCATATAAAAATGACACTAAGGTGACCAGAAGTAGAATCGATTCATTTCTAACAAAAAATCAACAATTCTCGCGTTTTTTTAAAAATAATGAAATGGAAGCTTTAATTAACTTCAGATAATTAAAAAATATTTAAAATAGCATCCTAGATATTTCGCAAATTTTAACCCAACATCCTTGTTTTTACCTCTAAAAAATAATACGTTTGTGTAAATACAAAGTCAGAGGAACCACCTAAAAGGAAGTAGCCGTAGGTGCAATCACTCACACCACTTAAAACTAAAAATTATCTGATGAAAATACTTGTATGCATGAGTAACGTTCCCGATACGACATCGAAAATAACGTTTACAAACAACAACACAATCTTTAACACAACTGGTGTACAATACATTATCAATCCGTATGACGAGATAGCGTTGGCTAAAGCCGTAGAGTTGGCCGAAGGCGGAAAGGCGACAGTAACAGTCATCCACGTAGGAGAAGCATCTGCAGAACCAACGATTCGTAAAGCTCTTGCAATAGGAGCTGACGATGCAGTGCGTATTAATGCAGCGCCGCGTGATGCTTGGTTCGTTGCCAACCAAATTGCAACATTTGTCAAATCACAACAATTCGATTTAATACTTACCGGACGGGAATCGATCGACTACAATGGGGCGCAAGTTCAAGGGTTCTTGGCCGAACTACTTGGTATGCCTTCCGTTTCGATCGCCAAGAAGTTGACTATCGAAGGAAATGAGGCGACCATAGATCGTGAAATAGAAGGGGGTAAAGAGGTGTTAACGGCGTCACTTCCGTTGGTTGTCGGAACAGCGGAGGGAGTTGCTGAACCGAAAATACCGAATATGCGTGGGATTATGACAGCCCGAACCAAGCCGTTGCAGGTTATCGAACCAATAGACGTACCCGTACTTTCCACGATTAATATTTTTGAAACACCCACCCCGCGTGGTGCAGTAAAACTGATCGAAAAAGACAATGTGGCACAATTGGTGGAACTATTACACAAAGAGGCTAAAGTTATTTAAACAGGTTCAAAAGATAAATTATGTCAGTTTTAGTATATATAGAGAACGTTGACGGCGCGTTTAAAAAGTCTGGCTTTGAGGCATTAACCTATGCCAAAGCGATTGGCGATCTAACAGGAAAAACAGTTGCTGCGCTCAGCATTGGGCAAGTAGAACAGGAGTCACTTGAGAAGTTAGGAACATATGGGATATCTCACGTAGTACAAGTTGATTCCGGTCGGTTGAAACAGTTTGTCAACCAAGCCTATGCAGCTGTGATTGCAGATGTCGCGAAGCATTTGCAGGCAACTACCATTGTGTTATCGAACTCGTTCAGTGGAAAAGGATTAGCGCCTCGTATTGCAGCAAAGCTTGGAGCAGCTTTGGCAGACGGTGCCATCTCTCTTCCAATCATCGAAGCCGATATTTGGCAAATTAAGAAGTCTGTTTTTTCCAGTAAAGCGATAGCAACGGATAAGCTCCGCACAACAACTAAGGTCATTGCCTTAACGCCAAATGTGTTCGAGGTAAAGGAGTCTCCGGTGTCTACGGAGATAACAGCATACGAACCATCCATAAATACCACCGACTTCTCGACCGTTATTAAGGATATCGTGCGTACTACAGATAAGGTTTCTTTGCCTGAAGCAGATATTGTCGTATCTGCCGGACGTGGGCTTAAAGGGCCAGAAAACTGGGGAATGATCGAAGAGTTAGCGAATGTATTGGGTGCTGCAACTGCTTGCTCGAAACCTGTTTCCGATGCCGGATGGCGCCCACATGCCGAGCACGTCGGACAGACAGGACTCGCTGTAAGTCCTAGTTTATATATAGCGATCGGCATTTCAGGAGCTATTCAGCATCTTGCGGGAGTCAGCTCCTCCAAAACCATTGTCGTCATTAATAAAGATCCTGAAGCCCCCTTTTTTAAAGTGGCCGACTACGGCATTGTCGGTGATGCCTTCGAGGTTGTTCCACAACTCATTGAAGCGCTTAAAGCACATAACATCCACTAAACAACATATTGAAACAAAGTGAATGACCGGACACCCTTGCGATGTCTGGTCTTTTTTTTAGCAAATCAGCAGATGGCAACAATACGAAATAGCGCGCTTCACAATTTATGCAACTGATTATTACGAGATTTGAGCCACAGGGTTTTTATTTTGTCGCGAATATTTACATCTTTGTAGTACTGTAAGGCTTTAAGAATGAAGAAAATCAAATTAGATATAGTTGGGTTATCGTATAGTCAAACACAATCCGGAGCGTATGCGTTGGTATTAGGAGAAATAGGAGGCAATCGCCGCCTTCCGATTATCATCGGAGGTTTCGAAGCACAAGCAATTGCGGTAGAAATTGAAAAAATGCAGCCCAGCAGACCTCTGACGCACGATCTCTTCAAGACCTTTGCCGACAACTTTCAAATCAACATTCAAGAGGTATTAATTTATAACCTCGTCGACGGTATATTCTTCGCAAAGCTGATTTGCTCAAATGGGGATAAAACCATCGAGCTGGATTCTAGAACATCTGATGCAGTAGCGTTGGCGGTTCGTTTTGGAGCGCCGGTGTTTACCTACGATTTTATTATGGATGCAGCTGGAATCATTATCGAAAGCAACGATTTTGCATTTTTGGAAAATATAGAAAATCTTCCTCCAAAAGAAAACACATTGCACAAGGATCCTGTTCTGGAAGACGAACCCAAGTCACCCTATGCGCATTTAAGCGACGAACAGCTGGAAACAAGCCTCAACAAGGCAATTGAAGCCGAACAGTACGAAACCGCTGCCAAAATTCGGGACGAGATCGAAAGACGAAAATCATAATTACCTAACAACGCTTCTATGTCAATTAAATTACGGTTAACCGTCATGAGCTTCTTTCAGTTTTTTGTGTGGGGAGCTTGGTTAATTACAATTGCTAATTATTGGTTTGGCACCAAACAATGGGACGGAACACAATTTGGTGCTATCTTCGCAACCATGGGAATCGCATCACTGTTTATGCCGACGATAATGGGCATAATTGCAGATCGATGGGTTCATGCAGAAAAATTGTATAGTATCCTCCATCTATCGTACGCTGCAACACTCTTTTATCTGCCTTTTGTAAGCGATCCCCAAATTTTCTTTTATATCATGTTATTAGCTATGTGCTTCTACATGCCTACATTAGCCCTTTCCAATTCCATCTCGTATACAGCGCTGATCACTGGCAACTATGACTTGGTCAAAGCATTCCCTCCCATCCGCGTTTGGGGCACCATAGGTTTTATCGCAGCGATGTGGTTAGTGAACCTAACCGGAAACAAAGCAACTGGTCATCAATTCAACATTGCTGGAGGGGCAGCTTTCGCACTAAGTATGTTTGCACTCACACTCCCTAAATGTCCACCACGCAACATTAACAGAGAAAACCGATCTTTGGTTCAAACCTTTGGATTGGAAGCATTTAAGCTATTCGGCAACTATAAAATGGCGTTATTCTTCATCTTTTCGATGTTTTTGGGAGGAGCCCTACAGCTTACAAATGCTTATGGTGACGTCTTTTTGGATGAATTTAAATTTTATCCACAATATGTTGACTCTTTCGTCATCAAATATTCGACAATTATTATGTCGATATCTCAAATTTCAGAAACACTATTTATCCTGGCCATTCCATTTTTTCTTAAACGATTTGGGATAAAGAAAGTAATGTTGATTTCTATGTTTGCTTGGGTACTCCGTTTTGGATTGTTCGGCTATGGTGACCCGAGCGCAGGACTATGGATGATCATCATGTCTTGTGTTGTCTACGGTATGGCTTTTGACTTCTTTAATATATCAGGGTCATTATTTGTCGAAACCTCAACTAATTCGCATATACGAAGTTCTGCTCAGGGTTTATTTATGATGATGACCAATGGTTTTGGAGCAGTGCTAGGTAGCTTGATCTCAGGTTGGGTGATCGATCATTATTTCACCTTACACTTTTCCGATATTTCTTCATTAGCCACTTACCTACAAACCAAAAACACCAACACGACATTGTTGGAATTTGTTCAAAGCCGAGGTGTAAGCGTCCTGGAAAACGGCGCATTAAACAGAAATATCCTACTCAAAGACTGGCATCATATATGGCTTGCTTTCGCAGGCTATACATTCGTTATTGCCCTACTGTTCGCAGTTTTCTTCAAACATAAACACCAGCGGCCTTCCTCGAACTAATAAGGTCTTTTATGTCATTCATCATGTGCATAGAGTGGTTTAGGATATAAAGAGTTCCCGGACATAGGCCTCTCGTCCCTGACTCGACCGATTTTTGTATATTTGTCTGTTAATATGGAAAAAGCAAACTTTATTAACATAACAAACACACAAACCAGCAAACTCTACGAATGGACATTACAACAAATCGAACAAATAGGTCTTAACGATCAAACAACACATCTAATTACCACAGCAGCTTTGTTGATGGTAAGTTTAATTACACTTTTACTTTTGGATTACATCGTCCGAAAAATACTCCGTACCCTATTTATTCGATTGATTAACAGAACCACGACAACTTGGGATGACTTTTTACTGCAAAATAAAGTTATCAGTCTTATCAGTCATTTAATTCCGCTATCTTTTGCACAAATTCTCTTGCCTACCGTATTTTTAGGTTTTCCTTCCTTCACCGCAGTACTGACGAAGTTTCTTTCAATAGGTATATGCATCACCGTGCTTCGTTTGGTCAATGGTCTTTTAAAAACACTTAGGGATATCTTGAAAACATCGAAGGCATTTTATGACAAACCGCTCGATAGCTATCTGCAGGTTGCACAAATTGTACTACTTTTTATTGCCGGAACGATAATATTTTCTATTATCACGGGCAGTTCGCCTTGGTCATTTCTAGTTTCTTTAGGAGCTGCATCCGCTATCCTCATGCTTGTGTTCAAAGACACTATCTTAGGCTTTGTTGCCAGTATACAGGTTTCGGCGAATGATTCTGTCCGTGTCGGAGATTGGATTGAGATGACCAAATACGGCGCGGATGGCGACGTTGTCCAAATCAATTTGAATAATGTCAAGGTACAGAATTTCGACAAAACGATTGTTACAATTCCGACCCATACACTGCTGACAGATTCCTTTAAAAATTATCGCGGTATGCGACAGTTTGGTGGGCGCCGCATTAAACGTGCAATTAACATCAAAATTTCATCAATTCGCTATCTTTCCGAAGAGGAAATTGAGGGCCTCCGCAAAATACAGATCTTAGCGCCGTACATTCAACAACGAAATGAAGAAATTCAAATCTACAACGAACGAACCAAAGCAGATCCAACTATGCCGGTTAACGGACGTCGAATGACAAACATAGGTTTATTCCGTGCCTATATTACGCGGTACGCAAAAAACTTGGTGGATATCCATCAAGAAAAAATGCTCATGGTCAGGCAGCTCCCGCCCACGGAACATGGACTCCCTTTAGAACTATATATGTTTACAACGAGCACAGAATGGACATTCTACGAAAATGCCATGGCCAATATATTTGACCACCTCTTTGCTGCGATTAAATATTTCGATTTGGAAATATTTGAACTGCCCGCATCTGATGACCTACGCAAACTCCTTGAGTTCAAGATATGCACCTCCCTACGGGAGGAAGATCAACTTACTTAAAGAGAAGAACGTAAAGCAAATAAAAAAAGGCCGTCTCTCGACGACCTTTTCTTATTTGTATGAAAACAAATTTTTCTGTTTCAGCATATTTCACAACAGGCTTAACATTAACCATAACACTATGAACAAAAATTACTCTAAAACAAAAGTGCAATTTTTATATTAATTCAATATTAGCTTCTCATTAAAATTAAAGACAGGCCAGAACTAGGGTACCACTGTGATTTCCTGCTTTGCCGTGTGCATCCGTCCGAACATGTCTTTTGCTTCCACCTCAACCACATGTCTCCCCTCCTTCAAACGAGGTAATTTCAGACGCCACAAATGTGTAGACGGAACCGCATCAGAGGGGCGACGCCCCGCTACTAGTGCCATAGCCCCATCAAAATCCAACAAATCTCTTACATACACTGGATCCCCCTCTTCTATGCGTTCCATCTCTTTCCATTTTCCATCCCCAATGCGGTATCGAACCACGTTATCTGTTGCTCCTATATAAAAGTTCGCATACAGTGGATAGCGGGCAGTATACTTTGCCGAAACGACAGCCGGCCCGAATAAGCCAATAGTATACTGATCGTCTTTACCAACCACCTTATAGTCAAAGGTATATTTATTATTATCAATAGACAGGATAGCGTACCCTTTAGGTGTCCCGTCCCGCATAGTCGACACCGGAATACCCTGTTCGTTGAGCTGTCCCGAATACCAGTCGCCCGATGTTGTGCCCACGTTGTATTCGTGATGAGGACGATCCCCCTTCCAGCCATGGGCTGTCGTATAATAGTTTTGCTGCTGGAAATGTGTGTGCGCCGATAGGGAAAGGGTGTGTGGATATTCGGACAACAAATCGAATAAACGTTGCCTATCAGCATTACGAAACGAAGCGTTGTTGTCCGGATTCAATGGGATATGGAAGGCCAGAACAATCAATTTATCCTTCGAAACAAAACGCAGGTTATTGGCAATGAAATCCAGTTGATCTTTTCTGAAACCACCTTGGTATCCCTTTCCTGTCGTAGGATGCGGATAGAGTACGTCGTCCAGAACAATGAAATGTGCATTTCCGACATTAAATGCATAGTTGGCCGGGCCAAACATCTTCTCAAAGCCTTCGTCTGATAACGAATCCTGCTCTACATCAAAATTTAGATCATGATTTCCGATAACATTATGCCATGGTAACCCCATCTGCCCTACCGTTTGCTTATAACTAGGATGCAAGCTTAGATCGTTTCCGACAAGGTCTCCTAGGCTAATGCCAAATAATGGTCCCTTACGCTGTTTTGCTTCGTCGATAACGCCGCGTCGAAAGAACTCCATCTCTTCCGCAGTGTAAGCTTGGGGGTCGCCAAAAACGAAGGCAGAAAATTGCATTGGTTCCGATACTTTGCGCAATGCAAAATCCACGGATTTCGGCAGTTGTCCCGTAGGTGCAACACCAGCATATTTTAATTGCGGCGATCCCTGTGGTTTGTGGATATAATAAAATTTCGGATGGTTGTCAGCGTCTACCGCAAACGCGTATCCACTAGGCTTAACCACAAACAAGATATTATCGTTCTTTACCGGCAATGTATACCGTCCGTCTTTGTCGGTCTGAACCACATCCATCCCATTGCTCACGCTAACACCTGCTAGGCCTATTTCTTTTCTGTCCCGCACGCCATTGCCATTGGCATCCACGAAAACTATCCCCTTCGCCGTCTCTTGGCCGAATACTGTGCCTGAAAGGGCACATGCGAGAAGCGCACCGTATATTTTTTTCATAAGTACATTGATTTATTTGCAGCAAACTTAGTTTTCACACTTAAAGATAATGTAAATAAACGATTAATTTCACGTTACGATCGTGTAAACAGAAGCGTAGTATAAGGAAGTCTTACATTCTGTAAAATAAAATACCCTCCAACATAAATTGGAGGGTATCAAAAATTGCCGTTATTCTTTAGCGGGCATTTGCCACATTGATCATGTCTAAAACTTTCTCTATGGTTGTTTTCGCTGCGTCTTTCATCTTCTGATTCCCTGGATAATCAGCATCCAGAGTTACTTTTTTCCCTTTCTCTTTATACTTATATTCTAAAATATAACGCGGAATATCACGCCCTTCCAATGAATCTTTCCGAGGTGTCGTCATATCATCATCCACATTCCAAAATCCCATCTCCATTGCCTTACGATGCAGATAAAGCAAGTCGTCATCAGTCAATTTTAATTTTTTCTTGACGACCTCATTTTGTTTATTCAAATATTGATACTCCTGAGTTGCTGAGTTAAAGCTATTTAATATGGAATCACGCACACCATATTGTATCGTCAGATATTCGAAATCCGAAAAACGATAAGGTGCATTTTTGATCATATTGGAATAATAAAAAACACAATAGATAAAAAAAGACCCAATAATACATAGTCCCAAAAAAATAGCCCTTGTCTTTTTACTCATGTCAATTTTAATATGTCGCAAAAATAAGCATAAAGGCTGAACTTAAATACCGACTATACTTAGATTTATAGCAATTTTGTAATTTAAATGTTAGATTTTAGGCGTTCCACAACGCACAAGGTATTTATAGTACCACGTATCTTTGATGTCGGATATAATCACTCCTTTTCGAGTGGATACATGAACAAATTTATTATTACGTAAATAAACCCCAACATGATCGATGTTCTTCCCGCCAAATGAAAAGAAGACAAGATCCCCCTCGTGAAGATCTTCTTCATATCGACGTTTCACGTTGTTGCTCATATCCCTCGAACTACGCGGGAGGTTTTTTCCATACACTTCTCTATATAATATACCAACAAAACCAGAGCAATCGATGCCCGACTTTTCCATTCCCCCTAAACGATGAGGACTGCCCATCCAGCTGTCAATAAAATAATAAAGGGAGGCATTGCCCAAGTCTCTGGACGACACACCCAATAATGCAGCATACCGATCCATCTTGGTTCCAGTCAATGTTTTACTACGCGCATCACTCGCGTCGGTTAACACGCCTTTAGAAGAACCGGGATGGGACCGTCCGCCGTAAACGCCCTTTCTTCGTGCTCCACAAGAAGACAATAAAATAGTGGCGATGAGGAAACCAAGCAAAGAAAGACTGAATTTGTTGGATAGACTGACCATGTAACAAATGTAATTCTAAAATACAGTTAACACAAGTTTAAACGACTATTTTTGTAACTTGCGCGAAATTTCAGTAATGGATAAGATTAAAGGTATTCTCGCTGTTTTTCTTGGTGCAGCCAGCTTTGGTATTCTTTCAACCTTCGTAAAAAAAGCCTACGCACAAGGGTTTAATTTAGGAGAAGTAACCGGTATTCAAGCCTTATTCGGCATGCTTTTTCTTTGGATCGCCCTAGGTTTACTAGCTGGGATCAACCCAAAATATTTCCATCGATATGCTTCGTCGAGTCCCAAATGGCTCATTATATTTAGCGGGCTATCTACCGGAGCAGTTAGCATATTATATTACAAATGCGTACAGTTGGTGCCTGCATCTCTTGCCATCGTGCTCCTCATGCAATACATATGGATCGGACAGTTGATCGAGTTCCTATTATTTGGACAAAGACCAACAATCAAACTCTTATTGGGTATTGTTATCATCTTGGGTGCGACCGCGTTGGCTACCGGACTACTAGAACAAGATTTACAGCAACTAGATGTGCTAGGCCTGGGCTATGGACTCGCCGCTGCTACAGCTTACGCTATTTTCATTATTGTTAACGGTCGCGTGGGAAACGACTATCCTCCTCTACAAAAAAGTGCATTAATGGTGTCCGGAGCATTTATTTTCGTTTTTCTAACCTTGCAACCTCTCTCTATTTTCGACAGTCAAACACTAAGAACACTATGGCCCTATGGATTGCTACTCTCGCTATTCGGCACGGTACTTCCACCTGTCCTTTTTGCTTACGGAATACCAAAAACGGGCGTCTCATTGGGCAGTATTTTAAGCGCCGTAGAACTTCCTGTCGCGGTATGTATGTCCAACGTGGTGCTACAGGAGAACGTATCCTTCATACAGTTAGTGGGCGTCGGATGTATATTGCTCGTCGTCATTTTCTTGAATATCCAAAAGAAACCGAGCTCGTAGAAACCGCTCCTTTATCTGAAAACACGCATGTCAACCCAAGGCGTTACCCGTGTGTTAATAATGCTGGCAATTCTTCCACATCCATCTCTCCATTAACCGATATCGAAGTAAACTTCACTGGTATAAGCTCGTTGACCAATAACGGATCATATAAGTAACGTACTTTCACATAATTCTTGGAAAATCCGTGCATATATCCGTCCTTTACATCGCTTTCAAATAAGACATGACCTATCCTACCCAATTGGGTTTCATAAAATGCCCGCCGTTTCTTTTCCGATAAGATATGTAGCATCTTGCTGCGATCACTCCGTTGAACACCTGGCACAGCGCCCTCCATCTGTGCAGCAATCGTATTCTCTCGTTCCGAATAGGTGAACACGTGCAAATACGAAATATCCATTTCATTCAGAAAGTTGTACGTGTCGAAAAAATCTTCTCTCGTTTCTCCGGGAAAACCGACTATAACATCAACACCAATACAGCAATCCGGCATCAACGACTTGATCTTCGCCACACGTTCCGCATACAACTCGCGTTTGTAACGACGGCGCATCATTCCTAACACGTTATTGCTTCCAGACTGCAGCGGCATATGGAAGTGCGGCACGAAACGCTTAGATCGGGCCACAAACTCAATGATTTCATTTGATAGCAAGTTCGGTTCTATGGAGGAGATACGGATACGATCTATACCGTCTACCTCATCTAACGCCAGCACAAGATCTAGGAACCGGTCTTGCCGTTTACCATTGCGAATTCCAAAATCGCCGATATTAACGCCGGTAAGTACAATTTCTTTCACACCAGATGCTGCTATTTCTTCAGCTTGACGCACAATATCATCAATCTTTCCCGATCGACTTTCTCCGCGCGCCAAAGGAATAGTACAAAATGTACAGGAATAATCACATCCGTCCTGAACCTTCAAAAATGTCCGGGTGCGGTCGCCAATCGAATAAGCTGATACAAACTGATGCGTTTCGTCGATCGGTGCATTATGAACAACTGCCTTTTCCCGCTTTGTCAAATCATTAATATGCGCAATGATGTTAAATTTCTCTGCAGCCCCCAACACCATATCTACACCGGGAATCTCAGCGATTTCTCGAGGTTTCAACTGTGCATAACAGCCCACAATCGTAATATACGCATTTGGCGAATGCTTCAAGGCCTCCTTGACCACTTTGCGACACTTTTTATCAGCATTGTCTGTCACTGAACATGTATTAATCACATACACGTCAGCAGGACTATTAAACGCCGTAGTTTCATAACCAGCATCCTGGAAAATCCGACCAATAGAAGATGTTTCTGAATAGTTCAGTTTACATCCTAATGTATAAAAAGCAACTTTTTTATTCATGATATGGGTGCAAAAATACACAAAAAGTCCCAATATGTGAGTTGTTGAAAAATTGTGATATTGTAATGATCTAAAAACGGTTATCTTCGTAGTCATACTTTTTTCACTTTTCATTATGAAACAATATCTAGATTTACTGCAACATGTATATACAAACGGGGTCGACAAAACAGATCGGACGGGAACAGGGACGCGCAGTGTATTTGGATATCAAATGCGGTTTAACCTTCAACATGGATTTCCATTGGTAACTACTAAAAAACTACACGTGCGTTCGATTATCCACGAGTTGATCTGGTTTCTGAAAGGCGACACCAATATTAAATATCTCAAAGATAATGGGGTAAGTATCTGGGACGAGTGGGCTGACGATAATGGTAATTTAGGTCCAGTCTACGGGTCACAGTGGCGCTCTTGGCCCACACCCGACGGACATCATATCGATCAAATCAGTCAAGTTATCCAACAAATAAAGAAATCACCAGATTCCAGAAGGATTATTGTTTCGGCTTGGAATGTGGCGGAAATCGAGCATATGGCACTGCCTCCCTGTCACGCATTTTTTCAGTTTTACGTCTCACCCGCCGAGCCGGATAAAGGCGTGACAAAACCACGTTTATCGTGTCAGTTATATCAGCGAAGTGCCGATATTTTTTTAGGCGTACCGTTCAACATCGCCTCTTATGCGTTGCTGACCATGATGGTTGCCCAAGTCTGTGATATGGAAGCAGGAGACTTCATCCATACATTAGGCGATGCACATATCTATAGCAACCATTTTGAACAGACAGAACTTCAATTAACGAGAGATCCTAAACCACTTCCTACGATGAGAATTAGTCCAGAAGTACGTGATATCTTTGACTTTAAATTTGAAGATTTTGAATTGGAAAATTACACCTTTCATCCACATATTAAAGCGCCTGTAGCGGTTTAATAAAACACTATTTCAACTGTAGACGATAGAACACATGGGTAATCTAAAAATAACGCTAATTGTGGCCGCTTCAGAAAACAACGCAATCGGCAAAAACAACCAAATGCTCTGGCATTTACCAGACGACTTTCGCTATTTTAAACAGCAAACCTTGGGACACTCCATCATTATGGGACGAAAAACCTATGAATCTATCGGAAAGCCCCTACCCGAACGGCGGAATATTGTACTGACTAAAGATCAAGAATGGCTAGCAGAAGATGTGGATGTAGCCAACTCCATACCTGAAATACTTACGTATTGCCGAGATGAACGAGAGATTTTTATTATAGGGGGTGCAAACGTCTACGCGCAAACATTAGCCCTTGCCCAAAAAGTACTGTTAACGAGAGTCCATGCTTCAATCCAAGGAGATGCCTATTTTCCCGAACTTCCTTCATCAGAATGGAAACTGAGCAGCAAACGAGAGCACCCAAAGGATGATCGACACGCCTACGATTTCACATTCCAAATCTGGGAACGTTTCTAAATGGCATGCCAAAAAAAACGGCGCCAACCATATATTTATCGTAAACAAACAATTAGCATGATTCGCTATGGTACACGATCTAATAGATCACATTTTTTTAGGCAATCTATTACACGTCTATCTGGAACGGGCTGACACTATCCTTTGCCATACCAATAATAACAACGTTCAAATTCTATATACACAAATAGATCGAGAGATGGAAGCACGCTGCACTTCAGTAACTTTTCCTACCTGTTCGATCTTTCTTGATATTTTCACAACCGTCCACAGTATGTCCATTATACATAAAAAAAATGGCGTCAATTTTTGCTTTCTTTAGTGGTTCATAAATGAGATTTACAATGACAGTATGCATATACGACTACCAAAACGTGACATCCGCTTTCTAAAATCCAAATCCGATTCTTGTATCAGGAATAGCATCAACATGCGATATACATCAAACAGGAACCACGGAAATTCATAGTTTAGGTCCCTTCATGAACCATACGTTGTCGCAGCAGAAACTAACTAACCTTTGCACATATGAAAAAATATCAATTACTTACGCTACTGTTCCTCACGTTGTCCTTTTTATCTAGCCATGCCCAGATTCCCTCTCCAAAGGAACACTTCGGATTTCATATAGGGGATAACTATCAATTAGCCACGTTCGAGCAAACTGAACACTATTTTAAAAAGCTCGCCGAAAGTTCCGATCGAATCAAATATACCGTGATTGGAAAAACAGAAGAAGGCCGTGAGCAAATGATGCTTGTCTTTACTTCGCCATCCAACCATAAGCACCTCGAGCGCTATAAACAGATCGCTCAACAATTAGCCCGGGCAGAGCTGTCGGAACAAGAAGCGCTACAATTAGCCGACGAGGGAAAATCAGTCGTATGGATCGATGGCGGTTTGCACGCGACAGAAACAGTAGGTATGCATCAGCTCATTGAACTGGCCTATCTTCTGGCGTCGAATGAAGACCGCGAAACACTGGAAATTCTTTCCAATAGCATTATTCTATTAACACATGCAAATCCTGACGGACAAGAACTTGTGTCGAACTGGTATATGCGCGAGGCTCAACCCGAAAAGAGATCCATAGCCAACCTGCCTCGGCTGTATCAAAAATATGCCGGACATGATAACAACCGTGATTTTTTCATGCTGAATTTAAAAGAATCCCAAAATATCGCCCGGCAGCTTTTCATCGAATGGAATCCGCAGATTATGTACAACCATCACCAGACGGCTCCCGCCGGTGCAGTTGTTGCCGGCGCGCCCTACCGGGATCCCTTCAATTATGTATTTGATCCCCTTCTAATTACCGAAATCGAAGCACTGGGAGCCGCCATGTCGACAAGGCTCAATGCAGAAAACAAACCGGGGTATACCCAGCGAGGCGGTTCGGTATTTTCTACATGGTATAACGGAGGATTGAGAACGACCACGTATTTTCATAATACGGTAGGTCTTCTTACAGAAATTATCGGAGGCCCCTCGCCTTTTGACATACCTTTGGTTACGTCCCGTCTACTCCCAAACAGCAATACACATAACCCAGTCCTTCCACAAACCTGGTACTTTAGACAATCTATTGATTATTCAACATCGCTGAATTATGCTGTCATGAATTACGCGTCCAAATATCGGCGCGAACTACTCTTCAATATATACCGTATGGGAAGAAACGCTATTGAAAAAGGCCAAAAAGATACATGGTCCCTCTCTCCAAGTAAAATCGCGGTAATTGACAGTGCCTACGCACGGAGCAAGCGTCTGGATAGCAGTCTTGCTGCTGGACGCTACATGCCTAATGGGTTTATGGATTCCTTGTATAAGGACAATAGCCTACGGGATCCCAGAGGGTACATTATCCCCGCCGACCAACCCGACATGGCTACCGTCTGCAAATTCTTAACGGCTCTTTCCCGCAACGGCATTCGGATACAGCAGGCTGCAACTTCTTTTCAGGTAAACGGAAAGGCCTATCCAGAAAAAAGTTACGTAGTTAAAACGGATCAAGCGTTCCGTCCTCACGTTTTAGACATGTTTGAGCCACAAGACCATCCCAACGATTTCGAGTATCCTGGCGGACCTCCCGTTCCTCCATATGACGCCGCAGGATGGACACTAGCTTATTTGATGCATATACAATTCGATCGAATATTAGACGATTTTGAGGGACCATTTACCCCTTTACCCTTCGGATCAGACGTTACATTTAGCTACGAACAGCTGCCAACAACACGTTTCTTCCGTCTCCCATCTTCGCAAAATGATGTCTTTCAAATGGTTAACACACTCTTACACGCAGAGAAAAAAGTCCTCCGCGACGACAGGAACGGCGATTTTTATATCCAGCGTTCGGCTTGGCTAGACGTCGTGGGCCCACACGCCTCCTTGCAAATGTTTGGTGCGTCTCAATGTCCAAAAAACGCAAAAGAAGTCCGTCCTCTACGCATTGGGCTTTGGGACAACTACGGGGGATCTATGCAATCGGGCTGGTTGCGTTTTCTATTAGAGTCCTTTCAATATAAGCATGCCCGATTCTATTCGCCTGATCTAAACGATCAGGACCTACGTCAACGTTTTGACGTGCTAATTTTACCTGCCCACGCCATCCCGACCGACGTGCAGACAAACAAAACCACAGAAAACGACTCCGTACCAGCCTCCATTCCCGCACCGTACGACACCCAGTGGGGACGAACATCTGTCCGGAAAGCGCTCCCCCGGATCAAACAGTTTTTGGAACAAGGCGGGCGTATTATCACACTAGGAAGCAGCGATGCCCTCGCCCAGCATCTTGACCTCGGTGTGGAAAGTGCCTTGGTCGACTCTTTACAAAACCCGCTATCACGCTCCATCTTTTACACGCCCGGCTCCGTGCTTACCGCAAAAGTGAATACACAGACAGCCGCCACATGGGGTTACGAAGAATATGCAGATCTTTATTTCAACAATAACAGCGTATATCGGATCATTGATAAATCGATTACGCCATTAGTATGGTTTGATGCCCCGCGTGTACTAAAAAGCGGCTGGTCTTGGGGAGAAAGATATTTACAAGACGGTGTAATTGCATTCGAAAAAAATCTAGGAAAGGGAAAATTGACAGTCTTTACGCCCGACATCACGTTCCGAGCCCAAACGCATGGCACCTTTAGGTTATTGTTTAATCAATTGTATCGATAATCACCAATAAAAAAGAGCGCAATGCGCTCTTTTTTATTGCGTCAATGCTGCTTCAATCAACTCTGCATAAAAATCACCTTCCTTCATTCCATATGCCCGCACCTGTTGCGGTATAAAACTTTGCGCCGTCTGTCCCGGGATAGTATTGATCTCTATGAAATAAAATTTATTGGTACCCTTTTCCAAAAAGAAATCAACACGAATCATTCCCCGACAGTTTAAACGTACATAAATCTCCTGAATAATTTGTGCAGCGCGTTCTTGTTGTTCGGTAGTCAAGTCGGCAGGGGTGATCTCTTCGGTTAAACCCGGAATATATTTCGCTTCGAAATCGAAAAACTCCCGTGTAGTACGTACCTCGGTCGCCGGAAGCACAATAAGTTCACCCGCCGCATTGCGAAAAACTCCCTGCGAGAACTCCCTGCCCGTTACAAACTCCTCCACCAGCACCTGATGACCTGTGTTGGCAGCGTCAAAAGCCTTATCCAATGCAACGGGCAATTCTGCACGTTCCTTAACCTTGGTCATACCGATACTGCTTCCTCCCGCATTTGGTTTGACAAAATATGGTAGAGAAAGGGTACGTTCCACCATTTCTACAGCCTGAGCACGATGAGCCTCAAACAATAAAACAGACTTCGCTATATGCAATTTAGGAATATCCGCTAAGATCGCTTTGGTATATCCTTTGTTCATTGTTAAAGCGGACGTCAATGCGCCACAGGAGGTATATGGCAAACCAATCATGTCAAAATATCCCTGCAACCGGCCGTCCTCTCCCGGTGTCCCATGAAGCATGATCAATGCCACATCGAACCGAACAATATGTTCACCGATCGTCAATGAGAAATCTTCCCGATTCACTGGTATTTTCACTCCAGCTTCATTCACGTGAAACCAAGAATCCAAGGCGATCGTTATGGGGTAAATCTCGTATCGCTCTGAGTCCAGTTGCTCGTGGACAAATGCCGAACTTTTAAACGAAATTTCGGCCTCGCCGGTATACCCTCCAGTTACTAATGCTACTTTTCTTTTCATGCGTATTTTTTCCATGGCTACTGAGCACACGATATGCTATTCACGCGTCAGTTTCCTAAATATTGTTAAAGCTGAACAAATATAATTTGCGTTCCACGGAAAAACGAATAATTTTGCTATTATATTAAATACAGAAATTTGCAGCATCGATAAGCCAACTGGCTTTAAAATTGCTCTTTAACATCTCAAAAAGAATACATGTCAAAACTGTTAATGTATCTAAAAACAGATACTTTTAGAAAGAACCTTATTGCTGCGCTGGTAGTCATTGTCCTGCTATTTTTGGGAATTTACTTCGGTTTGCGGGCATATACTCAACACGGGGTATCGATTGAAGTTCCACAAGTGAAAGGAATGCATATCAATCAGGCTATTGACGCGCTTGAACGTGCGGATCTAGAATACTATGTGGATTCCGTTTACCAAATGGACATGAAACCAGGCTTGGTCATCGAACAAGACCCGGAACCCAAAGCACATGTAAAAACCGGCCGAACAATATATCTAACGGTGATCACGCAAGTACCTCCTGATGTAGCTTTCCCAAACATCATCGATAAAACATTTATCGAAGCATCAGCTATGCTGCGAAACCAATCACTAAAGGTTGGCGACACCGTTTATATAGCAGATATTGCACGAGACGTCGTACTGGATGTTAAGTTTGCTGGCCAACCCCTAAAAGCAGGACGCATGGTTCCGAAAGGATCAAAAATAACATTGGTATTAGGAAACGGTAGGGGAGCCAATGAGGTGGAAATGCCTAATCTAATAGGCTTATCCCTAGACGAAGCGAAGTTCGCGCTAACTGGCGTAGGTTTAAATTTAGGTTCCGTGACTTACGCGGGTAGTATCGCCGACTCTCTCGCAGCGAAAGTCGTTGGCCAACTGCCTGATACAACGGCAGGCATCGTCAGTATCGGAACCGCCGTCAATTTAACGTTATCTAACAACTAACACATGACAGATAGAAAAAAAGGGCTCCCAAAGGCGTTGAAGGTCATTATCATACTCGTAGTGGGGCTGGGGGCCGCTGCGGCATGGATAGCTTACCAGGCATTTATGGGGCCGAGCGTCACTAAAAATCAGGATTATTTATATGTACGTACGGGCGACACATACGCCGATGTACTGAGAGAAATAGAAGAACAACAACTCGTCAAAAACGCCAAATTCTTTGATTACGTGGCACAAACGATGGACTATCCAAAGATGGTGAAACCAGGACGGTATAAGTTGTCAGAGGGAATGTCCAACCGACGTCTTATCGGCAATTTAAGAGGTGGTTATCAAGAAGCTGTTAAATTTCGATTTGAGAATGTACGGTTAAAAGAAAACTTCGCCGCGCTGTTGGGAAAAAATTTCGAGGCCGACTCCGCCACATTCCTGCAGATCCTCAATAACAAAGAAGTTGCGCAAACGTATGGATTTACTTCCGACAATTTTTTCAGTATGTTTATACCGAATACTTATGAAATTTATTGGAATACACCACCCGCTAAAATCGTCGCTCGTTTTCACGACGAATATAATAGGTTTTGGTCTACCGGACGCCAAGACAAGGCGGCAGCCCTGAATCTCTCGCCACAAGAAGTTAGCATATTAGCGTCCATTGTCAAGGGAGAAGCCTTGCACAAAGACGAAATGCCGGAAATAGCCGGCCTATATGTAAACCGTCTCAAAAAAGGAATGTTGTTACAAGCAGATCCCACGGTTATTTTTGCAAACAATGATTTTACTATCCGCCGGGTTTTAAATAGACATTTGACCATAGACAACCCTTACAATACTTACCGTTATCGCGGACTACCTCCTGGGCCAATTATGTTACCAAGTATTGCCTCTATTGACGCGGTTTTAAATCACAGTCAACATGATTATATCTATATGTGCGCCAAAGACGACTTTTCGGGCTACCATAACTTTGCCAAGACAGAAGCCGAACATTTGGTCAATGCGCGAAAATTCCAGCGGGCATTAGATGCGCGCAATATTAAGCGGTAAAACGTACAGAACTCAATTTGACATTTATTTATCCTTCATGTTTATACACGAAACCAAAATCCGAACACGATATGCAGAGACTGACCAAATGGGCTACGTGTATTACGGCAATTATGCATCTTATTACGAAGTAGCACGAACAGAAATGCTTCGAAGTACAGGAATTTCTTATCGGGAATTAGAAGAGATAGGGGTCATGCTCCCAGTCACTGACCTCACCTGCAAATACTATCAACCCGCTCGTTACGACGACCTCATTACGGTGAAGACATATATCCGCGAGAAGCCGTTGGTGCGGATCAAATTCGAATACGAAGTATTTAACCAACAAGGTATACTTTTGAATACAGGCTCTACCCAGCTGGTTTTTGTGGACATGAAAAAAAATAAACCATGTCGGGCACCACAGATCTTCCAAGAGAAAATGGAGCCTTTTTTTCAAACATGATGCAAAAAAAAATACATCATTCTCTACTACGTCTAAAACCCTACGATCGTTTTATCGAGTGGACGAAAACTGCTATTATTCCTGGCTTTGGTTCCTTACCTCTGTACACGGTATTCACTTTTTTCTTTCAAGAGATTGCTCGGGAGTCCATATTAAACAAAGCGTCCTCCCTCGCCTACAACTTTATGTTGGCGATATTCCCAGGCATTCTATTTCTCTTTACATTAATCCCTTACATCCCCGTCGACAACTTTCAGCAAAAGCTATTGGAACTCATACAGGTCGCGCTTCCACATAATGCCTACGAATTTCTTCAAACCACATTGATCGATATCGTTAAAAATCAGAATTCAGGCCTACTGTCTATCGGTTTTTTACTAGCCACTTTTTTTGCTACCAATGGAATGACTACGTTAATGATGGCATTCAATAAAGCCTCCCTCTCGAAGGAAAAACGCACCTGGTTTAAAAGACGCTTAGCCGCTATCGGGCTTTCCGTAGCCATTGTGGTTGCTTTAGCCGTCGGTATTGGTATATTTACCGGGACCGGACTTGTAATCAATTATCTAAAGAAATACATTGATTACGATTTATCCTGGTTCTGGACGTTTATCCTGACTTTATCCCGTTGGATTGTATTGTTTGGCATTTACTTCATTACTGTCAGCATGTTGTACAAGTTCGGCCCGAGCGACTCCAAAAAATGGAAGTTCTTAAATGCTGGAGCAAGCTTAGCGACTATCTTAGCCATCCTCACGTTTTCTGGATTTACGTTTTACATCAATCATTTTGGAGCTTACAATAAACTGTATGGGTCTATTGGAACGCTAATCGTAATGATGATTTGGATGTACTTAAATTCACTCATTCTCCTCATCGGATTCGAACTGAACGCAGCCATCGCACTTTCTAAACAAAGCATCAAAATCGTAAAGCCTCGTGTCTACAATTCCTTCAAAAGTTAGGACTTCTCAAGCATCTTTCTTAGAACACGCCACTACACAAACCTTGCCGCACGTAATTCAGTACTAACCAAGGCAACAAAAGACACAAACATTAGTGGAATACAGCTCTTCCCAACGACAACAAAATTAGAAAAAAGAATTAAGCTACTTTTTTTTCACTTAATCTCTTGTATATAAAAGTTTTTCGTATTTTTGCAGTCCCTACAATGTAGGGAAAAGGAGAAAAAATAATTAATGGCAAAAAAACAAGAAGCAGAAAAAGAGTTAGCGGCGAAAAACGCAGAGCTACAAGGTGCTGACACTAAAGTAGTGAAAGACACTGAACAAATCGAGTCTGAAGCAGATTCAAAATTAATCGACGAAATCAAATCTAACACATGGAATACACCGACAGGTGATTTCGATTGGGATCTTGATGAAAAAGCTTTCGGTAACTACAGCGAAGCAGAACGTACAAAATTAGAAGAACAATATGCAGGTACGTTCAACCAAATCAACCAAGGTGAAATTATTGAAGGTACAGTGGTATCGATCAATAACAAAGATGTTGTTTTGAACGTTGGTTTCAAATCAGACGGTCTTGTAGCATTATCTGAGTTCCGCGACTTAACTGACTTGAAGGTTGGCGATAAAGTAGACGTATTTGTAGAGTCTCAAGAAGATGCAAATGGTCAATTGGTATTGTCACGTAAACGTGCTAAAACACAAAAATCTTGGGAAGCAATCAACGAAGCATTGGAAAATGATGCAATCATTGACGGTTTCGTAAAATCCCGTACAAAAGGCGGTTTGATCGTAGATATCAAAGGTGTAGAAGCTTTCTTACCTGGATCTCAAATCGATATTAAGCCAATTCGCGATTACGATGTATATGTTGGTAAAACAATGGAATTCAAAGTAGTGAAAATCAATCACGAATTCAAAAACGTTGTTGTATCACATAAAGTATTGATCGAAGACGATTTAGAAAACCAAAAATCTGAAATCGTTGCAAAATTAGAAAAAGGTCAAGTACTAGAAGGTACAGTTAAAAATATCACAGATTTCGGTGTATTCATCGATTTAGGTGGTGTGGATGGTTTACTTCATATTACAGATATTTCTTGGGGTCGCATTGAGCATCCAAAAGAAGTACTCGCTTTAGATCAAACAATCAACGTGGTTGTATTAGACTTTGATGATGAGAAAAAACGTATCGCATTAGGTTTAAAACAATTATCAGAACATCCTTGGGAGTCTTTAGATAACGAATTAACAGTTGGTTCCAAAGTAAAAGGTAAAATCGTAACCGTAGCAGATTATGGTGCGTTCCTTGAAATCATCCCTGGTGTAGAAGGTCTGATTCACGTATCGGAAATGTCTTGGTCTCAAAACTTACGTTCTCCTCAAGAGTTCTTGAAAGTAGGTGATGAAATCGAAGCGGAAATCTTGACGTTAGATCGCGACGATCGCAAGATGAGCCTGGGTATTAAACAATTGACCCCAGATCCATGGAAGAACATTACAGAACGCTACCCGGTTGGTTCTAAGCAATCTGCAATTGTTAAAAATATGACAAACTTCGGTGTGTTCGTAGAACTAGAAGATGGAATCGATGGATTAATCCACATTTCTGATTTGTCTTGGTCTAAGAAGATCAACCACCCGAATGAGTTCACTAAAGTTGGTGAGAAATTAGATGTTGTGGTTCTTGAATTAGACGAAGAAAACCGTAAATTATCTCTAGGTCACAAACAACTAGAAGAAAACCCATGGGATACATTTGAAACGATCTTTACAGAAGGATCTGTACACGAAGGTACGGTTATCAAAGTTGGAGACAAAGGTGATATCGTAGCTCTACAATATGGTGTTGAAGGATTCTGCCCGAACAAGCACTCTGTAAAAGAAGATGGTTCTGCATTGAAGGTGGACGAAGTAGCTGACTTCAAAATCATCGAGTTCAATAAAGAAAACAAACGTTTAGTAATCTCACACTCACGTATTTGGGAAGACCAAAAAGCTGAAGCGCGTATTGAAGAATTCAATGCTCGTAAGAAAGAAGCGAAAGCTGCTAACTCAGCTGTAAAAAAAGTAAAAGACTCTGTTGAGAAATCTACTTTAGGTGATTTAGACGTTCTTGCTCAATTGAAAGAGCAAATGGAAGGTGACGAAAAGAAATCTAAATAATTAGATTCTTCCACATACTTTCAAATCCCTGACCAATGGTCAGGGATTTTTTTATTGACCAAAAACTGACTTTTTGATTTACAAAGTAAATAATTAAATACCTAACATTGTAGCTTCATAGTTGTCCAAACATCTAGTAAAACTACATGAATACAATCCGACACATTGCATGGTTAGGTCTCGTCCTATTTTCTGCACTTTTTGTAGCTTGCAAACGCAACTTTCAGTACTCTGTTTTGGAAGTAAAGCCATTAGCAAACAATTTAAATAATAAAGCGATCGCTAAAATAACAGCACTTGCTCCTAAAGATACGTTCTCCTTTCTTGTTATTTCCGATACACAAATTGCTTACGACGAACTAGAAGACTTCGTTAAACATGCCAATACACGATCCAGCGACAGCATTGCTTTCGTGCTACACGGTGGAGATTTCACAGACTACGGTGCGAACTTCGAATATAATCTTTACTACGACGACATCCGGAAGCTAAAGTTTCCCGTCGTAGCAACAATCGGGAACCACGACATGTTGGGAAATGGTCGAGAAATATATCGTCGTTATTTCGGAACAGAGGAATTCACGTTTGAATATGGCAGCACCGCTTTTGTTGTATTTAACTCGAATTCCCGCGAGCTCGCCTTCGACGGTAGCCTTCCCAATCTAAATTGGCTGGAACAGCAAATCAACACCTTGCGACACAAGAAAAATATTATCTACCTATCACATATTTCCCCTGTTTCTTACGATTTTGATCAACAAAAGACGACAGCACTAGCATCACTATTTGCTCAGGCAACCAATACGCGGTTATCGATTCATGGTCACACACACACCTTTGAACACACCAAACCCTTTTCTGACGGCGTACCTTATCTCGTCGCGCCGACCCTCCTCAAGCGCTCTTATGTGCAAGTAAATGTAGCGGATACCATCATCACTGTTCACGAGCTATTCTATTAATATGCGTGTTTTATATCCTATTATTCTCTTATTGATTTTATCTTCCGAGCTTCAAGCGCAACGTTTCAATAGGGACAGTCTGCTTCACCACATTCTGCCCAACGATATAAAATTGCAATATGCTGGAAATATCGGCATGTTTGCCGTAGGCGTGGGCTATGTCACGCCCAACCAAAAATGGAAAGCAGATCTACTTTACGGTATCGTGCCCAGCGACTATGCAGACGATCCCATTCATTCATTAACAGTCAAAGGCAAGTACACGCCGATCAACAGACAGTATGGAAACGGCGTACACGTCAATTGGTTTCATACAGGCATGCTCTTCAACTATTCCTTAGGCAATAAATACTTCCTCGGCCTTCCCGAATATTACGACAAAGGGTACTACTATTTTCCCACGGCATTAAATGTTGGCGTCTTCGTTGGAAGCGAAATCCGCTACAAAAAATGGGGAATATATTACGAGCTTGGCACAACAGAAAAGCGCGTCATCAACTATGCTAAAAACACCCGCTCGATCGATTTTAATGAAATTTGGAATATAGGCGTAGGATTGGTATATCATCTCAAATAGCCTTATATCTGCCAATTAAAGACCTACCCTTATTTCAATTTTGATTCAGGTAACGGCACGTAGCCATCGTCATGAATAACCTTCGGAAAACGATGCTCCCGCCACTCCTCTTTCGCTTGTTCAATGATTGCCTTATCCGTAGCCACAAAGTTCCAGAAAATAAATCGCTCTTCGGGAAACGGCTCCCCTCCGAAAATGTAAACGGTCGTGTTGGGTTTCATCGTAAATAAACACAAATGGGCATCTTTTGTAATGAGGATTTGCTTTGCGCCGTACCGATGTCCTTGATTTTCCACTTCACCTTCCAAAATATAAAGACCACTCTCTCCAAAAAGTTCAGAACCAATATCAATGGTAGTTTCTGTTGACGATTTAATTTCAATCATATATAGTGGAGAGTATACCGGTACAGCTGAACGTCTCCCGAATGCCTCACCAGCTATTAGCTTATAAGCTGCTCCATTATATGTCCATGCCGGAATATCATGTTCTTCCACATGAAAAAATGCCGGTTCCATAAATTCCAATGCTTTGGGTAAAGCCACCCAGATCTGTAAGCCATGTAAAAATTTATCTCGTTGCCGCAGATAATCAGGCGTCCGTTCTGAATGTGTTACCCCTTTTCCAGCTGTCATCCAGTTGACCGCTCCTGGTTGTATTTCAATCTCGGTCCCCAAACTGTCCCGATGCATAATAGCTCCCTCAAAAAGATAGGTCAAGGTCGATAGTCCAATATGTGGATGTGGAGGAACATCCAAATTTTCGTAATCCGCAAGACATGCCGGCCCCATATGGTCAATAAATACAAAAGGGCCGATGGATCGCTTTTGACGGAAAGGCAATAGACGACCAACCAAAAAATTTCCAATATCTGCAGCTTTTTCTTCCTGTATAAAATCAATATTTGACATAACTCCAATCCTTTTTTAAACGTTACGACAAGTTACAAATAAAAATCCCAACCAAAAATGGTTGGGATTTTTTATAGCATAATACACCATAGAATTTTACACATCAATTTTTGCATACCGGGCGTTGCGCTCGATAAACTCGCGGCGGGGTGCTACCTCATCCCCCATCAACATGGAGAATATACGATCACATTCTGCGGCATTTTGTATCGTTACTTGGCGTAATGTACGATGCTCCGGATCCATCGTCGTTTGCCACAACTGCTCCGCATTCATCTCACCAAGACCTTTATAACGTTGCACGTGCACCGAATCTTCTTTCCCTGCACCTTTCAAACGCTGTATTGCAGCCAACCGCTGATCTTCATTCCATGCATATTCGAAGTCCTTTCCCTTCTTAACTTGGTAGAGCGGAGGTGTTGCGATGTATACATAACCTTTTTCGATCAACTCTTTCATATACCGGAAATAGAACGTCAGAATGAGTGTCGCAATGTGCGAACCATCTACGTCAGCATCGGTCATGATGATGATTTTGTGATAACGAAGTTTGTCTAAGTTCAACGCTTTCGAATCCTCCGCCGTGCCAACGCTTACGCCCAACGCCGTAAACATATTTTTGATTTCCTCATTCTCGTAGATTTTATGCTCCATCGCTTTCTCCACATTCAGAATCTTACCACGCAATGGCATAATCGCTTGAAAGCGGCGATTACGTCCCTGTTTGGCAGTTCCACCCGCAGAGTCCCCTTCGACAAAGAAAATCTCACACATTTCTGGATCGTTGTCAGAACAATCGGCCAGTTTTCCTGGAAGGCCAGAACCTCCCATTACTGTCTTACGTTGCACCAACTCTCGAGCTTTACGAGCTGCCGCACGCGCTTGAGCCGCAATGGCAACCTTTTGTACTATCGCTTTGGCTTCTCGCGGATTCTCTTCCAAATAAATACCCAAAATCTCTCCTACAGCAACATCCACAGCTCCCATCACCTCGTTATTTCCCAACTTGGTTTTGGTCTGTCCCTCAAATTGAGGTTCGGCCACCTTTACAGAAACCACAGCAGTCAATCCTTCACGGAAGTCATCTCCCGTAATATCGACTTTCAGATTCTTCAGTAAACCGGATTTATCCGCATATGCTTTCAGTGTCCGCGTTAGTCCGCGACGAAAACCGGCAACATGCGTACCGCCTTCGATTGTGTTGATATTATTGACATAGGAATGTACATTCTCCGAATACGTATCGTTATACTGCAACGCCAACTCCACCGGAATGCCCTGCTTTATCCCTTCAACATGGATTGGTTCAGGTATAAGCGGTTGGCGGGTACCATCCAAAAATTTAACAAACTCCTTCAACCCACCTTCCGAAAAATATACGTCTGACTTAAATGATCCATCGTCATTAATCTCCCGTTCGTCAGTTAACGTCAAACGGACCCCCTTATTTAAAAAGGAAAGTTCCCGCAAGCGATTCGCCAATGTATCGTAATTGTATACCGTAGTCATGGTAAAGATCTCGGCATCTGGGTGGAAGGTAACCGTTGTACCCGTAATATCGCTCTCACCAATTTCTTTTACATCATAAAGGGGCTTCCCTTTTTCATATTCCTGTTGGAAAATCTTTCCTTCCCGATGAACAACCGCTGAAAGGTGGGTAGATAACGCATTCACACACGAAACACCCACTCCGTGCAATCCTCCTGATACTTTGTACGTATCTTTATCGAACTTTCCTCCAGCATGGAGAACAGTCATGACCAGCTCCAAAGCGGATTTGTTTTCTTTTTTATTAATCCCTGTCGGAATACCACGACCATTGTCTCTAACAGAAATCGAATTATCTTCGTGAATAGCGACAAAAATATCGGTACAGTATCCCGCAACAGCTTCATCAATCGAGTTATCAACAACCTCATATACCAAATGGTGCAAACCTTTCACACCGGTGTCACCAATGTACATGGAAGGCCTCTTACGTACCGCCTCTAATCCCTCTAAAACCTGGATATTATCGGCTGAGTACGTCGATGTATTCTTCTTTTCTTCGCTCATGAAATAAAATTAAAATGAGTATTGTTTATTAGTCAAAAATACGATTTTTTTGGCTAAAAATCAAACATTCACAGACGCAAAACGTCCCGAAAACGACGGTTCCAAAATGCCGACAAAACGACATTTTTTCGAAGTTTCCATCACGGATCGGTGAAAATTTAATTTTTTTGTATTAGGTTTGTTTTTTAAAATTGAAAACTCGAAAAATAGATTAGAATGAATAAATTATTTGTAACCTTATCAAAAGTAACATTGGGACTAGTCGTTGCGCTTGCTGCTGTCTCGTGTAATCAAAACGCGAAAACAGGAAGCACTACTCCTTCAGGAGATTCGACAACCTCGTCAACCGTCAAAGAAGAAAAAATTGTCTATATTAATTCCGACACCCTTTCTGAAAAGTACGAATATTTTAAAGATATCCGCGCCAAATTAGAAGCTAAGGTAAAGAAAGCACAAAGTGACCTACAGTCTAAAGGACAAGCATTCCAACGCGAAGTAGCCGAGTACCAACAGAAGGCTGCTACTATGAGCGCCTCCGATCGCCAAGCTACGGAAGAAAAATTAGCTCGCAAACAAGACGAATTAGGAAGATTGGATCAGAATGCTTCGGCATCAATTGCTCAAGATGAGTCAACCGAATTTAACAACGTATACAATACAATCACAGAATACCTGAAGAAACATGCAGAAGACAACGGATACACGTTGGTATTGACTTACTCAAAATCAAATCCGACTGTACTCTACGCGGATAAAAATTTAGACATTACCGCGAATGTTATTGATGCCTTGAATAAAGAATACAAAGACAAAAAAGCCAGCGACAAAAAATAAATATTGTCCGCCGCAAAAACGAGCTTTCTGACATCAGAAAGCTCGTTTTGTTTTACACCCAGTCTGCCTAAATGCTGCAGCGCCCCGTACCATTTATTTGCATATATTCCAAAGGATTAATACCTTGCTCTTGTGAAACTGAGCAACCAATGGTAAGAAAAATTGTAACGACTGACCAAGCATCCTTTGAATGGATCGATATTTCAGAGCCAACCTTAGCAGATTTTGCAGAATTGAAAACAACCCATCAGCTCCATGAAGCTTCTATCAAAGACTGTTTACAGATCGGACAGCTACCAAAAATCGAGGAATTCGAGCACTATCATTTTTTGATTATCCGCTCTATTCCCGTTCGCTTTGACAACTTTTCGGACACATTAACAGAAATCACCGAACGCGTATCGGTCTTCTTCGGCGAAAATTTTGTCATTACCGTGCATAGGGGCACAATCGATTATCTTGAAAAGCTAGTAGATAATTTCCCATTTACCAAACTTCACTCCAGCAAGCTCTTTATCAACCATCTCACGTCCGAAGCTTTAAAAACATTTGAAAGCCTCGTCATCAACAAATTGAATAAGCAGTTGGACAGTTACGAAGAAATGGTCTTTCTTCATAAACGCAAAAAAGATTTTCTTAGGCAGCTTTACTACATTAAAAGACAGATCGACCTGATCCGTATTATCCTCACCCTATACAGGGATATTGTAGACTTTTTCCATTTGTCTGCGTTCAAAAATATCTATACACAGGACCTAAAGGATATTTATTCCCGGTCTTCCACACTTTACCGAAATATCGCAGAGAATACGGCTCAGCTCCTATCCGTATATTTCAATATCGAATCGAATCATACCAATGATATCATGCGGACACTGACGATTATATCCGTTTTTTTTATGCCGCTCACCTTTATCGTAGGCGTATACGGCATGAATTTCAAACACATGCCAGAACTAGAATGGTATTACGGCTACCCCGCCATTATGCTGGGGATGGCGGTATTAGCTTTGTTAATCTATTATTGGTTTAAAAAACGTAAATGGCTATAACCGTTGCTTTGGTGTCGTTGCTACAAAATCCTTGAGATAATAGGGTTCAAAATGTACTGCATCTTCCACAGCCCCGTCCTGGAATTTAGCAAATGCTATTGACGACATAAAAGAAGCTGAATTCATAAACGATTTTTCGATATGAATGTGCTTGTGCTTTTCAAACAGGGTTTCAAATTTATCCGCACCGCTTCCAAACAAAACATAGCTCCCCCCATCTCCAAATGAATACTCATTGATAATTTGGGCGTTGGTAGCTTCTTGAGGATAAAGATTAATATCGTATTGCGCCATATAAACTTCCATTCGGCGCGCATCAATCATGGGTACAAGTGTCGTCCTCCCCTCCTTCCGGTTCCGCGTCTCTAAAAAACCCGTAGCCATCGCGTACAAGGTATCTATGGCTATCAGTGGAATATCCAAACCGTAGCAAAGCCCTTTGCCCGTAGACACACCGATACGTAAGCCTGTATAAGACCCCGGTCCCTTACTGACAGCCACAGCTGATAACGCGGAAAATCCGATACCTTCTTCTCTCAGTATTTCCGCTATAAACAAAGTCAAATGACTCGCATGCAGGTTAGGCTCGTCTGCTTCCACCACTCCCACAGTCTTCCCATTTTTACTAAGCGCGACCGAACAAACGGGAGTAGCGGTCTCTATTTGTAAAATATAACTATCTTTCATACGCAATCAAGGTACAGGATCGTGTCCATGTCCCCCCCATGGATGACATCGTAAAATACGTCGAATGGCGAGCATGCCTCCTTTAAACGGGCCATACTTTAAGATCGCCTCTTTTCCATAGTGCGAACAAGTTGGTGTATACCGACAATTGGCACCTAGAAATGGGGAAATAAAAATCTGATAAAAACGAATGATCAAGATGAAAAGCGCCTGCAAAGGCCACTTAATCACCTTTTGCCAAATTAAGTTTATGAATTTCATCTTGTAATCTACCTAAAACAGTCCCCATACGTTGAAATAATTGCACATAAGGAACATCGTCTTTTCCTATATACTGAAAGGCAACGAGCAAATGTAAGGAATGTTCTTGAAGAAACTCATACAATACGGACTTTTGCAGACGGTAGACCTCACGCATTTGCCGTTTTAAACGATTCCGATCGACGGCACGCTTGAACTTTCGTTTAGAAACGGAAATAATACATTGCGAAGGGCTCGCAATATCCTCAAACGATTCTACATTTAAATAGACGACCCGATAGGGATATACAACGAAAGAAGAACCATTATGGAAAAGACGGTCAATTCGCCTCTTACTACATAATCGTTCTTCTTTTTTAAATGTATAGTTCTTCATGGTGACCAATCGCCGGCTCACAGGCTCGGAGGAGTCACCGGCAACGTATATTATCCTTTGTGACGGTATTCGTCTGATACAGTAAGGCGTTTTCTTCCTTTAGCTCTACGAGATGCTAATACTCTTCTACCATTAGCTGTACTCATACGTTCTCTGAATCCGTGTTTATTTCTTCTTTTTCTTTGCGAAGGCTGAAATGTTCTTTTCATGACGCTATTATGCTTGTTTTAATATTTTTAATCAATCCGTCCCTCTTTATGGGAACGCAAAAATACAGTTTCTTTACAAAAGAAGCAAGCAATCTTTTAAATTTATCTAAAAAACTTTGAGGCTGTAAAAGCAGTTATGACGGTCACATTCGTGCCTGACAAAAAAACTACCTGCCTAGCCAGAAATCCGTCCACACACGACCGGCTAGACAAGCAATCTTAAATCGTCCCCGTATTCTATTTAGTACGTAAAATATCGCGAATCTCGGTCAATAAAACCTCTTCTTTCGTTGGGGCGGCTGGAGCAGATGGTGCAGCTTCCTCTTTCTTCTTTAACGAATTAAGACCTTTTATTACTAAGAAAATACAGAATGCGATAATCAAAAACTGAATAATAACATTGATAAAATTGCCGTATTTAATTGCAACTTCCGCGATCCCTGACGCTTCATTGGCTTCTGTAATAACATACTTCATGTTCGAGAAATCCACTCCTCCGGTCAAAAATCCTATCGGTGGCATAATGATATCATCCACTAAAGAGGTCACAATCTTTCCAAATGCACCTCCGATAACAACACCGACAGCCAGATCAATAACGCTGCCGCGCATCGCAAATTCTTTAAATTCCTTTAGAAAACCCATAATTCAACTAGTTAAAAACAATCAATAAATAAATAATATAATTAATAAATCAGTTTTTTGCACCAATTTTTATACCAAAATACACAACACCGCCTTAGGGTTCAATTTTTTTTCACAACAAGAAATACCGCTATAAAACCCAAACAGCTGTTTCTCACCCTTCGTATTTCTAATATAAATAATTTAGTTAAATTCCTTATGACATTTCTTTGATTGACTTTTTTCCTATCTTTGCTAATCATCTGGAATTATTCTAGTTAAACCGTGTAAAAAATTAACCATTCCCATACGATGAAAAAGATTTTAATAGCAGACGACCACAGCATTGTGCGATTAGGCGCTTCTGTCATCATTAAAGAAAGTATTCCCGACGCAACAATCTTACAAGCTCAAACGTACGATGAAGTGTATACTCATCTTCATCAAGAAGGGTTTGAGCTATTGCTGTTGGATATCAATATGCCCGGCGGAAATAACATTAAAGTGGTCAAAGAAATACTCGCCCTACAACCTCAGCTAAAAATACTCATCTTCTCATCCTACGAAGAGAGTCTGTATGCACTTCGCTATATCAGCGCCGGCGCCTGTGGGTATTTAAATAAAAACACGGCGATGTCGGAACTAAAGAATGCAATACAAAGCATTATGGCCCGCGGCAAATATATGTCTGAAGCGGTCAAGGAGCTTTACATCCAAAAACTGACAACAAGCAAATCCCTATTTGATGAAAACAATCCGCTTCACAAGCTTTCCAACCGGGAGATGGATGTAGCAAAGCATTTAATCAAAGGACTCGGAATACTAGAAGTAGCAACGTTGATGGATCTAAGTTCATCCACTGTCAGCACCTATAAAAGCCGCGTCTTCGAAAAACTAAATGTAAACAATATCCCCGAACTCATCGAACTTTTTAAATTGCATAGCGAAGAGCAACAATAATCCGTTGCTCCTCGGTTATCTTCTAAACCAACTTGTCCATTGTTACTTCTGGAATATCGCGGACCGTCGGAACAGACAATTCCTCTCCGCCCGGATAGACATACCCCTGTTCTGTGTCTAGTTCCCAAAGCAATGGAGACAGGAAGCGGATACATGCTTCAAAGCCTTGATTGATGGCCTTTAGGTTACCCGTGTCCTTTGAGTTGCGAGCCTCATTTTCAATCTCAAAAGGCCCGTTAAACCCGCGTCGGTGCAACACAGCTACAAAGGCATTCCAATCCATATGATCTGTCCCACCAAATCCTGGCAACATCGCTTCGTAATGATGACGGTCCCAATCGTTTTTTGGGATATCAACACCTGCCTGACTAGCCAACGTCACGTCCACATATTGCATAGGATATATGCCTCCCCATTCCGTACGTGCTTTTGTTCGAAGATTCCGCGTAGTCTTGACATGGATTCGCTTCAATCTTTGGATGTCCATTTGCTCCATCACCTCCACCGGATCTGTATTTTGCCAAATATCGTGTGAAGGGTCGTAGATCTCTCCATGTGCCGCGCTAGGAATCAACGTATACATCAACTTCCGTGCAGCTAGAACGGCCGGCAGATTGTTATACGTCGTCATGTAGCGTGCGGAGCGCCAGCCCTCCATCGGACAATTCTCATAGATAATAGTTACGCCCAGATCTTCTGCATAGCGGACTATCGGTTCAAATACCCGTTTATATTCCTCCAGATTTTTTTGAAATCCGTCTATACTGTTACCGAGCTCATGATTATACCCAACAAATGTTCCGACTTTCACATCATTTGCATCTCCTCCCAATAAGTGTGCGATCCGGATCAAACGCAACAAATGATTTTGATTCTTCAGACGCTCAGAAGGCTCTCCGCCAATCATATTTTCGAATGCGCCTAAAGAAAGCTTCAATCCGGATAGATTAAACATATCTACTAAGCGACGGCCATCCTCCGCAGTAAAGCGCTCATATTGCAAATGAGTTGCTGTGTGATCTTCACGTGTTCCATCCCTCCGGAATACACACAAGTCAATTCCCTGAGCACCCACAGCCTTAGAGGTCGTAATTAACTCCTCAAGCGACAATTTATCGTACGCCGAACTCATTACCCAAATAGGATTATTCCATTTCTTTAACATATATCTCTGCACATTAGTTGTGAAGTAAACTTAGAGATTTTACGGTGTTTATGCAATATCGAAACCTGATCAGCATACGAAGCACCACCCCAAACAACTACGATAAACGGAACAAGCCCTTGATCGCAAGGGCTTGTTTGACTCGCTAAATGGAGAAGATTACTTCTTGTTTTTCAACTCCTGTATACCTAAGCGCAATTCCTGCGACAAATTTTTTATATCTTGCAATCCTTTTCTCACCCGTGTACCAGCTGCACTATTTCCTTTCGAAAAGAATTTTTCGGCGTCAGCGCCAAGACCATCCACTAATGCTTTTAATTCGTTGAATTTATCAAAATTAGCCATAATTGAAATGATTTAAGTTTTATAATGTATTAATAATTAACAACTTCATAAAAATAGTATCTTTTCTCAAATAAAAAAATTTTTATAAAAACTTTCCAATTCCATAGCGAATCAGTATGTAGTGATGCATGCATCTGTTGAATTTCAGAATCATTGAATCACAGGTACTGAGCCGCATCCTAGCAGGCCAACCAATACAAGCAACAATAGGATACAAAAAAGAAGACAGCATAAAAGCTGTCTTCTTCAGATATTAAATAGGATAAGATTTAATCAACGTTATCATGCAAAAACGAATTGTTCGGACGGATCTCCGTCTCCCCCTCATCAAACGATAAGGTAAAACGAGACACTTGCGATTGTGACGAATGCGGTACGTCATCTAACGATTTCTGCCTTCTTTTATAGGCAGGTTCGTTTTCCAACTCTTGAAGACCATTGCTGGATTTCAATTTCATACTCAGCTCCTTCAGCCGCAAGATACGCTCTTTGGTTTTCATCAACTGATCTTCAAAATCGATCTCCTTCGGTTCCGATGCCAGCTCTATCTTTGCTGTAGACTCATCCGCATAGGTATTTTGAGACACTGGCTCCGATTCTCCTGCAGGGATTTCCGGTTCTGACTTATCCGCATATGCATCAAAGACAGAAGGCAACTTAAACTCAAACATGGATGGCGATGTTTTCAATTCAAAACCTCCCACCTCTTCTTGCGTTTCTTCCTCTGCAGTCGGTTCTTCGAAGCTTAAGGTATGACGGATCACCTGAGGCTCCTCATTCTTAGCAATAGCCGAATGAATTGGCTTTGGTGATGTAAACAGGTCGACTTGTGGCGCAGCAGGCGCTATAGGTGATGCTACCACCGTATTTTGTACAGGCTTTATATAAGTTTGTGAAGATGCTGCAGGCTCTGCCTTTGCAACAAACTGATTCTGAACCACTGGCTTTACAAACTGATTTGCTACAGGTTCAGGTGTTAAGGGTAACGCAATTTTCTCTTTTTCCTTCTCTTTAACGCGCTCTTCTGCTGTCTGAAAACCGGTGGCAATGATAGTCACAGACAGTTCGTCTTCTAATTTTTCGTCGATACAATTTCCCCAAATCAAATCCGCGGACAAACCAGCCTTCTCTTGAATATAATCAGTCACGATCGCTACCTCGTCCATGGTCACCTCTTTCTTACCCGACGTGATATTCAATAAGATATAACGTGCGCCTTCGATCTCATTATCTTTCAATAACGGCGAAGCTAACGCTCCAGTGACTGCTTCGATAGCACGATTATCACCCTTCGACACGGCATTACCCATAATGGCTACACCGCTATCGTTCATCACGGTTCGAACATCTTTGAAATCCACATTCACGTATCCAGGAATTGTGATGATTTCCGCGATACCTTTCGCTGCTGTCGTCAAAATATCATCTGCCTTAGCAAAAGCTGCAGTCATGGTCAGATTTCCGAATATCTCCCGCAACCGGTCGTTCGAAATTACCAAGTACGAATCTACATACTTACGTAACTCTCCTAAACCTTCCTCAGCTTGCGAACGACGTCGTTTACCTTCGAATGTAAAGGGTGTTGTAACAATAGCGACAGTCAAAATACCCAGTTCTTTAGCTGCTTTCGCCAATACGGGACTTGCACCAGTTCCGGTACCACCACCCATACCAGCAGTAATAAACAACATCTTCGTATTGGTACCTAACATACGTTTGATATCTTCAATACTTTCGATAGCAGAGTTTTCCCCTACATCTGGATCAGCGCCTGCACCCATACCCTCTGTCAAGCTCACACCCAACTGTACTTTATTCGGAATAGGACTCAATTCCAACGCCTGTGCATCGGTGTTACAAACGATGAAATCCACCCCACTAATACCTTGCTTGTACATGTGGTTAACGGCATTGCCACCGCCACCACCAACCCCAATAACCTTAATTATTGATGATTGTTCCTTTAACATTTCAAATTGTATCGACATAAAAATACCCTATTTAACTCTTGTTAAACCACTTAGAAAAACCTCAATAGGTTCAACAATTCAAATGTAATAATACCAAAATCCTCACAAGAGTTTTCCACATTTGTTAAATTGTGGAAAACTTAAACGTTGTGGAAAACTTACTTTTTTCCAATAAATGTGTCATCGTCGATTCCGGCATCATCTTTAATAAAATCCGATAAAATTTTGGTGAACCAACTCTCTTTTTTCCGCTTTTCCTCCGCAATCTCCGTTACTTTCTCTTTCGATACTTTTTTAGAGACAGCCTCCTGCTGTGTCGCTTCATCATCTTCAATAGCCTGCACACCCTTGATCAATAAACCAATTGACGTCGCATACATCGGACTCTTCAATTCCTCCAAAGCCTGACGATTCAACATTTCTGTTTTTGCTAAGTACTCATTTGGATATCCGATACGGCACCCAATCCCCGTGATATATTCGACCAGTTGCACCAAGTGCTTCAGTTGCGCTCCACCACCAGTGATTACAATTCCTGCAATCAGCTTATCCTCATAACCGGACGACTTGATTTCATAATAGACATGCTCGATGATTTCCTCCATCCGTGCTTGGATGATGTACGCTAGGTTTTTCACAGAAATTTCCTTGGCTTCCCGGCCGCGGATACCTGGAACGCAAATCACCTCGTTGTCCTTATTTTCATCAGCTAAAGCTGAACCATAACGTACTTTCAATTGCTCAGCTTGATTACGCAACACAGAACAGCCTTGTTTGATATCTTCGGTTACAATATTTCCTCCCAATGGGATAACAGCCGTATGACGAATGATACCCTCGTGGAAAATCGCCACGTCCGTCGTACCTCCACCAATATCCACTAAAACAACACCAGCAGTTTTTTCCTCTTCATCCAACACAGCCTCAGATGATGCTAGAGGTTCCAAAACCAAAGAAGACACCTCCAGATCGGAATTATCTACACAACGCTTTATGTTGCGAATATCCGTCACACGTCCGGAAATAATATGAAAATTAGCTTCAACGCGACGGCCTGCCATCCCAATCGGTTCCTTAATCCCCGGTTCATTATCGATCGTAAACTCCTGAGGCAAAACATGAATGATCTCCTCTCCCGGAGGAAGAACCAATTTATACATATCCGAAATAAGCTGTTCCACATCAAGGCGGCCGACCTCATCATAATCACGTTTTGTCAAAATTCCCCGGTGTTGAATACTTTTGATATGTTGACCCGCAATACCCACATTGACCACTTTAATATCCACGTTGGATTGCGACTCGGCGATCGAAACAGCCTCCCGAATGCTGCTCACAGTTTTTTGGATATTGGCCACCACGCCGCGGTTCACCCCCGAAGATTCCGCCTTACCCACACCCAACAATTCGATCTTATTCGTGCCGCTGCGACGACCGACTGTCACACAAATTTTCGTTGTGCCGATATCCAATCCGACGATGATTGGATTCTCCTTTTCGTTTTCTGCTAATCTTGGTTTCATATGCTGTGTATTTGTTGCTGTATATATTGTATATATTCTTGTTCTTGTGTTTTTCTAATTCATTTTCATCTTCAGCTGCAAGCTATCTAACACCCATCCTTCCTTTCGCTCGCAGATAATCTGGTCGTCGTATTTCACATTTACCGTGCGGTACGCGTCTGCCCCCACCTTCGGCAAGATCTTTTTGTAAAACACAACCAATCTGTCTAACTTTCTATCCAACTGCTCTGCATTTCCCAGAACAAGCTGTTGTGTCCCTACACGCGGTACAATTTCTATATCCTGGTGCTCATTTACATAGAGCTGAACAATCTGGTTGCTCCATAAAGGGTCTTCTTTTACGTGATCAACAATAGTTAACAAATCCTTCACTAGGTTCGTTTGCACCGTATCTAACGCCCGTTTATACCCCTCTCGGATATTCCCGTTAGCCACCAACACATGTGGAACATATTTTAAGGTCACAGGCACCTTTGCTCCCTTCGTGTCGATATAATACTCTTGTCCAACCTTATTCACGATCCGCAGCACAACTTCACGTTGTTGAACCGAAACCTGCAAAACCCCGTCCATGTCTACAAAAATTTCTGCGGCCGAAACATAAGGCAATTCCAGCAGTGCCTTTTCTATTTTTTCTACCGGAATCTGGTTCAACGGCCGACCGACCACACGACCAAATTTGGACTTTACCAAATCTGATATATCATGTTGGTCGATAAAGGTTTCTTTTCCTTCAACCATTACACGCATCGATGTACAGGTTTGCGTTACGTCCTTTTTTTTCACCAAGCTCATCAACATACCCACCCCTACCAAGGCTATTAGAGCCAGGCAAGCATACCCAAGCAACTTCCACGGTATGTTACGTATCGCTCTAAACATGCTCCAAAATTTCTTTTAATGGTCTTACCAATCTATCAATATCTCCAGCCCCGACAGTCACTACCAATTCCGGTTTTTCGGCACTTATAATACCCAATACCTCCGAAGGCGATGCCAGGCGCTTGTTCTCCAACGCAACCTTTTCCAGCAGCCAGGCCGAAGTTACGCCGTCGATCGGTAGCTCCCTCGCCGGATAAATATCCATTAACAACAACTCGTCAGCCAACGCCAATACTTCCGCAAATCCCGCTGCGAAATCCCGTGTCCGGCTAAATAGATGGGGCTGAAAAACTACCGTTAACTGCTTGTTTGGGTACAATCGCTTCATGGATGTCAGAAATGCCCGTAACTCTTCTGGATGATGTGCATAATCGTCAATATAGATTGCATTCGGTTTCCTAACAATATATTCAAACCGCCGCTTGGCCCCACGAAAAGAAGACAGGGCGCGTTTGATCTTTTCAGCCGCTATTCCAAGTTTCAACGCTACGGTGACAGAAGCCACCGCATTCTCTACATTATGTAAGCCAGGAATACCCAAGTGTATATCTGCGATCGTTCCCCACACAGACACATAATCGAAATAAAATTCACCTTGCTCAACCCGGATATCCGTTGCGTACGCATCACAAACATCCTCTTTCGCATAGCTTATTGAACCCTCGAAAGGCAATCCTTTTTTGACGATCGATGTACCGCCATCGACCACGCGCTGGAGAAAAAGCCGAAAAGAATCCACAAGGTGCTCTTCATCCCCGTAAATATCCAAATGGTCTGGATCAGCCGATGTAACGACCGCAATATTCGGATGTAATGTCAGAAAAGACCGGTCATATTCATCCGCCTCGACAACGACCACGTTATTTTGTCCGTATAATACGTTTGTATTGTAATTCGAACTGATTCCACCCAAAAACGCAGAACAATCATAACCTGAATCTTTCAGAATGTGAGCAATCATAGTGGATGTCGTTGTTTTACCATGTGTACCAGCAACAGCAATTGTGAAACGACTTCCACTAATGATTCCCAGCACCTCGGAACGTTTGTACAGCGTACATCCCTCCGCCAATAAATGGTTTTTCAAACGCAGATCCTTCGGAATAGCTGGCGTATAGATAAGCAAGGTTTCCTCCGACGGCACCCGATAAATAAGAGGCAACTCCTCTAAGCTGTCATTATACGTCACCGGAATACCTTCATGAATTAGAGCCTGCGTCAGTTCGGTCTCCGTCTTGTCGTACCCGCGAACCTCGCAACCCAAATGTTTAAAATATCGCGCTAGTCCACTCATGCCGATACCGCCAATCCCAAGCAAGTAAACCCGTTTTATATGATCCAGATTCATCATCTATTAATTAACTTCAATACTTCTTTTGCAATAACCTCATCCGCATTCAGCATCGCCAGCGTTTTAATACGTTCGCCCAATTCAAAACACCGAGATTCGTCAGCGAGAAGCGTTAAGACGGTGTCCACCAAATTTATACGCGCGCTAATATCCGATACCAATACGGCAGCTTGTTTACCAACCAATGCCTGCGCGTTCTTCGTCTGATGATCCTCTGCTACGTTGGGGGACGGCACCAGCACAGCCGGCTTGCCCACCGCACATAACTCAGAAATTGTCCCGGCTCCAGCGCGCGACACGACCAAATCAGCCGCTGCATACGCATAGTCCATTCGCTGTAAAAAAGGAAGTAGCACAATGTTCTTGGGCAACTTGTCTTGAAGCGTATTTTGTAACGCTTCGGCATAATAGCTTCCGCATTGCCAGATCACCTGCACATCCGCCCCTACAAATTTATCCAAACCAGCCAACACACAATCATTCAACGTTTTGGCCCCCAAACTGCCTCCCGTTATTAAAATGGTCTTTTTGCCCTCTTGAAGACCAAAAGATGCCAACGCTTCCCGTTCTCTTCCCCTAATTTCAACGGATGAGCGACGAATCGGGTTGCCTGTTAGCTGTATCTTTTCGGCCGGAAAAAATTGGTCCATACCTTCATAAGCCACACAAATCCGGCTCGCTTTGCGCCCAAGCCGTTTGTTCGTCACTCCCGCGTACGAGTTTTGCTCCTGAATCAACGTCGGAAGCCCCATACGATTGGCCATCATCAACAAGGGACCAGAAGCAAATCCACCAACACCAACAGCAACTTCTGCTTTAAAGTCGCGGAGAATACGTCTCGCCTTTAACAAGCTGCCCATCATCTTAAACGGCAACGATAGATTTTTAACCAACGACTTACGGTCTATCCCACGGATATCGAGCCCCACAATTTCATACCCCGCTGCAGGAACACGTTCCATCTCCATCCGACCAAGAGCACCGACAAACAAAATCTCAATATCTGGCTCTAGGCGACGCAATGCATTTGCAATCGCAATAGCCGGGAAAATATGTCCTCCCGTCCCTCCTCCACTTATTATCACACGATGAGCCATAGTTATTTATATCGTTCCAACGACCACTTTCTTCGTTTTTGGAACTTCGTTTAATTCTTCTTTACCTTTTAATTCCTCAATATTTCTACTCACGCTTAATATGATCCCCAACGCTACGCTCGTAAACAATATTGATGTCCCACCCATACTGACCAAGGGCAAGGGAACCCCCGTTACGGGGCCTAAACCTACAGCAACAGCCATATTGGCCAACGCTTGGATAGTGAGGCTAAAACCCAAACCTGCCGCTAGAAAAGCCCCAAACGCCCGAGGACTTAACGTAACAATTCGAATACACCGATACATCAAAGCCATATATAAAAACAACAGAATTGCACCACCTATAGTCCCATATTCTTCGACAATAATGGCAAAGATGAAATCCGAGTACGGATGGGGCAATAGATTTCGTCCAACACTATTTCCTGCTCCTTTCCCGAAAAATTCCCCCGACGCGATGGTCATCTTCGCCAAATTCGCTTGATAGTTTTTATCTTCCTGAAACGGCACATTGTTTGAAGCGGCCGCCTCTTCTGTCCGAAAAAAGCCTTCAATACGACTTAAATAGGTCGCTCGGCGCGGTCCAATCAATATCACCAACGCCAACAAAAATCCTCCACCCACGCATACGATCGCGATCTGCTTGAAACTGATACGTCCAATAAGCAACAGCAAAACACACGTGCCAAACAACATCAAAGCCGTCGACAAATTGGCCCAAGCAATTAATATGAAAACCGCGCAAACTGCCCCCATAATGGGTACGAACGATTTTTTCACATCTTTGATATCTTCCTGCTTTCGCGACAACATCCGCGCGAGAAACGTGATTAACGCCAATTTCGCCAAATCCGAAGTTTGAAACGTTTGATTGATAACCGGAATGGTAACCCAACGACTTGCATCATTCACCTTATTCCCTCCGATCAAGGTAAACAGCAACAATGGTATCGTGATCAGCATTAATAACTTGGAAATACCAGCATAATAACGGTAATCCAATTTGTGCGACAGGTACATCAAAACAATTCCTATTGCAATAATAGAGAAATGCTTAAACAGATACAGTTCCGTACCTTTTCCTTCTTTATAAGCTAAGGTACCCACAGAGCTGTATACGGCAAGCAAGGACCAACCGGATAATACAATTACGATTATCCATATCCATTTATCACCTTTCAGCTTACTAAAGATCTGATCCATCATCCTTTTAGGTTTATAATGCCATTACCGCTTCTTTAAACTTATCGCCACGCTCTTCATAGTTCTTGAACCAATCAAAACTTGCACAAGCCGGAGATAATAGTACGGTATCTCCTTTTTTTGCTAAGTGAGAAGCCATTTCTACAGCATCCAGCATCGATGAGCTGTTCACAATAATAGCGGTATCTTCTTCGAACGATTCATGTATACGCACAGTATCCTTGCCAATGCATACAATCGCTTTCACCTTACTTTTAACCAAGTCACGCAACATTTCATAATCGTTCCCTTTGTCAACTCCGCCCATGATTAGGATAATCTCAGGCGAAAAGCTTTCTAAAGCGTACCACACCGAGTTCACGTTCGTTGCTTTCGAATCATTGATGTAATTGACACCTCCGATACAAGCCACATGCTCCAAACGGTGGGCAATATTTACATAAGAACCCATGCTTTCCTTCATCGTCTGATTACGCAACTCCTGCACCTTTGCTATCAGCCCCGAAGCCATATTATTGTACACATTGTGTTTCCCCTGTAACGACAGCTCTTCAATATTCATCGCAAATGTTTCTTTATTAGGTATGTTAATTACAATATTCTGATCCTTATCTAAATAGGCGCCGGGCACCATCTCCTGTTGTTGACTGAACGGCAGATATTGTGCACTGGTCTTATAGATTGCTAACCCTTTAACCGTCTCGGCATCATCAGCGCAATACAAGAAATAATCACGTTCAGTCTGGTTTCTGATCATCCTGAATTTCGATGCCACATAGTTTTCCATACGGTGATCATACCGATCCAAATGATCCGGCGTTATATTCAAAATCACGGCTATATCCGCCCGAAAATGATACATATCATCCAGCATAAAACTGGAGATCTCCAGTACATACACGTCGTAGTCTGAGCGCGCCACTTGCCATGCAAAGCTCTTCCCAATGTTACCCGCCAAACCTACGCGTAAGTCTCCGTGTTGCAGCATGTAGTACGTGAGCATTGTCGTGGTCGATTTTCCATTCGAACCTGTTATACAATACAACTTAGCATCGGTGTACTGCGCCGCAAATTCAATTTCCGACACTACGGGAACACCAGCCTTCTTCAGCATCTGTACTAAAGGTGCCTGATCTGGAATACCCGGACTCTTAACCACGAGAGAAGCTCCTAGGATCTTTTCCTCCGAATGCTGTAGTTCCTCATACAAAATACCTTCATCTTCCAGCACGTGTTTGTACGATGCCCCGATAGTTCCCTTATCCGAAACAAACACGTCAAATCCTTTATCCTTGCCTAAGATAGCAGCACCTACTCCGCTTTCTCCTGCTCCAAGGACGACGAGTGAGCCCTGCTGTGGATAATATGTATGTGCAATATTCGGCATCTTATCTTGTTTTTAATGTGACTATGGTTACGATTGCCAAGATGATAGAAACAATAAAAAAACGCATCACGATTTTCGATTCATGGTACCCTTTTTTTTGGTAATGATGGTGCAATGGAGACATTAAAAATATCCGCCTCCCTTCGCCATATTTCTTCTTGGTATATTTGAAATATGAAACCTGCATGATCACCGAGACATTTTCCAATAAGAAAACACCACACAGCACCGGAATCAACAGTTCTTTACGGATCAAAATGGCAAAAGCGGCGATAATACCCCCGATAGCCAAACTGCCTGTATCTCCCATAAAAACCTGAGCAGGGAATGCATTATACCACAAAAACCCGGTACAAGCCCCTACAAACGCACCCGCAAAAATCACGAGTTCACCCGAGTTGGGGATATACATAATATTGAGGTAATCCGAAAAGATCACGTTACCCGAGACATAGGCCAAAATAGCCAGCGTGATCCCGATAATGGCCGATGTGCCCGTAGCCAATCCATCTATTCCATCCGTAATATTGGCTCCATTCGAAACCGCCGTGACAATAAAAACAACGACGACCAGAAAAACAAAAAAGGTAACCAGTCCCCCATTTAGGCCAAACATGCTCAATACTTTAGCATAGTCAAACTCGTTATTCTTATAGAATGGAATATTGGTCTTTGTCGATTTAACATTCTCCGCATAATACCGTTCGCCCGTTTGAGTATCTGTCATGATTTGCACGGCTTTGGTCGACGTCGGATTTTTCACCTCCTGCCGTACGACAATATCTGGATGGAAATACATCGTAATAGCAATCAATGTACCAAGCCCCACTTGACCGATCACCTTAAAGCGTCCGGCAAGCCCTTCTTTATTTTTTCTAAAAACTTTAATATAATCATCTAAGAAACCAATCGCGCCCATCCATACCGTGGTCACGATCATAATGATGACGTAAATATTATCAAGTTTCGCAAACAACAACGTCGGAATCAGAATACCCGCTATAATAATCAATCCCCCCATCGTCGGTGTTCCCGCCTTTTGTTTCTCTCCCTCCAGTCCTAGATCACGGATGGTCTCTCCTACTTGCTTATTGTGCAGCGCTCGAATCAATCGACTTCCGTATACAGTAGTAATAATTAACGAAACAATAACAGCCATTGCTGTCCGGAAGGAGATGTACTGAAACAACCCCGCTCCGGGAATATGCATATGCTCTTGTAACCAGCCAAATAAGTAGTATAACATTCGCTTTTTTTTACTGTTCGTTAAAAGTTTGTTCTAAAATTTCCTTGTCGTCGAAATGATGTTTCACCCCATTGATATCTTGGTATTTCTCGTGTCCCTTACCTGCCACCAAAATAATATCGCCGGGTTGCGCCAGATGACACGCCGCTCGGATAGCTTCTTTACGATCGGCAATGGTAAATACATTTTTTTTGTCCTTCGCGTCTATTCCAGCCTCCATATCGGCAATAATAGTCATAGGATCTTCCGTACGCGGATTATCCGAGGTCACAATCACTTTATCACTCAACCGCACCGCCACCGCAGCCATTTCCGGACGTTTCGTCTTGTCGCGATCGCCACCACAGCCCAACACCGTGATAATTTGCTGCCCAGCATTTCGCAGTTCCCGAACCGTCGTTAATACATTCTCCACGGCATCGGGCGTATGCGCATAATCGACAATTCCAACGGCACCTGTCGACGAACGAATCACTTCAAATCGTCCCTCAGCCCCCTCAATAGCGCTCATCGCTGTCAAGACCTTCAGCGTTTCCTGTTCCAACAGAATGGCGGCTCCATATACAGCTAATAAATTGTAAGCATTAAAGCCGCCAACTAACTTCACCCAAACATCATGACCATCCATATGCAACAGCATACCATCGAAATGGCTCTCCACAATACGCGCTTTAAAGTCTGCCATATTCTTAAGCCCGTAAGTCTTTTTATGAGCAAACGTGTTCTGTAACATCACCGCCCCATTCCGGTCGTCCGCATTGGTTAGCGCAAAAGCAAAACGGTCTAAATCATCAAAGAATTTTTTCTTAGCCTTGATGTAATGATCAAACGTTCCGTGAAAATCAAGATGATCATGTGTGATATTCGAAAAAATCCCGCCTGCAAAGCGCAAGCCAGCAATACGTTGTTGCACAACAGCATGTGAGCTGACCTCCATAAAACAATAATCGCAACCGTCATCCACCATCTCCCGAAGCAATTCATTCAACGCAATAGGATCCGGCGTTGTATGTGTTGCCGGGATAATCCGTTCTCCGATTCTGTTTTGCACAGTAGACAGTAATCCTACGTGATAGCCCAAATTGCCAAATAGATTAAATAACAAGGTTGCAATGGTTGTTTTTCCATTCGTTCCCGTTACACCGACCAACTTCAGCCCTTTGGAAGGATCACCATAAAAATTGGTTGCCAACAACCCAAGCACGTAGGCCGTATCATCCACAACAATGTACGTCACCTCGTCGGACAATTGCTCGGGCAAAGTTTCTACAACAAGAACCTTAGCGCCCAGTTCCACCGCCTTTTCAAGATAAAGGTGCCCGTCGGTGTGCACTCCACGAACCGCAACAAACATCCCCCCTTCGATCACTTGCCTCGAATCGAAACAAATCGATGGCACCTCCAGCTCTAATTTTCCTTCGAGCTGTTGTACGGGAACGGCGTGTAATAGTTCTTTTAATTTCATATACTTAGTTCAGCGCCAAAATAATTGGCGTTCCTACTTTCAATTTCGTGCCGGCAACCAGCGATTGATTAATCACTTTACCGCGTCCGGATACTTTCGTTTTAAATCCAGCATTCTCCATGGTGAAAATCGCATCTGACAGGCCCATCCCCATCACATTCGGCACCAACCCTTCTTTCACCTGAACCTCTACAAAAGGGACACCTTTTCCCGAAGAATCTGCAGACTGCGCAACCGTATTCCAGCTGGACGGATTAAAACCTAAAGCTTGATAAACAGCCGTTGAAGCTTCTTTAGAGCCGTTCAGCGTCAGCGGCGTTTTACCGCCGGCCATGTTTACTTTCCGGCTAGCAAGCGTTCCATGCAACGACAAGTCATTCGCATAAACCATATCGGCCAACTCCTTGAAAACCGGACCGGCTATCGCCCCACCGTAATACCCCTTTCTCGGATTCCGAATGACTACGATCATCGAGTACTTCGGGTTTTGAGCCGGGAAGTACCCCGCAAATGAGGATTGGTAACGACGAGCTCCATAACCACGAGCGCCATCATTCATTTGTGCTGTTCCGGTTTTTCCAGCCGATGTATATAACGGAGAACTCAATCGTTTACCTGTACCTTCGATCATAACCCCCTCCAACATCTTTTGCACTTTCTCAATTGCTTCTTTTGAAGCAATATGTTCGTTGATAACCCGCGCCTCAAAACGTTCTACCGTATTTCCTAAGTGGCGTATTTCCTTGACAAACAAAGGTGCCACCATCCGGCCATTGTTCGCTACCGCGTTGTAAAAGGCCAACATCTGTAAAGGCGTCAACCGCAATTCATATCCATACGCCATTTGCACCAACGAAAGCTTACTCCATGTTCTACTGTCGGGCGTTTTCACCCAAGGCTTCACTTCCCCCGGAATCTGCAGTCCTAACGGCTGCCCTAGTCCAAAATGATGCAATTTTGAAGTATATTTCGCTGGACTGCTTCCATAATGGGTATTCACCAATTTAGCCACCCCTACATTGGACGACTCCTCAAACGCTTCTTTAACAGTTACTACCGATTTCTTCGGTGCATGAGAGTCCTTTATTGTATGCGACGGCACTTTATACGTTCCATTTCCAATATCTACAGTGGTTGATGTATCCACCAATTTGTCATCCAACAAAGCTAAATAGCTCGCCAACTTAAACGTTGATCCTGGGTCGGCCCCTTGGGCAATGGCATAGTTATACTTCTCTCGAAATACACCCTCACTATCCCTTGTAAAATTGGCAATTGCGCGCACCTCACCAGTCTCCACCTCCATCAGAATAACACAACCATTATCGGCATCACTCGCTATCAATTGCTTTTCTAACGCTCGCTGAGCCATATCTTGTATATTGACATCCAACGTCGAAATAATATCCGATCCATCCACCGGCGCCACTTCCACCTCCCTATTCACAGGTACCCAAACTCCTCCTGCGATACGCTGCATTAATTGAGAGCCGCTCTTTCCGTCAATATAGGATCCATACGCCCCTTCAAGTCCCACCAAAACAGTATCCCCTTTCGTATTTTTATAACCAATAGTACGCGCCGCGAGATTCGTAAACGGCAAAATACGCTTGTTTTCGCGCACGGTTACCAAACTCGTCGAATACCGTTTCTTCCCCTCCCTAAAGGTATGCAACAACGGAAAAGTCTTCACCACCTTCAAATCCTGATGCGACACATTTCGTTTGATCAACATATAACGCGCACGTTTTGCGCGTGCATTTTTTAATAGCACTAAATACTGACGTGCCGACTTATCTCGGAAGTAGGCCGACAGACGATAAGCCAACGAATCCACTTTAGAATTGAACACATCATTCGCTTCCGCCGGAATAGACATCGCATCGAACCGCAATTCATATTCAGGCACAGACGTAGCCAATAAGCTTCCGTCGTTTGAATAGATATTGCCACGCGCAGCTTCAATTACGCGCTCCCGAATTGTCAGGCTATCCACCATGGCGCGCCACTCGCCCCCATCGACATACTGTAAGTGCAGCAGCTTCCCAAAAACCAGCAACGCTCCAAACACCATCAGCCCGAACGCCAGGTATACCCGAATAAGTATAGATTTCCTAATATTCATACGACTACGTGTCTATGTGTCACTTCGTTTCTTTAATCACTTCGATTTTGATCGGCGGCTCCGTACGTTCCTTCAATCCCAACGTATCCGCACGCTTCGCAATCTCGGTTTGCGTAGTCAGCTTCATCAACTCGGCCGACAACGATTTATAATCCCAACTCAACTCTTTCACATCTCGCCCCAATCTGTCAATAGCCCTCACCGTTCGCTCAGCAAGATGCCTATTAGAGATGTATAGAAGCCCTAATAAGGCGATAAATGCAGCAAAAGGAAGGTTCCTCGCCACCAAATAACTGGACAAACGTTTAGGCGAAAATATAGACCGAAGAAAATCTTGCGTTTCCTCCACTTTCTCCTCAACGGATTCGTTCATTTTTTCCTGAACCTCTTCACTCAACTCTTTATTTTTAATCGTATTTCTCGACATCTCTAAAAAATTAAGCTATCCGTTCAGCGACCCGCAACTTCGCACTCCGGGCCCGATTATTTATTTTCAACTCTTCCGCACCAGCCGTAATTGCCTTTCGACTAATGACATGAAAAGGCTTGATTTCATTACCAAAAAAATCCTTCTCCACTTCCCCCTTAAACTTGCCCTTCTGCATGAAGTTCTTCACCAGGCGATCCTCCAATGAGTGATACGACATAATAACCAATCGCCCTCCCGGCTTCAGAACAGAAACCGTCTGCTCCAAACATTCCTGAAGCGCTTCCAACTCTCGGTTTACCTCAATACGCAAAGCCTGAAAAACCTGCGCATGATACTTATGTTCCTTACCACGCGGCACCAAACGTTTAATTACCTCTTTCAAATCAACCACCGTCTCAATCACACCATTCAAACGCGCTGTAACTATAGTCTTAGCCAATGATCGCGCATTTTGGATCTCACCATACATTCCAAAAATACGATGCAAGTCTTCTTCACTATACGTATCCAAGACACGCTTCGCATCTAATTCAGAAACCTGATCCATTCGCATATCCAATCCCGCATCGTACCGAATAGAAAAACCTCGCTCCGGAGAATCAAATTGATGCGACGACACCCCCAAATCTCCAAGCACACCGTCTACCTCACGAATTCCCAACAAACGAAGATGATTTTTTAAGAACCTAAAATTTTGATGCACCAACGTAAAACGAGGATCATCCAACGCATTCCGGGCAGCGTCTGGATCCTGATCGAATGCAATAAGCCGCCCCTCAGATCCTAATTGCCGCAAGATCTCCCTCGAGTGTCCACCGCCACCAAATGTCAGATCCACATACACACCATCCCGACGAATAGCCAAGGCCTCCATACACTCGTACAACATCACCGGCACATGATAAGTCGTCGGATTAACCATCTAAACCTCCTTCCAGATCAAAACCTCCCATCACTTGCTCCGCCAAACCAGAAAAATCTTCTTCAGACAATGCCTCCATCTGCTCCTCATATTTCACCTTAGACCACACTTCAATTTTTTCCAGATTACAGGCCAACACCAAATCCGACCCAACTTCCGCATACTCCAACAGACTTTTTGGAAGCAACACCCGACCCGCCGAATCCAACATCAATTCCGTCGCTCCACTCATAAACTTTCGGACAAACTCCCTATTCTTCGTTTGAAACTGATTAAGCCGTGAAAGCTGTTTCAAAATCTTATTCCACTCCGCCCTTGTATAAATGACCAAATTTTTCTCGAAACCACGATTCACAACAAGCCCCTCACGCTCAACATCAGGCAGTTGCCTCTTGAGCCCGGCAGGAACAACCATTCTTCCTTTGGCGTCCAACTTGCATTCGTATTCTCCGATCAAATAGTTCATTAGCCTATAAGCCTAACCTAAATTCAATGTAAAAGTATACACTTTCTCCCACTTTCCCCCACAATATAACACAAAAAAGTTTTCCACATCGAAAAAAGCAGAAAAACCGCATAACAGGACTGACTAAAAAAGCAAGGAAAAACCTTAAAACAAGAGCCTTACGGCACTACATTCGGGAAATTAATTTTCTAGCCGGTCTTCAGATTACTCAAGGCAACGTGTGATCAAACACAAATAAAACCGATAAACAGTGTGTTATTTTTTTCTTTTTTTTCTACTTTGTACAGCGAAGGTGGGAGAAAGTGGAGCAAGCCGGCTATAGATATAAAAAACTTCGGGCTTCTTACCAACGATGCGCATCATTCACCGCGCTTTTTCGGGGTGCACCTGCTTATGGACGATGCAGCCACCATATTCCATCGATTACTTTCGTTATTGTCCTCGAAATCCGATATTTTTGCTTTGGACTTTTTCCATGTCAGATGGGAAGAAACCAACGTTCCTTGATCCGGTAGTATACGGATGCAAACAAGGTCACGTTCTATTTTTCACTTTTTTAATTTTTACGAAGTAATGTACAGAAGTCATAATTGCGGAGAACTACGTGCTGCCGATGCAAACAAAGAAGTCAAATTGGCCGGATGGGTACAAAAATCCAGAGACAAAGGTTTCATGATATGGGTAGATTTACGCGATCGTTACGGTATCACGCAATTAATTTTTGATGAAGCACGTACAGATGCCACCATCATGCAGCAAGCGAAATCGCTCGGTCGTGAGTTCGTCATTCAGGTGACCGGAACAGTCATCGAGCGCGAATCGAAGAACGCCAACATCCCAACGGGCGACATCGAAGTACTAGTTACGGAGCTCAGCATACTCAATGAAGCGCAAGTGCCTCCATTCACTATAGAAGACGAAACCGACGGCGGAGAGGATATTCGTATGAAATATCGTTATCTCGATATCAGGCGTAACCCCGTCAAAAACAACTTACTTTTCCGGCACAACGTTACACAGGAAGTACGCAACTACTTGTCCAGCCTAGATTTTTGTGAAGTTGAAACACCGTATTTAATTAAGTCGACGCCCGAAGGTGCGCGCGACTTTGTTGTCCCCTCCCGCATGAATCCGGGACAATTTTATGCCCTGCCTCAATCCCCCCAAACGTTCAAACAACTGCTAATGGTTGCGGGCATGGACCGTTATTTTCAAATTGTTAAGTGTTTCCGTGATGAAGACTTGCGCGCCGACCGGCAGCCGGAGTTCACACAGATCGACTGTGAGATGTCTTTTATTGAGCAGGAAGACATTCTTCAAGTATTCGAAGGCCTGACGCGACATCTCTTAAAGAAAATACACGACATTGATATCGACGCCTTTCCGCGTATGACATTTGATGAAGCGATGCGTCGGTTCGGCAACGACAAACCAGATATCCGGTTTGGAATGGAATTTGGCGAACTGAACCGTGTCGCGCAACATAAAGACTTCGGTATTTTTAATACCGCAGAACTCGTGGTCGGGATAGCTGTCCCGGGCGCCGCTTCCTACACGCGTAAACAAATCGATGAGCTCATCGATTGGGTGAAACGCCCGCAAATCGGCGCTTCCGGCATGGTGTATTGCAAATGTGAAAGCGATGGTTCATTCAAATCATCTGTCGATAAATTCTTCGACCAGGAGGATTTAAAAAAATGGGCCTCCGCGACCGGCGCACAAACGGGAGACCTCATCCTTGTGTTGTCTGGCCCTGCTTTTAAAACGCGAACACAGCTCAGCGCCTTACGTATGGAACTGGCAAACAGACTCGGCTTACGCAAACCGAACGAGTTTTCCCCTCTTTGGGTGATCGATTTTCCCTTACTGGAGTGGGACGAAGAGACCGGACGCTACCACGCGATGCACCATCCCTTTACATCGCCAAAGAAAGAAGACATACACCTATTGGACACTGATCCGGGAAAAGTACGTGCCAATGCTTACGATTTGGTGCTAAATGGTAATGAAATCGGAGGCGGATCTATCCGTATCCACGATAAAGAAACGCAAGCCTTGATGTTTAAACACCTTGGGTTCACCGAAGAACAAGCCCAGGAACAATTTGGTTTCTTAATGAATGCTTTTCAATACGGCGCGCCGCCACATGGCGGACTGGCGTTCGGGTTAGACCGCTTAACGGCCATCCTAGGAGGACAAGAAACAATCCGCGACTTCATCGCCTTTCCGAAAAACAATGCAGGGCGTGATGTCATGATTGATGCACCGGCCGCTATTGACTCGGCACAACTGGAAGAATTAAACATCGATTTACGGGCAAGTAAATAAAGCTCCGTAAAGTACACGACAGCGATTTCCCAAGCTGATGACGAACCGCAGGATTATTGTCAGCTTGGGAGTCTTTTTTAATGTCTTCCGCTTAGCATATGATCCGACATATTTTCAACTAACCTGCGCGAACTATAAAGGACTTCTTTACGTATTCGAAGAAAAATAATAGGAACCATTAACCACCTGTTGGACAGCAGTTACCTAAAAGCAACAGGTTTTGATCTAAAAAAACCGTCGTTTGGTAAGAAACCTCCTTTTTTTTGTTTGTCACCCTTCCGTATTGCGGATCAGCGCAAAAAAGAGTAGTTTTACCACATGGCGCAACAATTGGCAGATAAATTTTTAGCAGAAAGTGCAGTCAAATCCTTTGACCAGCATCATCGCGATATTATCAACTCCAGCATCGACAAATACACCACCGCTTTCAATAGAAGTGTCGATAAGTTTTTCGATCTGGAGAATTCGAAAAAGAAAGCCAATTTAATCAAATGGAAGACCATCGAGCACTTGGACCGGTACTTGCTCGACTTCGAAGCAAATTTCACGAAACGGGGAGGAAAAATTATTTGGGCCAACGATGCTGCGGAAGCACAAGCGGAGATTGACCGCATCTTACAACTTCATCAAGCCAAATTGATTATCAAGTCGAAATCTATGGCGACGGAAGAGATCGAACTGAATCACTTTCTGAAAGAGAAGCAGATCGAAACAGTAGAAAGCGACTTGGGCGAATTCATCATCCAGCTGTTGAATCAAAAACCCTACCATTTTGTAACGCCCGCCATGCACTTAAACCGTGAAGAAATAGCCCGGCTTTTTCACGAAAAATTTAAGACACCACTCGACGCGACGGCCGAACAATTGACTGCTAAGGCGCGTGAACTGCTCCGTGAAAAATACACACAGGCCGACGTCGGGATTTCGGGGGCAAATTTCCTAATCGCCGATACAGGGAGTATTGCCATCACGGAGAACGAAGGTAACGCCCGATTAACAACGACGTTTCCCAACGTACATATTGCCGTCGTCGGGATCGAAAAAATAATACCGAGCATGCAGGATCTCGATCTATTCTGGCCCCTGTTAGCTTCACACGGAACAGGCCAGAACCTGACAGTATATAACACGATACTCACCGGACCTCGGCAGCCACAGGATACCGACGGCCCCCAAGAGATGTATGTCATTTTACTTGACAACGGCCGTACCAATCTTCTCGCTGAAAAGGAACAACGGCAAGGACTATACTGCATCCGATGTGGAGCATGTCTAAACGTTTGTCCAATCTATCAGAACATTGGCGGCCATACCTACGAGACAACCTATCAAGGACCTATCGGGTCGCTGATCTCACCACATTTCCACGGCATGAAGGAATTTAAACACCTAAGCTACGCATCATCATTATGTGGCAAATGTACCGAAGTATGTCCAGTCGGAATTGATATCCAAAAAATGCTGCTATTAAACCGAAAGGCTGCGGTTGAACAACAACTGACCACTGGCACGGAAGCGAAAGCCTGGAAGGGTTTTACCTACGTAATACAACGCAGAAAGTTGATCGACTTCTTCGGTGGCAAATGGAAGAACTTCTTTTTACGGAATTTCTTTAAAAAAGCATGGGGACAGCACCGAGAATTACCTAAAATAGCTGACAAATCCTTTTCACGGCAATGGAAGGAGCACGATAAATCGTAAAAAGCCAGCCCGAAACCACACCGTTTTGCAGTCTACTCAAATCAATACGGATCGACATCGATGGAGATGCGGATACCTTTGTTATTTTTATCCAACTCAAACTCTAGGATCGCTTGCAGGATCAATTCCTTCACCTTAGCCACACTCACATTGTTCCGTTCTATTTTTAAAGTAATCGTCTGAATAAAATGATTTCGGATACGGGAGATCAAGGGTGGTTCAGGTCCTAACACCCGGCTTCCCAAATGCGTACGGAGAAGGCCGGCCAAGCGAACGGAACCGTCGTGCACCACTTGCATATCGGTATGTTTAAGGTCTATTTTAATCAATCGGTAGAATGGCGGATACTGATAGTTTTTGCGTTCGGTTACCTCGGTCATAAACATCCCTTCGTAGTTGTGCTGAATGACCTGTTCGAGCACCCGATGATTGGGGGTATGCGTCTGTATGATCACCCTCCCTTCTTTCTCCCGGCGGCCGGCACGCCCTGCAACCTGCGAGAATAATGAGAAGGCGCGCTCGTAAGCCCTAAAGTCTGGAAAATTAATCATAGCGTCCGCATTGATAATCCCGATCAGGCTTACCCGGCCAAAGTCAAGTCCCTTAGCGACCATTTGTGTACCTATAAGAATGTCAAATTCGTGATCGTCAAAGGCGGTAATAATTTTATCAAAACCATATTTCCCCCTCGTTGAATCCAGGTCTAAACGTCCGATACGCGCGTGAGGAATCAACAACTCCAGTTCTTCCTCTACACGCTCTGTACCAAACCCCTTACTTTCGATATGCGGCATCCCACATGCCGGACAAACCTGCACTGGAGGTTCGGCATGTCCACAATAATGACAATGCAAATGGTTCGTCGACTTGTGGTACGTCAAACTCACATCGCAGTTGACACATTTGGCGACCCACCCGCACGTATTGCATTGTACAAAAGGCGTGTGCCCACGTCTGTTCTGGAATAAGATAACTTGCTCTTTACGCGCAAGCACATCGGTTATCGCCTGTAATATTACACCGCTAAAGTACGAGAACATCTGCTCCTTCCTTCCCTCTTCTGCAATATTAATCACGTGAATATCTGGCAATTTAGATTCGCCAAAACGTTCTTTCAGTGTGACCAAGCCATATTTGCCGGCTTTTGCATTGTAATAACTCTCAATAGACGGTGTCGCCGAACCCAACAGCACCTGAGCACCTTGTACATGTGCCAAGTAGATGGCCGTATCGCGGGCATGATAACGGGGCGCCGGATCATACTGCTTGTACGAACTTTCATGTTCTTCATCGACCACGATCAACCCAAGATCCCGAAAAGGCAAGAATATAGAAGACCGAGCGCCGATAATCACCTTATATTGCCCTTTTAAGACTTTATGCCAAACTTCTGCCCGTTCGTTATCATTGAATTTAGAATGATACACGCCAAGTTTATCGCCAAAGTGCAGCTTCAGCCGATCTGTTATTTGCGTTGTCAGTGCAATTTCAGGCAGCAGATATAACGCATTTTTGCCCTGCTGTAGCATCTGCTCGATCAGTCGGATATACAGTTGTGTCTTTCCAGAGGCTGTAACGCCGTGCAAAAGCACCACGTCTTTTTCCGCTAACGACGCGTTAATCTGATCAAATGCAATTTGTTGTTGCTCATTCAACTCAAATTCGGACGTAATCTCCACGTCCTCGCCACCCAAACGCGAAACCACCTTCTCCTTTACTTCGAAAACCCCCTTCTCAATAAGTGAGGCGACGATGCCTGCACTAACCCCGGTTGCCTCCATAATATCTTGGCGTGTTACCTCCGGCTTCGTTTTCCGAAGCTGTATAAGGGCCAAAACAGCATCTTGTTGCCTCGGCGCCCGATTGAGGGAATCGAGCAGCACACGTATTGCTTCACTGTCAGCAAAGTCGGGAGCGAATACAATGTGTGCCTTCCTTTTCGGCTTAAATCGATCCTTTATCTCTTCGGAGATGAGTATGTATCCTCGGTCAAACAATGATTTTAACAAAGGAAAAACGGTTTTCTGCCCCAGAAGCTTGACAATATCATTGACAGTTAGTTCTCCCGCCACATCCAGAGCTTCCATAACCATAAAGCCCTTATCGGAAAGCAACGACCGGTCCAAATCCTCTCTCTCCGCGGCTACAATCTTAGTTTCGCTGGCCATTTTCATTGCTGCGGGCAGAGCAGCTTGCATAACCTCGCCCAAATAACACATATAATAAGCAGATATCCATTCCCATAGCCTTAGCTGTTTCGTATCCACTACCGGTTCATCATCAATAATGCTTAGGATATACTTGGCCTCGTAATGCAAAGGAGCTTCTTGCGACACCCTATAGACAATCGCCGAATAGATCTTATTTCGTCCAAATTGAACGATCACGCGCTTACCGATGGCAACGGATGCATTCCATTCGACCGGAACCCGGTATGTATAAGTTTTCGCAATATACAGGGGCAGAATGACCTCGACAAACAAAGTCTCGCGTTCCCTTTGGAATAATGTGATATCCGACATATAGCACAAATTTAGCAAAACCTACAGGGAGTAGTGTGTAATTTCCGATTAAAAAAGCATAAAAAAGCCTCCCTAGGGCATAGTGAGGCTTCTGTTATGATGTATGTCGTTTACGATCGGTTACGCAGTGCGGCAACAAACAGCCCCAACCAGCCGATCATAAAACAAAGCCCGCCCAATGGCGTAATAGGGCCCAAAAGCCGAAGTCCGTCCCACCCCAACCACTCGCGGATACTTAACACGTACAATGAACCGGAAAACAATAGGATGCCTACTGTAAACGCGATGTACGATATCCGGATGGAGGCGTTCTTAGCCCGCGAAAATGTCGATAAAAATAGCAGTGCTAATGTATGGTAAAAATGATACTGATTTCCTGTCTTCCACGTTCCTAAATGATAATCACTGATTTTCCCTTCTAATCCATGTGCACCAAACGCCCCCAATATCACAGCGGTGAGCCCAAAAAAGGACGCTGTTAATATAATTTGTTTATTCATAAAAGAGATTAAGTTCTATTCATGTATGTTTTTGCGCTTATAAATGTATAAAATATAAGGCATATTGTGTTTCAAATTTCGTAAAATTTGAAATTTAAACAAGAAATTCATGTAATGGCTCGGGATCGATAAATACGCAATGTCGGTATCTGTCGGTGTGGGTAGGCCATAAATACACTTTTATTTTTTATTTTTGAGATGTTACAGGCACAGTGCGATGAGAAACACGATTATCACCAGTATTTTATTATTTGTAGCCGTTATTGGGGCTTCGATATATTATTTTGCCAATTTGGAGGGCGACAAAAAAGAAACCGTCCGCCCACTCACCTACCTACCAAAAGAGACATTTCTTATCGCTACCTTCCATAATGACGCCACCACCGACAATATCTTCAAAGATTTTGAGATTTTCGAGGCGTTGATAGGCAGGCAAGAAATGGAACAATGGCAGCTTTTGAAAACAAAAATGCTCCGCAATACGGTATTGCAGCCTTATGTCGAAGGCGTGGAAATCTACGCTTCGCTACACCCAGAGCAAGATGGTATAAGCACCCTATTTACCATTCCTACCCTCGAGCACGTCGAACCCGAAGCCTTGGCAGCCATTGTTGATCAAACTGGTAAATCCTATTCCGTCTCGCAGAAAGATACGTTGGGCGCACGCTTGTTCAATTTTGATAACGGTGTAAAAGATTCCATATTTCACGTACTGTATCATAAAAACATTTTCTTTGTCACCTATTCAGACAGCTTGTTATATAAGATCCTGGATGAAGGGGTTCCTAAGCTCGACAAGAGCAACATTGATTACTTTGTAGACAATAACAGTCGAAATTCACCATTAAGTGTCTATTTCGTACATGATCAGGTCAACGCAATAGCAAAGCATGTGCTACGTAGAAAGCCTGGAAAGACCCTAAATCTATTTGAAAACCTAGGTGGTAAGTCGGCTTGGAATTTGAACTTTAAAAACGACGCGCTGATTTTGAGTGGCGAAAGTGAAACTGCCGGAAACAAGGAAAATTACCTAGAGATATTCAGTCATCAAAACAAAACGACGCAGGGGCTTTACCAGTTCTTCCCGGAAAACACCGCGTCCTACCTATCCTTTGCGGTGAGTGACAGGAACCGGTTTCAACAGGATCTCGCCCAATTATTTGTTTTACGGAAAGAACACGAACAGCTGAACCGCCAATTCAACGAACTGCAAAAAGATAAAGGCGTGTCTTTCGACAAACAGATCGTACCTTTGTTCGGGGATGAGTTTGCCGTCGTCGAACAAAGCAACCAAACTGAACTGGCTTTCCTCGCCTTGCGGGATACCTCCGGTTGGAAGCAATTAGCCAGCAACCTCGTTTCAGAGATCGAAGGATCACTCTACCGCTTCGATTATGCCAACATACCGTATGCCTTATTTGGAGATCCGCTAAAGTTGTTTTCCCGCCCGTACTTCTTTCGCATCGGGCAGACATTGGTTTTAGCCAACAATCAAAGTGTATTACAAGGGTATCGACGAGATTGGGAACAAGTCAACCTGCTGATCAATACGATCGGTTTCAAAAATTTTGAACGCATTCAGGGCAATGAAGCCAACGTGACTTACTTTCTTCGTACACGGACCGCTTCCAATCTCATCAGCAACTTGCTAAAAAGGGAGTATAGCATCGGCTTCAGGGATAAAGCGGATTTTGGTTACCAAGATTTTTATTCGTGGTCTGTACAGATTTCGGGCAACAGCGGCAAGTTTCTATCTAGTCTATACGGAATCTACAAAAGTAAAAATGCACTAGGCGCATCGCCGGAATGGACATACGAGTTTGAAAACAGGCCCATTACAGCTCCGTGGGTGTTCGAACATTCGGACACCAGCCAGTTTATTCTGATACAAGAACAAGATCATACGGTGCACGGAATCCATCCTACAGGCAAAAAAATGTGGTCGGCGGTCTTGCATGGACGTATTGTTGGCGATGCTCAACAGCTTGCCGATCGCTCCATTGTGTTGGTGACCGACCGGAACCAATTGTATCGATTTGATACAGAAGGCAATTCCATTTCTGGCTTCCCTGTACGGATGGACGGCGAACCTTCACACGCGCCGACCATAGCGGAGGCTGACGGACAACAGCTCATTTTTGTTCCGCTCGGCCGCTCGATCTCAGTCTACACATTAGCGGGCAAGAGAGCCAACGGCTGGGAACAAAAGAATGTGCGCGGCAAGATTCTTTTCGACGTGAAGGTGCGAAATAATACCATATATGTGGGTACTTCCGAGGCACATTTTTATCAGTTCAATGCCACTGGCGAATTGATCAAGGAGGAACAGCTGGAAAATAGTCAATTCGCAAACCCGATTGCTCTAGGCAGCAACAGTGCAAAAGAAACCGTAGTCCATGCCCTTGACTCGGCTGGTTATCTCGTGACCATCGACTTCCTACAAGAGCCAACCAAGCGGAAAATGGATACATGGCCGACTGACGCAATGGTCGTTTTTGAACCGCTGGGACAAGAAGATGCCCGTACGGCCTATATTATTGACGCAAAACGGCTTATCCAACAAGGTCTACAGGATAGCGGTACCACGTACGAGTTTACATTCACGCAAGAGATAACTGATCGTCCTCAATTATTCCGAAACGGTGGTACAGGCCGGCTACTCGGCATTTCTTCTCGCGGAAATAACTTGATCTACCTTTTCGACGAAAAGGGCGGAATATACGATGGATTTCCGATCGAGGCTTTACCAAACTTCTATTTCGGTAAAATCGATTACAACAGTGCCACATACCTTCTTTGCGTACGTCGGGATCGCAAATTATATGCTTTTAAAAATTGAAATCCGTAAAGAGAAGCGCATACGGACCAGCATGTATTTCCCCCTCGAAGCTTGCTCGACGCTGCACCTTTTTGTCTTAACATTTTTTAAGGTACACTTATCATGAAAAAATTTCCGCAACCAACAAAATAATGTTAGGTTTGCAAACTTAGAATACTTATGCTGACAGGAGAAAATAATTTACAGTTACTCGCCGCACCTAAAAAAATCGTTGTCACCACTCATCATAAACCCGATGGAGATGCTCTTGGTTCTTCGTTGGGCTTATATCATTGGTTAAAAACGAAAGGACATCACGTCGAAGTCGTTCTTTCGTCCGACTTCCCTGTTTTTTTGAATTGGATGCCCGGATGCGAAGATGTACTTATTTATCCACTAGCCGAACATCGTGCCGAACTACTGCTGAAAGAGGCGGATATTATTTTCTGCTTAGACTACAGCGCCCTCAGCAGGACCAATATCCTCGAGCCGTTAATCCGCGCCGCGCAGGGACAAAAATGGATGATTGATCATCATTTAGATCCCGAAGATTTCGCAGACCTCACGTACTGGAATCCGGAGGCCGCTGCGACCGCGCAGTTGATCTATACCTTTATTTGTGATGTTAATGGAGATCATCAGGCACTAACTTCCGACATAGCCACCTGCCTGTATGCAGGTATTATGACCGACACAGGATCCTTTCGTTTCCGATCGACAACCGCTGCCGTACACCATATCATCGCCAGTCTTATTGAGGCCGGAGCAAAAAACTGGGAGATCCATGAACAGGTATACAACAGTTCCACGGAAAACCGTCTCAAATTTTTGGGTTATTGCCTATTAAATTGTTTAGAGGTGATTCCAGAGTACAATACAGCGCTCTTCGCCATAACGAAAGATGATCTGGAAAAATTTCAGGTGACAACAGGTGATACAGAGGGGCTTGTCAATTATGCTCTCTCCGTAAAAGGCATTCGATTAGCCGCATTATTTATTGACAGAACTGAATTAATTAAATTATCTTTGCGGTCAATTGGAGAAATTCCATGCAATGAAATTTGTAAAAAATACTTTAATGGAGGCGGGCATCTGAATGCTTCTGGCGGAAGTTCGCATGAAGAACTCAGTCAGGTCGTAAACAAATTCAAATCCATTTTACCATCTTACAAAGAAATATTAACAAAATAACTTAGTGATTATATCAGAACAATGAAGAAATCAATTTTATTCCTTTCGGCGGCTGTCACCTTACTAGCGACTGCGGCTTGCCAAAATTTCAAAAAGGGCGACGGTGGTCTTGAATATAAGATCGTGAAAGATGCAGGAGCTGAAAAGGCTAAGGCAGGCGACTTGTTGTCGGTAGACATGATTGTTAAATCTGACCGCAAAGATTCCCTATTACAAAGTACCTATGATATTGGCTTACCACAAATCGTAAATATTGCCCCGGATTCTATTCCAGGCCTATACGCAGGAGATTATAACTCCATGTTCAAGTTTTTAGGAGAAGGCGATAGCGCTGTATTCCGCTTGAATTTAGACACCATGGCAGCTAAATCTGGTCAACCTAAACCAGAGTTCGCAGATAAGTTCGTTACATTCACGATCAAGGTTAGAAAACATTTCAAAAAAGGAAATTTAACAGACTCAGCTTTGTACGCGCAGATCGACACGTATTTTAAAGGTGAAATCGAAGGATTGAAAAAAGCGGAAGAAGGCAAATTAGCGAATTATATTTCCGATAAAAAATTAGAACCTAAGAAAACGGCGTCGGGTCTACAGTATGTCATCGCACAGGAAGGTAAAGGCAATAAGCCCGCTGTTGGTGATACGGTTGTCGTAAACTACACGGGCACGCTTGTTTCTGGAACAGTATTCGACACCAACAATGCCGACGTTGCGAAGAAAAATAATAAATTCAACCCGATGCGCCAATACGAGCCTATTCGTTTTCGCGTAGGACATGACCCTGTTATCCAAGGCTGGACAGAAGGTCTACAATTGTTGACAAAAGGTTCGAAAGCCACTTTGCTTGTGCCTTCCAACTTAGGATACGGTGAACGTGGCGGGGGTGCAATCCCTCCATATGCACCTTTGGTATTTGATGTGGAACTTGTGGATATCATTCCCGGTCCAAAAACACCAGCTACGCCCGTCGACTCTGCAGCAATAAAAAAATAAGAACATTAATAAATTCACAAAAAAAACGCAAGATCCTTAAAAGTCTTGCGTTTTTTTTGTGTGTGTTAGGTGTTCTACTACGAAAACGCTAAATTTAGCCCCATTATCGCAGAACTATGTCCACGGAACCCTATATACTTACAGACACTCACACACACATCTATTATCATGCACATACGGATAAGCTAGCCGAGCAATTGCAACGTTGCAGAGATAAACATATCGACCGGCTATTTCTGCCAAACGTAGATATGGACTCGCTTCCATTGATTTTGGATACTATACGCAATTATCCGGACAACTGTTTTCCCATGCTCGGACTCCATCCTTGTTCCGTAAAGGAGAACTTTCGTACAGAATTGCGTACACTCGAGCAGGCCCTGGCCGATCTCCGGGTGTTTGCCATTGGCGAAATCGGGTTAGACCTTTATTGGGATACAAGCACTTTTGACTTCCAACGGGAAGCGTTTCGTATACAGGTGGGATGGGCAAAATCATTAGGACTACCTATAGACATTCATTGTCGAGAAGCTTTTGACGAATTGTTTGAGCTACTCGACGAACTGAAAGACGACAAGCTGTTCGGTATACTTCATTGTTTCACAGGATCGCTTGAGCAGGCTAAACGTGCCATCGACCTGGGATTTACGTTGGGCATAGGAGGTGTGGTCACTTATAAGAAAGCTGGCCTAGACCTTGTGGTCAAGGCGCTTGACCTCGCCCATATCGTCTTGGAAACCGATGCCCCTTATTTGGCCCCGGTTCCCTTCCGTGGCAAAGAAAATGAAAGCAGCTATCTACAGTATGTAGCGGAAAAAGTGGCCGATCTACACGAGACAACCATCGAAAACGTAGCAGCTATTACCACTGCAAATTCAAAACGAATATTCGGGATTTAAGCGTTAACCATGCACAACATATTTATCATTTACACAGGCGGAACCATCGGAATGGTGAAGAATCCAGACACGGGTACCTTCGTTCCCTTCGACTTTGAATTAATCGCCAGAAATTTACCGGACCTCGCACGACTTAACTACAAACTCACGGTGCATTCATTTACACCGATCATTGATTCGTCGAATATGAAACCTTCCATCTGGGTAGAAATGGCACAGATTATTAAGGATAATTACGAACATTACGATGGCTTCGTTATTTTGCATGGTTCCGATACGATGTCCTTCTCCGCGTCCATTCTCAGCTTCATGCTGGAAGGGTTGCAGAAACCGGTAATCCTCTCTGGATCGCAACTGCCGATTGGGGAGATTCGGACCGATGCGCGGGAAAACATGATGACAGCACTTGAAATAGCATCCGCCAAGGAAAACGGTAAATCCATCATCCAAGAAGTATGTATTTTGTTCGACAACAAACTGTTTCGTGGCAACCGTTCCTTCAAGTATAATTCGGCCAAGTTCGAAGCATTCCGTTCTCCAAACTATCCCGTGCTGGCTGAAGCAGGAATACATATCAACTACAACCGCGAGGCTTTGTTAGATAATACCGATAAAGAATTTATCATGCACACTAAACTGGATAATCATGTCGGTGTACTTAAGCTCTTTCCCGGCATCAGCCCAACATTCATACAGGCAATCTTAGCATCAGATGTCCGCAGTATCGTCATGGAAACCTTTGGTTCTGGCAACACGATGACAGATGAATGGTTTCTGGATATGTTGGCACAAGCGGTAAAGCGTGGAAAAAACATTCTGGATATCTCCCAATGTAAGGTAGGCTCTGTTGAACTTGGCCGGTATGAAACCTCGCAAGGATTGAAAGCGATTGGCATTTTAAACGGTTACGATATGACTTTTGAAGCCGCAGTGACAAAATTAATGTATTTGCAAGGCCATTTTCCGGATCAGGAGTCAGTGGCTTATTGGATTGAAAAAGATATCCGGGGCGAATTGACGATCAATGACTAAAAATCTAATGGACTATAGCGACCTAAAACCACGACAATGCTGCTCTTTATCGATTTTGCTGCTCCTGTGCCTTTTGTTCAACGCATGCTCGGCACCTACCGGAACAACGCCCGTAAGCTCGGGCGAAGATTCCCTTTCGACTCATGACCAGGTAAACCAAACGGAAAAGACGACCTCTTATCCGCCAATATTGTTAGACTTTGACAGTACTCCGGTGTTAAAAACCGCAATGGTCACTTCCCGTTCGGGAGCTATATTCCGGCAAGGTTGCTCAGAAAAAGCGGTTCCACTCGGAACATACGATTACGGTACAAAACTCGATATTGTAGAAGATGCGGGCGATTGGTGGGGTGTTCGGGAGCGAATAGGCCGAACGTTCGTAGAAAACGATGTAGAGATAGAACGCTCCGCCTGGGAAAAAGTATATGTAAAGAAAGGAGAAACCGGTAGCTCTTCGGAAATAGCACTTTCGGCGGCAGACCTTTATCACTATACCTATTTGGAACTAGCGGACAAAAGTAAGCAGAACGAACAGAAGAAACGATTGCAAGATTACCTGGATTTAGCGTTGATAGACAAAGCGACGTTCGATCAGCAAAAAAAAGAAAGTGTCCGTTTCTTTCATGCTGACTCTACTCGATTTCAGCAAAGGTCGGGTACCTTATGGTTGCCGACGACACAGGGCGATGGTATTAGTTTGCATGATAGGATCACGGACGGTGATGATCAAGTCGAATACGGTTATCTGGGACACATAGACATACTCGACGCATTTGTTGTTTCTGGATCATTCTACGAAATGTATCGCGTTTTCTTATTTAACCGGACGACGGGTGAACAAATGGGTGCTTTCGACGAATTTCCACACCTGTCCGCGGATAAAAACCATATCTTAACACTTGCCGCAAATCCATATGAAACGACAGGAGATCTCGCCTTATACCGCGTGGAAGGAACAAGCATTCAATTGCTGTTTACTATTGGTTTCACCCATTGGATGCCAGAATCAGGCGACCGAGGATTTTGGGGGAAAGACGGAAATTTCTACACCCCAGTAAACCATAAGGACGTTTTTTGGAAAGAGAATGGCATGCTAAATGATCACTTCCAGTATCTGCGCATACACCCCGTCCGGTAAGAAGCGGCAGTTCAACCCCGTATCTGCTACGCCGGACAAGTTTCCCTATGCCTTCGTTCAAATAACCTTTTCACCCGTGCCAGTTTGTAAAAATCATATAAAGCGATGATCAATAGGATGGCACATGTCAAGTAGAAGGTCCCGTTTCCAAGATACAGATAGCCAATACCGCCAAATAGCCCCCCAAACACGTAAGCAATCATGATAGTCAATAATAAATGAAATTTATCCACAAGCCCTTTGTTTTGTCGATTTTCACGTTTACTAAACATGGACACCAAGATTGCTAGATCGGTCGTCAGCCCAGTCAGGTGGGTCGTCTTAACCACGGAGTTGGAAATACTCGCAGTCAGCCCATTCTGCAAACCCATGGCAAACAGGAGCGCAGCGACCAAAAACTCGGTTTCTTGCAACGAATTGCCGTAGAAGAAATCTAGATAAATACCGACAAACAAGATACTTAAAAACTCCAGCAATACCGGTATTGCATGTGATATATATTGGCTCCAACGACCTTTACCTTGGATGATCACAAAGTTCGACAGAAAACTACCGATAAAAAACAAGAGAATCCACAATAATACGACCGCCCCTTGATACCAGTTTCCTTTGCTCAATTCCTGTGCAAAAACCGCATAATAGCCCGTTACGTTGGAAGTAAATGCGAAAAAAACGGTCACAGAAGCAACATTGACCATGCCGGCAGAAAAAGCCGTCAGCGCCCCAAGCTTCATGTTATCGCCTAATGTCCTATGATTACTATATTTCCGCAGCATATTGATCGACCTGTTCCTTTCTTTCTAAAACTATTTCTATAATACCTTTCACCTGTAAGTCAAAGTTTAAATGCAACACAAGTTTGTCTTTACTGATCTGCTGTATTTGAAAGCTTTCAACCTGCCTACCATCTTTGCGAAGTTCCAGGACATGCCCCCTCCCTTTGATGATCCATTCCATCCCACTGTGGTCGCTCGGCTCTTCGGCTGATAGCAAAGTCCCATCCTGCTCAAATTTCCATACGCCCAAATGCAGGTCTTCGATATTACGAAGAATCTCCTTGCGCAGTTCATCTTGTAGATGAAAAGTGGATGCTATTTTTTTGCTCGCGTTGTCTTTTTCCAAACGCCAGTTTTTTTCTACCCATTCGCCTTGTATCAACCGCTCTGGACTTTCGTGATACATTACGATCAGCGAAGCGCCGATCAACAGGAGAGCCACAAAGGCGTAATTTATTTTTATTAATACGTCTCTACTCATAACTGATCCTCCAATCTTTACGAAAGAAAATACCGTCCATGGTATCCGCGCTTTCAAGGTCCACCGATCCTACGCCTATGCCTACCATGGTCACACGCCCCTCTCCTTTCATAGTTTTCAATAACTTCGCTACATCGAAACACTGTTTGTTTGAAAAGCGAAACATAAAATTCTCGGGGAGAACAACATGTGTTACCTTCCCACCTTTAATACAGTTACGTAGATAGCGTGGATTCTTGGAAATAAAGAGATCGGAATACAATTCGACAACTTTATGCTCGAAGCGGGATTTAATCATCTGACATCCTTTGACAAAATCTTCTCCTTGTAACCTGTTCAACTGATCGTCCTTGGTGAAACCTAAGAGACTTGTTATGGAGTCGCCTAGGTTGTAACCACAGACAAACACAAGTTCCACGGGCTGCTCTCCGTTATCTTCTAAATACGCTAGCGCAATGCGGAGGGAATTAACCGTGAAATCTGTTGGAATGAGAACGCGCTGTATACCTGCCATAACTTCTTTTGATTACAAAGTTAGGAGTCGCACATAGGAGTAGCATGAAACCGCTGTTAGATTTCTATTAGACTTTCTGGATAGAAATTAAAAGGAGATTAAAAAAATTGACCGCATTAAAATAGCATTAAAAAGCCGTGATGGTAGGCAGCTCAATGCGTACGGTCGTTCCCTTTCCTAAGACGGAGGAAACAGAAAGCTGTCCGTCATGCATTTTGATAATATTGCGTGCCAAGGGTAGACCAATACCGTATCCCGAGAAGTTTGCCGTATTCGACGCCCGGAAATATGGGTCATAAATATAGGAAAGTTCTGATTCTGGAATACCAATTCCCTCGTCCTTTATCAAGATCAGAACCCCGTTGTCGAAGGCGCCCAACGCAACATACGCCGTGTGGTTTGGCGAATATTTGCAGGCATTGGATACGACATTTGAAATGGCCAATTGCAGCAATGGAGCCGATCCTTTCACTTTCAGTTTCATGCTATCGTCCGGCAGCATACTGAAATCGGTCTTGATATGAAAATGTTCGTTAATGGCTTTAACGGTCATCTCAGCGTCCATCACAATCTGATCAATCCGAACGGGTTTAAAATGTTGGTTGTTGTTTTCAAATCCAGTCCGCGCAAGAAGCAACAAAGCACTGGTCTTTTTTTCTAAATTCTCCGCAGCATCCACGATTTTCTGTATCGCCTGCTTGTATTCTTCAACGCTGCGATCCTTGGACAAAGCAAGGTCGGCAATGCCGATGATGGACGTCAACGGCGTATTCAGCTCGTGCGAAGCATTGCTGATAAAATTCTTTTGCGTCTCAAAGGAAGTTTCTATCCGATTTAGCATCCGGTTAAATGTATTGGCTAGCTTATTTAATACGCCTTTATCTTTCTCTTCGCTCAATCGCAAATATAGATTTTCCGATCCAATGGTCTTTACCTCATTAATCAACTCGTGAATAGGTTTGATGAAGGAACGTTTCACGAATAGAGACACCACGATCACGAACAGGACGCCCAGCACGAGGGCAATAAACAAGAGGTTACGCAAATAATGAATATGGTGCGTATAAAAATAATTCTCAGCGGATACGCCAACAATATAAGCTTTTCCTTTCTCCGGATAGTAATTGGTCGAATAAAACGTGTTGCCTACCTTAAAATTGGATACCCCTTTCTTGTTGACTCGATTCCATAGACGGGGGTCAAAACCACTTTGGTGAATAATCTGCTCATTTTTATCGAATTCAACGACGAACTCCCGTTGATTATTCAGTTCTTCGACATACGACAACGACCATCCGGTTTGACTACTTTTACCGTTGAACATCCGTTCTGCAGCCAGATTTCGCCTAAGATCCAGTCGCTTATAAAAGTCGGAGAACGCAAAATTGGTGATGGAATACATAATAAACACAACAAACGAAACAGTATAAATCACCAAAATCGTAATGAGCGTATAAAGCGTCTTGTTGTAGTTGCGCATGCTAGTCTTCTATTTTCAATACATACCCCATACCAATAACAGTATGTATGGCCTTTACTGGTGTAGCTTTTTCTATTTTTTTTCGGAGATAATTGACGTAGACATCGACCACGTTAGAACCGATATCGAAATTAATGCCCCAGACCTTGTCCAAGAGTTCGCTGCGCTCAAATACTTTTTGCGGCGACTGAATAAATAACATGAGCAGTCGGTATTCGGTGGATGTTAAATTTAGCTCCTGACCATTGGCGTAAGCGATCTTTTTATAATCGTCAATCTCTATAAATTTATACGTGTAGAGTCGCTTTTCCACCGCTTGCACTTGCTTGGCGATTTCGACCTTTCGACGGATGAGGGTACGCACGCGTGCTTTCAATTCGATCAATTTAAACGGCTTTGAGAGATAATCGTCGGCACCACTATCCAAGCCCAATACGACGTTTTCCGGACTACCTAATGCCGTCACCATTAATATCGGTAAGTCGGTATAGCCCAGCGATCGGATATTTTTGCAGATATCCAATCCATTCATTTCCGGAAGCAGGACGTCCAAGATTACTAAATCTATCGTTTGCTGCCGTAAGTAAGGAAGTGCTTCGTCATACCGTGTTGCGTGCACGACAACGTAGCCGTCTTCCTCCAGGCCTTGAATGATAACATCGGCCACGTTCCGTTCGTCCTCCACCAACAATATTTTTTTTCCTTCCATACGCTCAACTGTTCGTGTACATCTTTATATACAGCTAAAATATAAATTTTGAAAGGAATCTGGCCATCGTATGCGAAATTCCCCGAACATGTACATGCTGCCCCGGAACGAAAGGATATGCAAAGATGTGCCTGAGTAGTGACGACTGTCTCCAAAAGATGGATAATGCCCACCGCTAATGCGCGGAATCACTGCACTACCGGCAGCTATCCCAAGTGGCAAAAGCCTTATAAAATTCCGGCGTACTACGCGGTTTAACAACCTTATACGTGACCTCATCAACGGGCTGACATTCAAACGCGCAACGTAAAATCCGAAACCACTCCATATCCTGCTTTCCCAATCGATATGTCGGAAACGACAACCGAAACGCTTTCACTTGCCGGATATAATCAACTTTTTCTCCCCGTGAGCCATCTTGAAAGAGCTTTTTGGCCAAAGCTAGGCTCAATTGCGAATCCAATATTCCGCTGAACATATTTTCTTTGTGCATTATGAACTTGTTTGCTAGGTATTACATACTCTTTGCAATAAAACAGCAAACTGTGGAATTGGTTTTCGGCGCACTCTACTTTGCATCCTGTACTGTCGAAAGAAATTGAATCGGACGTATGCTCCATATTCTATATCATCATCCTATCAGCGCACATACCGTATAAAAAAAAGCAACAACAGGGATTGGAATTCCATCAATTCCAATCTCTGATAACCGTGTGGATTTGTATTATGCATAATCTTTTATTTCGTAGCACCGTCTGGCCCTTCAAGTAAGATACGAACTAAGAGATTAAATCGTTCGGCATACGGTGCCGTCACATACCCATCAGATTCAAACAGGTCTTTCTTTTGAATGGGTACGCTATAGGGTAAAGTCCAGGCCCGCAACGATTTCGCTACGACATCCATCCCGTTAATCCCTTGCATAGCCTGCACACCGTCCGCCCAGCATATTAGTCCGACCCGTTTACCGGCCAAATAGGGTTTGGGGGCCTTCGAGCTACATTCTAACCAATCGAGGCAATTTTTCATGACCCCAGTCATGCTACCGTGGTATAAAGGAGTTAACCAAATGTGCGCATCCGCATGAGCAAACCGTAAATTCATTAATTCCACCGCATTCGGAATTTTGGTCAGTTGCATATCAAACAGCGGAATCCCGGATTCGGCAATATTGAATATATCAACGTGCACATCCTGTGCGTTCAAAAGCTCTTTCAAATAATTGGAGATGCGTTCCGCCGTCGAGGCCGGCCGACGATCGAGCGCCCCATTAAATACAAGTACATTCATTTGCTTTTATGATTTATCAGGCCTGTCGCCGGTCTTGTTTAGAAACAATGCCGCACGCACAGACCAATTATTTTCTTTTATAGATAACCTTAGGTAACCCCGCCTCGCCATAGAGCAGGGTGTGAACGACAGGCATCAACCTGTTGGTTACAGCAGTAAAAACGGCTGCTGAAATGTCTGGATGCGCCCGCACAGTCACCTTTTTGTCCCGGTATGGCTCCACATCCGACAACAGTATCGCATCCAACCACGGCCGTAGCACGTCTATCTTGTCCATGAAATAAACGCCCTTAGCCACGCCTGAAAGACGGCTGGCTAATTGCATATATACCCACGATGGGACAATAGCATCAACAGAGCATCCAATAAATACGATAGTTGCGTGATAAGCTGCCCAATCCCTAGCCCGCAATGGCGTGCTTTAATTCGCGCTCCCTGATGATCATACCCATAAACAGGAAGTCCTTGATGTCGATAAAAACCGATGCTTCCTTCGGCTGAAGATCGCGTGGATCGTAGGTGATTATGCCTGTAGCTTCTACTTTGTTGTACCATTCGCCCATAACGACTGCCGTGTTTTGTTACTACGCAAATGTAACAACAAAATATATAAAACAATAAAAAACTTGTTTTATTTTAATAAACACGAATCTGTTCATTCGGCAAGGTCGCCGAAAAAATGGGCAATAATGATTAAACAAATATTAATCGTATCTTTGTATACAACAAATAAAACAAGTTTAACATTGTGAAATGAAGCAAGCCGCAGCGGATCGTATATTGATGTTAGTAAAAATGCATGGCGAGGTAACAAGCACGTTGGTTGCCGAAGCATTGCAGATAACCAAAGAAGGTGCGCGGTTACATTTGTTGAAGCTCATGAATGATGCGCTAATTTTGGCCATGCAGAGAAAGGAAGGTGTTGGACGTCCCCACACGTATTACCGATTAACGGAAAAAGGGCTTCTTCGATTTCCCGATACGCACGCACAGGTTACCGTACAGCTCTTGCGTTCTGTCAAAAACTTATTGGGAGACAACGCATTGGATTTACTTATTGGTGAACGGGAAAAGGAAGCGTTCTTACGGTATGATCAATTGCTGCAAGGAACCCACGATCTGGAAACGAAACTGACATTGTTGACCAAGGCGCGTTCGGATGAGGGCTACATGGCCGACTGGGTAAAAGAAAACGACCACTACCTGCTCATAGAAAATCACTGCCCCATATGCGCTGCGGCGACGGAATGCCAAGGTTTTTGCCGGGCTGAGCTCCGAAATTTCAAACAACTGATTGGAGCGGGTTATGCTGTAGAACGGATAAAGCACGTGCTTACGGGTGGAGAGCGCTGCGTCTATCGCATCGCTCCCTTAGCCGACGTAAACGCCCAAAGCAACAACCGTTAATGCGTCACCATATTGGTTTGTCTATCGGCCCTGGCGCGCCGCTTTCATAGGGTTTTGGCCTGACGATTGACCACGAGCTTCCGGATTACCATTTTTGAATAATTCGAATTTTGACGGCTGTGTTTTTCTAGGCCAGCTATTATTTCCTTCATCGATATCTGCTGTTTCACGAAAAGGATCTATTTGCACCGACGCGACTTCCTTTGATTTAGCGAAAACTTTTGTCACGTATTGCTCATTTAATCGCCAAATATATGCCGGAATATAATCTATCTCCGTGGATCCATCCACATAATTCCATTGCACAATGATTGGCATAACTAGACCACCCTTATTCGAAAATGCCAATTCGTAAAAGGTGATTTTACCGTCATAGATATCCTTTTCCTGACGGTTTAGCTGTTGATAAAACGACTGAAAAGCGGCTTCGTCCCGGGCGCTATAAGAAAACCGATCCCATTTATTATAGAAATCCTGCAACGCCGTGTCTTGATCCACTAAAAAAGATCTGTTTTCTTCGAGGTTACGTTGCCGGGAAATAGTCTGCAAGTTAGCTTCATAGGCCTTTTTCTCATCAGCTTTGGCAGAACTGGGACGGGCCGTCTGCATCCGGTATGGCGTTACACTGTCCAAGGAAATATCAACCGGTTCAATTCCGAAAAACCAACCGCGCCAAAACCAATCCAGATCTACCGCAGAAGCATCTTCCATTGTACGGAAAAAATCCGCCGGTGTAGGATGTTTAAAAGCCCAACGGCGGGCATATTCTTTAAAGGCGTAATCGAACAACGTGCGTCCCATTACAGTCTCCCGCAAAATGTTTAATGCAGTGGCTGGCTTCGCGTAGGCGTTTGGTCCAAACTGTACAATATTTTCGGAGTTCGTCATGATGGGTTCGAGCTGTTCTTTGGGCAATTTCATATAGTCCGCTATCTTATGAGCCGGTCCTCGTTGGGAAGGATAATTTTTATCCCATTCCTGTTCGGCCAAGAATTGGCAAAACGTGTTCAACCCTTCATCCATCCACGTCCATTGACGTTCATCCGAGTTGACAATCATCGGAAAAAAGTTGTGGCCCACTTCATGAATAATGACTGAGATCATACCGTATTTTGTAGCTTCTGAATAGGTGCCGTCTTCGTCAGCTCGCCCGTAGTTAAAACAAATCATCGGATATTCCATTCCGTTCGCTGCCTCGACAGATATCGCAACGGGATAGGGGTATGGGATGGTATGCTTGGAATATACCTTGAGCGTATGAGCGACAGCTTTGGTCGAATAGCGATTATACAGTGGGTACGCCTCTTCCCCATAATACGACATAGCCATAGGCTGGTTCCCTTCAATCCCGTCCTTCACGCGCATGGCATCCCAAACGAGTCTCCGCGAACTGACAAATGCGAAATCCCGTACATTTTTGGCTTCGTAGGTCCACGTTTTCTTTTTTGTTGACTTCTGTTGCATGGCTGTTTTTGCCTCCTGCAACGTAACCACCTCAATAGGTTCCGCTGATAGTTGCGCCGTTTTCCAACGTTGCAATTGTGCTGCTGTTAATACGGAAGGATAGTTCATACATTCTCCAGTCGCACCGACAATGTGATCCGCAGGGACAGTGATGTTTACTTTAAAATCACCAAACGCAAGGGCGAATTCGCCCCTTCCAGTAAATTGCTTGTTCTGCCAGCCCTGAAAATCGGAATACACAGCCATTCTAGGATACCATTGTGCAATCGTGTACAAGTAATTGCCATCTTTCGCAAAATATTCATAACCTCCCCGCCCTCCCTCTTCGTTGCGATCGGTAATTTTGTATTCCCATTTAATTCGGAATACGTAACGTGCCCCCGGCTTCAGTGCACCGGGCAAATCAATCCGCATCATGGTGTAGTTCACAGTATGCGCCAGTGGATTACCGTTGACGTCGGTCACCTCGTGAATACGGACGCCAAAACCTTTCTCCAGGGGCATAAACTTATGCAGCTCACGTGGCGACATATCATCCCGCATGGAGCTACTGGCGAATCGTTTATTTTCTGCATCGACGGCATGTTCGTTCTCATCCAATTGAACCCATAAATAAGACAACGGGTCCGGCGAATTGTTGGTATAGGTAATGGTTTCCGAACCTCGGAGAACCTGCTGTTCATCGTCAATTTCAACGTCGATAACGTAATCGGCTTTCTGTTGCCAATACTGTGCGCCCGGCGCGCCTGATGCCGTCCGGAAAATATTCGGGTCAGACAGCAAAGTGCCCAGCTGTTCAAATCTGTTCCCATGGTTCGAAGCGGCATTCGATAGTTGTTGTGCGGCCAAACGACCCGTCATGAGACCATACCATATAACAGATACACAAACATACGTCATTAATACACTTATTCTTTTCATAGTGGATACCTTTCTAACATCAAATAAAATGAAACACCAATGACAGCTATCGACAAATACAATGCGATCTGCTGTTGCCGAATAGTTGTCATACGCAGCAGCAAGGTAGTCAACACCATCGTCAATAAGACAACAAGGATCTGTCCGCACTCTACGCCAAGGTTAAACGCCAACAACGGTACCACCACATTTTCTTCTTTTCCCAATAAAGACTGTAGATAGTTTGAAAAGCCAAGGCCATGTATCAATCCGAAAAACAACGTCGCGCTATACAGTCCTATCGATGCGTTGGAGGATCGTTTTGGCAATAAATTAAAGATCGCCGTCAAAAAAATAGTCAGTGGTATCAAAAACTCTACCCAAGAGACATTGACGCGCACGACCTTAAAAACGGCTAAGGCTAATGTAGCACAGTGGCCCAAGGTGAATGCAGTAATCAACCCCAGCACTTTCTTCCAGTCGCGCAACGTATAGGCGCAACACAGCACCAAGATAAACAGAATATGATCGTAACCATTTAAGTCCAAAATATGCTCCCAGCCCAGCGGAAAATATAAAGAAAAGTCATTCATCATTAAGGTCACCTACATCTATGCAATGATACAATATTTTCCGCGATACGTCTAATTTTTGTCCTTTTTGTAACGCATTTGTTGTTGACCTTCTTTCCGCCTACTTTTGTTTTACATTTGTGTAGAGAGTATAATGCGATGAATAGACGATTTTTCATTTTCGTAGTTCTAAATATCCTGAGTCTTTCCCTTCAGGCTAAATGGCGCACGCATCCGTTTTACGTCAGCGTGTGCACCTTGGAGTGGAACGCCAAAACACGTGCGTTGGAGATTAGTTGTCGGATATTCTATGATGATTTAGAAGAGGCATTGCGCAAAGAAGGATACGCACATGACGACATTCTGCAACCCCGAAATAAGGCAAAACTGCATCAAGGCCTCGCTGCGTATCTCCAGCAAAACTTTCGCATAAAAGTGGACAACCAAATACGGGAGGTACAATTTTTAGGTTACCAAATTGAGGAGGACGCCGCATGGTGTTATATGGAAGTGAACGATGTAGAAAAAGTGACGTCTTTAGGAATTCTGAACTCCATTTTGTATCAACAGCATACGGGGCAGACGAACATTATCCACGCTACGGTCTTGGGAAAACGGCAGAGCACCAAACTACAAGCCCCTAAGAATACGGCCGTATTCCAATACTAGTACCGTGATTTTTAACACGAAATCAATGAAACTATTAACCGTGCATCCCAAGCTTCCCATGCGACATAAAGCTACCTCGTTAGCCTTCTACGAACGCTTGGGATTTCAAAACATCGCACAGACCGACTACCCGGACTACCTGATGCTACAATTGGATCAGGTGGAAATCCATTTCTTTTTATTCCCGGAAATCACGCCAGCCGAAAACTATGGACAAATATATATACGGGTCTCCGATATAGCAGCCCTCTATGCATCATGGTTGGCAAAACAGATCCCCATCCACCCTGCCGCCCCACTGCAACGTAAACCATGGGGACAATATGAATTTGCGTTATTGGATCCCGACAATAACTTACTCACGTTTGGGGAAGCCTGCCCCACTCAATTGGCTAAATAATTTAATAATGGGCTTATAAACCGTTCGAATGATTCGATATGAGGCAAATGTCCAACCCCTTCTAATTCGATGAGTTTTGCATTCGGAATAACGCGTTGCACCTGCTTACCCAACACCTGATATTGACCCATCCGCGCCCGGATTTTAGGATCTTGTACCTTGTCTCTACCTATCGCCGTCCGGTCCCGTGTTCCGATAATCAACAGTGTAGGCATGCTTACGTCCTTAAATTCATAGACGACTGGCTGCGTAAAAATCATGTCCGATGTCTGTGCATTGTTCATCGCTACACGCGGATAATCTGGGGACTTCACCCATCCGGTCAATAAATACACCCATTCATCGTATGCCGCCTTCCATTGCTTGTCGTAATAGGCATTCAGCTGGTACGTTTTGGTCGTTTCGTAATCAGCTTGTAATTCCTTTTGGTAGTTGGTATCCACAGATGTATATGGTGCCACAACCTTCCAGTCTTCTAAACCAATCGGATTCTCGAGAATAAGTTTTTTCACAGTATTGGGATACATCAACGCAAAACGGGTAGCCAACATACCTCCCATAGAATGTCCAAGCAGATAAACCTCGAACAATTGAAGCGAATCGAGTAAAATTTTCGTATTCAGCGCAAGTTGTTGAAAACTGAATTGGTAGCCTATCGGCTTCGAGGATTTTCCGAAACCGATCTGATCAGGAACCACGACACGATAGCCTTCCGCTGTCAACGCTTCGACGGTTGTCTTCCAATATGCGCCGTTGAAATTTTTGCCGTGCAGCAAGACTACCGTCTTTCCGTTCGGGCGCGACGCATGGATATCCATATACGCCATAATTAACGTCTGTTGTTGACTTTGCAACGTCAGGGTATCTACCTGAAACGGGTACGCATAATCGCTCAACATCACGTCCAATACCGGACGCATGGCTTGTGCCCAAAGTGCTGGGCTGCATAACAAGCAGAACAATCCTAGGAAACTTATTTTTTTTATTGCATGCATACATCTTATTTTTGTCCATATTACGCCGTTCGATTGAAACGTTCGGCTTCCGCAGCTGAAACGACCAGTTAATCCTTCGCCTTCATGAATCTATCTAAAAAAAACGATGGACTGCGTCAACGTTTTTTCCATACACCAAACGGAATTATGTCACACGGTCTAAAATACAACAGATTTCCGATAAGATCGTTTTGTACTGGCAGAAAATATTCATGTTTTACGAGCAGGAAACGGTTAGCTCCCTTATTTACCGACCTTGCGACGCCGATCGAATCATGTCGCGCATCGTCAAGTCCGTGCTTTTCTTGTCCTATGCAAAGCGCAGTAAAACAAAAATGCGCTAAAATTGTAAAAAGAAAGTGACATCTACTTGTCGAAGTTTTTCACCATTTAATAAAAAACGTATGCACCCATTTATGAACATGATAGTGATCGCCGGCTTAACCGCAGCTCTTCTATCACCCACCCGATTTAAAGAAACAACAGCGGTTAGCAGCGACGCAAGACCATACACCGCACCGGTCACCGTCCAACCGTCCGTTGCCCAATTGGCAGGAACAGACTCTTTGCTACTCTACTTCGATGAGACGACCAAAGCTTTGGAAGCACAGGTACAAGGCCTTAGCGAAGCTCAGCTTCAATTTAAACCTGCCCCAGATAAATGGTCAATCAGCCAGTGCTTAGAACACATTATCCTGTCAGAGGGTATGTTGTTCGGTATGGCCAAAACAGAACTGGCCAAGGCGCCACAACCAGAAAAAAGAAACGAAGTGAAAGTTTCGGATACTGATCTAAAAAGCATGCTGACAAATCGGAGTCAAAAATTTCAAGCGCCAAAAGAATTGCAACCAAGTGGAAAGTATACCGATGTACAAAAGGCCCTTGCCGATTTTCGCACCGCTCGCCAACCGATCTTGGATTTTATAAAACAGGCAGACGCCGAAGATCTCCGGAATCATATCACGGAATATCCAACAGGAACAGTGGATGGATACCAAGGCTTGATGTTCATCGCTGCACACGGCGCGCGCCACACAAAGCAAATTGAAGAGATTAAAGCTAGTCCTAATTTTCCAAAAAAGTAAAGCAATGATTAAAAAAACGTATCAGGTCACAATCGATGCTCCTGTCGATCATGTGTTTAAAACGATGCTCGACAAGCAGACTTACAAACAGTGGACTGCTTTGTTCAATCCCTCTTCTGATTTTGAAGGAAGTTGGGAAAAGGGGGAGAAGATCTACTTCATAGGTATCAATGAACAAGGAGAAAAGGAAGGAATGGTTGCCGAAATAGCGGAGCACATTCCGAATAAATATATTTCCATCCGCCACAAAGGGATTTTGGACCAGGGCAAAGAGGTCCTAGAAGGACCTGCCGTAGAAGGATGGGCCGGTGCGCTGGAAAACTACACTTTTGAAGAGATTTCAGGAGGCACTACCGTAACGGTGGATGTCGATACCAATGAGGAATACATAGACTACTTTGATGATGCATGGCCGAAAGCTTTGCAGAAACTAAAAGAGCTATGTGAGACGAGGTCTTAACAAAAGAGGAGGCACTTGATGATAGAGTGCCTCCTTTTTTTCTACAGTAATTAATCTTTATTCCACCAGACCTTCGTAGGCAGCACATCATCTCCCTGCGCGGCCAATGCACGTTGGTAATTCTCTCGGTTGGTACTTTGTTCTTTCAACGGATAAATAAAACGACTGGGAAGACCGTCGATTCCTTCCGGAGAAAATCGGTAGGTGCGTGACTCTCCATCGACAACTCCCGACCACACGATATCATTCTTTTTTACGAGAAATAGCGGATAACCTGTACGCCGGATTTCGGACCAACCTTCTACCCCTTGGTTAAATAATGCGAGGTATTTCTGGGTAAGGACGTTTTCCTTAGTTGCAGGCGGAAGTTGATCGAGATAACTCGCTACGTCAGTCGATGCTACCCCCCATTTTTCCAAGGATGCCCGCACACCCTTTTCATAGGCATCTTGTTCCCACGATTTATATTCCGAAATTAAAAATTCTACCTCTGCGTATTCTTGGAGCATTTCTGCATAGTTCGCGGCATTGATGATATCTCCGGGTAGTGAAACAGCCGCTATCGGCAGAACGGTAGAAGCTTCCAGCGGTAGACCATAAGGATGTCCGACATAGGTACCACTGGCATTCGTTTTTGCATATTTGGGCAGTCGAGGATCGGCGAAAGTAAATGGCCCTCGTTTTCCTTGCAATGCCTCAACAATCACATGCGACACGGCAAAATCTTTCCGGTTGGCTGTTACGGTGGCGCGATACAAAGGCGCTTCGTTCGGAGAGGTCACCGAATACGTAAAGGCAGCATTATCTGCATTCGATGTAAATACGCCTTTAGCTAAAGCGTCGTCAATATGTTGCTTAGCTAAGGCGGCTTCCTTTTTAGCAATACGGGTTGCCAATCGCAAGCGTAATGAATTCGCGAACTTAGCCCATTTCAGATTGTTACCTTTGTAAATGATATCAGCAGCGCCGAAGGTAGTTGCTTCATCATATTTTAATAGCGTATCCGCGGCTTGTTGCAATTCGTGAAGCATGTCTTTGTAAATCTTTTCCTGACTCGCATAGGCAGGCGTTAAGTTTTCCGGCTCTTGCTGCAATGCCTGAAAATCAGGATCGGCATTCCCATACGACTGATACGGGATATCGCCAAACACATCGCTTAGAGAGTGAAACGCAAAGGCTTTTAATACACGAACGATAGCGATTTGGTTGGCGTTTGTACCGGCTGTACCGGCCGCCGCGACGGCTTTGGTACGCTCATCTGTATTCAATTTAATGATTTCGTTGAAGTTGTTCAGGGCTTTATACATCCCTGTCCAATAATTATCGGCATAACCCGACGTGATACTGTACCTGGATTGGTCGGTATAGATATGCTGACTGAAGTACTGTGCATACAGCTGTGCGCCACGTAAATTGATTTCTTCGCTGCGCAGTGCATTCATCAACTGTTTTTCTGCGCTGACTAAAATATAAGGAGTAGATACCGCATCAGGGCGGTTGGGATCCGTATTTATCTCTTCAAATAAGCCTTTCGAACAACTGTGAAGGGCAATCATCGCCAATCCCAATAAACTTATTTTGTATATCGTTTTTAAACCTTTCATGACTGATTAAAATTTGACGTTGACATTAAAACCATACGTAAGTGGTGTCGGGATATTCCCTCCCTCAATACCTTGCACATTGCCTCCGCTGGATGTAAATTCCGGGTCAATATATTTGCTTTTGGTGTAGATATTCCACAAATTTCGCCCGTACAACGACACGCCTAGGTTCTTTACCGTTTTGGCGTTGTTTAATTTGAACGTGTATCCCAACGTAACTTCACGTAGCTTGACAAACGTAGCATCAAATATAGAAAATGTGGTCGGGCCATTGTACTCATTACGAGCCCATTGCTGTGCCGTAATCTGCGTGTCGTTTGGTGTCGTATTCTGCACGGAATATGTTCCGTCGGCGTTAAACACGACATCCCCTTTCACCCCATCCAGCACAACCCCCGTTTCCCGAACGTTGTTAGCGGCAGTTTTGTCCAAGATCCCGGCATACATTCCCACTTTGTAGGTTTGGGAAAAGAATTTACCGCCCACCCTTCCATCTATTAAAAAACCTAAATTAACGTTCTTGTAAGAGAAATTATTTTGGAAGCCAAACAAAAACTTTGGCAGAATGGAGCCGAGCGGAACCATTTGGGACGTACGCATATATGTTCCATCTGCCTGTACGACACGGTTTCCATCGGCTGCATACACAAAATCATACCCGAGAAGCTGCCCATAAGATTGTCCTTCCCGCGCGATTAGGTTGACCAATGTACTACTTAAGGTATACGTATCTGCCTGTTCATGTAATTTAACGATCTTATTCACATTTTTAGACCAATTAAGGGTGGTATTCCACTGGAATTGTTCTTTTCTTATCGGCGTCGCGTTTACCATTACCTCTATCCCTTTGTTGGTGATCTTTCCAGCATTTAGGACTTTTGATTCATATCCAAAAGCCGAGGATACCGGCACAGAAAGAATTTGGTTTCTCGAAATATTATCATAATACGTTACATCAAATCCAAGCCGATTATGGAAAAACTGCATATTCAATCCTGCTTCCCAAGAACTGGTTATTTCCGGCTTTAAATTCGCATTATTTAATACGTTAGGCAAACTATAAGATGGAACACCCGAAAAAGCTTGTTCGGCTTCGTAAACTTTGTAGAGTTGATAAGGCTCCGTATCGTTCCCGACTTGTGCCCAGCCTATTCTCAACTTACCAAACGATAGCCAGTCCAACTGTCGAATAGCTTCTAGCTGACTAAACACAAAGCTTGTTGTAAAAGACGGATATATGAAAGAATTGTTGTTCACCGGTAACGTGGAACTCCAATCGTTTCTCACTGTGCCATCTAAAAATAAATAATCATTATATCCGAACGAGACACTTCCATAAAGGGAACCAATCCGCCGATGCCATCTCTTGTTGTCATTAAGAACAGAAGATGCATTTTTCAAATTATAGAAATTCGGAATAGTTAACCCTCCCTGTGTGACGGCGTAGTCAGTCCACCGTCTCTGATCCCTCAAATTTGCACCTACATTGGCTATAATTGAAATCCTATCCCAGTTTTTTTTCGCAGTAGCTAGAAATTCATAATTGTATTCGTTTAACATATTACCCGTCTCTTCATATTGCGATTGACTTCGAGAATAAGCCGCAATACGATCCTCCGATTTAAAGCTGTAGATATCGCCATGTGCTTTGGCATCCAACGTTAGCCAATCCGTCGCTTGGTATTGAATGCCTACATTTCCATAGAAACGATCTCTTCGCTCCTCCATATAGCTTTCGTAAGCCGACCAATACGGGTTATCGATAAAACGGGTCGCTTCTGCTGCAGGTGTGTTTTCCCACCCCGTTCTATTCCAGGCAAGCGGCGTGCCATCTGCCCGTTTATAATTTTCCAAGAGCTTATAATCTACTTGCACCGCTCCCCATTGAAAAGCTTCCAACATGATATTACGGTTAGAGGCACCCGCCCAAGGGCGTCCCATGGACGAATTACGGATATAGTTTACATGTGAAGAAATTTTTACTTTTCCAAGTTGTGTGCTTCCTGAAAAGTTTATTCCATTGCGGGAGAGAGACGAATTTGGCGTGGTTCCGCCCACATTTTTATTGGTATACGAAAAACGGTATGTGGTTTTATCTGCACTCCCAGTGATCGCTATGTTGTTGGTATTAGCCAAACCCGTCCTAAAAAAGTAATGGACATCGTGCTTTGGATACAACCATGGCGTAGGTTTTAGATATGTAGACTGATCTTCAGGGTTTAAGCTATACCATTGTAAGACATCTGTACCGTCCAGTCGCGGTCCCCAACTTTCATCCGATGCATAGTCCACAATCTTGTAATCCGTACCACCGATGTTGACCGTTTGAAATGATGTGGCATATCCTTGTCCATACAGCTTTTGACGTTTCGGTAGTCGAACGATTTGTTCCAGATCCAATCCTGTATTAATGGATATATTTACCCGTCCTCCAGCAGCCGCTTTTTTTGTGGTAATCAAAATCACTCCATTTGCAGCCCTAGACCCGTACAACGCAGCGGCCGATGGTCCTTTCAAAACCGATATATTTTCGATATCGTCTGGATTAATATCTTGTATCAGGTTGCCCACATCTTTTCCGGCACTCCCATTGATGGTAGAGAGGCTGTTCAGATCCGTATTATCAATCGGCGTTCCATCAACGACATACAATGGCTGATTATTCCCGGAAATGGAATTGATGCCCCGCAATGTCACACGAGACGAACCTCCCATATTACCTCCGGAAGTCACAACCTGCATCCCCGCCACTTTTCCAGACAATGCACTCAACGCATTGGTTGGCCGCGTCTGCAATTCGACCCCTTTCACCTCCTGCACCGCGTAACCCAGTGCCTTTTTCTCGCGCGATATACCGAGGGCAGTAACCACGACCTCGGTTAACGCTGACGGTGCGGGTGTAAGTTGGACCGTCAGATTGCCGCTGCTAATATCCGTGATGATTGCCTCTTCGAAACCAATAAAATTCACGGAAATAGAAGGCTGATCTGCATTAACCTGTAATCGAAATTCGCCATTTGCATCGGTTTGGGCCTGTACTTTGGTGGTGTTGTCTGTGACGGTGGCGCCTTGTACAGGTTGATTATTCTGGTCGACGACCTTTCCTCGTATAATCGTTTGTGCATAGAGCTGCCCTGTCCCGAGAGCAATAAACGCCCCCGCTAAACCTACATAGTGTAACGTGTTCATCTAAAACATGATTTGGTTGAAAAATTTAGTTGTGTATTTTACGCTGTAATTATCGGAGATGCGTTCTCATTAAACCATCTCCTATACACATTCGTCTGAAAGCAATATCCCACATATTCGCAAAAGTTAACGTAGTTCGAAGCGCAAAAATACATTTATTCTATTTAGTTAGTAGACTTTATTTTCATAAAAGCGTCATTTTCTATAGAAATACCTGTATATTATTGATAACAAGACCATTGACTCGAACCATACTTTGGCACAATTATCGTCGTTCTTATCGAATGAAAACACACCACGCACCCACCCTATTCTTTATCTTATTTTGTTTCTTGGTCACGGCCTGTCAATCGCCTCGGGGCACCGATAATCAACCACAAGACTCCGTGACGAGCGACACTGGAGACCCAGCCTCACAACAACGAATGTACGACATCATCACAGCTACGCACGAAACTCCGGGAGCCGTTCAGGACTCGATAATTCGTCAGCTTCCGCCTCATTTAAGGGCATTGGCAGCGTTTTATGCTGCCATGGGCGGAACGTCGTGTGATGGGGAGCATTGCTTATTGACGACAGCACTTGGATTAGGAAAACAGGGATCAAGCGCCCACAAAGAACTGATTCAACAGTTTTTCCCTACCGACTCCGTCGCCAAAACCGTCATTGGGCAAGATTGTTATCTTCGCCCCAGCGGAGCCTCCTCTTTTTCAGACTACGTCTATTTATCGATCGTGGATCTAGGCGATACCGTAAAAGTCGACTATAAATTGCTTCAATACCAACAAGGCAAAAAAAACTGGACAGAAGGGCCAGACAAGTATATCTTTGTTCAAGGAAAGTTTACGAAGATACAACGAAATCTATGGACATTTGTAAACGAGTAGTTGTCGTTGCGCACAACGAAATACAGTTTCATTTGTTCTATGGACACAACGAGTTTCTAACAACGCGCCCATGAGAAAAACGACGACCATCCTAAAGGTCTTATTGATCTTTACCCTTATAGTCTGTATCCTATTGTACGCCAAAAGTGTGTTAGCCCCATTGGCTATTGCTGCTATTCTGGCCATGCTGTTTGTAGGTTTGTCTAAAAAACTAGAAAAAAGAGGATGGCCACGTTGGGCTAGCGCCCTACTTTCAGTAGGGATTTTATTCGCCAGCACGACAGGGTTATTGCTGCTTCTAAGCTGGCAAATGCAAAGTTTTGCCAGTAACATAGATTCTATGAAAGAAAATATCTTGCAACTGATCGCCCGGTTGCAAAATTGGATCGACGCACAGTTTGGGCTTGACCAAGAACAACAGAAGAGCCTGGCTAAAGAACAGGTTGCTACAGGTAAATCAAACAGTGGAATGGCGAGCAGTTTCGCCAGCGGTTTCTTTAGCTTATTGGTAGACATGATCCTTGTTTTCGTATACACATACTTACTATTATTTTACCGCACTCGGATCAAAAAATTCTTAATCCGTGTTTCGGCGCCAAACGATCAGGAGCAAGCCTTAGAGATCGCCCATCGGTCTACCGAAGTAGCGACTAGCTATATGAGTGGACTTGCGAAAATGATTGTGGTACTCTGGCTCCTGTACGGTTCCGCGTTTAGTCTCATTGGCGTTGAGAATGCGTTATTCTTCGCCGTACTCTGTGGCGTTTTAGAACTTGTCCCCTTTATCGGAAATCTAACCGGAACCGGTCTAACAATCTTGGGCGTTATCGCTCAGGGCGGAAAGAGCGATCTGATTATTGGCGTATTGGTCGTATATGCCGTTGTGCAATTCGTACAAACTTATCTTTTGGAACCACTGATTGTAGGAACGGAGGTGAACATCAACCCCTTATTCACTATTATCAGTCTGGTTGCGGCCGAGGCCATTTGGGGAATTTCCGGGATGGTTTTGGCTATCCCGGTCGCCGGTATTATAAAAATAGTTTGCGATACGGTCCCGTCCCTCCAACCTTACGGATACCTGATTGGAAGCGATAAGAAACGACGGCAAGCACCCTGGCAACGAAAGGGAGCAGAAAAGTAATACGACCTGGGTACACATTTCCAGTTGGTTTACGCGTGCAGTTCCACCTAAATCAAAGAATCCCCTATCTTTGCAAACAAACAGCAACTTCAATATGGGATTTTTTCGAAATAAACACCGTTATCCGCTTAAGTATTGGATCAAGCGAAGCGCGGTCTTTTCTTTGTGCATTGTTTCAATTTTAGTCATCGATTCCTTATATAAAGATCAGGCACGCTTTTGGCTCAATACAGCAATCGGATTTCTAGGGTTTTTCAGTATTATTATTTTCAATCTGATTCTGCACATACATTTTGAGGTAAAAGATCCGGTAAAGTCGCCAATCAAGGTAAAAGTCATAGGCTTTGTGCTTACATTTAGCATATCACTAGCCATGTTGGCCTTGTCTGCTTATTTAGGCATGCTTACCCATGAAGAATGCCGCATAATCCGCGGTTCCTCCCTGAACTTTCTCTTGCTTTCTGGTTTCCGGGCCGCGATCCTCAATTTCATCGTTCTGCTTTGGCTGTACTTTTTGATGACAGACTATTTTAAAAATCAACTGGAGTTGGAACGTTCTAAACTCGACAAACTGAAAGAAAGAGCTGTCAACCAAATGTTGCGCCAACAGGTACAGCCTCATTTCCTGTTCAATGCACTCTCTAGCCTAAAATCTTTGATAAAAAAAGATAGTGCGATGGCAGAATCCTATCTGCTGCAGCTATCGGATTACCTACGCGGAAGCTTCATGACATCTGAAGATGGTTTGGCCACGGTAAAACAAGAGTTGGACCTTTGCGAAGGTTATTTGTCTATGCAAAAAATAAGGTTTAAGGAGGCCATTCGCTACGACATTCAGGTGTCGGAGGCTGTTTACAACAATCTTCTCCCCATTTTTTCGTTACAGCCATTAGTAGACAATGCGTTAAAACATAATCTCTATACAACGGAGAAACCGCTACATATTTGTATTCGGGAAGAATCAGGATGGATCATCGTAAGCAATAATGTCTGCCTACGCAAGACATCAGTAGAAGACAACAACAACTATGGCCTAAATAATCTGAAGGAACGATTCAGCTACTACCTAAAAGATAGTGTGATTATACGCGAAGACGGTCCAGCCTTTGAAGTACGTGTAAAAATAATATCGGCATGAGAACAATCATTATAGAAGATGAAGACCTTACCGCCGAAGATCTTTGTCTAACACTAAAACGGTTAGAACCCACTGCGGAAATCTGCGCCAGATTATCTAGCGTAAATGAAGCGATCGGTTATTTTAAGAAAGAACCAGAAATCGATCTTATTTTCAGCGACATACAACTCGGCGACGGAGAATCTTTCGATATATTCAAAGTCGTACAACCTAAAGCGCCCATTGTCTTTTGTACAGCATATAACCAATATATGTTGGAAGCTTTCCAGCATTTCGGATTGGATTACATTTTAAAGCCTTTTTCGGATGAAAGTATACAGCGAACGTTAGAAAAGTATCGGATGTTGCGACAGACATTCAACAAATCATCCCTAGAAATGGTGCAAGCTGTCGGTGCTGATAGCAAGATGCCTGATATACGAAAAAAATCGTTAATCGTCATTCATGGGGATAAGATTATACCTATTCAACTACAAGACATTGCCTTATGCTATATTGAATATGAAAATGTGTTTGTAAAAACAGGTCATGGTAAAGAGTATATCGTCAATAAGACGCTTGAAGAGATGGAGCACCTGCTTGGCGACGACTTCTTCCGCGTAAACCGACAGCACATCTTAAAGCGGGACACAATTGCCTTCGCCAACTTGGGGTTATCCCGTAAATTGGTATTGACGTTACGTATAGATCATCCTATAAAAATTTCCGTCAGCAAAGAGAAATACCATGTGTTTATGGAGTGGTTGGAGGGGTAATGCATGCGCAAATAAAAAATCACGAATCGTTTTACCGATCGTTTTGACGTTTCAGCCGAAATTTTGTCCGCTTCGGCCGATTTACTGTGATAAAATACGTACAAACCCAGCATATTTGTTCCATCGGTTGATACAACATCACCTATTAAACGATCTAAACAAAAATAGTATGCTCATGAAAAAGTATGTACTGATTTTTAAAACCTCTATCCGAACCATTTTAGAGCGCTCTCATCTCATTGCAAAACTTTACCAGGTATCTAAAGATGTAAAATTTGCAACGGTCGATTTGGACGATGAGGACTTTATTCTTCGCATCGAATCCACACAACGTAATGAGGATTTTATCTCGCGTTTCCTACATTTGGAAGGTCACCAAGTGGCTTTTTTGGCTGCCTTTGAAAAGGATGAGCAAGGCCGGCCTTTATTGCAACCGGCTTATTACTAAATAGCGAATAGCTATCGGCAGCCTGCTGATAGCTATCGCCTGTCTCCATCCTGCACCATGATTCACCCTACCGCTCCTTATAATCTTCCACCTTTACCGTCCAAATAACATTGGCGGCATCGTCCGTAACCAACATATAGGTTTTGGTGAAGGCGACCGCTACAGGCCGCCCGTACACCGTACTAACCCGTTCATCTGCAATGAATCCTGTCAAAAAATCCTGCGGCTCTCCAACCGGACGCCCCTTTTCAAAAGGTACAAAAACAACCTTATATCCCGAAAAAGTAGATCTATTCCACGATCCATGCTGCCCCACGTAAGCCCCCTCGGGAAAGCCAGGCGCACCATTAAAGGCAAGTCCTAATGATGCCGTATGCGCGCCCACCGCGTAGTCAGGCGTTATAGATTGTTCCACCAACGTTTGTGGCAACCTATTTTTCCAACGCGGATCCGGAAAATGCCCCCAGTAAGCATACGGCCAACCATAAAATCCGTTCTCTTTAACCGACGTGATATAGTCAGGAACAAGCTCATCGCCCAGCTCGTCGCGCTCATTGACCGCTGTCCACAACGACAACGTATTGGGTTCGATAGCCATGCCAACAGGATTACGTATGCCAGAAGCGAACACGCGCTCTTCCGTGCCATCCAAACTGACCTCCAGTATATTAGCGCGACGCCTTTCATGCTCCATACCGTTTTCACCAACATTACTCCCTGAGCCAACTGAAACGAAAATTTTGGTGCTATCAGCATTCAGCATAATATTGCGTGTCCAATGATTATTATATCCGCCTGCCGGCAAATCAATCAACTTTTCTGCTTCTCCCGACGGCTTTCCATCCCGATATCGATACCGCAACAGTGCATTCGTATTTGCTACATAAAACCAGTCCTTATGAATAAGCATACCATATGGCTGCTCCAAATCCTCGATCACAACTTCTTTCTTTTCCGCGATACCGTCGCCATTTTCATCGCTAAACCGGAGGATGTTATTGATGCTTTCGCTGCGAAAGGTGTTTCTAGCGTCGACTTTTTCTTCTTTTTCTCCCTTTTTCTCTGTTCTGGATTGTGCGACAAATACATCGCCATTTGGAGCTACGTAAATATTACGCGGGCTATTGAGGCTATCGGCAAAGCGGACAACCTTAAATCCCTTAGCAGCGGTGGGAGATTGCGTCGATTTCCAGCCCAAGACTTTCGCAAACTTATTTTGCGATGGTGTAGCTAACGGTGACTGTGGAACAATCTGTAACCCATATTCGATTTCATGGACCAAAGAATCCACTCCCCCATTGGCGCGTTTATTCTGTTCCCTTCGTGTGTGGCCACAGGACGCCAAGCCGAGCAAGCTGCCAGCCAGCACAACGCACCACACCTTCTGATAAAAATAGCGTTTATACATACTCATTTTCTTTTTTGATCGTTGCTTGCCATATATGATTAACGGAACAATTCCATAAATGTTTACAACTGGTTGTTCGTTTACGTATGCACACGGCTGACGTACACATCTTTATTTATTGCCCGTCCTTGTGCCCACTAATCTATAACAGATCATCGTTCAAAAAACACGTTTCGTAAACATGCCGCTTGACGGTTTGTCAGCATAAAGATGGAAGATCATGCGTTCGCTGCTTTTTCAATCGTCGATTTACATGGTATTAACCGAATTTCGAAACGATGACCAACGGCAGGCATGCTCCTATCTACAAAAAGTCTATTGAAACTGGCGTCGTGCCAACCAAGTTATATGTGGATAATAAGCGAACACAAATGTCGTACCTTATTGGCCAACATACGTATCCTTGACATTTTTCTTCTTCGTTGTAAATTTAGGAAGAGCCACAAAAGCCCGGTTCTCGTCTAGAAGGTCTATTTTTTTAAATGTGAAGATTTGAGGCAGTTTCATGTAAAAATTACGTGCTTCGTCGCTAAATAGGGCTTTTTTTTCTTAAGTTTGCTCCTGTTTAATAGTGAATACTTTCCAAGTGCCAACGCCAATTGCATACTTGTTTCATTATTAACAAAACAGGGAGAGTGTAAACTTTCCCTGTTGTCGTTCAAATTTTTCAGCAATCCCTACAATATTTATTACCTTTGACCAAATCCTTTTTTTAACGGTCATCTACGCTCTTGATTATGGACAACACAATATTTGGCAATGACAACGACATTCCATGGACGGATTTAGGACAGGGTGTTCAACGCAAGGTTATGGTGTATAACGACGAGTTAATGGTGGTAAAAGTGCGATTTGAAGCCGGTTCTGTTGGAGAACTCCACCAACATCCACATGTACAAACTTCGTACGTGAGCAAGGGAAAATTTAGTTACATTATTGATGGAGAAGAACGGATTTTAGAGCGGGGCGATGTGTGTATAGTTCCATCAGGCCGATTACACGGGTGTACCTGCATAGAAGCAGGTGAGCTAATCGACTCCTTCACCCCTTATCGGCAGGACTTCGTTTAATCCTGCACAATAAAACGAACTTCCTGCTGCGAACGTAGGTCGCGGAAACTGATGGAAAGCCGTTCGCGAATACCATGCAACAATTCAAAATTCGGATCGGCCGAATAATGTCGTTCAATATCCTTCAGCGTGAGAAGGACATCCGTATCGTCATCGCATTCTTTAAACACTTCTTCCGTAAAGGTTCCAAGATGTCGATCTTCGACACTTTTTATAATTTTGATCCGTCGTTCCGGCACGAATAGTTCCATATGCTTATAATCGCGTTTGCTTAAAAAAGTTTTCATCGCTACGATTTTCTTTTTGCTATCTCCAAAAAACTATTTAGTTTTTTCGCGGCAAAGCCTGATTTTCTTGGTTCACACTATCAGGACGTGCGTTTGATGTGGAATCTGTAGTCTGATCATCCTGTACCGTAGGTGCGGCGGATTCGGGCAAATCGTCATTTTTGGTTCCTTCCCGACATCCTCCCAATAACCACAACCATCCTGCTAATCCCAATACATATATTACTTGCTTATTCATATATCCTCCTTTTGAAGATAACGAAGTTCTGATAAAGGAGTTGAAGAAAAATACAATATCCGTATATACCCTGAACGGCCCGTGTTTATTGTTCCAAAACACTATAAACACGGGTACGAATTTGAGATCATATCCAAGAACGTGCTATTGCTTTCACGCTAATTTAGAATGAACCTAATTTAAGATTACCATGGACGGATCGTAAAATATTAGATATATTTATATGCCACCAATATTCTCCTTCAGCGGCTTTTTGGTGTACTCAAACGTATAATTTAACCTTTTCTTCTATGGAAGACATGATTCTTTACAATAGGCTACAATTTGCCTTTACGATCACGTTCCATTACCTTTTCCCACAATTGACAATGGGGCTTTCGTTGATGATCGTTTATTTTAAATGGATATTTTTGCGGTCTGGTAACGCAGATTATAATCACGCTGCCAAATTTTGGATGAAGATTTTTGCATTAAACTTTGCCATGGGTGTTGTCACAGGAATCCCGATGGAGTTTCAATTTGGCACCAATTGGGCTAAGTTTTCGGAGTTGACGGGCGGAATCATCGGGCAAACACTCGCTATGGAAGGTATGTTTTCGTTTTTTCTTGAATCCTCTTTTCTGGGTATGTTCTTATTCGGCGAAAAGCTCCTTGGACATAAACTGCATTTCGTGGCTGGGTTTATGGTTTTTTTAGGATCGTGGGCTAGCGGTTTCTTAATCATTGCTACGCATTCCTGGATGCAACATCCCGTGGGGTATGAAATTGTTGCAAACGGAAAATTTGTACTCAACAACTTTGGTGCCTTGTTCAACAACCCCTGGCTGTGGCCCTCTTACTTGCATAATCAGGCAGGCTCGCTAATTACCAGTTCCTTTTTCGTCGCTGCTGTAGGTGCCTTTTACGTATTGAGCGACCGCAACAGCCGTTTCGGAAAACTGTTTCTGAGAAGCAGTGTGGTATTCGGACTAATATCTTCGGTAATTGTGGCCTTTCCGACGGGAGACCTGGCCGCCAAAAATGTGGTCAACTACCAACCCGCAACATTTGCAGCAATGGAGGGCATCTTCCATACGGAAGATGGCGGAGCAGAAATCGTGTTGATTGGCCAGCCAGATATGGAAAACAAAAAATTGGACAATAAAATTGCCGTTCCTAATATCTTAAGCTTTTTGACGTATCAACGTTGGGATGCTCAAATTAAAGGCCTCAATGAATTTCCCGAAAACGTACATCCAACAAATGTCCCCGGCCTTTATTACGCCTATCATATCATGGCCGGTTTAGGAACGATCTTCATTGCGGTTATGTCCGTATCCGCATTTCTGCTTTGGCGAAAACGTTTATTTGACAACCATTGGATCCTTTGGATCCTGATGTTTATGATACCCTTCCCTTACATTGCGAATACAGCAGGTTGGTATACGGCTGAATTGGGCCGGCAACCTTGGCTTGTGTATAACCTCCTGCGTATGGTAGACGGGGTCTCTCCCACGGTCTCTTCGGGTAACACACTATTTACCCTCCTCGGATTTGTGGGTCTTTATATCCTCCTCGGATTACTGTTCTTATTACTCGTTATAAAAATTATCCGTAAAGGTCCCGAACCCATTCTTGCCCACTAAACACGATTACATATGGAAACATTCTGGTTTATTGTACTAGTCATCATGCTCGCCACGTATATCATCCTCGACGGCTACGATTTTGGAGCAGGCATCATCCATCTGCTCTTCGCAAAAAATGAAGAAGAGCGAAAGGCCATTACAAATGCGATTGGACCTTTCTGGGATGCCAACGAGGTGTGGCTCATTGCTGCCGGAGGCGTGTTGTTTTTCGCATTTCCAACATTATACGCGTCTTCATTTAGCGGGTTTTACCTCCCACTCATGCTGGTCTTGTGGTTACTCATTTTCCGTGCAGTCGGGCTAGAACTTCGGGGACAAGTTCATAATAGGTTGTGGGAAAAACTTTGGGACAAGGCCTTTGGAATGGCTAGCTTGTTGTTGGCTTTATTTTTTGGAGCCGCATTGGGAAATGTTGTACGCGGTGTCAATCTCGGCATGGTAGAAAACGGCATATCCACTCAGGAACCTCATTACTTCTTCCTTGCCCTGTGGAATCCCACATTTGATCCCCTCGCCCAACATCAAGGCATCATCGATTGGTTTACCATTGTCCTGGGACTTGTTTCTGTCGTATCGTTGACAATACACGGGGCAAACTGGATTATTTTTAAGACAAACTCGACGATCAATTCCCGACTACGTATGATCATCTACCGTCTGAACTTCGTATTGTTGATTTTGGTTCTCATCTCTGCGGGTTTATGGCACTACGTCAAACCCATTGCTTTTACGAATCTACAGGAACATTACTGGTTGTGGATCTTTCCGATTATCGGATCGGCAGGGCTATTGGGTCAATTCAAGATCCGGAAGTTCCGAAACGACGGCACAGGCTTTTTATGTTCTTCTCTTTTTATATTTGGTAGCTTCGGGACAACCGTCGCCTCTATGTTCCCCAATCTTCTGCCCTCTACAAATACGGTCAATCCTTCGTTGACCATTCACAACGCGGCAGCACACGAGTATGGACTTTCTGTAGGACTCTATTGGTTTATTGCCGCGGCCTTGCTGGTTGTTCTCTATTTCATTATTCAATTCCGGGTGTTTAGAGGGAAGTTAGATCAGGTCGGGTATGGAGAACATTAGAAAATAGAGTGGCAAATTCGACAATATCGCTAACTTTGGGACTATGATCAAAGCCTCTATTCTAGTAATCTTCTGCTTACAATCGACGATATTATCGGCTCAGCAGCCAAAAAATAACGGACGTGCACGTGACTATGGTATACACATTGGCGTGATGCAGACCGGAAATTCGAACGCTATTACGGACGTCGCAGGCGTAAAAGTAGGCCACACCACCCTTATACAAGGGGATTCCGTACATACAGGCGTCACCGCCATTCTGCCTCACGATGGTAATCTGTTCCAAGCGAAGGTTCCGGCGGCCATTTTTATCGGCAACGGATTCGGCAAACTCGCAGGGTATACGCAAGTCGAGGAACTCGGAAATATAGAGACGCCTATTATCTTGACGAACACATTGAGTGTTGGGACTGCCATAGAGGCCGTCGTGAAATACACACTTGCCTTGCCTGGAAATGAAAACATCCAATCGGTCAACGCCATTGTAGGAGAAACCAACGATGGCACCCTTAACGATATCCGTGGCCTACATATCACAGAAACAGACGTGCTTGCTGCTATTCGAAAAGCTGATTCCCAGGTCGTAAGTGAAGGAAACGTCGGCGCAGGTACGGGGACGGTTTGTTTCGGATTTAAAGGAGGTATAGGCACGGCGTCGCGTAAACTCTCTGCTTCATTAGGTGGATACACCATTGGCGTGCTTGTCCAAAGCAACTACGGCGGTGTATTAGAAATCAATGGAGCACCCGTAGGACAGCAACTCCAGCAATTTTCATTCCGGGACAAGCTTCTAAACAATGTAGACGGCTCTTGCATGGTTGTCATCGCTACCGATGCTCCATTGGATGCGCGCAATCTAAAGCGACTGGCGCATCGAGCTTTCCTCGGTCTGGGAAGGACGGGCGGAATCGCTTCTAACGGAAGTGGCGAATATTTTATAGCCTTTTCTACTCATCCGCTGCTACGCATTCCACATACAGGAGGCTCATCAGTTTTGACAGCTCCTTCTCTGCAAAACGATTATATGTCACCTCTCTTCATGGCGGTCATCGAGGCTACCGAAGAGGCGGTCATCAACTCCCTCTTTGCGGCCGAAACAACTAAGGGATACCGGTCTACTATACCAGCACTCCCCAAAGAAAAAGTGTTGCCCATTTTGAAAAAACACCAAGCAATTCAGGCATTCTCCAAATAAAACGAATTATGCAGCCACCTTTACAAGCAATAATCAATGGTCGACTTCTGTACGAAAACGAAGCAGCATTGAGTATTCATGATCTTTCCATTGTCCGCGGGTATGGTATATTTGATTATTTTAAAACGGTTAACCACGATCCTGTATTTTGGGAAGACAATTTGGATCGTTTTTATCATTCTGCTTGCCTCATGGATTTGCCTGTACCCTATACCAGGGACGAACTAAAAAGCCAGATCCGGTTGTTGATGGGTGCAAACAACATCGCCGATTCAGGGATCAAATTATTGCTGACCGGCGGAATCAGCCCAGATGGATATAGTATCGCCAGGCCCAATTTAGTTATTACACAGCACCCTTTAAAACGGCACCTAGAAAAAGAACGAGCGGGGATCAAATTGATTACGTACGATTATCACCGTCCGTTCGGTACCGTGAAAAGTATCGATTATGTTATGGGCATACACGCGTTGAAAAAGGCGAAAGCAGTTGGAGCCGAAGATGTAGTTTATGCACAACACGGCGTTCTTTCAGAATGCCCCCGGGCAAACATTTTCTTCATTGATCAAAATGGAACACTCTTGACGCCACAGGACGAGGTACTCCCCGGCATCACAAGAAAATACGTATTAGAGGTCGCCAGAGGTCATATGAACGTGGAGACGCGAGCCGTCACACTGGGCGATATGTACGATGCGCAGGAAGCATTTATTACCAGTACGACAAAAAATATAACGCCTGTGCTGCGCATTGACAATGTAGAATATGGCAAGGAGCCAGGACCGGTGACCCGACTCCTGCAACGGCTTCTTGAACCTTTGGTATATACCGGGCCTCACGGATCCGCAAACAGTTATAACCCTTGAGGTCGTTGACATCAAGCGTTCAAATACATCGTTCACATGGACGATCTTCGCCGTGACAGTTTAGCGATTCGTGCATAATCCGGGAAAGCCGGTGCGGCTTCGTTCAGCCGTAAAAAAGTAAGTATCTTCGTGTACCCATTCAGATAAATACATTAACCCTATGGGAATTCAGCAAAGCTATCAGAAATTTATTGTCGGTATGCTCCTTTTTCTTGGAATAACCGTGCATCATGTAAGTGCTCAACAAAGAAAAAATGTGGTGATTATTTACAGCGACGACCAAAGTTACCATACTATACGAGCCTGGGGCAATCCAGAAATTCAAACGCCCAACCTAGACCTATTAGTCGCGGAAGGGCTTAGTTTCAAACAAGCACATGTCATGGGAGGCCATCAGGGGGCGGTATGCATTCCCAGTCGCGTCATGATGTTGACTGGTCGATACCTTAATCGACTTCCACAGGATGGTTCCACAATCCCCGACAGTATTATTGGTCTTCCGGAGATACTGCGGACTCGTGGATATACCACGTTCCATTCCGGAAAATGGCATAGTGACAAAAATTCGCACGATCGCTTCTTCAGCGCTGGCGACCATATTTTTTTTGGCGGCATGCATTTCGAAGGAGATGGTGGTCAATTTAATCCATTCGTATATCATTACGATGGAGGCGGACGTTATCCAAAAGACAACGGGTGGAAAAGCGAGACCTACAGTTCCCAACTATATGCCGATGCGGCCATAAAGTTTTTGGGAAGTGCCACCGCGAAGGAGAAACCTTTTCTATGCTATGTCGCTTTCACCTCTCCGCATGATCCACGTACGCCGCCGTCTGGATTCCGAGGAAAACACCATCCTACTGACATGACCTTACCTCCCAATTTCCTCCCTCAACATCCTTTTGATAATGGTGACTTACGCGTCCGAGACGAAATGCTCCTGCCACACCCTAGGACACCGGAGGCTATCCAACAACAAATAGCATTATATTATGACATGGTCAGTGAAATGGACGCTCAAGTAGGACGTATACTGGCCGTGCTTGATAGCAGCGGTCTCCGAGAAAACACGTTAATAATATTCGCGGGAGATAATGGCCTTGCTGTGGGTCAGCACGGACTGTTAGGCAAACAGAATTTATACGAACATAGCATCCGGGTTCCGATGGTTTTCTCGGGACCGGGCATTCCGAAAAACCAGAGCAGCAATGCCTTCGTTTACCTCAGTGATATTACACCAACCATCTACGACTGGTTGGAGATCCCGGTTCCAAGCTCGGTGGAGGCATCCAGCTTACTCCCGATCATCAAAGATTCCCGCGCAACGGTGAGAGACAGGATGTATAACATATATGGCCACTGGAGCAGAAGTCTAAAAACGAGGGACGGTTATAAATTAATTGCCTACAATGTGAATGGCGTGCAGACCGTACAGCTCTTTAACTTACGCAAAGATCCTTGGGAAATGACAAATCTCTACCGTGATCCAACACAACAACGCCGAATAAAACGTATGTGGCAACAATTACAAGAGGAGATGCAAACGAAACACGATGACCTTGATTTGGAGCTACCCAATTGGGGACGCAAAGTAGGACAAAAGGGTTCCGGTAGTTGATCCATTCGACGAAAAAATGGATGGAGGCAAAGCAAGCTGCAAAAAGAAAGATCTCCTTCCGGGCGAAAGGAGATCTTCGTAAAACCAATTATAACTTGCCGCCATGCTCTAGCGGTCTGAATTATGAATCGTTAAGCTAACGCTATATTTTCGCATTTCCAAATTAAAAATCGTTTGGAACCTCCATTTTCGTACCCGCTCAGTCGATCATATCGCGTATCGAAAAACACTGAAAAACACCCTTTTCGCCGTCTACACCCCGAAAATAGAGACCGGTCGTGGACTTCTATTCCACGGGGCATTTCCAGCCATCGCTTCGGCATTTTCAGGTTGTGTAACAGCAGTTCCGACCAAACTGATTCAACTTTGTGGTAGGCGCGAATGGTTTTCTTCCCGTCAAATTGCAGCTTCAACATGATGTGTGCCAGTTCCACGGACAAATCAATGCCTGCTACGATTTGAAAGACGGCTGTATGAGGTCGTACCAAGTGATGACAAAGTAAGGTATTACAAAACTATTATCCATTACATTATCAACCATTCAAAGATATAACGACACGTGTCTCCATGCTCAAACCGAAGTGGCATAGGCGGGTATTGCTATAGCGATAGATGAAACCTTTTGTCGGTTGCCAACAGGAAGACAGAAAGTAGGCATACCGCCAACGAATTATAGTAGTGGACATACTCTGAATGAGCCATATGTGCGGTAAAAGCGCCTATAGCGAACGGCGCAAGCACAAGGACGCCCAGGTTTTTCCATCGCGGCCATACAAAACCCAACAACAAAAAGATGACTCCGATACACTCCCCTACTCCAATCCATAGGGTCCACATTCTATCGAATCCTAGCGACGACATACTTACCATCATGGATTCTTTTTGAAACAATTTGAATAAGGAGGCATACCCAAAAATATACACATAGTAAATGTAAGCAATCCAATGTAAGGCCATTTTCAGTTTTTTCATTCGCTGTTCTTTTAAAATTATGCTCAAAAATATTTATTACCTTACAGGTATAAAAGAACGCACTTTATTGTAGGGAACGAACGAAAAAGTAAGTATGGCTCAACGCAAAGAAAACTCAACAAACTACGTAAACGAAATCTATTGGAAACAGCACTGCGGCATCAGTCATATCCTCGCTATGATTGGCGGCCGTTGGAAAATCAACATTTTATTGTATTTGTTGCACGAACATACCTTGCGATACCATGCATTACGAACACGGCTGGTTGGCATCTCGGAGAAAATGCTGAACGCCCAACTCAAAGAACTGGAGAAAGATGGCTTAGTCGACCGAATCATGTATGCGGCAGTTCCGCCCAAAGTAGAATATCGGTTGACGGAACTTGGAAGGTCATTGGAAGAAATCTTAACAAAAATGGACGAATGGGGTGAACAGCATATTGAACAACGTAATAAATGACACATTACTTTTGTGACACATTATTTTTGCATGGCCTCCTTTTTCCAATCGGCAGGCATTTTTTCTATGGCGTACCGCAGCGCAGTGCGTGGCATGTTCCTTTTTTTTGACAACACATAGTGGAAGACCGCATCGGGATAAGCTTGGCTGGCCGCTTTTAGCATCCATCCATATCCTTTTTGTACCATATCGTCTTTGTCGAGCAATAAGGAATCTGCAATTTCAAAGATGTCATCGAGAAAAAGCCCCTTCTTTGCTGGAATAATTAACGACACAGCTGCAGCCCTTCTTACCCATCGATTGGACGCTTGCGCCCATTTTTTTAATTCCGTTAGGTAATCTGGATACTTCATCATAAAATTACCGATTGGATGATTGCATAAGGTGTCGCAAATAGCCCAATTGTCTACATATGTATTTACCCATCGCTGTAAAACGTTAAAGTCTGTTCTTTCGTATTGTTTACTAAATTTCTCCGAACAATAACAAGCGATCGCTTTTTCTTCGAAAAAACGAGATTGCATTAACCATTCACAGAGTTGCATGTGATCTTGCTTTTGTAGTCCTTTTATGTGTTCATACAACAATGTACTAATTTTACGCACCTCCGCCGCCCTTATCCCATAAAAGTGTACGGTCTCCTTGTTTTTAAAGAACCGTGCCGCCGCTGCTGCCGCCACAGGATCGGCATGTTGCTCCAATGTTTCGCGAATATCCGTCACATACGATTTTAGTTCCATATTTTGATACCTTATTTATAAATAATCAGGAAGTTTGTCAAACCGAAACAAACAACGAGGCGCACCCGCACACACTCATGTCTCTAAAATATTCCGATTGCCATTTTTTGGTTGCTTGTGCCTGCTTGCTCTCGGGAAAATCCCAAGGCGCATATAGTCGGAATCCGCGTTTCCCTTCCCGGGTAGCTGTCGACAAAACTTGATACTTTACAAGGGCTTGCTTCGGAAAGACAAAGGCGCCTATGTTAGTATCCCATTCCACGACGATGATATATTCGACAGGCTGATCCACTTCATGATAGGGTACCGGCTTCCCAAACGCATCCCGCTTCCACAACGTAACGAAATATCCCGCCTTCTTAGGGGTCGCTTTCGCCTTTCTATAAAGCAATACATTATTTTTATACAAGAATGTGCAGCCGAAATAATCCGCACATTCGTTATCGAATCCTAAAAATTCTACCACTTCATGTCCAAATAGGACTGCTTTCATATGGCGTATCATTTCGGGTTCGTTTATGTTTTTCTTGCGCAAAGCATTTTTCGTTGACATGTTTTCGAGATGATCCTTGCAAGTTAAAAAAAGAAAGGACATGAGGAGCTAGTTCTTGTATAATTCTCCCCGCGCTGAATGAACCTTTCAGGTTTACAACGCCTAAGCACATCCATATGCAATCGTTTGTGTTAAAAATTTTTAGGAAAATTACAGGTATTAATATTAACTTAATATCACAATTATAAATTTGATGCAGCTTCTATAAAGCACCTCAAAGATTGACGCAGTAATGATGGGTATAAACGATGTTCAATTGTTCGCTCGGATACGAGACGACGACAGGTCGGCTTTTGCTGAACTGGTAGATCGCTATTCGGGTATCCTCTATCGATTTATCCTAAAGCGGACGGGCAGCAAGGAAGACACTCAAGACATCCTACAAGACATCTTTGCCTCATTTTGGAAACGTCGTCATCAACTCATCGTTACCGAATCGCTATATCCTTACTTGTTTAAGTCGGCACGTTACGCTGTAATCGATTGGATGATAAAAAAACAAAAGGACATTGTATATGCGTCCTCACTCCTTGCCCCAGATGGATTGCAGCCCTTGGCGGAGAGTTTTGAAGACACGTTACTGGCTAAAGAGCTCCGCGAACTCATCAATACGGAAGTGGATAAAATGCCAAAAACCATGAAAAATATTTTTAGGATGAGTCGTCAAGATGCCATGTCCAATAAAGAAATAGCGGTTAAACTGGCACTTTCTGAACAAACAGTAAAAAACAATATTTCGCTCGCTATCAACAAGTTGAAGATAATATTCAAGTAATAAACCGGCTTCTCTAAAAAAAAATCACTTTTTTCGGTACTTCTATGTCTTTCGCCAGATTATATAAGCTGTATGAAGGAACAAGAACCATCCGACCAAGCGAGGAAATTACTCCAACGATATGTCAACGGTAACTGTACGCCCGCGGAGGAGCAACAGGTCTTACGGTGGTTTTATTCACTTGGGGAAACCGATCCCGAAACATTAACACATCAAGAGGAAGAAGCACTTACCAGACTTCTACACGCCCGTCTGGAATACGAACTATTCGAGATATCGGAGCAACCAACCTCGCCTATGTTTAAAATTCGCCGATGGCTTATCGCAGCGAGTGTGCTCGCTATCTGCGCCTTGTCCTTTTGGATGTATACGCATCGGCAGACATCAATCGAAATCAAACGCGAATTGGCCGCAGAAGTTCCTTCAGATTTAGCAAAGTACAAAAATGACATTCTCCCTGGAAGCCACTATGCAAAGCTTACCTATGCGGATGGCAAAACGTACGTCCGTAGAGATTCAATGTTTTACAAACATGTGCCCCAAACCACAAATGAAGTACAGGGTAATGTCCTAGTTGATGTACCCAAAGCAGGCACCTATCAACTTGTCCTTGAAGATGGCACAAAAGTCTGGTTAAACGCTTCCACACAATTTTCCTATCCGGAACAATTTACGTCCGATCATAGAACGGTTACATTACATGGAGAGGCATATTTCGAGGTGGCAAAGGACACCAATAGGCCTTTCCGTATTACGACCAACGGCACGACAATAGAGGTACTCGGGACCAGCTTCAACGTGGCATCCTATCATGATCAGGTTTCTACGACTCTGGTAGAAGGAAGTGTAAAAGTTCGTAAAGGAATTCGTCAAGATATCCTTCTGCCGGGGCAGGAAGCGCGTGTCATCGGAGATCGGATAGCCGTCAAGGAAACGAATGTTCCGAAAAACATCGCGTGGCAGCGCGGTGAGTTTTATTTCGACGGGACAAATCTGCCTGAAATCATAGAACAAATCAGCAGGTGGTACGATGTAGATTTTGCAAATACGGCTAACATACAAAACCTATCCACGTACAAGGGATCGATCAGCCGGCAGGCGAAGCTTTCAAGCGTGCTTAATATACTAGAAATTGTCACCGGAAGGTCGTTCTCGATCCAAGGCAGGAAAATATATGTATCCTAAACAAGTTCTTAACCCAATAAAACTGAACCCATATGAAATAAACTGAGACAACAGCAATAAGTCGACAAAAAATAAAGGGGATGTTGGCGCATCCCCTGTTTGTATAAGGCTTACTTTTCCAACTGACTATTCATTGAAATTTTTACCTCAAAACAATTCAAAGTTATGAATTTTTTTTCTCCATTTTTAAGACGGAAGAAATATCAGGGGCATGTCTACCTTCCCGTCTTTAAAATCCTCTGCATCATGAAATTTACTATTTTATTGCTATTGGGTTTCACGTTCGGCGCACACGCTTCCGGAACCGCACAAACCGTCAATCTGCACATGAAAAATGCAAAATTGGAACAGGTTCTTGAAGAAATAGCAAAACAGACCAAACTCCGTTTTTTTTATGACCAGCAACTTCTTGCGCTGATGCGGCCAGTAAATGTGACGTTCAACAATAGCCAAGTAGACCATGCGTTGACCAAGGCTCTAAAAGGACAAAACTTAACCTTCCAGATCCTCGATGGAACCATCCTCATTACAGAAAAATCTCAAACTGACCGGGAGGTCACAGGGACAGTCCGGGATTCAACGACCTTATTGCCCGGGGTTACCGTCTCTGTCGTCGGCCAACCTGGAATATCCACGAAAACTGACGCGAATGGTCAATATACGCTACGCGTTCCAGATAATGCTACGCTTCTCTTCCGATACATGGGATACCGGCCCGAGCAAATAGAGATTGGTCAGCGACAGGTTATCCATATCACGTTGCAGGCCGAACAATCGCATTTAGATGAGGTTGTGGTGGTTGGATATGGTACTCAAAAACGGCTTAATCTTTCTGGGGCTGTTGATCAAATAGATCAAAAATTTCTAGAGAGTCGGCCTATTACAAATGTAGGTAGTGGTTTGCAAGGCGCCATGGCAAATCTAAATATCACGCCAACAAGTGGTAGAGCAAATAGTGCGCCTGGGATTAATGTTCGAGGCTTTACCTCCCTATCCGGCGGCGGCCCGTTGATCGTCGTTGATGGCGTACCGGCAACCAACGAGGAGTTAAACCGCATGAACCCCATGGATATAGCTAGTGTCACCGTGCTCAAAGATGCCGCCTCCGCAGCAATCTATGGCAGCAGGGCAGCATTTGGCGTCGTGTTGGTGACAACGAAATCTGGAACGAGCGATAAAATTAAAGTATCCGCTAACTCCTTATTGGCCATAAAGGGGATAACACGAACAGTGGATATCGTCGACGATCCCTATCAAGTTATGACGTATCGAAATATTATGTCTAGCCCGTGGTACAATTTATACGATGAAAAAATGTTGGAATATGGCAAACAACTTAGCGAAAACCCAAACTTACCTCGCGTCATTGTTGATCCCCAAAACCCAAACAAATACATTTACCTTGGTTCCACCGATTGGTTTCGTGAGGTGTACAAAGATGCTCAACCTGCCTATACAAATAATCTTAGTATTTCACAAAAAACCGAGCGGGCTTCGTATTATCTATCCGGCGAATATTATCGCCAAAATGGAATGTTGAGAATCAGTCCAGACACGTATGACCGATACAATTTTAGGATAAAAGGCGATTACGATTTGACCGACTGGCTAAATTTGAGCACAAATACTTCGTACACAAATGATAAATATGACCAGCCTACTGCTATTGATCAAGGCTACCTCTATTGGCACAATGTCAACAGGCAAGCGAGCTTGAACACCATCTATAATCCCGACGGGAGTTATACGCAAGAAGGTGTAAACATGATTGGTTCCGTTGCCGAAGGAGGACGAAGCATTCGTCGAATCGGTGATTTGCAACTTAATTTTGCTACCCGACTCGATTTAATCAAAGATCTATGGACATTAAACGCCGATGCAACCTTTCGCCGGATTGCCGAAACGGGTCACCGTTTTGATTTTCCATTAGAATATAGTACTGGCCCAGGAGTGACAAACAGACAAAGTTTTAATTCCTTCGCATCTAATAGTAGCGGCGAGACGCGCTACAACGTCTACAACGTTTATTCTCAGTTCCAAAAGACCATAAACAACCATCACCTCTCGGTGATGCTGGGATTTAACCAAGAAGAACGTATTTATGAAGGTTTTAATACCACTCGAGACATGCTGATTTCCAACACCTTACCAACCATTCAGCTGGCCACCGGCGAAACACCATCCGTGGGTGCCAATAACTACGATTGGGCCGTACGGGGTGCATTCGCGAGGCTAAACTACATTTTTAAAGACAAGTATATTTTGGAGTCCAATTTGAGGTATGATGGGACGTCCCGCTTTCCCAAAGAAGATCGCTTCGCCTTCAATCCATCAGTTTCGGGAGCATGGGTCGTATCGAATGAAAATTTCTTTCAATCGATGCAGCCAATAGTTAGCAATGCTAAAATACGGGCTTCATATGGATCATTGGCAAATCAGGATCTTCGAGACAATTACTACCCTTACATTGCAACAATGAACAAAGGGACGGGAATAGTATTAGACGGAAAACGTCCTCCCACGGTGTTTAGCCCCGGATTAGTCTCTCATTCATTAACATGGGAAACAATCACATCCACCAACGTTGGACTCGATCTCGGTCTTCTCGCGAACAAAGTATCCATTAGCGGAGATGTTTATTGGCGATACACACGTAATATGTTAACAGCAGGACAAACGCTTCCCATCACATTAGGTACTAGCGTACCTTTGGAGAATGCTGCAGACTTAAAAACACGTGGGTGGGAACTGACCATTGGATACCACGATACCTATCAGATCGCCGAAAAATCAGGACAATTTTCCGTCCGGTTCAATCTATCCGATAGCCGCGCATTTATAGAAAAATTCGATAACCCCAAAAACAATCTCAACGACTACTACGTGGGTAGTGAAATTGGGGACATTTGGGGATTAACGACCTTAGGTTTTTTCCAATCCGCCGATGAAATTAAAAATCATGCTGACCAAACGGCAGTTACTTCATATCCCGGGACACGGTCGCTTGAGCCTGGCGACTTAAAATTTGCCGATCTAAACGGAGATGGAAAAGTAGATCGAGGTGACTGGACTTTGGCTAACCCCGGAGATTATAAAATTATTGGAAACAGCAGACAGCGTTACAACTTCGGACTGGACTTAAGTTCCTCGTGGAATGGTCTTGATTTTCGTGTGTTCCTTCAAGGTGTAGGGAAACGCCATTATTACCCCGGTGGTGGTGATCATTACTTTTGGGGTATTTACGCGCAACCCTGGGCAAGTTTAACACAATTCAATCTGGACCATTGGACGACAGAAAATCCAAACGCATACTTACCCCGTCCAAAATCGTACGTGGCGGAACAAGGAGGAGTCGAACTTGCAGCTGCTCAAACTAAGTATCTCCAAAATGCAGGTTATTTACGTGTTAAAAATATAACAATCGGATATAGTCTACCAAATTCGCTCACGGATCGCTGGGGAATCGAGCGCATAAGACTGTTCGCCAGCGGGGAAAATCTGATGGAATTTACACGCCTAATGGATTATCTTGACCCTGAAATTGTTGGCGATAGAACCGCCTATCCATTCCAACGCACGTACTCTATGGGTTTGAATTTTAACTTTTAACTGCGCGGACTTATGAAAACTTATATAAACGATTTACTAAAAAGACTGCCGCTACTTTCGGTTATCTTCTTATTTTTGGGATGCAATGATGATTTCATGGATCGCGTTCCCACCACATCGATTTCTTCCGAGAGCTTTTTCAATAGCGTTTCGGACCTGAAGACTTATACAGACGGTTTCTATTCCTACCTGTCTTCTCCAATTCTCGACGGAGGATCAGATAACATTGCACATCACAATTCGGGCAGCACAATCGATCAGATGATGCGTGGCGGGATAACGCCTCAAAACGCGGCTGTATGGAGTTGGACTCAGCTCAGAAATATCAACTTCTTTTTGGAGAACTACAATAGAGTGACGGGAAACAAAGCGGATATTGATCATTATGCTGGTATTGCTCGTTTTTTTCGTGCGCGATTCTACATTGAAAAGGTACGAACTTATGGCGACGTGCCGTGGTATAGTCATTCGTTAAAAACCCTCGATACAGAGCTCTTACACAAAAAACAAGATCCACGCACTTTAATTGTTGACTCCATCTTTGCCGACCTGGATTTTGCGGTTGAACACATTCAACCTAAAGGGCATAAATCCACCATCACAAAATGGGCTGCGTTAGCGCAAATGGCACAGTTCGCTTTGTATGAGGGTACTTTTCGAAAGTACCATACCTATTTGGGTTTGGATCAAACAGCCGCTTCCTTCTTAGAAAAAGCAGCAAATGCTGCGGACGAGATCATGACGAAGGGCGAATTCAGTATAAGCAAAACTGGTGGTGTCGACCGTGCTTATCGGGAGTTGTTTATCAGCGAGAATTTACAAGCAAATCCGGAGACCATCCTGTATCTAGATTACGACAAAAGCCTGAATGTGAGAAGAAATGCACATACAGTTTTAGACTACGAGTGGGCGTTAAGCCAGTCCCTGATGGAAACCTACCTGATGAAAGATGGAACTAGGTTTACGGAACAACATAACTATAAAACCAAAGATATCCATTCCATTTTTGAAAACCGTGATCCTCGTCTCTCACAGACATTCATGGTACCCGGTTTTCAATCAGTCAATGCCGAATCCCCTCACCGGTTAAAACCGACTTTGGGCGGGTACAACCAAATTAAATTCTATCCAGAAGTCGTCGATATGATCAGCTGGGAAGCAGCATATACAGATGCCTTTGTCTTTCGTTACGCCGAAATCCTTCTCATTTACGCAGAAGCAAAAGCCGAATTGGGTAAGTTAACATCGCAATCAGATCTCGATCGATCGGTCAATTTATTGCGCGAACGCGTGAATATGCCTAAAATGCTACTTAGCCAAGTACAATCCGATATTGACCCGGTTTTAAAATCATATTTTAGAAACGTGTCAGGAGAACAAGCAGGGGTCATTTTAGAAATTCGACGGGAACGACGCATTGAGCTCGCTTGTGAGGGTTTTAGACAAACTGATTTATTCCGATGGGAAAGTGGAGCTCTGCTAGAGGATCAACAACAAGGGATGTATGTAAAAGGCCTTGGGGCCATGGATGTAACTGGTGATGGCAAAGTAGATATTGCTATTTTGGCATCCTCTGCTGAAACAGGTCCTATCTCCTCCTTACCAGAGGATGTGAAAAAAGGCTTAACATTATACTATTTAAAGGACGACAATGGGAACAACACGAGCTTTTATCTTGAGAACGGTACGAACGGACATATTATGTTTACAGTCGCCCGTGATAATAAGAAAGACTTTGTAGCTCCAAAGCACTACTATTACCCTATCGCAAATAGTGAAATGGTGTTAAATGGCAGTAACCTAGTTCAATCTTATGGATGGTAATACGGCCATAAACCAAAATAAATAATTGGATACTCTTAAGTTAACCGCTGGTCAGCGGTTAACTTCTTTCTTAAACATATGAAACGATTTACCAGCATATTACTAGTTATTTTTTCGGCGCTTTCGTCTTTTTCGCAAGAGATCCACGGATCGGTTTTCGAAGATTTAAACCAAAACAGCCTGTTCGATCCTGACGAAGAAGGAGTGGAAAACATCCGCGTATCTGACGGATATCAGATCGTCAAAACGCGGAAAAACGGAGATTATCGTTTGACGCCGCACCCCGCAGCCCGTTTTCTTTTCGTCACGACCCCAAGCGGGTATAAGAACTCGCAAAAACACTACATACCACTAGAAGAAGCACGTAAAAATGCTGCTTTTTCTTTGGTGAAAGACACAGTACAACAGCCAGACTATCTACGCTTTGTTCAAGTTACGGATACCGAAACGCCTTTATACGGCCCCTGGATTGATAACGTACGCAATTTTGCCAAAAAACAGCAGGTGTCTTTTGTTATGCACACGGGCGACATTTGTTACGAAACAGGAATGCGATTCCATGCCCAACAAGTCAATTCGCGTCTTATCGGTAAGCCTGTTTACTACACCGTCGGCAATCACGATTTGGTTAAAGGAGAATACGGAGAGAAGTTGTTTGAAGATCTTTTTGGCCCGACCTATTACTCCTTCGAAGCCGGTCCGGCACATTTCGTTGTGACACCAATGCCACATGGAGATTATAAACCCAGTTATACGGCAGATCAAATTATACGTTGGCTAAAAAAAGACCTCGCACTAAAAGATCCAGACAAACCCTTAATTTTTATCAACCACGACTTTTTTACCGGTGTTAATTTTGTACTACGCGGCGAACATGAAGAAATCGACCTTCAAGCATTTAATCTCCAAGCATGGCTTTACGGGCATTGGCACAACAATTATGTCTTCAAACAAAACGGTGTTTATGTGGTCTGCTCCGGTGCGCCAAATAAGGGTGGAATAGATAACTCCGCGGGACAGTTTCTCGCTATTGACATCAACAAGGATGGTGTAAAAGATATCAGGTCGATTTACACGAACCTACAGAGCCATATTCAAATTCTCCCAATACCGATGGACAGAACCGATATATTGCCGATCGACGTCATTGCTTATGACAGCGAACGGCAAATAACCAACGTTGTGGCAGACATCTACGATAAACGAGGACACAGGATAAGCTCCACAGCACTTTCTCCAGTCGGTGCTTGGCATTGGCAACAAGCGATCCCCGCAAGACCTGAACTACAGGTTCAAGAAATTTGCGTGACTATCTCCTATGCCGACGGACAATACGATATTCGTAAACACCGTGTTGAAGACGATTCGGGCCCTGCAGCATCGCCGTTGAAAATTATTTGGCGCAAAACACTAGGAGGAAATATTTGGAAGACTCGCCCATTAGTCGTTGATAATCAGTTATTCATAGGGACAATGGATGATGGGCTAGGTAGACAACAAGCGTTATATGCACTGTCGAAAGAGGACGGCAAACAGTTGTGGAAAGCTCCGACCACCAATTCCATTAAACACACGCTACATTACGTCGATGGAATCTTGTTAGCGACAGATGTGGCCGGTCGCGTATATGCGCTAAACGGCAGAGACGGCGATATAAAATGGACAAAAGCATTAACAGAGACATCCAGGATACCAACCTTTGTATCAGGTCCTGCCCTACTCGATCACACCTATTACACGGGACTAGGCGATCGGCTATCTGCCTTCGATATCTTTACGGGAGAAACACGATGGAGAGCGACTGAGAAAGTCGGTGGAGAAGCTACACCTGCCGCTTTCGAAGTCACGGATAAGATGTTGTATACGGGCATAAATTGGAACGCACTGTTTGCCTACGATAGAGAAACAGGACAATTTCGATGGAAAAGGAACGACGATGGGCTTCGTTTCCGTAGTGGCGGGGTTACTGTTCACCGCGACACGCTATATACCACCGGCCTGAACGGATTATTCAAGCTGGATCCAAGAACAGGAAAAACGCTTTTCCAACGCACTACGACGGACGATTTTAAAGTAATGGCCTCTCCTTTGATTACCGAGAACTTACTCATCATGCCAACTTCTACGGCAGGAATAAAAGCTTTCGATCGGGCCACGCTGACCGAAAAGTGGCAATTTCAAACAGGTGAAGCTCTCGTTTATACCGCTCCTTATAGTACACCTGATCAGCGGCAAATCGTGGCCACCGTAGAATCAAACGTAATTGAATCGGAAGGAAATCTCTATTTCGGTGCATCGGATGGCTATTTTTACATCTTGGATATGGACGGTAACCTCCAACAAAAAGTCAAAATCGGAGCGCCAATTTTCGCAGATCCATTTATTGACAATGATCGTATTTATGTGGCCGATTTTTCAGGAACGGTGACCTGCCTAGAACGACGATAGCATCAGACCAAAGCCAAGATAAAACTGGCTTTGGCTGCTCTAGACTATTTTCCATCAATTCCTCTTTCTTCGACATGAATTGCTTAATTTCGAGCGTCAAAACATGTAATCGTTAATAACAATGCATAGACGCTTATGCATTCCAATAAAAAACATATCGTCCATGTATTATCAAGATCAAAAATTCCGGAAAGTAGATTTTTCACAGCATAAACTTGCAGGCGGAGAGTTCGACGGATGCCAGTTCGAATCATGTAACTTAAGTCAAGCCGATTTATCCGGTTGCAAATTTATAGACAGCGTATTCCGTCATTGTGATCTGAGTTTGGCTCAATTATCCCATACATCTTTCCAAGATGTACAGTTCGTCCATTGCAAATTAATGGGGCTGTCGTTTAACCAATGTGACGCCTTCGGTTTTGCGTGCAACTTCGACAATTGTCTTTTACAGCATACATCGTTTGCCCGCATGAAACTCAAACGCACACATTTCAATCAAGGGCAATTGCATGAAGCCGACTTCACCGAGAGTGACCTCACGGAATGCGTCTTCGATCATTGTAATCTAGAGCGTACCCTATTTCGTCAGACTATTTTGGAAAAGGCCGATCTTCGGACAGCATTTAACTATAGTATCGATCCAGAAAATAACCGTCTTCGAAAAGCCCGATTTTCGGCCGCGGGCTTATATGGGTTATTGGACAAATATGACCTTCGGATTGAGAAGTAACCATACATCTACTTGGCATCAAAAAAATAGACAATCAGCATCACAGCGGGTTCCGTTCCTACATTTTTCGGAGTATGTGCGATTCGACCATCAAAGAAGATAGAATCCCCAGCTTCTAATTCAACAGTGCTGTCTGAAAACACATACTGCACTTTTCCGGATACAATGTATTTGTATTCAAAGGCCTCCGTCTCTACCATAGGCCTTACGGAGTCTACCGCAAGCTCCAGAAGCACGATGTCTAATGTAGAACTGTCCATGGACGTCGCAATGATGCGCTTATATAAAAAGCCGATAGCTTGTTCTTTCTCAAAAGCCTCGTAATCGCTCTTTTTACGCACAATAATAGGTCCCGCTTCTTCGTTCGATTTGAAATCTTGAAAAAATTCATTTAGATCTACCTCTAAAGCACTCACGATATTGATCAGTACAAGGAGAGAAGGTACCGTACGGTTGTTCTCGATCTGCGAAATGAGACCTTTGCTGACCCCCGCTTTATCGGCTAATTCTTGAATAGTTATACCCTTTTCCTTGCGAATCTCTTTGATTTTCGCGCTAATCTTGAATATCGTGTTATTTTCCATAGTTGTTAGTTCGTTAAAAATACTAAAAATAATCTTTGTTTTAATCCTTCTTCCGGGCGATCTTGTCCGGAAATGCGGCTATCCGACGAAAGTAAAGAAATATAACAATTACTTAATACGGAAACAAGCTACAATACTAAACTTTTGTTTAGTATTGTAAAACATTTGTATATTTATAACAATGGAAAAACGGACAGGCACCTACTACATCTTTAATAAACCGCATGCCCCACTAACCGAGCATTCGGAGAGCATCCCCATGTTAATGCATGGTGAACTATTGGTAAAGATCACGTACGCGACATTATGCGGTAGTGATTTACATACCTATGCTGGCTTAAGACAAGAGCCTTGTCCGACGATCCTAGGTCATGAAATCGTGGGAATTGTGGAAGAAATCGAAGCATCACACACGGGACTCGACGGAGCAGGCGTTCCTATCAACCTCGGCGATACCATCACATGGACTGTTTTCGCCAGCGATCCAACGACCGGCAGCTATTCCGCAGAGACACCACAGAAGAATACCGATTTGTACAAATACGGACATCGACAATTAACCGAAACCGACACATTCCACGGTGGACTGGCGACACACATCATCTTGCGGGCACATACACATATCCGTGTTCTTCCCAAACATATACCCCTGGCTGTCGCAGCGACGATCAATTGTGCTATAGCAACGGCTGCGGGAGCCATACGCCTAGCAGGAGATATGACGGGTAAAAATGTGCTCATTTCGGGCATGGGCCTTTTGGGGCTGACCGCTGTCGCCATGTGTAACGAATTGGGCGCAGCACATATTGTTGTAACAGACATAGATGAACAAAGATTGACACTCGCAAAGGAATTTGGAGCATCGATCCGCATCATTCAAGGCATGACTAAATCGAACGATCTTCCCACAAAAATTGATCGTTTTATTGACATGAGCGGCTCGCCGGATGCTATGGAATTAGGCATAGAGCAATTGCATATCAATGGATGTGCAGTTTTTGTAGGCGCGGTTTTTAAGCAACGAAAAACCCAAATCGATGCGGAACAGGTTATTCGTAAACTACTCACAATTAAGGGACTGCACAACTACAATTATACAGACTTTTCCTTTGCCGTCGATTTTATGATCGCGCATGGACATAAATACCCCTTTGCACGGCTCATTGAAAAGGAATATACGTTGCAACAAATTAACGACGCATTTTCATTCGCATTACATAAAAAACCCATTCGCGCTGGCATTAAAATTAATAATAATGAATCATGGTGAGGTCAAGCACTAAGAAATTCAGACAGGATCAGTGGCGAATGCTATGGGTTACTATGTTTTGCTACTTATTTTTTTACACAGGGCGCCATAATTTTGGTTGGGCAGCAAAGGGTATGGCCAATGATTTGCAAATTACGTTTACACAAATCGGTTGGATCAGCTTCGCCATGTTAATGGGATATGCCATCGGACAATTGATCAATGGCAATTTAGCTGATCGGTGGAGCCCGAAGATCATGATCATTACGGGAGGTTTTCTTTCCATCCTGTGTAACCTTTGCATTAGTTTCGCACAGTCTTACGTTTCCGTTTTCCTATTGTGGACGTTAAACGGCTATTTCCAATCCATGGCTTGGGGCTCGGGCAGTAAACTAATCGCGAATTGGTGGGGCAGCGAAGAGCGCGGCAAAGCTTTTGGTTTTTATACCATGGCTGCAGGAAGTTCTTCTGTGCTCACTTTTTTGATGGCCCTCATATTAGTCCAACAAGAACAAAGTTGGCGAACCTTATTCCGCTATCCCATACTTTTTCTGCTCGGTGCACTTGTTTTGTTTCTTTTGTTCGCATACAGTCATCCTGCACGAAAAGGCTATACGTCATTGTCTGAAGAAGAGAGGCAACCGGACAAAGCTGAACCCAAACTGCATTGGAAAAAAGCGTATCTACACGTTTTTAAAAATAAAAACTTCATGATAGCCTCTCTAGCCATCGGTTTTCAAAGTATGGCGCGCTATGGCTTGATATTTTGGGTTCCAATTCATTTTTTAGGCGACCACTATAAAGACAGTAATGGCAACCTCTGGCTCACATTGCTGATTCCTATTGGCATGGCTGTTGGCGCCGTGTCGTTCGGTTATATCTCGGACGGATTGTTTGAAAAGAATCGGGCGCGATCGATACGGGCGGGTATGCTGTGTAGTTCGGCCGTCGCATTACTTATTTACTTCGTTCCTATTCCAAACCATTTCGTGGCAGCCTTGTTAATGTTTGCTGCAGGATTCTTCGTGTACGGCCCGCAAGCGAATTTCTGGACGTTAAGCCCAGATCTCCTGGGTACCAAACTGGTAGGAACGGGCGTAGGCGTCATGAATATGTCTGCGTATGTTTTCGCCGCAACAGGAGAACCCATTTTTGGTAAAATTATCGATTTAACACATAATACGGGACACATTTTTGTAATCGTCGCGATTATTTGCGCACTCTGCGCGTTCATTATTTCATTTGTTAAACAACCACGAATGGACGATTATCCCTAATTATAGTTAAAAATCTAAACCATGATAAACAGAAAAAAATTCATCAGATTGGGAGCTTGGGGAGTTTCCAGCCTTTTCGTCACCGCCACCCTTAGCAACTCCATAGTGGCAACTAATAGATCCAACAAGAAAACCAAGGTACGCTTTGGTATTATTAGCGATCTCCATTACGACTTGATGCATGATGGCGAGCAGCGTGCTCAACAATTTATTACGACCATGAAAAATGAGCTGCCTGATTTTATCATTCAGCTTGGTGACTTTTGTGTTCCTAAACCAGAAAACAAGAAATTACTGGAAATTTGGAATCAATTTCGTGGAGATGCCTTTCATGTTTTGGGAAATCACGATACAGATGGTGGATATAGCGCAGAACAAACCTTAACCTTTTGGCAAATGCCTGCCCGTTACTACTCCTTTGACAAGAATGGTTTTCATTTCGTAGTACTGGATGGAAACGAAAAGTCTGAAACGAACAAGATAAGCGGTTACCCCCGAACAATCGCATCCGAGCAACGTCAATGGTTAAAAACAGATTTACAGAAAACGAATTTGCCCTGCGTTATCTTCTGCCACCAAGGTTTGGATAATACAGACAATGGTTTAGATAATGGTATGGAAATCCGCTATCTACTAGAACAGATCAATCGGAACGCAGGGTTTAAGAAAGTACTATTGGTATGCAGCGGGCATCACCACCTGAATTATCACAATGAAATAAACGGCATACATTATGTACAGATCAATAGCGCTTCTTACTACTGGGCCGGAGAAGATTACACCGGAAGTGGCCTTCCGGATTCCGTATATCGAACGCACCCCATACTCAAACATACCTTAATCTATAAAGATCCTATTTGGGCAGTCATCACTATCGACATGGAAAAGAACATCGAGATAGATGGTTCCGAAAGCTCATTAGCAGGACCTGACCTTGCTCACTCTGGAATCGACCAGCAGAAAAGCGTATATCCTATCACGGCAAAAATCGATTCGAGAAAATTACGCTATTAAATAGGACGGCACGCATACATAACCAAATAAAGCTAAATCGAAATTGGAAACGACAGTAAACAATACTACTGAACGGTCTGCCACGTTTTTATAATACGAACAAGGCAGACCAGTTAAGCGTATTTCGAGTCCGAAAACTAAAATTTCGGATCAACAAATTCCCATTCCCTGATAGGTGCTTGCTGGTGCTCCTTTTGTACAATACGATCAAATTGTCTTAGCAGTTCTGGATGCCTATGAGCAACATCATTACGTTCTGCACGATCGTCTTCTAAGTTATACAACTGCCAAGGACTATGCGCATAACCTTTTTTTCGAACATTCAGCTTTATTGCCTTCCATGGCCCCATCCGGATCGCTATTTGTCCGCCTTTTTCCGGATATTCAAAGTAGAGGTATCGATGTAGCTCTTGTTCATCTTTATGCCCCAATAAAGTCGGAAGCAAGGAAATTCCATCACTATCTATATCCTTTTGGCCAGTGAGCTCCGCAAAAGTTGCCATCATATCATATTGTACAGAGATGTGATCACTTACGGTTCCCGGCTGGATATGGCCAGGCCAACGTGCTATAAGCGGCACGCGAATCCCTCCCTCAAAAACATCCATTTTCAGTCCACGGAGTCCGCCAGCACTATTAAAAAATTCAGGTTGCACACCTCCATTAAATGTCGCACCATTGTCGCTAGAAAACAAAACAAGGGTATTTTTGTCCAATCCAAGTTCTTTTAACCGGGCAAGAAGTATTCCAACTTGATCGTCCAGATAAGTGATCATAGCCGCATAGGTGGACAATGGATAACGAGACGGGTTATATCCGTTCTCGCCATAATACGGTTCTTCCTGGGGAAATTGTCCGACATATCTGTCTACATACGTTTTAGGAACTTGAAGGCCAACATGGGGAATGGTATAAGGCAGATATAAAAAGAAAGAGTGCGTCGTATTATCTGTTATAAACTGAAGCGCTTTTTGCGTCATCTTTGCTGGTGCGTAGTCATTTCCATGAAATTGTTCAAAGGCTTCGTCGCGTGCATCCTCCGGTTTGATTGACTGATGTACAAATACATACGGATTGTCTAACGTAACCCACTGTCCATTTTCCCACAAATGGGTCGGATAATAATTATGCGCTTGTTTTTGATCCAAAAACCCGTATGCATAATCGAATCCCTGTTTTTGCGGATCTCCTGTCGTAAAAGACATACCTAAACCCCACTTACCAACAATAGCGGTCTTATATCCCTTGTTTTTTAGCATGTTCGGGATAGTCATTATCCCTTCAGGTAACGGCATCTGTCCTCCCTCTGTGGAATCCTGAAAACCTCCCATTTCATAATTTCCACGAATGTAAGCATGCCCCGCATGCCTGCCGGTTAATAACATGGCACGCGACGGCGCGCATACCGGAGCAGAACTGTAATGTTGCGTGAATCGAATCCCCTCCTCAGCCATATTGTCAAGATGAGGGGTTTTAATCTGTGTTTGTCCATAGACACCTAATTCACCATACCCCATGTCATCTGCATAAATATAAATGATATTGGGATGTTTTTGTTGTGCAAAAACGGAGACTTCTACCCCTAGCATAAGCAACAATAAGAACCTGCTTTTTGTGAAGAATCGTGTCCCCATGTCTTTCCATATTATAGTTTTCATCTGGTAGTCCATGCCAATAAAGGTTTTTAAATGTTTAGTATTTATAAATATAAGCAAGAATTCTTACTTTACAGATATTTTTCCTGAGCACGTCAATTTACGGAGCCCCTTTGTAAAATTAGAACCGGTCGCCCGAGAACAGCCTAAAAACCAGAACATACTCTATAGCACGCATCTATACAATTAAATGACCAAAATAACACGACATTACCAGCAAATTGTTTAGCATAAATTAATCCAAAGAATTATCTTCGTATCATAAACCTAGCAAAAAAATGATAACTCGGTCCGTATTTTTCGTTTATATGGTATTACTTTCCGTAACCGTTCATGCGCAACCAACTCCTGCACACCAGCTCCGTTTTGACCATCTTGCCAAACAGTGGGACGAAGCGATTCCGCTCGGCAATGGCATAATTGGGGCATTGATTTGGCAAAAAGAGCAAACCATGCGCATCTCCTTAGATCGTGCGGACCTTTGGGATGAACGAACCGCGTTTCCTATACAGGATCACAACTTTGAGTGGGTAAGACAACAAGTCGTTGAGAAGAATTATAGTGTTGCACAGGCTTGGGGAGACGGTCCCTACGACGCCTTCCCGTATCCAACGAAGTTACCCGCTGCCGCCATATCATTTCATCTCGAACAACTAGGAACAGTTAAAAGCAATGTCTTGGATATCGCTACCGCTACACACTGCATCACTTTTGATAACGGAACTACCTTTACCTCTTTTGTTCACGCTTCGAAACCTGTGGGTTATTTTGAGATCGCAAACTTCGATGGACCAGACCCTATTCCCCAGCTTATACCTCATCAATATGGAAAAGATCAGGAGAACGGCACCACCGTATCGGTGGTAGAAGGACAACGCCTGTCGCGATTAGGATATAGGCAAGGTACCGTGAAACACAACGACAAAAAACAACGCATTCATCAAACGACATACGGAAATGAGTATTTTGAGGTATTGTTACAGTGGAAAAAAATATCGCCATCGAGGCTCGTCGGTTTATGGACAATAGTAAACAACCGGAAAGCGGATTTAACGCAAGATCTAGAAGGTCTCCACAGCGGAAATTTTAAGCAGACACATGTAAACTGGTGGCGGGATTTTTGGTCAAAATCAATGGTTTCGATACCCGACAAAACGCTGGAGCGCCAATATTTTTTCGAAATCTACAAACTGGGCTGCGTGTCCCGTAGAGGAGCTCCTGCCATTACTCTTCAGGCCATTTGGACAGCCGACAACAACGGATTACCCCCTTGGAAAGGTGATTTCCACAATGACCTTAACACGCAGTTAAGTTATTGGCCAACCTATACAAGCAACCATCTGACGGAAGCAAAAACATTTGTCGATTGGCTATGGAATATCCGACGGAAAAACAAAGCCTATACCAAACAGTATTTTGGCGTTGACGGACTGAATGTTCCTGGCGTGGCGACACTTAGTGGTGATCCAATGGGTGGATGGATACAATATGCTCTATCTCCTACGGTGAGCGCGTGGACGGCGCAGCACGTTTATTGGCAATGGAAATATAATCCCGACGAGCGCTTTCTCAAAGACACGGCTTACATCTATATATCGGAAGCAGCTACTTATCTAAAAAACATAACACACATCTGCAATGGAAAACGTTACCTACCTTTAAGTTCTAGCCCAGAATATAACGACAATAAGCCAGAAGCATGGTTTACGGATTGGACAAATTTCGATCTGTCACTGGCGCACTACCTCTTCGAGATCGCTGCCGAAACTAGCTACGCCGCCGGTAAATCGAAGAATGCGGCAATGTGGCTTGACATCAAGGCAGAACTTCCGGAATTAGCATCTGATGAAAGCGGACTCCTCGTCGCCACCAATCAGGCTTTACAACATTCGCATCGCCATATGTCTCCATACATGGCTATCTATCCTTTAGGATTACTCGACGCGAATAACCCCTCAGATCGATCGTTAATAACCCAGTCTCTGCGTCACTTGGAAAAGCTGGGTACCCGATCTTGGGTTGGCTACTCGTTTGCGTGGATGGCTTGCTTGTATGCACGCGCAGGCGAAGGCGACAACGCTCTTCAGCAGTTACAAAAATTCGCAAACAACTTTTGTTCAGTCAACTCTTTTCATTTGAACGGCGATCAACGCGGCGGCCAGTACTCTGCTTTCACATACCGCCCCTTCACCTTAGAGGGGAACTTCGCATTCGCACAAGGTATCCACGAAATATTGTTACAAAGCAAAGGCAATTATGTGGAACTTTTTCCGGCAGTTCCAACAAGTTGGAAAAATTTCTCCTTTCATAATTTTAGAACAATCGGAGGATTCCTGATCAGTGCCGAACAAAAAAACGATAGGCTCCAGTCACTAAAGATCCGCGCGGAGCGAACAGGGAAACTAGTCCTGCTTTTCAACAAGAAGCTGACCCATGCCGACGGTCGTTCAATAAAACAAGAACACGGCCGATACGTAATCCCATTAGCTAAAGGAGAACAAGTAGAGCTCAAACAAGCGGTCTAATCCATTCGACAGAATAAGTGCGAATAGGCAATGCTTCGGATCCATGGTTGAGGCGGGAATTCTTCAGGATCAACCAACGAAGATTTACCGCATCGCTATGCGCTGTTGGCAAAGATGCTTCCATCTTAATTGAGGTTGAACGAACTCCACCGTCCCAAAATTGAGCGAGACAAAGATGGCGTACAGCAATCGAACATTGCTGTTGGCGGTGTGGCCGCCCGTAATGCAAAAGGAGGGTGTTTCGCAACAGCCTCCTAACCTACTTCATAAACAGTGTCCTCCATCATTTTTTTGAAACAACGTGCTGTTTCTGGCCATGCTATGCTATATTATTCATAACCTGGATTCTGTTTAAACTCGTCCTTATTCGTCACAGCCCCCAATTGCGCAAGCGGGATAGGACGTAAAAGGTGATACGGCCGTATATTAGCCGCAATATCCGGATTCGTCATTTTAACCCGCTGCTCCAGTTGGCCGAGCCGCTTAAGATCAAACCATCGAGTCTGTTCTCCACCGAGTTCACGCGCACGCTCATCCAGAATAAAATCTGTCGTCACCATCGCTCCCGTTATTTCCATAGCATCCGCATGCCCAGGAAGTGCCGCGCGACGTCGTACACTATTGATAAAACGTGCTGCCGAATCCAATTTACCCAGTCGGAATTGAGCTTCCGCAGCGTTGAGGTAAACCTCTGCTAACCGAATAATCGGTGCATTACGTGCACTGTTGGTTTCCGCGGCGGTCGCACGGGTGGGATCATCAAACTTCTTTAGGGAAAAATATTGCCTAATATTCTTCACTGTACCATTGCTATTGTACAAATCATCCCGGTCATAGGTTTTGTAACGATAACGATGTGTATACAGCTGATCTGCATTGGGGAGTACTTTTTTGGTTATCCATATTGCGGTATCACCGACGGTATACTTTGGTTGGCCCACACGCGCGGCTAAAGCTGGATTATGTGAGACCTCTTCTACCGTCCACACTGGAATAGTAGATGCGTTATTCGCAAGCCACGCCTGTTTAAATGTAGCATCAAAACGACTGTCTATCGCCTCATTGAACAAATCCAGGTAATGCAGTGTTGGTATCCATCTACCTTCCGGAAAACCATTAACAACATCTTGCTTCATTCCTGGCAAATCGCTATATTCCATCAAGAAAAGGCTATGTCCACGATGCCCGCTATTGCCCGACGGGGCATTCAAGTTAAGGTTCGTTGCATAATTTACGGCCCATAGGACTTCGTTATTTGTTTCATTGGCCATCTGCCATAAATCAGCGTATCTTGGCAATAAGCCTTGTCCGGATTCGTCGATCACCACTTTGGCCAAATTACTGGCCGCTTGATAATCGCCTTTCGTCAAGAGAACCTTGGATAGAATAGCCAGAGCGCCGGTCTTGGTTATCCGGCCGTAGTCCGCCGTTGTCACCGGAAGGTTTCCCGCCGCAAATTGCATATCGTTTACAATCTGTTCGTATACCGTCACAACCGACGTGCGGTTAGCTACCGTTACCATTCCTTTTGTTGGTTCAAGTGTAAAATGCACATCGCCAAATGCCTGTACCAACAGAAAATAATACCAAGCTCGCATAAAGCGCAATTCCGCCTCAGCTGATTGCCGACGCGCAGGTGTCAGCCCCGCTTCGTCAATACGGCCCAAAGCAGTATTACAAAGATTAATCGCCGCATAGCAAGGCGTCCAGAGATTGGTATTTACCCAATAGTTATCCGCTAACAGTCCGCTGTACGTCGTAATCGCGGGATTTGGGGAAGACCCAAAGACAGTGGAATTTCCATTTTTCGCCGAAGGCGCCCATAAATCGGTCCCGGCTTCCAATAAGGCAAACCCTTCCTCCTTCCCGTACAAATTCCTGTTGTAGGTATATGCCCCATTGACCGCTGTCTCAAAACCTTCAGCAGTCTTGAACAACGATTCTTCCGTCGCATTAGACGGATTATATTCTTCTAACTTCTTATTGCACGCTGACAGCGTAACCATGCCGGCTAGTATGGCCAATCCGATATATGAATTTTGTTTCATTTGATAAGCTCGTTAAAAATTAAAACGTAATGTTGAGTCCCATAACCACCATCTTATTCAGTGGTTGATCCACCACTCCCTCACTTTCCGGATCGAAATCTGGATTATTTTTGGAGTAGAACCAAAGGTTTTTACCGGATACATAAAGGCGTGCCTTCGCAATTTTCAGATGGTCTAGTAACTGATTTGAGAGGCTATAACCCAACGTAATATTGCGTAATTTGACATACGAATTTTCTTTTTCGGTAAGCGTTGTGATATAATTCATAGGCCGCGTAACGTTTGGTCTTGGATAGTCATTGGACGGATTCTCTGGCGTCCAATAATTAAACGGCGCTCCGTTTTGCGAAGCGTTTCTATAATACTTCGCGTAATAATCCGAACTCATCCATTGGCCGACGCGGGCTATCAAAAGGATATTTAAATCAAAGCCTTTATACCGAAAATCATTATTCAAACCTCCTGTCCAATCAGGAACCGCCGAGCCAATAATTGTCCGATCATCTGTCGTAATTTTCCCATCTCCATTTAGGTCTGCCACCTTGATATCGCCTGGCAAGGCTCCAAACGTCGCCGCCAACTCCTCTTCGTTCTGCTGCCAAATACCGGTTTTTACGTAATCGTAAAATATAGTGGGAGACTGCCCAACCAAAAGACTTTTGCGATAATCCGCATCAATTACGTTTCCATTTGGCAATTCCACAATCTTCTCCCGGTTTCGCGCAAAGGTGATGGTAGACTCCCATGTGAATTCGCTGTCGCGCAAAATCTGGCCCGTCATACTCAGTTCAAAACCACGATTACGAGTTTTACCAAAATTGCGGTTAATCGTACTCACACCTGTAGAAGACGGCAGGACATAGGACGAAATCAAGTCGTATGTCAATGCGTCATAATAGCCTAGACTACCCGTCAATCGACTGTTCAACAAGGAAAAATCCACGCCAATGTCTACTGTTTTCGTCTTTTCCCACCGTAGATCCGGATTCCCGATCAGTGGATTAATTGTATACGTTATTGCCTGTACATTTCCATAAGCAAAATTTGTCGAGGTAAGACCACTTTGGGTGCCATAAGGTGCAATCACGTCATTTCCTGAAATCCCAAATCCCGCACGCAATTTCAGGTCGTTAAAAAGCGTTTGATCAGCCATAAATGCTTCGTCTGATATACGCCATGCTCCAGCAATGGACGGAAAAAATCCCCACTTATTGCCCGGCCCCAATTTCGAAGAACCGTCTCCACGTCCGGTCATCGTCAACAAATATTTTCCTTTGTAGCTGTAATTAACTCGTCCAGCGAAAGACAGCAGATTCCACTTCACATAGCTACTGGCTACCGTTGGATTGATGCCCGACCTCAAATTAAAGACTAATTGACTAGGAAACGTTTGGTTATCACTTGTCAAGCTACTGGTAGTCGTTATCGCTTGCTGATACGCCGTAATCCCGGTCAGTGTCAAATCGTGATCGCCCAGGGTTTTTCGGTAAGTCAATACATTTTCCCAACTGATCGTATTGTTTTGCGCATTGGCGATCGCGCCGCGTGCCGTGCTGCCGTTTCCATTAATCGAATTTTTACCATAATAGGTGCCACCGGCATAACTTTCCTGTACAGTAGAAAAGGTGGACCGCCAGGTAATATCTTTCCCTAACGTAAAATTCAGGTAAAAGGCTCCACTAAAGCGATTTGTCTTCCGGTTACTATACCACTCCCCCGGCTGATCATCTAAAAGCGGACTACGTTCTGTTCCCCCAACGGGATAAATAACCACATTGCCCTGCTCATCATAAGGTACACCCAACGGGATAGCTTTGAAAGCTAAATTAAACGGATCCCTCCGCATGTTATTATTCGTAAAAGCATACGAAACATTCGCTCCCGCGCTTAACCAGTCATTCAGCGTTTGCTCTAGATTGAGCCGTGTAGAATAGCGCTTGAAGCGATCGTTTTTTAAAATCCCTTTCTCATCGAAATAGCCACCAGCAAAATACAACTTCGTTTTCTCATTGCCCGCCGATATGTTTATATTATAATCTTGTTGCAAACCCTTGTGCATAATCAAATCCGGCCAATTGATATATTGTTTGTTCTCGATGGCTTTTAATTCCTGAGCATTAAAGACTTGGCCATCGTCGGCAATACTGCTCCATTTTCCGGCAGCTCGGTAAGCCTCCCGTTTAAAAGCAATGTATTGTTCGCCACTTTGGACCTTCCCGTATTTAGAGCTTTCCGTTATACCGGTATATCCGTTGAACGATAGTGCAGTACGCCCTGCACTCCCTTTCTTGGTCGTGATAATAATTACGCCATTAGCTCCACGAGAACCGTAAATTGCCGTGGATGATGCATCCTTTAAGACTTCGAACGATTGGATATCATTTGGATTAACATCCGCCATGTTGGCATATTGAATGCCGTCAATGATATACAATACATTGTTCGAAGATGCTGGATTGGCGATGGAGCGCGTTCCTCGGATACGTATATTCGGTGTTGCCCCTGCGTAGCCGTTCGTCCTCGCGATATCTGCACCAGCGATCTTTCCTTGCAAGGCTTCCACCGGATTCGAAGCGGGCACCTTGGTTGTCTCTGCTCCCTTGATCGAAACCACGCTTCCTGTTAAATCTCTTTTCTTAACAGTGCCATACCCGACCACAACCACATCCTCTAAATTTGTAGATGATGTTTGAAGCAAAATACGTACGTGACGATCGGTCGGAATAGCCACACGTTTAGATTCGTATCCGACAGCGGTCACTGTCAATTCGGTGTTTGTCCCCATGTCACTGATCTCGAATTCACCTTCCGCAGATGCCAGAATGGAAGTTCCGGATTCGCCTAATTGTACGGTGGCCCCTTCAATAGGCTTACCTGTCTGAGCGTCCACAACCTGACCCGTTATTTTTTTTTCTTGCGCCAGCACCGATGTCGAAAAGAGTGAAACGGTCAGGCAGAGAACGACTGTGCGCCAAACGCAATAATTAAAAACCTGTAGTTGTTTCATGGCTGTGTTTTAAAGTGATAAAAAAGTCCGTTTGTTCGTCGCTGTCTTTTGCCTCCGAAAGAATGAAAGGCGTCCGCATTCCCTTTTTGACGTGCATCCCGAAGGCTCATTCCAATAGAAATTGTCATATTCATTGTCTCTTAAGTTTATATTCATGGATGGATATTTCATTTTTTTTTAGGCAGCCTGCCGCAAGTTTCTGGGCACAAAAAAGCGCCGTCGTATTTCTAGAAGAAAGACAATATAATACACTAAATATATTTTATAGGATCTATTCGATTTATAAAAATTAAACAAAAACTTATAAAGAGGCGATGCTCTTCATTATTTTAAAACCTATAAAATAAATAATTACAACTAATATTTTTGGGTTTAAATCATAACACGTTTATAAGAACTAAACAAATTAACAGAAAAAGAAACGAGCGTTTCTATGGAAGATTAGCAACTAAATATACGATATTAACATAAACAAACCGGCTACATAAGGGTGGCGTTGATTTCTGCTTCCAAAAGGTTACGCCGATAGTATAGAAGTTGCCTCTCACATACGATCTTCACATCGCCTCCGTGAATTGAGGATCAGCAAACCCGCCGACCTCAAAATTCTTTAAAGATCTTCAATGGCGCATTTCCCATCCGGGCATACGGTGGTTTTATTCAGGTAACCTTCACTATGTCGTTGATGCCATATTTACGATATGATCAAGAAGTTGAACCTTATCCTCTTTATGCCTGCCACCATGACGCCATACCCTATATTTACAAGCTGACATCCGTTAATATCTCGAAAAAAAGACCGATGTTCACATCGTTGATGGCAATCGACTGGATATACGCCGCTAACACTCCCACTCTTGGTATGGCGGCTAAAAAACGGCAAAAAGAAGGAGCCTGATGCATGCATATACACCAGGCTCCTTCTCTACAGCGCTGTTTGTGGATTACCAGAAGCGATAGGTTCCGCCCAAGTTGACGTACATATGATGCAATTTATACCCTACACCCCGGAAGTCGTCTGGAAACAGGGGTTGTAAGCCCAACTGTGCCAAGGCAGAAACTTCCCAACGATCGTCGATTTTACGTGTTCCTCCCACGAGTAAGCCCCAATCCCATTTTCGAACTTGATCAGCAAAATCAAATGTCGCCCTGTCTATCCATACTTTCTCTCCTAATGAATTTCCTTTCCGTATGTAACCATCCGAAACCGATCCTTCGAACGAAGAAGACAGTAGCCGAGATGCATAAGCTCCTACTTTAATATCCCATTTGTGGAACCGATACGACGCAAATACGGGTAGCGTGAGATAAGTTTGCAGAGATTTGGTCTCATTCGTTCCCGTGAAGTCTCCCTCGAACGATCCTCCATCGTCGCCTCCACCATTATTCACAGATATGATGGTATGAAAATACTGTACACTATCCGTAACCCGCATTCCTTTGCTTTCAATCCGCAACCCCGTACCGACACGCCATGCATTTGAAAGCTCGTAGGTAGCTTCATATCCGAGGGAGGGTGTAAAGAGCGGAGAATAGCTTTTGATTTTACGGATCGTATTGGGCAGCGAAAAGGGTGCCGTGGCACCGATATTATAACCAATGGAGACTTTGTGCTGTATATTTCGCCAGCTAAACTTACTGCTGGATTCCTGCGCAAACAGAACGTTAGTATGCGTTAAAAAGACCGCAACTACGATAACCTGATTAAAAAAACATCTCATAACTTGGGAACAATGCGTAAACTATCCACCACCAATTTCGATCCGACAGCACCTCTGTACTGATTGCCTTCAGCACTGGACGACGCGACGATCGCCATCATCAAATTCTCGCCAATCACCACGCCGGGCTCATAAACAAAAGGAATATCAAACTTCGTAAAACTTGCCCGGTCGCTCCCGTCAGGAAGCTGTGCACGTGCGATTACTTTATCCGATGTCATGATATTTGTTGCATTCAACCGGTCCGGGCCGTTGAACAGTACGGCATAAATATCACATTTATCCTTCACTCCAGCTTGAACCTGACCCTCCCGGTTGATAAATTCCGAACCGGAGGTATAGTGATAGTACCCCGTAAAACGATCCGGTAAGCCAACATAGGGTTGTCCAAATTCCGTTGCTGCCAGAGGATTTTGAAGAGCTTGTGCGGGATTGAAATCGCCTAAAAACAAAGAACCAGCGAATAGACGGATACCGATCAACTCCGACAGGAAAGTCCCTTTTATCGTGACTAGCTCGGCCCCACGAGTACCCTGAAGTCCTTCTCCTGAGCGCGTTGGATATGCATCTGGACGTTTAGCGACACCGGACAAGGCTACGCCTGGATTTCCGGATGACCACAATTGTACATCATCTTCTTCAACGGGATATTCGTATCCGTCTGTTGCGTGACGAAGCCAGGTTTCAAAGTTAAAATCCCATTTACCTACATGGAGCACTTTCACGGTATACTGCTTCTTATTCTGACCGGATGCGGAAGTGACTTCGTAAACTACCCCCTCCCCATCGAAGGTAATGGCGGTTCCAGATGCAGGTTGTACGGTCGCGCCAGCAGATACAGTTATCGTCGGACGGACACCCTTTTCGAAAGCGTCTTTTGTCAGATTTAGCGTGATGGTTCTATTGATCTGATCGATAAATACATTGCCAGTCAATTGACTGCGGTCAATTTCGAAAGTTTCAATGTCCGCTTCCGGATTCAACGGGGCATCTTTGATGCATCCATACAGCAGAACGACCATCAGTATGCACCCGCTGATCGCACTTCCTATACGGTTCTTTTTGTGTATCATATATTGTTTAGTCATTTCGTTTCTGAGCGGTTACATCCGGCTTAATGAATTGGTCTATGATGACCTTTTGAAGAGGCAACGAAAAGGACAGCCCTTCGCGCTGGAAAATAGTATGAATTTTGGAAACCAAATCGCTTTTTACCTGCCCTGCGTCTTTTAGGGTCCGCACCCAAAAAAATAAGTCGACAGACACGGCATGCGCCGTAACTTCACCAAATTGCACCACCGGAAGTGGCGATCCTAAAATCTGTTCATCTTCATCTATAATATGCAACAGCAACGTTTTTACACGATCGAGATCAGTTCCATACTGCACATTCAACCGGACATGCAAGCGTTTACGATATCCACCCAATGTCCAATTGACAACATGGGCATTCAATAGATCGCCATTTGGCATGATCAAATCAGCGCCATCTGCCGTTGCAATTACGCTGCTACGAAAGCCAATGGATTTCACTTTTCCCGACTGTCCGCCAATATCGATCTGATCATCAACGTTCACCGGCTTTTCGAATGCAATGATTAGTCCACTCACTAAGTTGTTGACAAGGGTTTGCAAACCAAAACCAATCCCAACTCCCAAAGCACCGACCACAATACTGAGCTGTTCAATAGGTATACCCACAGCAGAGAATGCCAAAAACAATCCCAAGGTAATAATGCTTATCCGAATCAACAAAATCCAGCTTCCCAAGTGAAACTTCCGGCGCTGTTGTTCATCGCGCGTATTCCATTGTGGATCTGACGCAAAAAAAGAAACGATTTTCGATAACACCGTGGCACCGACCATAATCACAAAAAAAATAGACAAGTTATATACAGAAAAGCTATAACTGCCCAATTGGTGCTGGGTTTGAAAAAAATCTTTTAAAGGATCTGCTAATAATCGAAATTCGTAAAAATTACGGCCAAAAAGCACAAACCATCCGACAATCAACAACACATAGAAAAACATCGGTGCTCGTTGACCAACGCGGTTATAGTTGATGTAGAATAGTCTACGCTCTTGCTGCTTATGCAGCAGCGAAGCAAACTTCAGCCCTTCATTAACCAATCGCAACACCCATAGAAAAACGACGGCCGCCACCACGTTCGTCAATCCGGCAATAAGCAATACTTTACTGAGGTTAAAGCGCCCGAAGATATTGAGTAATACGGATCCCAGTTCCATAAGTACCATCGCACCAATGGGATATAATATCCACCGTTCCTTCAGCCCCTCGTGTTGCCTCCGGTGAAGTAGGGCAAGGAGTCCTATACCAACAGCAAAGACCGAGATTCCTAGCATAATCCAGCGTTCCCAACGGGAGGGCTGCAGCAATAAATTGTCCAAACCCGCACAAATAAAGGCCATGCTTATCGATATCCACACGAACATCCAATAACCGGTAATCGCATTTTTTAAAATAAAACTTACCAGTATCGCGCAAGCGATCAACACGATTATGGTCAACACGAACGGAGGTGCCGGAAAAATAAATTGCATCACACTAAACCCAATAGTCAGGCCAGAGCAAAATGGATAACGCAACAGGAGACTATTTTCCGCAGTAAGGTTACCGTTCTGACGCACACCTTTACGCAATGTGAACCCGTAAGCGACAGCCATTGCGGTGATTAGTAAAAACAGCACAAGTTTACCCCAATGTGCCCTAAGGTAATAAAGGAATACTAGCTTTGCTTTTGCCATGGAGAAGAAAAGGATGTCTTGCCAAGGACGGTCGAACGAACTAGGTTCCCAAATATTAACAAATTCACGTTGCCACGCTCGATCAGAAAGACGTCCTTGGAAGAACTGTATTTCTTCCATCTCGGCACGTAACTTCATCAGCTCCAGATTGATTCTATTTTGTAGTTCCTGAACGCTATTGATCTGCTGCTTCAGCTTACGGTTCACGGGCGAAACCTCTACCGCCAATACGCGCAGCCGTTGCACATAATTTGCTAAATCCACGGAGTCCCGGGGGAACACAAAAAATGCCCGGTCGTTCATGAGCGAATCGATATGAAAACGGAATCCGGATAATTGCTCTTGATATTTATCAATGCGATTTTTCGATCGCAGAACTTCGAGAGATAACGCATCAAGCACATGGTAAGTGGCGGTCAGGTTCCTCGACGATTGAGCTGTTCCAATATGCACAAAAACACCATCTTTAGCAATGTCGTGCCATCGGTTAATCTGATCTATGCGCCGTACGAGTTGAACAGAGTCGTATCCCTTTTTGAGAAAAGATTGTGACTGTGCTCCCAACGCTTTAACCTCCTCCATAAGTTGGTTCTGACGAATGGAGGCCCGTTCCTCCTCCAGCTCTCGGCTGCTCGTTTTGGACGACTCTCGAAAAAAAGATTCCATACGGGACACATAAGCTGACTTCAGAGAATCTTGCGCATGCACCCCACAGGTCATTCCGCACATGAGTAGAACAAAACCTACGAAAAAAACCGCTATCGCCTTATGCATGTATTCATCAAATGGATTGGCAGTTAGAGCAACACCGTACCAGACAACTGTCTTCATAGGTATCTATCTTTTCATCTATAAAAGTACATATAAGATTCACAAAACTTCATAACAATTCGAAAAAAAAATCGCTACCCGATATCCGTCGACAGCGCTACATGGTTACTTATAAACGTCCAATTGCATATTATTAAAAAGCTAAATTGTCTGTTGGATTTTTAGTAAGTAATCGTATCAGATGCCAAAAACGGCAAGATATAGTTTCCCGTATCAACGGTTGTTTCCCTTCTTTCCTGTCTACCTCCAATATGTCGTAACCCCGTATGAAATGCGTATACATGCTTCAACTTCGGAATCTTCCGAAGATGGATCAGCGCGTTATCCGTGACCTTTGTGCCTACAAGATTGATGTAGGCTAGATTTTTCAGCCGATGCAAATACGCTAAGCCTGCGTCTGTTATGCCCGTATATTCCAAATGCAGACGACACAATACAGGGAATTGGGCGACGGCTTTCATGCCTTCGTCCGTAATTGCGGTGCGTCCAATTTTCAGTTGGACAATATTATCCTTTATTTGCAACAGGTCGTGTAGATCTGCATCGCTGAATTCCGGATAGTTGACCGTATTGATAACAACCATATTATTATCGGCCGCCACGGGCATAATCTTAATACCTTTTGCTTGCCACACGTTAACCTTGTCCTCCGGAAGTGGGGGCGCAACAGATAAGTCCGCATATAAAATACCGGTCTCCACTTGTTGACCGGCCTCCAATTTGTTCAGTATGGCTAAAATTTCCTTGGGTTGCTCCAGTTCCTTTGCTTTCTTCGCAAAGTCTGCTCCAGAACTCACCCACCAAGAAATAAGCTTAATCTGATCTGGTGTAATAGGAGTACGTCCCTTCGGTGGCATACGTTTTTCATGACCTTCTGGCAATATCAAACGGCTATACAACACGCTGTTTGCAGTGTCTCCCGCTGCGAGCACAGCTCCGCCATCACCGCCTCTTAGCAGCATCTGTTGGTTGTGCAGTGCCAAACCACCCTCTTGCTTTTTCTCGCCATGACAGCTTTGGCAACGCTGTTTTAAAATAGGCTGTATTATATCCTGGTAAACCACCGCTTCTTGCGCATTGGGCAAGGAGACTATTTCGTCAGTAGGCTGAGCGATGCCTAACGTATGCTTTATCACCGTAGGCAAAGCATCCTTCAGGTACCCCTCTCCATGTGTCAGTGTCCCGCCGAAATGTCCGGTAAGACCAAGAAGCACAAGCATGGTCAACATAAACCCGAACCGTTGTTTCTGAAGCCGTCTCCACCATTGGCTAGAGCCCAGCGTTTCCCGATATAACAGGAGAGTGACTAGGCTGACCACAGCAACGGCAATCCCCAACCATTGGTGAAATCCCAGAACATCCACCTCATACCCTCCGTTGCGCGACAAAAAATAACCAGTAATAGCGGCTACAACCGCAGCAACAGCACCGCATAGCAAGGTAAAACGAATGGCACTCAGATACTGTTGTCGTCTACGAAACAGGTCCACGGTAGCCATAGCAAAGGCCAAAACCAACATACCAATAGGCAAATGCACCAATAAGGGATGCCATCGCCCAATAAATGTCATTAATTCTTCCAAAAACATTATTCGTTGTTATAGCGGGCTCTCAAAAGGTTCAACATATAAACGTTCAGCTGCCATTGATCCGCAACAGGTTGTTGTGTGTACGGCAAAGTTGGCAAATACCCAGCAGGCCCAAATTCGGTCGTGATGGATAATGTCCGGTTCTGCATTTTATGAATCCGAACCACCTCATCCCACCATGCGAGGTGCTGATCAACAGTACGCTTCCACTCAGGAGCAGCGGGATCATTCACCTGTGGCCCCTGCGGATGCCCTATCCGAGCATGGATATGGCCTGTCCGCATCAAGGCCAGCGCAACAGCTTCCTGTTGATCCCCGAGCAACGACTCATGCACGTTGCACCAATGCGAAATATCCAAAGCCAATGTCAAATCCGGGATTGCCGTTAAATAACTTTTCGTCACGTGCGCGGCGAAGCTGAAGCGTCCCCGGTGCGTTTCATGGTATACAGGAAGATGGTGACGCTCACTAACTTTTGCACCGATTTCGATTAACTGTTGATTTTGCTCGAACGTATAATAATCTTTGCCTGTATGGCAATTGATATAATCCGGTCGGAATTTCGCGGCAGTCTCCAAATTGGACGAGAAGCTTCGGACATACTGTTCAAAATTACCACCGCCTCCGCCGGCAAGAAGTCCCAAAGACAAACCATGTTTTTTTAACGCTTCGGTCATCTCCTGTTGTTCCTCCGGTGTACCCGGCAGCCAGGTTTCTACACCGTCATATCCGGCCTTTTTCACATGGGCGCAAAACGTGTCCCACGATTCCTGCATGCCCCAGTTTGTACAATAAAACCGGATCGGCGCAGTTGACGATACTTGTGCATTTAGCGACATGATATGTCCAAAAACGCAACACACTATTAAATAGATATACTTCATGAGCTAAGCGTTATACAACAGCTTGAATAAGATTTCCTTCCACATCGGTCAAACGAAATGGGCGCCCCTGAAATTCATACGTGAATTTTTCATGATCAAAACCAAGGAGATGTAGCATCGTAGCATGCACATCGTGCACCGAGGCACGCCCACTCACTCCTGCGAATCCAATTTCGTCAGTTTCGCCGTAACTGATACCATTCCGGATTCCGCCTCCAGCCATCCATATGGTATAGGCGTCGGTATGATGATCACGTCCCAAGAACGGCATGTCGCTATTATCTCGATTCTCTTGCATCGGTGTACGGCCAAATTCCCCTCCCCAAACGACCAGGGTTTCCTCCAACAATCCCCGTTGTTTTAGGTCCATGATCAAGGCGGTCATTGGTCGATCAATTTCGCGGCACTTGTTCCGGAATCCGAGGTCAATGGAATCTGCAGGGTTTGTCCCATGGCTATCCCATCCCCAATCGAAAAGCTGCACGAAACGCACACCTTGTTCGACCAGTTTGCGCGCCAGCAGACAGTTGTTTGCAAAAGATTCTTTGCCGGGCTCTGTACCATATAATTCATGAATATATTCGGGTTCTTTAGCGATGTCCATCACCTCTGGCACCGCAACCTGCATCTTATAAGCCATCTCGTATTGCGCAATACGGGACAACGTTTCCGGATCTTTAAATGTGTCATATTCTTCTTTGTTAACCGCGTTAATGGCATCGATAGCGCTTCTTTTCAGATCGCGTCCCATTCCTTCCGGATCTGCAATATACAGGACAGGGTCTCCTTTCGACCGGCACTGCACCCCTTGATAGACAGAGGGAAGAAATCCGCTTCCCCAAACACTCTTCCCGGCATCTGGAGTTTTTCCACCGGACGTCAGCACAACAAAGCCCGGCAGGTTGCTATTCTCCGAACCGAGGCCATACGTTACCCAAGAACCAATACTCGGACGCCCTAACCGAGCGCTTCCTGTATGCATGAAGAGCTGAGCAGGTCCGTGATTGAATTGATCTGTATGCACCGCTTTTAAGAAGCTAACTTCGTCGACCACCTTACTGAAATGTGGTAGGTGATCGGACACCCACGCGCCGCTCTGTCCATATTGCGCAAAGGTCGCTTGTGGCCCTAGCATCTTAGGCACCCCGCGTATGAAGGCAAATTTTTTGCCCGCTAACAACGATTCTGGACAAGGCTGGTTGTGCAGCTTATGTAACGCCGGCTTGTAATCAAAGAGCTCCAGCTGCGACGGTGCGCCTGCCATATGCAAATAGATGACACTCTTGGCCTTACCGGGAAAATGAGGTGATTTTGGGATCAAAGGGTTCAACGCATTTAAATCAAAAGCGCCGTCATTTCCTTGTCTGCCATCCCCGCAATTCGCTAACAACCCGCCTAAAGCTATCCCCCCTATTCCCGCCACACACTCTTTCAAGAAATGACGCCTAGTGACCGCCTGCAGCTGTTTTTGCTGCGCCTCTTTTATCAGTTTATTTATGTCTTTCATGCGGTTACGATTTCGTTAGAAATTCATCTAGATTTAACAGGGCATTTGCCACAACCATATAAGCAGCCTTCGAAACCAAGTCATCCCGTTTTAGTGCGGTCGCATCTATGCCCATGAATTGAGCCGCTTCGTGTGGTTTTTTAGAAAAGTTATCGACGGCTTCAGCATACAGTTTTTGCAGGGCCAGTGTTTTGGCCGGTGCAGGATCCTTGAGCATAACGTGTCTATAGCCGGCTTCTATCGTGGACATTACGTGACCTCTCCCCTCTTTCTGCATCTTAGCAGCTAGATATTTTGCCGCTTCCAGATACACCGGATCGTTCAATGTGGTTAAAGCTTGCAAAGGCGTATTTGTCCGTATCCTATCCACAAGACAAACCTCTCGACTGGATGCATCAAATGAAATAAAAGACGGATAAGGGCTGGTACGCTTTAAGAAAGTATAAATTCCTCGGCGATATTGATCTTCACCCGCACTGGTAGCCCAAGATTCGCCGCTGTACACCGTCATCCACACGCCGTCGGGTTGATGGGGCATCACGCTCGGACCAAACATCTTTTCACTCAACAACCCACTGACGGTCAACGCTTGATCCCGGATCTGTTCGGCAGACAAACGGAATCTAGGACCACGTGCCAGGTAATAATTTTCAGGATCCTTCGCCACGTCCTCGCTGTTTAAGCTCGACGACTGCCTATACGTCGACGACAAAACGACTTTTCGTATCAAGCTTTTCAAACGCCACTTATCCGCATGCATCAAGTTAAGGGCCAAGTAATCCAGTAGTTCACGATGAACAGGCGGTGTGCTCTGTGTGCCCATATCACCCAATGGTTCCACCAAACCACGACCGAATAACTGCGCCCATACCCGGTTTACGACCGTACGTGCTGTCAATGGATTATCTTTACTCACGACCCACTGGGCAAATCCCAAACGGTTTTTAGGGGCATCCTTGGGAAAATCGTTCAGAGACTCCGGTACCATGGGTTGTACTTCGGATCCTGGAGTCAACCTATTTCCACGCTCAAACACGAACGTCTTTCTCCGCATCTCGGTTGGATTCTCAATCATAATCGGCACACTCGCAGGTTGACTATTGACAAGCTGCAGGAAGGTGGCTTGCATTTTTTCCCCTTCCGCCCCTGCGCCCGATGTAGGAAATCCGTCTCGAAAAGCAAACCATTCGATCATGCAAACCGGTTGGTCAGCAGGCAACGAAGAATTTTTAAAAATCAGGTATACATCGTGCTTCCCCGTTTGTTCTGCCAAAGGCGATACGAGGACTTGTCTGCCCTTGGTCACCGGAATATCCACCGTTGCCAACAGCTCCCCGTCGCGCCTGCCTTTCCTGATCTCTAACGTTCCTCCGCCAGCACCTGTCCAAAAGTTCATGTAGAATTGCTTTTTGTTTGCTAGACTCACGTCGCGCAAACGGGCACTTCCGCCATGGCGCACTCCCAACCACTTGGTATCATACAATGCGCCATTTATAAGCTGATCGCTATAATGGGCATGGATTTTCGGTTCCAATGTATGGAGAAAGAGATCTGTCGATTTCACTAGGCTGGCGCCGCCATTGTTGGATAACCAATATTTGATACTATCGATACGTTGTTCGTCTTGCACATTGTAAAACCGCAACTTAGGATGGTCACCCTGCGTATCTTCATCGCGCGTATTATTAAAAAAAGCTACCGACTTGTAATATTCCTCAAATTTGAACGGATCGTATGTATGGCTATGGCATTGCACACATTCAAAGGTCGTACTCAGCCAAACTTGATACGTAGTATTAACTCGGTCCAACACGGCGGCTACGCGAAACTCCTCACTATCCGTCCCCCCCTCGTCATTATTCATCGTATTCCGGTGAAACGCCGTGGCAATCAACTGATCTTTCGTTGGGTCTGGAAGCAGATCCCCAGCCAGTTGTTCGATAGTAAACTGATCAAAGGGCATGTCCGCATTGAACGCTTTAATCACCCAATCTCTATATGCCCAGATCTCACGCGACCCGTCCTTTTCATAACCTTTGGTGTCTGCATAGCGTGCCATATCTAACCACCAGGAGGCCCATTTTTCGCCATATTGCGGCTGTGACAACAAGCTATCTACGCGTCGTTGATAGGCGTCGTCCCGCCTGTCGTGCAAAAAAGCCGCGGTCTCGTCCAAACTCGGAGGCACACCGATCAGATCAAGGTAAACCCGACGTAACAGTGTCTCTTTGTCAGCCTCTTCCGAAAAGGAGAGACCCTTTTCCGCAAATTTATCTTGTACAAAATAGTCGATGTCATTCGAGATTCCCTTCGGTGCCAATCCCAAAAGCCGTGCAAAAGAAAATGGCTTGGGCACCTCTACAGCTGCAGGTAGAGTATACGCCCAGTGTTCTCCCCACTTCGCTCCCTCGTTGATCCAACGTTTCAGGATATCGATTTCCGCATCGCTGAGCATCGGGGCGTTATAAGGCATTCGCAATTCGGGATCGTCCGACGTTAACCGACGAATAAATTCGCTATGGTCTGCATCGCCGCGGATAATCGCTGGTTTGCCCGATTCCGCCTTTGCAAAGGCCTCGTTTTCAAAAAGCAGACTAAATCCGCCACTTTTTTTCACGCCGCCATGACACGTAATGCAGTGTTTATTTAGGATAGGCTTCACGTCTGCGCTGAAGTCTACCGGCTCTTCCTTTCCGAAGGCAAAGACCCCGACAACGGCGACGATTACGGTCAATACAGCAATGACCCATAGTTTTCTTTTCATTCCTTAATGATGGTCTATAAATATCTCTGCTCGTAGGTTTACTATACAAAGTTAAGTAGTAGGCCGCGTGCTTACCTGCACAATACGATTAAAATGCTGTATTTTTTGGTTACAGGATCCGCGCGGGCAACGCCTGCGTCAAACCGTCAGTAAATAATCGTGTGTAGACATCTCAGTTTTTATAGCAAGCTTCTTTCGGATCCGGTATCGATGGATTTCGACACCGCGAACCGAAATACTCTGCAATTGCGCAATCTGCTTGGTGGTGAAATTTAGCCGTAAATAAGCACATACCTTTAAATCGTTCCTAGAAAGGGCGGGATGTTTTAATTTTAACCGGTGAAGAAAACCGTCGTTTAATTCGTCGAAATGCGAGGCAAATTGATCCCAATGCGTCGTATTTTTCTCCACATCCTTCAACAAGGACGTAATTCTTTTCACGTCGTCGCTATCCCGATCGCCGATATCCAACTTGGTCAATTCGATGCGTAATTTACTGAGCGCGCCGGAATTCTCCATCAACTGCATACTAGCATTAGCTAACTCCTTTGTCTTCGACTGTACTTCACTCTCCAATTTTTCGTTTTGCAACTTCATAATTTCCTTTTCATTCTTCTCAATCTCCAATTGGTGAATGTACCGGAGCTGCTTCATTTCTTTATCGAACTCTTCTTGCTTCGCTTGCCACGCTTGCTGTTGCCACCGAAAAACGAAATATATCATGGCTAGGATCAACAGTAAATACCCCAATAATGCCCAAACGGTTTTATACCAAGGAGGCCGGATAACGAACGTAAACGTTTCAACAGGGGATTCTTCAAGTAAATTGTTTCTGGATTTCACTTTAAAGGTGTAGGTTCCACTTGGAAGGTTGGTATATGCCTTCTCGGTGTTCGATGTCCACACCGACCAATCGGTATCGTATCCTTCTAGCCAGTAACAGTAGTCCAGCTGTCCGTGTATACCGTAGCTAGGCCCGGCGAAGGTAAACACAAACGAATCGAAATTTGCGTCCAATTCGTTCACCTCCGGATCAAACAATGCCGACACTGTATCCGTTTTCAAAGGGCTATACCCATCAAAGATAATGCTGTCTTTTTTTGCCGTCGCAACAACAGAAGTCAACAAAACAGCAGGCTTCACCGTCCTATTCCTATATTTTTGATAATTTACATGGATCACCCCTTTCTCGGAGCCGATGTAAACATTTTGCGTGTTAAATGGATAAATATTTTCAAACCCAGAGGTATTAAGCCCTTCTATTTCGGGAAAATAAGTCAACGCATACACACCTCTATCTGTTTTATAGCTTGCGACACCTATTCGACTGCCACTACAAAACCAAATATTACCTTCCGTATCATCTCTCAAGAATTTAATCGACATGCCCTTAAAAACCGAGAATCGGCGGGACGGCACAAACCGCTTCCCTTCAGGGTCGAACTCGTATAGGCCATTTGTTGTCGCGAAAACGATCCTTCCTTTAATTTTAAACACATAATTTTGATACGACGAAGGTAAACCATCTTCTTCGGTAAACAACCGTGCTTGATAAGCCGTTCTATCTGCATTCAAGTGCAATTGATAGATCCCGCGATACGGATGGGATGCCCAAATTTGTTCTCCATCCAATTCCAAAAACCGATACGAATCTTGGAGACCAGTCAATGTGCGCACTTGCCAAAATCGACCTGGAGCATAGTGCAACAGATTAATCCCCCCGTAGGTACCTACGAGCGTTTGTGTAATCGGATACACCGATGCCAGCGGAAGCACCAGCCAGGATCCAGTACCTTCAGCAATAGGTGTCACCGTATGATCCACAATTCGAAATAAACCACGATTGTGACCGAGCAGTAATTCTCCGTTCAGTTCTTCCAATCGCCAAGCTTCTCCTCGATCACTACCGGAAACCAACGTAAATTGTCCCGGAGAAAGGCTATGATCCAAATAGTTGGGTTGCAAAGGCGTAACATATACACCGTTCGAGGAAGAGAGATAGAGTTCATTGTTAAACACGCGCACCGAATAGCCCGTAACATCATGGGTCGCATTGGGCCGAAAATAGCGCACTGCACTACCGTAGTTGATCACCGAAATAGCATTGTCCACACCGGCCCATATATTTTTATCCCGATCCACGAATACCACCGAGACATTTTTGTTCTGCAAACCCTCCACCACACCGATCCGACGAACCACTTTCCCCTGTTGATCCCGAACAACGCAACCTTCCGTAGCTGTAGCGACCACATACTCTGTATCGTCTATTTTGGCGAGGGACGGTGTGTATAAGTCTGTCCAACCGTCCATATACAGCTTTGTTATCTTGTTTCCGTGCAGGAGAAAACTTCGGTTGGTCAAGGTTGTAAAAAGTAAGCTATCACGCCCCATCTCCACCAAAGAAGCTATCTTTGCCCCGTCAAAATGCCTATTGTCCGCTAAGGACGTCCAATGCCCATCCTTATACTCCAATAGACCATTCGCTTGATCTTGGGCAAACAGCCGTCCACCTGCCCCCCCTAGGAAATCCCACACACGTTTAGCAGCATGGCTACGTACTTGATCATCGCGAAATTCAAAAATCATCGTAGTGGCTTGAAACATCACTGAGCGTCCGAATCCCACCGTATGCCAAATGTCGGCGAAATTCTGCTGGTCTGCCGGAAGCAGAGATTTTAAGGAAACATATTTCAGCCGCGGTTCAGCCGACGCCTCGAAATAGCCGAATTCGCCTTGTCCGCCTACATAGATCCGATCATGGTCATCAATAAAAATGGACCGGACGACGGTATGGTTTGGTAATACGTACTTTTTCCAATACTTCCCGTTAAAAGAAAACAAACCTTCATTATTAGCAAAATACATAATACCACGACTATCTTGCTTAATGTCCCACGTACGGCTGCCACCCTGAAAGTGCATTTTGTTGTAATTCTGCACCAGCGGAATTCCTAACGGATTTTGTCCTATTGCCGCATAATGCAGCAGGAGAAAGACCGATAATAAACAAAGGTGTATATATTTTATCATTTGGTTTATAAAGTACGTGATGTAACACTGATGTATCACAAATATAGCAAAATGCGGAAAATAGACCATTTTGATGTATAAATGATGTACCCCTATGCACGCGGATTCTGATCAGCACACCTAATTTTGACAGACTGATTTATAAACAAAAATTTCCAATGTTAATTTGAGTGTACATGAAAAACAAATTACTCTTGTTTGCTATGATCACCTCTTTCTTTTGTTTTTTGGGACGAGCCCATGCGCAAAACAGAACGGTGACAGGCAAAGTAACGAACGATCTAGCTGCCCCCGTGGTTGCTTCCATTACAGTAAAGAATGCGTCAACTATTGGCACGAGCAGTGACGAGGCCGGACAATTCAGCCTGCGCATTCCAGCTTCTGCAGATTCCTTGGTCATATCCGCTCTAGGATACCGGCCCATTACAGTGTCTGCTAGCACCAACATTATTCATATACAACTTCAGCCCGATGCCGATTTGCATTTGGATGAGGTCGTCATCGTGGGATACGGTACGCAGCGGAAAGGAGATTTAACCGCTCCAGTAGCCACCGTAAATATGGATAATGCTATAAAACGGACAGTATCGTCGCCAATGGACGCCTTACAAGGAGCCGTCACCGGTGTACAGGTTGTCAGCTCGGGTGCACCGGGATCTACACCAACCGTACGGGTCCGCGGTGTTGGCTCTTTCAACAACGAGAATCCGCTATATGTGGTCGATGGTATGTTTATGGACAACATTGACTTCCTTAACCCAAATGATATTGCCGACATGTCCGTCTTAAAAGATGCATCCGGTGCCGCAATCTATGGAGTACGGGCGGCAAATGGCGTTATCATCGTCACCACGAAAAAAGGGCGTTTGCAGATGAAACCGCAAGTAACATACCATGGTTACACAGGTTTCCAGATTCCTACGAACATCTTAAAAATGGCCAATGGATCACAATTTGCAGCCTATTCCCTGGCAAAGGGGGACGACTACATTGTCAACAATGCGGTCACCAAATTTGGAGGAGATGCAACAAATCCCGCTGTCAGTACAGATTGGTATAAAGAGCTCCTTCGTTCGAAAGCTGTATTAACCAACCATAATTTAGACATACAAGGTGGAAGCGAGCACATCTCGTATTCGTTTGGAATAAACTATTTGGATCAGAAGGGAATTATGGATGCTGAGAATTTTCACAGGAAGTATAATCTTCGCATGCAAACAGAAGCAAAAGTTACCTCTTGGCTGAAGATTGGATTTACCGCTCATGTAAACAATTTTAAGGAATTTCTACCCAACAACGCTGCCTTCCGACAAGCTTACTTTGCTTCCCCGCTCTATCCAGCTTATGACCCCGCGCTGGAGCTCGCCGAGCCGGTAAAATTTGGGAGTAGCGCAGCCATAGGAATACCCACCGGTTTTTGGTTTAATAACCCAATCGCCACGGCCTACTATAATAACAACCAACGAAAAGGAATACAGGTATTGCCTAGTTTCTATGTAGATCTTGCACTCTGGAAAGATAAACTAACGTTTCGGTCTCAGCTTAGCAACCGCTATCAATCGACGCACAATACCAGCTATACACCGGTGTATTATATAGACAATGACCAGCGTAGTGATCGTTCGTATTTGAGATCGGCACAAGCGCAGAACACGAACTATATACTTGACAACCTCTTAACGTATCGTGATGCGTCTGCCGATCATCATTGGAGCGTTTTATTGGGACAGTCCACCCGTGAAGAACGCTGGCGGGAAACTTGGGTATCTGCGAATGATGTGCCCGAATCACCGGAATTTTGGTACGCCGGACAAGGTGCTCAGGGAATCGGCTCAGCAACTGGGTATGGCGAGAATGGATTCCGGAATTCTGGTATCTCGTTTTTTGCACGCGGAACCTACGATTATAATAACACCTACCTACTAACGGCAACCTTCCGCGCGGATGGGAGCTCAAAATATCAAACCAAATGGGGGTACTTTCCGTCCGTGGGCCTGGGTTGGGTGCTGAGTCGGGAGAAATTTATGGAGAGACAGTCGCTCTTCGATCTGCTAAAAATCCGCGGTAGCTGGGGATTGCTTGGAAATGATGGCATCCAGCCTAATGCAGGTTATGCTATTGTCAATTCTGGGAACAACAATTCAGCCATATTTGGCAGTATCGGCCAAACCTACGGAAGCCGTGTACCCGGATACCGTGTCAATCGCTTCTTCACGCAAGTACGATGGGAAGTCGTGGAAGAATGGGATGGCGGTATCGACTTCGCCTTACTCCGTAATAGGTTGAGCGGCACAGTAGACTATTACCACCGTAAAACAAAAGATCTCGCGTTCAGCAGACCGATACCTTTTATGTGGGACCGTGTATATGGCAACTGGGGGACGGTTGCAAATAGCGGATGGGAAATAAGTATAGACTGGAAAGACAAGGTCGGCTCACTCGGTTATAACATCGGCGCCAATATGACCACCTTAAAAAATCGCGTTCTTGACCTGGGCGGACTGGATAACATCATGAATGGCTTTCCGGAGTGGTCTGCAGAATTCCCCGCCCGAATCGAAGAAAATCAACCGATTAATTATTACTATGGGTATGAAGTAGCCGGTGTATATCAAAATCAAAAAGAGATAGAAGCTGATCCAATCGCGCGCCGCTATAATGAACTCAATCCCGGAGCTCCCATCCAACCCGGTTATTTAAAATATAAAGATCAAAATAACAATGGCGAACTCGACGAAGCAGATCGCATCAATCTTGGAAACTATCTTCCGAAATTAACATATGGTTTTCAAATCGGACTCGACTACAAAGGGTTTGATATGAGCATCGCGCTCCAGGGTGTCACCGGCAATACGATACACAACTTAAATCGAGCCATGCGTCGTAAATATCCCCAAATGAATGCCGACGCTGCCTTTGTTGAAGGATTATGGACTGGCGAAGGATCCTCAAACACCTACCCATCCGCAAAGGGAAGTGTAGCGTCGTGGAACCTGCAGGCGAGCTCTTTCTTTGTGGAAAGCGGTGCCTATATACGGATTCAGAATATACAAGCCGGATATAGCTTTAAAGTAAGGGAATCCATCCCAGTACGCATTTTTGCTACAGCGGATCGTCCGGCTATTTTTACGAAGTATAACGGCTTTACGCCAGAAGTATCGGGCATGGGCTATGACGCGAACGTATACCCCATATCGGCAACCTACAGTTTAGGATTCCGCGCAAGTTTCTAATCATCAATTAAATAGAAGATATCATGAAATTATATACGTATATCGTACTTGGAGGATGCATTGCCTTCGGTATATTATGGAGTGGCTGTGAAAAGTTTCTAGACCAACCTTTAGAAAATCAGCAACGATCAGAGGAAATAGATTACACCAACATGGAATTGATGTATGCTCCGGTGTCGGGGGTGTACCGTGCCGCTTCCGACGACAACCTCGTCCATTGGATAGATCTCTCTATTCGCTGTATGCGTGACGATGACTATCAACAGGCGGCACCAAACCCGAACGACAATCCTGAACTCATGGGAATAAAAAATTTCCAACGAGACGTGACGATCCAGTCCTACTGGGGGCTGAATCAATCCTGGATCAGTTATTATAGTCTTGCCATAACTGCGAATAATGCCTTGATGGAGCTTGACCTCTTCGCCCAGCACATCCCTTCCGGCGATGCCGCAGCGCAGGCGTTAAATAGACAATATAAAGCGGAAATACGTTTCTTGCGCGCCTATGCGCATTTAATGGCGTCCCGCCTATTCGGTGATGTTCCCATCTTATCGGATAGCGGCGATATCGCGCGTCTTACGACCATCGAAAAGAGTACCGCAACTGCGGTCCGGCAATTTATCATCGACGAGATGAACGCTTCTATCCCCGATCTGGAAGATGCCCGACCAAACCAATCAAAACATATAGGCGCGGTCACACGTTATTCAGCGCTTCTTTTGAAGGCTAAAGCGGCCGCCGACCTAGCCGGAGCAGACAATAGCAGCCCGTTTTGGAATGATGTCCTGGAGGCGACAAACCAGATTATCGGTAGCAATAAATTTTCGCTGTTTGCGGATTTCTATCAGCTTTTTAAAATCGAAGGCAAACTGAGCAATGAGTCGTTGTTTGAACTACAATACTCTGATTTTGGCCTGCCCACCGGCGATATCGTGCGTCCTGGAGTGGATTGGGGAACATTCTTCAAATGGCAAGGGCCAGCAGGCGACCAACGAGGCAGTGCGATCTCCGGCGCCGGATGGATCCCCCCATCCCAGAATATTGTAGATTTTCTCACAGAGCGTGGCGACCTCACCCGGTTAAAAACGACAATATTACATTGCGGTGTGAATGGCGACCCGGCTACTTTTGCTGTTACGCCTAGTGGCGACCGTGTATACGGCAACCCCTTCGGCACTAAATACTTTAATGGAAAAGCCTATCTTCCCACATCGCAGATGACGGAGGGACGACTTGAATATGGAGCGAACAACAACGTACGGATTTTACGTTATGCGGATGTATTGCTTTTGAACGCGGAAGCGAAAGTACGCAAGGGCCAAAACGGAGACGAACCCTTCGGAATCGTGCGTAAACGTGCGCAGCTTCCGCCAATCACTGGTGTTACGCTAGACCAAATCCTGGAAGAACGTCGGGCAGAATTTGCCTGTGAATGGTGGGGAGAACGATTCAACGATCTCGTACGCACGGGCCGGGCACAACAGGTATTTGGCGCCAAGTTTGTACCAGGACAAAGCGAATATTTGCCCATTCCACAAACACAGATTGATGCGAATGCTAATTTTAAATAAGTGATCGGCCGTGGCTAAAACGTATAAAATCGTTTTTGACCACAACTTAGGGAACAGGACGAGGTAACTGGATGCGCTAAAAACGTGTAGTTGCTTCGCCGTGTCCTCTCCCCGGCCACTTCGTACACAGCGATGCCTTACACGGACTTCGTATTTTTAAATTGTTCATCTATTTTCACAACTATGTTTACCAAGATATTTCCCCTAATTACCCTTCTCTTTTTTTTTATGAGCTACCTGTCTAACGGTTTAGTTGCCCAACCGCATGGAGCTGTGAAAACACAAATTGTTCAAACCGATGATGGATTTCGAATACAACGGGGCGCCAACCCTTATTTCATTAAAGGTGCTGGCGGTACCGGACAATTGGAAAAGCTACGCGACTACGGAGGAAATTCTGTACGCACGTGGAGCACCAAGGATGCTGGAACAATACTGGACGAAGCCCATCGCTTAGGATTAACGGTCACACTCGGTCTTCAAATGGGCGTGGAACGGCATGGTTTCGATTACAACGACACCAAGGCTGTCGCAGAACAATTGCAGCGTGTGCGCCGAGAGGTTGAGCAATACAAAGATCATCCCGCTCTGCTGGCATGGGGTATTGGTAATGAATTGAACTTACACTATAGCAATCCGAAGGTATGGGATGCCGTTAATGAGGTGGCAATCATGATCAAGCAATTGGATAACAATCACCTCGTGACCACGATGCTGGCAGGCATCAATAAAAAAGAAATCGACCTCATCAAGACAAAATGTTCTGCACTGGATCTAATCGCTGTACAAGTTTACGGTGGGTTAGCGTCCGTTCCACAGCAACTAAAAACAGCGGGGTGGGATAAAGCCTATATGGTCACCGAATGGGGCCCTACTGGTCACTGGGAAAGCCTACAAACTCCCTGGAAAGCATCTATCGAAGAAAGCAGTAGCGAAAAGGCTGCTGTGTACAAGGCGCGATACGAAGCCTCTATCGCCAAGGACAATCATTGTGTCGGATCTTATGTTTTTTTATGGGGACAGAAACAGGAACGAACCCCAACCTGGTATGGACTTTTCACGGAGAAAGGCGAGGAAAGTGAGGTTATCGACGTCATGCAGTATCTGTGGAAAGGAACATGGCCTAAAAACAGAGCTCCCCATCTAGACGCTGCACTGCTCGATAACAAAAAAGCCACGGATTTTATCTACTTACAGCCTGACCAAAAATATCCACTCAGTCTCGTTGTTAACGATCCCGACAATGACGACCTGCAAACGCGTTGGGAATTATTGCCGGAAAGCACAGACCTAAAAGAAGGCGGTGATCGGGAGAGCCGCCCGAAGGCATTGCAGGGTCATGTGCAAGCCCTATCCCATCAACAAGCCGAATTGACCACACCGCATACAGGGGGCGCCTACCGATTGTTCGTTTACGTTTCCGACGGACATAACCATGTTGCAACGGCGAACATTCCATTCTTTGTACAAAACGATCACCCCACCGATCAATCACCTACCCCCACCAACTATGCATTTAGCAACACACCCTCTTGGGCAGACGAATTTAACTATAATGGCTTACCCGACCAAAGCAAGTGGTCGTATGATGTCGGGTCAAAACACCAAGGATGGGGAAATAATGAACTCCAATATTACACCGAGGCTAATACCGCGAATGTACTGGTTAAGAACGGAGTCTTACAGATTACGGCCCGGAAAGAACAGAAAGGTGGAATGAATTATACTTCCGCAAGACTTGTCAGCAAAGGAAAGGGTGATTTTCTTTATGGACGATTTGAAGCACGTGCCAAACTACCTACCGGGCGAGGAACCTGGCCGGCGATCTGGATGTTACCGACAACGTGGACATATGGTGGCTGGCCCAGCTCTGGAGAGATAGACATTATGGAGCACGTAGGTTACGACCAAGACGTAGTTCATGTCTCCGTGCACACCAAAGCGTATCATCATTCCATTAACACCCAAAAAACAGCAACTAAAAAGATAGCGCATGCCTCCCAGGAGTTTCACACGTATCGCGTCGACTGGACGCCGGAATATATCAAAGGTTTTATCGATGACCTGGAAATTTTCCACTTTACCAATGAGAAGACTGGATTCGAAGTATGGCCTTTCGATCAAAAATTTCATTGGCTGATCAATTTGGCGATTGGTGGAAACTGGGGAGGAAGCCAAGGGGTAAGCGACGATATTTTTCCTGCTAAACTAGAAGTAGATTACGTCCGTGTATACGATCTTCTTCCCTAGCCCACAGTCCCATCCACCGGATTATACGCCCCTGCATAGTGCACAGGACGTGCGCTATGCGGGTAAACGTGTTCCTACAGTTACCACCCGCAAGAGCTCCGTCCACGTCTCAAAGCTTACAATACTGATGAAACACAAGATCGTCCCGACTACGGATCGGTATCGCATTTCCGTGTTTTAATAGGATAGTGCGATCACTAACCTCCATTACATCTTGATATCGATGATCCGTTAAGAGGATCCCCTTATTTCTTTTTGTTATCAACAGCTGTTCGCGCAACCACTCCACCTGAACGGGGCTTAATCCGGCAAATGGTTCGTCCAATAATAGAACCGGCTTTGTACTACACAGTAGTAGCATCGTTTCCAGCAGCCGCCGCTCCCCCACCGAAAATTCGCCCAAATATGTGTTTGCGCTTCGGATAAAAGGTATTCGAAAAAAACGGGGCACATCCATATCAAAAAACGAAACAAGTTTTTTCAACCGGAAATCAAGCGGCAAATATCCGCATTGTGGCAACAGCCCTATGACAGCTGTTCGATAGCCTTGCTTAAACCGTGTCCCTTTGAACCGCAAGTAGGCATCAGGCGCGCGTAAGCTTCCAAAAATGATGTTCAGCAGCGTTGATTTCCCGGAACCATTGCGTCCCAACAAACCTACAATTTCTCCTTCTTGCACAGACAGGTATATAGCATTCAATACTTTATTGCCTCGACGGTAAAATACCGGGCTTTCTACAAATAGTAACTCCGCATCACGCATAACATATAAAAGCATAATAAGTCGGTCAAAAATAATGTCGTATATACTTGTCGATAACTAAATCCGATATTCTTTATAAAGTAGCTCCTTTTCTGCCTATAAAAGAAATACTCAACAAGAATAGATAGTCCATATCCTGTTAGCTTCATCCACAAAAAAAAATGCAAATAGTTCCAGTCCCATGCCAAACGAAGCTGTAACGACAAGACGACAATCAACACCGAAATCGCCAAATTACTGATCCACAATTGCGGAAAAAAAACAAAAATGAGCTTATTTAATTTCAAAAATTTAGAGAGTTGCATCAGGGAAATTACCCATTTATTTCAACATAAAACGATGTGTCCCGTTCGGAATTCAACGATTTAACATTTTTTATCCTTTCCAACAGAAACCAGCAATCGCCTTCTAGATTAAGATTACGCGAAGAAATTGTTACCATTCTCTTTCTCGTATAATCGTGGCATAGAAACACGTACATTTGCAGCAGTTTCGTGGAGAAACATGAGCAGAGCATACCATAGCATATGGGGTGTCAGAAGGTTCGAGTCCTTCCTCTGCAACAACAAGACCCTATCCAAACCCTATTAACCTAAAAGCGGCTAAAAGCCGCTTTTTTTAACACTACCATGTTTAGTAAACATAAACAAAAACAAATACAGGTTATTCATTGAGCCATTTTAACGCACTTCAAAATTAAAAATCGTCTATTATTTTATAAATACTAAACAATTACTTACTTTTGTAGCTCTATTCGTTTACTGTGAACGCATACAATAACGCATACAATATGGAATCCAAGAAAAATAAAACGGACATTAATTTGGTGGTCTGCGATATGGCCGGAACGACAATCGAAGAGGATAATCTGGTGTATAAGACACTTCAGCGAGCAATCCATAAAGCAGGTTACGACTTCAGTCTGGAACAGGTGCTAGCCCAAGGCGCAGGAAAAGAAAAGAAACAGGCGATCGAATCGATCATCTCTGCTTATGCCGGACCAACTCCGCAAGAACGTATCGAAGCAATTTTTGACGATTTTCTGGCGTCATTAGATGATACGTACCGCACCGCAGTTATCCGTCCCCAACCATACGCCGAAGAGTTTTTTGCCCGTCTAAGGCAGCGGGGAATACGCGTGGTTTTAAACACGGGCTACAATCGTTCCACGGCAGAAGCGCTCCTCACGAAGTTAGGATGGACAATTGGCAATACGATTGATGCCTTGGTGACCGCCGATGATGTAGCCAACAACCGCCCCCACCCAGACATGATCCTACACGCCATGCATCTCTTTGGAATTCCATCGGGTGCAACCGTAGCGAAAATAGGAGATTCCACCATCGACATACAAGAAGGTAAAAATGCCGGATGTAGCCTAAACATAGGCGTCACCACTGGCGCGCATACCTGGGAACAATTAGCAACGGCTCAACCCGAATTAATAGCGAACAGTTTACGGGAGGTTCTACCCATACTTACAAATTAATCGGCACAAATACCAAAAGAGACTACCTACATGGTGGTCCTTTTTTTTATTCGGGAGCAACGCTTATAAAAGTTTATAAATACTTAACAATTGTTTAGTATATAGGTAATGTACGATTTTTACTTTTGATTGGTAACGCACGAGTGCGGCAGAATTAACAAGTAATATGCCATATACAAAAAAGTTAAGCTGGGGACTATCCGAATGGAATGGAAAGCTCATCGTAGTAATCACAGCGTTTGCAGCGTTTATGTGCTATACAAGCATGTACGCCTTTCGAAAATCATTCACAGCAGCAGAATTTGAAGACCAGAGGTTGTTCGGAATGGATTATAAGGTCTGTCTAGTCATTATACAAATGTTGGGATATATGTTGAGCAAATTTTATGGCATCCGGTTCATCGCCGAAAGCAAAGCATCCGGGCGTGGCCGATCACTTGTTATGCTCATCCTCCTCTCCTGGCTTGGTCTATTTGGTTTTGCTGTCAGTCCACACCCTTGGAATGCTTTTTTTCTTTTTTTGAACGGATTTCCGTTAGGAATGATATGGGGGTTGGTATTCAGCTACCTTGAGGGAAGAAAATATACGGAATTTATGGGAGCGGTCATGGCCGTCAGTCTGGTTTTTGCTTCGGGGTTAGTAAAAAGTGTCGGCCGCTGGCTAATGGATGTATTTCCCGTGAACGAGTATTGGATGCCTTTTTGTACGGGACTTTTATTTTTTATACCTTTTATCGGCTGTGTCGCCTTACTGGAAAAGTTACCTCCTCCAACGACGGAAGACAAATTATTTCGAACAGAACGCGTCCAGATGGATAAAGCGATGCGCAAACAATTTCTCCGCACCTTTTTTCCAGGCATTGCATTGACCGTTGTCCTCTATACGTTGCTGACGATAATAAGGGATATCCGAGACAACTTTGAAGTCGAAATCTGGGAGAAGTTGCACGTCAACGGATCAAGTATCTACGCCAAAGTCGATGGAATAATTTCGTTCATCATCTTAGTTTTTATGAGCCTGCTTATTCTCGTAAAGGATAATCAAAAGGCATTTAAAATTATCCATATCAAAATACTTTTCGGATTTCTGATCGCCGGTTTCTCCACTTATTTATTTCATCTGGAAAAAATAGATGGGACGACGTGGATGCTTTTGGTTGGCCTAGGACTATACATGGCCTACATTCCCTACAATGCAATCTTTTTCGAACGCCTCATCGCCACATTTCAGATCCGCGGCAATATAGGTTTTATTATGTACATCGCAGATTCCATCGGTTACCTAGGAAGTTTTATGATCCTGCTCAATAAAGAATTGCTTCCTGATTCCGTGAGCTGGGGAGACTACTTTATCCAGCTTGTATTTTGGGCGTCTATTGGTGGAACCATACTTTCCGCACTGTCGTATCGCTATTTTGGTCGGAAAAAAAAACATACTATTTTAGCTGAAACGGTGCAGTGGTCGGCAAACGAGGATCAACTAAAAACAGGTTTATTAAAAAATACATACTAACACATGCACACAAAGACATATGACTTGATCGTGGTGGGTGGCGGGATCCTAGGGACGTTCCACGCATACCATGCCTTAAAAAAAGGGTTGACCGTATTACATCTGGAGAAAGATAGTGTTCCAGCAGGATCAACCGTTCGTAATTTTGGACAGGTCGTTCCTTCTGGGATGGCGGGAGAATGGTTTGATTATGGCGTGCGCGGACTCGAAATCTATCAAACGATCCAAACGGAGTTGGATATTTCGGTTCGGAATAACGGCAGTTATTACCTAGCTTCCGATGATGACGAAGTTCAGATCATCCATGAACTCTCTGCCCATTACCACACAAAGGGTTATGCACATGAGCTATGGCATAAAGAACAGGTTCTGTCAAGGTTCCCCCAGCTGAAAAAAGATTATGTACGAGAAGCACTTGTGTTTGGACAGGAACTTAGTGTGGAACCGGACGTCATGATACAACGCCTGCACCGTTATCTTGAACAGAAATTTGAGACCTATACACTACGCTATCAGACAACGGTTCTCGGATGCGACTCGTCCTCGCAAGGTGTTACGGTCACGGCTACCGATAAACAAACCTTTCAAGCAGACCACGTAATTATCTGTAACGGCTACGAATTCAAAATCCTTTTTCGCGAACTGTTCAACGACAGCAACCTCGAGATCAGTAAGCTACAGATGCTACGTACCATTCCCTTAAAAGACATTCTTTTAGCCGGAAATATACTAACCGGCCTAACAATACGACGGTATGAGAGCTTTGAAACATACTGCCCGTCGTTTCATAACGTCTCTGCACCGGCACATTATCAAGAACTGCAACAATGGGGTATTCATATCTTATTTAAACAAGCGCCCGACGGCAGTATCATCATTGGAGACTCGCATGAATACGCTCCGGCAGATCAACTCGAAGAGTTGGGATTCACTTCCAAGCAATTTATCAATGACTTGATGCTGACGGAAGCCAATCGGATTCTGCCGTTACCTATCCACAGTATCGCCACGACGTGGTCTGGATTCTATGCGCAACACAAAAACCACATCGTGGAACATGATATCGATCACCGCATACATATTCGGACGGGTATCGGTGGCAAAGGCATGACAGCTAGCGCCGGATA
>NZ_JBHULR010000004.1:320438-484048 GCF_042684625.1 Sphingobacterium suaedae | reverse complement strand
ACATAATATTTCGAAAAATTATAAAAAGCCTTTGTTTGACCGATGTCAAACAAAGGCTTTTTTGTTTAATTATCCCATAAAGCGACGTAAAACACGCTTTAACACAATGTTAAGCAGGAACGATCAATATTATCATATTATTAATTATACTAAACAAATATTTACATATACTATACTATACCTATTTTTGTACCATACTTTTAAACATAATTATGAAAACAAACGTATGGTACAGTCTACTTTTTAGTTTGCTTTGCTTTTATGCGCAGGCGCAATCACTAAGTATCTCCGGAAAAATTGTCGACGCCCAAGGGCCGCTCCCGGGTGTTTTGATAAAGCTCGGACAAAATTCGCCAGCTACAAGTACAAACACTAATGGCGAATTCAAAATTCAACAAGTAAAACCCGGCACATATACACTTACCGTTAGCTTTTTAGGGTATCAGACCGAAAAGCGTATCATCGCGCTAAAGCCAAACCTTTCGCTACAGCTCGATACGATCAGATTACAATCTAATCAGCATACACTCGGCACCGTAGAGGTAACTGTACACAATACCCGTCGCGCGACAGAAGCGCGGGCACTGAACATGCAGAAAACATCCAATCGGATTATGCACGTCATTGCTGCGGATGGCATTGGGAAACTTCCGGATCGCAATGCCGGCGAAGCAGTACAGCGCGTCCCCGGTGTGCTCCTGGAACGAGATCAAGGAGAAGGACGTTTTATCTCGCTGCGCGGTCTTCCCGCGGAATGGAGTTCATCGAACATGAACGGAAACCGGATCCCCACGGCCGAAGAACAAACCACATCCCGTTCAACTGCCTTTGATTTCTTTCCGTCGGAATTAATTCAATTTGTTGAAGTGTCCAAAGCCATTACCCCAGACATGGACGGCGACGCCATGGGAGGAACTGTCAATTTCATTACGAAGACCTCTCCAGACCGAAAAGTGCTGGATCTCTCTCTAGGGGGCGGATATAACGATTATGCCCGAGGAGAAGCTTACAGCGCAAGTATCCTTTATGGAACACGAAGCAAGGATCAGCGTTTTGGCTTTATCGTTAATGGAACAATCTGGAATAGGGACTGGGCAACGCACAACTTTGAGCCCCGCTTTTCGGAGAAAAATATCGCCCGCATGGAACTACGCGACTACTTCGGTACGCGGAGAACCTTGGGACTGAATGCCGCCGCAGACTATAAGCTGAACGGCAATGCAAAAATCTTTGTTCGTGGAATCTACGGCTCTTTAAATGACAACGAAAAACACAACAAACTACGTCTACGTTATGAAAAAAATCGCGCGGAAGCACAAAGTATAAATAACGAATTGATCACCCGTCTGTACGGAGGAGATATCGGCGGAGAATTTACCTTAAGCGGTAGAACATCCATGGACGTACAGCTTTCCCACTACAACAATGATTTCAACTACGGAGATATTCCCAACAAAGATTTTCCTTCCTACTTTATAGTGCAATATGACCAGCCAAACATAGGCTACACCGACCTCAATGAAAATAAGCTGACCGCATATGAAGTCGACGGCGGTGCAATCAATGCATCCTCCCCCCAGACATTACTTCCTGCTCACCACACCGTGAACGACAATAGTAAATACAGGTTCAGTTCTGTACAAATGGAGGTTCATCACATTAACGAAACCGACCGGATTATCGCCCAACTCAACTTCAAAACAAAAGTGAGCCATCGATTTGAACTAAAGTATGGGGCAAAATATCGGAATAAGCTTCGGACAGAGCGTTATGAACTGCCTACCTGGGTATGGGACGATAAAGGTGGCACAAAACCCGTTCCCTTGTATACGGATCTTCAGCTTGTTGACAAACCGCATGCAAACAGTTACCTGCGCAACATCGGCGATCACTATGTCGGTATATTCCCGAAATTTATAAAAACGCAAGATATCGGAGGATTCTTTATGAAGTATCGCGATAACTTAAAAGTAGACTCTGCCGGTTCATCGTTACTTGCCAACGGTGTTCAGACCGGTTCAAACTATGATGTATACGAGCAACATACTGCCGCCTACATGATGGGATCACTGTCCCTCTCCGACCAATTGTCGCTGGTGGGCGGGCTACGTGCTGAACACACCAATCTGCAGGTGGATGGTTGGTTGTATGAGGCGCAGGAGGGTCAACCAAATTATAAAGGCACACTTACTCCGCAATCTAAGAAAAATGACTATATCGTGCTGCTGCCGATGTTCCATTTAAAATATACACCGGCGACGAACCTGAATCTCCGGCTTGCCGCCACAAAAACGTTCGCCAGACCGGACTTTGGATCATTAGTTGCCGGCGGATCGTACAAGGTACAGGACAATACCTTCTCGTACGGCAATCCAAACCTGATCCCGATCACGGCGTACAATTTTGATCTGATGAGCGAATATTTTTTCAGCAATGTTGGTATGATCTCGGCTGGAGCATTTTATAAGCTGATTAAAGACCCCATTTTTCAAGGATCCTCTTTTTACGAAACCTTCGAAGGAAAAGACAATGTGCGGGTTTTGCAAGATCAAAACGGAGATGACGCGCATGTGGTCGGTTTTGAACTCGCTTTTCAAAAGAAATTCGATTTTCTCCCAGGGCTGCTCTCTGGCTTTGGTATACACACCAATTATACGTTTATCCGTTCTAAAATGCAGATCCTTCACAGAGACGACCATACCCGGATACCGCGCCAAGCCAATAATCTATTCAATATCGGTTTATTCTACGAAAAAGGAAAGGTGCAAACTCGACTCGCCGTCAATCATAAAGGAGTTAATATGGTGGCCTTCGGAACAGATGCATCAGGCGACGAATATTTCGACAAAAATACGACGATGGATGCCAATCTAACGTACCGCATCCATAGAAAGATCCTTCTTTTTGCCGAAGCAAACAACCTCTTAAATACGCGTTTCAAATATTTTTTAGGCGTTCCGGAACGCCCGACCCAAGTAGAGTACTATGGTGTACGGGGACAGGTGGGCATCAAACTCAGCTTATAGCGCAGATACCTTACGGAAAGAGAGATGTCCAGATGAGGACATCTCTCTTTCTGTATTGCAAAGGGACACGTGTCGCCGTCGTCTTGAAGGCTCTTTTAATACGAACCTAGCTCATAAAAGCTGTCCTGCGCGGCAACCTCATAAGCAACCAACGCAGTAAGCGCTACGGTTAATGTATATGTTTTCATAATTTTCAACATCGTTATCTTCGTGTCACCCTTCTCATTTAAATGTACCCCTTTCCATGTGGAGGAACAACAGGACACAACCCATTAAGTAACCAATTGATTACAACGGTATTAAAAAAAATCCACATCTTTTCCGAAAAGACCAAACTTCGTCCAGATTGAATTTTTCGTTATCAACTTACCTGCCACGAAACGATATCGTTTGCGCTCACTCCTGGTTAAGTGCGTTCTCCGCACGAAATTCAGAAGGCGATAGCCCCATCTGGTCTTTAAAAACCCGGGAAAAATAAAAAGGATCTGTAAAGCCCAGCCCTATCGCTATGTCGCCAATACGTCTGGACGAATACCGTAACAGGTAGCATGCTTTCTGTATCTTGATATGATTCGCATAATCAATGGGCGAATATCCGGTCTTGCGCTTGAATAGCTTCGAAAAATGAGATACCGATAGATGACAGCGGTCTGCCAAATCCTGTAGCGTAACCTTCGCTTCCAAATCCTGTTGCAAATACTGTATAACCGAGGCGATCACATGGTCGTCGTCCGTGTACGCTATTTCCTTCCAAAAGCCAGGATAAAGATAGAAACTAAAGAAATACGGAAGAATGAGGTCTACCGCCTGGTATGTTTCGAGACTGTCGCTTCGCTGCATCGCCTGATACATCTTTTCAAATAATGTGCGCATCTCGTCCGTAAAGGCTCCTTTATTTTGCTTAACGTGTGTCCGCTGCAGCAGATTCGATGCCACCTTATCCGCTTCCGCGCCCTTGAAATGCATCCAGTAAATGGTCCACGGATCGTTTAGATCAGCTTGATACGCATGCGGGGTATGTGCCGGAATGAGTATAAATTCATTCCTTTTGAGCTTATACACGGTATCGCCAAGCCATACCCTCCCTTCCCCATCCACACAATGAATCCATATGTGCTGATCACAGCCCGATCCACGACTACGAAAATGGTTATGCGCACGCGGGAAATAGCCGATATCTGTGATGTAGTACGAAAAGGCACAGTTATAATCGCGCACAGGATCTTTCGATGCAATAAAGAACATCTCCCCGTCAAACCCCTTTCTTACATCCTGTTTGGCCATATTGATTGATACGCGAACTGAATAGGTTTATAAATATCCTTCCAAAATACGTAAAAAAAGAGAAAATTCCTTTAACGAGCGTCCGATTCATGGGGATTCGTTGCAAAGCTAACCAACGCAAACGATTGATTTATTTTACGCAAACGTTTTCGTTATTCTCACTTTTTTTTAATCATCCGCTATACTCTAACTTTCGCTCTCTGGATTGTGGTAATCTACGAAACCTTGACACTATTTTACGATGAAGATATGGACGCACGCTTTATTGCTTTGGCGAATACCTCCTTCAGGTATTTCTGCCTGTTCTCAAACACAGACCTTAACCCGGATCATGTACGAGATCGCTTTCCATCCTTCGGGCCATGACGGAACAGCTGTCATGAACGCCACGCACCAGGTTTAAAAACCGGTGTATAACACACGATATTTCTATTCACAGACTTACGCAAACTACAACTATAAAACAATAATATCATGAACAAGAACACGCAAGGGCATAGCTCCACTATGTCATTACGTAGGGCCTTGACGATTGCCAGTGCTTTGGTTGCCGCACAACTGCAAGCCATGGATACCAATGTCTTCCCTATGCCGTCAACGGAAATTCGTGCCGGGCAAACGGAAATCGAAGTAGTCGGTCAAGTTTCCGACGGACAAAATCCGATACCCGGTTTAACCGTTTTACTTAAAGGTAAGTCTCAGATCGCCGTAAGTACCGACGCCACGGGTAATTTCAGTATCAAAGTGCCTGCCAATGGGATTTTAGTCTTTCAGATGATAGGCTATCAGACCAAAGAAGTGCCGGTCAACAACCAGACCTCGATGCAAGTCACCATGTCTGCCCAGAACACCGGCCTCGAAGAAGTCGTGGTCGTCGCCTACGGGACACAGAAGAAAGCAAACCTAACAGGAGCCGTAGCAACGATCAGCAACAAACAATTGGTTGGCAGACCTGTCAGTTCTACACAAAATGCCTTGCAAGGACTGACTCCGGGCGTAACCGTATTGCAACGTCCGGGAGATGTTAATCGGAAATCTGCCGACGGCACGGCTGGAAATACAGGAGGTGTCACCATACGCGGACGTAGCAATTTAGGAAGCTCCTCGCCGATGTATATTATCGATGGCATACCGGCCAACGCGCAAGAATTTGCATCCATAAATCCGAACGACATTGAAAATATGTCGGTACTAAAAGACGCCGCCTCTGCTGCACTCTATGGTTCGCGTGCTGCTAACGGTGTGATCGTCGTTACCACCAAACGCGGAGGAGGTGATCGCGCCGTCATTAGTCTGAATGCGACTTACGGCCTGCAATCGGCCACTCGACTGCCCCATTTCACCAATTCAGCAGATTACGCCACCTTGTATAACGAAGCCATGCGAAATGCCGGGCGCGCAGAACTGTTTACACCGGAGCAAATACAAAAATTTACGGACGGGTCAGATCCTGACCTATACCCCAATACCGATTGGTATAAAACGGTACTGCGCAAGAACGCGCCGCAAAGCGATGTCAACCTGAACATTGCAGCCCCTGGAAAAATCACGGACTATTATCTCGGTTTGTCCTATTTACAGCAAGAATCATTGATTCCTGACAAGGATCAACAACGGATCGTAGCAAAACTGAATACCACCAGTAAAGTGCTGCCCGACTTACTTAAAGTTGGAACGAATTTCTCCTTTATCAAGCAGGACTACAACCGGTCTGGCGCCGATATGAGCTGGACGGAGTTAAACAGATCATTACCCACCGCTGTGGTTCGACAATCGGATGGTAATTGGGGTTCGATCAACGCAGGTGCCGCAAATGCGGATGTTGCCAAAAGAAACCAGCTGCGTCGTATAGAAGAAGGGGGCAGTTCCTGGGATCGGGACAATTATCTGCAAACGGCGATCAACGCCAGTTTAACACCTTTAGAAGGACTATCCATTAATGGATTGGCATCCTTGAAATATACCTATAGTAATTCCTGGAACTTTGACGCGTTGATTAACCCAATTCCCAATTTTTTAACAGGAGAATTGATGCCTTCCACAGCGTATACGCCGAATGAAATGAAAGAGTATTGGCGAAAACGGCAAGAGCTCTTGCTTCAAAGTACAGTCGATTATGAGCGGACTTTTGGCGCGCATTTCGCTAAAGCGACAGTAGGTGTTTCACAAGAAAGCAATATCTTCCGACAGGCTTTTGTCGGCCGGAAAAACTTCCCGAATAACGATATGACGACGGTCGGAAGTGGATCCACGAACCCTTCAGATATCAGCTCGGATGATGACGGACAGGCAAACAGAAGCCTTCAGGAAGAGTGGGCAATCCGATCCTTTTTCGGACGTGTGAACTATTCATTCGACGATCGTTACCTATTGGAAGCCAATATCCGGATGGATTATTCATCCCGTTTCCGGTCGGATCTCCGCCGTGCCGTATTCCCCTCTTTTTCTGGAGCGTGGCGGATTAGCAACGAGCAATTCATGGAAAATGTCAGCTGGATCGACAATCTTAAATTGCGCGCATCCTGGGGCTCCCTCGGGAACCAAGATGTTGTCAAAATCGGAAACTACTTTGAACTGATTAATACCGGTTATGCGTACAGTTTTGAAGGAACACCGAATGACGGCGCTTGGCAGAATCAAGGCGTAAACGCTCTGGCTCTGTGGGAGAAAGTTTACATGAGCAACGTTGGCGTGGATTTCTCGGTGTGGAAAGGGAAATTAGATATTACAGCAGATTATTTTATCAAAACGACAGATGGGATTTTGATGCAATCGCCCAAATTGCGCACCTACGGTATCCCAGACAATGGAATCCCCTATGAAAATGCCGCCAAGACTAAAAACAAAGGTTTAGAAATTGCGGTCACACACAACGGGACCATAGGTTCAGAGTTTCGGTACAGCATCAATGCCAATGTCTCTGCCATAAAAAATACAATTTTGAGTCTAGGCGACGTAAACGAGCGGACAAACAGTTACTTCATAGAACGTGTAGGCGAGTCGGTAGGGTCTATTTATGGCTACGTCGCCGATGGCCTATTTGTTGACCAAGCCGACATCAACGCGCACGCCACGCAAGCAGCTTCTACAAAACCGGGCGACATAAAGTACCGAGATATCAACGGTGATGGACTAATCAATGCCGACGATCGAACCATAATCGGAAACGATGTCCCTTGGGTAAACTATGGCTTTAATGCATCGGCTGCCTACAAAGGAATAGATTTTAGTGTGATCACCTATGGAGTTCCGGATGTACAAACGTATTTGGAAAATGAAGCCTCCTTTCCTTTCTTCAACGGGGCAGGCATCAAAGAGGAGCTAAAGAACCGCTGGACACCGGAAAACCCAGATGCCAATGCGGATTTCCCTCGATTGTTGGCCTCCGCGAATGGAACCCATAATTACAACAACCGATCGTCTTTTTGGGTATTCAGCGGCTCGTATTTCCGGATCCGTGCTATCACTTTAGGCTATACGTTTGACAAGGACGTAAGCAAAAAGTGGGGTATGTCCAATGTTCGGATTTTTGCAGCAGCAAACAATCCATTTACGATTATGGCAGATAAACGACTGTCCGATTACGATCCCGAAATAGCTTCTGGCCGTGGCGGTTATCCGGGTATTAAAACCTGGTCGGTAGGTCTCAATGCAAGTTTTTAAAAAGAGATAATTAGCATCATGAAAAAGAGAACAATAACGATATATATATCCACGCTATTAGGCATATCATCGGTGCTTAGTAGCTGTAGCAAAGATTTTTTGGAGCGTCCACCGCTCAACCAAATTTCCGAAGATACATTTTGGAAAAAAGAAGCCGACGTCTTTCAGGCCGTCAACGGTGTTTACAATAAATTGGGCGGAGATGGTATCATTTACGACGATGGTGCAACAGACAACGCACACGCACAATATCCATGGGAAAGCTTTGCCACTGAAATTTCATCAGGCAACGTAACGACCGCCCTTACAGGCAGCTGGAATTTCGAAGCTATACGCCGGTGTAACTATTTTCTGGAGAACGCAGATAAGGCGGCAGAAGTAATGGATCAAACGCTTTTGGAACGGTACAAGGCCGAAGTGCGTTTCTTACGTGCTTATTTTTATCACGATCTGACCAACAAATACGGCGCAGTACCGTTGATCACCAAGGTTTTACCATTGGGAGAAGAGAATGTTCCGAGAGACGAGAAGACGGCAATCATCCAATTCATAACGGACGAACTGAGCGCTGTTGCCGCTATCCTGCCGGCCGAATATCCAGGCGGAAAGTCTAACGAAAGAGGGCGGGCAACCAAAGGAGCAGCATGGGCACTACTGGCTCGCGTACAGCTTTATGAAGGGCAATGGGAAGCCGCTGCCGATGCGGCGCAAGATGTCATGGGCTTGGGGTATTCGCTATTTAAAGTAGGCGCCGAAAGCGGCGACGATACGAAAGACGACTATCAAAAATGGGTGGATTTCAATAGTGCAGCAGATGAACAACAATTCAGGCTTGGTTTACGCAGTTATGAAGGCCTATTCCGTCAGGTTCATGAAGGAAATAGCGAGGTCATTCTGGATCGTCAACAGATTAACCAAGTTGATGCCAACTACCTCAACACGTATCTTCCTTCGGGAGATATGGGGGGATGGAGTTCGGTCACGCCTACTCAGGCGCTGGTCGATGCATACGCGAGCTACAAAACTGGCGAACCCGTTTCGCCCACAGATCCGGCACAGCGTGCTACATGGTATAAAAACAACGATGCTCGATTTAGTAACGAGTACCGCAACCGAGATCCAAGATTTTATGCAACCGTTCTTTTTGATGGAGCGCCGTGGAACAGTTTCTCCGACGGTTTTCAATTTAAGTGGACCCCGGGTGCATCCAACATGTCGCAAACGGGATACAATTTTCGAAAACTAGTCGATCCAACTTTCTTCAAAGAGCCTATTGTGGATAATCACGCCAATGTGATCCTTCTCCGTTACGCCGAAGTGCTACTAACTTATGCCGAAGCGAAGAATGAAAGTACGGGGCCGGATGCGTCTGTTTTCGAGGCACTAGACCAGATCCGACAACGGGCAGGCATGGCCAAAGTCGATCGAAGCAAGTACGGATCAAAGGAACTGCTCAGAAGCTTAATCCGCCAAGAGCGACGGGTTGAACTAGCGCTGGAAGGTCAACGTTTCATGGATATACGAAGATGGGACATTGCACCACAAGTCATGAAAAATATCTACGACGTACGCAATACCCTAGCACAGGAAAGAATATGGGACGACAAGCTGAACCTACTCCCAGTTCCACAAAGGGAGATCGATCTAGCTCAAGGTATATTAACGCAAAACCCCGGATATTAGCGGGAGAGTCCCGTGTATATGATCGTACCGGTCAAACAACTGCCATTGGATAGGTTCCAATGGCAGTTGTCTTTCCTAACCTCCGCAAACAACAGGAACATATCGCCCAGCGTTCGATGACCTCCAAAGAACAAAACCGTTTGTAGATTGTTCGATAGGTAGTTCACACACGCTGTCAGAAAACCACGATATCATGCCCGCAAAAAAAACGATCTATACCATCGGACATTCGACACATGCAATGGAAGATTTTATACGTATGCTTCAGGCGTTTGACATAGAGGTTTTAGTTGACATCAGGCGATTTCCAGGCTCCCGTAACTATCCAGCCTACAACAAAGAATCCTTGGCCATCTCGTTGGATAAAGAAGGTATAAGATATATACATCTGCAAGAGCTTGGCGGCCGCCGTCCGGTCCAGCCCGGCTCTAAAAATACACGGTGGCGGAATAAATCATTTCAGGGGTACGCCGACTATATGGAGCGTGTTCCTTTTCAAAAAGCAATTCGCCAGTTGGAGGGTATCGCAGCAGAACAGATCACCGTATACATGTGTTCGGAGGCGGTATGGTGGCGTTGCCATCGATCAATGGTCTCCGATTATCTGAAAGCAAAGGGATGGACTGTTTTACATATCTTATCCGCGAACAAAGCGGACGAACATCCCTACACCGCTCCAGCACAGATCGCCAACGGACAAGTCAGTTACAAAGAGAAAAACTTGTTTTCAGAAGAATAATTTCCATTTCGAAATGTTTCTGAAATCCGTATGGGGGCCTTCCAAGTATCGTCTACACCATTTAAGGCGTATCTCACCTCCAGGAATAATGGCATCAAGGCCATGTATCCAACCTGCACGACACCTCATATCATTTTGGCTCGAACGCTTCGACAGTTGTTTGGGGATTCTTCGAGTCGGCTTCGGAACGGAGTCGACGCGCGTTCCGCGCTTCTTCGACAAGGGTTCGACAGGGCTTCGACAAGGGTTCGGGTACAAGCCGAGTTTCTCCCGGACAGCGGACGACGGCCAATCGACGCCTTCTCGCGGTTGTCTCGAAGTTGTCTCGAAGTTGTGTCACAGTTAAATGCCAGTTAAAACGGACTTCATCGGACTTCATCGGACTTTAACGGACTTTCATCGCTTAACCAGGAATCAAACAGAGGGTGGATAGGCTAACGACACGTAGCCTTACCCAAAGGTAATAATTTTCACAAACAAAAAACAGAACCAAACACAAAAAAATCCGGTTACTATTTTTTTCACATCTCTTCGTCCACTTGGATAGAAACGGATAGACTGCATAATTATCACGACTAAATTAGCAAAAAGAAAACGCATATGGTCACACTGAAAACCTTTTATATCCTCCTCTTCGCATCCGCCTTGTTTTGCCCTTTGAAGGCGCAACAATCCGTTCCCCACTTAGAGAGCTGCACAGAACAGCTCAAGAAACAATTGGATACCGTGATTCGGAACGAGCATATCCCGGGTCTGATGGTTGCCATTGTAAAAAAAGATCGCATCCTATTTGCCGACGGAATCGGCTACGCGGATCTCGAGCAGCATCGCCATGTGAGTCCGCACACCGCGTTTCATCTCGCGTCTATTACCAAGTTCTTTGTTGCCATGGGAGTACAACAATTAGTCGCCAATGGGAAGATTGCACTGACCGATCGCATTCACGACATTGCTCCTGAAATCCCCTTTACGAATCCGTGGGAAGCCACCGATCCTGTCCGCGTCGTTCATTTGCTCGAACATACTGCCGGTTTTAGTGATGTAGAGCTCAACAGCATGGTAAACATCAGCGGAAAACCGCTGACCGGATTAGACGCCCTCGAAGCGGTTAGCAATTCGCTCACCGTACGCTGGAGGCCAGGTATAAAGACCTCCTATTCCAACCCGGGATATAATGTCCTTGGCTATCTGATCGAAAAAGTTACCGGCATGTCCTGGGACGTGTATATAGAACAAACCCTACTTTCGCCCTTAGGAATGGACGAAACACTTTTTGATCGGAATGGACAACGACGCCCTCAATTCGCTACAGGCTACGATTTTCAAAACGGTGTGCATCGTCCCATGCCCTTTTATTTACCAAGTGGAAACGGCGCCGGAAGTGCATTGGTCTCTACGGCAAACGATATGGCTAAATTTTTATATTATTTGCTGAATGGCCGTGCAGACAGTAGCTTGCTACGGCCTGAAGATCTCACGGAGATGGAAACCGTACACAGTACACTGGCCGCAAACGCAGGACTGCAGACAGGTTACGCGCTCGGAAACGACTTATTCCCTAACAACAAAAAGGTAAGTTTTCGCGGACACAACGGCAAAGGAGAAGGTTTCGTATCATGGGTGTTCTTCAACCGTGAAGCAGGTTTGGCGTATGCCATTTCTGCAAACGCGGTAGTAAACCTCTGGCCAGTCTCGCAGGCGATCGAAGAATTATTGACACAGGACATCGAAGCACCAAAGCTAACGACTTTCCCACTCGATAAAGATAGCATAGCGCCCTTATTAGGACATTATCAGTTTACAAATCCAAAAAATGAGCGTTGGGAATTTTTCAAGCGTATCTTTGGGCACATCGAACTACAGCACATTAGCGGTGATAAACTCATTGTTGACAAAGGAAATGGACAAATCGATTCGCTACTCCATATGGGCAATGGGATTTTTCGTCTACAAGGAGACATCCTACCTTATTTTATTTTGGCACGTGACGCGGCAGGACGCCCCTTCTTTCAAGGATATGGCAACGGTTTTTATCGACCAGTTTCCTATAGCTCAGTTTTGATCCGACAAGTCCCCATTTATCTCGGACTTATCGCGCTGGCAGTCTATTTCCTATACAGTTGCGTTGGCATTATCCTCACGCTGCTTCGCAAAATGAAACCCATCGATCTCTTTATCCCCCTGCTACCCGTACTGGGCACCTTCTCTTTTTTATTTGCTTTTCGAACGATGGGTTTAACAGACGCCAGTCATAAAGAACTGTTTGCATCGTTTAATTGGACAAGCTTTTCCATTTTTGCAGGCATGCTCCTATTTGCTATTTTAGTGATCAGCAGTAGCGTCTTGCTTTATCGGCGTTGGACGTATTTCAACGGGCGTTGGTTTGGTGTGTTGCTCGCTTTCAGCCATTTCTTTATTGGTTACCTCGTTGTCTTGCTCGTGATAAATGGCTGGATTGGGGTACCGATTTGGATGATGTAATTTGCCGACGGGTCAATAGAATATTCTGGCTGACCACGCACATTACTCCACGATGCCGTGCAGCAGCGAAAAATCGATGGACGAGCGGCGCAAAGTTAGTCTTCTTTTGGGTCGATGCTAGCAAACAACATGTTCTGTGTCACGCGCAGATTTCGATGCAATTCCCTTCGGGATCGAGCACAATGCTTTCGTAATACCCGTCCCCTGTGGTTCTCGGTTCACCCTGTACGACATACCGATCTTGCCGCAGACGTTCCGTCAGTGTATCAACGGCTTGTTTGCTGCCAACAGAAATGGCGAAATGTGCAATCCCTTTCCGAAAGCCTCGATCTCCGGCCGACGCATCGAGCATATGTATGCTGTGCATCAATTCAATGCGCGTATGCTCTTTGCCAAAAGTCAAAAAGTAAGAAGTAAATCCTTTTCGACTGTTCACATACTTCTCGCCGCTGCTTGCCGCAAAGTATCGTATATAGAAATCCCGGACTTCCTCCAGGTTATCTACCCAAATCGCTATATGTTCTATCTTCATGTTAAAAACAAATATATGTTTTGCCGTCACTCGGAAACAAGCTTTCCTGTCAAATAAATTTCATCGCTTCGTCCAATATGCTAAGATAAGATGGACTCTCCATATTTCAGTTTCTTATAGACAGACGGATACCCAGGAATAGTTGCTGTATAAGTCCATAAAAAAAGGAAAGTTTGAATGCACAAACTTTCCTTTAGATGTAGCGGGGAGCAGGATCGAACTGCCGACCTCAGGGTTATGAATCCTGCGCTCTAACCATCTGAGCTACCCCGCCGTTTTTCGTGATGCAAATATAGCAAATACTCGTGATATGCAAAGGAAAAATTTACTTTCGTATTTTTTTTCCCAGGGCAAAATGCCAAAGAGCTCATTTAGAAACGAATAAATTCCTGTTCTCAAAATCAATAAAATTAATTGATCATTCTATTTTGATTCACAAAATAAAATTGTATTATTACAAACATCAAGAATCGTGGGCTTTAATGTTAACCAAAACAAACTGTATGGAACAGAAAACAGAAATTCATTTAGAATACATTATAAATTCATCTCCTCGAATTTTATTTCCTTTTATTCAGGAGCCCAATGCATTATCCCAATGGTTTGCTGACGATGTCAACTACAAAGATGGGGTTTACGAATTCGTATGGGACGACGAAGTAAACCGTGCCAAATTGGTTTCGACCAAAGAAAATAAATCCGTCCGTTTTAAATGGTTAGATGATGACCCTTACTATTTTGAAATAGAGATCGTACAAGACGAGCTTACAAACGATGTAGCGCTTTCGATTACAGACTTCGTTAAACCGGACAATTTGGATGACCGGAAAAAAATATGGGATAACTCCATCAGTTATTTACAAAGCGTTATCGGCGCCTAAAGCAGGTATAAACAGACGGTTATCGCGCGTAGAAACCGGTCAGGCGTGTCTGTTTTCTGCAGGTAGAAAACAGACAGTTTCAGAAAAAATCGTATCTTTGTAGGGAAATTGCAGCGGGCCAGATGGTGGTGCTATGAAGAAGATACACGTACTCATTTTACAGGCATTTATAAGACCCTTCATGGTATGTTTTTGTATCGTGATGTTTGTTCTTTTAATGCTTTTTTTGTTTAAGTATATCGATGACCTTATCGGAAAAGGTTTTGAGTGGTATGTACTCATGGAACTCATCGGTTACCAATGTGCTGTCCAATTGTCGATGGCACTCCCCTTATCCATGCTGCTATCCTCGATCATGACATTTGGCAATCTCGGCGAAAGCTATGAGCTCGTCGCCATCAAGGCGGCTGGATATTCGCTCCGTAAAGCCATGACACCATTAATTTTTTTGGTGGCCTTTTTTGCCGGAGGCTCTTTTTTGTTTTCGGATTACATCCTTCCTGTTGTTAACTTAAAAATGGGTTCCCTTTTGTGGGATGTTCGGAATAAAAAAGCCGATTTTCTAATTAAGCCTGGCATTTTTAACAGCAGTATCCCTGGATATTCCATCCGCGCAAAGAGCAAAAGTAAAGATGGTACTGTGCTCTATGACCTGATGATCTATGATCACCGATTAGGCAATGCGGCGAATAATGTCTTATTGGCCAAAGAAGGTTTCATGCAAAACTCTGCGGATAACAACTACATGATTCTGCGTCTAAAAGACGGTGTTCGCTATGAAGAGTCCCGTTCCAAAAATGCGAAACGTTACGATCCGCGCCAACAATTTACCCGTTTCCGCTTTAAAGAAACGGAACAAAAATTCGACATGGAGGCTTTCCAGATGAAACGGACCGACGAAAGTCTTTTCAAAACGCACCATTCCATGCTGAATCTCAAACAGCTGAAGCTATATACAGATTCGAATAAGCTGCAACTGGACAGTGTTTCGAGGTCGATTTTCTTAGAAACCAAGAATTATGTCAGCTATCTTTCTACTTACTATCGGGATGGTAACGTTAAACAAGCCTCTGTCAAACATTTTGACAACTTCCTAACCGACTATGTCCCAACCGATCTGCGTCGGGGCGTAATCAGTAACGCACTCGGGCAAGCACAGCAGCTTAATAATATATTCGAGATGAAGGATCCTGAATACAGAGCCTATTTAGATAAAGATATTCGCTATCACATCGAGTTCCATCGCAAGTTTACGTTGGCCGTTTCCTGTCTATTACTGTTTGCTATTGGCGCTCCATTGGGTGCGATCATCCGTAAGGGAGGCCTAGGACTGCCGGTTGTTGTTGCTATTATCTTCTTCTTAATTTACCACATTATCTCCACGATGGCCGAAAAAGCTGCAAAGGACGGCAGTATGGATCCACTTATTGGCATGTGGATGGCTATTATTGTATTATCACCTTTAGCGGCCTTCTTAACCTATAAATCGACGACGGATTCTGCCCTCTTTGATGCCGACCAATACAAGATAAAATTAGAGGCGGCTTGGAAATGGATAACGTCTAAATTCAGAAAACAAACCCCACAGCAGCAGCCTTAGATTTTTGACAAGCGAATTATACAAAAACGTGCAAAGAAATCTACCTTTGCACTGAAAGACTAACACAACATGGAAATAAAATTAAATACGATCGAAGAAGCCATTGAAGACATCAAGGCGGGCAAGGTCATTATCGTTGTCGACGATGAAGACCGCGAGAATGAAGGTGATTTCGTGACTGCCGCCCGCAATGCTACGCCGGAGGTCATCAACTTTATGGCGACACATGGTCGTGGACTGGTATGTGCTCCATTGACACCAGAGCGTTGTAGGGAATTAAATCTTGATCTCATGGTTGGGCAGAATACAGCGGTTTACGAGACGAACTTCACGGTCTCTGTAGATTTGCAAGGATACGGTTGTACGACAGGCATTTCCGCATCTGACCGCTCCAAAACGATTAAAGCACTTATCGATCCCAATATTCGCCCCGAGGAACTCGGTCGCCCAGGACATATTTTTCCGCTTATTGCAAAAGATGGCGGAGTTTTACGACGTACAGGACATACGGAAGCATCTGTTGACTTAGCACGCTTGGCAGGTTTTGAACCGGCAGGTGTCTTGGTCGAAATCCTCAAAGAAGATGGTGAGATGGCTCGCCTTCCGGATCTTATGGAGGTGGCTAAACGGTTCGACTTGAAGATTGTCAGCATCGAAGATCTGATTGAGTACCGCCTCAAGCATGATTCGCTTATTCAAGAGGAAGAAACAGTCAACATGCCTACCCAATGGGGGGATTTCAAGTTAAAAGCATTCACGCAAAAGAATACAGGTGAACAACACCTAGCCCTGTACAAAGGCGAGTGGTCTGAAAACGAACCGGTATTAGTGCGTGTGCATAGCTCTTGTATTACGGGCGATATTTTCGGCTCGTGCCGTTGCGACTGTGGGCCCCAACTACATAAAGCCATGCAAATGATTCAGGAAGAAGGAAAAGGCATTGTGGTCTATATGAATCAAGAGGGCCGCGGCATTGGATTGATCAATAAGCTACATGCATATAAACTCCAAGAACAGGGGATAGACACGGTAGACGCAAATCTACAGCTTGGTTTCAAAGCAGATCTACGTGACTACGGCGTCGGTGCACAAATCTTGCGACAAATGGGGGTATCCAAAATGCGTTTGATGTCGAACAATCCTACCAAACGCGCGGGGCTAGTAGGCTACGGCTTGGAAGTTGTCGAAAATGTACCAATTGAAATCTCTCCTAACCCCTACAACGAGGGCTACCTAAAAACTAAGAGAGACCGCATGGGTCATTCAATCTTAAAAAATACTTAATAGTAAGATATAACATAAGAGCAAGCGCCAGTTCAAGATCATGAACTGGCTCTTGTTTTTACGTGTATATTACGTTTCGTTCGCTATATTCTTCTGAAATTGTCTAATTTTAGATATGGATACTCCCATAGAAATAAAACGGTTGCTCCAGGCTCGACAGGCGAAAGGTATCGTTCTTTTTGATGGTGTATGCAATTTCTGTAACGGCGCGGTCAATTTTTTAATCGACAAAGACAGCGCAAAAAACATACGCTATGCATCCTTGCAATCGGCCATGGGCCAACAGATTCAGTGCAGGCTTCCCGGTGCCGTGGATTCCATTATTTTCGTCAACAAACAATGCGTTTATACCCAATCAGACGCCGTGGTCCAGCTCGCAAAACTTCTGCCCTACCCTTATCGTTTCGTACAGTTTATCGCGATAATTCCCCCTCGCTGGCGCGATAGCTGGTATGCTTATTTCGCCAGACGACGGTATACATGGTTTGGCAAGAGGACACATTGTCGTGTCCCGAAACCGGAAGAGCGTGAGCTCTTCCTAGAACCTTGACTTTTTTAACTATTAGTAACACTAAATGGTAGCTCATGAATAACGACCTTTTTATCCAGAAAGCATATATCAACGGAAAATTCGTCACCGGAAAAAACAGTTTTGATGTCATTAACCCAGCGACACAGAGGTCTTTGGGTACAGTGCCCGATCTATCGGTATCGGATTGTAAAAAGACGGTTTTAGTGGCGGAGAAAGCCTGGATGGCATGGCGCAATGTACCAATTGGGGAGCGATGTGCATCTGTTCGCAGACTGTTTGAACTGATCAACAGGCATGCAGGAGACCTGGCGGAGATTATGACCAAAGAGTGCGGCAAACCCCTTAGCGAATCTCTGGTGGAAGTCGACTATGCAAACTCGTTTATGGAATGGTTCGCAGAGGAAGGCAAGCGCGCTTATGGTGAAACAATCCCCGCACTGAAAGCGGGTACCCGCCTCACAACAATTAAACAAGGTGTTGGTGTCGTCGCAGCCATAACGCCGTGGAACTTTCCGCTGGCTATGATTACGCGTAAAATCGCTCCTGCATTGGTAGCTGGTTGTACGGTGATTCTAAAACCGGCCTCACAAACGCCGTTTTCCGCGATAGCGTTGGCAAAACTGGCCGATATGGCCGGAATTCCAAAGGGTGTTTTCAATGTCCTTACCTCAAAGGACAGCAAAGGTATAGGCAAGGAGTTGGCGACAAATCCGATCGTCCGCAAGATATCGTTTACCGGCTCGACACAAGTTGGCAGCACGTTGATGGCCCAGTCAGCCACTACAGTCAAACGGATATCCATGGAATTGGGGGGCAATGCTCCGTTTATCGTTTTTGATGATGCCGACCTGGAAAAAGCGGTACAAGGTGCTATCGCAGGTAAATTCAGAAATGCTGGACAAACATGTGTCGCGGTAAACCGATTTTATGTGCAAGAAGGTATTTATAAGGAATTTGCGAAACGGCTAACGCAGGAGGTCCAAAAGCTAAAAGTCGGAGATGGGATGAAGAAGAATGTGCAGGTCGGTCCATTAATCAACAAAGCAGGTTTAGAAAAGGTGCAGGAACATGTAGACGACGCGGTCCAAAAAGGTGCTGCACTAGCCACGGGCGGCAAAAGCTTGCATGGGTTATTCTTCCAACCGACGGTGCTCACCCATGTACCACATCACGCCCTGATTGCAACGGAGGAGACATTTGGCCCCGTTTGTGCGCTCTTTCCGTTCAAAACCGAAGAAGAGGCTATTCGCCTAGCGAACGACACGCCTTTCGGACTAGCTGCCTATTTTTATTCCAACAATATATTCCGCTGCCAACGTGTGGCTGAGCAAATCGAATCGGGAATGGTTGGCGTAAATGCGGGTATGGTTTCTAATGCTTCTGCACCGTTTGGAGGCGTCAAACAATCGGGTATCGGCCGGGAAGGATCAACCTATGGCTTAGAAGAATACCTCGAAGTAAAATATATTTGTTATGGGGAGTAACTCCCCATAACATTACCACAAATGGTAACGGATGCCAAACATCAAAAAATTTGCATCGACTTCGTCCCAATCAAAATGATATTTTGCTTTATAACCGGTATATAGCGACAGATTGACAGCGGGAAAATAATAGCTAACGCCGAGCTGCCCATTGGCTACCGTATGGTTGTCCCGTTCTTCTGGAATAATCTGCTCTCCCGCAATTTCGTTATAGCGGTAAAAATCCTGACTTACACCTGCGCCGAGAAATACATTAAAATTGTGCTTCGTTTTATCCAGAAAGGAGAAGAGGTAATCTGCGCCGACAGCAACATATCCGTTTCGCCCATACACCTGCGCTTGTAGAGCAGATCGATTGGCTACATCGTATTTGCCTTGTATACCAAAAGCGCCGTTGTAATTGGGAGACTCCATCTGAACATCACCGTAAAACCCAAAGGCCCATGTGTGATCCTGTGCCTGAAGGCCAAGACCGCTGACACATAAAATAATCAAAAGTATGTACGCGTTTTTCATAAGGTGTATCTATCGTTTACTCTATTTTTTCTCCTTTCGACCGTCGGTAACGTTTATACAATTTAATTAGCATCATGAGCAAAACAGCTAACCCGACAAGGCCGACAACGCCATAGATCCAGTCGACGGCCGACCTAAATATAACTAAAAATACAATGGCAAAAAGAATAATGGTCGACACCTCGTTCCACATCCGGAATTGCGATGAGGTCCACATGGAAGTTCCTGCAGCCAACTTGTGCATCAGTTGTTGACATTTAAAATGATAAACCACTAACCCCAGGACAAAAAGTAACTTCACATGCATCCAGCCCTGATGGAGGAAACCTGGCGAAAGATACAGCATTGTCAGGGCAGAGGCCACCGTAATATACATAGCTGGTGTTGTAATGACCCACCATAGCCGGCTTTCCATGACCTTGAACTGCGCGTGCAACACCTGGTATTCTGCATCCGGCCGTCGCTTTGCCTCCGTATGGTAGACAAAAAGCCGAGGCATATAGAATAGCCCTGCCATCCAGCAGACCATAAAGATAATATGTAGCGATTTCGCGTATAAATACAGCATGTTATACAGGCAATACGAAGTACCTAAAAGGCTCCCTCAGCGTCAAAAAGTAGTACGGCGAACGGGAACAACGACGGCCAATCAACTCGATAGAACGATTCCGATCAGGAACGTGTACCGGATTTCCGATGGTTAAATTTAACTGGCGTCCTGAACTCCCTCCAACGATACGTTTCTCCGATATTTGGACGTGCTTAGGCATCTTAAGAATACTCTATTCTAATATCTAAATTCTTTGACGACGTCAACAGCATATTTTACATGGTCAAACGGAATATCGGGCATAATGCCGTGTCCCAAATTAAATATAAAACCATTTTCGCCACGCATTCGTTCAAACAATTGATGAATTTTTTCTTTTATGACATGTTTTTCCGCATATAACACGAACGGGTCTAGATTTCCTTGCACGGCAATCCCCTGTGGAAGCGACTGCTTGATATTTTTGAGATCAGCATTCCAATCCACAGAGATTACGTCGGGGTTTGCCTCAGCCATCATGGGTGCAAAAACCGAAGAACCTTTACAAAAGGAGATTACAGGAACAGACCGTTTGATATGGGCAAGGATATAGGTATTATAGTAATGCGAAAAATCCCGGTAATCATTCCACGAAAGGGCCAGCGCCCAGCTATCAAATAACTGAACCGCATTGACGCCTGCGTCAATCTGCATGTTCAGGTATTTAATTGTCACGTCGGCGATCTTTTTCAGAATACGATGAGCCAATGCGGGCTCATTATTGAGTAATAATTTCGTTAACTTAAAATCTTTGGAAGATCCTCCCTCCACCAAGTAACTCAGAATCGTAAAAGGTGCACCTGCAAAACCGATCAACGGAATACGTCCTTCTAAACGCTGTTGAATGACACGGATGGCATCCACCACGTACTGCAGCTTGTCCAAACAGTCTACATCCAAGCGTTCAACATCTGCTGCTGACCGAACCGGATTGCTAAATCGAGGACCTACCCCCTGTTCAAACGAAAGATCCCCCCCCATCGCTTCGGCAGTTACCAAAATATCGGAGAACAAGATGGCCGCATCAATATCCAACAGATCCACGGGTAGCATGGTGACATCCGCTGCTATTTCGGGCGTTTTGCACATCTCCAAAAAACTATACTTATTCTTTATTTCCCAATATTGGGGCATAAAGCGTCCTGCTTGACGCATCATCCAAACCGGAGGTCGTTCCGTTTGCTGCGATAAAGCAGCTTTAATTAGTAAATCGTTCTGTAAAATCGTGCTCACTTAATTTTGTTTAGTTAATTCTATTTCAATCTTTTCAATAATTCCCATTTGCCTTTCGGTAAGCTTGAGCTTTTTGGCCAGTTCTAGATACACCGGCACGCGCTCGTAATTGCGCTTTCGCAAATTGATATTCGCCAAGTTGATCAATACGAAGCCTTTTTCTGTATCTCGCTTCCATGGAAGACGAGATGCTAACTGAAAGTGGTATTCAGCCTCATCCACCCGCTCTTCTTTCAATGCGATGTTGCCCATCATGAATTCATAGTAATTCCGACGTCCTTTTCTGAGCTTCTCGGGATCTTTAATCTCCTCCAGTAACGCCTTGGTTTTGTCGTAATCTTGCTTATGGAAAGCTTGAGTGGCCAAAAATACAGTACCTTCCCGATAATGGCTCCACAGTAAATACCCTATTCCGCCTAGGATATAAACGACAGCATTATAGTGCTTCTCATAAACCGCATAAAGAAGAAATGTCACCGCCACAGCGATGACAATCATTCTAGATCTTGTATTCATCCGCTACCTAAACCGTTGGTGTATCTGTAAATTTATAACCTACCCCCCGAATGGAATGGAAATATACCGGATGCTTTTGATCCGGTTCAAAGTATTTTCTGAACGTAAGAATGAAGTTATCAATAGTACGTGTGGATGGATAGACGTCATAGTTCCAAACCGTCTCCAAAATCTGCTCCCGGGATACTGCTTCATTCTTGCGCTCGATCAACAGCTTTAACAACATCGTTTCCTTCTTTGTTAAGGAGGTAATGGAGCCATCTGCGTGATGCAGTTCGTAGGAGTTAAAATAAATGGTCTTATCGCCGATCGTGTACGAATTAAACTCTTTCAGATCGTCTGATTTCAGTCCCCTTCGGATGAGGTTTCCCACGCGCAAAATCAACTCTTCCAGATTGAAAGGCTTAACCAAATAATCATCGGCGCCTTTTTTTAGTCCTGTAATCCGGTCTTCGCTGCTGTTTTTGGCTGTCAGGAACATAATGGGAACCTCGGTATTCTGCAAACGAATGGTTTCCGCCACCTGGAAGCCATCGATCTCAGGAATCATTACATCTAAAATGATCAGGTTAAAGCGCTCTTCCTTAAATATTTTAAGCGCTTTTTTACCATCGGTTGCTGTGGTTACACGATAACCTTCCAGTTCGAGATTCAATTTAATGGCTTCCAACAAATGTTCCTCGTCTTCTACCAAAAGTATACGCTGTTTAGCTTGCATAGTTTTCAAATGTTACTTCAAAAATACTCCCTGATGGAGCGTTATCTTTTACCCTTATAGAGGCATTGTGCTTTTGCAATACGGTCTTCACAATATACAACCCTAAACCCGTGCCTTTGGTTTTCCGAGTGGATTCATTGCCTACTCGATAAAACTTATTGAATACATGCTTCTTTTCTTCATCCGAAATTCCTTGCCCGTGATCTGCCACCGAAAAGATCAGCCTCCCCTCGTCTTTCTTTTTCAGACTGACCACGACATTCGCACACGGCGGGGAATATTTAATGGCATTTTCGATTAAATTATTCACTACATTTGTAATTGCGAACTTATCCGCGTGGATAACGACGCCTTGCTCCAGGTCGGGTTTGATAATCTGGGAACTGCAGACATTTTTTTGCAAACGATCCACTACCCCGTTGACCACCTCTGTAAAGTTAAAATCTTCTTTGGGAAGATTGAAACTTCGGCTCTCTAATTTTGTAGTTAATAACACATTCTCCACCAAATCGTCCAAACGTTCAATGTCTTTCAACGAATTCGACAAAAACATTTTCTGCTGTTCCCTATCCAGATCGCGTTTCAGGATGGTCTGAATATACAATTTGACCGAGGCCAAGGGCGATTTTAATTCATGTGTCACAGACAGCAAAAAGTTCTGCTGCTGCTGCTGGAGCTTATGCTCCCGGCTAAAGAGCTTTTTAAGGCGTAATGCGCCCCAAATAAAAATAAGTAGAAAGAAAATCCCTTCACCGATGATCATGCCTTTGCGCTCTGGCTCATAGCTTACCAACAGATAGCCCCACCAGACCAATTGCATAACCGCATAGAAAACTAAGAAATAAAATAATACGAGGGCTCTCTTCATATTAGAAACATCAATACATACAAAAGTAACCATTTGTTGTTCCTAAAGGAAATTGTACACGTATTTTGACACTAATACGAAAAACGCATCACGGCTTCACGAAACTCCAACAAGTATCCGTATGTAAAATCAGGCAATACGCTCGTTTTTTTCTAATTTTGCATATGTTTTTTCATAAGAAAGATATCTTTTTCGATCTGGATCATACCATCTGGGATTTTGACCGGAATGCCCAGGAAACTTTACACGAATTGTATTACAAGTATACATTCGACGAGCTTACAGGAAGACAAAGCAGCGACGAGTTTATTGAAGCGTATACGTTAAACAATCATCGGCTTTGGGATTTATACCATCATGGCAAAATTGATAAAGCGACATTGCGTAAGGAACGTTTCGAAGCGACGTTTCGGCAATTGGGTGTGGATCCGGCCTTATTCCCGTGGATGTTTGAAGAAGAATACCTTGCCGTATGCCCCACGAAAACGAACTTGTTCCCAAATGCCCACGAAACGCTGGCGTACCTACAGGCGAAGTACAGGCTGCATCTGATATCTAACGGATTTAAGGAAGCCTGTGAGAAAAAACTCGCACACAGTAACCTCGAACGCTATTTTGAAACGATCGTGATTTCTGAAAACGTGGGCGTAAACAAACCGCACCCGGATATCTTCCATTATGCCCTAAAAAACGGTGGCACAGCGGTAGCGCATTCCGTTATGATTGGAGATAATTTGGACGCAGATGTGCGCGGTGCACAAAATGTCGGAATAGATGCTATTTTCTTCAATGTTGTCGGTGCGGCGAAACCAACGGACGTTAAACACATGATCCACGACTTACGGGACCTACAGTCGTATTTCTAATAAAAACGAGTGTCTCCTGCATTTGCTTTCAACAAACACAGGAGACACCTCCTTTGCCTATGGCTATTACAACACTTTTACGGTGATATTCTTCAACCACACATCATCGCCATGATCCTGAAAACCAATAACGCCCGACTTGGATTTCCCTCCTACGTTATTCAGCAGTTCAAATGCCAACGGCCATTTAGCCTGACTAAATTTACTCGCTTGTAAAAGTTCGGTCCAGGCTGCTGTCCATAACTCATATTCCACGACCTTGACGTCATTTTGATAATGGGTCACTTTGCCGTTGTTTACGACTATTTTCGCTTTATTCCACTGTCCGGCGGGATTTCCGTTCTGTGGTTTAGCCGGGATCATATCGTATAACGAGCCTGATTTACGGTTTCCATCGACGCCCATTTTTGCATCGGGATGATTCTCATTATCCAAAAGTTGATATTCCGGACTCGAGATGTATATCGGCTGGTCTTTAACTTCCTTGGCTAAAACAAACACGCCCGAATTCCCGGCCTGCGAGATCTTCCATTCGAATTCTAATTCGAAGTTTTTGAAATCATGCGCAAAGATAAGGTCGCCACCATCGGCATTTGCAATGCCAGCAGGATTCTTTGAAAATTTTAACGCGCCATCCTCTATCGCCCATTTTGCCGGTACTTTATCCTTATTGTACCCTCTCCATCCGTTCAAGGAAGAGCCATCAAAAATAACATATGCACCTTGCGCGTTTTTCTTGAAGCCTTTCAAGTCTACCTTGGGAAGATTATTGATTTCATATTTTGGCACCATATTATCGCCCGTTTTTTGTGCATGGCACGCCGTAGTGGATAACAATACAGCCATCCCGACTGCATAGATAAAATTTCTTTTCATATTAATTACACATAAGTTTAGTTGCAGACTAAAGGTAGAAAAATATGCGGACTTTTAAAAGCCTCCTCCCATATCTTCTTCCATGGCCCCTCCTTCGTTCTTATCGCGTTTCTTACTTAAATCTTGCACACCAAAACGGTAAGAGAAAGATAGGGTGAACATACGCTTCATCCATCGGTGCTCAAATTCAGAATTGATCTGCGGCGTCACGGTCGTCGCTCCGAAACGACGCGTATTAAATACATCACGCACGTTAAAGGACACATTTGCTTTTTTATTTAAGAACTCTTTCTTGACAGCAAAATCAACACCGGTCATATACTTCATTTTTCCCTGTGCCATGACACGGGGTGCGGAATAGTCGCCACGAACCTGTGCAGACCAATTTTTCGGAAACTTCACGTTCGTATTCAGGTTCATGTTCCAATTGGTACCTTGTTGTTCTGCAATATCAAAAGCTGCATTCCCTTCAAACTTATTATAAAATAAATTACCATTCCACGTCGCATCCCACCAATTGGTTAAGTTCACTTTCGTGACCAATTCCAAACCAGCCACATTGGAACTGGTTAAGTTTTCCCACCTGCTGTAAGTCACGCTATTGGCATCCACCTCATAAATAAACGGTTGCATCACATCATTCATCCTTCTGTAGTAGGCTGTAGAAATAAAATTCCACTTGCTATAGAATTTTGCAAAACTAGCTTCAAAGGAATGAATATCCTCCGGCAATAAATTAGGATTGCCCTGACGTCGGTTCATTTCGTCGGAGACATCTGGGAAGGGATTAACCTGCCAGCCACGCGGCCGTTGCACACGTCGCGAGTAACTCAACTGTACTTTATCGCCGCTATCATTCACGTCGTACGTTAAAAACAGGGTAGGATATAGTCTAAAATAATTCTGTCCTCCATCCGTAGTACTCTCACCTATGGGCAAGGTCGGATCCTTTGCGACATACGTGGTATTCAGATCAACTTGCTCCGCACGAACCCCAACCTGATAGCCTATTTTCTGTGTTAACTTATCCTGATAATTTACGTACCATGCGTGCACAGCATTCGTCATATCAAAATCGTTGCTAATGGAATAATCGGGATAATATCGATTGTCCATAACGTTCAACGTATCGGAAAATTGTGTATCAAAGGATTTACGGATAACGGTTCGGTACCCCGCCTCAAACTTTCGGGTCTCGCCCAATGGCAACGTGTAATCCAATTGAATATTCAGCATCTTTCCATCTTCGCTGGTCTCATTGATCCGACCATCAGTGGGCATGCCCGACGTATACGTTTGGGTAAAACTGTTTGTGCCATCCTCGGTGTCCCGACCGTAATTGAAGTTTGCCACGAATTCCTCTCCCTCCCTTTTGAACTTACGAATGAAATCCAAATTAAACTCATAGCCCAAGTCACTTTCATTTTGACGCGACAGCCGAGTGCTATTGCCCGCCAATGTAGGGTGATTCATGTATTCGTAAAACAAATCGGCATCCCGATCATTGTCCCGGATGCTCAGGTTCCCGGATACGCCAATCGTTGTTTTGTCGTTCAAAAAATAATCGGCACCAAGCCTTACGGTATTGTTTATCCCTTTTCGGGATGTTTCTTCGGTATTGTTGATCTGGCTGTTATTATCCAAATAGGTGTTATTTCGTAATCCAGATCCTACGTTATTTCGTCTATTGAAGTTATAACTCCCGTAATAGTTGAATTTCTTATCTCTATAATTTAAGGTTACGCCAGCCATATAGTTGTGGTATGAGCCACCGGATGCTGTAACGGTGCCGTTCAACCCTGAACGCACATTTTTCTTCAGGATAATATTAATAATACCGGACTGCCCTTCTGCATCATACCGCGACGATGGATTAGTAATAATTTCGACTTTATCGATGGCGTTGGCCGGTAAGGATTGCAGAAAAGCCGTTACATCACTCCCCGCTAAAGCTGACTCGCGTCCGTCGATTAAGATCTTGACGCTACTGGATCCCCTTAGGGAGACCGCTCCATCCATATCCACTTGTAAGGTGGGTACGTTTTGCAAAAGATCGGTCGCCGATCCGCCCACACTGACTAAGCTTTGCGATACATCGAATATTTTACGGTCGATTCCAAGACGCATTTCGGGCGCTTTTCCCTCGACAACCACCTCCTGAATAACCTTACCATCGTCCGTCAGGAGGATTTTTCCCAAATTCAACGACTGCGCTGCAGTAATCTGTATGCTTTCCCGAATAATGTCTTGCTTTCCTACATAGGTGACGCGTAGTGCGTAGGTTCCTGCATCAACGGAGCTGAAAATCAAACGCCCGTTCACGTCAGATTGTGCCCCCAGCACATAGGCCTTATCTGCCTGACGCAAAAGGGATGCGCTAGCGCCGATGATCGGTTCATTGTTTTCCGCATCCACGACAATGGCCTCGATCTTTCCTTGCTGTGCCAACAGAAACAGCGGTGAGAAAAAACAAAGAAAAAAGAGCTTACAGTTTTTAGTTGATATCATGTGAAAAATTATCATTCCCACAAAAAAACGAAATAAAAGCTGCTATCGTTCTATCGTAACCGTATTATTACGATGTATAGCTTACTCCACAGAGACGGTCAAGCCTTCGGATTTCAATATTTTTCGATAAACTTCCATCTCCGTAAATGAGCCTTCCAGAATGGCGCATTTACCTTCATTGTGCACTTTCCATGCAATCTGCTCGGCTTGAGGCTCCGAGTATTGCAAGTGTTTCATGAGGCAGTCGATCACGTGGTCAAATGTATTGATTTCGTCGTTCCAAAGGATTAAGCGGTTCGAACTCTTTACAGCCGCTAAAATCTCGTCAAGCGTGAAGGTTTCCTGTTCAGTCTGTACACTCATACCACAAAAGTAGTTATTTTTTAAAAATTACGTAATTTTACAAGCTAATCAAATGATATAACTTATGTTTCAGTCTCGGATTGCAGGAATAGGCTATTATGTGCCAAAAAACGTATATACCAACAATGACCTCACACGATTTATGGATACCAGCGACGAATGGATTCAGGAACGAACGGGCATCAAAGAACGCCGATATGCAGATCGTATCGGGGAAACGACGACGACTATGGGGGTCGAGGCGGCGAAGATAGCTATCGAACGAGCGAACACGACGGCTGAAGAGATCGACTTTATTATTTTTGCGACGCTCTCGCCGGATTATTATTTCCCGGGATGTGGTGTGCTCCTACAACGGGAAATGGGCATGAAAGAAATCGGCGCATTGGACATTCGAAATCAATGTTCAGGTTTTGTATACGCGCTGTCGATTGCCGACCAATTTATAAAGACCGGTATGTATAAGAATATCCTCGTCGTGGGATCAGAAAAGCATTCGTTCGCACTGGATTTTTCCACGCGAGGACGAGCTGTTTCCGTCATTTTTGGAGACGGTGCTGGCGCGATTGTGCTGCAGCCCACCGCAACGCCCGAAAAAGGAATTTTAAGCACACACCTACATTCGGACGGTGCAGATGCAGAAAAACTGGCCATGTACTATCCGGGAGCCTCTGGAGGGGTATGGCTGGATAGCAAACCAACTTGGCCTGACCAAGAACTCGGCGGGATGTTGATGACTGCAGAGATGTTGGAAGACGGCACAGCTTTTCCGTATATGGACGGGCAGGCGGTATTTAAGAAAGCCGTCGTTAAGTTTCCAGAAGTCATCCAAGAATCGCTTGCTAAAAATAACTTAAGCGCTTCAGACATCGACTTATTAATTCCACATCAAGCGAACCTACGCATTTCACAATTTGTACAAAAAACACTTGGTTTATCCGACGAACAGGTGTTCAACAATATTCAGAAATACGGTAATACCACAGCGGCCTCCGTTCCAATAGCACTTTGCGAAGCTTGGGAGCAAGGAAAGATAAAAGAAGGAGATTTGGTCTGTTTGGCGGCGTTCGGCGCCGGTTTCACGTGGGGATCGGCCTTAATTAGATGGTAAAAAGGCCTATATAACTAATTTTAAGCGTGCCCCAGCGTTAAATACGAGCGGAGGCACGCTAATTCTGGTTTCGGCTTACGGGTTTATTCCGTCTTTTCCGTATTGTTCTTTTGATCCTCTTTGGCCCCTTTCGTTTTTTTCCGAAACCCCGAATCAAAAATCACGTCCCAAATCGCGGAGCTAACGCCGAAACCGCGTTCGGGATCCGAGTAGTGATGCAGCATATGGTGGTCCTTGATTTTCTTGAACAAACCGGATTTGAAATTAGCGTGGTGCATAGCATAATGACACTCGTCGTAAATGAGATAGCCGAACAGAAAGCCCGGGAAGAATGCCGCGAGCGTAAATTCCTGAAAAAACAGGCTAAAAATAAGATAGATCACGGTGGCCATGGGAATACTTGCCGAAAGCGGCATAACGAGTCGTAGGCGATCCTTAGGAAAGTCGTGGTGTACCCCATGAAAAATAAAATGTATCCGTTGACCCCAAGCGGAGGTCGGGTGGTAGTGAAAAACCCATCGGTGCAGCACATACTCTGCCAAGGTCCAAAATGCTAATCCAGATAAGAAATAAAGCACAATTGTGCCAACAGACATTTCGCCAATAGCGTAGGCCTTATAGATAAAGTAGCAGATGACCGGAACCCAAAATATTAACGGCACGCTATAGTGTATTTTTGTCAACGATTCTAGAAAATCATTTTTAAACATCCTCGTCGATTCGGTAGAATTAGAAATGTACAACTTTTTTGCCATGATGAGAACGATTTTTACAAATGGTAAAATTAGGAAGTATAGTTTCCCCATCAAAATTTTACTTTTTGAACTTTCTCACACTTTTGTCAAATAACACGTTTTTGTCTGGTTTGCTCGCTAAAATGGGGCATTCCAACGGTATAAATCCCCCTCCAAACATATTTTTTCCTTATCCAATAGCAATCGGATCACGTATAGTCTAGTCTCATCGTCTCCCATGGTCAAGTCATCGACAAGCTCTTTAACGGTCTTCGCAGACTGCAATAAGGAGTTTTTGATTTCTACCATTAGCTTTTCTTCAAGTTTTTCCTGGTGTTGGCGCAACAAACATAGATCACAAGCGCCACATGCCGTCTGTTCGTCTTCACCGAAGTAGGCTTGTAAAGCGATGCTCCTACACCTTTTGGTATCTAAGTAGGCATATATCGCCTTAATCTGCGTTTCTTTTACGCGCTTTCGTTCTGCTCGAAACGGCGCGTCAATGAATAGATTTTTATAGTCAACGCGGGGTTGTAAAAATTCCAATTGCGGTGCATCGGTCTTGGGTAAATAGGATGCCACCTGCAATTTCTGTAAACCAAGTAGCAACTCGGTAACAGCCGTGTAGGACGTCTTCAACTTCTTTGCAAATTCGAACTCGTTGAGCGGTACATAATAGTCGAACACGCCGCCGTAATGACGGAGGATAAGTTTAATCAATGGATCATATTTGGCCGCTTGTACCTGAAATTTATAAAGTTCTTGATAGGAGATCTCAAATTTAAACCGGGATGGGATAAATACAGCTTCAGAGACAGTTAACCAACCGTCCCGCTCCAAGAATTTTAGTGCGCTCATGCTGGGAAGTATGTCCAACTGGTATCGCTTACAGAAATCAACGATATCAAAGTCGAAAGAGACACCTTTTCCCGCACCGTAGGCTATTTGATAATAGTTGCCCAAATGATGATAAACCTGCTGAATATACGATATCTCGGGAAAACTAGCTTCAAAATTCTCCCATAACTTATCCCGATCCGACTGTTGGTACATGAGCACCGGAAAGGCCTTTTTTCCATCACGTCCCGCCCGGCCGGCCTCTTGATAATACGCTTCTAAAGAATCCGGTAGATCGAGGTGGAGGACGAAGCGTACATCGGACTTGTCGATACCCATTCCGAAGGCATTCGTAGCGACAATCACGCGTATCCGATTATCCATCCAGGCATCCTGTTTTTGGGAACGGGTCTGATTATCTAGCCCCGCGTGGTAGAAGTCTGCCGACACCCCATGGTTAACCAGATACTGGGCGACTTCTTGCGTTTCTCTTCTGTTTCGAACATATACCACTCCGGAACCACCCAGTTTGTGGATCATGCGTAGCATTCTACCCATCTTGTCTTCTTCCTTCAACGCCATGTATGCCAGATTTTCCCTACGGAAACTCATGCGAAATACCTGACGGTCGACAAAACCAAGTTTATCCTGTATGTCTTCAACAACCTCGGGCGTGGCTGTAGCCGTCAGTGCTAAAAATGGAACCGAAGGATGCAATTCACGCAATTTGGCCAGCTGCAGATAAGGTGGTCGAAAATCGTATCCCCATTGCGAAATACAATGTGCTTCATCGATGGCGAAGAGATTTACCTTCATATAGCGTAGCCGTTCCCGCACGAGATCACTATACAAACGTTCGGGAGCAAGGTATAAAAATTTGATCCGCCCATAGATACAATTATCTAATGCAATATCGACCTCACGAGGCGACATTCCTGAGAAAATTGCTACGGATTCAATCCCTTTTTTACGTAGGTTTTCTACTTGGTCTTTCATGAGGGCGACTAGCGGACTGATAACGATACAGATACCAGCCTGCAGTAGAGAAGGCACTTGAAAACAGATCGATTTCCCTCCGCCCGTGGGTAAGAGAGCGAGGGTGTCTCTTCCGTCTAAGACGGAATTGATGACTTCTTCTTGTAAGGGACGAAACGTGTCGTACCCCCAATATTGTTTTAAAATGGTCAAAGTTTTATTTTCCATCCTCAATCTGTCTTCTCCCAAACATAAGCAAAATTATCCTTCAATATATAATGCGATATACGCAATGCTTCCGCTTTTTGACGAAAATACGGCACAACGGAAGGAAAGGTCGAACCATCTATGAATAGCATATGGTGAGGAGTGCCCTGAAATATATGGAGTTCTTTTTGCCTTACATTACGCCACAGGACCATATCGCAGTCTGCAGAATAACCAGGCTGCCGCTCATAGCCGCGTAATGCAGATTGATAATAATATTCCGTCAACAATACAGAAAAACGGGACCCAAAAGAGAGGGCAACGGATAAACCGCTTTTCATCAAACTGTTCACGTCGAAAATTCCGTAGTTCACCAATGACAAACCGATGGCGCCGCGACCGCCCCACGGTTCTGCAACGGTTAACGCTTGTGTAGCATATCCACGCCTTCAACATGCTGCTGATGAGCCATTCCCATTTCGACCGCACGCCCTTGCGCTATCCTTGTGGGATTAGCCAGTAAAGCGAATGCCCCTTCTTGTCCAAATGCGGCCCCTTCCATCTTAAAACGGAGCATGAAAAAATTTCTTTGCGGATAATTGATACGACAGTAGGATTAATAAAAACACACGAACTATCATAACTCATTTATAATTGATCTATTGAAGATAATTTTTTATTCCTTAGTAAGATATATAGATTTTAAAAATAGGAATAAATGCATAGGTTGATCAGATATTTACAGGCGCACTTTGCTTATTGGGTAGGCAAAAAAAAGAGGAAAACAATATGTTCTCCTCTTTTTCATTCTGCTAATACAGCTTATCCATTGGACAGCGCCGCAGCACCCGACACAATTTCCGTTAATTCTGTTGTAATTGCTGCTTGCCGTGCTTGATTATACGATAATTTCAGCGATTTCAATAAATCCCCAGCATTTTCTGTTGCTTTATCCATTGCTGTCATTCGCGCGCCGTGTTCTGATGCATTGGAGTCCAATACTGCTTTATACAATTGAGTTTTGATGGCTTTTGGAATCAACTCCTCAATAATCTTTTCCTTCGACGGCTCAATAATGTAATCTACTTCGGATGTTGCCTCATCGTCCTTCTCTTCCGGCAACAGCGGTAACAGCTGTTCGGCTGTCAGGACTTGCACTGCAGCATTGCGGAATTGGTTATATACCACTTCTACACGATCTATATTGCCAGCTTTAAATTCTTCCATCACAAAATCTGTAACGGCAGATACGTTTAAGAAATTTAGATCGCTATACAAATCGTTATAGTTACCGATCACGTTGAACCCACGCTTCTGAAAAAAGTCATGTCCGCGTTTTCCGATCGCAATAATACTTAGATTACCGCGTGCATGCTGTTCTGCATATTTACTAAAAATAAGATGGTTAGCCGCTTTTATAGCATTCGCATTGAAAGCTCCAGCCAGCCCTCTATTGGATGTTAAAACAATGACAAGCACTTTCGTTGGAAGGCGATCCTGTGTAAACGGAGAGTCGTTTCCTTCAACGGAAGCAGAAACTTGCGCCAAAATATCTTTTAGTTTATTGGCATAAGGACGTAATTGTACAATAGCATTTGTCGCACGCTTTAATTTCGCTGCTGCCACCATCTTCATGGCTTTAGTGATCTGTTGCGTTGACGTTACCGAGCTAATCCGGTTTCTTACTTCTTTTAAATTTGCCATATACTAGCGTAGATTGAGTATGGAGTAGTGTGTATTGAGTATCTCGATACTCAATACTCTATACTCACATCTGGATTAATATTTTGCGGCTAATTCCTTAGCTACCTTATCTAACACATCTGTCAACTCGTCGCTGAACTTTCCAGCTTTCAAGCTAGCCAAAACTTCGGGATGGCGTTGCTCCAACTGTGTTAAATATTCTTCTTCAAATTGACGAACTTTGTTTACGGGTACAGAACGGAAAAGACCTTTTGTACCTGCGTAAATAATAGCGACCTGCTTTTCAACAGCTACTGGTGAATATTGCCCCTGTTTCAAGATCTCTACGTTACGGATACCTTTATCCAATACCGCTTTTGTTGCTGCATCTAAGTCCGATCCAAATTTCGCAAATGCTTCCAATTCACGGAACTGCGCCTGATCCAATTTTAAAGTACCGGAAACTTTCTTCATGGATTTGATCTGTGCATTACCACCAACACGGGATACGGAGATACCCACGTTAATCGCTGGACGGATACCGGCGTTGAACAGGTTTGATTCCAAGAAAATTTGTCCATCGGTAATGGAAATCACGTTTGTCGGAATATAAGCCGAAACGTCTCCTGCTTGCGTTTCGATAATAGGAAGCGCTGTTAAAGAACCTCCACCTTTTACCAGATGCTTAATGGATTCAGGTAAGTCATTCATATTTCGCGCGATATCATCAGAAGCATTGATTTTCGCTGCGCGTTCCAACAAACGGGAGTGTAGATAGAAAACGTCTCCAGGGTATGCTTCACGTCCAGGAGGACGACGTAATAACAACGAAACTTCACGATAGGCGACAGCTTGTTTCGACAAGTCGTCGTATACAATTAACGCGGGACGGCCTGTATCGCGGAAGAATTCACCGATTGCGGCTCCGGCCATTGGCGCATAGAACTGCATTGGGGCAGGATCAGAAGCCGACGCAGCTACTACTACTGTGTAAGCCAACGCACCTTTTTCTTCCAATACCCGTACAATGTTTGCTACGGTAGAATTTTTTTGACCTACTGCCACATATATACAGAATACAGGCTGGCCTGCATCATAAAACTCTTTCTGATTTAAAATGGTATCGATACAAACAGCTGTTTTCCCTGTCTGACGGTCACCGATTACCAATTCCCGTTGTCCACGTCCTACAGGGATCATCGCGTCAATCGCTTTGATACCAGTTTGCAAAGGCTCGGTTACAGGCTGACGGTAAATAACACCAGGTGCTTTACGCTCGATCGGCATCTCATAGGTTTCGCCAGCGATCGGTCCTTTACCATCTATTGGTTGACCTAACGTGTTCACCACCCGGCCCAACATACCTTCACCCACTTTAATCGAAGCAATACGATTAGTACGCTTTGCTGTATCGCCTTCTTTAATTTCATCCGAAGGCCCTAAAAGAACGACACCGACGTTGTCTTCTTCTAAGTTCAAAACAATACCTTCTAATCCGTTATCAAATTCAACCAACTCACCGGACTGAACTTTAGTTAAGCCGTAAATACGAGCAATACCGTCGCCCACAGCGAGTACGGTACCCACTTCTTCGAGTTCGGCTTCTGATTTAAAGCCTGACAATTGCTCTCTTAGAATTGCCGAAACTTCATCTGGTCTTACCTCTATCATTGTTATTATTATAAGGGGTTTTTGATTCTATTTTATCATCTAAAAAGCCAAGGTCGATTATACAGCCTGACTTACGAAATACTTTTCTAACTTATTCAATTTGCCTGCGATACTCGCATCAATCTGTCTATCACCTACGCGCACAACAAACCCTCCGATAAGCGAAGTATCGACGGTGTTAGTTAACACCACTTGTGCATTAATTTCCTGTGCAATTTTTGATGCCAGTGCTTGTAGATTTTGCTCCGACAACGCAGTCGCTGACACGACAGACGCTTTTACAATACCTTTCACCTCGTTATATTCGCGAACAAATTCTTGTGCGATTTCCAACAGGATGTTTGCGCGACCTTTCCTAACTAAAATACCGAAAAAGGAAAGGATTAACGGATTGATCTTCCCTTCAAACAAAGACGTTAAAATGTTTTGTTTTTTGTCTACACTAATAATGGGATTCTTCAACACACGAAGCAAATCACTATTCGACTTCAATACAGCGATGAGTTGATCGATATCCGTCTTAACGACATCAACATTCCCCTGTTCCCGAGCAAGTTCAAGCAGCGACTTGGCGTATCTGGATGCAACCGTAAAAATTGACATATACTACATTTAAAATTTGATCAACCAATTAGTTTAATTTCACGTCATTCAACAAGTCTGCTACAAAAGCATCTTGCTTCCCTTGGTCTTCAAATTCTTTCGTTAATACTTTACGAGCAATATCCAAAGATAAAGAAGATACTTGGTTTTTAACTTCTGCTAATGCTTTATTTTTCTGATCCTCAATCTCTCTTTTCGCCTGTTCTAGTATTTTTTGCCCCGACTCTTGTGCTTCTTGTTTTGCTTCCGCAACGATTTTGTCTTTTAATTCTTTGGCTTCTTTCAAGATTTCATCGCGCTCGGCACGAGCATCCTTCAACAACTGCTCATTTTCGTTTGTCAAGCGGGCCATTTCCAATTTCGCTTTTTCGGCAGATGCCAACGCATCGGAGATGCCTTTCTCACGCTCTTCCAAGGCATTTACGATAGGCTTCCAAGCGAACTTGCCCAAAATAAAGATTACAATCAATAAGATGATAAGTTGCCAAAAGAACAAACCATACGAAAACTGATTAATTAATGCATCCATTGTATATAGTCTATAATATTATGTTTATTTTTTGTTCTTTAAAAAGCACCGCTTGCAACCAACCGTTGCAAAGGTGCTTTGTACCGTACATTGGATTATTTACCTAAGATTAAAGCACCGAATGCTAAACCTTCTACTAAGGCACCAATGATGATCATCGCAGTCTGAATTTTAGATGCTGCTTCTGGTTGACGAGCGATAGCTTCCATTGCTGAGCCACCGATTTTACCTAAACCTAAACCTGCACCGATTACGATTAGACCTGCTCCAATTAAGTTGTACATAGTAATTAATTTATAAAATTTAACAAAAAATTCGAATTAATGATGGACGTGTTCTTCCACGGCCATTCCAATAAACAAAGAGGAAAGCATGGTAAAAATGAACGCCTGTAAAAACGCTACTAAAAGTTCCAAAAAGGTTAAAATGAGCGTTAAGACCAATGACACCCCTATACTACCCGGCACGGTTAGTTGCTGTTGAAACAAATAAACGATAGCGATAAGTCCCATCACCACGGAGTGTCCAGCAGTGATATTCGCAAATAAACGCAGCATCAAGGAGAAGGGCTTGGTAAACATACCCAACACTTCGATTGGAGCCAACACAAACTTAAATGGAACAGGCACGCCCGGCATCCAAAAAATGTGTTTCCAGTAATCTTTATTCGCTTTAACGTTAGTAATTACAAAAGTAAACAGAGCCAAACACAACGTAACCGTAATATTTCCAGTTACATTGAAGCCAAGCGGTGTTAGCCCCAATAAGTTTAAAACAAAAATAAGGAAGAACACCGAGAGTAAATACGGCATAAACTCCTTGTAACGATGACCGATATTAGGGACAGCCATTTCGTCACGAACATATAAGACAAGTGGTTCCAATACGCGGCCCAATCCTTTTGGAAGTGCATTCGCCCCCTTTTTGTAAGTCTTCGCCAAACTTAAAAACCCCCAGAACAATAATACGGTAGCCAATAACAGCCCTACAACATTCTTTGTGATAGAAAAATCTAAGGGTTTAGTGTTTGTCGGATGTTGGTGTTCGTCATAGGTCAATGTACCGGCTGCATCGGTCTTGTAGATCTTTCCATGGTATAGCTTATAATGCTGCCCACCTTTTTCTACAACTGTTTCTCCGTGGTGAAATTCACCGGACGAGAATATCTTTAATCCGTTATCGATTAAGATAACCGGTAGAGGGAAACCATAATGCTTACCTGCTTTTTTATCCGTATACAATGAAAAATAGTGATCGTCCTGCAAGTGATGCTGACTGTACTCTTGAATTTCTTCCGCTTGTGTTTTTGGTGTTTCCGCATGACTTCCCTCCGCAGCAGCTAAGGTAAAAGGGGCAACAGCAAACAAGACTACTGCAAATAATAAAAGCGTTCTCTTAAGACTCACCATGTTTCGATTTACTATTGAATGATAAAAAATTTTGCGCAAAAATACAACTTTATTTGTCATTTATTAACATTTGTTAGAACTTTTTATAAAATTACTTTTCAACACCCTTTACCTCTTGATTTACAAGTCGATAGGCCACGAAAACATCATACAATAAAAAGATAAAAAACGTCACTAAAAAGTTCAATTCCAAAAAGTCATTTTCGAATGTATTTAGCCCTGCTTGAATAAAGAGATAACTCCCCACCGACTTGATCAAGACACAGCCTAAAAAAACGAAACTCAGGTATTTTGGCATGGCAAAATCCGTGAGATACAACAGCACACCTACGGCCAAGGAAGCGAATACTCCAAACAGGTACAAACTAGATAACGTGTAGTCGGTTTGCGCCCAAAATTTCTGCAAATCAAACACATACAAGATCGCCCAATGCGCACCATAACCCACCCCTGCTATCAGAACCAACGAAATCACTAACCTCACGTACTTATTCATCCTTATTTAAATAATTGACTTGTCGTATAAATTGATACATGGAAACCAGCACCCCAAGCATGGTAAGCCCCTTCATCCACCACTCTCCTTCCACGGCATACCGTTCGTCTAACCATGCGCCCAGCCTATAAAAAACGTAAATCGTAACGCCCATCTGAATCGGCATAGACGTAAAGACCAACCATTTATTTTTGCGGTCACTTCCCTTGTTCCCTCTCATCGGCATTCTTAAAAGGATTCAAAGATAGGTTTTTATCTGCAGAATATCGCACGTATATACACGCGCCCGGTACAAAAGATTCAAAGTCTTATCGGTCGAAGCGGATCCTCTGAGTTTCCTCTGCCAGACTAAACTAGGACGGCTCAATCTCTTGTATTTCGACAACTTTTTGTCCGATTTTAATATCGGGATAATCAAAATCTGCTCCCAGCATCATTTTCAATTCTGAGGACGACTTGCCCGGATTGGCACGAATAACAGACACGATCTTTTCTAATTTCTCCTGTTCGATTAAATCTGTGGCTTCCACTTCTGCACCCACATAGTGGATGAGATGCCCGTAGATTGTTCCAGCTACCATATTCCGCTTTTGCGCGATTTCTTCAATATTAAACCCGTCTAAAAACAGGTCCAATGTCATAGCCTTGGTATCCTTTGCCACATTTTCCTCGTCAATTTCTTTAATCGTGCTATCTTTCGCTTTTTCGGGTTGGCTAGCTGCCTGAACCAATTGTGACAGATCGCCCTCGTGTGTCAAGATGTCCGCTATTGTTAAACAATGGGTCAGCTGTTCTTTTTTTCGTTTGAAATCCAACAGTAGGGAACGCAGCTCTTCGATGTACTTTTTGGTACGTTTTTTTACTTTCCACTCGTCAATATGTTGCTGTGTTGGACTAAGAACATGGTCGTTAAACCTTGGCAAAAACCACGCAACAGCGGACTTCGTACGGTCGCAAATTTTACCGTAATCCAATAGAGCCTTATCCCGCAACAAAGCATACAATTGGGTCACAAACTTATTCGCTACCATTTCTTGGTCTTTCAAGTGATTGGACAAGGCTGTCAAATACTGTATAGCCAAATCCTTACCATCAATATTCCGTTTTATTAAAGATTCTCTCAGTTCATCTACCCCCTCCACCAGGGTAGCCCAACGAAAGCTCTGCATAAGAATCTGACCAAGGTATTGCCTTTGGCTCCCTTCTAGAATCTTGGCGACTTCCGCGTTGCTGCCTATGCGTTGCATGAATTCGACTACCTGAAAATCTGTGCGGATGGAATGCAGCGGTATTTTTGACTTGAGCACTAAGCCTTCCAAACCGGTCAGCCGGCTTAAAGCCACATACACTTGTCCGGCAGCGAACGAGGTACCCGCATCGATTACCGCTTTATCAAACGTGAGCCCTTGACTTTTGTGAATGGTTATTGCCCAAGCCAAACGCAATGGAAACTGGGAGAAAGTTCCCAACACCTCTTCTTCAATTTTATCTTCTCCTTTGTTGTATTTGTATCGAATATTTTCCCATGTTTCCCGTCGAACCGTGACATCTTCTGATCCATCGGTAAAACCGACCACTATTTGATGCCGATCGAGATGCAACTCCTTTACGACACCGATCTTCCCATTGAAAAACTTCCGATCCTCCCCCGTATCATTTTTTATGAACATCACCTGAGCTCCAATCTTCAGCGGCAGTGTTTCCTCCGCCGGAAACGACGACTGCTGAAACTCGTCCTTAACGACTGCTTTTAAATTGTGCAGGGTACCGGCCAGCTTCATCAACTGATCATGGTTGATCGCATCAGCCAACTTGTTGTGCGAAGTTAGGGTAATATATTGTTCACCAGACTCAGGTACAAAATTCTCCCGATAGTGAAGGTTGAGGTTATCTAGATCTTTTTGACTACATTGATTATTCCGTATGTTATTCAACAGCTCGATAAAGTCGCCATCGCTTTGTCGATATATCTTATTCAGTTCCAGCAATACCGGTGGATGTTCGCGCAGCACTTTGGCGTCGAAGAAAAACGGACTGCGATAGTGTGCACGTAGTACCTGCCATTCATGCTCCCGGACAACAGGAGGCAACTGATAGAGGTCGCCGATAAATAACATTTGTACACCACCGAATGGTCGCATGTCTCTCCGCACCGATTTGAGTATAACATCAATGGCATCAAGTGTATCCGCTCGAACCATAGATACCTCGTCTATCACCAATAACTCCAATTCTTGCAGGATAGCTCTTCGTTGTTTGGTCAGCTTGATAGTCGAAAAAAGACGACTTTTATTGTAGATTTGACTATCCTGCTCATCCCATTTCAGGGCGTAATCTTCAATAAATACACCAAAAGGCAACCAAAATAAGGCGTGCAAAGTGGTCCCTCCGGCGTTCATCGCGGCCACGCCTGTTGGAGCTGTGATTGCCATTTTTTTGTAAGAGTTCTCACGGATATATTTCAAAAAGGTCGTTTTTCCTGTCCCCGCTTTTCCTGTTAAAAACAATTGCTGATTCGTCTGATTAACAAATGAAACAGCCTGCATAAAGGCTACGTTTTTATCGTCAACTTTTGGTTCTCCCATGAATATTCCTTTGCTTGTTGGTGAACAACAAAGATAAGAATATCTTATTTGGGTATGGCGTAAAATCACAGAGGAAACCTTTTTAATAGATGCGGGAATACCCGTAAACGGCGACATATCTTGATAAGCCCAGATCCCTCTATGATTCCTAAACGCCATTTTTTTTAGCAAAAATTAAAGAAAAACAGCTAACTTCACTGCAAATAAAAAGATATGACAGCATACATAGATAAAGGCGAATTATTTAGCCAAATTGAAGAGCAACTCAAGGGACAGGGCTTTCAAATTGACAATGTGGACCAAACCCGGCCATGGGGGGGATTCTTTGTCATCAATGAGGAGCAAGCTCAAAAATTTGCGGACCAATACTTCGATGGTTTAGATGTGCAGGGCCTCAAAATCTCGGGCAAATTGAGCCCTAAGATATTGATTGTAGCGCCAAACAAAAGGTTATCTTGGCAATATCATCACCGCCGTGCCGAAATCTGGCGCGTAACACAAGGGGAGGTAGGTGTTGTTACGAGTTCTACGGATGAGGAAAACGAGCTTAAACGACTAAAAGAAGGAGAGTTCATCCGTCTGTCTCAAGGAGAGCGGCATCGTTTGATCGGTCTCGACGGCTATGGCGTCGTAGCGGAGATCTGGCAACACACTGATGCAAGCAACCCGTCTGACGAGAGCGATATTGTACGGGTACAGGATGATTTCGGCAGATAGGCCGCCCACGATTATACAAATGAAACAGGCTGTCTTAATAGACAGCCTGTTTCGCATATAACACCCGAATTTCCCGTATCGCCCGCATGCTATTTTTTGCCAAACAACGATTTCAGAGCATCCAAGAACCCGGGCTTCGCGATTGCCACACCTAATCCATACGCACTCTTTCCTACCGCTGTATATTTATCCCGCAGACCGGGGATATCCGCAATAGCTATCTCTACATTGGATAGTGGGATAAATTCTATGCTCGCCGTCGCGCCGAATTTATCCACTTTCTTTTTCAGCGTGTATTTGAACTGCTCGTAGTCCACCTCCATTTGTTTATTGGTGTACTCATCCTGCACATCAATGGCCTTATCTGATCGGATCGTGACTTCGTACCGCTCCGAATCGAAAGCTTGCCAAAAACAGACGTCCTTCTGCACATAATCCTTCAGATGTTGCTTGACAATATTGGCATCATAAAACTTTAGATATTTACGGCCGTCATTCGTTACGTAATAAGGTTTATCAATAGTCGCCTTGTATTCTGTGATAAAAATATTATTGACTTTATCATCGTGAACAACAGAGATGGTTGCATCCTTAAAAATCTGCCGCTTATCATTCCCGTTTTCATCTTCCACAAAATCCAAACACCCGAAAACAAAATTATTAGTGTGGTCTACAATCGCTTTCTTATTTGTATTCTTAAAATAACGGCGCATGGAATTTGCACGACCATACCGGTAGGTTGTTTTCATATTAATCGTACCGATATCGTTTGAAACGTCCAGCAGTATTTCATCAGAAATAGCAAAATCAGGATAGGTATAACCACCCCGTCGTTGCAATGCATTGTGAGGTTTTAATGTTAAATAGTTCAGAAAACTAATAAACGATCGATTTTCCAACGTCCCGTATTCGTCACGGTATGTGGCATCCACAAAATGCTCTTGCCCCGCATGCTGTATCTTTAAAATGACATGATTGAAATTAAAGAGCGAAGGCAAATAATGACTTAAATAAAAGTCGGCATTATAGTTCACCAATATAATGGAGGAGTCCACTCCTAAAAAGTCGAGCACACACTTCAGCAATACTGTTTTTGCCTTGCAATCACCTTGTTTAAATTCATACGTAATCCAAGGGTCTTGCGGTTTGTGACCATGCATTTCTTCCTCATTATAGATATAACGGACGTGATTTTGGACAAACTCGATGGCCAATTGAATTTTTGCCTCCAAATCTGCTCCCAACGCGTCGAGTTTCGCGACGAGATCGGGTGCGTATTCAACCAAACGTTTTGCAGACAACGCATTTTCATAATGAGGCCATATGAAATCTAATAGCTCCTCGTAACTATGTTTTGTCACAAAATCAATAAATGGAAAAACCTCCCTATTCACGTCGACCGGATTAAGATATTCCGTATAACGCAGTGAAAAAACATCTCCTGGCTCAACTACACCTTCCTCTATAGGCAACAGTTCGCCGGCATCATCACGAAAAAACTGCTTTTTGTAAACGATGGGTTTAGATCGTTTATTGATCAAATCGAATTCGTACTTTCCGTACCCCCAATACACATCCGGACTAAACCACATGTATTTGATGAGCTCCTTGCGTAAAAACTCTTTTTCGGTAAACGTGAGCACACGAGTATCTTCAACGATGAGTATATCATGCAAGCGGACGTCCTTCAGGCGCACATTAACCTTTTTCGAACTATTTATCACACCATCCCCACTTTGATTTTCATTATCTAATACCGTGAATTTCGCATCAGCTAATTTATCGATTAACACCCCATCCCGAAGTACCGAAATGCGATGGAAAATGACCTGTTCAGCGGAATAAAGCACAAACTCATTCACCGCGGCAAATTCTAATGTACCCGGTTGCTGTACGCTATAGGCCATGCAATTGTATTCGGCATTTTGCATATCATCCGTGTACTCAATTTTACGCAGGAAATAACAGTAGTCTTTACCTTCATCGTATTGTTGTTGAGAAAAATCGCTTTCAACGATCCAAGACAACAGCTGCTCATCTGAAATGGACGGAGCCCAATCTGCCGGCGCCCCAATTCTATATTTTTCTTCTAGTTCTTGCTCCATAAAACATTTTGGCTTTCGTTAAATATAATTAAAAAACAATTCTTCACTTGGAAAAAGTGCGTTTGAAACGCTATTTTTTTGAAAAATCCCCAGTTTCGGGGACGCTTCACGGTACATGGCCCCCGCCTACTTCCGAAACGACGACCGATTCCATTATGTGCGCCACAGCGTTTTTCAAATCCCCAATGCAATTCTTGAATCAACAGGTTTTTTTATATTTTTGTTAGCAAACGAAAACAATACACAAACGGTATGACGGCATATAATGAAGACAGTATACGCTCGCTAGATTGGAAGGAGCATATCCGCTTACGGCCCGGGATGTACATCGGTAAGTTAGGGGATGGCTCTGCTTACGATGACGGGATATATGTGTTACTGAAGGAAATTGTTGACAACTCGATAGATGAGTTTGTCATGGGCGCCGGAAAAACTATTGACATTACTGTACACGACAATAAAGTTTCAGTGCGTGATTATGGACGGGGAATTCCTATCGGATCAGTTGTTGATGTTGTCTCGAAGATTAACACAGGCGGGAAATACGACAGTAAAGCGTTTCAAAAGTCGGTTGGCCTGAATGGTGTGGGTACAAAAGCGGTGAACGCATTGTCCAACCAATTCACCGTCCAATCTTACCGTCAGGGAGTGACCCGAATTGCGCAGTTCAGTAAAGGCGAACTGATGAGTGATGAGCAAAAAGAGACGTCCCAACGAAATGGCACAGCCACTAGCTTTTATCCAGATGATACAATTTTTCGACATTATAAATTCCGAATGGAATTTGTCGAGAACATGATCTGGAACTACGTCTTTTTAAATGCTGGACTAACAATCAATTTCAACGGGCAAAAATTCGTCTCGGAGAACGGGCTAAAAGATCTTCTTGAACGCAATATTGATACGGAGGCGATGCGTTATCCAATCATTCACCTGCGCGGAGACGACATTGAGATCGCCTTGACCCATGGTCAACAGTATGGAGAAGAATATTACTCATTCGTCAATGGCCAACATACTACGCAAGGCGGAACCCACCAGGCTGCTTTTCGGGAGGCTCTTGTCAAAACCGTACGGGAGTTCTACAAAAAGGAATATGATGCATCAGACATACGTTCCTCTATTATTGGTGCTATAGCGATAAAGGTACAGGAACCTGTGTTTGAATCACAAACGAAGACCAAACTGGGTTCGCAGAGTATCGGTCCAGACGGCCCTACCGTCCGAACGTTTATCAACGACTTCGTAAAAAAAGCATTAGACGATTATTTGCATAGAAACCCGGGTACTGCCGACGCCCTTCTAAAGCGTATCCTTCAATCTGAGCGCGAGCGCAAAGACATTGCCGGTATAAAAAAATTGGCAAACGAACGAGCAAAGAAAGCGTCGCTGCACAACAGGAAGCTAAGAGATTGCAAAGTGCATTTCAACGATAAAAACGAACGCAACCAGGAAACTACTCTTTTCATTACTGAGGGGGACTCGGCCAGCGGATCGATTACTAAATCGCGCGACGTACAAACACAAGCGGTTTTCAGTTTGAAAGGAAAACCCTTGAATTCCTTCGGCATGTCTAAAAAAATCGTGTACGAAAATGAAGAATTTAACTTGTTGCAGCACGCGCTGAATATTGAAGATGGCATAGATGGACTTCGTTATAACAATATTGTTATCGCAACCGATGCCGATGTGGATGGGATGCACATCCGTTTGCTCTTGCTAACATTCTTTCTTCAGTTCTTTCCCGATCTAGTTAAAGCGGGTCACGTTTCGATTCTGCAAACTCCCCTTTTCCGGGTAAGGAACAAAAAAGAAACTATTTATTGTTACTCAGATGAAGAACGCCAACGTGCCATAACGAAATTGGGAGGCAAACCTGAAATCACACGTTTCAAAGGCTTGGGAGAAATTTCTCCATCCGAATTTGGCTTGTTTATCGGAAAAGATATACGCTTGGATCCAGTCATTCTCTCCAAGGAAAACAAGCTGCCCCAGTTAATGGAGTATTACATGGGCAAAAACACACCTGAGAGACAACGTCATATTGTCGAAAATCTACGTATTGAAGTTGATCTAGAGGAAGAACTAGCAAAAGCAGCTGCCGCCTCATAGGAAGCGGCGGCTTAACACCAACAATTACCTATGCACAACCAAACGTTAATCCTTATACAGTGCCAAGATGCGGTCGGACTTGTGGCAAGCATTGCGCAAGTTATTGCTCAACACGAATTGAATATTGTAACTATGCGGGAGTTTGTAGACGAAGAAAACCGCAAGTTCTTTCTACGCGTTGTATGCAGTGGCGTTCCCAAGGAGGTCACCCTGCTTCAATACGATCTTTTAGCACATTTGCCCGCCCAAGCTGTAGTCAATATTAATCCCGCACGCCAAAAAAAGCTTGTTGTTTTGGTAACGAAAGAACATCACTGTCTCGCAGACATTCTCGTGCGCCACTTCTTCCAAACACTCAATGCAACAGTAGAAGCCGTTATCGGAAACTACGATATCCTCCAAGATTTCACGGAGAAATTCGATATCCCCTATCATTTCATTTCACACGAGAATAAAACAAAGGAAGTATTCGAAGAGGAACTGGCCACCAGAATCGCACCTTACCAACCCGATTACATTGTCCTGGCAAAATTCATGCGTATACTGTCGCCCACATTCGTGGCACGTTTCCGAGGGAAGCTGATTAACATTCATCACTCCTTTTTACCCGCCTTTATCGGGGCTAATCCTTATCGACAAGCACACAAACGCGGAGTAAAAATCATTGGTGCGACTGCACATTTTGTTACGAACGATCTGGATGAAGGGCCAATCATTGTCCAGCGTACCAAATCCATTAACCATAGTTACGATGTTCCTAATATGGTGACTGCTGGTAAAGAGATCGAAAAGGCTGTGTTAAGCCACGCCATCCACCTTCTAATGGAAGATCGCGTCATGCTGCAAGGAAACAAAACAATTGTTTTTGAGTAGGATTTTGGTCATTATGCCCGGTAATCGAGGCATAATGATTATCCGTTGATTCTTGCTCGCGGCGGTAAATGCGTGCCATCCCCAACATGCGCTGCGCACTACTTACTCAACGATACGATATGTGCCGTTAGGCTGATAAATGATAGAAATCATATTCTTAACCGGACAGCGCATACTTAGCTTCTACCCCTTCTTTCCGTATTTCGTAGTGGTATGGCTTCACAATGATATGTGATCGGAAAAGAGTTCAAAAAATTCCAACGAGAAAAACTGGAATACCACAACAGCTATCTCAAATAGAATGGTTGACTTCTAGTGCGCCCCAAAACAAGATAAGGTTAGCTAAACAATGGGGCACCGTCATTTCCGCGAACCGGAGGCCGACGGCGAGGCAACTTGACGAATGTCAGAAATAAGGAAGCTTTGTCAGACGTCTACTTCTTGGTATAGAGTTGTTTTTGGTTTCCCTCAATCTTTCTAGTATGCCTACCAGTGGGACTAAGCATGCCGTACAACTTACGGCTGTACTTTGCGAAATTTACCGAAGACACCCAAGGGCAGCTTTGGACCGGCAGAAGCTTGTAGATACAATTCACCAATTTCTAGGTTTTCTACCGATGGGAAGGCTGTTTTTATCAGATTTTCGACAATAACCGAAGAGAAACCCAACGAATAGGTATTTAAAATTAGAAAATGTTCTTGCGGATCTAACAATTGAACAACGTCGCGCATCATTTCCATGATGTGGTCTTCCAACTTCCACTTTTCGCCTTTCGGCCCGTGTCCATAGGCCGGAGGATCCAAGATGATCCCGTTATATGTGTTTCCGCGCTTCAATTCGCGTTTTACAAATTTCAAAGCGTCCTCGACCACCCAACGAATATTATTCAACCCTGAAATTTCTTGATTTTCATTCGCCCAGGTTACCACCTGTTTGATAGAATCTACATGTGTCGTATCTGCACCTGCGGCTTTTGCTATAAGGGACGCTCCCCCGGTATAGGCAAACAGATTCAAAACCTTGGGCTGTGGTGTTTTAAAAGACCGCACAGATTGAGAGATATAATCCCAATTGACGGCTTGCTCGGGAAATATCCCAACGTGTTTAAAGGAAGTCAATCCAAGCCTAAACTTAATGGCTACATCGTCGTTTGCATAGGTGATATGCCAACGATCCTGCATTTTTGGATTCTTTTTAAGCCAGTCGCCCGAGGTTGCCGATCGGCCCTTAAAACGGATATGATGCTTCTTTGTCCACTCAGACTCCGCCAGTGTTTTTGGCCAGACAGCCTGCGGCTCCGGCCGGATCAGTACAAACTCGCCAAAGCGTTCCAATTTTTCAAAATCGCCGCAGTCAATTAATTCGTAGTCTTCCCAATGTTGTGGGGTGAGAAGCTGTATGTGGGTCGTTATACTCAAAGAATTAAGATCAAAAGTTAAAAATCCAATGTCCGTCGATCGCAATCGCAGGCCGATCGTTAAGAATGCAAAAATAAAAACTTAAGTTTGACTTACCAATTAATATTATTACCCTATTTTATCGTCGCACGGGCGGCCTTCATCAACGGGCTTGCAAAAACAAAATCATTCAATTCCTGCACATCCGAACGCAACATTTCTTCGTTTGACCCTTCCCAGAATTTCTCGCCTTTGTGCAAAAAAAGGATGTATTCTCCAATGCCCATCACGGAATTCATATCGTGTGTAACGACAATTGTTGTACAATTATATTCCTCGGTTAATTCTTGTATAAGCTCGTCAATCAAGATGGATGTTGCGGGATCCAGTCCCGAATTTGGTTCGTCACAAAACAAGTACTTTGGATTCATACTAATCGCTCTAGCTATGCCTACCCGCTTTTTCATTCCACCAGAGAGTTCCGCTGGATAAAGCTTATTGGTTTTTTTCAGGTTTACACGATCCAAACAGAAATTCGCTCGATCAATCTTCTCTTTTTTGCTCATGTCTGAAAACATATCCAGCGCAAAAACGATATTCTGTTCAACAGTCATCGAATCAAACAATGCAGAATTCTGAAAAAGCATACCAATTTCACGTCGGATCGGGACTTTTTGTTCGAAATCCATCTCCGTGAATTCTTGCTTATCGAAAAAAACCTTGCCTTGCTCCGGTTGGTGCAGGCCAACTATACATTTTAATAATGTGCTTTTCCCTGATCCAGAACCGCCAATAATCAAGCTAACCTTTCCGGGCTCGAAAATAGCGTCGATTCCGTTTAACACATGGTTGTCTCCGAAAGACTTATGTATATTCTGAATTTCAATCATATTAGAGCATCAATGCGGTTATAATATAATCACAGGCCAGTATGGTGATACACCCGATCACGACCGCTCGTGTCCCTGCCTGTCCGACCTCCAACGCTCCGCCTCGCACATTGAACCCCATATAGGCGGGAACCGATGTGATAATAAAACCGAAAATTACTGCTTTAACCAAAGCAACAGCTACGGTAAACCCATTAAAGCCACCCTGAATTCCTTGGATATAATCTGTCGGAGCAACCGCTCCCGACAATGTCCCACCAATTAATCCCCCGGTAATGGCACAGAAAATAGCAATAACAACCAATACAGGCACCATAACCACTCCGGCTAGGACTTTGGGTAAAATCAAGTATCCCGGTGCATTGATGCCCATAATTTCCAATGCATCGATTTGTTCTGTTACACGCATAGAGCCAATCTGTGACGAAATCGCCGAACCTACTTTCCCCATTAAAACTAGCGCGGAGATGGTAGGTCCCAGCTCCAAGATGTTCGAATCTCGGTTAATCTGTCCGATTACTGTCGGAGGAATAAGATCTGAAACCAATTGAAAGGCGATCTGAAGGGTCATAACTGCTCCTATGAAGGTCGAGATAATAACAATCAGTCCCAACGAGCCAATACCGATCTCATTCATCTCATGGAAAATCTCTTTTAAATAAATTTTCCATTTTTCAGGTCTTTTGAATACCTTTTGCAGTAACAATACATATGCTCCAAAATGATGGAATATCATAGAATAACCAAGTCTTTAAATAAACATTATCGCAATATACGTAATTGTAAGGAAGAAATTTCACCGACGGAATGGTTTCTTTCACCGAAATTAAGAACAAAGTAACCTAAAACTGGTTTTGTAAAAAATTAGTAACTTATAAATTTGAGGCATATATTTACATTGGAATTAAAACATATGGAAAATAAAATCACATCCGGCATCTGGTTCGTTTTTATAGGACTGATCTTGTTACTTCACAACTTGGATGTTATCGATTTCAATTTCTGGGCAACCCTAAAATATTGGCCATTGCTGATCGTCATCGTGGGGATTAATTTAATGGTCCAAAATCGGAATTATGGCAGCTATATCAAAATCGGATGTAACGTGCTTTTTCTAGGTTGGATATTTTATGTGGGAATGGTCACACCATCTTCCCATTGGGCCGGCAATCTATTCAACAACAAAGATATTCGCATCGGTGATTTAGATGACAGCACACCCCTGCAAAATGAGGTTCATGCACTTCTCGACAGCACAATTTCCGAATCCACATTAGAGTTTAACGGCGGTGCTGGAAACTTCCACATCCAGTCACTTGCTGGAGACACACTCGTAGCTGCAACAAGTGCAGACCAAGATATGGGCATGAACATAGAAACCAGTCGTCGTGACAATAGACAACAAGTCGTTATTAATGCAAAACCTACATCAAAAAAGAAAAAATCGGCCCAGGTAGCTATAGGCATCAGCGCAGAGCCGTTATGGAATTTAGAGTTGAATTACGGGGCTGCGAATATCAGCGGGGATATAACACACGTTCGCTTTAAAAAGTTAGAAATTAACACAGGCGCGAGCAATATGGACCTCACCTTGGGCTCACCACAAGAAGGTACCGCAAAGATTGCTATCGCGACAGGAGCTTCCAAAATACATTTCAGAATACCGAAGGACGCGGCTATCCGGGTTAAGTATTCGTCTATATTGTCCAAAAACTCGTTTGAAGATTTTGCCACGAACAAGGACGGCATCGCGAAAACCGCGAACTACGAAGAAAGGAATAAGAAATTTGATATCGAACTGGATGGTGCCGCCAATACATTCACTATTAGCCGCTATTAATACAAAAAATAGCTAACTTTGTGCCTACGCATGGACACGAAAGACGCAAAAATATTGGATGGAGGTTATTGCAACTCCAAAACAACATATAGCAGGTTTGTAACGAGAGAAGTATACGTCGGAGATATTCCGATGGGTGGTAACAATCCTATTCGCATACAAAGTATGACTACGGTGGATACGATGGACACAATCGGATCTGTCGAGCAGACTATTCGTATGGTGAATGCAGGCTGTGAATATGTGCGTATCACCGCTCCAAGTATCAAAGAAGCTGAAAATCTGGCTCTCATTAAAAGAGAACTACGACTACGAGGCTACCAAGTTCCCTTAGTGGCCGATATCCATTTTACGCCCAACGCAGCTGAAGTTGCGGCACGAATTGTGGAAAAAGTGCGCATCAATCCGGGAAACTACGCCGACAAAAAGAAATTCGATCAGATCGATTACACCGATAGCGCTTATCAAGCTGAATTAGAACGCATCTATAAAAAATTTGCTCCGCTCGTCAACATCTGCAAGGAATATGGCACGGCCATGCGGATAGGAACCAACCACGGCTCATTATCCGATCGAATTATGAGCCGATATGGCGACACACCGGAAGGCATGGTCGAATCGGCGTTGGAATTTATGCGGATCTGTGAGGACCTGAACTTTTACAACCTGACTGTCTCCATGAAATCGTCGAATCCGCAAGTTATGGTACGCGCGTATAGACTTTTGGTAGAAAAGATGGTTAATGAGGGTATGAATTATCCATTGCATTTGGGCGTTACCGAAGCTGGAGATGGAGAAGATGGCCGGATAAAGTCTGCAGTTGGTATTGGCACCTTACTGGAAGATGGGCTAGGCGACACCGTTCGCGTGTCTTTGACGGAAGAGCCTGAAAAGGAAGCCCCCGTTGCTATAGCTCTTGTAAACCGCTATAAAAAAAGGCAAATCATCACACAGGCCTCCCCTGCTCGCCAAATCATTAACATTTCGGGAACGACAACGACCACGGCCTATGTATCAAATGAAGTCAATGCCTTCATAGGAGGCTCATTGGTACCTCGAATCGTTGTGGATATTTCTCGCGAAAACTTAAAAGATCCTTATATTTTACATGCAGTAGGATACCGTTATGACGCCCTGAATGACAAATATCATATGGGAGATCAGTCTGTCGACTTTGTCTATCTTGGAAAAAATCTTCCGTCGTTCGCGCTTCCCGGGAACCTCAAGGTACTTTACGACTATGAAACATGGCAGAATTTAGTTGATAAAGCAAACAAACATCCCGTGTTTACGCTCAAAGAATACGTCGATGCCGCGTCCCGAGACGCATCGTTAAATATTATCCGGTTATCCAACGATGATCTCCTAACCGATACGTTTAGCCGTTTACAAATAGACAAAACAACGGTTATTGTCGTAGAAACCAACCACGAGCACGGGATGGCGGATCAGAGACAATTTTTTAATAATATGCAGGCGATCGGCGTATACCCACCCGTCATTATCAAACGATCGTATGACCCCGCTTCATTCGCTGGGCCTGTGGGAGCGTTCATGAATCCTGAAGAACCTATTTCTAAAATACAGCTGTATGCAGCCACAGATCTCGGCGCATTGCTCGTTGATGGCTTAGGTTCGGGCGTTTGGATTGACTCTTCGGCAACACCAATCGAACATATTGCATCCATATCATTTGGAATCCTGCAAGCCACGAGATCCCGCATATCGAAGACGGAATACATATCCTGCCCAAGTTGCGGACGAACACTCTTTGATCTTCAGGAGACCACACAGATGATCCGAAGCCGAACAAGCCATTTAAAGGGACTAAAAATCGGGATAATGGGTTGCATCGTGAACGGTCCTGGCGAAATGGCTGACGCAGACTACGGATATGTCGGAGCTGGCCCGGATAAGATCACCCTCTATCGAGGAAAAGAAGTGGTGAAGAAAAATGTAAGTGCTGCGAAGGCTTTGGACGAACTAATCGAAATCATTAAAAATGATGGTCTATGGGTGGAAGAAACGGAAGCAATGGAAAATAACTAACACCAATCAAAGCTTCTAACGTACAGAGATACGTTTAACCACTGTTTCTGTGCCCGACGTGACCCGAACAAAATAAAAGCCAGTTGTTAACTTGCCATTGGATTCAAAGGATAGATTTTGAATCCCTCCATCCAAACGACCGTTCATCAAACTTAACACTTCGTTGCCGAGTGCGTCCATCACTTTTATCGTTACGGTATTTTGTTTGGCTAGCTTGAACGAAATGGTTATCTGTTCAGCAATTGGGTTATAAAAAACCTTAACGTTATTAATCAATTTTTCACTCTCTTCTTCCGGCAAAGACGCGGTATTAACGTACAGAGAATGCATAGAAAGGCTAGACTGGAAAACGGAAAAAGTCGACATAGCTTTCCCTGTGCCAAGCATGCTTAGGCTTACTAGGGTAGTCAATATCATCTTTTTAATCATTACACGCATCCTTTTTTATTAAAAATAGACCAATTAATAGGTAGTTGGTTTAATTTCATAATCCGTACACTTCATGTACCTTGTTATTACAAAGTTAGTTGATTTCATCGCACTACAGTCATAAAGTTATAAAAAACAATTTCATTTAACAATTTTTAACAAGATATTACGTTGTCTTCTTTTTTTTTTAGATTGGCACATAATTTACTGTAAGTTTGCAGGATAATTTTTTAGGCATGAAAACCCATAAGCACCACGACGCCCATAAACTCAGTATGGCTGGCTTACTGATCAGTCTCGGTATTATTTTCGGCGACATCGGAACTTCTCCACTTTATGTTGTAAAAGCCGTGTTTAATAAAGGTACGATCGAAGAAGACTTAATACTGGGCAGTTTATCCTGCGTTTTCTGGACGCTAACTCTACAGACAACCATCAAATATGTTTGGATCACCTTAAATGCTGATAATAAAGGGGAAGGTGGGATTTTGTCGCTTTACTCACTGGTCCGGAAAAAAGCGAAGTGGCTGATTATTCCGGCCATCATTGGAGCAAGTACATTATTAGCAGATGGCATGATTACACCAGCGATCACGATCTCTTCCGCGATTGAAGGCTTGGCGATTCGACATCCGCAAGTTCCGACCGTACCCATCGTCGTCATAATTATCAGTTTACTTTTTATCATACAACGTTTCGGCACCTCGATCGTCGGCCGCATATTCGGACCGATGATGTTTATATGGTTTAGCACCATCGGCGTTTTGGGCGTGTTGTATATCAAACATGCTCCTGAAGTATTCTCCGCCATCAACCCCTATTACGCGATAACCACAATTATTAATCATCCGAATGCGCTCTTCCTAATTGGTGCTATTTTTCTATGTACGACGGGAGCGGAAGCCTTGTATTCCGATATGGGACACTGCGGAAAATCAAATATTCGTGTCAGTTGGATATTTGTAAAGCTGACGCTTGTCCTTAACTATTTTGGACAAGGAGCTTGGCTACTGCAACATGCTGGCTCTCAAATGGGTGAGAAAAATCCGTTTTATGCCATAATGCCGGAGGGTTTCGTGGTCTACGGGGTAGCCATTGCCACGATGGCGGCCGTCATCGCTAGTCAAGCTATGATTTCCGGTTCATTTACGCTGATTTCCGAAGCGGTGCGTCTGAATATATGGCCAAAAGTTTCAATTCGTTATCCGAGCGATCAAAAAGGGCAATTGTATGTACCATCTATCAATCTCATCCTGTACATCGGTTGCATGTTGATCATTGCCGTGTTCAAGGAGTCATCCAACATGGAAGCCGCTTACGGACTAGCCATCAATCTCACATTTATCATGACGACGGTGCTGATGTGCGTCTTTCTGGCGCGCGTTCACATTCCAAAGGTTTGGATTGTTGTGTTTGCCGTCTTTTACTTCGTCATCGAACTATCTTTCTTAGCAGGAAATCTAGTTAAGCTGACACACGGCGGGTGGTTGACCTTATTACTCGCTACGACTTTGTTTATCGTTATGTTTTCGTGGTATGGGGCCCGCAAAATCAAAAATAGTTTTGTCCGCTTCAACGATATCCGGGACTACTTCCCGATCATTTCGGAACTGAGCGAAGATAAATCGGTTCCGCTATTCGCTTCGCATTTGGTATACCTTACGAGTGCGAACAATAAAAATGAAATCGAGTCAAAAATTATCTATTCGATGATCAACAAGAAGCCGAAACGTGCCGACGTTTATTGGCTGGTGCATGTTGATGTTATGGATAATCCGCACACGAGAGAGTATGTTGTTGAACAGCTCATTCCGAATAAACTTATCCGCATCGATTTCAAACTTGGTTTTAGGGAAGAACAGCGCATCAGTTTACTGTTTCGAAAGGTGGTCGAAGATATGGTCGAGAAAGGCGAAATAGACATCACGAGCAACTACGAAACGTTAAAGAAACATGGTATTGCGGGAGATTTCAATTTCGTTGTGCTGGAAAAGATGATTTCAAAAACGCACGATTTGAAATGGCACGAAAAAATTATTTTAGAAATCTACAAGATCCTGAAAAGATTTAGTTTATCGGAAGAAAAGGGATTCGGACTAGACAGCAGCTTCGTCACATTAGAACGAGTACCGCTGAATATACCGACAACAAGGGAGGTAACACTCAAGCGACTGCACGGTTAAACGCACGTGAAAAGAACAGAAGCCGGACATTCCAGAAAACTGCTGTCTGGCTTTTTATGTGCTATGCATGTTCGTTTGCCTTAACGTTTAGTTTCGAATGTCGGTATCCGTAACCGAAGTAAATCACTAAGCCAATGAATAGCCAAGCGATAAAAATAATCCAGTTACTTGCACCCAATTCGCTCATTAAATAAAGATTGACCAAGATACCAATGACCGGCAACAAGGAAAAATTATACTTAAATCCCATCACAGCAAGCGCAGCCCACACCAACCAAAAGACAAGGACAAGCGATTTGTGTTCTGCGATATCAACTATGGACAGCAACTGCCACTCGGCGAGTATATGCTGACCATATCTAAGGATCAACACCCAAGCAGCAATAAAACCTATTCCGATAAGGTATTTACCGTTGATATACGGCACGCGAAATTTAGATCTTGCAGAAAGCCCAGCATAGTCCATATACAATACGCCCGCACAAACTAGAATAAAAGCGAAAAAAGTGCCGACGCTCGTCAGGTCTACGAAAAAATCCATTTTAAAAAATAGCGATGGAATAGCCACAACAATCCCTGTTACGATGGTAGCATAGGATGGTGTTTTATATTTTGGATGAACACGGGCGAATTTCTTCGATAACAATCCGTCTCGACTCATCGTCATCCAAATTCTAGGCTGAGCTAGTTGATATACTAGCAAAGCGCTGGTTATCGCGATAACGGACGTCACAGAAACGATGCCGGCCATACGATCAAAGCCCACATATTTAAAAACGAAAGCGAGCGGATCCTTAACATTCAATTCCGTGTAATTGACCATCCCCGTGAGCACCAGCGTAATGGCAACATACAGTACTGTACAAATGATCAAGCACAAAATCATTGCACGAGGTAGATCTCGTTGGGGGTTCTTACATTCCTCTGCAGTCGTAGATATGGAATCGAAGCCTATAAATGCAAAGAATACTGCTGCTACCGAGCCCATAACCCCTTGAAGCCCATTCGGTGCAAACGGTGTCCAGTTTTCCGGTTTAATAAAAAAAATACCGCCCAATACAACTAATACGATAATGCCTATTTTGATCATAACCATGATATTGCTTGCGCGCTGGGATTCCTTAATCCCGATATAAACGAGCCAAGTAACCAGCACGGTAACGAGACCCGCGGGAAAGTCAAAAATAATTGGTATATCCGCAATCCGCGGTGCCGTCGTGTATGCTTCGAGACCAACCTTGTCTGCAACATTCAACGCCGCCACACCCTCCTTCAGGAATTTGTCGTGCGCATCTATCGCATAGCCTGGAGCCATACAGAGCCACTTTGGCAAATGAATACCAAACCCTTCGAGCATGGAAACAAAATATTGAGACCAAGAGATAGCCACTACTGTATTGGAAACCGCATACTCCAACACCAACGCCCAACCGATAATCCACGCGAAAAGTTCACCAAAAGCCACATAAGCGTAAGTGTAGGCACTCCCCGATACAGGAACGGTACTGGCAAACTGCGCATAAGCGAGCGCAGTAAATACACAGGCAAAGGCTGTAAAAATAAACAGTAAGGATATAGCAGGACCTCCTTCATAACTCGCTAATCCGATCGTACTAAAGATCCCTGCTCCAACAATTGCTGCTATGCCCAACGATACGAGATCCCGAACCCCCAAAACTTTTGCCAATCCTGATCCTTGATGCGCGTCTTGGATGATTTGATCGACACTCTTCTTTCTGAAAAGTTTATTTATCATATAGTGCTTAATAATGCATTAATAGCTCACAAAAATGATAAAAATTAAGCTAAGTACACGATTTTATCTTGTATATAATGAAAGATCTCTACGTAATTACCCATATGTTTCTCTTTATATTCCTGTAAACAGGATGTTAAGCGATGGTGATCAACAGGCGTCACTTCGAAAGCCCATACGCGTTTACAGATATTAAATAAGGAATGCGAAAGATTGGTCACTTCGCTATAGTCCAAGATGTAACGCCAACTTAGAAATTGTTCATAGAACTGTAGAAAACCAGGCACATTCACATCTCCGATTACGCGAAGGTATCGCTCAATTGTTCCCCTCTGTACGTGATCCAATTGTTCATACAGCCGCGTCGGGTTTACGAGTTGCTGTTCAATCAACAAATGATCTAACAGTAACTCAATAGCTATATGTGCCAAAAAAGAGGCACGAATGGGTAATGCAGTTAATAGTGGGTCAAGCTCCTTACGCAGTACGTGACAATGTTGCAGAAAAAAATTCGAACTGTGAAACAATTTATCTACTTCTATGTGGCGGTACCAACCTTCCGAAACCCACCGGGTTTTAGGATGCGAAAATAATACCTCCTCAAAACGTTGCGGATGAAAATTATACTGCTTATCCACATTTTTTAATAAATCGGGAAGCAAAGCGCCCAATATTCGCTCTGCATGTGGACTGTATCGTTCAAAGTAATAATGTGATAAAAAATTCACGAATCAAAGTTGTCATTTTATTTATCGTAAGATACGGCTTAATCTCTTATCTTTGCAATCTCAGTAAAAAAATCTTAACGTTATAAAGATGAGTTTTGTAGAAGAATTACGTTGGAGAGGCATGTTACAGGATATTATGCCCGGTACCGAAGATCTATTAAACAAAGAAAAAGTTTCTGGATATATTGGTTTCGATCCGACCGGCGATTCCTTACATGTGGGGCACCTGACACAAATCATGACCTTGATCCATTTTCAAAACGCTGGCCATAAACCTGTAGCGTTGGTAGGTGGTGCCACCGGTATGATTGGAGACCCATCGTTTAAGTCGGCCGAACGTAATTTATTGGATGAGGCAACCCTACAACACAATGTAGATTGTCTAAAAAAACAACTGTCTAAATTTCTGAATTTTGGCGATAGCGAGAACGACGCTAAAATGGTGAACAACTATGATTGGTTCAAAGATTTTAATTTTTTAGATTTCATCCGTGACGTCGGAAAATTGATTACCGTTAATTACATGATGGCCAAAGATTCGGTCAAGAAGCGACTGGAAGGGGACAACGGGCTCTCATTCACGGAGTTTACCTACCAACTGATTCAGGGGTATGATTTCTACTATTTGTGGAAACATCATAATTGTAAGGTGCAAATGGGTGGGTCGGATCAATGGGGAAACATTGTTACGGGGAGCGAGATGATTCGCCGGCAAGATCAAGGCACCGCCTATGCCATTACCACACAACTCATTAAGAAGGCGGATGGGCAAAAATTTGGAAAAACTGAATCTGGGGCCGTTTGGTTAGATCCAAAAAAAACATCTCCTTATAAGTATTACCAATTTTGGCTGAACACCTCCGATGATGATGCAAAAAACTGGATCAAAATCTTCACCTTGAAAAGCCAGTCTGAAATTGAGGCCATCATTGCCGAACATGACGCGGCTCCGCACACAAGAGCTGTTCAAAGAGCATTGGCAAAAGATATCACTATCCGTACGCATTCCGAAAAAGATTACGAAACGGCAATAAAAACGTCTGAATTCCTTTTCGGGAATGGGTCGCTGGATTTTCTAGGAGAGTTAGACCACGAAGCTGTACTGGAAGTTTTCGACGGAGTACCTCAGTTTGAAATCAGTAAAGGCGAACTTTCTAACGGGGTGCCAATTTTAGATTTGTTAGCGGCACATACACAGGTATTTCCATCTAAAGGCGAGGCTCGCAAAATGCTTCAGGGCGGTGGTGTAGCAATCAATAAGCAAAAAATCAGCGATACGGAGCTTGTTATCCGAGAAAACTACCTTATTCAAGATAAATACTTGGTGGCACAGCGAGGTAAGAAAAACTATTTTCTAATTATTGCAAAATAATGTATCCACAGGATGGCACGCAGAGAAAGGGTGTGCCATCTTGCAGTGCATCAACTTCTACACATTACGTGATAGCGTAGCTCTAAAATGGGCCAAGAAGACAAAAAAGATGTTCTGTAAGTGTTACTTTTCCATCGTCATTTATATCGACAGCCAATTCTCAATAGCCACAGCAGAATAGCGTATTACTGTACATCTCTAAGGAGTCGCTTAATGGGATAAAAACACGAATCAGGCAAACATTTTCTAGGTTATGCTCGCTCAATTTATTCCACGTTTGTTTTGTTCCATTTACGGACTTAGTGTGGCACAACACTTGTACATAGTTCCCAAAATCTAATCAAATACTCATCCATTTTTTTTAAGTTTGTAGTAGGAGAATTATCTTATTTTCATGTCAAATAAAGGAAATACATTTAAAGGTTCCGGTGGAATTGGGAGTCCAAAAAAGACATCGCGTACCGCTGGAAACGTATCATATACGAAAAAAGCACGATTTAAATCGTTCGAAAGTATCAATTTTTCAGAAGGGCAACGCAAGGCTCTGAAAATTGGGGGAATCTTCTTTTTGTTTGTCTCGTTTGTGCTCACTGTGTCGTTTGTTTCCTATCTCTTTACGTGGAAACATGATCAAAGCTATATCGCGGAGACAAACGGTGGCTGGTCTACCCTCTTCCAAAGCGCAGATGAAATTGCAGATGAATCAATTGATCTCCCTGTCGTTGACAATAAACTAGGGAAACTGGGTGCATTGCTTGCCAATCAATTCATTTATGAGTGGTTTGGTATCGCGTCTTTTCTATTTGCGCTTGTCTTTTTTGTGATCGGATACAAATTTCTTTATAAAAAGTCCGTCCTCCCCATTTGGAAAACAATGATTTATTCATTCACTTCCATTATTTTTTTATCGGTAACCCTGGGCTTTTTTCAAGATTTTCTGACTGATTCCCCGCACATTTTGGAAGGCAAGTTTGGTTACTGGACCAACCAATTGCTTAAGGCGCAAATCGGGTCGACCGGCATTGCGGCACTACTGATCTTCGCTTATTTAACTGCGCTCGTTTTAATATACAACCTCGATCTTAAATGGACTTGGACGTCTAAACAAGAAGTGCAGGAAGATGAACTGGAGGATCAAGAAGAAGATAATTTCGAGTCCTTCACGAAAACAAGTGCTTCTACAAATGCAGCGAAGCCCTCATTGAATCAACAATTCGCATCAATACATAATCAAGAGGAAGAAGAACTTGATGTATCTTATATTCCGCTCCGTCCGCAACAATCTGTGCACGAAAATGCCATGCGCCCATCGACCGCTTTTGACATAACGCCTACTCCCGATCAGGAGGATGAAGAAGAGATAGATGACCACGAAGTAAGTTTCTCGTTACAGACGTCCACGATGGCACAATCAGAAATTCCTCTTTCCATCGATACACCGGAATCCGTTTCAACGAATGCAACCAATAACAATGGCCCTGAGCTTAGTGTTGAGAAAGTGGTTGAAGAGAAAGCGATTACCGCGGATGACTTAGTTGCGCAATTCGGCGAATACGATCCAAAGCTAGACCTTTCGGGATATCAATATCCGACTTTAGATCTATTGAAAGATTATGGAACAGGACGCATCACGATTAATCAGCAAGAGCTTGAAGCCAATAAAAATAGGATTGTCGACACACTTCGTAATTATAATATTGAAATCGAGCACATTAAGGCAACCATTGGTCCCACCGTCACCTTGTATGAAATCATTCCTAAGCCAGGTGTTCGTATATCTAAGATCAAAAATCTCGAAGATGACATCGCTTTGAGTTTAGCAGCCCTAGGCATCCGGATAATTGCCCCCATGCCCGGAAAAGGAACAATTGGGATCGAAGTTCCTAACAGTTCTCCGGAGATGGTGTCTATGCGCTCCGTCCTAGCGACAGAGAAGTTCCAAAAAACCGATATGGATCTTCCAATCGCTCTCGGAAAAACGATTTCCAACGAGGTTTATATCGCGGATCTGGCCAAAATGCCTCACCTTCTAGTAGCAGGAGCCACTGGACAGGGTAAATCCGTCGGCATTAACGCTATCCTTACGTCCCTTTTGTATAAAAAACATCCTGCCGAATTGAAATTCGTCATGGTCGACCCGAAAAAAGTTGAGCTTTCTCTTTTCAAAACCATCGAAAGACATTTCTTGGCCAAGCTGCCCAACGAAGAGGAAGCGATCATCACCGATACAAAAAAGGTCATCAATACCTTGAATTCACTTTGTATTGAAATGGATCAACGGTACGATTTGTTGAAGAATGCGCAGGTACGGAATCTCAAGGAGTATAATGCAAAATTTGTTAATCGCCGATTAAACCCTGAGGAGGGTCATCGATTCTTACCTTTTATAGTTCTGGTTGTAGATGAATTTGCGGATCTCATGATGACCGCCGGTAAGGAAGTAGAAACGCCTATTGCTCGTTTGGCGCAACTAGCGAGGGCTGTCGGTATACACTTGGTAATTGCTACTCAGCGCCCATCGGTTAACATCATTACTGGTACAATAAAAGCCAACTTCCCTGCTCGCCTCGCGTTCCGCGTGCTCTCGAAAGTAGACTCGCGAACCATCTTGGACACTGGTGGAGCAGATCAGCTCATCGGTCGAGGTGATATGCTGTTAGCCACAGGAAGCGACTTGACACGGATTCAGTGTGCATTTGTTGACACACCTGAAGTGGATAAAATATCAGAATATATCGGAAGTCAGCGTGGTTATCCTTCGGCGTTTCTGTTGCCCGAATATATCGACGAAAATGGTGAAGGCAGTGGAAGCATGGATTTTGACCTGAGCGATCGTGACCAACTCTTTGAAGAAGCTGCTCGACTTATCGTGATGCATCAACAAGGATCCACATCATTGATCCAACGCAAGTTGAAATTAGGTTACAACAGGGCTGGACGAATAATCGATCAGTTGGAGGCAGCAGGTATCGTGGGACCTTTTGAAGGTAGTAAAGCGCGCGAAGTGCTCTACCCTGACGAATATTCGTTGGAACAATATTTGGAAACGTTAAGAAACAACGATTAACATGAAGAAACATGCAATAGCCTTAATGCTCTTATTTTGGAGTACAATGACTTTCGCGCAGAACGACCCAGCAGCCAAAAAATTGTTGGATCAGGTATCAAAAAAATATGATGCGTATTCCACTATCCAATCATCGTTTAGCTTTTCCGCTCGACAAGCGGAAGGAGAAACTTATACAGAAAAAGGAACGTTGTACCTCAACAAGCCTAAAAATCAATACCGTGTCGAGCTCGGGGTACAAGATCTGATCAGTGATGGTAAAACAACGTGGTCTGTACTTAAAGAAGACAAAGAAGTTCAGATCTCAGAAGCTGAAAACAGCAACCAAACGATCGGCCCCAACAATCTGTTTACTTTTTACAAAAAAGGATTCAAATATGTAGGTATGGACGATGAGCGTTTGGGAAATGACGTATTACAAGTCGTGGAACTCAGCCCTATTGATACGAAGACCAATTATTTCAAAATCAAGCTCCGTGTCAACAAAAACAAACATATTCATGATGTATTAATTTTTGATAAGTCGGGAGCGCGTTATACCTATACCATACAAACGTTATATGTAAATCATCCAATTTCGTCGTCTACTTTTTCTTTTAGTAGGTCGGCCTACCCTACATTCGAATTGGTAGATCTTAGGTAATTATTTCGCTATGGGCAAAACAACATTAAAAAGTCTCGCACAAGCCTTGAATATGTCAGTTTCGACGGTTTCAAAAGCACTCAATGATAGCCACGAAATCAGCGAAATAACAAAAAAAAAGGTACAGGAATTTGCAAAAAAACACAATTATCAGCCCAATGTGTTAGCTCAGTTTTTGAAAACCGGAAAAACTCAAACCATTGGTGTGGTACTGCCTAAAATGACAAGCCCATTCGAATCACAGATCTTGGAAGGGATGCAGCAAACGGCCTCTGCGCTGCACTATCGCATCGTCATTATGAACAGTATGGAAAGTGAAGATCTCGAAAAAGCAGCGCTGCAGTCCATGCTCGATAAGGCTGTCGATGGCATTTTATTTTGTCCTATACATGAAAGCTCGAATTTGGAACTCGCGAAACAAATCCAGAAAACCACGCCTCTAGTTATTTTCGATCGGACTAATTATCCGATCGATACACATAAAATTGGCGTTCTAAATTCAGCCGGTACGTATCAAGCCTGCAAGCACCTCTTAGACATTGGACGCAACCGCATGGCGATATTTTGTGGAACGCGTCAGGGTATTACTGCAACGCGGCTTTTGGGCTATTTCGAGGCACACTCTGATTTTGGTCTCCCCGTCGCGCCCGAATACACGGTCTATTGCAACGTAAAAAGCATTTCGGAATTACAAGCAGATATGGAACAACATGTAAAAAAATTATTGCAGCTTCCTAATCCCCCAAATGCGATTATTGGTGTAGCAGACACCATTACGACACACCTACTGGGCGTGCTTGCCAAACTAGAAGTAAAAGTACCGGATACACTTGCCGTTATCGGCTTCGCGAATACTGATCTAGCATTATCTCTTAATCCTTCACTCAGCACCATTAGGCAACCTACCAAGGATATAGGTGAAATATCGGTGACAAAATTGGTTGAAGTCATCCAAAAAACAAATCGAAGCCAAATAGAGTGGGAAGACATTAAGTTGCCCACATCTATTCAGCTTCGACGATCGACGATCGGTTAGCTCATCTTGCTAACTTCGTATAATACCGAGCTCTAGACCTCGGAGCTCGGCCAAACCTCGTAATCTACCGATTGCCGAATAGCCCGGATTCGTAACTTTTTTTAAATCATCCAACATCTGATGTCCATGGTCTGGACGGAATGGTATGGGATACTCTCGATTTTGGTTTTCCGATACAAGCTCTTTCATGACAGCATACATATCCACATCGCCATCCAGATGATCTGCTTCATAGAAGCTACCTAGCGCGTCTCGCTTGACATTCCGCAGGTGTACAAAATTCACACGATCTTTAACCGACTTAAAAATCTCGACCAGATCGTTTTCTGGTCCAGCTCCTAACGAACCGGTACAAAAGCAGATTCCATTGAAGCCTTTATCGACGGCACGGATAATATAATTAAAATCTGTAATCGTACTGGCGATCCTTGGAAGGCCTAATATGGGGTACGGGGGATCATCAGGATGAATAGTCATTTTTATGCCTTCGCGTTCGCAAACATCCGCAATCGAAGATAGAAAGTACTTCAAATTTTCCCGCAACCCGTCAAAACCGATTTTTCCGTACACTTCAATGCTTTGACGAAGATCTTCAAGCGATGGATCCTTCTCCCCCGGTATTCCCATCAGAACATTGGACTGTAAATATTTTTTTGCCGCATCGTCATACCTTGCATACCGCTTCTCCGCTTCAATCAATATTTCTGATGCGTACGATTCGCTCGCCAACGGACGTTTCAAGATATGCATATCAAATATAGCCAGATCAATCCAATCAAAATAAAGGGCTTTTGAGCCATCCTTCATTTCGAGATCCAACTGCGTCCTCGTCCAATCCAACACAGGCATAAAATTGTAACACACCGTCGTGATACCGCAAGATGCTAAATTGGTCAAAGTTTGCCGATAATTATCCAAATAAAACTCGACATCAGCGTTACGGGTTTTAATTGCCTCATGTACGGTCACACTCTCCACAACTGACCATACCAGTCCAGCATCTTCGATCATGCGCTTTCGTTCCAAAATTTCTTCTTTGGGCCATACCGCGCCATGTGGAATATGATGCAACGCGGAGACAATTCCTGTTGCTCCAGCCTGCTTTACATCCTGAAGGGACACGGGATCATTTGGACCATACCAACGCCACGTTTGTTCTAAAAACTTTCTTTCCATAGTTATCTCTATGTTAAACGCCACACCAGTTATTAAATCCGCCGTCGACAAAGATCGTTTCTCCGGTTACGAAGGCCGATGCCCCGCTCAGTAGGTAGACCAATGTCCCCTCCAGCTCTGACGGATCGCCTAGTCGCGAAAATGGCGTACCTTGCACAAATTTTTGAGCTCGATCAGTGTATGTGCCATCCGCATTCGTTAGCAACGTTCGGTTTTGCTCTGTCAAAAATACGCCTGGAGCAATTGCATTGACTCGAATCTTATCGCTATAGCGTAAAGCCAATTCTGCGGCCATCCATTTTGTAAAACCATCCACACCATGTTTTGCCACTGTATAACCCAGTACACGTGTAATCGGACGACTAGCAGCTAATGAAGATATATTGATAATTGATCCGACACCCTTCTTGGCCATCACTTCCCCAAAAATCAAGGTGGGAATAATCGTACCATATAAATTTAATTCAATGGCTTTAATTGTATCTCCGATTTTATTATCGAAAACATCTTGATCCGGCGCAATGGTCGCGCCTGGAATATTACCGCCGGCTGCATTTACAAGACCGTCTATCGTCCCCCAATGTGCTAAAATCTGATGTTTTGCATTTCGCATAGATTCTTCATTCATCACATCCCCAACGACGGCAATAGCTTCGCCACCCAGAGTTTGCACCAGTCGTACGCGTTCATCCGCTTTTTCCTGACTTCTTCCAATAATACAGACTTTTGCACCTGCTTCCGCTAGTGCCTTGACGAATGCTTTACCTAAAATACCGGTACCGCCTGTTACGACGATTACCTTCCCTCGAAGAGAGAATCTTTCTAGTATATTCATGATACCCTTTTCAGCTTATAATTCTCAATTATAGCTATTTTTTACGGCATTTACCGGCTTTCCAAATGAAGAAATCACGATAACGATTTCGTAATATACTTAGTAGGTATAAAAAAATTACCCTAATTTAACAACCGAAAAATAAATCCATTTATGAGTGTTATATTATCGTTTGGCGAGATATTAATCCGACAACAAAGTTTAGGAAACAGCTTTTTTGACAAAAAAAACAACCGACTAGAGATATTTCCTGGCGGATCGGAAGCCAATGTCGCGGCTTCCTTAGCACAAATGGGAGATACAGTCGCCTATTGTAGCGCATTCCCTAACAACGCCCTCGCGGATGAGATTATAACGCTCCTTCAAGAACTGAACGTGGACACCGGGAAGAGTATTCGATCTGGGGATCGATTGGGAGCCTATATATTGATGTCTGCCAACGGCTTATCCAAAGGCGAAGTCATCTATGACCGAAAGTATTCCAGCTTCAGTCAGCTTCGTTTACAAGACATCGATTTCAAAAAATTTTTCCAAGACGTGACGTGGTTGCACTGGACAGCACTAACGCCGGCGTTGAACCCTGAACTAGCAGCATTGATGGGAACTATCCTACAGGAGGCCTCTTCACGAAACGTGACGATATCTGTAGATCTGAATTATCGAAACCGTTTGTGGCAATACGGGAAACAGCCTCTAGAAATCATGCCCTCTTTGGTAGAGCACTGCGATGTGATTATGGGAAATATTTGGGCTGCCAATAAAATGCTCGGCACAGCTGTCGACGAGCAGCTGAACCGCCACACGACCAAAGAAGATTATTTACACGCCGCAAAAAAGTCGGCAGAAGAAATTTTTGAAAAATTTCCGCGTTGCAAGCATATTGCTTATACATTCCGTTTTATGGACAGTCCGAGTCATAATCTTTTCTACGGTACCTACCACACGCCCCTCGAAAATGTATCTTCCAAAACGTTAGAAACGCAACAGGTAATAGACCGAATTGGAAGCGGAGACGCGTTTATGGCAGGTCTTATCCACGCCTTGGTCAATAAGATGACTCCGCAAGCTATTATCGATACAGCAACGGCTGCAGGATTTCATAAGCTCTTTATCAAAGGCGACTTCGGAGATGGGCAAATTAGTTGGTTTTAGTGTGAACAAATAGATACGAAAAAAGGGTAATGAATATGATCATTACCCTTTTTTTATTTGATTACTATCGTGCTAACTTAGTCTTCTTCTTTAGAAGCCAATAGTTGGTCGTATTCTTCACGAGAACCGACGATTATATTACTGTACTCACGTAAACCAGTACCTGATGGAATCAAGTGACCAACAATAACGTTTTCTTTCAAGCCCAATAGGTCGTCACGCTTACCAGCGATAGCCGCTTCATTAAGAACTTTGGTGGTTTCCTGGAACGACGCTGCCGATATGAATGATTTCGTACCTAGAGACGCACGCGTGATACCTTGTAACAGCGGACTAGATGTTGCCGATATAGCATCACGGACCTCTACTGTTTTCTGATCTTGGCGTCTCAAGCTTGAATTTTCTTCGCGCAACTTACGTAGCGTTACGATCTGTCCTGGACGCAAAGTCTTTGAATCTCCGGCATCCACGACGACTTTCTTATCAAATAACGAGTCGTTTTCTTGCATAAAATCCCATTTGTTTACGGCTTCTTTTTCCAAGAACCGGGTATCTCCTGGGTCTTCGATATTCACTTTCTGCATCATTTGGTGAACGATGGTTTCAAAATGCTTATCGTTAATCTTCACCCCTTGTAAGCGGTAAACCTCTTGAATACCATTTACAATATATTCCTGAACAGCAGCAGGTCCTTTGATCGACAAGATATCGGACGGAGAAATAGACCCATCAGACAATGGCATACCAGCCTTCACAAAGTCATTGTCCTGTACCAGGATATGCTTTGAAAGTGGGACTAGATATTTCTTGATCTGTCCGTCCCTTGACTCAATAGATATCTCTCGGTTACCACGTTTCACGCCTCCCAGTGTCACAACACCGTCGATCTCCGTAACAACCGCAGGATTCGAAGGATTACGCGCCTCGAACAACTCCGTTACCCGAGGTAGACCACCCGTGATATCTCGTGTCTTACCCGTCGCGCGCGGAATCTTCGCCAGGATTGTACCTTCTTTAATTTTCTGACCATCTTGAACCGATACGTGAGCACCAACTGGGATGTTGTAAGAGCGAAGTGTATCCCCTGTTAGATCAGCAATCTTAATGGTCGGGTTCTTCGTTTTATCACGTGTTTCAATGATAACTTTCTCTTTGTGTCCAGTTTGCTCGTCAGACTCGTCACGGAAGGTTACCCCTTCGATAATTGCTTCGAATTCTATCTTACCAGCAAATTCCGAAATGATTACCGCGTTATATGGATCCCAGTCGACTAACACTTTGCCTTTCTCCACCTTATCACCTTCGTTCACATACAAGTTCGCACCGTATGGGATAACTTGGTTATAAAGTACTTTCTTCTCGCTATTCACGATACGAATTTCACCCGAACGACCAATTACAACTTGGTAAGGTCCTTCTTCACCTTCTTTAGCGACCGTACGAACATTTTCAAACTCGACCTGACCTTCATACTTGGCCACGATGCTTGAATCTGCAGCAATGTTCGACGCCGTACCACCCACGTGGAACGTACGAAGTGTCAACTGTGTACCGGGCTCACCTACCGATTGTGCTGCAATTACACCGACTGCCTCGCCCAATTGCACGCGCTTGCCCGATGCTAAGTTACGTCCATAACAGCACGCACATACACCCCGTTTCGATTCACAGGTCAATACTGAACGAATTTCAACACCTTCGATACCGGCTTTGTCGATCTCCTCAGCAATTTCCTCGGTAATATCACCATTTGCCGCCACGATCAATTCGCCCGTTTCTGGATGAACAACGTCGTTCAATGGTGTACGTCCCAAGATTCGGTCATATAATGGTTCCACAACGTCATCATTTTCCTTCAACGCTGTTTTGTAAATACCTCTTAATGTACCACAGTCTTCTTCAACCACGATCATATCTTGCGCGACGTCATGTAAACGACGAGTTAGATAACCCGCATCGGCCGTCTTCAACGCCGTATCGGCAAGACCTTTACGCGCACCGTGGGTGGAGATAAAGTACTCCAATACGGACAAACCTTCTTTAAAGTTCGACAAGATTGGGTTTTCGATAATCTCCCCACCGGAAGTACCCGATTTTTGAGGTTTCGCCATTAGACCACGCATACCACATAACTGACGGATCTGCTCCTTCGAACCACGAGCTCCGGAATCCAACATCATATAAACCGAGTTAAAACCTTGGTTATCGTTAGAAAGAATGTCCATTACGTGTGCTGTCAATCGATTATTGATACGTGTCCAAATATCGATAATCTGGTTGTACCGCTCGTTGTTGGTAATGAAACCCATGTTGTAGTTGTTCATTACCTCATCAACTTCATTAGTAGCCTGAGTAATCAAATCAGCTTTCGCAGCAGGAATATTCAAATCTTGCAAGTTGAACGACAAACCTCCTTTAAAAGCCGTTTGGAATCCTAACTCCTTCATGTCGTCCAAGAATTGTGCAGCACGAGCCATACCCGTATTCTTTACAATCTCACCGATGACATTACGCAGTGATTTTTTAGTCAATAGTTCATTAATGAAACCCATCTCTTCTGGTACGATCTGGTTAAAGATAACCCGACCTACCGTTGTTTCAATGATGGCATCAACAATCTGACCTTCTTTATTTTTTGTTTTCGTCTTTACCTTAATGTAGGCGTGCAGATCGATCTGATTCTCGTTCAAGGCAATGATTACCTCTTCTGGAGAATAAAACGTCATACCATCGCCTCGCACCTTACGGTCTTCTGTCGATTTGCGACCCTTTGTGATATAATACAGCCCCAATACCATGTCCTGAGAAGGAACCGTGACTGGAGAACCGTTGGCCGGATTGAGGATATTGTGCGACGCCAACATCAAGATCTGTGCTTCCAAAATCGCGGCATTACCTAAAGGCAAGTGAACCGCCATTTGGTCACCGTCGAAATCGGCGTTGAACGCCGTACACACTAAGGGGTGTAATTGGATCGCTTTACCTTCTACCAAAGTCGGTTGAAAAGCCTGAATACCCAAACGGTGAAGCGTAGGCGCACGGTTGAGTAATACAGGGTGTCCTTTCAATACGTTTTCCAGAATATCCCATACCACTGGATCTTTCCGATCCACAATCTTTTTCGCCGATTTTACTGTTTTTACAATACCACGCTCGATCATCTTACGGATGATAAACGGTTTGTAAAGTTCAGCAGCCATATCTTTAGGAAGACCACACTCATGTAATTTCAAGTGAGGGCCTACAACAATGACCGAACGAGCCGAATAATCCACACGCTTACCTAACAAGTTTTGACGGAAACGACCTTGCTTACCTTTCAAAATATCAGATAAAGACTTCAAAGCACGGTTACCTTCTGTCTTAACGGCATTCACTTTACGTGAGTTGTCAAACAAAGAGTCTACCGCTTCTTGAAGCATACGTTTTTCGTTACGTAAGATTACTTCAGGAGCTTTGATCTCGATCAAACGTTTTAAACGGTTGTTACGGATAATCACACGACGGTATAAGTCATTCAAATCCGAAGTCGCAAAACGACCACCATCCAAAGGCACTAGAGGACGCAATTCAGGAGGAATGATCGGAACGATCTTCACAATCATCCACTCTGGACGATTTTCGATACGACCGTTTGCACCGCGGAAAGCCTCCACAACATGAAGACGTTTTAGCGCTTCATTTTTACGTTGCTGCGAAGTTTCATTAGCCGCTTGGTGGCGTAAATCGTAAGACAACTGATCTAAATCGATACGTTTCAACAAATCTTCCAAAGCTTCCGCACCCATTTTCGCCACAAATTTCTGAGGATCTGTATCGTCCAGATATTGGTTTTCTTTCGGTAAGGTGTCTAAAATATCTAAGTATTCTTCTTCCGTTAAGAAATCCATAAATGAAATTCCATCTTCTTCTTTGATACCCGGCTGGATAACCACATATCGTTCGTAGTAGATGATCATGTCCAATTTCTTTGTCGGAAGACCTAGCAAATAACCTATTTTGTTTGGAAGAGAACGGAAATACCAAATATGAGCAACAGGAACCACCAAGTTGATATGTCCCATACGCTCACGACGTACTTTTTTCTCTGTAACTTCCACACCACAACGGTCACATACGATCCCTTTATAACGGATACGTTTGTATTTACCACAGTGACATTCGTAATCCTTCACCGGACCAAAAATACGTTCACAGAACAAGCCATCACGTTCGGGCTTGTAGGTACGATAGTTGATTGTTTCCGGTTTCGTAACCTCACCGCTTGAACGCTCCAGAATTGTCTCTGGTGAAGCCAAACTAATCGTAATCGATGTGAAGTTACTTTTGATTTTATTATCTTTTTTGTAAGACATACTTTATAAAAAGTTAAAGCTGTATGTAAAGAGCTTAAGAAGCAGTAAAACTACTTCTTAAGCCTTTGACTGATTAATCTAATGTGATATCTAAACCTAGACCGCGCAACTCATGTACCAATACATTGAATGATTCTGGTACAGATGGCGTTGGAAGATTATTACCCTTAACGATTGCTTCGTAAGTTTTGGCACGACCAACCACGTCATCTGATTTCACCGTTAAGATCTCTTGAAGAATGTTGGATGCACCGAATGCTTCCAACGCCCAAACCTCCATCTCACCAAAACGCTGACCACCAAACTGAGCCTTACCACCCAAAGGTTGCTGTGTAATCAACGAGTATGGTCCAATAGACCGTGCGTGCATTTTATCATCAACCATGTGTCCTAACTTCAACATGTAAATTACACCCACTGTCGTTGGTTGGTCGAAACGCTCGCCTGTTAATCCGTTGTAAAGATAAGTTCTACCCGATGCTGGTAAACCAGCTTTCGAGATCCACTCCTCAACTTCACCCATCTCAGCTCCATCAAAGATTGGTGTAGCGAACTTCATTCCCAATTTCTGGCCGGCCCATCCTAAAACAGTTTCATAGATCTGCCCCAAGTTCATCCGCGAAGGTACACCTAGTGGGTTCAATACGATATCAACCGGTGTTCCATCTTCCAAGAATGGCATATCTTCATCACGAACGATACGGGCAACGATACCCTTATTACCGTGACGGCCCGCCATCTTATCGCCCACTCTTAGTTTACGTTTCTTAGCTACGTACACTTTAGCCATCTGAACAATACCGGACGGAAGCTCGTCACCAACGGAAATAGCAAATTTCTCACGTTTGAAGGCTCCCAATTCTTCATTAACCTTAATGTTATAGAAGTGAAGCGCCAATTTGATCAATTCGTTCTTATCTTCATCAGTTGTCCACCCTGTTGGGTTGATGTGTGCATATTCTAAGTCAGAAAGGATCTTCTGCGTGAACTTGGCACCTTTCGGCACCAACAATTCTTTATACACATTGTATACCCCTTGGCTTGTTTTACCATTTACAACAGTAAATAGCTTTTCTACCAACCGGTCTTTTAAAATTTTGACAGCTTTATCGTGTGCAACTTCTAACTTCTCTAAAGCTTTACGTTCAACCTCTTTAGACATCTTTTTCGCACGCGAGAAAAGCTTCGTATCAATGACAACACCTTTCAAGGATGGAGATGCTTTCAATGAAGCATCTTTCACATCGCCGGCTTTATCACCAAATATTGCACGAAGAAGTTTCTCCTCTGGTGAAGGATCAGACTCTCCCTTAGGTGTAATCTTACCAATTAGGATATCACCTCCGTTCACCTCTGCGCCGATACGGATAATACCGTTTTCGTCCAAGTCTTTCGTAGCTTCTTCGGAAACGTTCGGAATATCAGCGGTCAATTCCTCTTCACCGCGTTTGGTATCACGAACTTCCAATTCAAACTCTTCGATATGAAGCGAAGTAAATAAATCCTGCGATACAACACGTTCAGAAATTACGATCGCATCCTCAAAGTTGTAACCTTGCCAAGGCATGAACGCCACTTTCAGGTTACGACCTAACGCTAACTCACCATTTTCTGTCGCATATCCTTCACATAATACTTCGCCTTTAGTAACCTTCTGGCCTTTCTTAACGATCGGCTTCAAGTTAATACACGTGTTCTGGTTCGTTTTCTTGAATTTCGTTAATTTATACGTCTTTACATCGTCGTCAAAAGAAACCAAACGATCATCTTCTGTGCGTTCGTAACGGATTTTTATTTCGTTGGCATCCACGTATTCTACAATACCGTTACCTTCTGCGTTAATCAATGTGCGTGAATCTGATGCTACACGAGCCTCCAATCCAGTACCCACAATCGGCGCGCTCGGACGCAATAATGGAACAGCCTGACGCTGCATGTTTGATCCCATCAAGGCACGGTTGGCATCATCATGCTCTAAGAACGGAATCAAGGAAGCAGCAATCGAGGTAATCTGATTCGGAGCAACGTCCATATAATCCAAACGCTCTGGTTCGATAATTGGGAAGTCTCCCTCATATCTTGCTTTTACTTTAGGATCTAAGAAGTTACCTTGATCATCATATTGCGCATTAGCCTGTGCGATTGTCTTATCATCCTCGTCCTCTGCAGAAAGGTAAACAACCGGCTCATCCACCACTACTTTACCGTCTTTTACTTTCCGATAAGGTGTTTCGATAAATCCTAAATTGTTAATTTTAGCGTGTACTGCCAAAGAAGAGATCAAACCGATGTTTGGCCCTTCTGGCGTCTCAATAGTACAAAGACGACCGTAGTGCGTGTAGTGAACGTCACGCACTTCGAAACCGGCACGTTCACGGGAAAGACCACCTGGACCTAAAGCTGATAAACGACGCTTGTGCGTAATTTCAGCAAGAGGGTTAGTTTGATCCATGAACTGCGACAGCTGGTTTGTACCGAAGAACGAGTTGATTACCGACGAAAGTGTACGTGCATTAATCAAATCTGTTGGTGTAAATACCTCATTATCGCGAATATTCATGCGCTCACGGATGGTACGCGCCATACGAGACAGGCCAACACCAAATTGAGCATACAATTGTTCACCTACAGTACGTACACGACGGTTTGACAAGTGGTCGATATCGTCCACCTCGGCTTTTGAATTGATCAAATTGATCAAATACTTCACAATAGCGATAATATCTTCACGCGTCAGCACCTTAATATCGTCTGCCGTACCAAGTCCTAACTTCCTGTTGATACGGTAACGGCCAACGTCACCTAAGTCATAACGCTTGTCAGAGAAGAATAGGCGGTCAATGATACCACGTGCAGTTTCCTCATCGGGTGGTTCAGCATTACGTAATTGACGGTAGATATGCTCTACTGCTTCTTTCTCTGAATTCGATGTATCTTTTTGTAAAGTGTTATATATAATGGAGTAATCCGCATTGTTTGATGCATCTTCTTTTGCCAAGATAATAGATTTAACTCCAGCATCGATGATCAAATCAATGTGATCGTCCTCTAATACAGTTTCACGTTCTAAGATAATTTCATTACGATCGATAGATACCACTTCTCCAGTATCTTCATCTACGAAATCCTCGATCCATTTTTTCAATACCCTGGCGGCTAAACGACGACCAACGTACTTTTTAAGACCAGATTTACTAACTTTTACCTCATCTGCAAGATCGAATAACTCTAAGATATCTTTATCTGAATCATAACCGATCGCACGCAATAAAGTAGTAACTGGGAATTTCTTTTTACGGTCGATGTATGCATACATGACGTTATTAACGTCTGTTGCAAATTCGATCCAAGATCCTTTAAAAGGAATTACCCTTGCAGAATAAAGTTTCGTACCATTTGTGTGTCTACTCTGACCAAAGAATACCCCAGGAGAACGGTGTAATTGAGAAACGATAACACGTTCGGCACCATTGATGACAAAAGTACCTTTCGGTGTCATATATGGAATCGTCCCTAGATATACATCCTGTACAATAGTTTCGAAATCTTCGTGTTCCTCATCATTACAAGATAACTTCAATTTTGCCTTTAGAGGTACGCTGTAAGTCAGGCCACGCTCGATACACTCTTGGATATCATAGCGCGGAGGATCGATGAAATAATCCAAAAACTCCAGCACAAAAATGTTTCTTGAATCAGAAATAGGGAAGTTTTCTGCGAAAACCTTGAACAGCCCTTCCTGATGGCGATTGTCAGAAGTAGTTTCTAATTGAAAAAACTCCTTGAAAGATTGCAATTGCACATCCAAGAAATCTGGGTAATCGATTACCTTCTTACTTGTAGCAAAATTTACTCTTTCGTTTTGCATATTATTGTTTGCCAAGGGAATAAGAATTTTAGTTTAAAAAAACTGAGCCAACTATGCTGTAATCGTATAATTTGTCAAATGTCAGCACCCATTTGACACATGTAATAATATAAACAGGAATAGACTCTGACCAATTTCTTGACAGAGTCTAAACCGTTAAGGTGCTTTAATATGTGAGATTATTTGATCTCAACAACAGCTCCAGCTTCTTCTAATTGTTTTTTCAACGCTTCAGCTTCGTCTTTTGAAACACCAGCTTTCAACTCTTTAGGAGCACCGTCTACTAAATCTTTAGCTTCTTTCAAGCCTAAACCAGCTAAGTCTTTAACCAATTTAACTACCGCTAATTTCTGACCACCAGCTTCTTTCAAGATAACGTCAAATGAAGTTTTCTCTTCAGCAGCAGCAGCGCCACCTTCAGCAGGAGCAGCAGCAACTGCAACAGCAGCAGCAGCAGGCTCGATACCATACTCATCTTTTAAGATATCAGCTAATTCTTTAACTTCTTTTACTGTTAAGTTAACTAACTGTTCAGCAAGTTGTTTTAAATCTGCCATTTTATTTTGAATTTTTGAATGTACTTAAATAATAATGTTTAATTAATGTACGAACATCTTTTTAGAGAGGTGTTCGTTAACCTCTTTCCTCTAAAGCTTTTACTAATCCTGAAATTGTATTTCCACCCGATTGAAGAGCTGAAATAACATTCTTTGCTGGCGATTGAAGTGCTGCGATAACGTCTGCAATAAGCTCGTCCTTCGATTTAAGATTAACTAATGCATTCAATTGATTATCACCTACGAAAGCTGTTTCCTGAATATAAGCTGCTTTTAATACGGGTTTATCACCTTCCTTGCGCAACTGTTTGATCAACTTCGCAGGAGCATTTCCTGTCTCTGAGAACAACAACGTGGATGCACCTTTAAGTACACTACGCAGTTCCTCTGAATCGATACCTGCTTCTACAAGGGCTTTTTCGATCAACGTGTTTTTAGCCACTTGGATCACGATGCCTTGTTCGAAACATTTACGACGAATGTTATTCACTTTTTCAACAGTTAAATCAGCAGTGTCAGTAATATAGAAATTACCGTAAGATTTAATCTGTTCGGCCAAAGCTTGAACAATTTCTTGTTTTTCTTCTTTTCTCATGATTAAATTCCTGCTACTGATTTAGTTTCAATATGAATCCCTGGACTCATTGTTGAAGAGATGTGAATACTCTTAAAGTATGTTCCCTTTGCTGCAGATGGTTTCAAACGCGAAAGTGTTTGTAACACTTCCAATGCGTTTTCATAGATTTTATCTGCGGAGAAGGACACTTTACCCACTGAAGTATGGATGATTCCTGTTTTGTCTACTTTGAAATCAATTTTACCACCTTTAACATCCGTTACAGCCTTACCAACTTCGGTAGTAACTGTACCAGTTTTAGGGTTAGGCATCAAGTTTCTAGGACCTAGAATACGTCCTAATTTACCCACTTTAGCCATAACGCTAGGCATAGTAATAATGATATCAACGTCAGTCCAACCACCTTCGATTTTGCTGATGTAGTCATCAAGACCTACGTAATCTGCACCTGCTGCTTTAGCTTCTTCTTCCTTGTCTGGAGTACACAACACTAAAACGCGAACAGTTTTACCGGTCCCGTGAGGTAATGTCGCGATACCACGAACCATTTGGTTTGCTTTACGAGGATCCACGCCTAAACGAACGTCGATATCCACAGAAGCATCAAATTTAGTCGTTGTAATCTCTTTTACCAAAGCAGCAGCTTCTTGTAAAGAGTACGCCTTACCAGCTTCAATTTTGGATAGTGCCGCTTTTTGATTTTTTGTTAATCTAGCCACTTTCTTAAACTGATTTCGTTAATTAATTGTTCCAAGGAGCATTACCAGAAACGGTAATACCCATACTACGTGCTGTCCCGGCTACCATTTTCATAGCAGACTCTACAGTAAATGCGTTCAAATCAGGCATTTTATCTTTTGCGATCGTCTCCACTTGCTCCCAAGTAATAGAAGCAACTTTCTTACGGTTCGGCTCACCAGATCCGCTCTTTAATTTAGCGGCATCTTTCAACTGAACGGCTACAGGAGGGGTCTTAATGATAAAATCAAATGATTTGTCACTGTAAACTGTAATGACAACAGGCAATACTTGACCTGGTTTGTCTTGCGTACGAGCATTGAACTGCTTACAGAAATCCATGATGTTCACCCCTTTAGCACCTAATGCAGGTCCTACCGGAGGAGATGGATTTGCAGCACCGCCCTTTACTTGTAATTTTACTAACGCACTGACTTCTTTTGCCATTTTGTTTTGAATTTAATTGTTAAATGTTTGTTAGTAAGTTGGAAGCATTAACGTAACATTTATCTTCTCGCCGGCCGATAGCTTCAAACTATACAACCAAACGAGGTGCAAAGATATATATAATTAATGATACTAACAAAAAGTTTATAAAAAAATTTAGAGATAGAAAGCTATAGAAATGCCGAAAAAAAAGCCCCTGAAACAGGAGCTTTTTTTTATTCTTTTTCGACTTGCATATAATTGAGTTCAAGCGGCGTCTTACGACCAAACACTTTTACCATCACAGTCAGTTTCTTTTTATCTTCGTGTACTTCCTCGATCTCTCCGGTGAAGCCATTAAATGGGCCATCGTTTACCTTCACTGTCTCTCCTACATAATAAGGAACATTCATGCTTTCTCCTTGTTCCGCCATTTCATCCACTTTACCTAGGATCCGGTTCACTTCTGATGGACGTAAAGGAATCGCATTTCCCGCTTTGTCGCCCAAGAAACCGATAACGCTATTCAAGTTCTTGATCGCATGCTCGATCTCGCCATCTAAAGCAGCTTCAATTAAGACATATCCTGGATAATAGTTACGTTCCTTCGCCACTTTCTTACCATCGCGCATCTGATAGTATTTTTCCATAGGGATCAATACCTGAGGCACTAAATGCTGAATACCTAAGCGATTAACTTCAGCCTCAACATATTGTTTTACCTTCTTCTCTTTTCCACTAACGGCACGAACTACATACCATTTTAACGATTGATCTGCCATAAAATTCTACTGATAAATTAGGAAGTAATTCCGTACAATAACTCTAACAAGTTGCTTGAGGCTTTATCCATAACGAATATTACCAATGCGATAAGGATAGACGCTACAAGTACAACGACGGCAGAGTTTTGCAACTGAGACCAGGTCGGCCAAGTTACTTTTTCTGTAACTTCGACATAAGAGTCTTTAAAAAAATCAAGTACTTTAGCCATTTCAGTTTACCTAAATTATTTTAGCACGGGCACCAGGACTCGAACCCAGACCAAAGGTTTTGGAGACCTTCGTTCTACCTTTAAACTATGCCCGTGTATTTTTTACTGCTGCAAATATAGCGTTTACACGCTATTGGCGCAAATATTATTTATATTTTTTTGCACTGTTTTCCGATTACTATTGATAAACAGCGAAGTAGCGAGCTCGCCTACTTGGGCACATGCATAGAATACATATCACCCCTCAGAAACGAGTATTACTTAGAAAAAACAAGCTAATCAGCGTGAGCCGATTAGCTTGTTTTGTATACAGTATAATCCTAAAAGATTATGCTAAGATTTCAGTTACCTGACCAGCACCTACGGTACGACCACCTTCACGGATCGCGAAACGTAAACCTTTTTCCATAGCGATCGCGTTGATCAACTTTACAGTGATCGTAACGTTATCACCTGGCATAACCATTTCAGTACCTTCTGGTAATGAAATTTCACCCGTTACGTCAGTTGTACGGAAGTAGAACTGAGGGCGGTATTTGTTGAAGAATGGCGTGTGACGACCACCTTCTGCTTTCGACAATACGTAAACCTCTGCTTTGAAATCTGTGTGAGGAGTTACTGTACCTGGTTTACAGATAACCATACCACGACGGATATCAGTTTTCTCAATACCACGCAACAACAAACCTACGTTATCACCAGCTTCACCGTAATCTAAGATTTTACGGAACATCTCAACACCTGTTACTGTAGATTTCAAGTTCTCAGCGCCCATACCTAAGATCTCAACTGGATCACCAGAGTTGATTACACCTCTTTCAATACGACCTGTAGCTACAGTACCACGACCAGTAATTGAGAATACGTCCTCGATAGGCATCAAGAAAGGTAAGTCAGTCAAACGTGGAGGAATCGGAATGTAGTTATCTACAGCATCCATTAATTCCATGATCTTAGCTACCCACTCAGGCTCACCATTCAATGCACCTAGAGCTGAACCTTTAACTACTGGAATATCATCACCTGGGAATTCGTAGAACGATAATAATTCACGAACTTCCATTTCAACTAAGTCTAATAACTCTTGATCGTCAACTAAGTCAACTTTGTTCAAGAATACTACTAACGCAGGAACACCTACCTGACGAGCCAAAAGAATGTGCTCGCGAGTTTGAGGCATAGGACCATCAGTCGCAGCAACTACGATGATAGCGCCGTCCATTTGAGCAGCACCAGTTACCATGTTTTTCACGTAATCGGCGTGACCTGGACAGTCAACGTGCGCATAGTGACGGTTCGCTGTTTGGTATTCTACGTGTGCAGTGTTGATTGTGATACCACGCTCTTTTTCTTCAGGAGCAGAGTCAATTGAATCAAATGAACGAGCTTCTGATAAACCTGCATCAGCCAACACTTTAGTGATAGCAGCAGTTGTAGTTGTTTTACCGTGGTCAACGTGACCGATTGTACCAATGTTTAAGTGCGGTTTACTACGGTCAAATTTCTCTTTTGCCATGTTTATGCGAATTAGTAATTATAAAATATTTCTTGTTTAATCCTTTACAAAAGTAAAAAACTTTTTGTTATCCGAGCCAAAGATGGGATTTGAACCCACGACCTCTTCCTTACCAAGGAAGTGCTCTACCCCTGAGCTACTTCGGCTTTTAAAAGCTTATTTACAGATTAATGCCTCCACCTTATTTTAGATAATTTCACCAAAAAGACAGAGACTTAAATCAAATGTTAAAAAGTTGAGCGGAAGACGGGTCTCGAACCCGCAACCTATAGCTTGGAAGGCTATCGCTCTACCAATTGAGCTACTTCCGCTGATGTTCATCTATAGCACCTACAAATCAGGCTAACGATAAACAATTTAGTGTGGAGGGAGAAGGATTCGAACCTTCGAAGCCGAAGCAACGGATTTACAGTCCGTCCCATTTGACCGCTCTGGAACCCCTCCAAACCTGCAAATTACTTTGCGTTTAGAGCCTCTTATCGGGATCGAACCAATGACCTACTGATTACAAGTCAGTTGCTCTACCAGCTGAGCTAAAGAGGCAATATCTAAATTTTAAAAAACTCTCTCTAAGAACTCCTATCCTTTCAGATAGCGAGTGCAAAAATCTGACTTAGTTTTGATATTTGCAAGTTTTTTAAAAACTTTTTTTTCTTGTTAAAGAACGCTTTCGTTATCCGTCTCGAACACATCGACTGTGTTTGATTTTGATGATGCAAAGATAGTCAACCCAGCGAAACTTCAAAAATATTTCACAAAAAAAACCGGGCATTTTAACCATATACTTGATACGCAAGGAAATAATTTACATCTTGCACCGCATTTTAACAGGGCATATTTATCAGGACATTCATGAATTTAAAGATCTCTTATAAAACTCTCGTATTTCTCTCCCTCTTTATCAGTCAAACTCCGTATGCACAAGCACAAGTTCTAGAAAATAATTTTGTAAAAAAAATCATTAAAAAATTTCTTTCTTCGGAGAAAGATTCAACCCGGGGGGCTAGTTTGATGATCCTTCCCGCCGTGGGATATGCTCAAGAGTCTGGATTTGAATACGGAATTGCCGGCACCTACAATTTCTACCTTGACAAAGCGGATTTAAACAGCCGTACATCTAATATCACGTTGATTGGCACATTGACCACGAAACAACAAAAAAACATCAAACTATTGACGGATATTTGGACTAAAAACAACGACTATCATATTCTTTCTGAACTTCGGTACCGTGATTGGCCATTTAATTTTTATGGGCTTGGATCAAACACTTGGGTGGTCGACGAGGACTTCCTTGAACAAAAGTTGGTACGCGCCAAGGTAGACGTAGAAAAGAAAATTGCTTCCCAATGGTATGCAGGAATCAATGCCAATTTCGAGTACTTTAAATTTGAGGATCGTGACGCCGGTGGAATTTTTGACCGCCCGGAAGTTTTAGGAAAGAAAGGTGGGCGATATCTCGCTCTCGGCATCTCCTCGTTATACGATACCAGAAACAACACCACATACACCACCAAAGGCTGGTACACACGTGTTAAATATGCTTATGCACCCGATTTTTGGGCGGAAGATAACTTTACCGGAAGTCAGTGGGAAGCCGATTTACGTGGCTTTCACGCCTTGTCCGGCAAATTAACACTTGCCGGTCAATTGCTCTATCGGGGGACCTCCGGCGATGACATCCCCTTCTACGTATACAGAGATTTAGGAGGCGACATGAATATGCGCGGTTATTACCTAGGTCGGTACAGAGACAAGAACTACACAGCCGCACAGGCGGAACTTCGGTACCGCTTTATGCCGCGTTTTGGCGTTGTCGGTTTTGCCGGCACTGGAAGCACATTCTCCAAACAACATAACTTGCGTCTAGTTCCTAGCTTTGGTGGTGGGATACGTTATTTCTTCAGCTTAGAGCACAACAGCACTATACGTTTTGATTACGCCTTCGGCGAACAACGACCTGGCGAAAAGAGACAATCAGGATTCTACCTAAGTATTAGTGAAGCTTTTTAGCGACAGGGCTGTCTACGCCAATTTTCACCACCAACCCAAATGTTGGTGGTACGTAGTATAACATGCATTTACGATATGTGATTTGAGCCGTACACAGCGGCAATCGTATAGTTAACGACTCGCTATTGACGTGGATAAATAAACAGTACTACACGATGACACGACCGTATATTTGGTCGGTTTGGGTCTTAGGTAAAATGGCTCAACAGTGTTATCAGTTGATCCAAGCTTGCATAACTGACTTCCGTATTTGTAGACTATAGCTATTCACCGAAGGGAGCGTTCTTCGACCATTCCGCTCAATGTCGCCAGTACGGATATCGCAAGAAAAAATGCTCTTTTCGCTGTCCGGTACGCTGCAGTACGACGCCAAAATGGAAGAGATCAATGGAAATAACAATCGTCGGATCATGACAGAGTGCTTGCCATTTCTTTAGGGAGTGTTGTGTCCGATAAGGTTCGTGAACAATAACAATTTTACCTTCGCCAACAAGTTCGACGAGCTCGCCAACAGTGAAAGGTTCCTGGGTCACCCAAACCGCCGACGTATTTACCAACTCCGGATACTCGGTCAAATTTGGAATAGACCAATGACTTAAAATATCAGCTAATAAATCACGATAGCCCGCGGAAAAACCCTCTGGTAAGATCGTCCGTTGCCTACAGGTAGCTGATGGAACGTATATAACCTGATCAGCCAATGCATAGACAAATGGAGAATGTGTCCCGTGCCGGCTATTGGATACAAAAAAGTGGGTAATCTGCTTCCAAATATAGAACATCGTACAAAAATAACGTTTTCGACCGGGAGTTAAGATGGAAATTGCAAGATAAAAGTACTTCCTTTATCCTCTTCACTTTCGACGAACAAGCTCCCTTTATGGAGAAGCATAATCTGCTTACTCAATGTTAGACCTACACCGCTGCCCGATTTCTTTGTTGTAAAGAATGGTGTAAAAATTTGCTCCTGAATCTCGGCAGACATCCCCTTGCCATTGTCCTGCACTTTAATAAGCACTTGCCCGTCCCTACTCAAGCCGGCTATACTGATATAAGGCTCGGGAGATTCCTTAACCGCTTCTATGGCATTCAGTAATAGATTGATCAGCGCCTGCTCCACTAAATTCACATCGGCTTGTAACACCAAGCGGGTATCTTTAAGAATAATGTCCAGATCAATATGCTTTTGCAGCAGCGTTGGCTCCAACAATTGGTAAATATTTTCAAATAAAATTTTCAATTGTATATCCGCAAAATTTGGCTGATCCACTTTATTGATCAAGCGATAACTTTTAGCAAACTGCAACAAGCCTTCGCTTCTGCGCTTTATGGTATAGATACCTACTTTCAGATCTTCGATATCCTGTTCACCCTCATCTTGTTCAAGCCGCCCGTGGAGAGTATCCGCCAGCGAACTAATGGGCGCTATGGAGTTCATGATTTCATGAGTCAGTACACGTAAGAGCTTGTGCCATGCTCGCGTTTCAGTCTCGTCAATGGCCTCATTGATATTCTGATAGACAACAATTCGGAATGTACCTTCTTGTGTTTCAAACTCGGAGCCGTGCATCAACAGTTTGATCTTTCCAACCGAAGAACTCGCCGTTTCCATCTGCTGCTTTCCGATCTTTACCTGTATGGTTTTCTCATACAACGCCTCATGCCGTTTCATTAATCCCCGGATATTCCCTAAATGTGGCGTTTGAAATAGTTGTTTGAATGCATCATTAATCCAGATCACTTTTCCGGTTTCAGCCTGATAAAAAATAATCGCTGAATCCAACATATTAATGACCTTGTTCAAATATTGGTGCTGTATTTCCTTATCGATACTGATCTGCTTATAAACGGTATTGATCTCGTTAAACGCTGTAAAAAGTCGTCCTTCCATACTGCGTGGATGTTTCACGGCAAACCTGCGTGTGAAATCCCTATACTTAACAGCTTCCGAAAAATCTAATACCTGATCGACCAACCGACGTTCGGCCCCTAGCCAACGATAGGCTAAGCTCGCTAAAAAAATACACAATAAAATCCCATAGGCATACCATTGAACAAAAAACAAATAGGCCGCAGCGACGCTCAACAGCACCAACATACTTGTCTTGAAAAAAAGCATATAATGCGAGCGTCCCATTTCTAAATGTCGTATTTTTCCATTCGTCTGTATAGCGCAGCCCGTGTCAAGCCTAGTTCTCGGGCAGCTTTACTAATATTGCCATTAAACCGTTCAATAGCCGATTGTATCGCTTTGCGTTCCATTTCTTCCAAGCTTTGGTTGGTAACGGCTGCTGTTGCAAGCCCAGTATCGTTTGCAGCTTCTTTTTCAATAGGAGAAAAAAGAATATCGACATCGCGTATGCTTTGTTGCTCCGACATGATGACCGCTCGCTCCATACTGTATTGTAATTCACGTACATTACCTGGAAAGTGATACGACCTCAACTTGTTTAGAGCTTCGCGCTCGAGTCCCTCAATATGTTTATGATATTTCTGATTGTAAAAACGCAAAAAATGATTCGCGAGCAACACGATATCTTCCCCACGTTCACGCAGGGGCGGCACCTGGATTTCGACAGTATTGATACGATAAATCAAATCCTTCCGGAAACGACTTTCATCCGCCAAAGCTTTGAGCGGCACATTGGTCGCACTTAACAGACGGATATCTATCGGGATGCCCTGATAAGATCCCAAGGGCACAACTTGTCTATTCTGTAAAACACTCAACAGCTTGGCTTGTTGCTGTAAATGAATATTTCCAATCTCGTCCAAAAATAAAGTTCCGCTATGCGCCGCTTCAAAACGTCCTTGCCTGTCTTCACGGGCATCGGTAAAAGCTCCTTTTTTATAGCCAAAAAGTTCGCTTTCAAAGAGCGTTTCGGTTAGCGCGCCAACGTCCACCTTTACATAGCTTTTTTTGGCACGCAGCGAACGTTTATGCAACGCCTGTGCAATCAAGTCTTTTCCCGTTCCATTCTCTCCCAGTATCAATATATTTGCCTCCGTCGGTGCCACCTTATCCATTTTATATTGCAAATCTTCCATAATAGCAGACCGACCTACAAGCTCGCTTTCATCGCGCGTTGGAAGATTAGCCACTTTTGGTTTTCCACTAGCTTTGCTCTCTTCAAAGATTCCCTCTAAGGTTTGCAGTAAATGTTCGTTCTGCCACGGTTTCACGATAAAATCAGAAGCACCTTGTTTCAATGAGCGTACTGCAAGATCGACAGCTCCATAAGCCGTGATCATCACGACTTGAATATGGGGATATTGGCCTTTTATCTTACCTAACCAAAACAGTCCTTCATTTCCAGTATTAATTGCGCTTTTAAAATTCATATCTAACAGCACGATATCGATCTCATTCCTAGACAAAATATGCAATAGATTTTCGGGATTGCGCTCGACGATAACCTGCTTAACTTTTGGTTTAAGCAATATGCGAACCGCGGTTAACAGATCTTGATCATCATCGACTATTAATACAGATGCTTTTTTCATGAGTTGTAAAATTTCGCTTGGCGGCATGATGTGTCTTTTCCAAAAAGCATTTGGTTGGCCACACGCATGATATGGATATTGAACGCTGCAAGAATGATGAGTTCAATATCAGACGAAGATAATTATAATTCCAATTTTCCTGCGTAATAATCATTGATATATTTTTGCAAGATCCAAGCATATTGCTTGATCAGCAATTGATTGGTGGCATTATCTAGCTTATTTTTTGCCGTCAGAAGCAAAACCGAATTGCTGTTGCCTGCATCAAAATGTACCTGTGCTATTCGAAACGCTTCTTGATAATCACGCTCCTGCTTCCGCAGGCTGTGCACGTTTTTTTGCACGGTCGACAAACTGAATACGGCTTTGGCCGTTTCTTCCCGAACCAGATTTTCCTGAACCTTCCGGTTCCATTTTGCTTCATCCAGGTCCAATCGAGCAAGCTTCACCTGATTCCGCACCTGCATTTGATTGAAAATGGGTACCCTCAAGGTTAAGGAAATCCCTTTTGACGGGTAATTCGTCAATTGCTGCCAATAATTGTATCCTTGCTCGTCCACACTAGAAAACCGAGATTGTACTCCTGCGTCCAAAGATAAAGAAGGATAATATTGAGACTTGGCCACCTTGATACTATGTTCAGCTTGTTTGATCCGCCAATCCAACGCCTTAAAGTTTGGCAACGTACGTAAAGCAGACTGATACAAATCTTGACTCATGTCTACTGTTTCTTCAGCGGGAAGGGACAAAGGCTGCAATGTTGGCAAATCATTCCCGCTTATATTGAGGAGCGCCATAAGGCGAAGCTGGTTGTTGTAAAGTTCTTGTTTCGTATTCTGTACATTATTTTCCTCCGCTTGCAGTTGTCCGCGCAAGTCGTAGTAGTCGCCGGGGTTAGCAGCCCCCTCCTGTTGCATCACTTCGGAGCGACGCACATTTTCGGCAGTGACAGCCATTTGCCCCTCGGCTTGTTTCAGCATATCCTGTGCGGTCAGCACCATCACATAAGCCTCGATCACATCCAATTTCAATTCGTTGGCCGCACTTTCAAATTCTAATTTTCCGGCTTCTCGTGCACTCCCTCTTAGCCGTATATCATGCAGGATTCTAAAACCATTAAAAAGTGGGGCATTCAAAGAAAGAGATTGATTACCCGAAAAATAACTATTATCAACAAACTGGTTGGTGGTACTATTGATACTGCGACCCTGATTGTAAGAGTGACTGACACTTCCATTCAACGATGGCAGACGATTATATTGGGCTTGTCTATAGTTAATCTGATCGCGTCGGAGGTCGAGCTCCGAGCGTTTCAGGGAAGGATTATTTTGTATAGCCAACTGCACGCAATCGGAAAGGGACAAACTTTGGGAGGTTTGCCCCATAACCGATATAGCACTACTATAACAAACTATAAACAACAAAGTAATTCGTACAAAATATTTCATTCACGGTGTTTTTAGCTTTCATCCACAGCACGTGCCAAAACAGCAAGACACTAACACACAGCAACATACGAATAAACAAAACGTACGACTGTCCGTAAACGGACAGCAACTGTACGCCGATGAACAGTACATGTTAAGCATGTACCCCACTATTGCCCAGCTGCTCGTCTACATTCGCGCTCATTTTGTGCCCCCGTCGCGCCACTACCCCGAATCCGGAATCACAAAAAAAGCCGATATCGATACTGACACCGGACACAATGACACAATACTTCGTTTTCTGTCCACGACCGAACAAAAACTGTCCGAATACGAACACCATAAAAACAACAAGCACTACAACATATTGCAAAACAACTATTTACAAAAATGGCACAAGTATTATATAACAATGATAGAAACGATATTTATACGACTGCTACAACGCGGAGCAGCTATAAAAATATAACATTCTTTACATCATACATGGACAGACCAATAGAACAGAAAAAGTGGAATACGAAGCGGATTTTGACGCTTATAGGCGTGGTGAGCATCTTAGCACTGATCAGCGCGAGCTACTATTTTACGAGCGGGAATAGCAAACTGAATGTGGAGGCAGACCGCATCAGCATCGTGGAAATTAAGGAAGGAACTTTTCAGGAATTTATTCCCATCAATGGGACTGTCTTACCCATTAGCAGCATCTACCTAGATGCCTCTGTTGGCGGCCGTGTGGAGGAAAAATATGTCGAAGATGGTGCTGTCCTCAAAAAAGATGATCCGATTATGCGTTTATCCAATACCGATCAAGAGCTCAGCTTAGTAAATCAAGAAACACAAGTACTTAATTTATTAACGCAGGCGCAGATCGCACGCACCAACGCCGAACAGGTGTCTATTAATAACCGTAACCAGATGGCGGACGTGGAACAGGCTTTCCGCGAAGCGGAACGGATATACCGATTAAACAAGAAACTCTACGCTGAAAAAGCAATCGGTTCGCAGGAATATGAGAAATCTCTCAATGAATATAACTACCAAAAACAGCGCGTAGCCCTTACCAAGCAGATCCTTCGTCAAGATTCAATATCTACAAGTCAGAAAGCAACGCAAGATAGGGAAACTTATCAACGGACACAAAGTGCGCTGGAACTAATGCGCCAAAAAGTGGGAGACCTCATTGTCCGGGCTCCTGTTGATGGACAGTTGACTTCATTTGACGCAGAAATCGGGCAAAACAAAAATGCCGGAGAACGTCTTGGACAGATCGACGTGTTGACTGGATTTAAAGTCCGCGCAGAGATTGACGAACATTACATCAACCGGATTTTCACCGAACAGGTGGGGCAATTTGTACTGAGCGGAAAGACATACGAACTGAAGATAAAAAAGGTGTACACTCAAGTAACCAACGGCCGTTTCCAAGTGGACATGGAATTTGTAGGCACTGCGCCCACCGGCATACGCCGCGGACAAACGCTATCTATTAGACTGGCGCTTAGTGACGAAACCAAAGCACTTTTATTGCCAAAAGGAGGTTTTTACCAACAAACCGGCGGCAACTGGATATTCAAACTCGATAAGAGCGGCAGCACAGCTTACCGTGTCGACATTCAATTAGGACGTCAGAATCCAGAATATTACGAGGTGATTGGCGGACTTGCGACAGGAGATAAAGTCATTGTTTCGAGCTATGAAACATACGATAAAATTCAAGAGCTGAATATCAAAAAGTAGCATGAACAAAATGCATAGAGGTTATAAATGAGTGACAAAATAGTAAAAAGATGATAAAGAATTTTTTTAGATCGGCCATCCGAAACCTTCGGAAAACGAAGGGGTACAGCTTTCTGAATATATTCGGCTTGGCACTGGGCATTGCCGTAACCGCACTCATCTTTTTATGGGTAGAAGACGAAGTGTCTTGGAATGACCATTTTGTCAATAAAAAGGATATATACATTACAAAGTCAAAACAAACATATGATGGCAATATCAACGTGTTTGAGGCCACACCCGCACCGTTTGCACAGGAATTTCAACGAGATTTTCCGGAGGTATTGCATGCTGGTCGAATGTACTGGGGCAGCAGCAGCCTATTCAGTGTAGGGGATAAACAGCTTTATCAGTTCGGTTATTATGCCGATCCTGCGATACTTTCTATTTTGATGCCGGAATTTCTGGAAGGAACTATCAAATCTGCATTGAACGACCCCAGTAGTGTGGTTTTAAGCGAATCAGCCTCCATGAAGCTCTTCGGCACAACGAAAACTGTTGGCAAGACCGTAAAGTTTGACAATAGTGAGGTGTACACGATATCCGCCGTTACGAAAGATTTTCCTAAGAATTCAAGTTTTAAATACGACTGGTTAATCGACTTTAAAAAGTTGGAAGCATCAAAACCAGAGTTTGGATTTAAAAACTGGGGGAATAACAGCGTCATGACCCTAGTTCAATTAGATCCGACGGCAGATTTGACCGCCGTGAATGCAAAATTGAAGTACTACATCGATGACAAACAAGGATCCAAAGAACATACCGACGAGAATTTCCTGTATCCCATGGAACGCTGGAAAATGTATAACACATTCAAACAAGGCATCGAACAAGAGGGCAAGATCAAAAGTGTCCGCCTATTCACCTCCATCGCGTGGTTGGTTCTTTTAATCGCTTGCATTAATTTTATGAACCTTTCCACCGCGAGATCGGAAAAAAGAGCAAAGGAAGTTGGCATGCGCAAAATAGTAGGAGCGAAAAGGAGAACTTTAATCCTACAATTTCTCGGAGAGTCCCTGATTTTTGCTGGTATAGCCGGACTTATCGCTGTGGGGTTAGTAAAGCTTGGCCTTCCCTTTTTCAATACTTTCGTATACAAAGAACTAACTATCGATTTAAAAAATAGTTATCATCTGGGTTTTCTTTCAATAATCACACTCGTGTGTGGGGTGATCTCGGGCAGTTATCCCGCGTTTTTTCTTTCTTCGTTTGACCCACTGCGCACTATAAAAGGAACGCGAAAAGTTGGTTCAGGAAGTGGGGTACGAAAAACACTAGTCGTCACACAGTTTACAGCAGCTATTATCCTGATGATCTGTACATCCATTATCTACTTGCAGGTGCAACATGCGAAAAACCGCGATCTTGGATTTGAACGTAGCCACGTGATCATGACAGACATCCAAGGCGAGATGTTCAAACATATGGATGTTATTAAGCAAGAGCTAAAAGCCACAGGGCAAATTGAATCCGTTGGTTTGAGTATCACGAATGTGTTAAACGTAGGTTCAAATACATCGGATTTTGAATGGGACGGGAAAGATCCAAAATCATCCATTCTTATCGGATTTACGTTTGTAGACCCAGAATTTACCGATGCATTAAGTATAACAATCAACGATGGGCGAAATTTTAGGCCTAATTTTCTTGGTGACAGTTCGTCCATATTGATCAATGAAAGCTATGCCAAACTCATACAACCTGATGGTTTGGTGGCAGGTAAAACTATAAAAATGAATAATATACCATTTACTATTGTAGGTGTTGTAAACAACTATGTATATAACGACATATACGGTACCGCCGAACCATTGGTCTTGGCCCCTTTGGATGTGGGTTATGCATACGGGTATAACGGTGGAATAATGAATATTAAAATAAAGCCACATGTCAGTTTCCAAGACGTTATTGCTCAAATTGAAAGCATAGTAAAAAAATATAATCCCGAATTTCCATTTAGTTACCGGCCACTTGATGAATCATTCGACAGTTACTTTGGCACAGAAATGATGCTCCAAAAATTGGCTAGTTTATTTGCGATTCTAGCCATCATTATTTCGTGTCTTGGATTGTTAGGTTTAGCGGCATACGCGGCCGAACAACGGGCACGAGAAGTTAGTATCCGTAAAGTGTTAGGAGCTTCAGTAGGACGTCTCGTTAAAATGCTTAATTATGAATTCCTCGTCTTAGTTGGCGTGGCCTGTCTCATCGCCTTCCCAATAGCGTGGTATTTTATGAATGATTGGTTAATGGGCTATAACTACCACATGGAAATGCCTTGGATCATCTTCTTGTTTGTTGCAGGTTTATCGTTAGCAATTGCAACTATAACCATCAGCTCTCAGGCTCTCCGCGCAGCAACGAGCAATCCAACGAAGACATTACGAAACGAATAACATGCACATACGAACGCGCTAAATACATAACATATGATCAAAATAACCAATCTGCAAAAATATTACCGCACCGAAGAAGTAGAAACGGTGGCCTTGAACAACGTAAATATCCATGTGAAAGAAGGCGAATTTGTAGCCGTCATGGGACCATCCGGATGCGGAAAATCTACGCTACTGAATATTGTCGGATTACTGGACGATCTAGATGAAGGCAGTTACGAGTTCAACAGCATTGAGGTAGCAAAATTCAAAGAGGGAAAACGATCAGATTTACGAAAACACAACATTGGGTTTGTTTTCCAAAGTTTCAATTTGATCGATGAGCTCACGGTTTTTGAGAACGTGGAGCTTCCACTCGTGTATACGAATGTACCAGCTGCTGAACGCAAAAGACGGGTCGAAGAAGTACTTGAAAAAGTACAGATCATGCATCGTCGCAACCACTTTCCGCAACAATTATCTGGAGGACAGCAACAACGGGTCGCCGTAGCACGTGCCGTCGTAAACAATCCGAAGCTGATTTTAGCAGATGAGCCTACCGGTAACCTCGACTCGAGCAATGGTAATGAGGTCATGCAACTGCTGACGGAGTTGAACGAAGCCGGAACAACTATCGTTATGGTGACACACAGTGAACACGACGCCAAATTTGCGGATCGCGTCATCCGAATGCTGGATGGGCAGGTCATTATGGAAACCGAGAACGTTTCCTGACGACATTCACCAAAAACGCGAAAAACGTTGGACCGGAAAACATGGACGATACTAAACGACAAAATCACTTTCAGTAAAACGGAAGCTAAAATGACAACCAGTTTTAAACTTACAATAAGAAAATTATGGAAAAACAGGCTTTTTACCGGCCTCAATATCCTTGGATTGGCAATTGGCATCAGCGCCTGTTGGATTGTTTTTCGTATCGTAAATTATGAGTTCAGCTTTGATCGATCACATCCATACAAAGAACATATCTACCAGGTTGTATCCAAACAGTTTTTCGAGAATAAAGAAGGTACATTTGGAGGCGTTCCCCTTCCTTTAGCCCCTTTTATTCGATCAACGCATCCAGATATAGCTGTGGTCGTTCCAGTATACAATAGGTACTACGAAACAGTTAGTATTCCGGCACACAACAACAAACCGCAAATCTATGAAGAACAATCTGCTATAAAAAGTGTCCTGCCGGCCTACTTTAAGTTGGTACCATATACCTGGCTGGCAGGGAACCCTAGCGCAGCGCTTGCTGAGCCAAACCAAGTCGTGCTAACGGCTTCGCGTGCGACATTGTATTTTCCAAAAACAACATATACCGATATCGTCGGAAAAACCGTGCAATATGACAGCACCTTATTCACCGTGACAGGAGTAGTCGCCGATCTAGATCAACCCAGTAGTTTTGATGGAAAGGAATTCATGCCTATTCCGACCAACGAATGGACAAACGAAAACTGGATGGGGTCTAATTCCAATCATACGTTATTCATTAAATTGAAGGATCCTCAAAAAGCTTCCCTTCTACAATCGGCAAATAAAAAAATCACCGACATGGTAGGCGAGAAATTTAAAGAATACAATGTTCGCATCTGGTTCGATGTATTGCCCCTGGCTGAAAAACATTTTCGGCAAGACGTAGCTATGGGGAGCTACGCTGCAAATCCCAAAATATTATACGGATTGATTGGAATAGGCTTTTTTTTGTTGCTATTGGCATGTATTAATTACATCAACCTCACCACGGCGCAAATTCCGCAGCGCGCCAAAGAAATCGGCATTCGAAAAACCATGGGCGAGCGCTCTTGGCGGATGACCTGGAACTTTCTACAAGAGACATTTATGATTTGCATGTTGGGCTTACTGCTCTCCATTCCATTGGTCCGCGCTTTCCAGTGGATGTTTACGGATTTTATGCCCCCTCAGATCAACGAATATTCCGATTTGCGTGCCGTCATCATCTTTCTTATAGTACTCGTTACAACGTTGACACTTATCGCTGGCCTGTATCCTTCCTATTTAATAAACCGTGTCAACGTCGTTCAGGTCATCAAATTAAAAAGTATTGGCAAGCTTACGTTAGGCAACATTACCCTGCGCAAAATATTGATTGTTTTCCAGTTCGTTATTGCACAGGTTTTTGTCATTGGTACGTTTATCATCGCCCGGCAGATGACGTTTATGATGGAAAAAGACCTCGGGTTTGACAAGCAAGCTGTTATTACGATGCGTTTTCCGTATAAATCGTCTGAAAATGCAGATGTCAACCCTTTTCTACTAAAACAGGCCTTGTCAAACGATAAGGACATACAAGCGGTAGCCTTAGGCCATCTTCCGATGAGCAGCGAACATTGGGGCAACAACCTGTCGATAGAGACTGATACCGGAAAAGTGCAAGTCCACCTACCCTTTAAATACGTGGATCCAGAATTTTTTAACGTCTACGACATCCAACATCTAGCAGGTCGCGCGCCTACCCTTGCAGACACTGCAAGAGGCATCTTTCTGAATGAGCAAGCCCGTAAAGCACTCGGTTTTCAATCGAACGAACAAGCCGTTGGACAGTTTGTAAACTACAGCGAAAATACGCCTCTGCAAATCGTGGGCATATTACAGGACTTTCATCAGAAAGATCTTCACACAGGGATGGAACCATTAGGTATCCGCATTTCTACGCAACAACACACCTTGCGGGCTTTTAATATCAAACTCTCTAAAAACACAGAAACATGGCCGGCTACGATCACGCGTATAGAAAAAGCATGGAAAGTGTTCTATCCAAACGCTCCGTTCCTCTACAAATTTTATGACGACGAAATACGGGCCATGTACGAAAGCGATGTACGCCAAGCACGTATGATCAACCTGGCGACGGCTGTTACCGTTATCCTCAGTTGCTTGGGACTAATCGGTTTAGTCACACTGACGGCCTATCAACGCACAAAGGAAATCGGTATCCGCAAAGTGCTAGGAAGTACGATACCGGGCATCGTCATCCTGTTAGCCAAAGATTATGTAAAATTAGTGGGTATCGCCATTGTATTGGCTTGTCCCATTGCTTGGTGGGGAATGAACAAATGGTTGGAGAATTTCGCGTATCGTATCGACGTACAATGGTGGATGTTGCTGTCGACCGGACTCATTACCGTCGTAATTGCACTATTGTCAGTAAGCTACCAAGCCGTTAAAGCTGCTCGCTTTAATCCGGTAGATAGTTTACGAGACGAATAGGCTGAAACAGATTGCATAGCTTAGAAACAATGATACAGAATTATATAAAGATGGCTTGGCGCAACCTGATGAAACACAAGTTGTACGCCTTGATTAAAGTGGGTGGTTTCGCGTTCAGCATCGCTGCGTGTATTCTCATTACCCGATACATTATTTATGAGACAAGTTACGACTCCAGTTATACATATGGCGACCAAATTTACCGAATTGTCGGTCGCATGGAAGATAAAGGGACAATTCGCCGAGGCACGTCGTTTCAGGCTCCGCTCAGCAAAGCTATACAAGCAGACTTCCCCGAGATTGAACTGGTGGGCCGGATACTTCCCAATGCGTTATTTTATGGTGCTGGCAGCAATCAGGTATCCACGGAACGAAATAATGAGAGCGTCTATGAGGAAGGGTTTACTTATATGGATCAACAGGTGTTGGACATGCTGGAACTGCCGGTGGTATTTGGTCAGCGGGACCAAGCGCTAACAGCACCCTATTCCTTAGTAATGACCGAAAGTAAGGCTGCCAAATTGTTTCCCGAACAAAATCCAGTTGGAAAACTGGTTTATCTCAATGGTGACCGTACTAGACCATACACGGTCAAAGCAGTCATTGCGGACATACCTGATAATTCGCACCTCAAAACCTTCCATTTTTTCTTGACCTTAAACGGCGTTGTGTTCTATCCCGGTGAGCAGGAAAATTGGGGTGCGACAAACTATCCGATGTACGTCAAGTTAAAAAAGGGCACTGATATTCCGCAATTTGAAAAAAAATTAACTCAACATATCCGCAAGAATTATTGGATTCCACAGCTCGCACAGGGGGGCAATAGTAAAGCTGCACAAACCTGGAGTTCTGTTGAATTATCCCTCCAGCCTATCCGAGATATTTATCTACATTCTAATGGCATCGAAGACTACAAGAACACGCCGCAGAGCGATATTCGGTTAATTTGGTTATTCGGTGCGATTACAGCTTTCATTTTGCTTATCGCATGCGTCAACTTCATCAATCTATCCACAGCCAAATCGGCTAACCGAGCGAAAGAAGTAGGCTTACGCAAAGTCGTCGGATCGCGTCGGAGCGATCTCATTTTCCAATTTTTATGTGAGTCAATGCTCTATAGTGTATTGTCCTTTGTAATCGGCATACTTATCGCCTGGCTAACTCTCCCTTTGTTCAATGAACTAGCAGGCAAACAGCTCCATTTTCCATGGTCCGATTCAACATTTATCCTGCTTCTTCTGTTATCAGCGATATTGGTGGGTTTGATAGCGGGCATTTACCCCGCCTTCTATTTATCTAAATTCAGACCAGCTGCTGTCTTTAAAGGGGAGTTGCGGCAGGGACGGAGTCCCGTACTCCGAAACAGTCTTGTCATCTTCCAGTTTGCCACATCCGTTGTTCTGATCATTGGAACATTAATTGTCAACCATCAACTGCATTTTATACTTACCAAGAAAATAGGCTTTGAAAAAGACCAGGTTCTAGTACTACAGGGAACGGCAACCCTTGGCAATCACATGCACGTATTGCAGGAAGAAATCGCCCGACTGCCGCAGGTCAAGAGCATGACAGTAAGCGACTACCTTCCTGTACAGGCCGCCGGCGTCAAAAGAAACGGTAATAGCTTCTGGAAAGAAGGAAAAATAGACGTGGAGCCCAGTCAAAATGGACAGATTTGGGAAGTTGACGAAAACTACATTCCCACATTGGGTATGCAACTAGTTGCTGGTCGAAATTTTCAAAAAGACAGAGCTTCTGATTCTTCCGCCGTCGTGATCAATGAAACGCTGGCGAAGAATTTAGGCCTCGAAAACCCCGTCGGGGCACGAATTACAAACGGCATGACATATACGGTCATTGGAGTCGTGCGAGATTTTCATTTTGAAACACTCAAAGACGAAATCGGCGGCATTTGTTTATCCTTAGGCAACAGTCCGACCATGCTTGCTGTTAAACTACAAAGCAAGGATATAGAAACGAGCCTAAAAGCATTGTCGATGATATGGAAACGGCTATCCCCGAATCAGGCGATGCGTTACACTTTTCTCGATGAAAGTTATGCACATATGTATGCCGATGTCAAACGTACGGGGGCTATTTTCAGTACGTTTGCTTCTCTAGCGATCTTCATCGCCTGTTTAGGATTATTTGGTCTCGCGGCATTCACGACCGAACAACGGGTCAAAGAAATCGGTATACGAAAAGTTTTAGGCGCCAGTATTCAGGGTATAGTACAGTTGTTAACGAGGGATTTTCTGCGCCTAGTGATTATTGCCATTGTTATCGCCTCGCCCATAGCCTGGTGGATGATGAACACTTGGCTGGCTGATTTTGTGTACCGCATTGCAATCCCGTTGTGGATTTTTGTTGCCGCTGGAGCGGCAGCGATATTCATTGCTCTTGTAACTGTCAGCTATCAGGCTATCAAGGCCGCACAAGCGAACCCAGTGGATAGCCTAAGAAACGAATAACCATGTCTATTCTCTAACTACTTAGATCCAGAAAACATGATCAAGATTTTTTTTAAAACGGCTCTTCGATATATACAGAAAAACAAGCTGATTACAACGATCAACATTGTCAGCTTGGCTATCGGGATCAGTGCGACCCTGGTCATATTTTTGCTGGTTCAATATAACTACAGTTTCGACAAACATCTTAAACATGGAGACCGTACCTTTCGTCTCGTCAGTGAAGGTGATAATTTCAAATTTGGAGGCGTACCACTACCGCTCATACGCACATTGCAGGATGAAGCAACAGGGATTGAAACCGTCGTTCCACTCTACAAATTTCCGAACATCTCCATAAAGATTCCGAAAGAAAAGTCGGTTGATTTCATGGTTTTCTCGAAACAAAATCGCCTGGTTTTTACAACCCGTCATTACTTCGATCTGTATACGCATCATTGGCTCGCCGGAAACGCAGCTTCATTGGATAAACCCAACACGATTGTACTTACGGAAACCGATTTAAATCGTTTTTTTCCGAATTACAGTCCCGAAGATGCCATCGGTAAAACGATCATTTTCGCTGACTCTATTGCTTTTCAAGTTTCAGGAGTTGTCCAACCGATGCCGCGAAATTCCGATTTCGCATTTAACAGCTTCGCATCTTCAGCAACCATTCCAATTTATCCATCGCTCACCGACTTATCGAACTGGGATCAATGGAATAGCTATTCGGATTCTTACCAGTGTCTTGTCGTTTTAACTGCCGGAACGAAGCCAGCAAAGGTGGAAGCAGATCTCTCTCTCATTGTATCCAATCACAAGAAAGAACAAACCGACGTATGGAATGTCCACTCCAAACTTCAGCCCATCGCGGATGTGCATTTCAACGCGGCATTCAATTATCAAGCCGTCAGTTCAGCCACCTTGCGGAACTTAATAATTTTAGCACTATTTCTGCTGTCACTTGGAGCAATTAACTTCGTCAATCTATCTACTGCTCAATCTATCGAACGAGCAAAAGAAATTGGCATTCGAAAAACCTTAGGAAGCTCAAAGTTTATGCTCAGTTTTCAATTTTTAGCAGAAACAGCTGTCATCTCATTTCTGGCCACGCTTTTGTCTATCGTCTTACTACCTATTCTACTCCATGCATTCGAAGGTTTCGTTCCCGAGGGTTTAACTTTAGAACGGGCACCACTCCAGTTTATTGCGGTATTTTTAACCGCGCTATGGATTATAGTTACGATAATAGCCGGATCTTACCCGGCATGGATATTAACCGGATACGTTCCTATTCTCGCGTTAAAAAACCAATTCAGCAAAAATAGTAATCTGTCCCGCAGCAGTTGGCTACGCAAAAGTCTCACTGTTTTTCAGTTTATATTGGCACAAGTTTTTTTGATCTGCGTCGTTGTCGTTACGAGACAGATTCAGTACGCGGTCCAGAAAGATATGGGTTTTCGCAAAGACGCAATTGTTAATTTCTATATTCCCGGAAACTACAGCAATTCCACTCAAGGCAACATTTTAAAAACTAAATTGCAGGCGATCCCAGAAATAAAAGCGATAAGTTTTGGTAATCAATCCCCCGCCTTCTCGGGTTGGATGAGTTCTACCATGAATTATGACCAATCGACAGACAACAAACCGGTAACGTTGGATGCCCGAAATGGCGACGACCACTATCTGGATGTATACCAAATTCCGTTGATTGCAGGCCGAAACATCCGCTTGCTGGATTCGACAAAAGAAGCACTAATCAATGAAAAAGCACTGACCCTCTTAAACGTGGCGTCGCCAGCGGAAGCGATCGGCAAAACATTCAACAATGGAGAAACCACCATTGTCGGCATCATGAAAGATTTTGATTTGGCCTCCGCGCGGTTTGATATCAGGCCTCTCATCTATTGGGGCAACAAGGACGGTTACGTTATGCACATTGCACTGGATCAACAACACCCCGAAAATTGGAAGATTGCGCTAGATAAAGTGGCCATCGTCTATAAATCGGTGTTTCCCGACGATGAGTTCGAGTATACCTTTCTGGATGATACCATCGCAGGTTTTTACAAAAAAGAACGACAGCTCTCTCAGCTCCTCCGCTGGGCAGTATCCTTATCTGTGCTGATTGCCGGTCTGGGATTATTCGGATTGGCTATCTTTACCGCGAACCAACGCACAAAAGAGATCGGTATCCGTAAGGTATTGGGCGCATCCGTTTTACAAATTCTGATGCTGTTATTGAAAAACTTGCTATCACTCGTTGGTATTGCTTGTTTGGTAGCCTTCCCTATAGCGTGGTATTTCATGCACAAATGGTTAGCAGATTTTGTATATCGCGCGCCGATTCATTGGTCAATTTTCGCGCTGTCAGCCCTTGGTCTGCTATTCGTGGCCACCGCCGTTCTATTATCGAAGACATATTTTTCAGCTCGAGCCAATCCCGTAGATAGTTTACGCGATGAATAATACACCTATAAATCATGGTATTACATTCAAATTCTGCAAATAAATGATCAAGAACTATATAAAAATTGCTTGGAGAAATCTATTAAAGAATAAGGCCTTTTCTGTCATCAATATTTTTGGATTGGCTGTTGGTATGGCGGGAGCTCTGCTCATTGCACTATGGTTGCAAAATATGATGACAATGGACCGTTTTCACGAAAAAAATGATCGACTTTATATCATGAGTAATCGTGATACGAATAAGGGCGAAAAATGGGCTTGGGCATATACACCGAAAATATTAGGCCCATCCTTGGCTGTTGATTTCCCAGATGTTGAAGCATTTTCACGCTACGACGAAGGCCATCAATTTTTGACGACTTTCCAAGAAAAAAAATTGATGGCCAATACGGTATTTATTGATCCTGGATTCTTTGACATGTTTTCCTTTCCATTCGTTAAAGGAGACAAAAACTTGAAATTTGATAGCCCCAACGCTATCGTCTTAACCAACAGGTATGCAAAAGCCCTATTCGGCGATGAAGATCCTATCGGAAAATCGGTTAAAATAGATTCTGCGAACCAAGTGGTTGTACAAGCTATACTCGAAGATCTGCCAACCACTTCTAGCTTCCGATTTGATATTCTCCTACCCTACGCATATGCTAAAAAAATAGGTTATACAGACGACAACTGGCGCAACAATTCAGTCAGCACTTATATTTTATTGAACGAAGGCACAGCATTGTCCGAATTTAATGCCAAGATCAAAACCTACTCCCGGGATCATATAAATGCTGATAATAGGGCTGCGGGTGGAGCATCAGCAAGATACACTGGAGAGTTATTTGCATTCCCCTATCCCGACGCTTTTCTGTACAATAGCGGTAAAGGAGGAAATTATACCTCCGGACGCATAGACATTGTCAAACTATTTGCGTGGATCGGCGCTTTCGTTTTATTAGTAGCTAGTATCAATTTTATGAACCTAAGTACAGCCCGTTCAGAACGGCGTGCAAAAGAGGTAGGTGTCCGCAAGGTAATTGGTGCTCGTAAAAAAAGCTTAATTGCACAATTTTTGGCGGAAAGTCTGCTGGTCAGTTTGTTTGGCATGCTCGTGGCTACGCTCTTTGTTTTTATAACGCTCCCCTTCTTCAATGAGCTTGTCGGCAAACAACTTTCGTTGTCATTTCTTGATTTCCGAACATGGCTTTTCTTACTGTTCTTTGCTATATTCACAGGGTTATTGGCCGGTATCTATCCGGCATTTTTCCTTTCGTCTTTTCGTCCTATTCATACGTTAAAAGGAAAATTTGCGGCTAAAACAAGAGGACTGAGTGTTCGCTCGATATTGGTTGTAACGCAATTCAGTCTGGCCATTGTGCTGATCATTGCCACCGTCGTTGTCACACAACAAATCCACTATACCAAACAACGTGACCGCGGTTACAATGAAAATGGCCTCGTATATACCGGCATTAAGGGAGAGCTGGAAAAGAACTACGGGCTTCTTCGAAACGAGTTATTAGCCAGTAACGCGGTTGTCTCCGTTTCTAAAAACATGTCGCCCGTGACAGAAATTTATAGCAACGGCTGGGGGTTTACGTCGGGTATATCAACAGAAGAAGACAAACGAATTTCGTATAATCGCTTCAGTACCGACGCCAATGCTATAGAAAACCTAGGGTTGACATTGATACAAGGCCGAGATATCGATATTTACAAGTTTGCTACCGATAGTTCCGCCATGCTACTAAATGAATCAGCGGTAAAAAGCCTTCACCTTACTGACCCCATAAATAGTATTGTCGATGGAGATGGGAAAAAATGGACTGTCGTCGGGGTTGTGAAGGACTTTATAATGGGCTCTCCATTTGGAGACCACAAGCCAGTAGTCATTTTAGGCCCCAGATCTTGGTTTACAACCATACATTATCGGTTGAATACCAACCGCAGCACCTCAGACAATCTAAAGATCGTTGAATCCATCTTTAAAAAATTCAATCCAGACTATCCCTTTGAATATCAATTCATCGACAAAACATACGAACGAAAATTCACTGAAACAAAAGCCATCGGTACGCTTGCTATGGTCTTCGCTGGGTTGACCATATTTATTTCTTGCCTCGGATTGTTAGCATTGATCGCTTATATGGCCGAAACACGCATGAAGGAGATTGCTGTGCGAAAGGTATTAGGCGCAAGCGCTGCACAAGTGATGTCCTTGCTATCTATCGATTTTATCAAACTTGTGCTTATTGCCATCGTCATCGCATCTCCGCTCGCTTGGTGGGCTATGAATACTTGGTTAGAAGATTACAGCTACCGCATAAAAATCGAATGGCATTTCTTTGTGCTGGCCGGACTAATGGCACTATTCATCAGTCTAGTAACCATAAGCTATCAGGCCCTAAAGCTGCGTTCAGCAACCCTGTTGATAGCCTACGGGATGAATAACCCAAATGCCATTTGGAACCACATATCAAACAACTCATACCTGAACATGATTAAGAGCTATAAATACTACGAAAGATGAATGGGCTTAAACTAACATTACGAAAATTATGGAAAAGCAAGCTTTTTACGGGGCTTAATATCCTAGGGCTAGCGATTGGTATCAGTGCTTGTTGGATGGTCTTCAGGATTGTAAATTATGAGTTCAGTTTCGACAAATCGCATCCTGAAAAAGAACAGATTTATAAGGTCTATATGCAATATATAGACAAGGAGGGTACGCACGATTTCGACGGTATTCCTATGCCCCTGTTCAGGTATATCAAGGATAATTTTCCGGAAGTAGACCTAACCGTACCTTTATTTAAGCGTAGCGTAGAACAAATAATTTCTTCGTCAGCACACGACCATGCTCCTGCGTTTATTGACCAAGATCAAATCTTTGCGACTTCCCCGGATTATTTTACCATGGTGCCGTATGTTTGGTTGGCTGGAAATGCTACACATGCTTTTACCCGCGTAAACGAAGTTGTTCTTACGGAATCCCGTGCCAAACTCTATTTCCCGACGCTAAATATTCAAGACGTTGTTGGAAAAGCCCTTAAATACGACACAACGACTTATACGATTACAGGCGTTGTCCAGGATTTGTCAAAGCCGAGTTCATTTGTCGGAAAAGAATTCTTAAGTATGCCACACCAGGATCCCAATATTGACAACTGGGATTTTCATTTCTCGAATAACCAGCTGTTCATTAAACTTCGCAGAGATACAGATGCCGCACCTATGCTACAGGCCCTGGCAAAAAAAATGGACGAAATACGCTCCGTTAGCTACAAACACAAGGATGAAAGAGAATTTTTTGCACTAGCTCCATTATCGTCCTTGCACTTCAATGCGGCCATCCAAAACCATGTCGACAAAAAAATTCTTTACGGACTCGTCGGTATCGGTGGCTTTCTTTTGCTTTTAGCGTGCATCAATTATGTCAATTTGTCGACCGCACAGGTACCCTACCGCGCAAAAGAAATCGGTATACGAAAAACCTTGGGTGAGCAGCCTAGCCATATTACTTTAAACTTTCTGCTGGAGACATTTCTGGTATCCGTTCTGGCATGGATCCTATCCTGGCCTCTCACAAGGATGCTTGCGATGGCTTTGCAAGACTATATACCGGCGGATATAAATCTGTATGCAGACGATCTGGCCGTGACAGGATTTATTGGGGCGCTATTGCTATTCATCACATTGATTTCCAGCTTATATCCTGCGTTCCTTATCAACAGATTGCAGGTGGCAGATGTCATCAAAATAAAGGGGGCGGGCAAGCTTTCTTTGGGTAGTCTATCTCTGCGAAAAATACTGATCGTGCTCCAGTTTGTTATCGCCCAAGTATTTGTCATCGCGACATTTGTCGTAGGGTTACAACTAAAGCATATGCTATCGAGCCATGTAGGCTTCGAAAAAGAGGCAGTCCTCAACATGCGCGTGCCCAACAGGGGTTTTGAAAAAGCAACGGCCGATCCCTTCTTGCTGAAACAAGCCTTGCAAAGATATAGCGACATCTCGCATGTTTCCTTGGGACACCGACCGATGGAGCCCAGCTACTGGGGAAATTACATATTTAAACACGGCGATGCCAAAGAAAACGGCTTCGGTATACAAATGAAATATGCTGATCCAGACTATTTAGATCTTTTCCATATCAACTTGTTGGCAGGACGCAAACCCACCCTAGCGGATAGTACAACGGGCATTCTGCTGAACGAGTCTGCCATCCAGTTGTTGGGTTTTAAAACACCGGAAGAAGCTATTTCTAAACAAGTAGAGCTGATGGAGCAAACCTGGCAAATTATTGGCGTCATGGAGAATTTCAATAGCCGAAATCTGCGTAATCAGATCAATCCAATTTCTTTAGTCACCACCAACAAGCGTGGCCCCCTCACGACATTTAACATCAAACTCAGCGGGGATGTCAAGCAATGGAACACAGCGTTGGAAAATATAGAAAAAGAATGGAAAAAAATATACCCCTATGCTGCGTTTAGGTTCGAATTTTACGATCAGGAGATTAAGAACCTCTATCAGACGGACTTCCGTCTCGCCAAAATCATTAACCTATCTACGGTGGTTACCCTTTTGCTGGGATGCCTGGGGCTGATCGGACTGGTCACGCTCACTGCCTACCAACGCACCAAGGAGATTGGTATCCGAAAGGTGCTGGGCAGCTCGGTATTGGGTATCGTAGGTCTGCTCTCGCGGGACTATATCAAATTGATTGGCCTAGCCATTTTAATCGCTTGCCCGATAGCGTGGTGGAGCGCAGATAAATGGTTGTCTGATTTCGCCTACCGCATTAATATGGAATGGTGGATGTTGCTCACTGCAGGAGTGTCGACAGCTCTTATTGCCTTGACCTCCGTGAGTTATCAAGCCATAAAGGCCGCACGTGCGAACCCTGTAAACAGTCTACGGGATGAATAAACGAGATTTTAACCTCACCCCACCATCTAATCGTTAAGACATGATAAAGAATAATATAAAAATTGCTTGGCGTAATATTACAAAAGCCAAAGGACTTTCCACTATACACATTTTCGGTCTGGCAGTAGCCATTGCCGCGGCTACATTATTGTACTTGACCGCGATGTTTGACCTTTCCTACGACGATTTTCATGCCGATCGTGATAAGATCGGATTGATGTATACTAGCAGCGAACCGGTACAGGGAATACGCCGTAGTTCCACCATGCCCGCACCTTTTGCACCAGCTTTAAAAGCTACGTTGCCGAACGTTAAATTAGCCAGCCGCTATGCGAATTCAGGAGTTATTTTGCGGTACGGTGATAAGCAACTGGAATCCACAAACAAATATGTGGACCCGGATTTCCTCGCTATCTTTAGCTTTCCAATCGTACATGGTCATGTAAATGCGCTTAGCGATCTGAATAACTTGGTCGTGGATGAGATGACGGCGGAAAATCTCTTCGGCACCGATCAAGTCATCGGAAAACACGTGGAGGTCTATGCCGGAGGCAGCTGGAGCACAAAGACAATTTCTGCGGTTATCGCTACCATCCCCACTCATTCGAGCTTGACATTCAACAGCCTATTGCGCTTTGAACAAAAACCAGGCTATCTGGCGCAAAAAGAAGATTGGGAGCATGAAGACCATTTGGTTTTCGTGAAGATGGCTGACCCGATAAATGATGTAAGCTTCACCCAGCAAGCGAAAGCATTTATGGATCTCTATTATAAAGACGAAAGTAACATGCTAAAAAGAGATGGTGCGAAAGTGGACAAAAATAGCGCCTACGTGTCCTTACACATTTTGCCCATATCGCAGTATCATCGGAATGACTTGGATTTAGGGCAGTCCGGTTCTCCTTTATTTCCGTGGATATTATTATTGATTGCAGCCCTTATTTTATTTATAGCATGTTCCAACTTTATCAATCTTTCTCTAGCCAATGCGATGACCCGGCATCGGGAAATGGGCACACGCAAAACATTGGGTGGCTCAACCCGTCAATTGATTGCGCAACTCTGGACAGAGTCGTTTCTTCTTTGCATGACCGCCCTCTGCATCGGTTTGGTGCTAGCTTGGGTATTGCTGCCTGAATACAACGCGATGATGAACTACACGTTGCGTGTCCAGCAGCTTTTCCGTCCCGCTAACATCGTGTACGCGGTATTAACCTTCAGTATAATTACCCTAATTGCGGGCGGATATCCCGCTTGGCGTATTGCCAAAATCAGTATCATGCAGACATTAAAAGGCAATTCGGATGTAAAAACAGGTGGTCTGAGAAACAGTTTGACCGTGCTGCAATTTACGATAGCGATTGTATTAATTATCGCCACCATTGTGATCAGCGCGCAGCTTCGGTACATGGCCGACCGACCTCTAGGTTTCGATAAATCAGAAGTAGTCAGTATTCCCATCGGTGAAGGTGTGGATCCGCAGACAGTCTTGCAGCAGATGCGTGTAGAACTAGCCGCCCAGCCCTGGGTACAGGGTGTCAGTGCTTCTGACATCAATATCGGCCGCGGCCGTGACGGAAGCATGTCAACAAGTAAGTTCGGGTTTGACTTTGAAGGCAAGCAGATATCAACCAATTTTATGCGTGTAGATTATGATTATCTAAACACTTTAGGGATCAAGCTGATAGCAGGACGTGATTTTGATAGGTCGTTCGCTACAGATACGAACGCCGTCTTGGTCAATCAACAAATGGCAGCTGTACTCGGTGGTACCGCTAACGTATTGGGGAAAACTATTTCGATGGATGGCAATCCGCAAGTCATTGGGATTATTGATGACTTTAACTTCCAAGATCTCCGGCGCACGGTAGCTCCATTGACCATTTCAATCAACCCGAGGATATTCTCCCTATCGTATATCTTTGTACGCGTTAAGACAGCGAATCTACGTGAAACGTTGAATCGGGTAGAGCAGCTCTGGAAAAAGGTAAACCCAAAAGCAAGCGTTCCGGCCTCATACCTCGATGAGAACACGCAAAATATGTATAAAAGCGAACAACGACTCGCACAGATTATTATAGGCGGCGCCGTTGTCGCTATTGTTATTTCTTGTTTGGGTCTATTTGGCTTGGCCCTACTCATGATCAACAGACGAATCAAGGAGATCGGAATACGGAAGGTTCTGGGGTCTTCGGTCACAAACATTGTCATTCTCCTGTCGAAGGATTTTATAAAGCTAATGGCTGTTGCTTTTGTGATAGCGGCTCCGTTAGCTTGGTGGATGATGAATAATTGGCTCCAGAGCTTTGCCTACCGCATTCCAATTGCCTGGTGGATGTTTGTTGTCGCCGGCTTGTTGACGTTGGTTATCGCGGTTGCGACCATCAGCTGGCAAACATTGCGCGCAGCAATGGCCAATCCGGTGGATAGCCTGCGAGACGAGTAAGATATAAAATAGCATAGACCATCATTTAAGCCCATGATCAAAAATCAAATTAAGATTGCTTGGAGAAGCATCTTCAAAAGAAAGTTTCACAGTTTCATCAATCTAGCTGGACTAGTTTGCAGTCTAGCATTTGTCTTACTCATCGGCGCCTATATTTGGCAAACATACCAGGTAAATTCAAGCCTTCGGCATAAAGACAGGCAGTATGCTTTACAAAGTTCTTACAAAGAAGCGGGTATGGGTCTGGATCTGACAACGGTCGGTGCACTCCCTCGCGCACTGAAAGAAGAGTATCCACATTTGGTAGCAAACTACTACCGTATTGACGGACTCACCTGCATTGTCTCAAACGGAACGAACGTACATGAAGAGAACGTATCCTTAGGTGATGCCAGTCTTTTAGGAATGTTCGGTTTTGAATTGCTTGGGGGCAATGTTCAAACCGCACTATCCTCGCCTTTTTCCGTCGTCCTGAAGGCATCCATGGCCATGAAGTATTTTGGTAGGACAGACGTCGTTGGTCAGCGGCTAACGATCCGCAACTTCGCTGGCAACAAACACGAATTTACAGTAACCGGGATACTAAAACCAACGGAGGCAAACACGGTAATGGAGCTGATGCCGGCTATGCGAGCGGGCGTGTTTATACCATTGTCCAATGAAGATTTCTTTGGTCGAGACGTAGATAATTGGGCGAACCTTTGGATTGCCAGTTTTGTGGAATTGCAAGAAGGTGTTCGCCCCGAACAGCTGGAAGAACCAATTCATAGCTTGCTAACAAAACATGCTGATGAGCGGGTGGCGGCAAGTTTACAGCCTCTGCTGAAGCCACTACAAACCTACTACCTCGACGATAATAACGGAGCTATCCGTCAGCTAATACGTACGCTCGGTATAACCGCGACGTTCTTGCTGCTTATGGCTGTTATCAATTTTGTCAATTTCACGATCGGGCAGAGTGTAAGCCGACTGAAGGAAGTCGGCGTGCGCACAATCATGGGAAGCAATAAGAAGCAACTCGTTTCTCAGCTGTTGACCGAATATACGTGCATGGTCGCTCTCGCTGGGGTCTTAGCGCTAGTGTTATACCCGTTATTATCACACCTTTTTGCAGGCATCATGGCACAGGCCTTACCTGCTCTCTGGGACCTTCCGCTTTCGTTCTTTGCGGCGTTTACAGGAGGCGTCCTCCTGTTGGGTTTATTATCAGGTTTGTATCCCGCGCTAAAACTAGCAAGCAACCCATTGCTTGCTTCTATCCAAAATCAGCTTGCTAATTTTGGAGGCAAACACCATCTCCGGCGCGCGCTATTGTTTTTACAATTTGTGGTCGCGATCGTCGTATGGATAGCGTCGATAGTAATAAGTAAACAAGTGGACACGTTTGTTGACGGACATCTAGGATACAACAAAGATTATTTACTGACGGTTCAAGTACCGCGAGACTGGTCTACACAAGGACTTAGCCACATGGAACATATACGACAAGAATTCAGCCGCTTGTCGCAAGTACAAGATATCAGTTTATCCTATGGGGTACCGGGATCATTGGGTGGCGGTGTGCAGCAAGTACGCAAGTACGGCGCCGAGCAGCCCATCGATGCATTGCTGATCACTTCCGATCAATTTTTTGCATCGACCTACCAAATACCCGTAGTCGCTGGCCATTTCTTTACACGAAGAAGACAGGATCGGCTTTCGGACAATCAGGTGGTCATTAATAAAAAAGCGGCTTTAGCTTTCGGATACTCCGAAGCTGAACAGGCCTTAGGCCAGCAGATTAGTCTATTCGACAATCAGTACATAGGGAAGATAGCCGGCATCACAGAAGATTTCTTCGCGAATTCCATGCATACCGAGTCTCCGGCTGTGGTCTGGTTGCCGGTTACCGCCAGCAATCAGTATCGCTTTCTATCCATCCGGTTGCGTCCAGGCTCAATGCACCAAGCCATAACGGAACTGGAAACGCATTGGAAACGCTTGATGCCTGATGCGCCGTTTGAAATACAGTTTATGGATGATACCATCCAACAGATGTATACCACAGAGCGCCAATTGCTGCGTGCTTCACAAACAGCTACTGCGGTATGTATCTTTATCGTAGCGCTCGGCGTTATTGGCCTGACCACGCTTGCATTGAACCTCCGTATGAAGGAGATCGGAATCCGCAAGGTACTTGGGGCATCCCTGTCCGATTTGGTGCAGCTGTTCGGCAAAGAATTCTATATCGTATTCGCTTTGGCGTTGTCTGTCAGCCTCCCACTTACGTGGATCCTTATGAAAGATTGGTTGATGAATTACGCCGTTCGGATGGAACTAAGTGGTATGATTTTTTTAACACCTATAATCGGTATTCTCCTCCTCTTACTTTCAATAATTACGATCATCATTATTCGCTCGACAAAGGTTAACCCTATCCGTCACTTGAGGAATGAATAAAACGACACCCTAAACCATCCCTTATCACAACATAAGTCAACGTTTTTTATAAATAATTTTTCTTTGAATATAAAAATATCTACCTTTGAGCTAATAATCCTGTATTCCTGCTCCGCGTGAAAAATAGAAACTAATTATACAATATAGGATCCCATTAGCGTTTTACTTTTCTAATCAACTCCCATTATGGACGAACGTGTTCTTTGATGTATTGTATTTTTTAGTGTAGATAGGATTGAGGCTGTGAGAATGTTCTGATGAAATTCAATACCAATCATTCCCCTCGTCTCGTTGGACACCAAGATAACGAGACATCACATGTCGAAAGATATATACACCAATCTTGCGAGGCTTAGGCACTACTCTTCGCAAGTTGAATGGTATACCACTATTTGTTCAAGAACAATAAAAGACTGACCATACAGATCGCATCCATATCATTATCACATGTGCCAATTCCATGCCGTAGATCCAGCTGCTGTCTCCTTCCCGCCCGTCGAAATGACAAAAGAAACAAGAGAAAGGTATATAGTCCGAGCGAGCGGAGACGCGCCATGATCCGGTAGGGATCAAAAAGCACATAATGAGGCTCCTTGTAGCGCCGTAGGATGAGGGTAGACGCCATTCGCTAAATATCCTTTCTTTTTTATCCAAACATTCTCCGATCCATAGTAAAAAACCAATACGCCATGCTCACGGCTGAACAGCTTTCGTGACTCTCCAACGCTTCCGCTCGACGTGTCCGGGATCACGAAATGCTGTTCTTTATGCGACTAACCAACGAACAACTATATGAGAATTCTCTTTCGTGCCTATTTGGGAAAGACCGTTCAGACTGCGTGTTTTGTTTGCAACGGGCTTTGGTTGAACAGCATTAACAAATAGTTTCCAAATCCGTGTGTGCACTAATGACGAGCAGCCCTAGCGTTGTCTGTCCGCTGACGGACGGCTACTGTTCGATATCGAACAGTAGCCGTTTGCCACTTAGACAATAAACAGCTAAAATACAACATCTTACATTTGTGGCGCATCGATTGCAATTTCCTACACGAAAACGGAAAGTACACTTTAAAGCTGCTTACGTATGTGGAAAAATAATATAAAGATCGCTTGGCGCAATATCCGAAAGAACCGGGGTTTTGCGCTATTGAATATCACAGGACTAACAGTCGGTATTACGTGTTTTTTGTTATTAGGTGCGTATATCGTACACGAGATGAGCTACGATCGTTTTATACCGAATGCCGGGCGGATTGCGTACGTATCCTTTGCTTATAAATCACCCAATGATGTTGACTTCCATTATTCTGGTGTAACTCCGTCTGCTGTGGCTCCCACGCTACAAAAAGAATTCGCAGAGGTCGAGCGGGCCGTACGTCTATACCACTACAACCAAGAAGGTCTGATTCAAAAAGACAACGAACAAATTAAGGAGACAAAGCTACGCTTTGCGGATGAAGCTTTCTTCGAAGTAATCAACTATACATTCTTAGCCGGCAATGCAGCACAGGCTCTATCAGCTCCCTATCAAATTGTCTTATCCGAAGCGCTGGCCAAAAAATACTTTCCGGCGAGCGAAGCTTTGGGACAAACTTTACAAATAGACGGACAGCCCTGGAAGGTGTCTGGAGTGGTACCTACCCCGCCTTCGTATACACAATTGCCTTTTGATGCTATCCTTTCTAATAAACATCTTCAACGCTATCAGGAACCTCAATGGCATAGTGCCAATGACGTAACCCTGGTTTTGCTCAAGAACGAAACATCCTTCGGCACATTAGAACAAAAAGCTAATAGCTATATCCAAACGATGTTTGCAGACGTATTTGACAGTGGATCGGCCTTGAAAATACATCTGGAGCCGCTGCCCGATGTGCACCTCTATTCCAACGTTGGTAGTGGGAACCTGACTTATGTGTACATCTTTGGTGCATTGGGCCTCAGCATCATGGTAATAGCCTGCGTCAATTTCGCCAACCTCAGCTTAGCCCGATCTGCTGAGCGCACTAAAGAGATCGGCGTAAAGAAAGTCTTAGGCGCGAGTAGAAGAGCTTTGTTCTTTCACTTTCTGGCAGAATGTAGCATGATGGTACTCGCAGCGCTAATACTCGCTATGTTGCTTGCGTACTTTCTCCTTCCTGTATTTGCGGTATACATTGGTACAGTGATACAACTCAGTTTTCAATCCAGCATACTTTTTTATCTGGGTGTACTAATATTCGCCGTATGCATTGCCCTGCTCGCAGGGAGTGGTCCTGCATGGGTGATTTCTGCCTTTAAACCTACCCAAAACATACAGAGGAAAACTTGGGGAAATGGCAAAGGTCCCTCTTGGAGGAATGCCCTCGTCGTTTTCCAGTTCACGATATCGACCCTGTTCATCATTTGCACCCTGGTAACGACGAAACAGCTGCATTATATACAGACTAAAAACACAGGGCTACAACGCGCACAGATGGTCGTACTAGATGGGGATATTTTATCCAGCGCAGACAGATCAGCGTTGAAAAATAAGCTTTTAGCCTGCCCGGAGATTATTGGATTTAGCGCTTCTTATGACTCGCCGGTCAATATCCAAGGTGGCTATAATGTGAATAAGGCCGAAGGAAAAAGCGCCGACTTCCGGTTGAGTGTTACGGCTATTCCCATCGAGAAGGACTTTGTTTCGGTTTTTGAGATTCCGATCGTTGCGGGCGAACCTTTAACAGATGGAGATATAGCCCGCGCACAAGATACTACGGACGCACGTCGTTACAGCTTTGTGGTCAATGAGCAATTCGTACAAGCCATGCAGTGGACACCAGAATTGGCCATTGGGAAACAGATCAATCTAAATGGAAGGCAAGGCCGCATTAAGACCGTTGTACAAGATTTTAACTTCGCATCCTTGCGGGAAGATATACAGCCTGTGGTTCTTTTTCCGGAATACAGTTACTTCGGGAACGTCTTTGTCAAAGTGGCGACGGGGAGCAATATGCGACAAGCACTAGACCGTATCCAACACGTTTGGAAAGAGGTGAAACCACAGGCTCCATTTACGTATCACTTTTTAGATGATGACTTCACCGCTTTGTACCAACTGGAAAAGCAGACCAGCCGTACCATGCTACTGTTTTCCATCATTACCATTGGGATCGCCTGCATGGGCTTGTTTGCCTTGGCGGCTTTCCAGGCCCAAAAGCGTATTAAAGAAATAGGCATTCGCAAAGTTTTGGGTGCGTCCGTCGGGAAAATCGTATCGTTGTTAACAGCTGGCTTTCTAAAAATGGTGATGCTCGCCCTCATTCTAGCGGTCCCGATCGGGTGGTGGGTTATGCGCGGATGGCTCCAGCATTTCGCCTACCGCATCGCATTAGACTGGTGGATATTTCTTATCGCGGGCTTATTGGCCGTCGGCGTAGCCTTCCTAACGATCAGCGGGCAGGCTATGCGCGCAGCGAGGACAAACCCGGTCAATAACCTTCGAGACGAATAGATGTACAAAACTTAATATAAAAAGCAATGAATAAAATGACGTTACTACTGTTGCTTGATTGGGGTACGCTTCTAGGAGCACAAGCACAGAACGTTCGGAGGCAGCAAAAGCGATTAAATCGAAATACTATTACAGCGAATTGATGCGGAAACTCACCGCTTCTTAGCTCGGCATAAATCAACGGGGTATGATGACGACCTATTTCAAAATCGCTTGGCGGAATATGACGAAAAATAAGTTGTATTCGCTAATCAAGATCGGTGGATTTGCAATCAGCATTTCCATTTGTATTCTCATTGGATTGTATATCAAACATGAACGGAGTTATAACACGTTTTATTCGGATATGAACAGCGTATATCGTTTGGTTGTGCAGATTCCAAACAGCGATATACCAGGACGCTGGCTATCCCTCCCCGCCCCTACAGGGCCGACATTAAAAGACGAACTTCCATTTGTGGAGGCTGCCGGCCGGATATTGCCTAATCCGTTATTTGGTGCAGGCAGCAACCAACTGACATTGAATAACGATCCTAAAACCTATTATGACGACGGCTTTGTCTACATGGATCAGTCGATCTTAGACATGTTTCCTCTTCCCATGGTTGCAGGCCAACTAGCACATGCTTTAGATAGGCCCAACAGCATGGTTCTGACAAAAAGTAAGGCGCAAAAGTACTTTATAGGGGATCCGATTGGTCAAACGGTCTACTTAAATGCAGACACAAATCGTGCCTATACCGTCACCGGAGTTATCGATGATATTCCGACAAACTCCCATCTCTACGGCTATTCATTTTTTATGTCACTTGCCGGAGAACCTTTTTATCCTGGAGAACAAACCAATTGGGTAAGTAACAACTATAGCGTTTATGTAAAACTTCGCCGAGATACAGATGTGCGACAAGCCGAACAGATCATCACCAAAAGTTTTTATGAGGAGCATTACATTCCGGCATTTCTCAAAACGGGCCGTCAGCTAAATCCAGTGGTACGACAAGCTAAAATCAGCCTGCAAAACGCCCTGGACATTCATCTCCTGTCTGCCGATATTGAAGAAGATAAAGTCGCAACCTTAAACAGAGGAGACATCCGGATGGTTTGGATTTTTGGCGGAACAGCACTCTTTATCTTGTTGATTGCTTGCGTCAACTTCATCAATTTATCCACCGCCAATGCGGCGACTCGGGCGAAAGAGGTCGGCATCCGGAAAACGGTTGGATCGGACCGCCATACATTGGTCATACAATTCATCACAGAAGCCATCTTTTACAGTGTACTCTCTGTTTTGCTTGGTATATTGATTTGTTGGCTACTCCTTCCGCTATTCAACAACCTGGCCGGAAAGACGCTTGTATTGCCGTGGTTGACCTGGTACTTTGTTCCTTCTTTGCTGCTAACGAGTGTGCTGATAGGTATGATTTCTGGCATTTATCCGGCTTTTTATTTGTCTCGCTTTAAACCTATCGGCGCCATAAAACATAACATCTATTCGACTTCATCGTCGCTGCTGCGCAACGGACTAGTCGTTTTTCAATTCGCAACTTCTATCATTTTAATCATAGGCGCGCTAGTTACAAACCAACAGGTACACGATATCCTCAACAAGGACCTCGGATTTAATAAAGAGCAGGTCGTAGTATTAAATGGGCTACAAACCGTAAACGATAAACTTCCAAGCTTAAAAGACGAATTAGCGTCCATCCCGACGCTAAAAAGTATATCAGTAGGTGATTTTTTACCTGTCCCAATGGATGGCGCTAAGCGTAATGGTAATCCTTTTTGGCTAGAGGGAAGGCGCTCAGAAGATCTGGCGAAACAAGGTCAATTTTGGGCAATAGATTCTGGGTATATATCCACGTTTGGGTTAAAGCTGGTCGAGGGCAGAAACTTTGATCCGACAATGGCCAGCGATTCGTCCGCGGCGATCGTGAACAAACGTATGGTAGCAGAACTGCAACTTAAAAATCCGATCGGTGCTCAGATTAGTAACGGCGAAACATGGACAATTATCGGGGTAGTGGATGATTTCATCTTCGATATGCTATCGAATGATGATCCAGCACCTTTATGTATGGTGTTGCGGGATAGCCCGTCCCTCCTCTCGATAAAAGTGCAATCCGAAAACATGGATAAGACCTTAGCTGCAATTACCCACGTGTGGAATCGGTTTGCTCCGAATCAAAAAATAAATTACCGATTTTTAGATGAATCATTTGCAGAATTATATGCAGACGTGGAACGCACCAAAAATATTATTAGTTGCTTTGCCTTATTAGCGATCCTTATAGCTAGTCTCGGACTTTTTGGCTTAGTAACCTATATCATTGAACAACGGACGAAGGAAATCGGTATACGGAAGGTGCTTGGAGCTAGCAGTATGGGCATTATTCGACTTTTGTCGACAGGCTTTCTGCGCTTAGTCATCCTATCTATATGTATTGCGTGTCCCATCGCTTGGTGGAGTATGCACCACTGGTTTGGCAATCTTCATGACCGCACGTCAATAGATTGGTGGATATTTATTGTAGCTGGATGTTGTACAACCGTTCTGGCACTGGTTACCGTTAGCTTTCAAGCTTATAAAGCGGCACGAGCCAATCCTATCGACAGCCTGCGTAATGAATAAGGAACAACAACTCGCAACAGATTATAAAAACAAGGAAGGGTACCTATGAACTTTTTAAAATTATTTTGGCGAAACCTGTGGAAGAACAAGACCTATTCTTCCTTAAATATTCTTGGATTAGCCCTAGGATTCGTGGGATTCATACTGTCTTATCAATACATTAACCGGGAAACAAGTTACGATACATGGAATCCAAACTATAACCAGATATACTTGGTCGGCCTCACGATGCACGGTGCCTATACCGATCAGACGCCTTCAACATTTGCCCGTGCCATACAAGAAAATTTTCCGGAAGTAATCCGTGCCGGCAGGCGTATTGATCATTTTTATGGAAACTATCCGGTTTTCGGTGAAGAAACCGCGTATGTGAGGCGCGCTGTTCTCATAGATTCAGCTGCTGCACGTATTTTTGCCGTACACGCCAAAGGTGGCCCGCTATACAAAAGTGCTGAACAAACCGAGGCGACTTTGGTCACCCAGCAGTTGGCAAACCGTTTGTTCCCGCACGACCAATCGTTCGACACTCCGAAGCACGTTCCAGTGCTTTCACTGGAACTCGGAATACAAGAGCGTATTTACGGCATCAGCCAAGAACGAAAACCTTCTGTCTTGACCTATGATCTTCTTTTCATCCGAGAGGTTGGAGGCGAAGGAGATCTACATACTTACCAAACATATATTGAAACGAAACCAGGTTCGGACCCTGCGCTATTGGAGAAAAAACTAGGAGAACTATTTAAAGCAGAGATATCCAAACAACACCATAATACAGCATCTACATTTGCCAATGGAACGGTTTATCTAGATCCCCTATCCCATCTCCATCTCCGGCCGAAACACGGTTCTAGTACACCCTATCTCATGGTTTGGGTGCTGGGCATACTTTCCGTCGTTATTTTAGCGATAGCTGCGGCAAACTTTACGAATCTAATTTTCGCTCAAGCGGACCGCCGCGCAAAAGAGATCGCGCTCAAGAAGGTATTCGGGAGCAATAGACGGGTGATAGCGTGGCAATTCATCGGAGAGATTTTTTACCAATGTTTACTAGCGGCCGCTATAGCGTTTCTATGCATCAATTTAACAGGAAATGTGGCTCAAAAATGGTTTAATGACGATCTGCTTAGGCATATAAACTCAGGTACTACGGTTTGGCAATTGGTAGTTGCTATTATATTCACCACGTTGATCGCCGGCGTTTACCCCGCACTGAACTTATCCGGCTACAAACCCGCATTGCTTCTGAAGGGTGGATTACATACGCGTCCGCAGCGAACGATGTTTCGTCAAAGCTTACTATTCTTCCAGTTTGTTATCGCGCTGATCTTTATTAGCGGTGTGTTGGTGGTGCGGGATCAAGTGCATTATATGCGTGAGAGCGACAAAGGCTTTGAACCGGCTCAAGTTATCAACTTTAAAAGCATTGGCTTATATTATGACTCGAAACCACAAGGGTCGTTTTTTGATTTTAAAATGCGGCTTAGACAACACCCTCATATTGCCTATGTCGCTGCCGCGAGTAATATTCCTGGCGACAGCAATATGCCGCCTAAAAAGCAATTTCGGTATGTCGATCAATACGCGGAATTGGATCATATCGGCATTGACGTGGATTATTTCAAGACATTGAATATAGCAGTGCTCCAGGGTAAAGGAGAGATCTCTTTGGCAAAACTACTGGATACGAGCATGCACTATGCGGTTATCAACGAAACTGCTGCCAAGAGATGGGGATTAAAGGACCCAATTGGTGCAAAAATATCGGGGTGTTCCCTCGACTTTAGCATTGTCGGGGTGGTACAAGACAATAAAGCGTACGGTTTTGAAAGAGCGGCGGCGCCGACACTGTACTCTTTTAAGGACGAATGTGGTCCGGGACACTTCAAGACGACACTGATGGTCAAAACCTCGGCTGGCAAAACCAAAGAAGCCATCAAAGCTGTAGAACAGGAGTGGTCAAAAAATCCACATGCTGAGGCGCTTCCATTAGACTACACATTTATGGATATGCAATATACCTCGCTGCATGAACGGCAAGAGCGCTTAGAGCAGGTGATGTATGGATTCAGCGGTTTATCTTTATTTATTGCTATGTTGGGATTGTTTAGCATGTCAGCCTACCAAATTCACGCCCGTCAAAAGGAGATGAGTATCCGCAAGGTATTAGGAGCCTCTGCCCGAGATCTTTTCATACAATTGAACAAGCCTTTCTTGCGGATCACACTGGGCGCAGGCCTCGTGGCCATTCCCATTACAACCCTTTTGCTCAGACATTGGTTAGGTAATTTTGCCTATAAAAGTCCGATCAACCCTTGGAACTTTGTCCTAGTGGTATTAATTGTTATTTTGCTCCTCCTATTGACCGTATGCCATCAAACACTACGCTCCGCAAGAGCAAAACCTGTAGACAACCTAAGAGACGAATAAAGAAACGACGATATAAACAACAACGACATGATAAAATTAGAAAACATTTTCAAATGGTATAACGTAGGCGGCGCACGCTCCTTTATTTTAAAAGACATTAGTTTAACCATCGAGCAGAGCGACTTTGTTTCGATTATGGGGCCTTCCGGTTCGGGAAAATCGACATTACTCAATGTAATAGGACTCCTGGATGAACCTAATGAAGGAAAATATTACTTTATGGGTGAGGATGTGCTGGCGATGAAACCTAAAAAACGTACGGCGTTGTTCCAGTCGCACATGGGATATGTATTCCAATCATATCACCTGATCGACGAACTGACTGTATATGAAAATATTGAAACGCCCCTGATTTATAAAGATCTTTCAGGAAAAGAACGTAAGGCTATTGTTGGAGATATGTTGGATCGTTTCGGGATTGTGGGCAAAAAAGACCTATTCCCAGCACAACTGTCTGGTGGCCAACAACAGATCGTAGGTATAGCGCGCGCCCTCGCTGCTTCGCCGAAATTGCTCTTAGCAGATGAACCTACGGGTAACCTCAATTCGAAACAGGGAGAAGAGATTATGCAGCTTTTTAAACAGCTAAATGAGGACGGCGTTACCATTATCCAGGTGACACATTCGGAAAAAAACGCAGAATATGGCAAACGCATCATCCATATGCTGGATGGGCAGCTGAAAGCAGATTAGTAGAACGACGGGTAAAGTTATAAACAGTAAAAATACGGGCTTACATCGTTTATTTCACGACTTTACCCGTTTTGCCTTTCTCCAAAAAAGTCGTAAATTCGTTTACAATGAATGAGCAGGAGTTAAAAGCGCTGATCTCGTTATTGGATGATCCCGATACGGACATCTATCAAGCTTTGGAAGATAAGCTGATAACGTGTGGTCCCGAAGTTATTCCCATGTTGGAACAATCTTGGGAAGAGTCGTTTGATGTACTCCTTCAGGGACGGGTAGAACAAATTATCCATAAAATACAATTTAATCAGGTTCAGAATGATTTACAGCTTTGGAAAATCAGCAATCAGGACGATCTGCTGGAAGGCTTGCTGATTATAAATCGTTATCAATATCCAAACCTTCCTGAAGAAGAAATTCACGCCAAACTTGCTGAACTCAAACGGAGTGCTTGGTATTATTTAATGTACGAGATGAGTCCGATCGAGAAAGTCAAGTTGTTGAACAATGTGTTATTTAGAGAGTTTGGTTTATCTGGAAATACCTCCGATTACCACGCACCACAAAATTCATTCATCAATAAGGTGTTAGAGACTAAAAAAGGGAATCCTATATCCCTTGCGTGCATTTACAGCTTAGTAGCTCAGCGCTTGGACATCCCTATTTATGGGATCAATCTTCCCAAGCATTTCGTATTAGCCTATATGAAGGAGGAGAACCCCGAGGAAGTTTTGTTTTATATCAATGTGTTTAATCGTGGACAGATTATGCGTGAAGAAGATATTGTCTCTTTTCTCCATCAGTTGAATCTACCGGCCAGTGATGAGTTTATCCGGCCGTGCGACAACCTAGCTATAATTAAACGCGTGCTACGCAATCTGATCGCTGCTTACAACCACATTGACAATATAGAAAAACGACAGGAAGTACAGTTATTGCTAGACCTTATTGACCCAGCGTAGAGTCATCTCGCGTATCAAGGGCCAAAGCCACCGGAGTGGCCCCTGCTTCCTGTAACTCCATATCGGGCTCCACATTTCCATCATCCGTGTATTTAAACCGGAAAACTTTCTTAGCCCCCCTATCAGCTACATACATATACACCCCGGTCTCGCGTGTGTCAATAGCTACATCCATTGGTTGCTTCAAGCCTGTGGCAAGGCCTTGAATTATACGTGTAGGCGTAATCGTATGGTTTCCTGTTCCAATCAAATCACTAAATTTCTCAAAAATTAAGATTCGACCTGCCATAGCCTCTCCTGATCCGGAATAGTCCGTCACCGCTAGCACGTTTTTAAGCGTATCGTAGGACAGACCTCTCAAATTGGAAGAACCATCAATCGTTAATGTTTGATAGGACATATTGGCTGTAGAATCAGTAGCGTTAACTTGTGTTGTGACAACATTAGAAAACACAGCTATTCCACCGTCTGTACCCTGTATGGAGCTGAAAAGTCTGTTGTTTTCATATGCTGCCCCCCAAAATGGCCGGGAGCTATCTACAATATATTTCTTTAATGGCCGAACATACGCACTACGCGTTGGTCGGTCCACCACATAAATTCTGGAATTAGATGTTCCATCCACATTCACAGCAAAAAGAACGTTAGACGCCCGCTGATACGCTAAACCCTTTACATAAGAGAATATTCTGTTTGGAAGCCTCCCATTATTTTGCAATAAGCCCGTTGTTCCGACCTCCATCGATCGAATTACGGTGTCATTCACGCCATTTAGATTGGCGCTAGCCTGAAATAGCCGCTTCAGATATGGATTAAAGTACATAACTCCGCCTCCCTTCGCTTCAGATACATGGTTCACACCATACTCAAACACCGACGAATCGGCCGGAAATACGATACGGACATTCACAGCAGAAGCACCGGAGGACGTCTCATTTTCTTCAAAGGATACATATAAGCGAGAAAATTTACGCGTCTCCAATTCCGGCTCCGCATCATCTCGTTCGCAAGCAGTGATACCTACAAGGAGCGCCAAGCCGGCCAACATTTTAGAGAGAATAGAAATCTTACACATAATGTTATCGTTGTCTGTTACAAAAGTATAAAAATAAACGCGTCTTCCGTCATGCCTGCGACAGGTAGCTTGTTAACTTTTGTAAAATCTTTCCGTTTTCCGTAAAATTGCAGAATATTTAAGGGATGATGGAAAACAAGGAAGTTCAGAGAGAACGGCTAAACCTACCAAAAGACGGAAAAAAGCTACTGCTTCATTCATGCTGCGCCCCATGTTCGGGTGAAGTGATGGAGGCATTAATCGCATCGGATATTGATTTCACGATTTATTTTTACAACCCAAACATCCACCCTCGAAAAGAGTACGATTTGAGGAAAGAGGAAAATATCCGATTTGCTGAAAAACACAATATCCCTTTTGTAGATGCCGACTACGATGTAGATCATTGGTTTGACTTGGCCAAAGGGATGGAAAACGAGCCGGAACGCGGTATACGATGTACGATGTGCTTCGACATGCGTTTCGAAAAAACCGCAGACTACGCTGCCGCTCATGGTTTTGATGTCATATCCAGTTCTCTGGGTATCTCTCGCTGGAAAAACATGGAACAGATTAACGACTGCGGATTGCGCGCGGCCAACAGACATCCCAATATGGAATATTGGACATTCAACTGGCGAAAAAAAGGGGGATCGGCGCGGATGCTGGAGATTAGTAAACGCGAAAAATTCTATATGCAGGAATACTGTGGATGTGCCTACTCATTACGGGATACCAATCGCTGGCGAATGGCCAACGGCCGGGAGAAAATCGAGCTGGGAAAATATTATTATGGAGACGACGAGCAATAATTTGCAAAAAAGTTTCCATCTTACTGAAATATTAATTAATTTTGCAGGCTCAAATGCAGATTGTGAAATATCTAAAACAATATAGAATTCCCTTTTCAGGCTTAGCCTCCGGAAAACACAATTTTGAGTTTGAGATCGACAATGCGTTCTTTGATTGTTATGAACATTCCCTCATTAAGAAAGGGAAACTCAAGGCAGATGTAGAGTTACAGAAGCAGGAAAACATGCTCATCGTCAATTTCCATATTTATGGAGTCATACAACTGACATGTGATGTATGTTTAGCTGAATTTGAAGCTCCGCTGGACTTTCATGAACGGGCATTAGTTAAATTTACGGAAGAAGATTGGGCCGAAGAAACAGAAGAAGTGATGGTTTTATCAAAAACCGATTACGAATTGGACATCGCCAATCTATTGTACGAATACGTAAATGTGCGTGTTCCTTATTACAGCAAATGTTCGGAACAAGGAGTTAATTTAAGTTGCGATCCAGACATGTTGGCGAAACTGAGCGCAGAAGCGCCCGACGCAAAAACCGAACAAACAGAAGAAAAGATAGACCCACGTTGGGATATATTAAAGAATATTAAAAATAACTAAAACAAAAATACGAGATGGCACATCCAAAGCGTAAAACTTCTAAATCAAGAAGAGACAAAAGAAGAACACATTATAAGGCTGAAAGACCTACATTAACAGTATGTAAAGAAACAGGTGCAGTACATACACCTCACCATGCTTACACAGTAGAAGGCAATGTATATTACAACGGAAAATTGATTATTGAAAACACTGCCGCTGTCTAACGACGTCATTCAACGAAATTAAACATCCCAAATAGGTGTAAAATTCATTTTTTATACTTTAATTTGGGATGTTTTTGCGTATTATTGATTTAAAAATAATAACGGATGAAGATTGGTTTAGACGTTTTAGGGGGTGATTATGCCCCTAACTCTACGATAATTGGTGCTATCGAAGCCCAAAAAACATTGCGAGACGATCAACGTCTTGTTCTCATCGGCGATCAGGAGGCGTGTGTAGATAGCTTGAAACAAGCTGGTGCGGATCCCGAAAACTTTGATTTCGTTCATGCCCCTGATTCGATTAGCATGCATGAGCACCCGACCAAGGCAATTAGCCAAAAACCCAATTCCAGTATTGCAAAAGGATTCGAACTCCTAAAAAATGGAGAAATAGATTCGTTTTCGTCCGCAGGTAACACCGGCGCTATGCTTGTAGGAGCCATGTTCAGTGTAAAAACAATACCGGGTGTGTTGCGGCCGGCTATTGCGACAAATGTCCCAAAAATCAAAAGCGGGTATGGTATCTTACTCGATGTCGGCGCTAATGCAGACTGCAAGCCAGAAATGCTGAATCAGTTTGCCCTCCTCGGAAGTTTATACGCACAGCACGTCTACGGTGTTGGAAATCCCAAAGTCGGTCTATTAAATATTGGCGAAGAAGAAGAAAAAGGAAACAATTTGACGATCGCCACCTATCCCCTTTTAAAAGAGAATACTAAAATTAATTTCATAGGTAATACGGAAGGACGGGATTTATTTTCTGAGCTAGCAGACGTCTATGTATGCGACGGTTTTACGGGAAATGTGGTACTAAAGCTTGCAGAGTCTTTTTACGTGGCCACATTAAAAAAGGGATTTAAAGATGAGTTTTTTGATCGGTTCAATTATGAACAATATGGAGGTAGTCCCATTCTAGGAGTAAACGCTCCTGTGATCATTGGGCATGGAATTTCCAGTCCGGAGGCGATTAAAAACATGGTTTTACTTTCAAAAGACATGATCGAGTCCAACTTTATCGACCGCATCAAGTCTGCTTTCAATTAATTTAATATGTCGAAAATACATGCTGCCATTACCGCAGTAAACGGTTATGTGCCTGATTACATCCTAACGAACAAAGAGTTGGAGACTATGGTAGACACCAACGATGAATGGATCGTAACACGCACGGGGATTAAGGAACGTAGGATACTAAAAGGAGAAGGAAAGGCTACTTCGGATTTGGCCGTACCCGCTGTACAGGGCTTATTGCAAAAACGAGGCATTACAGCCGATGAAATAGAACTGATTATTTTCTGTACGAGCACTCCTGATATGATGTTTCCGGCCACGGCCAATATTCTGGCGGATAAAATCGGTGCTAAAAAAGCATGGGGATATGATCTTCAAGCTGCATGCTCCGGTTTTCTGTTTGGACTGACCACGGCTGCACAGTTTATCGAATCCGGTAAACACAAAAAAGTACTCGTAGTGGGCGCTGATAAGATGTCATCTGTCGTTAATTACCATGATCGCAATACCTGCATCCTATTTGGTGACGGATGTGGATGTGTGCTTTTAGAACCAAACGAAGAGGGCAACGGGTTGATTGATGCCGTTTTAAAAACTGATGGTGCTGGCGGCCCCTACCTAAATATCAAAGGCGGAGGTTCACTGAACCCGGCGACACACGAAACTGTCGAAGCCGGATTGCACTATGCCTATCAAGAAGGGCGTACTGTCTTTAAATTTGCCGTCACAAACATGGCAGATGTTGCCGTCGAGGTAATGGAAAGAAATAACTTGACATCGGACAATGTAGATTGGTTAGTTCCCCACCAAGCCAACAAACGGATCATTGACGCGACGGCCGAGCGGGCTGGACTCCCTGAGGACAAGGTTATGGTCAATATCCACAAGTACGGCAATACAACCAGCGGTACGATCCCACTATGTTTATGGGAATGGGAAGATAAATTAAAAAAAGGCGATAACTTGATTTTGGCTGCATTCGGCGGCGGCTTCACGTGGGGGTCTATTTACCTCAAGTGGGCATATACAAAATCATAATATTTGCTTAACTTTATAAATTCATCTAAAATTTTTATACATAAAAAACCTACTAGAAATATGAGTATGGATATCAAACAAATTCAAGACCTGATCAAATTCGTTGCGAAATCGGGTGTGAATGAAGTCGCTATCGAAGAAAAGGACTTTAAAATTACCATAAAAACAAATCAGGAGCCTACCTATGTGACGGCAACGGTTCCTAATCCCGTAGCAATACCTGCACCAACAGCTATTCCTGCACCAACAACTGCTCCGGTGGCGAGTGCTCCAATAACGGCGAGCGCGCCGGCTGCTGAAGCATCGAATTTGATTACCATTAAATCACCAATGATCGGTACTTTCTATCGTGCGTCAGGCCCGGAAAAACCAGTGTTTGCCAATGTGGGTGATGAAATCGCTCCTGGAAAGGTCTTGTGTATTGTAGAGGCAATGAAGCTCTTCAATGAAATTGAGTCGGAAGTATCTGGTAAAATTGTTAAAATATTGGTAAATGATGCACAACCTGTAGAATTCGATCAACCGTTATTCTTAGTTGACCCGAATTAATTGTGTTTTCTATAAGAAACACCTTTTTAGCGAATAGTCGCATACAGTAACATCATTTATTATCTATGTTTAAGAAAATATTAATAGCCAATAGAGGAGAAATCGCTCTTCGTATTATCCGCACTTGTCGGGAGATGGGTATCAAGAGCGTCGCGGTGTATTCGACAGCAGATCGAGACAGCTTACACGTTCGTTTTGCGGACGAAGCCGTCTGTATAGGTCCCCCTGCCAGCAAAGATTCGTATTTGAGTATTCCGAATATTATTTCTGCGGCGGAATTGACCAATGCTGATGCGATTCACCCGGGTTACGGCTTCCTATCGGAGAATGCCAAATTTTCGGCAATTTGTGCGGAATATGGGATCAAGTTCATTGGAGCCACAGCAGATCAAATCGAAAAAATGGGGGATAAAGCATCCGCTAAAGATACCATGAAGAAAGCTGGTGTTCCAACGGTTCCCGGTTCCGATGGCCTAGTCCCTGATGTAAAAACCGGTATCCGTTTAGCTAACGAGATTGGATACCCGGTGATTATTAAAGCTACAGCAGGTGGCGGTGGGCGTGGCATGCGTATCATTTGGAAAGATGAAGAATTTGAACCAGCTTGGGATTCTGCACGTCAGGAAGCTGCGGCCGCATTCGGCAACGACGGCATATACCTAGAGAAGTTTGTGGAAGAACCTCGCCATATCGAAATCCAGGTGATCGGAGATCAATATGGAAAAGTTTGTCACCTTTCCGAACGGGACTGTTCGATTCAACGCCGTCATCAAAAGCTCGTCGAAGAAGCGCCGTCGCCTTTTATCACTCCGGAGTTGCGGGCACAAATGGGAGAAGCAGCCATAAAAGGGGCTCAGGCTGTGAACTACGAAGGGGCTGGAACGATCGAATTTTTGGTAGACAAACACCGCAACTTCTACTTTATGGAAATGAACACTCGTATCCAGGTAGAACATCCGGTCACGGAAGAAGTCATTAATTTCGACCTGATCAAAGAACAAATTAAGGTTGCTGCCGGAATTCCAATTTCGGGAAAAAGCTATGAACCCACTATGCATGCCATAGAGTGTCGTATCAATGCAGAAGATCCTTTCAACAACTTCCGCCCCTCGCCCGGTAGGATTACTAATTTTCATTCTCCTGGTGGACATGGTGTACGGGTAGATACGCATGTATATGCGGGTTACTCTATTCCTCCAAATTATGATTCCATGATTGCAAAACTCATTTGCGTCGCGCAGACACGCGAAGAGGCAATCAACACCATGGAACGAGCGTTAAGCGAGTTTGTCATCGAAGGAATAAAAACAACGATTCCATTGCATTTACGGTTAATGCGCGACCCGAACTTTAGAGCGGGTAATTTCACAACGAAGTTTATGGAAACGTTCGATCTTACAGAATACCCTGAAGACGAAATTTAATAAAATTTCGTTTACATAACTATAAAATACCATTCTTAACAAGAAGAATGGTATTTTTGTTTTTGTCCGGAAATAAAATTTTACGATGTCAAAATCAAACGATCTAATAAAAGCTATAAAAGAAAAAGGGAAGAACATAGAGGCAGAAATGTCTTTTTTTGACCATCTGGAAGTATTGAGATGGCACATTATCCGGTCCGTTATAGCCATAGCAGTTTTCGCCATTCTTTCCTTCACGTTCTACGATTTCGTGTTCAATTCCATTATCATGGGGCCAAAAAATCTCGATTTTTGGACCTACCGCATGATGTGTAAGGTCGGAGATCTGCTGAGCTTAGAAGGGTTCTGTGTAGAACGAATTCCGTTCAATATCATAAATACAGAATTAGCCGGTCAATTTATGCTGCAAATTAATTCCTGTTTGCTGATGGCTTTAGCATTAGGCTTCCCCTATCTCCTATTTGAGGTATGGTTGTTCGTAAAACCAGCATTGACAGACCTTGAACGCCGATCTGCGCGTGGATTTGTCTTGTATGCATCCATCCTGTTTATTTTAGGTGCGCTTTTTGGCTACTACATCGTCGTACCCTTATCGGTAAACTTTCTTGCTAATGTATCTTTGAGCGAAGAAATTACCAATCAGATTACGATTGATTCTTATCTCTCCACCATAGCAACGTTAACGTTAGGATGTGGGATCGTGTTCCTCTTGCCTATCCTGGTATTTATTCTATCCAAACTTGGATTGATGACGCCGGAATTTATGCGTGCGAGTCGACGTTACGCGACGGTAATTATCTTAATTATTGCGGCGATTATTACGCCAACAGCTGACATTATTACCCTATTAACGGTGAGTGCTCCAATGTTCCTTTTATATGAACTCAGTATTATGGTTTCCGCAAATGTAAAAAAACGGAAACTGGAAGCTGAAAGAGAATTTTATAACAAATAACAATAGATACGATGTCTAAGAAAATTGCAATTGGAAGTGATCATGCTGGTTTCGAATACAAAACAGCGTTGGTAGATTTTTTGAAATCTGAAGGATATGACGTACAAGATTTTGGACCCGCGACGGGAGATTCTGTTGACTATCCCGATTTTGCGCATCCCGTCGCTTCGAGCGTAGAAAACAACGAAAACGAATTGGGTGTATTAATCTGCGGTAGCGCCAACGGTGTTGCTATTACAGCAAACAAACATCAAGGTATTCGGGCGGCCATAGCATGGCAAAATGAAATATCCGCCTTGGCGAGACAACACAACAACGCGAATGTTGTCTGTATTCCAGCTCGCTTCATCGATATCGATTTAGCAAAAAAAATTGTAAACACGTTTGTAACAACGGATTTCGAAGGAGGACGTCACGCTACACGCGTCAATAAAATAGCTTGTAGTTAATTCTGAGACATGATTAAGAACTGGACAAAAGCCCTTTTTCTTGTCCCCGCCCTATATAGCTGCGCGGTGGCTCAAGACCCAACTCAGATTAAGTATGCAAATTTATTGACGGTTGAGTCGGCAAAAACGCATCTTACCGTTCTCGCTTCGAACGAATTCGAAGGACGCGGTACAGGTCAAAAAGGAGGCGAGAAAGCGGCTCACTATATGGCTGAACAATTCGCTTCTTTTGGATTATTGAAGCCCGTGGACGGTAGCTATTTTCAGCCATTACGATTGATAAGACAAACCTATCAGGTGCAGGATTTCAACATAGGGGGACAGCAATATGCTAATGGTAAAGATTTTTTTGTTCAAGGCGATAACCCGTTGGCAGACTTTTCAACAAACGAGGTTGTTTTTGTCGGATTTGGTATACAGGATCCGAAACATAACGATTTAAAGGGTGTCGATATAACCGGGAAGGTCGTCTTGGTTATCAATGAAAGCGAGCCAATGGATGCACACGGAAATTCTGTTATCACAGGCACAAAAAAGCTGTCCGACTGGTCGACCAGCCGTTTTAAACGCCTCCAAGAACTACTTAAGAAAAATCCGAAGCTCATACTGGCCACAGGAAGTAATGCAAGTGATCTCATTGCTAGGTTTGGTGGAAGGCTAACTGCAGGACGCTTTACGTTAGACAAGGGACACACAGCAGAGGCGAAGAACAACTCGAAAGCTCCAGTCGTAAACATGACGGAAGACATGGCCAACCGCATACTGGCAAAAGCGCAAACAACCGTTGAACAACAGAAGAAAACGCCAAAGTCGTTTACCATTTCTGCTGCCCTACACGCTCGAATGGGGGTTACTAACGATCACTTTGCTGATCCCAATGTTTTGGGCCTATTAGAAGGAACCGATCTAAAAGATGAGATCGTAATTATCTCCGGCCATTATGATCACGACGGAGTTCTTCCCGACGGCACGATCTTTCCAGGAGCTGATGATAATGGTTCTGGTACGGTAGGTGTGCTCGAACTTGCGCGCGTGTTTGCCCAGGCAAAAAAAGATGGAAAGGGTCCGCGAAGGAGTATTTTATTTATGGGATTTGCGGCAGAAGAAAAAGGGTTACTCGGATCTCAGTTTTACGCAGAGAATCCCGTGTTTCCATTAACCAATACCGTAACCTGTCTTAATATGGATATGATCGGGCGTATCGACGACAAACATCTGGAAGGAAATCATAACTATATACATGTGATTGGGTCGGACAAATTGAGCTCTGAATTGTATGAAATAAATAGGACCGTTAATCAAACATATACGCAAATGGAACTGGACTATATGTACGATGATCCTAACGACGATATGAAGATATACTACCGGTCAGATCAATACAATTTCGCCAAGCATGGAATCCCCGTAACATTTTATTTTTCGGGCTTGCATCCGCATTACCATACGCCTGATGATACAGTTGACAAGATTGACTTTCCGATGATGGTTAAGCGGGAAAAGCTCGTTTTTCATACCGCTTGGGAGGTAGCTAACCGAGACAAACGACTGGTGGTAGATAGCAACAAAAAATAACATAGTCTAAGCAAAGACGTACAAGCTTTCTCGTGTGAGAAAGCTTTTTTATTTTTTTCTTGTTTTATCGAATTTACATTTTATATTTGTAGTGTATTAATATACTAATACACTAAAACTTACAATTATGATAGCAGTTGAAAACCTGTCCTTTCATTACAACAACAACATAACGATATTCGAGAGCATAACGAGCGAGCTCGCTCCTGGCCACATTTATGGCCTGCTTGGATTGAATGGTATTGGAAAGACAACCTTATTGAAATTATTGAGCGGCGCATTGTTTCCAAAGACCGGAGTCATTCGCATAAATGGCATCATTCCTTCAGAACGAAGCACTCCATTTCTATCCGATGTGTATTTTGTAACGGATGAAGTTGACCTGCCGGATTGGACAATAGCTGACATATGCTCGATATATAGTCCGTTGTACCCCAAATTTGATCTCGTCTATTTCGAATCATTATTAACCAGTTTTCAAGTAGATAATCGAGAAAACATCAAAGATCTGTCATATGGTCAGCGCAAAAAGGTGAATATTGCATTTGCCTTAGCTAGCAACGTTTCTCTTTTACTAATGGATGAACCAACCAATGGCTTGGACATTCCGGCGAAAACCCAATTTCGAAAAATCATTGCCAAACACATTTCCGATGATAAAATTATTATTATATCTACTCATCAAATTCGTGACATACATCATCTCATTGATCACCTTTTGATCTTAAAAAAACATAAACTGGTATTGGATAAATCCATTTACGAATTGGGCAAAGTCATAAAATTTGTTCGCAATTCACATCAGCAAGCTTTATACACCGAAAATCATATAGATGGAGACCATCATATTCTTGCAAATGATGATCAGGAAGATAGTCCCTTTGATATCGAGCTGTTCTTCAATGCCATTCATGAGAATCCGACATTTTTAAACCAGATCAAACAAATAATCCCCCAAAGCCATGCCTAACATTCATCCAACGTCTCGATTATTGCTCTGTCTACGTGAGTTTTGGCTAATCAACCGCAAAACAATCGTAATCATTCCGATCTCCCTATTTCTATTTTTCTTAATTTTCTTACTTTGGCCAGGAAATTTCATGTACAATGCGTTATTTGCTAGTGAATTTGCACACGCGCCAGATTATTTTCTACATGCCATGAATTCCGGATTTAGACCGGAACGAATGATGTTGTTGGCGTCTGCTCCCTTTTTTATAGTTATTTGCTCGAATGGCTACTTGAAAAATTTGAAATATAAATCATCTTATCTCACACGCCCTTTCACCGTAAATGACAGGATTTTCACCCTTTGGATCTCCTCCATTGGAATCGCGATACTTTGTTTTCTCACCATTTGGCTACTTGATTTCCTTACTGTACAAACTGCCAGAGCCGTTTATTACGATAAAACCATAGCGCTACTAGAGCAAACAGGCACCTTATATCCGAAGTTTTCCTATGGATCCTTCTTTGTAGCGTTAGATTCCCGGTTTTATTTTGCAACGACCGCTTTTTGCATCTGCACGATGCCCCTGTTTCACATAAGCTATTTCGTGTTCAAGAAAAATAGTGTGTTATTATCGGTTATCTTATTCATTGTGTTCTATATCGGAGTGTTTTACATTTATCTAAAGCTAATAGTTAGCAATGTCGTGTCTGTACCATTTCATCCTTATCTCACAAAAATTATCATGCTCATGTTGACGGGTTTTGTATTGTGGACCTTCGTTATGGCCGTAAAAGAAGCATTAAGAGAAAGAGAGGTATAAGATGCAATTTCAATCAGACAAAGCAATCTATGTGCAAATAGCCAATTATGTAATGGAAAAGATTTTGACAGGGGAATGGAAAACTGATGATAAGATTCCATCCGTCCGCGATCTCGGTGGAGATATAGAAGTGAATCCGAATACGGTCATGCGCGCATACGACAGTTTGCAGCAACAACATATAATTTATAATAAACGAGGCCTTGGTTTTTTTGTGGCATCCGAGGCTATGGAAATCATCACACAGGATAGAAAACTGAACTTTATAGAAAACGAACTGCCTAACTTATTTCGGAACATGGATATGCTAAAGATTTCCATCGACGAGATCATAACCCTATATCACAAACGTTAATTATGAAAAAATCAATTTTATACCTTATTGTTGGCACGGTGGTAGCCATTTCTATTTTATACTTTCCGAATCTCTATGGGATTGTACAATTGAGAGAAGACAATAGACCGGCCAACGCCCTTTCTAGATTATGGATGGGAACCCGAGATTTGCGTATTGTTAAGCCGTTGACTACACAAGTAACAGTCCTCCGTGTGGAAGGAAACGGCCAACAGATCGGTCTACATATCCAGCCGGGAAATACAAACTTTATGAACAGTTCGGATGTACATGATTATAGGGTGGAACGCGTAGGAGACACACTTATTCTTCACGCCAGCAATGGTTTTGATGCGCATATCTCATTGGCAGTACCACCAAAAGAGGTCATCTTCAATAAGGTAATTGGCAGCCTAAATTATCGCTTCGATCAAACGTCGCTCAAGTTAGTAGCAAATCAACATACGCGTTTGACCGTGCGGGGCGGTCAGGGTAGAGAACGTCGTCCACACCTGGATTCGATTGCGTTAACCGTCAACGAACGATCTGTCGTCAATCTTTCCGAACTGGAAGTAACTGATTTATCTGCGATAATCCAAAATGGCGAAGTAAACTATACAACTTCGCTTAAGGCAGACTCTATCCATGCAGACTTGCGTGGTAAAAGCACGATAAAGTCCGATAAAAGAGAGGATAACCAACAAGTTAAACACTTAGTTGTATCGGGTAATGCTGGATTCTTCAAAAACGAATTCGCAGGTCGCGGAGTTTCCATAAAACGGAATTAAATCCATTGTCCATGATGATCTAGGTATTTTTACCTAAATCATCATCTGTAAAATTTGCGACTTTTTTTCCCGTAATCATCCGGTCGTTATCCACTGATCATCCAACTTACGGCCTATCCTCTCACACGACGGGAATGCACCATAACGGGAATTACGAAAAGAAAAACGAGGTTAACAACTGTTTATCAAGCATTTACTAAAACAAACCTCCATTTGCAGTATGCTGTTTATCATGGACAGCTTATACTGGAAGGTATTGCACATATAAAAGTCGACGTCGCACATACGTTTGTGGACAATACATATGCGTCAGCCGGCAAACAGCACACGTTTGTTCGCTTCGCGCTATGCTTCGTGCGCGAACAGCTTATGTTGGCGAACAACAGCTCACGTTGCGCAGCAATGCAATAGCGTTGATCCATAAACAGTTCATACATGCTCATATTGCAGGCATGTTGTACGACAATACAGGTGCGCAATGTCGAAGAAGTAACTTGCAGTAACTCAAACATGATGCTGTTTATCGTCAACATGATGCTGCAAATGATCCAGACGTCCCGCAAAATGCTCCCGACAAAGCGTATTCATCCCCACTCTCTCCATCCATCGTACGTTTACAGACGCACTACTTTTTATCCCTATGCAGCGTGCGCTTTTTTTTTCCGTTTTTGCTCCTTGACGGGGGTGTAACGTCGCTTATTGAACGGGTTCTTTACAATACAACAAACGTTAGCGTTAGAAACACGCGGAGATAGCGTGCTCCGAGCCCGGATAGAGACAAACGCGTATAACACATTCGCTAGTGTGTCCCGTGTAGGTCAGGCTGGAATGAGGCAAACATCCGTGTAAAAACAACGGTCGGACGGCTCCGTTCTTCCAGTCCGTCTTTCTCCCACGTCGATCTGACATTTTCACCTCTAGAACCAAAAGAAACAGCGAACAAAAGTCCGTAACAATTGTTATCCGTATACAATAAATAAATTATGGCGTTTGTCGATTACTATAAAATACTAGGAGTAGATAAAACAGCTTCTGCAGATGATATCAAAAAAGCCTATCGGAAACTAGCTCGGAAATACCACCCCGACCTCAACCCAAATGATGAAGCTGCAAAACAGAAATTTCAGGAAATCAACGAAGCCAATGAAGTGTTGACAGATCCAGAAAAACGGAGTAAATACGATCAATATGGAGAGCATTGGAAGCACGGCGATGCTTACGAACAAGCGCAGCAACAATATGGTCGAAGTGGACAAAGCGGTCATGCATCAGGGAATCCATTTGAAGGATTCGATTTCGAATATTCTGGAAACTACGACGCGGGTGAGTTTTCTGATTTTTTCGAACAGATGTTTGGAAACAGGCGCGGCGGCGGAAAGCAAACGAAGTTTCGCGGTCATGACTATAATTCCACTCTTGAATTGAGTTTGAAACAAGCCTATACCACGCATCAACAAACATTCACCGTTAATGGCAAAAACATTCGGATCACGATCCCTGCAGGTGTCGATACTGGACAAAAAATACGATTAAAAGGCCAAGGCGGTGAGGGCGTCAATGGAGGCCCTGCAGGAGATCTATACATACAATTTGAGATTAACCCGGACCCAAACTTTCAACGCCGAGGGAACGATCTTTATACCGTATATCCGGTTGATCTGTATACGGCACTTTTGGGAGGCGAAATAATCGTCGACACATATGCTGGAAAAATAAAGGTTAAAGTGAAACCCGAGACGCAAAACGGAACTAAAATACGTTTGAAAGGCAAAGGCTTCCCTGTTTACAAACAAGAAGGGGCGTTCGGCGATCTGTACCTCACGTTAGAGGTATCCCTACCAACAGGGCTTACCGAAAAAGAAAAAGAACTTTTTCAACAATTGGCCGACTTAAAGAAATAATAGTATGAAAACGACTTGGATACGTGTTAGCGATATTTGCAAATCGCACCAGATTGAGATCAGATTCATCCACGAACTATCAGAAAATGGGTTGATTGAGTTGTTTGTCGAAGAAGAAGAAGAGTTTTTGGAAGAAGAACAGTTGCGTCCACTAGAACAATTCGCCGCCTGGCACTACGACTTAGACATCAATCTACAAGGAATCGAAGTCGCGAGACATCTTTTGACAAAAATAGAATACCTGCAAGCGGAAGTAGAACGCTTGCGCACAGATAAACATATAAGATAGCAAATGATGTGTAGTTGCGGTTTTTTCGACGAAGCCGTTAAAACTTTATAGACAAAACCCAACATACATATTGTCTCAATGTAGAAGTACTTGTATACGCATTCGGATTGCCAAAGGCCGAATAATAGATTGAAATATGCTGATCCAATAGTTCACATGCCGATAATTTCAATTCACCTTTTCCTAAAACAGGATATGCACCGAAGCGTTAATAAGGTGCAAACAATACCACGCACCTCGTCCTCGTACTGACCATATACCGTCAATGAAATGGTTTTAACGTATTTCAGAAGCCTATTGATAAACTATCCCGCTGCATTAACTGACCGGATGGCGTCACATACTCTAAAACATATACGTTTGGGCACAGTTTCAATCGCACGGTGTCCGGATCATCCCTTGTTAAGATCTTGGCATAAGTAATTCCTCTGTCGTTCGAATAGACGGCATACATTTTTAAATAAACGATCTTCGATTGCTTGGTCAGATGTTGTCGAATATGAAAGGTCGTAGATATCAACTCATCGGTCTCACAGTCAAACACCTGCCAACTTCCATTAAAAGGCGTTTGTCGTTGAAGTTCCCGGGCATTAATCTCGGCCAAATACGCCATGCCTTTAAAGCGCTGTTCCAGGTTTCTATCTTTGTCAATATAATAGAGCAAGCTGACTAATCCATTTGATCCATAGGGAATGACGACGTGTCTAATATCAACAAAGTCGAGCTCGAAATCTTTAAAGTAATAAAAAGATTCGGTCCCCTGAAACTTCTCGTACGCCACATAATCAAATTTATTGGTTTTATGAAGCAATGCCACAAAGTGATAGCGTGGTAGATTTTTCGGAACCGCGGAAAATAATACATGGACGGATCTTTTTCCTAAACCTATTTTCTGGAAAACAGTGCGATCCATCGGATATAGACTGTCCATTCGAACGCCATATTCCGTATTTTCCTTGGTGAGAAAATCCATATACACCCATATATTCATGCGCTGTTTCAAATTGAAATATTCATCCACCTCGTTTATAAAATGACCTTTTTTCAAAAAAGGATAAGGGGTGCATGCTCCTATACTTATGAGCAATAGACAGTAAAGGAAATACTTCATAACAACTATTTGCTTCAGTTTAGGCTTCTAAATTTAAGGTGATCGGCAACGTGTACGAAACCCGAACGGCACGGCCATTCTGCACACCTGGCATCCAAGGTTCAGCTGTTCGCAAGACGTCAATAGCCGCTTGGCCCGTGCCATGGCCGAGATCTTTAACAACCTTGAAACCGGTAAGTTTTCCGTCAGCCTCCACAATAAACGAAACAATTATTTGCCCTTTGACACCGGCATCTATTGCACCTTGTGGAAAGCCGTAATGTTCCCCTATCCATTTTCTGAACGCATTTAAACCCATTTTAGGTTCGGGTGTAACCTCAGTAACTGTAAACAGTTTTTCCTGTTCAGGTTCTTTTATATGTTCCCGTGCCGTTCCTTTTACGACAAGACGGGGCTCCCGAGATGATGGCTTGGGTTCGTGTAAATCCAAGGTGATCGGCAACGTATAAGCAACACGTACTTTCCGCCCATTTTGGATACCGGGAGCCCATTTAGGAGCACTTTTCAACAACGTAACCGCTGCTTGCCCGGTCCCATAACCGAGGTCATTGACCAACTTAATATGCTGTAACGATCCATCGCGTTCGACAACAAAGGAAACCACGAGCTGCCCACTGACTTTAGCCACGATAGCTTCCTCGGGAAACGTGTAGTGTTCGCCAATCCATTTGCGGAATGCAGGTATTCCACCTATCGGTTCAGGGTTGACTTCAACTGCTGTAAAAATGCGTTGATCATCTGTAGGTTGAACCGTGTCTTTTTGAGCAGTAACATCCAATTCAGCATCATGTAGAAATGTCTGATTAGCTCGGGACGTTAACCCTTCCCCCCGCAGTACCGCTCGACTTGCGGGAGCATGATCTGATATCGTATTCGCATGGATCGACGCCTTAAGATCAGAAAACGTTGCGTTTTCCATCTTGCTTTCTATATTCCCAATTAGATGCTTGGCCTTGCTGGTATTAAAAACAAGCGTCGATAAACCTATCAGTGCCAATACCGGCGCAACAATAAGGTACATATATTTCAGCTGTGCTTTGGATTTTCTTCTGAACAGCATTTTTATCCTTTTTTTCAGCACGGATTCGTTCGAAAATTCGTGTAAAAGTCGAACATCGTCTACACTCAGCGCATTAGCAATCAATAATTCGGCGTAAGCTACGCGATCTTCGGAACAAGCGTCATCAGCAATACATTCGTGTTGAAATTTAAGCTCTTTAACATACAGCGATAAAACAGGATTAAACCAGTTAAAAACGCGAAAAATCTCCATAAAGAGAATATCATACGTATGCCCCTGTCGTGCATGCACCTGTTCGTGAGCGAGAATCGTCTGGTTTTTTGCTAGATCCTTTCGCATCACGACCTTGTTGAAAAAAGTAAAACTACGGGTGTTCTTTTTGCAGCCGATCATGCGATAAATATGAGCTAATTTATAAACAAGGAAACAAGTTGCTAAGAAGACACCACACCAGTATATCGGCACCAAGAAATCAGCAATATAATAGTTTGCGCTTTTCGAGCGAACGAGCATGGGTTGATCATCTAAGAAAGTTGACAAGTCTACCGTGGGAATAGTTTCCTCGATAAAACGGTTCGAGGAAACGTCTATAAAAAGCCCGATGGGAACCAATAGGGCCAATACCGCGGAGCCAAGCAGATAAAATCTATTCCACTGAAAAAAAGTAAGCTTCCTAAAAAGGATACGGTACAGTCCGTAACATATCCATATAGTACTATTAACAAGAAGGATGTAGATCATAATGGTGAGGTTTATTCATTCAATTAGCACCTAATTTTGTCCTGTAAATTTTCTAATAGATCTTACCGTCTACGACGAAGACTTATTTTTTTGGATAATTTGTAAAATTTCATCCAAATCCTTGACATCGACTTTTTTTTCTTCCAAAAAGAAGGACAACATGCTTGTGGGAGAATTATCAAAGTAATTATGCAAGAGTTTGCCCGTGACCAATTTCTTGTAGTCCTCTTTTTCAATTTTCGGCAAGTAACGATGGCTTTTACCAAAGGATTCGTGTATAACGAATCCTTTGGTCTCTAAAATACGAATGATCGTCGATACCGTGTTATAAGCCGGTTTAGGGTCGGGTAGCCGTTCAATGACGTCCTTGACAAATCCTCCGTTCATCTCCCACAATTCCTGCATAATTTGTTCCTCGGCCTTTGTAAGTTCTTTAATATCTTCCATTTCTGTATTATGTATATATTCAGTTAACTCCTATTCGGATAACAAAACAAGTTTACAACTAAAAAATTAGTTTTACAACTATTTTTTTAGTTTTCAGTTTTTCGGTGTTGCCTTCCAAAGAAATACGAAGATAAGATGCGTAACAAAGACTTATTTTACTGGAAAGGATTGGGTTTTCCTCGCCATTGCTTTTTGAGCGCTTGTTTCTTTTTCCGATCTAAACGGTTCAATACATGGGTTCTAGGTATTTTGGTTGCCACACGTTTCTTTCGGGTCTTCAAAGCTTCTGACAACAGTTCGAAGAAACGAGATAGCGCAAGCTCCTTGTTTTTAAATTGGCTTCTATCCGTTGACACATCCAGTTGCAAAATACCTTCCTTATTCAGGCGATGGCTCAAGGAATGAATAAGCTGCGCCTTCTCTGTACGATCGAAGGCGTCAGACTTGTTTAGATCCCAAAACAAAGACACCCTTGATTCAACCTTATTAACGTGCTGGCCCCCCGCACCTCCTGATCTAGATGTTTTAAACGATACTTCTTTTACTAAAAGTTCCTTATTCATAGTCCTTAAACATACATATTGCAGTCAGAAATTATTGCAAAACAATTATAAAACCATCCTTATCTTTACGCCGAGAAAAAGTCGTGAACATGCTCACGGAGACCTTGGTCATGAGGAGTATGCAATGGTAATACACGCTTTGATCACATATATAACAAACAACGGCGTAAGGGCAAAGTTCACAAAATTTGTGTATATAATACGGATCGATTATTGAACATGTCCAAGCAAATAAAACAACAAACTATCAGCGAATGAAAATAGGCATCGTATGTTACCCCACTTTTGGAGGAAGTGGCGTTGTCGCGACAGAACTAGGTAAGGCACTAGCTTCCAACGGTCACGAGATACATTTTATCACATATTCTCAACCGGCCAGACTAGATTTTTTCTCCGAAAATCTATATTACCACGAAGTGGCCATGGCACAATATCCGCTCTTCGACTTTTCTCCTTATGAATCGGCGCTAGCCAGCAAATTAGTGGACGTCGTGAAATTCGAACAATTGGATTTATTACATGTACATTACGCTATCCCGCATGCGTCCGTAGCCTATTTGGCAAAACAGATATTGGCTACCTATGGCATCCATATTCCCGTTGTGACAACACTCCACGGGACCGATATTACCTTAGTAGGAAAAGACAAGAGCTTCAGCCCTGTCGTCACGTTTTCCATCAATCAGTCCGATGGTGTGACAGCCGTATCGGAAAACTTACGTCAGCAAACGTTGGAATCTTTCGAAATCGCCCGAGAAGTACGCGTAATTCCAAATTTTATCGATTTTTCAAGATTTCATAGTAAAAGTAAAGAACACTTCAAGCGGGCCATTGCACCAGGGAACGAACGCGTCATAACACATACATCAAATTTCAGAAAAGTCAAAAACACCCAAGACGTCGTACGTATATTTCAAAAGGTAAACGAAGTCATTCCTAGTAAATTATTGATGGTTGGTGACGGCCCCGAACGCAGAAATGCGGAAGAGCTAGCCAGACAGCTCGGCGTTAGCCAAGATGTCCGTTTCTTGGGAAAACAAGATGCTATCGAAGAAATTCTGTCTGTTTCTGATCTATTTTTGATGCCTTCCTCATCAGAAAGTTTTGGCCTCGCAGCACTCGAAGCGATGGCCTGTCACGTACCCGTTATTTCGTCGAACACAGGGGGACTCCCCGAATTAAATGTACAGGGGATAAGCGGCTTTTTGAGCGAAATTGGCGACGTAGACGACATGGCAAAACATGCCATGTACATTTTAGAAGATTGCGATAGACTTCAACAATTCAAGGAAGCTGCGTTTGCTCGTGCGAAGGAATTTGACCTCGTCAATATCCTTCCTTTATACGAGGCTTATTATGAAGAGGTTGTCAGTCAGTCTAAAAATAAATAAGCTGTTCATACAAGATAGATTAAAGAATTACTTCCAAGAATTGTTTCTTGGGGTTTTTACGGCGAATAAAATCCAAACAGTTTCAGAAAAAAATTCTATCTTTGGCTTTTGGAAATGTTCCAAAAAAACAATCATGAAATATAAACGTATCCTACTCAAACTCAGCGGTGAAGCCTTAATGGGTGAACAAAGTTACGGCATCGACATCAATCGTGTGATGCAATATGCAAACGACATTAAAGAAATTCATAGTCAAGGGCTAGAAATAGCTATTGTCATCGGTGGAGGCAATATCTACCGCGGTTTGAGCGCAGAAAAAGCCGGAATGGATCGTGTGCAGGCTGACTATATGGGAATGTTAGCGACCGTGATCAATAGTATGGCCTTACAGGATGCGTTGGAAAAAGTAGGATTGAAAACGAGGTTGTTAACAGCCATTAAAATGGAACAAATATGTGAGCCTTTCATTCGCAGGCGTGCCGTACGGCACCTCGAAAAAGGTAGAGTTGTTATATTCGGCGCTGGTACAGGAAACCCCTATTTCACAACAGATACAGCGGCATCACTACGCGCAATTGAAATCAATGCAGACGCCGTACTTAAGGGAACCCGTGTGGATGGAATCTATACGGCAGATCCGGAAAAGGATCCTTCGGCTCAACGTTATGAAAACATTTCGTTCCAAGAAGTTTATGAAAAAGGTCTAAATGTAATGGATATGACCGCCTTTACCCTCTGTCAAGAAAACAACCTTCCAATAATTGTCTTCGATATGAATAAACCCGGCAACTTGAAAAAGTTAGCGGATGGAGCCCATATCGGCACAATCGTTAGTTAAGCTATTGCAAAAGAAACAGAAAAGATATGAACGAACTAATCTCCTTGGAACTAGATGACTGTAAAGAGAGCATGGGAAAAGCTGTTGCTCATACAGAATCTGAGCTTACAAAAATCAGAGCTGGAAAAGCTACGCCTTCTATGTTGGACGGAATTTCGGTAGAATACTATGGAAGCATGACGCCACTTTCGCAGGTTAGCAACATCAACACCACCGATGCACGAACGCTCGTTATCCAACCTTGGGAAAAGAACATCATTAATGCCGTCGAAAAAGCGATTATCGATTCGAATATTGGCTTAAACCCTCAAAATGATGGTGTCGTTATTCGTTTGGTTGTCCCCCCGCTAACGGAGGAAAGACGTCGCGACTTAGTGAAAAAGGTAAAGGAAGAAGCTGAGAAAGGACGCGTTGCGGTGCGAAATATACGTAAAGACGCAAACGAATCGATCAAAAAACTAAAAAATGACGGCGTGTCAGAAGATGAGATAAAGACTGGAGAGGCTGAAGTACAGAAGTTGACCGATTCATTTATTGTAAAAGTTGACCAACTTGCTGAGTTAAAAGAAAAAGATATTATGACCGTGTAAAAACGAAATACATAATGTATCAAATGAAAAAAAGGATTCTTACTTACAGAATCCTTTTTTTCATTTAATATTTTTTACTTAAATTACACAATAGATCACCAATTTAAACAGACAGAGGTATGCAACATAACAGAAGAACATTCCTTAAACAGGCCGGTTTAGGTTTGTCCGCAGCTTTTTTAAGCCCTTACCTATTTTCCTGCTCCGGAAATAAAACGGGCAATGGCCCGTTTCACAACTTGGGTATCCAGTTGTACTCGATTCGGGATTTAATCGGCACCGATCCTATAAAAACTTTAGAGACAGTCGCCAAAATAGGTTACAAACACGTAGAAACTTTCGGTGTTGATGCTGCGTCCGGAAGCTACTGGAATTTACCCGTCGCGGAGTTAAAAGGCGTACTGGACAATCAAGGACTAAAAACGCATAGCGGTCATTACGATATGTCCAAATATCTGAGTCGTCATCACCAAGACAAAGAAAATATAGAAAAATACATCGAAATTGCACACCAACTGGGACAAACCTACGTCGTCGCACCCGTAACGCCAATGGACGACCTAAACAATTTAACAATCGAAGATTATCAATACGCTGCAGAACAGCTTAATAAGGCCGGAGAAATGGCAAAGAAAGCCGGCATCAAAATAGGATACCATAACCATTTTTGGGAGTTTCGGAATTTCGCCAATGGCACCAAGGGCCTGGATATACTGATTGCTTTTACGCAACCCGAACTTGTTGATTTTGAACTGGACCTATTTTGGATTGAAAAGGCGGGTTTAAAACCACAATCTTACTTCGAAAAATATCCGGGTCGTTTCAGCATGTGGCACATCAAAGACATGGATAAACAATTTACCACACCTGTTGTTGGTGAAAAGTTCGATACGGCCGACTTTATGGGAATCATGAAGGAAATCAAATATACGGAGGTGGGCACAGGCGCTATCGACTTTGTAAATATTGCTAGTTATGCAGAAAAATCAGGACTTCAATATGCATTTGTAGAACAGGATGACATCTACCTCCCTAACAAATTTGAAAGTATTAAAAAGAGCTTCGACTATGTACAGAAATCCCTAGCTAAATAGCAAAAAGAGAGCAAATGCTCTCTTTTTGCTATTTACTCAGCGCTAAAATTTTAGTTGCTCAACTTCAAGCGCATTTTTTTCAACAGCCTCTTTCAACTCGGCTTTAAAGGCTTTTACCTTTTCCGAAAGCTCAGCAGATCCAATCGCCAAAATTTGTGCAGATAAAATGCCTGCATTTTTTGCTGCGTTCAAAGCAACTGTAGCCACAGGAATTCCGTTGGGCATCTGCAAAATAGAAAGAACAGAATCCCAACCATCAATAGAATTCGAAGACTTTACAGGCACACCAATGACGGGTAGATGCGTAATGGAAGCCACCATCCCGGGCAGATGCGCAGCACCACCTGCGCCTGCAATAATGACCTTAAGCCCCCTTTCCGCAGCAGACTTCGCATAATCAAACATCCGTTCCGGCGTCCGGTGAGCGGAGACGATAGATACCTCGAAATCCACACCTAGTTTTTTCAAAACCTCAATCGCATCTTGCATAACAGGAAGATCCGATTTGCTCCCCATTATTATCCCAACAACTACTTTATTTTCCTGACTCATATAGACAATATCTATGCTTTAACTTTTAACGTTTCCTGCACCCAACGTGCGTTTTTAATGGCTACTTCCCGGTCTTCATTGACAATGCAAACATGCCCCATTTTCCGAAAAGGTTTGGTATATTTTTTACCGTAGAGGTGTACGAAAACTCCCTCTCGACCCAGTACTTCTTCTACCCCATCGTATTTAGCAAGCCCCTCATATTTCGGTTCTCCCAACAGATTAATCATTACTGCGTGCGTTCGCGCTGCTGTAGAGCCTAAGGGTAAATTAAAAATGGCACGAAGATGCTGTGCAAATTGCGATGTCAGATTCCCCTCAATGGTATGGTGTCCGCTATTATGTGGCCGAGGCGCGAGTTCGTTTACCAAGATCTGTCCATCTCGGGTCAAAAACATTTCGACAGCCAACAAACCGACGATCTGTAAATCGCCTGCTATCTTTTTGGCAATCTCTTCTGCCTGAACTTGAATCTCTAAAGCCAAAGTAGAAGGAGATATCAAGAACTCGACCAAATTGGCCTGCGGATTAAATTCCATTTCAACAAGCGGGAAAGTTGAAATGTCGCCACGATCATTCCGCGCGACAATAACTGCGATTTCCTTTTCGAAATCGACCAATTCTTCGACCAAGGAAGGTTCCGTAAAAGCCGTTGCAATATCATCCGGTGTACTGATTTTCTTCACACCTTTTCCATCGTAACCGTCACGCCGCAACTTCTGTATATACGGCAGGCCAATCACTGTTTCATATAAATTGTCTTTCGTGGACATCAATTGAAACGCAGCCGTTGGAATGTCATTTTGCTTAAAAAACTGTTTTTGCAACCCCTTGTCTTGAATCAATCGGATAATACGTGATTGTGGATAAACGACCACCCCCTCTTCTTCTAACTTTTCCAAGGCGTCTACATTCACCTTCTCAATCTCAATGGTAATCATGTCCAATTCCTTACCAAAGTTATACACCGTTTCAAAGTCACTCAACGACCCACATTCGAAACGATTGCACAATTTACGGCAAGGCGCATTCTTGTCTGGATCCAATATATGCACGTTCACGTTGTAATTGATCGCCTCTTGGATAAGCATACGGCCTAACTGCCCGCCCCCTAAAATGCCTAATTGCAACTCGCCATAAAAATCTTTTGCCATACTTACTTTATATATTAACCGTTTTCAGGAAAGTACTGATCCTGAAGAATATTCTCTGTTTCTATTTTTTTCTGTAATTCTAAAAAAGCACCGATCAATGCTTCTGGACGTGGAGGACATCCTTGAACGTAAACATCAACAGGAATGATCTTATCCACTCCCTTTACGACATGATATCCATGCTGCCAATATGGTCCACCGCAGTTCGAACATGAACCCATGGATATTACATATTTTGGTTCAGGCATCTGTTCGTACAACTTTTTTATCCGATCGGCCATCTTGAATGTCACAGTCCCTGCAATGATCATAACATCAGATTGTCTTGGTGAAGGTCGAGGAAAAACTCCTAAGCGGTCCAAATCATAAGTGGAAGCCATGGCTCCCATCATCTCGATGGCACAACACGCAATGCCAAAGCTCACAGGCCACATCGATGATAATCTTGCCCAGTTCAGCAAATCATCCATTTTTGCGATAATTACGCCTCCATTTTGGGATTGGGTCACACTCATAGGCTAATCAGTTTGACTTCTTAAATTTAGGACGGAATCCGACTGTTTTGGCAACAGCTTCTTTCACTTCTTCTTCCAGAGGTTGCAACGTCTCTTCCTTATAACTCCGTAGTGCATATTTCTTCGTGTTCAACAAATCATACGCTTTAGCAGGAATCCCGACAGAAACTTCGGGTGTTCGATGCACAGGTCGAATCCATGAAATATCTCCGCGGCGCCAAACATAAATAAGGCCTATTAGTAATATACCGAGAAAAATCGCCATTTCAATCAGGGTAAACCATCCCCATCTTCCATCCGCTTCAATTAACACCTTATTGCCGAAGACTGTTGCCCAAGGAAAAACAAAGATAAGTTCTACATCAAACAACAAAAAAACAAGTGCAATGACATAAAATCTCGGATTAAGTTGAACCCAAGCAGTACCAACAGCCTCCTCGCCACATTCGTATGTACTTAATTTTTCCGGATTAGGTTTTTTTGGTGACAATACTTTTGCTAAAAAGATCGTCGCGCACACCAATAGAATACCTATTATTGCAATCAATAATATTTTCCCATATTCCGAAAGCTGCGCGGGGTCATCCATATGACAAAATTAAGAAATATTACTGGGAAAAACAGGGGAAAGCCCCATAAAATAAAAACAGGCAACTCTGCATTTTTTAACTAGGTTCGGATGCGCCCATAAGACGGAGCGTACAAACAAATCCATGTTCATGAACCGTATCTCCGCGATCCTTTATATTAGTGAAAATCTTTCCCTATGTCAAACCCATGGTTATATCCCCCGAACAGGGGTTTACGGAAATTGGTAATACGTAGCGCTACACAATCCATCTAAGGGAACCAAACCACTTTGGAACTTACTGGAATACGGACATGGAACAAAAAATGTCCCGTATCCGTATTTTATAACGTCTTAAAAAGGTTTTCCAGGCATCTTCGGCATATTGCGCATCATTTTTGCAGCCATCCCTGGGTTAGACATTTGCTTCATCACTTTCCGCATATCAGCAAATTGTTTCATTAACTTGTTGACTTCATTGATATCCGTACCGGAACCTTTTGCGATGCGCATCCGTCTCTTTGTATCGATCGAATCAGGATTCTCTCGTTCGAAAGGCGTCATCGAATCGATAATTGCTTCAATAGGTTTGAACGCATTGTCGTCAATCTCTACATCCTTTAGCGCCTTTCCAACGCCTGGAATCATACCCATCAGATCTTTCATGTTACCCATCTTCTTAATCTGTTGGATTTGTGTCTTAAAGTCGTTGAAGTCAAACTTATTCTTACGGATTTTTTTCTGTAATTCAGCGGCCTGTTTTTCATCAAACTGTTGCTGTGCGCGCTCCACCAGAGACACCACATCTCCCATTCCCAAAATACGCGAAGCCATACGATCCGGATAGAAAACATCCAGTGCCTCCATTTTCTCACCCGTACCGATAAATTTAATTGGCTTGTTTACAACGGACTTGATAGACAACGCAGCTCCGCCACGAGTATCCCCGTCCAGCTTAGTCAATACAACACCTGTAAAATCCAGACGATCATTAAACGCTTTCGCCGTATTCACCGCATCTTGACCGGTCATGGAGTCAACCACAAACAAGATTTCGTGAGGTTGTGTAGCATCTTTCACTGCGGAAATTTCGTTCATCAACGCTTCATCTATAGCCAAGCGACCAGCCGTATCAACGATCACGACATTATGTCCGCTACGCTTAGCTTCCTCGACGCCTTCGCGCGCGATCGCGATAGGATCAGTTGACTCACGGTTGACATACACAGGAACCTGAACTTGTTCTCCGAGCACCTGTAACTGGTCTACGGCAGCCGGACGATAAACGTCGCCAGCAACCAACAAAGGTTTTTTGCCTTTTTTTTCACGAAGATAATTAGCCAGCTTACCAGAGAATGTTGTTTTACCAGCTCCATTCAGCCCCGCAATCAGGATCACCGTCGGATTTTTTGACAAATCGATATCGGTAACTGTTCCGCCCATTAAAGCAGTCAGTTCGTCGTTCATGATCTTCGTCAACAGTTGCCCTGGCGAAATACTCGTCAATACATTTTCACCTAAGGCCTTCTGTTTTACATCATCGGTAAACGTTTTGGCGGTTTTATAATTCACATCAGCGTCCAAAAGCGCCTTGCGAATTTCTTTCATCGTCTCCGCAACGTTTATTTCAGTAATACTCCCTTGTCCCTTGAGTACTTTAAAGGCCCTATCCAGTTTATCCTGTAAATTCTGAAACATGTTTATTATCGTCTTAAATGCTAAGTGCCAAAGTTACAAAATAGTGATGAAGCTACCATATTTTTTATAACGCGATTTGCGCAGCAGTTCATCGGTCAATATCCGGCCTGTCCGCCCAACACAAAAAAGGGAGCAATTGTGCAATTGCTCCCTTTTTTGTGTCGTATGCTTGTTAATCCCGTCGACCAAACAAAAGGTATGCATAATATAACAACGTGACCAGCGCTGATAACGCTGCGACCACATACGTCATAGCGGCCCATTTTAATGCATCTTTGGCGCCATCATGCTCCTCCGGATTAGGTGTCACATGAGACGCATTCAGCCAAGCTAAAGCCCGATTCGAAGCATCAAACTCTACCGGCAATGTAATAAACGAGAACAGTGTTGTTAAAAACAAAGCACCAACGCCGACGGCTAAAATCCAAGGGTTTCCTGAAAAGGCCATCAAAATAACACCCAACATCAACACCCACGATGTTAGGCGCGAAGCGATACTTACCACGGGTACCATAGCCGAGCGAAACTGCAACCACGAATACGCTGTTGCATGCTGCACTGCGTGCCCACATTCGTGTGCTGCCACTGCCGCTGCCGCTACACTACGCCCATGATAAACTTCTGGGCTTAAATTGACCGTTTTGTTCCCAGGGTTATAATGGTCAGATAATTGACCTTCATTCGCCACCAAAATCTGCACATCATAAATTCCGTTCTCGTGCAACATTTTCTGAGCGATTTCCGCACCAGAAAGCCCCGAAGTCAGCGGCATCTCCGAATACTTCTTAAACTTGTTTTTAAACCTAGATTGCACAATCCAACTGATAAGTGCAATACCAATAAATAAAATCCAATATAGCATAGTTTTCTTTCTTCTTATTTTATATCATTCCCCTATCAAATCACATTCCATACAACGTCATGAACAGTAAGATAACAAAAATCTTTCATTTTGTCAGCTTTTTTGACTTTGTTCATAGAATATTCTGCCATTTTTACGGAAACAAAGAAAAGCCATTCCGAAGAATGGCGTTCACAAGTTCCAATATGTATTTCGAACTACCCCAGATTCAGCATCATGTTGTGCTCTTCAATCATTTTCCGAAGGTTATTTAGCGCATACCGCATTCTACCCAACGCTGTATTGATACTTACCTCTGTAATGTCTGCGATTTCTTTAAAACTCATATCACAAAAATGGCGCATAATCAGCACCTCTTTTTGGTCGTCAGGTAAACGTTGGATGATCTTTCGCAAGTCCACATCGCGCTGATTTAACATGAGTTTTGATTCGGCGCTTTCATCAGCAAACTCCAAGATCCCAAAGATATCGTATCCTTCGCTGCTCACTACCGTCGGGCTCCGCTTTTCCTTTCGGAAATGGTCAATGACCATATTTTGCGCAATCCGGATAACCCAAGGCAAAAATTTACCCTCATCATTATACCTACCCGATTTTAATGTCTTAATTACCTTAATGAAGGTTTCCTGAAATATATCCTCAGCGAGATACTCATCTTTAACCTGAAGATAAATGGACGTGTATATTTTTGATTTATATCTATTCAACAATATTTCGATCCCAGCTTCATCACCCGCTACATAAGCCTGAATTAGTTCAAGATCACTCTTTTCTTTTAACGTTTTCATAATAAATCTCCCAGATTTAGTTTGAATTAATTGTAAGAGTAAAGTGTTTTATAGGCGCTCCTTTTTGTTAAATTATACCCCAAATCAAGCGAAAAATAACGACTATTCAAACTAAAACGCTGATTTTTAACATTTCTTCACATTTTATCACATTCCCGTTACAAAACAAAATGCCCCGGCTTTTAGTCGGGGCGTTTTATGCATATCGAAAAAACAGATTTCTACTTATATAATGGAAATTGTGTCATCAAAGACTTCACTTTTTCGTGAATCTTACCCAACGCAGCATCATCAGCACGGCTAGCTAACGCTTCGTCGATCAACTCACCGATCTGAATAATTTCGTTTTCCTTAACACCTCTCGTGGTTATAGCCGCTGTACCAAAGCGCACACCCGATGTGACGAACGGAGAACGCGTATCAAATGGGACCATGTTTTTGTTTGTCGTAATACCAGCTTTTCCCAATACAGCTTCGGCTTCTTTACCAGAAATATCTTTGTTGCGCAAGTCGACCAGCATCAGGTGGTTATCAGTTCCTCCTGAAATAATTTTGTAGTCTCTTTCTACAAAGAACTGTGCCAACGTCGCCGCATTTTTCCGCACTTGTTTCGCATACTCTAAATACTCATCAGTTAAAGCCTCGCCGTATGCAATCGCCTTTGCTGCGATCGTATGCTCCAAAGGACCGCCTTGTGTACCGGGAAACACGGCGAGATCAAGCAGCTGCGTTATTGTACGGATTTCACCTTTTGGCGTCTTGATGCCCCATGGATTCTCAAAATCTTTCCCAACCATAATCATCCCACCACGCGGCCCGCGGAGCGTCTTGTGTGTTGTTGTGGTCACGATATGACAATGTGGAAGCGGATCGTTTAACAATCCTTTTGCAATTAAACCTGCTGGATGCGAAATATCAGCCATCAACAGGGCACCAACTTCGTCCGCTACCTTACGGATACGTGCATAATCCCAATCACGAGAATAGGCAGAAGCTCCACAGATAATCATTTTCGGCTTTTCACGAAGCGCGGTTTCTTCTAATTGTTCATAATCGATTAACCCTGTTTCCTCCTTCACTCCATAAAACAAAGGTTGGTACACTTTACCAGACAAGTTGGCAGGAGAACCGTGGGTCAAGTGTCCACCATGAGAAAGATCCAATCCTAAGATTTTATCACCAGGCTGTAGGGTCGCTAAAAATACAGCCGCATTGGCTTGCGCTCCAGAGTGAGGCTGTACGTTTACCCATTCTGCTCCAAAAAGTTGCTTTGCACGGTCGATGGCAATACTTTCAATTTCATCAACCACCTCACACCCACCGTAATAACGCTTTCCGGGAAGGCCTTCCGCATATTTATTCGTCAATACAGAACCTGCAGCTTCCATAACTTGCTTGCTCACAAAGTTCTCCGAAGCAATTAACTCAATGCCTTCTTCTTGGCGCTTTAGCTCGTCAGCTATTAGGTTAAAAACGACCTGATCTCTTTCCATTATGAATATTCTTAAGGAGTAAATTCTATTAACTTTCTAAATTTGTTGCAAATATAGTATAAATCCAGCAAAAAGCTTGGACATCCTCTGCAATCTTTTTACGATTGCACGTCCTTGCGCAACAATATCTGTGCAGCATGGTATGGATTATCGACCAGTTTCCCCATGCGGGTCAAAATAAGGCCAATATACTGGTCAACTGTTGTCTCATCGGTCAACCCTTCGGTTGCATTTTTAAAAAGTGCCACCGTATTATCTTTCAATTCCCGAACAATAAGCCAGGCTGCATCCAAAACATATAATTGCTGCGTCATATTGTGTTGGAATTCCCTTTCGATATCCGCAATCACCTGTTGTTTGAAATGCCGCACATCGGTATCTTGTCGCTCTTGTCGCAACATGACCTCACGGGGTTCCATACGGGCGGTCAATAATAGCAACCGTTCATAGGCAGCAAAACGCAATTGTTGAAAAACACGCTTCTCGTCCCTATCTTGACTAATCGCCCGCACCTTCCACATATACGATTCTATGTTGGGCCACAGCAATTTAAATGAAACAAAAGCGCCCCCTATCACCCCAATTGTTACAGACAAAATCTGTACGAAAATATCAGCAAATTCGTCGCTCATCGTTATTGTTTTTTAAGTGTCAAAAATAGGAGTTACCAAAAAATATGGCTAAAAATATGTATTTTTGTTTAATTCGAACGAGTTTAAAAATTGATTCTAATGAGTTTAGAAACCGTAACAGCAGCAGCTCCTGTGAGCTTAACAGACGGAGCTGTACAGGAACTAAAGAAATTAATCGACCAACAGGAAATTGGCGCCGATTTTGGATTGCGTGTAGGTGTAGAAGGCGGAGGTTGTTCTGGCATGAGCTACATTTTGGGATTCGATCAAAAAAAAGATGGAGATAACGAATATAACATCGCCGGAATACGGGTGTTCATGAACAGAGCCCATGGCATGTATCTAGCAGGCATGGAGATAGACTTCAAAAATGGGTTAGACGCACGCGGATTCACGTTCAATAATCCGAATGCAACAAGCACCTGTGGATGCGGAAGTTCGTTCTCCGCCTAAGCCATTTTTTTAATATAACCAAGGAGGCCTATAGCGCGCCTCCTTTCGTTCCTTTCCACCGGTCACCCCTCACCTCGTAGAACGCTATTTTTTCTACGGAAAATCAAATTAACCTTCTTCCTCATTTATGGGCACGCCCGGAATGCGCAAGCATTGAAAAAACCACATTGATCTTCCCGTTTAGGCGTCGCAATTCCCTATTTATTCTTAAATATAAAATCGTTAAATTAGCGACCTTTAATAAAATATAGTAAATTCGGATGTACAAGGAATATAAGCAGTTAAATCTGCCTGAAATTGGCAAGGAAATATTGAAGCGTTGGGAATCGAATAACATTTTTGAAAAAAGTATTTCGAATCGTCCTGCAAGTAAACCGTACACATTTTACGAAGGCCCTCCTTCGGCTAATGGTATGCCGGGAATACACCACGTGATGGCCCGCTCCATTAAAGACATCTTCTGTCGTTACAAAACACTAAAAGGATATCAAGTAAAGCGTAAAGGCGGTTGGGATACTCATGGACTCCCCATTGAACTTGCCGTAGAGAAGACCTTAGGCATCACGAAAGAAGATATCGGAAAAAAAATATCGGTCGAAGCCTATAACGATGCCTGCCGGAAAGAGGTAATGAAATATACAGATGTCTGGAATGACCTAACCCAGAAAATGGGATATTGGGTCGATCTAGAGAATCCCTATATCACCTATCAAACGGCGTATATAGAAACCTTGTGGTATCTCTTAAAAGAATTATATAAAAAAGGGCTTTTATATAAAGGATATACCATTCAGCCCTACTCTCCTGCTGCCGGTACTGGATTAAGTTCGCATGAATTGAATCAGCCCGGCACGTATAAAGATGTAAAAGATACGACTATTGTCGCTGAATTCCGGCTAGACAAGAAACAGGTACATCCGATGATAGCGACCCTGGTGGAAGCTGACGATGAAGATGTTGCCTTCATTGCCTGGACGACAACACCATGGACACTGCCTAGCAATACGGCACTCGTTGTTGGGAAAAACATTGACTATGTAAAAGTCAAAACCTTCAACCAATATACAGGCTCTCCAATTTCAGTTATATTAGCCAAAAACTTGGTAAGTAAACACTTCAAAGCTGAAGGCGAAAACGCGTCGTTTCAGGAGTATCAGCCAGGAGATAAAGTAATTCCATGGGAAATCGCAGCATCTTTTAAAGGCGAAAGTCTAGTTGGATTACGCTATGAACAGCTCCTTCCTTATATTACCAGTGAGGAACTCCAAGAGAAAGCATTCCGGGTGATCGCTGGAGACTTTGTAACGACCGAAGATGGTACGGGGATTGTCCACGCGGCACCGACCTATGGAGGAGACGACTTTCGCGTGGCGAAAGAGAATGACGTACCTGCAATCCTTGTCCGCGATGAAAACGGAAAGGATGTTCCGACCGTGGATCGCACAGGTCGATTTGTAAAAGAAATAACGGATTTTGCCGGTCGTTTCGTAAAAGAAGAATATTATTCTGCCGAAGAACGCGCCGATAAAGATTTTCGGCCGACCGATGTACTAATTGCTATTAAGCTGAAAGAGGAAAATAAAGCGTTCGACGTCAAAAAATATGAACATACCTACCCGCACTGCTGGCGTACGGATAAACCCGTCTTGTATTACCCGCTTGATAGTTGGTTCATTCGCACCACTGCCGTTAAAGACCAATTAGTAGCATTAAACAAAACGATCAACTGGAAACCTGAGGCCACCGGTTCAGGACGATTTGGCAACTGGCTGGAGAATCTCGTAGACTGGAACCTTTCTCGCTCTAGATATTGGGGAACTCCATTACCTATTTGGCGTTCCGCGGATGAAAATGAAGAAGTCTGCGTCGGATCTCTTCCGGAATTAAAAGAGTTACTCGAGGCCTCCATACAATCCGATGTGCTGAGTGCGGAGGAGAAGAAAATAAATCAAGCGTATCTTTCTAAGTTTGGCACAGAGGATCTGGATTTACACCGCCCTTATGTGGATGACATTATTTTGATTTCCGAAAATGGCCAAAAGATGTTTCGGGAGCCTGATTTAATCGATGTATGGTTTGATTCAGGCGCAATGCCTTACGCACAATGGGGGCTGGACCATGCGAAGCTCGCCGCAGGCGACACCTATCCTTTCCAGGAAGGATATGACCATGCCTTCCCCGCTGATTTCATCGCCGAAGGAGTCGACCAAACACGCGGATGGTTCTTCACGTTACACGCCATATCCACGATGATACGAGGTTCTGTCGCATTTAAAAACGTCGTTTCCAATGGCCTCGTTCTGGATAAAAACGGCAATAAAATGTCCAAGCGTCTCGGAAATGGAGTTGACCCCTTTGCAACCATCGAACAATACAGTGCCGATGCAACCCGTTGGTATATGATCAGCAATGCCGCCCCGTGGGACAACCTCAAATTTAATGCAGAGGGACTAGAAGAGGTGCGCCGTAAGTTCTTCGGCACACTTTACAATACCTACGCTTTCTTTGCGCTCTATGCCAACATCGACAATTTCACGTATGCGGAGCCGGACATTACCATTCAAGAAAGACCGGAAATAGACCGCTGGATTCTTTCCTTATTGAACAGCCTGACAAAAGAGGTAGATGCGTGTTACGCAGATTACGAGCCGACGAAAGCTGCTCGTGCTATTCAAAACTTCGTTGATGAACACCTCAGCAACTGGTATGTTCGCTTATGTCGTCGCCGATTCTGGAAGGGTGACTATACAACGGACAAAATCTCCGCTTACCAAACGTTGTACACGTGTTTGGATACCATTGCAAAGCTGATGTCACCGATCTCGCCATTCTTCTCTGATCAGCTTTATTTGGATCTCCACGCTGGAACAAATAAGGAACAGCACGAATCCGTACACTTAGCCGATTTTCCGGTATACCAAGAAGCCTGGGTGGATAAAGCCCTTGAGGAACGTATGGCTTTGGCACAAGACATCTCTTCATTGACCCTGTCTTTACGTAAAAAAACGGGCGTCAATGTGCGACAACCGTTGAACAAGATCTTGGTTCCTGTATTGGATAACGCATTCCAAGAAAAAGTGGAGAAAGTTAAAGAATTGATTCTTTCGGAAACAAATATTAAGGCAATCGATTTCATCACAGATACCACCGGTATTATAAAAAAGAAAATAAAACCAAATTTCAAAGTTCTTGGCGCGAAAGTTGGTAAAGATATGAAATTGGTGGCCGGGGCAATTCAATCGCTAAACGATACACAAATTAGCGAATTAGAACTACAAGGTGTTTTAGCACTCCCGGGCACAGCATATAGTATCAAACCAGAGGATGTCGAAATTATTGCAGAAGATGTGGCTGGATGGCAAGTGGCAAACCTCGGCAAGTTAACCGTTGCACTGGATGTGCATATTACATCAGAATTGAAGAAGGAAGGGCTTTCTAGAGAATTAGTCAACAGAATTCAAAACTTAAGGAAAGAAAAAGGACTTGAAGTTACCGATAGAATTCGCGTATCAGTTAGTCAAAATACTGAAATTCAAGATGCTGTAAATGATAATTTGTCGTATATTTGCACCGAAATTCTAGCAAACTCTTTGGATTTTGAAACATCCGTTGAGTCAGGAGATACAATCGAAATCGATGGTATGGAATTAAGGGTATTAATTGAAAAAGTTTAATTATGGGAACGACTAACGAAAAAACACGGTACAGTGACGCTGAACTTCAAGAGTTTAAAGATATTATTCTTGAAAAGCTTCGCATTGCAAAAGAAGAGCTTTCGGCTTTAACATCGACATTGAGCAATAGCAACGCCAATGGCACTGATGATACGGCTGGAACATACAAGACACTCGAAGATGGTTCTGCAACGTTAGAAAAGGAACAAGTAAACCAGCTGGCAGCCCGCCAAAAGAAATTTATAGACAACTTGGAAGCTGCCTTGGTACGAATAGAAAACAAAACGTACGGCATTTGTAGAGAAACCGGTAAATTGATTCAAAAAGAGCGGTTAAAGGCAGTTCCACATACAACGCTCAGTATAGAAGCGAAAAACAAACAGTACTAATTTTTTGAAAGATGTTAGGATGAGTTTGTCTCCACATAACAATGGGGACAAACTTATTCTTTATGTATATGAAAGGCTACTCAAGACCCCTGATACTTATTGCGATCGTCCTACTTGTGGATCAGCTATCCAAATTTTGGGTGAAACTAAATATGACAATCGGCCAGGATTTTAATATCCTCGGAAATAAATTCCTGATTCATTTTATTGAAAATAATGGAATGGCCTATGGCATGGAATTCGGCGGAGAATTCGGCAAATTATTCCTCACCCTGTTCCGGATAGTTGCCGTAGCTGGTATAGGATATGGTCTCTTTTATATGGTAAAAAACAAATATCATCGTGGCTTCATACTCAATGTCGCACTGATATTTGCCGGAGCCTTAGGTAACATTATCGATTCTACATTTTACGGAATAATCTTCAGCGAAAGTACTTTTTATGATAAAGCTACGCTCTTTCCAGAAGGAGGAGGCTATTCGTCAATTTTTCATGGAAAGGTGGTCGATATGCTCTATTTTCCGCTAATTGAAGGAAATTTTCCTGACTGGTTTCCCATTTGGGGAGGCGAGCATTTTCTATTCTTTCGTCCGGTCTTTAACATAGCAGACTCTGCCATATCCGTGGGAGTATTCTTAATCTTAATCTTTCAACGGCGCTATTTTAAGGAAGAACACATCGAAAAAGAAAGTGTCAATAGCGAAGTATTAGAAGACTAACCGAAGCCCTGCCGTTGCAGGGCTTTTTGCTTACAAGCGATCAAGGTTACGGTGAAAAATAGGAATACGCCCCGGCCAATTGTTAATATCCTCGCGACATGCTCAATCTTTCCACCACATTTTCGTCATACGCACGAGTTCACTTCCGGCAATGAATGTTTTACGAGGAAACCTTATATTTGAATCATGAAAAAAGATCCTTTTTTGCTACAAATAGTAGCCGTTCTTATGTTATCCTTCCTAACATTTCGCACTACGTCCGCCCAAATCCAGACAGAGAAACTAAAAAAACACATTTATTATCTTGCCGACGATAAGATGAAAGGCCGAGGTACGGGCTCCAAACAGGCGGCAAAAGCGGCAAAATATATTGAAAATGAATTTAAAAAATATGGCTTAACGCCAAAAGGCGAAAAAGGATACCGACAAACGTTTGAAGCAAGAGTGCGACGCGTTATCGTTAAAGACAGCATTCGACGAGCAGATAACGTGATCGGTTTCTTAGACAACGGCAGTGCATATACTGTAGTAGTGGGTGCTCACTACGACCATTTAGGCGAAGGGCATCAAGGTAGCTCGCGCGACTCCCTCGGCGTAGGAAAAATCCACAATGGTGCGGATGACAATGCTTCCGGCGTGGCGGGGCTCCTCGAACTCGCCCGTCATTACGCAACGAATAATAACAAAGAAAAATACAACCTGCTATTTATAGCATTTGGTGCAGAGGAGTTAGGATTAATTGGTTCAAAGTACTTTACAGAACACCCTACCTTGCCCCTAGAAAATATACAATGGATGCTCAATATGGACATGATTGGCCGGTACAACCCAGATAATGGCGTCGCGATTATAGGATATGGAACGAGTTCAAAATTTCCAGCCATCTTTGAGGGTATCACCAGCGACATTAAATTCTATACGAGCAGAGACGGAAATGGCGGATCCGACCAAACCTCTTTTTACAAAAAAAACATTCCTGTCCTGTTTTTCCATACCGGTGGACATGTCGACTACCATAAGCCGGGAGATGACCCTGAAAAAATAGATTATAAAGCACTAACTTCTATCCTAGAACTAGAGCGAAGGGTAATTGACAATTCCATGCAACAGCCAAAGATGGACTTTATTTGGACAAACTAGAACGAAGATGCGTATACTGGTAACGGGAGCAAATGGCCTATTAGGTCAAAAACTTTTAGACAAACTTCTCAACAGAAAGGGAGTAACGGTCCTAGGAGTATCTGCAAGCGCAAACCGCAATCCACACCTGCCGCAGGAATCTTTTGCGCAGGCAGATATTACGGACATGCCCCATTTTGCCGCGATCGCCCAACGTTTTCATCCGACACATATAGTCCATGCTGCCGCAATGACAAGCGTCGAACGATGTGAGCAACAGCAAGAACGATGTCTCGAAGTGAATGTGGTCGCAACGGAAAAAATCGCCACATTTTGTCAAGAACAGCAAATTCATTTAACCTTCCTATCTACCGACTTTGTCTTCGACGGAATCGCAGGGCCCTACCGTGAAAACGACGCCCCCCGCCCCTGCAATAATTATGGCATCAGCAAACAGGAGGCTGAAAAACGAATATTGGCGTCAGGCGCTCAAGCAGCTATTCTCCGAACGATCTTGGTGTACGGCGTCATCGCCGATAAAGGACGATCGAATATTGTTCTTTGGGTAAAAGACAATCTATCTCGCGGCGATAGTATTTCCGTCGTGTGTGATCAATGGCGGATGCCTACATGGGTAGACGATCTAGCGGATGCCTGTATACGGTCGATGGAAAGACAGGCCACCGGTATTTACCACATTTCAAGCGATACGATGTTCAGCATTTTAGAAATCGCAGAACAGGTAGCCTGCTATTGGAACCTCGATAAAACACTTATTCGGCCGGTTACTGCGCGCGAGCTCGGACAAGATCAGAATCGACCACGCACGACTGGCTTCTATCTCGAAAAAGCCAAAACCGACTTAGGCTTCTATCCAACACCATTGGTAGAATCATTCAATATAATAGAAAAACAACTGCTAATATTCCAATCTCATGAATAAAAAATTTGCCAAAGAATCGTATACCGAGATGAATGAACTCGTCCTCCCCAACGACACCAATACCTTCGGAAATCTAATGGGTGGGCGCCTACTTTATTGGATGGATATCTGTTCGGCTATGGCTGCACAAAAGCACTCAAATAGTCCAGTTGTTACAGTGTCGGTAGATAATGTATCCTTCAAACGCTCTATCAAGCTCGGGGAAGTCGTTACCATCCAAGCGCAGGTGACACGAGCGTTCTCTACATCGATGGAGGTCCGTATGGAGATATTTGCACAAAATCTACCGGAAGGAACAAAAGAAAAATCAAACGAAGCATATTACACATTCGTGGCCATTGATAAAGAAAACAAACCCACGCCTGTACCAGAACTTATTCCAGAGACACAAACAGAAAGGGAACTATTTGAGAAAGCTTCACAGAGACGGGAACTACGTTTAATCCTGGGCGGCAAGCTTAAACCGGAAAATGCTGTCGAAATACAGAATTTAATCAGCAGTGCTGTTAAGGAGTAAATGGAAAAATGGCTGCGTACATATCGACGTACATAGCCATTTATGTCCTGTTATTCCGATCCTAAAGCGACAATACGATCGAATTCTTCTGCTTTTAAGGGCATCACCGAAAGTCGTCCCTGCTTCACTAAAGCAACGTCCTGTAGCAATCCATCTGCTTTTATAACTTCCAGTGTCACGGGCGTTTTAAAGGTTTCTACAGGAGCCAAATCAACAACGACCCAACGTTCGTCCTCCGTCGTCGGATCTTGATAAAACTCCTTCACTACCTTGGCAATACCTACCACTTCTTTTCCTTCATTACTGTGGTAAAAAAGCACCAAGTCCCCCTTTCTCATCGCCTTCAGGTTATTGCGCGCTTGGTAGTTACGTACACCGTCCCAAAAGGTCTGTCCATCCTTATTGAATTGATCCCAACTATACTTGAAGGGTTCCGACTTGACGAGAAAATAGTTCATAAACAAAATTAAAAAAAATTAAAAAGTAGCGTGTAGCATTTTTTTAAATAAAATATTAGGAGCTACCTCCACCAACTGCTCCCCGAACGTCGGACAACGCTAGCGTAAACAGCCCGTTCTATCTTCTATCAGTAACGAAATACCCCTTCCGCCAAATGACACAATTTTCGGCATATATTCAGTTACGGTGTTGCACCAATGGCCGGCACCACGGTAATCAGGAATGGTTCCATGTGCTTTATGACTACATGGCCAAAGCAGCTATCCGTGTGGATATAGTGCTATCCTTCCGGTTCGAGCACCTCCATCTTATCTGCAAAGTGGGCGCAATAGTCGCGTAAATCGCCGATTACCTTGTCGGCCATGGGATCGCCACCCGATGCACGCAAAAACGAGTCGCCTAATGTTTGTAATGTTTCGTAGAAGAAACGTTTCATTTCATCATAAGGCATATCCTTCGTCCATAGGTCGATACGCAATGAATTCTTATATTGTGCGTCCCACAATGCCAAAAACATGGCCTTGGCTGGCATCTCGTCAGACGTTTCTCCGTCGGTAGATGACCAGTCTATCGTGTCTGGAACATTTTGTTCGTCCAGGGTAACGTTTAGTTTTATCTCTGCTTTCTTCATTTTTCAATATATATTAACTTCAGAAACATATACCTCTTTTGCTGTCAATTATGCTCCTGAATATCCTAAAATCCGGAGAAACACCACAACGATGCTTGTCATTAAAATAAAGCCCATCTGTGCATACCAGAGCTTCTTAACATCCTTCACGAAACTTCGGAACAGCACGTCAGTAAGCACTACGACAATGACGAAAATAACCACCCACCACCAACTCATGTGAAGCTGGTCATTCCCCCATTCCGAAATCATCCATGTCAGAAAGCAGGCTAAAACAATATTTAGCGGTGTTAACTTCATGAAAATCGCTTTCTATTGTTTTTCTTTGGTTTCTTGCCCTTGGCATTATTTGCCTTTGCTTTTATGGCGTACTTTTTTTCATGAAATGCCCCTTTAAAATCGGGATCATCTTTCTTTTTTTGGTTGTCAATTTCACGCGCTATTGCCTGTCGTTCCTCAAACCCGGTCTTCTCCACAAAAACTTCCGCCGGCACCTCATGCACCGGGATGTTTTGGCGGATCAATTTCTCAATTTTATCAACGTAATAACGCTCGGCAGGATTACAGAATGTGATCGCATCGCCCTGATGAAAAGCCCGTCCCGTCCGTCCGATACGGTGCACGTAATCCTCGACAACGATTGGCACATCAAAGTTGAAAACATGACTCACGTTCGACACATCTAATCCTCGAGCAGCGACATCCGTCGCCACCAGGATGCGAATATGCCCGTCTTTAAAGGCTTGAATGGAGTTGATCCGTGTATTCTGCCCTTTATTGGCGTGAATAACACGCACATGATCTTCGCCATATTTCCGCTCTAAATAATGAAAAACATTATCTGCAACAGTCTTTGTCTTGCAAAAGACAATGATACGATGAAATGACGCATCGTCTTGTAGCAAATGCTGCAACAGGTTCAACTTAGTCTTTAGATTAGGCACTTCATACAGCGACTGTGTCACGGTTTGCGCAGGCGTTGCTTGCTCGGTGACTTCGATCACCGTTGGAAATGCTAGGAAATCGCCCGCAATTTTCCGTACCAATTCGCTCATCGTGGCAGAAAACAGTAAATTTTGCCGCTTTCTAGGGACAACTTCCAGAATACGATGGATCTTGCTAATGAATCCCATATCCATCATTTTATCCGCCTCATCCATCACCAAAAATTTTAACGATTTGGTGGGAACGTCCCCAGCTAAATATAGATCGAGAAAACGTCCAGGCGTGGCAACGATGATGTCACATCCTTTTTGCAATTGCTCTTTCTGTGTTTTAGGCCCTAATCCTCCATATAAAACCACCGTCCGCAGATCCAAATAAGTCGAAAAGGTCCGAATATTTTCTTCAATTTGCATGGCCAACTCCCGCGTAGGAGAAAGGATCAATGCACGCGGATCGTTGCCTTGGGCATACTTCAATTTCATTAACATGGGCAATACAAAAGCTGCTGTTTTCCCTGTACCAGTCTGAGCGATACCGAGCACGTCTTGTCCGGCTAATATAGGCGTAATCGCTTTTTGCTGAATTTCAGTCGGCACTTCGTATCCTGCCTCCGCAATTGCCCCGAGCAATTGTTTATTTAATTTGAAATCTTCAAATGATGCCATTCGACAAAGATAGTCAAAATATGAGACTTAAGCGATCCGATTAAAAGCAGGAAGAAACGCTACGTTCCAAATTTTATTTTACAAAATTTTGTTTTGCCAGTGATTTAAATCAACTTTGTGTTATAAAATTGGTTGAATATGAAATATACATGGGTCGGATCTCAAACACACATGCATATTCCATATGATAAATAAACACAAATAACACACATATGAAAAAAATTTGGTTTTTCATACTCTTCAGTATGGTGAGTATGACCACATTTGCCGACGAGGGGATGTGGTTCTTAATGCATATCAAAAGGCTGAACGAAGCCGACATGCAGAAAAAAGGCTTAAAACTAACAGCCGAAGAAATCTACAGCATTAACAATTCCTCACTAAAGGATGCTATCGTGCAGTTTGGCGGCGGATGTACGGCCGAAATTGTTTCTGGGCAAGGATTAGTCTTCACCAACCATCACTGTGGATACGGCGCAATCGCAGAACTCTCTGCGCCTGAGCATGACTATTTGACTAATGGGTTTTGGGCAAAATCACTACAAGAAGAATTGAAACCTAAATCACTTTCAGTGCGTTTCTTCGTTCGTATGGATGATGTATCAAAACGTATCTTAGGTTTGGTGAACGATCAAATGACTGAAAAGGAACGCGAAAAAATCATCAATCAGGAAATCGCGAAAATTGAACAGGAGAACAGCGAAGGAGGCAAATATGTGGTATCGGTTAAATCCTTTTACAACGGCAACGAGTATTACTATTTTGTTTATCAGGATTACACAGACGTACGGTTAGTCGGCACGCCTCCTAGCAGCATTGGAAAATTTGGCGGCGATACCGATAACTGGGAATGGCCAAGACATACCGGCGACTTTTCTATTTTTCGTGTGTACGGCGATAAAAATGGTAATCCTGCAGCATACTCGGAAGACAATGTTCCTCTTAAGCCGAAGCATTTTTTGCCGATCAGTATAAAAGGCGTCAAAGAAGGAGACTTCTCGATGATTCTTGGTTACCCAGGCCGCACCAACCGTTGGATGAATGCGGCCGGCATCGATCAGAATGTTAATTATGCTTACCCCGCATGGGTAGAAGCATCTAAAGTGGGAATGGATGCGATGAAAAAACACATGGACAAAGACCAGGCGGTTAAGTTGAACTATGCGTCTACGTACTCCGGTGTTGCTAACTATTGGAAAAATCGCCAGGGTATGATCGATGCATTGACAAAACATAAAACGGCTGCCACCAAGCGTGTACAAGAGGCGAAATTCCAAAAGTGGGCAAACAAAAAAGCAAACAAAACTCAATATGGCGACGTCTTGACGACCATCAATGCATATTATGCAACTACGAACGAAAAAGCTCGACATGACAATTATTTGATCGGAATGTTGCGTTCTTCTACATTCGCCGCCCTGCCCTATAGCTTAGGGAGCGCGCTGAAACAGTATGCTGCAGCGAACGACGCAAAACGCGCGGAAATGCGTCCATCTTTTGAAGCCGGTTTTGCCGAAACTTTCGAAGACATACACATTCCTTTAGAAATCGACGTACTAGCCGACGAACTGAACTTGTATGCAAAAAAAGCAGGTAACATTGCGCCTTATATCCAGCAGTTAGCCGCTAAAAACAACGCAAACTTCCAAGCGGATGTCCAGCAAGCGTTCGAACAAAGTATTTTCTCTTCCCTAGATAATCTAAATGCCTTTTTAGCAAACCCGACGGAAGCAAAAGTAGACAATGACCCCTTGTTCTTGTTATCCAAGTCACTCATGGATAAGTACAGAGAACGTACACCGGAGACAGAGGCTGCAAATGACAAATTCCAGGCAGCTTACCGTAAGTACATTGCCGGTGTACTTGCGTCTAATCCAAAAGGTAAATACTACCCCGATGCGAATTCGACTTTGCGCCTTACCTACGGAACCATCCGCGCACTGCCGGCAGACCCACGTAACGACGCAACAATTAATAATTATACCACATTAAAAGGTACTATTGCAAAATACAAACCGAATGATGAAGAGTTTGACTTACCGAAACGATTAATGGACCTCTATGAGGCCAAAGATTATGGACGCTATGCAGACAAAGCAGGTTACATGCCTGTAAACTTCCTAAGCGATCAGGACATCACCGGCGGAAATTCCGGATCACCCGTCTTAAACGGAAATGGAGAATTAATCGGTTTGGCGTTCGACGGAAACATCGAAGCCATGGCGGGCGATGTCATTTTCGACCCTGTACTTCAACGTACTATCTCTGTAGACATTCGTTACGTATTGTTCATCATCGATAAATTTGCCGGCGCGCAAAATATAATTGATGAATTAAAAATTGTAGAATAAACGCCTCACAATAAATTTATTTGTGAATTTAGATACAAAAAATGCGGTTTACTTCGTTGTTTTTGTATATTTATGATATCTTAGATCAAGAATTAATAGAAACTAAAATTATATAATTAAAAATGGAAAACTACAACAAATTAAAAAGCTTAGTTGCAGCAATCGAAGCTGACGCAGACAAGTTCTTCAACAATGGTAATTCAGCTGCT